>NZ_JCAWED010000002.1:0-1310772 GCF_059690715.1 Mucilaginibacter sp. A3364
AAAAGAACTTTCTTGGTAACACTGTCGCAGTGTACCCCTTTATATGCTACAACCTTCTTGCGTTGGTCTAACTTATCTTGTTTTCTTGCCTTTCGTTTCCGTCTGGCTTTTTCAATTATCCGTCCTGAATTGCTCTGGACTTCTTTTGTTTTTTTTGATCCGGTATCGCTCCTGATCTTTTTGTTTTTCGACTAAGGCTTCCCTTAATCTCTGCTCCTAAAAGCGACCCGTTTTGTTTGGGACTGCAAAGGTAGGAATCTTTTTTACTTTTGCAAAAAATAATTTTTTATTTTTTTCGCCGGTGATGATTAACTTTCGTTTATCCATCGTGTCGCTTTCGCTTCACTTTCCTTTGTTTTAACCTTTTTAAGAACTTCCCGCTTTTTCTTCGTTTGCGGGCTGCAAAGGTAGCACTTTTTATTTTATCGTCAAGTTAAATTTTAACTTTTTTGACTTTTATTTTTTCAGTGCCGATCTTCAAATAACAACCGCATTCCTTCGTTTGCGGGCTGCAAAGGTAGCCATAGTTTTCACTCCTGCAAATCATTTTCAGCTTAAAACTAACATAGTGTTAATAACACACTGAAAACTAGCGAGAAAAATTTCAATCTATTTCAAAACAATTGTTATAAAATCAAATTATCTAGCTTTATCCACATGAAAATATTGGTTACGGGTTCTTCGGGCAAGCTAGGTTCGCAAGTTGTAGAACATCTAAAAAAGCATCAGCATATTATATATAGTATAGATATTACGCCCGCTCCTACTACCGATGAGCTTATCGATATTACCAATGCCGACGAGGTTTTAAAGGTTTGCCGTGGTTTTGATGCTATAGTACATATTGCTGCCGTACACGGTAAACATTATGAACTGGGTTATCCCCGCCAGGCTTTTATTGATGTTAATATTAACGGCACTTTAAATTTGCTGAATGCCTGCGTGCAAAATGGCATCCCCCGCCTATTATACATAAGTACTACCTCTATATATGGTGACGCGATGGTGGATGCCAATAAAGCGGTTTGGGTAGATGAGCAATTAGTGGAGCGCCCGCGCGATATATATGATATTACCAAACAAACCGCCGAGCAACTATGCCGCGACTTCTTTTATAAAGAGCATATCCAAACATCGGTTTACCGCGTTGCCCGTTTTTTGCCCGAGGGCGATAACCTTAAACTAAACCACCGCCTGTACCGCGGGCTTGATGAGCGCGACGGTGCCGAAGCTTTGCGCCTGGCACTACATACCCACTTTGAAAACTTCGAGGTGTTTAATATAGCCGGCGGTTCGCCGTTTGGAAAGGATGACTTATATAATATAAAGCATCAGCCTATAGATACTATATTAAGGTACCATCCCGAGGCGGCAGTTATATACTATAATAATGGCTGGGCCTTCCCCAAAAGTATTGACCGGGTGTATGATAGTACTAAGGCGCTACACTATTTTAATTACAGGCCCGTTTATACCTTTGCGCATTTACTGCAGCAGCATAAAGGTTAAAAGATGTTAAATTGGTGTACGCTATATATTATAGTATAAAAGCGTAGCCTATATTTAGCCACTAAATAAAATTGACTCACTTTATATTATTATTTATCTTTGCAAAATGTTTAAAAGACAAAAACCGTTTTTTGCCGGCTTATTGGTAGTATTACTTGTTGCAGCTGCAGGTTGCAAAAGCAAATACGAAAAGCTTAAAGCGAGTAACGATAATCAAAAGAAATTTCAGGAGGCTGTAAGGCTTTATAATAAAAAGGAATACACCAAAGCATTGGGTTTATTTGAGCCTTTGCTTACCCGTTACCGTGGTCAGGAAGCAGCCGAGGATCTTTTCTTTTATAATGCCGATGCCACCTATAAAATAAAAGACTACACCGCGGCCAGCTACTTTTTTAAGGAGTTTGCTAAAAACTTTTCAAGCAGTCCGCGTGCCGAAGAGGCCCGTTTTTTATCGGCCTATTGCTTGTATTTAGAAGCGCCGATATTCTCGCTTGATCAAACTAATACGCTAAAATCAATTGAAGCGCTGCAACTGTTTATCAACCTTTATCCAAAAAGCGACCGCGTAGCGGAAGCCAACAAGCTGATACAAAACCTTCGCGACCGTTTGGAAGAAAAGGCTTATGCTAACGCGAAATTGTATTTCATCACAGGTAACTACCAGGCCGCCGTTATAGCTTTCGGTAATACGCTGCGTGATTACCCGGATACTAAATATGCCGAAGAGTTAGACTACCTGACTGTTAAAGCACAGTACGAATACGCTCATCAAAGCCGCGAAATACGCCAGGAAGATCGTTATAATCAAACCATTACCTTTGCCGATCAGTTTACCGAGAAATACCCTACAAGTAAATATGCTGTTGAAAATGCTGACTTGAAGAAACAAAGCCAGGATGGTATACGTAAAGTGAAACTGATCATGGCCCGCGCTGCCGAAGACGAGAAGTTTTACCGCAAACTGGCTAATAAAGATACCGTACAAGGACCAACCCCATCTGTTAAGATGGACATACATAGAAAAATACCAAATTAATAATATTGGATATGAGTAATAATAACCCAACTAACAAGCCGGCTGTAGCAAACAGCACTGTTACCCGCGACTTACGCGAACTGGATGTGGAAACAGGCAACATTTATGAATCGCTGGTAATTATGGCTAAAAGGGCTAACCAGATATCAAACAACATTAAAGAAGAGTTACACTCTAAACTTTCGGAGTTTGCATCATCAAACGATAACCTGGAAGAGATATTTGAAAACCGCGAGCAGATAGAAATATCAAAACATTACGAAAGAATGCCTAAACCTACCCTGGTAGCCGTTCAGGAATTTTTAGAAGGTAAGGTTTACCACCGCAACCCAAGTAAAGAAGAGGCATAAGCCTTTCTTTTATTTCAAAATCTTAAAGTCAAAATTTAAAAACAAGGGTAACCTTTTTTTGAATTTTGACTTTTTACTTTTTAATTTACCACCATGCTTGAGGGTAAAAACATTGTTTTAGGTGTGTGCGGAAGCATAGCTGCTTACAAAGCGGCTACCCTGGTAAGGCTGCTTGTTAAAGCAGGGGCCGATGTGCAGGTGGTAATGACTGCCGATGCTACCAACTTTATTACGCCGCTTACCTTATCAACCCTATCCAAAAAACCGGTACTTACAGATTATTTCAAACCCGAAACCGGCGAATGGAATAACCATGTTGAACTGGGCCTTAAAGCCGACCTGCTGCTGATTGCCCCGGTTAGTGCCAATACCCTGGCCAAAATGGCAACCGGTTTTACCGATAACCTGCTTACTGCAATTTACCTATCTGCCAAATGCCCGGTGTACTTTGCCCCGGCTATGGACCTGGACATGTGGAAGCATGAATCTACCACGCATAATGTAAAGCAGCTTCAGGGTTTTGGCAACATCCTAATCCCGCCCGGTAACGGCGAACTGGCCAGCGGTTTACAGGGCGAGGGTCGTATGGCCGAGCCTGAAGAGATAGTAGCATTTTTGAATGCCGACATCCGCCAGAAAATGCCTTTGCTTAATTATAAAGCATTGGTTACCGCCGGCCCTACTTATGAGGCTATTGATCCTGTTCGGTTCATTGGCAATCATTCGTCGGGTAAAATGGGTTTCGCTATCGCGGACGAGTTGGCGTCGCTGGGTGCAGATGTTACGTTGGTTGCCGGGCCTACCGCGCAAAAAAGTAAACGCCTATCCGTAAAACGTATTGATGTAACTTCGGCTGCTGAAATGCTGCAGGCCTGCGAAGATAACTTTGCATCGTCACAAATTTGTGTGATGAGCGCTGCCGTGGCCGATTACACGCCGGTTACTGTCGCTTCGCAAAAAATAAAGAAGAACGATGGCTCTTCTCTCACCATCGAAACCAAAAAAACTACCGACATATTGAAAACACTGGGCGACAAAAAGCAGCCCGGTCAGCTATTGGTAGGCTTCGCGCTTGAAACCAACAACGAGGAACAAAACGCCACAGATAAATTAAAAAGGAAGAATTTAGATTTTATTGTGCTAAATTCATTGAACGATACCGGGGCCGGTTTTAAAGGCGACACCAATAAAATAACCATTATTGACAGCGACCTGCAACAAACCACCTTCTCCCTTAAAACCAAAGAAGAAGTTGCCCGCGACATCTGCGCCAAAATTATAGCTACCTTAAAAAAATGAAGGCATTAAACGTTTGTATCCTGCTGTGTTGTTTAAGTGTTGTTACTGCTGCGCAGGATCTGAACGCGCGCGTAACCGTGTTATCGCCCAAAATACAAACTACCAATAAACGCATTTTCCAATCGTTGGAAACCGCGATGAAGGATTTTTTGAATGGCCGCAAATGGATAAGCGACCCTATTGCACCTAACGAGCGCATAGAATGCAACTTTGTGTTAAACATTACCAATTGGGATGGCGGCAGCAATTTCAGCGCCGAGCTTCAGGTACAATCATCGCGCCCGGTATTTAATGCTACTTATAGTACCAGCCTGCTTAACGTTAACGATAAGGACTTTGATTTCATCTACAACGAAGGCCAAACCATTGATTATACCGATCAGCGCTTTCAGTCAAACCTGGGATCGGTAATGGCGTTTTATGCATATATAATTGCCGGTACTGATTATGATAGTTTCTCGAAGCTAGGCGGAACCCCTTACTTTAACCTGGCGCAAACCGTGGTGAGCAATGCCCAAACTTCAACCTATAAAGGCTGGAAAGCTTTCGACAGCAACACCAACCGTTACTGGTTATCAGAAAACCTGAACAATAAAGCTTACACGCCTTTGCGCGAACTGATGTATAACTATCATCGTAACGGTTTAGATGTAATGGCTGATAACATGAGCAAGGGTCGTAAGGCGATTGATGCCTTGCTACCGTCGCTGACTCAAGTAGATCGACAACGGCTGGGTGCTTATTTCCCGTTAGTTTTCTTTGCAGCTAAAAGCGATGAGCTGATCAATATCTACAGCAACGCAAGCAACCAGGACCGGCTAAACGCCATGAACACCCTCATGAAAGCCGACCCCGCCAACGGTATGAAATACCAGGCTTTGCAAAAGGGTAAATAAGCCTTACTTCCTGATATTGAATTTAAACGTGGCTCCCTGGCCGGGTGTTGAGCGGACGGTGATATCTCCCCCTAAAGCAGTTATAAGATCTTTTACAGTAGAAAGGCCGATGCCATTGCCTTTTTCGTTATAGCGATCAGTAATTTTTAGTGTAAAATTATTGCCAAATATTTTATCGTGGTATTCGGCTGCTATGCCAATGCCATTATCACTTACTTCAAAATGATAAAAGTTTTCGTCTTCGGTAAAACTTAGTTTGATAAACCCTTGCTCTTTATCATTATACCTGATGGCATTGCTCAGTAAATTAAGTATGATCTGCTCGAAGGCTATTACCGACATGGATAGTTGATGCACTCCGTCAGGTAGCGCGATAGTAATACAATCCGGTTTCACCAACATCGCTACTACCCGGCTTAACAGGCTGTTTAGTTGAAACTCCTGTTTATTAACCAATAAGGATGAAGGCGATTTAGAGTAAGCGAGCATCTCGTCAACCATAACCATCAGATTTTTGGTTGAAGTAATATTGAGATCTATCAGCCGCAGACATGATTCTTCCTGCATTTTTTCGTGCCTGATTTTTAAAGCCTGGGAGGTAAGCAGAATACTGCTCAAAGGGTTTTTAATATCATGCGCAGCCATGGCTGCAAATTTTTGATTAAGGATATTGGAGCTCAGTAACTCCTGGTTGGCCTTTTCAAGCAGCATTACTTTTCGTCTCAGTTCTAGTTTATCAACCACCTGGCTGGCTAATACTTTTAAAGCATCCGTTTGATAATCGGTAAACGTATGCACCTGCTGATCGATAACGCAAAGGGTACCCAGTGCGTAACCATCTTCGTTAACCAACGGTACACCTGCGTAAAAAACAACCTTTGTTGGCCCGGTAACCATAGGGTTATCGGCAAAGCGGCCGTCTTTCGTAGCATCCGACACCACCATAATATCCTCGGGTGCGGCGATGGCATGTGTACAAAATGAAAGTTCGCGCAAATTTTGGTTAATGGGTGTACCATGATGCGATTTAAACCATTGGCGTTTCTCATCAATAAACGTAATAAGCGCTATAGGAATCTGGCAAATGGCTGATGCCAGGGCAGTAAGGTCATCAAAATCCTTTTCTTCTGCCGTATCAAAAATGTGGTATGACTGGAGAGCATCCAATCTTTCAAGCTCATTTTGCGGCAGTGGAATCAGGGGCATTAGATATTATGAGTTTAATTATGATCAGATCAATTAACGCAAGGTTAAGCGGTTTGTGTTGCAATAGCAAATATTTTAAGTGCCTGCAAGCATATTAAAACAAATAACAGGCTATTTACCACGCTTTAATTATCTTTGGCCCGCACTCAAAACCAAGGCAATAAACAACAAAATGAAAAAAGTAATTTTAGTAACCGGGGCATCATCGGGCATTGGCTTAGCCAGCGCTACCGCCCTGCACCAGGCCGGCCACACTGTTTATGGTACCACACGTAATCTCAAAAAAAACCTGAGCGTACCGTTTAACTTAGTTGAACTGGATGTAACCGACGATGCATCGGCAAAAGCCGCGGTTGAAAAAATTATTGCTGCCGAAGGTAAGATAGATGTATTGGTAAACAACGCCGGTAACGGTATTGCAGGCCCAGCTTATGCTATGCCTGTTGATAAAGCTAAACAACAATTTGAGGTTAACTTTTTTGGCGTGGTACGCATGTGCAGCGCGGTAATACCTGAAATGTTGAAGAACAACAGCGGCCTGGTAGTAAACATCAGCTCGTTAGCGGGCCTATTTGGCTTGCCATACCAAAGCATGTACGTAGCATCAAAATATGCGGTTGAAGGTTACACCGAAAGCCTGCGCATGGAATTACTAAAAACAGGTGTTAAACTGGCCACTATTAATCCGGGCGATTTTAAGACCGAGTTTACCGGTAGCCGCGAAAAGATACCTTTCACTATAGACCATGCTGCGCTGCAGGCTAACTATGATAAAGCTGTTTCCAGCATTGAAAAAGACGAAAACGCCGGTGCCGACCCAATCGCCATTGGTAAAAAACTGGTACAAATAGTAGCATCATCAAACCCAAGCCACCAGTATTTGGTTGGCGCCCTTGGCCAAACCATAGCAGTTACTTTGAAGAAGGTGTTGCCGGGTGGTTTGTTTGAAAAGTTGATGGCTGATCATTACGGGATAAAGTAATATAATAACAAGAATATTTGTCATTTCGAACGATAGTGAGAAATCTTATACGCTTGCAAAATCGCACGTATAAGATTTCTCCTCGTACCTCGTCGAAATGACATTACTATTTTAGAGGGGTTTATGGGAAAAGACAAACTAAGACGCTTTGCCGAGATAGAAACATTCGACAACGTTTTACAATTAGATGCAGGCAAGCCTTTTAAGGGGCAATGGGCCAAAGGATTTTTTAAGAACGATAACCCGGTAGTGCTGGAGCTGGCCTGCGGTAAAGGTGAATACACCGTAAACCTGGCCAAACTGTTTCCGCAGAAAAATTTTATCGGGATAGATTATAAGGGCAACCGCATATGGCGCGGGGCCAAAACGGCGATTGAGGATGGTGTGCCTAACGTGGCCTTTCTGCGTATGCAGATAGAAAACCTGACAGATTATTTCGCCGCAGGCGAAGTGGACGAGATCTGGATCACTTTTCCTGATCCGCAGCCGCAGCTGAGTCGCGAGAAAAAACGGTTGACCTCTCCCCGCTTTTTGAATAAATACATCGAAGTATTAAAACCGGGCGGATTCGTCAACCTGAAAACCGATAACGACGGCCTGTACGAATACACTGCCGAAAAAATAAAAGAGCTGAACCTGAACGAGCACGTAAACACGGCCGATCTGTACAACTCTGAGTATGCCGACGAGGTGTTATCTATCAAAACCTATTACGAGAAAAAGTACCTGGCACATAACAAGAATATCAATTACCTGAAATTCTCATTTAAATAAACCCAGCCATGCCCGATTATAGCTTTTACGATAATGTGTATGATGTGGCCCGCCAGATACCGGCCGGTCGTGTAACATCATACGGTGCTATAGCCAGCTACCTGGGTACTAAAGGTTCATCGCGCATGGTGGGCTATGCTATGCAGGCCTGTACACATGTGCAACCGCCGGTACCTGCGCATCGGGTAGTTAACCGCCAGGGCTTATTGACCGCCAAGTTCCATTTCGGCGGTAACCGTATGCAGGAAATGCTGGAAGCCGAAGGTATAAAAGTAAAAGACGACCAGGTACAGGATTTTAAAACCGTGTTTTGGGATCCGGCTGTTGAGTTGGCGTTATAACCAAATATGTCAATGCGAGCATAGCGAAGCAATGACATAAACAGATATAACAATAAAGGCTGACGATGATCGTCAGCCTTTATTGTTATTAAATAAATCCGAAATTAAAAATCCGAAATTCGAAATCAACTACTTCTCCATTTGCTCAATAATGTCCTTAGTCACTCCGGTGAAAGAGAATCCACCATCATGGAACAGGTTCTGCATGGTTACCATGCGGGTAAGGTCAGAGAACAGGGTGGTTACGTAATCTGCACATTGATCAGCAGATGCATTACCTAGCGGACTCATCTTCTCGGCATAGTTAATAAAGCCGTCAAAACCTTTAACGCCCGAGCCAGCGGTAGTGCGGGTTGGCGATTGTGATACGGTATTGATACGTACGTTCTTTTTGGTACCGTAGAAATAACCGAAGTTGCGGGCAATGCTTTCCAGCACCGCTTTGTTATCGCTCATGTCGTTATAGTCAGGGAATACACGTTGTGCAGCGATGTAGGTTAAAGCTACTACAGATCCCCACTCGTTAATGGCATCCATTTTCATGGCGGTTGCCAATACACGGTGCAAGCTTAAAGCCGATATATCAAAACCCTTGTGGGTAAAATCATAGTTGTTTTCGGTATAAGGTATGCCTTTGCGGACGTTAACGCTCATACCTATCGAGTGTAAAATAAAATCAACACCACCGCCAAAATGCTCCTGTGTTTTGGTGAACAGGTTGGTCAGGTCGTCGTTATTAGTAACATCGGCACCAATAACAGGCGCGTTGCACTCTTCGGCCAGTTTATTAAGTTCGCCCATACGCAAAGCAATCGGCGCGTTACTTAATACTATTTCTGCACCTTCCTGTACAGCACGTTGTGCCACTTTCCAGGCTATTGATTGCTCGTTAAGCGCACCGAAAATGATGCCTTTTTTACCTTTTAATAAATTATAAGCCATTGTTTTATTTTGTTATAATGAGGGCAAAGGTATGTAATTATTGTTTAGAATGAAATCGGATTATCCTGCTTTAATAAACTATCATTACCGTTAAATCGCTATTACCGGCCGGCTTTAGGCCATGGCTGCTGCCTGGCAAAGTAAGCAGGGCGTCGCCGGTGCTTACGGGTATTACCTCGCCATTCATTTTTAGTTCGCCCTTGCCGTCCATAATGTAATAGATCTCCTGCTCGTTTTGCAGGTGGTAGCCTATTGACGAACCCGGATGCAAAATCCGTTTGCGAAAAGTGATCTTCCCCTTAAAGTTTTTGAAGAAAGAATAGGCGGTAGTTTTGCCCCCACCATTATGCGGACCAACATCTTCCTTGGCTATCTCCTTTTCATGATCGAGGATATAGCGAAGGTCCTGCTGCTTTATGGTCACAAATCCCGCCAGGAAAATAAGACAAAAGCCCAAAGCGGTTATTAAAAATGTGGGAAAGTGAAAGTTTTTCATGTTCTTAATGTTGTGCGTAGATATCATGCTGAGCCCCGTCGAAGCATGCGGGCAAAGGCCTTTACGCTCACCCTTCGACGGAGCTCAGGGTGACACCCTATTTTAGATGTTTTACTTATCCGTCAACTTAAATTGTACGGCAACTATTTGTTCAACATTAATTAGTTTTCCGTCTACCTCAATCGGGCGCCATTTGCCGCTTTTCTTTACTTGCTTAATAACCTCCTCGTCGCAACCATAGCCAATGCCTTTTAGTATCCTGAAATTTACAAGCGTGCCGGTGCTGTCTACAAAAAAGCCGATCTCCACTGCGCCTTCAACATTGTTTTTTACCGCGTTAGCGGGATAAGTGATATTTTGTTTCAGGTATTTTATTAAAGCACGTTCCCCGTCCTTAAATGCCGGAAGCCCCATAAAAGCATGCGCAGAAAGTATACCGTCAGGTTTGGCCTTAAACACAGGTAAAACTTTTGGTGTTACACGCCGGGCGCTAACTAATATAACAGAATCTTTATCAAAAGGTGTCCGCGTTTTGGGCGGGGCCGGTAAATAGATAACCATATAACGGCTGCCTCTAACGGGGAGGTAATTCTCATAATAATGCGGATCATCAATAATTTTAAGTGATTCATAAGGAGGAACCCCTTTTAACTCAAAATAACCTTTGTCATCGGTCACCGTTCTTTTAGGATACACTGATTGCTGATATATGAGACCGCTCCAGCCTATACGCACATCTTTAACCGGCTGGTTGTAATTATCGTATACAACACCACGCACGTTAATAGTGTCAAAGCTAATTGTAGAGTCTGACGCGGCACGCTGAGCTTCTGCTTTGCAAAAAGCGATTATTAAAAATAAAAGTAAGGTTAGTTTCCCCATTTACTTATCCGTCAACTTAAACTGTACCGAAACCGTTTGCCTTGTGGCCACACTACGCAACATTAGTACGGCAGGGTTCCAGCGGGGCGACCGTTTCAGCAGATCAACCACTTCCTCATCGCAGCCATACCCAATGCCCTTCAGTATTTTAAAAGCGCTTAGGGTGCCGTCCTCATTAACTGTGAATCTCACTTCAACTGTGCCTTCCACATTGTTTTCAATCGCCTTCGGCGGATAGTAAAGTCGGGTTTTAAGGTAAGCGAAGAAATTGGCATCGCCGCCGGGGTATGATGGCAGCGCTTCAACACCCGTTCCGGTGGGTTCGGTAGTGGCTTCGTAATCGTAAATTTTAAAGCCGGGTATAGTTTTAGGCGTTCTACGCGTAGCGGAAACCAGTAAAGGCTTGTCTGAATTCATGTCGAAAACTTTTTCTACCGGCAGGTAAATAGCCATGTAACGGCTTCCTTTGTTGTAATAATTTAAATGCTGCCCATATATTGGGTCGTTAATAGTCAAGGTATCATAGGGCCGCGCGCCTTCTAACTCGAAGTAACCGTTCTCGTCAGTAAGGGCAAACATGGGTAGCTTATTATACTTTAAGTCGAGTTGCCTGGCGGCTATGATAATGCCGGCTGCCGGTGTGCTGTTTGCGGTGTAAACCACGCCACGCAAATTAATAGTATCTTTACGAATAAAACGGCCCGTATCCTGCTGCGCAAACGCACAAATAGCCCAAACCATTAATAAACAGCTCCCTATTAATTTCTTCATTAGCCAATAAAAGTCGATCAGTTAAAATACGACAGGTTAAGTTTAGGGATATTTTTTGCGAAATGCAAATAGGCGCGGTGTAGCGATGTAATCGCGGCACCACGTTAATCACTCGTTGCAAACGAGCGAAAAATTGTTAAAAATGGGGTGCGCCACTTTTACAAGCATCAACAACAAGCAATAATTAACTTATTGATTATCAAATAAATAAAAAACAAGAAGGGTGCGCCGCATTGCGCCGCTTTTTTGCATAAAAAATTAACAATCAACCACTTATAAAATAAAGGTGCGCCAAGTGCGCCACTTTAAAAGTGGCGCACCTTAATGTAGTTTTTAATTTTTAAGCCAATAATTCGCGGGCGTTTTGCAGCGCGCTTTCGCCAGGATTGTCGCCGCTTAGCATTTTGGCTATCTCTAATACCCGTTCGTTATCATCCAGTTGCTTGATGCGGGTGTAAGTGGTTGCGGCCTGGTCGTCTTTGTAAACAAAGTAGTGGCTTTGGCCCTTGCTGGCAATTTGCGGTAAGTGGGTGATGGTGATAACCTGCAGGTTTTGCGCCAGGCCTTCCATAATTACTCCCACACGGTGCGCTACCTCGCCGGATACGCCTGTATCTATCTCATCAAAAATAATGGTAGGCAGGGCCGTGTTTTTAGCAATAAGTGATTTAATGCTCAGCATCAATCGCGACAACTCACCACCCGATGCCACTTTACTCATCTCGGCCAAAGCATGTCCTTTATTAGCGCTGAACAGGAATTTGATCTGATCCACGCCATTAGCACCTAAGCCATTCAACGCCGATAACTCGATCTTTAAGGCAGAATTTGACATTCCCATTTCGGCCAGGGTAGCCAATACCTGGCTTTCAATAGCCGGTATAGCTTTGGTGCGGTTGGCCGATAGTTTAGTAGCTAACTCTTCCAGTTCCTTCTTATCAGCCGCTAATTGCTTTTGAAGTTTCTCAATAGCCTCATCACCAAAAACGGCTTGTTGTATTTTGCCTGATAATTCTTCCTGCAAAGCCAGCAACTCCGTGTTATTGCTAAGGCGATGCTTCTTTTGCAGGTTATAGATCAGGCTCAGACGCGTGTTTATCTCCTCGGCGCGGGCCTCATTGGTATGGGTTTGCTGCTCCAGGGTGTCAATCTCGGCAGCTATGTCTTTTAGTTCAATAAGGGTGCTGTTCAGTCGCTCCTGCAATTCTTCAATTTGCGGATTGAATTTGGCCAAGGCACCCAATTGCTGACCGGCCTCACGCAGTTGCGCCAGTACGGCCGTGTCACTATCCTGTAACAGGTAGTTGGCGCCTAAAAGGTTGCGCTTAATTTCTTCGGCATTGTTCAAGGTGTAGAGCTCTTGCTCGGCTTGTTCCTGCTCGTCCGCGGCAAGCTCGGCCTTTTCCAGCTCGTCAAACTGGAATTGGTAGTAATCTAGGTCGGCTTTGGCTTTGTCGCTTTCTTCTATTAACTGTTGTAGTTGGGTTGTGGCCTTTTTGTAAGCGCGGTATTTGGTTTGATACTCGCTAAGCAACTCCGGGTGTTTGGCTACCGAATCAACCACCAATAACTGGAACTCGGCATCGTTGATCTCCATGGTAGCATGCTGCGAATGGATATCGATCAGCTTTTCGCCCAATGCTTTTAAAATATTAAGGGTAACCGGGGTATCGTTCACAAAAGCACGTGATTTGCCATCGGCCGATATCTCGCGGCGTAAAACGGTTTCGGCTTCGTAATCCAGGTCGTTATCCTCAAAAAAAGCTTTTAAATGAAACTGGCCTATCTTAAACAATCCCTCAATAACACACTTCTTTTGTTGATTAAAAAAGTATCGGCTTTCGGCCCGCTGCCCTAATATCAGCGACAGCGCACCCAGTATAATTGATTTACCCGCACCGGTTTCGCCGGTGAGGATGTTCAGCCCGCTATCAAAACTAATTTCAAGATTATCAATTAAGGCGTAATTACTTATACTGAGCTTTTGAAGCATGGGTGTTCGCGTTTTTTTACGACACTAAATTACTAAATTACTTAGCGCGTCAAATGATAAACATAAAAAAAGCAAGCTGTGTTTCTAATTAGAAAATTTGTTAAATTTATTACAACCAAACCTTGAATTATGAAAGCACTAGTATTTGCATGCTGCCTTCTGGCTTCAGTTTCTGTAGCCAATGGTCAAACTAAGCTGATCGGAAAACCTGTTCAACAGCCCGCTTCAATACTTAAAAACTGGGATAGCTATGCTTATTACCAGCAAGATTACCTACGTCTTTCAGAAGATTTCAAAGCCTATAACGCCAAAGGCGAAACGATAAACAAAGCCAGTTTCTTAAAGTCCATGTCGACAGGAATTTACCTGCCGCTTGTTGAAAAATTAAATGGAGCCACTATTTACCAGTTATATAAAATACCGGCCGGCGTAACGAAAAACATGAAAGAGACCGTAGCTCAATATGGTGAAAATTACTACAATCAATACAAACGCGAAGGCAACAAAATGCCCGCCTTTAAGTTTACCGACTTAAACGGCAACGTTTATACATCGGCCAATACAGCCGGTAAAATACTGGTGCTAAAAACCTGGTTCCTGGCCTGCCAGGCCTGCCGCGAAGAGATACCAGAGCTTCATAATATGATGACAGATTATAAGGATAGAAAAGACGTGCTATTTGTGAGTTTATTATCCGATAAAGCCAAACCTATTAAAGCGTTTTTAAAAGACACACCCTTTAAGTATGCATGCGTGCCCGATAAAGAGCATTTTATTTACGATGTTATGCATTCAAAAGTAGCCCCAACCCATTTCATCATCAACAAAAAAGGCTATATCGTAAAAATGGTTACCGAAGCAAGCGAACTGGCCGTAGCACTACGCGCAGAAGCGGCAAAAAAATAGGCCCGCTTGCGCGGGCCTATTCATCGTAATTAACTAGGTACTAACTGATCTGGTATTAAAATATCGCTTGGGTTATTCTACTTTCTCTGTTTTTTCTACAGCTTCGGTTTTTTCAGCTTCCTTAGCTTTTTCCACAGCTTCGGTCTGCTCTTTTTTCTCGGCCTTTTCATCTTTTTCAGCTTCTTTGACTGCCTCTTTTGCAGTTTTCTCTATTTCCTTCATGGCTTTTTTCCATTCGGGGCTATTGAACTGCTTGGCCATATTTTCGCCAATGTCTTTGCCAAACTTCGCCATGTCTTTTTGAAACTTTTGGAATTCTTTGCTTTTCACCCATTTCTCGGCCATTTTACCGGCGTCTTTCCCCATCTCTTCGGCTTGTTTTCTAAACTCAGGCGTGTCAAATTGTTTGCCTATGGCAGCAGCATTTTTTTCTATTTCGGCAAGGTTCTTTCTAAACTCGGGGCTGTTTTCGTCATGGTTTTTGCTTAAGGCCAAGGCTTTTTCTACCAGCTCCTGTTGTTGTTTTTTCCACTCAGGGCTATCAAACTTCGCGGTCATGTCTTTCAGCTTGGCTTTCCATTCGGGGCTGTTAAATCTGGCAACCATTTCTTTCTGCTGTTTTTTCCATTCTGGGCTATCAAATTTTTTAACCATCGCCTTCATCTTATTCTTAAACTCAGGGCTGTCAAATTTTTTAACCATGGCAGCGGTTTGTTTTTTAATATCAGCCTGTTGTTTTTTCCATTCAGGACTATTAAAAAACTTGTTTACACGGGCATAGTGGTTTGAATCAGGGAACCTGAAACTTCTGTAAGCATCTTCGGCTTTCAGGTCATCCTTAACCGGGGTCGGTAATTCGCCTACCGAGTTATATACTTTGCGGTCGCCGTTTTCATCTTCAATAATGATCTTGTATTTACCTTTTTTCTTGATGGTATCGGCAAGGTTACTAAAGGTAGTGTCGGCGGTTTGTACAAACAGTTTGTGTTTTTTTGCTTTTGGTTTAACTATTTCTGCCTCGGGCTCGGCAGCGCTGATGTTACCTGATGCCAGGGCACTTATAGCCTCAATAGCAGGAGTTAATTTTTTAACTTCAAATTTACCGTTCTCAATTTTTGGATCTAGCCAGGCTATGCTGGTTACACTAACGGTTAGCGCCAATACAGTTATTAGTATAGGGCGGATATTTATGGTTGGTTTTTTAGTTTTCATGATACGTTCAATTCGGTTTAACAATTCGTACTTGCTTTTACCTGTTGATGCAAGGGCCAGTTGCCACAGGTTTTGTTTATTCTCCTCTAATTTTAAAAGAGCTTGGGCGTAAATAAACGGACTGCCGGTGATCTTTACCACGCTGTCATCGCAGCAGTTCTCGCGTTCTTCGCTAATCAGTTTACCTACAAGGCGTGCAAACGGATTAAAGAATAGTATAATGCCCATCACCTGCTGTAAAAAGTTGTACAGGTAATCGTTACGTTTAATGTGGCTTAACTCATGCAATAGTATAGCCTCAATTTCGGCCACGCTAAGCTGCGTAGCCAACGAGAACGGTAACAATATAATGGGCTTTACAAAACCGGTTACGCAAGGCACATCCACCCACTCGCTAAAAGCAGCCTCAACATGTTTTTTTATGTTAAGTTGTTTTGACAGGCGGCGCATAGGTTCGGCATAATCGGCAATGGTGATGTTTTGGCGTATGCGATAGATACTATTCCAGGCTACCGACAGGCGCAGGGCGTTAAACACCAGGCCCACCACGTAGGCTATAGTAATGTAAGGCATGTAGCCGGCAATTAAAAAGTAGTAACGGTTAGCAGGTGCCGCATAACTCTGCATGGCCGCCGGCAAGGTAATTGGCGACAGTGGCAGCGCCGTGGTGCTTTGCCATTCGTAATGCGTTAACTGCATAAACAGCGTATACATAAACCATAACAACATAGCGGTTATTGTACCATAGGCCACCTTGTACTTAACAACCGAAGTTGCTGCCGGGAAAACCTGCAGAAAAATACGCAGCAGGATAAATAATATTAATCCCTGCCATAACGAGTGTACTACTGTGATGCCTAAAACCTGGCTAATGTTGTAAAACAAATTTTGCATGATCTGTTTAGTTTTTACTGTTTATACTGCTATCTAATCCTTACTGCTCAAATTGCTGCAGATACTTTTTGATCGCATCGATCTCGTCAGACGATGCGCGGTGTTGGCCCAGCGCCTGGATAACCAGGTCGGCGGTTGAGCCTTTAAATACGGTATCTAAAATTTTGTCCAGCGCGCTGCTTTGCGCCTGCTCACGACTGATCACCGCTTTATACAAATGCGTTTTCGAATTAGTGTCGCGTTCAACTAATCCTTTATCGGCCATAATTTGCATTAGTTTTAAAGTAGTGGTATACCCGGCATCTTTGTTTAATGCCAGCTCTTCGTGCACATCGCGTACGGTGCATTGGCCCTTGCGCCAAATTACCTGCAATATTTCCAGCTCGCTTTCTGTTGGTTTCAATTCCATATCTTTTTCTATTCTACGAATATCTTCGTACAAAGATGTACGATAGTTTTCGTATATGCAAGAGTTTTATAAAAAAATTTAAAAATAATTTGTGGTTTAAGTTCAGGCTTAGGTATATAAGTCGTTTCGCGCCATCAAATGTTACAGCCTATTTTATTTTTTTTGCCTGGTATGGAGACGCAAAATATTGCGTCTCTACAGTATATTTCGCTTGTCCAACTAATCTCTAATCTTTAACCATTAATCTCTAACCAAAGCAACGGTCAATCTGTCATGCACGTACTGGTTAAACTGGCAGATGATTATTATAGCGACAAAAATTGCCCGTTTGGGGTTAAACTTTTACGCTTAACACATATCAAACAGTTAGTTATCAACGTTACATTGTAAAAAAGTTAAATTGTTAATTCTTTTTCGCCCATAAATAATTGCATAAAGTTTAAGTTTTAATAGATTGCATTATCATACCAATGTCTGTTTACAGGGACGAATAAAAGTTGGCAATAATATTGTTGATAAGTTAGAAACAAACGTCCCGCTACTCATAAACAATTTGATATATTAGGACGTATAATTGGAGAATATATGGAAGCTAAATTTTCGCCACGGGTTAAAGATGTGATACAGTATAGCAGGGAAGAGGCTTTACGTCTCGGTCATGATTATATTGGCACAGAGCATTTGCTATTGGGGCTGATCCGTGATGGAGACGGAGTAGCCATAAAATTATTGAAGGAGTTGGCTGTTGATACAGCTAAACTGCGCCGTTCTGTTGAGGACGCTGTGAAGGGAACCGTTGGCACCAATGTACATATTGGCAGCATTCCGCTAACCAAACAAGCCGAAAAAGTATTGAAGATAACTTATCTTGAAGCTAAAATATTTAAAAGCGACGTAATAGGTACCGAGCATTTGTTGCTGTCTATTTTGCGCGATGAAGATAATATAGCATCGCAAATACTGATGCAATTCAACGTTAATTACGAGATATTTAAAGGCGAAGTAGAAGCGCATAAAAACAACATCACCGACGAGATGCCTGGTTCATCAACCGGCGGCGATGATGATTTTAAAGAAGAAGAGCCATTCAATCAGCCTAAAAAGGTATCTGATATTAAATCAAAAACACCGGTGCTGGATAACTTTGGCCGCGACTTAACACGCGCCGCTGAAGATGGTAAACTGGATCCTATCGTTGGTCGTGAGAAAGAGATCGAGCGTGTATCGCAGATCTTGTCTCGCCGTAAAAAGAACAATCCTATATTAATAGGTGAACCCGGTGTTGGTAAATCTGCCATTGCCGAAGGTTTGGCATTGCGCATTGTTCAGCGTAAAGTATCTCGCGTATTGTTTAACAAACGTGTAGTTACTTTAGATCTGGCTTCGCTGGTTGCAGGTACTAAATACCGTGGCCAGTTTGAAGAGCGTATGAAAGCCGTGATGAACGAGCTGGAAAAATCGCCGGATGTGATCTTGTTTATTGACGAGATCCACACTATTGTTGGCGCGGGCGGTGCTTCAGGATCATTGGATGCATCAAACATGTTTAAACCGGCCCTGGCACGTGGCGAGATACAATGCATTGGCGCCACTACTTTAGATGAGTACCGTCAGTACATTGAAAAAGACGGTGCTTTAGACCGTCGTTTCCAAAAAGTAATGGTTGAGCCGGCTACGCCTGCTGAGACCGTTGAGATACTGAACCGCATTAAAGAAAAATATGAAGAGCACCACGGTGTAACTTATACCGATGAGGCTATCGAAGCTTGCGTTAATTTAACTACCCGCTACATCACCGACAGGTTTTTACCGGATAAAGCTATCGACGCCTTGGACGAATCAGGCTCACGTGTGCACTTAACCAACATCCATGTTCCGCAGGAAATTTTGGATATTGAAAGTAAGATAGAAGCTATTAAGGTTGAGAAAAATAAAGTTGTTCGTAGCCAGAAATACGAAGAAGCAGCCAAACTGCGCGATACCGAAAAACATTTGTTAGAGGAATTGGACCAGGCTAAAGCTGCCTGGGAGGCGGAAACTAAATCAAAACGTTATACCGTAACCGAAGAGAACGTTGCCGAAGTGGTATCTATGATGACCGGTATCCCGGTTCAGAAAGTTGGCCAGGCTGATAGCCAGAAATTGCTGCACATGTCTGAAAAGATCGGTGAGAAGATCATCGGTCAGGATGACGCGGTTAAAAAATTGGCTCGCGCTATACAACGTACCCGTGCAGGTTTGAAAGATCCTAAAAAACCAATTGGTTCATTCATATTTCTGGGCCCTACCGGTGTTGGTAAAACCGAACTGGCTAAAGAACTTGCCCGCTTTATGTTTGATACTGAGGATGCGCTGATACAAATTGACATGAGCGAGTACATGGAGAAATTCGCGGTATCTCGTTTAGTAGGAGCGCCTCCGGGCTATGTAGGTTACGAAGAGGGCGGTCAGTTAACTGAGAAAGTTCGTCGTAAACCATATGCGGTTGTGTTGCTGGACGAGATAGAAAAAGCGCACCCTGATGTATTTAACATCCTGTTACAAGTATTGGATGAAGGTCAGTTGACTGATTCATTAGGCCGTAAAGTTGATTTCAGAAACGCTATCATCATCATGACCTCAAACATTGGCGCACGCCAGTTAAAAGATTTTGGCCAGGGTGTAGGTTTCTCAACCAATGCTAAAGCTGTAAATGCTGATGCTCACTCAAGAGGCGTTATCGAGAATGCTTTGAAACGTGCTTTCGCACCCGAGTTTTTGAATCGTATTGATGATGTGATCGTGTTCAACTCATTGGGCGAAGAAGAGATATTCAAAATTATTGACATTGAACTGGCAGCCTTGTTTGGCCGCGTACACAGCTTAGGATTTAAAATTGAATTGACCGAAGGCGCTAAAAAATTCATTGCCGAAAAAGGTTATGATTCGCAATTTGGTGCAC
Organism: Mucilaginibacter sp. A3364; assembly: GCF_059690715.1. NCBI lineage: Bacteria > Pseudomonadati > Bacteroidota > Sphingobacteriia > Sphingobacteriales > Sphingobacteriaceae > Mucilaginibacter > Mucilaginibacter sp. A3364. Next base: position 19,840 of record NZ_JCAWED010000002.1, read on the forward strand.
GTCCGTTAAAACGTGCCATTCAGAAATACCTAGAAGACCCGATTGCTGAAGAGATACTAAAAGGCGAATTAACTGATGGCGAGACCATGATAGTTGATTATGATAAAGAAGCCGACGAGATCAAGATAAGCGCAAAAAAAACAGGCAAAAAGCCTAAACAGGAAGAGCAGAACTAATCAGCTCATCTGATAACAAAAAAGCCTCCCCAACCGGGAGGCTTTTTTTATTTTGGCCGACACCTTTTGCCAATAATATCGTCTACATATAATAAGATCTAACAATCTTTAAAAAAATAGTCAAACTAAAGATTAAACCTTTGCGTTTACTTATCATCTAAGTTTTTATAAAAGCAACAACTATGAAAAAACTCTTCCCAATTTTAGGCATCGTTATAGCGGCGATATTTTTTGCATCGTGTAAAAAAACATATATAACGCCTGCAAACAAAACCGTATTTTCAAAACCCATACCGCAAAGTTCATGGATAAGAACTAAGGACGGTAAAGCTGATTCGACAACCATACAAGTTCCTGATCTGGATTCGTATTTGAATGAGCGCGGTGGTGTATTGGTTTACTTATCGTTTTTTGACGGTGTGTATGAGCAAATTCCAGAAGTTTATGATGGTGTATCATACAGCTACTATCACTACAAAGGTAATATTGTGTTATACTCGCAGCCGGTTAACGGCGGCACCCCGGTTAAACCACCGGGCGGCATCATAGCCAAAATCGTTCTGATAGATTCGGAATAACGATACAACATTAAACAAAAAGCGCGCTGAGCATTCAGCGCGCTTTTTTTATGGCTATTCTTCTGTAGGAGGCGGAGCTTGCTTAGTAATTCCTGCTTTAAAACGCGGTGTGAAACCTATTTTAGGTTTATCAACATCCGGCTTTTCTTCAGCAGGAACTGATGCCTCAGCAGCAGGCTCTTCTTCTTTCTTTTCTTCCGATGGAGCTTCGGCAGGTTTAGTTATCCCTGCTTTGAAACGTGGTGTAAAGCCAACTTTAGGTTTGTCAGTTGTTACAGGTACCTCTGCAGGTTGCTTTTCAGTTACCGCATCTTTATTTTCTTCGGGCGCAGCTTCAACAGGTTTAGTAACCCCGGCCTTAAAACGTGGCGTAAAGCCTTTTGGCTTTTCTGTGTCAGGGGCAATAGCTTCCTGCTTTGGTTCTTCGGTAGTTGGCGTTTCTGCAGGTTTAGTAACCCCAGCTTTAAAGCGTGGCGTAAAACCTTTTGGTTTTTCTAACTCTGGCTCTTTGGCTTCCTCTTTTGCCTCATTCGGCGTTGTATCCACAGGTTTAGTTACTCCCGCTTTAAAACGCGGCGTAAAGCCAGGCTTTGGTGCGGCGGCTGTGACGCTTTCTTCTGCTTTAGCTTCTTCTGCTTTTTCGGTAGATGGTGTTTCGGCAGGTTTGGATATGCCGGCTTTAAAACGTGGTGTAAAGCCTGTTTTAGGAGCCGCAACGGCAGGTGTTTCTTCGGTTTTTGCTTCTTCTGCTTTAACCTCAGTTGATGGAGGTGGAACAGCCGGGGCTCTGAACCTTGGCGTAAAACCGGTTTTAGGTGCAGTTGAAACGGGCGCTTCAGCAGCCTCGTTAATGCTGTCGGTTACCGTTTGCTCGGCCAGTTGGTTCTCTATCTTAGGCTTTTCGGTTTTAATCTCAGCCGCCAGGTGATACTCGCCGCGTAGCTTATTGAACCAATATTTTTTGGTATGGTCGAAACTCTTTTCGCCCATTTGCTCAAAGTGCGTTTTAAATTCAGACAACAGGCCCGGGTTGCCTAATTGAAAGGCATCCAGGTCAATTCTCTTCTTTTTAAAAAACTCTTCGAAAGTCATGTTTGGTTAGATGTGAGATTTGAGATGTGAGATGTGAGACTACATGCTCACAATCCATCACCCATATCCCCATTAAATTTATCTCATATCTCAAATCTCATGTCTCATATCTATATCGAGACATCGATATCCAGCTTATTAAAGCGGATGCCGTTTTCGGTTTGTGTCCAATCTTCACGTTCTTCCTCTGTCGCGTTTAGCAACTTCGGAAACCACTCCAACGGGAAAGCCTGTTGTTTGCCACCCTCCTTTTCAACAAAAAGCAAGCCGTTGCTAAAGGTTACTTTAACTTTCTTTTCCTGCTTACGTGTGTGAAGTAGTGGCATACGATTGTTCAAATAAATCCGAAATCGAAAATTCGAAATTTGAAATCAAAATTACTCAGCCATATTATGATATACCGCCTGCACGTCGTCGTCCTCTTCCAAACGATCTATTAGTTTCAGTACATCAACAGCTTGTTCTTCGGTAACCTCTTTAAACGATTGGCCGATACGCTCCAGCTTAGCAGATTTGGGTTCGATGCCAATTTCCTCTAAAGCTTTTTGCATTTTACCAAAATCCTCAAACGCGGTATGTATTACAGCAATATCTTTTCCTTCTTCATCAGCCTCCACAAACAGATCCTCTAAACCGGCATCGATTAGTTCAAACTCCAGTTCTTCCAGATCACGGTCGCCCGGGTCAAAGGTAAATACGGCCTTACGGGTAAAAATAAAATCTAATGAACCGGTTTTACCCAGCGCGCCGTTATATTTAGTAAAGTAGCTACGTACGTTAGCAACGGTACGGTTAGTATTATCTGTCGCGGTTTCAACCAGTACAGCTACACCATGTGCGGCATAACCTTCGTACACCAACTCTTCGTAGTCTTTTTCATCACGGTTGGTAGCACGTTTAATAGCAGCCTCAACCCTATCCTTAGGCATGTTTACATGCTTGGCATTTTGCACCGCGGTACGCAGGCGCGAGTTGGTAGTTGGGTCGCCACCACCGGCTTTAACAGCCATTACTATCTCTTTACCCAAACGGGTAAACTGCACGGCCATTTTGGCCCAGCGCTTAAATTTTCTTTCTTTACGGAATTCGAATGCTCTTCCCATAGTTTTATTAGTCGATAGTCCATGGCCAATAGTCCATGGATTTGTGGAGACAAATATAATGTTTATGTTGGTTTTGAGCGAGTATTGAGGCATACCTTTTCCAGCATGCTATCGCGATATCTTTAGCATTTGAGTCAGGTGGTATATCAATAGGTACTTACTTTTTCAGATTCTTCAGCATATCCTCTACCATAGCCGGCAGATCATATTGAATATTCCAGCTCCAATCTTTTTGAGCATAGCTATCATCGATAGATTTTGGCCAGCTATCGGCAATGGCCTGGCGAGGATCAAATGCTGCATAGGTCAATTCAAAATCAGGCAAGTGCTTTTTAATTTCGACACCTAATTGCGCCGGGGTAAAGCTAATACCTGCCAAATTGTATGATGACCGGATGCTGATCTGGTAGGCCGGCGCATCCATTAACTGTATAGTAGCGCGAATAGCATCATCCATATACATCATTGGCAAAGCGGTATTTTCCGACAGGAAACTTTCGTACTTACCATGCGCCAAAGCTTCGTGGAATATGTTCACAGCATAATCGGTAGTACCACCGCCCGGTTCAGAGCGCCAACCGATCAGGCCGGGGTAGCGTATGCTGCGTACATCCAGGCCATGTTTAAGGTAGTAGTATTCGCACCAACGTTCGCCGGCCAGTTTGCTGAAACCGTAGACCGTGTTTGGATCCATGGTACAAAACTGAGGTGTATCATGCTGTGGCGAATGCGGACCAAACACAGCGATTGAACTTGGCCAAAAAACTTTAGCAGTTTTAAATTCGACAGCCAGGTCAAGAACATTTAGCAGGCCCTGCATGTTGAGATCCCAGGCTTTTTTGGGGAATTTTTCGCCGGTGGCGGATAGCATCGCGGCCAGCAAATAAACCTGGGTAGGTTGGTGTTTTTCAAACTGCTGTTTAAGCAGATCTTTGTCCATTACGTTCACCAACTCAAACGGACCGGTAGCGCTAACAGTGTGCCCTTCAATAGCGTGTATGTCCGACCCAATTACTTGCTCGGCACCATGAATATTACGCAGGGTCATGACCAGTTCGGTGCCAATTTGGCCATTCGAACCGATCACAAAGATCTTTTCGCTCATACAATTGCAGTTAATGTGAGGCAAAGGTAAAAATTTGATTGAAATGAAATCGATTTCGCTGCGCTGAATAAAAAATTTTGAAGCCCGTTTTACATTAGCGTGCGGCACCTTAGCAAAAAAAAGCGATATTTGTGATTTAAGTAATATATTATTAATTAACATTTAACAAACGAACTGCCGTGAGGTAGTTTAAATTAAAAACATGAAAATCGCAGTTGTAGGTGCTACGGGATTAGTAGGCACCAAAATGTTGCAGGTTCTTGAAGAACGCAACTTCCCCATTTCAGAATTATTATTAGTCGCATCAGAGAAAAGTGTTGGTAAAGAGATCACTTTTAAGGGTAAGGCTATTAAGGTTATTTCTGTTGAGGATGCGATAAAACAGAAGCCCGCTATTGCTTTATTTTCAGCAGGTGGTAGCACATCATTGGCGCAGGCTCCGTTATTTGCCGAAGCCGGTACTACTGTTGTTGACAATTCATCAGCCTGGCGTATGGACCCAACCAAAAAACTGGTTGTACCCGAGGTTAATGCCGACGTTTTAACTGTTGACGACAAGATCATTGCCAACCCAAATTGCTCAACTATACAAATGGTAGTGGCATTAAAACCACTGCACGATAAATACAAAATTAAAAGGGTGGTAGTTTCAACCTACCAATCGGTTACCGGTACAGGCGTTAAAGCTGTTGAGCAGTTATTTAACGAGCGCGCAGGTATTGAAGGCCCTATGGCATACCCATATAAAATTGACTTGAACGTTTTACCTCAGATTGACGTGTTCACCGAAAACGGCTACACCAAAGAGGAAATGAAAATGGTTAAAGAAACCAACAAAATTATGGGCGACGACAGCATCCGTGTTACCGCTACTACGGTTCGTATCCCGGTTATGGGTGGCCACTCAGAATCAGTAAATATTGAGTTTGAGAACGATTTTGAGGTAGAAGAAGTAAAAGCATTGTTAGCTAAAGCGCCGGGCGTTGTAGTTACCGATGACATTGCTAACCTGAAATACCCAATGCCGCTTGACGCGCATGATAAGGATGAGGTTTTTGTAGGCCGTATCCGTCGTGACGAGAGCCAGGCAAATACGTTAAATTGCTGGATTGTGAGCGATAACCTGCGTAAAGGTGCCGCTACCAACGCTGTGCAAATTGCCGAGTACTTAGTAGCTAATAAATTAGTTGGCGAAGCTGTAGAGGCGTAACCCCCTAGCCTCCTAAAGGAAGAATTATAAGATTAAAAAGGGATAACCGGTTGGTTATCCCTTTTTTGTTTAACATTTTTCAAAACCATCCTTAGTCCCACCTGTAATTAATATTAGTAAAGGTTAATTTTTATAATCTAAAATTAAAGCAAACTAACCATGGGAGTATTAAGCAAGAAAAAGGTAGCCCTGCTTACCGAAGACGGTTTTGAACAAATTGAACTAACCAGCCCCAAAGGCGCGTTGGAGGCCGTTGGTGCAACGGTCGACGTAATAGCCCCGCACAGCGGCAAAGTACGTGCCTGGGCCAAGGACAAATGGGGAATTGACGTTGACGTTGACAAAGAACTAAGCGAAGTTAGTCCTGACGATTATGACGCCTTGCTGCTACCCGGCGGCGTAATGAACCCTGACAAACTGCGCCAGAATAAAGAAGCCATTGCTTTTGTGTCTGCATTTTTAGATGAAGGCAAACCCGTGGCTGCTATTTGCCACGGCGCGCAAACTTTAATTGAAACAGGCCTGATTGGCGGCCGTAACCTCACCTCCTACCCATCCCTGCAAACCGACCTGAAAAATGCCGGCGCTCATTGGATAGACCAGGAAGTAGTGGTTGACAATGGCCTGGTAACCAGTCGCCGGCCGAGTGATTTGCCGGCTTTTAACAATAAAGTGATTGAGGAAATTGCAGAGGGGGTTCACGCGTAACAAAACTTGTCATTCTGAGCATAGCGAAGAACTACTTTCTTGAGCATAGCGAAAAATCTTCTACGGCATAGCTATCGCGCTTACAAGATTCTTCGCTATGTTCAGAATGACAAAAAGGTAATATACGTACCTTTACCCCATGCCCCAAAAAGCCATTATTATAGGTGCCGGTATAGCCGGTATAGCTACTGCCATCCGTTTAGCGGTTAAAGGTTATGTGGTTGAAGTTTTTGAGGCCAACGGCTACGCCGGCGGTAAACTAACCGAAATAGCGCAGAATGGTTTCCGTTTTGATGCCGGGCCCAGTCTGCTTACCATGCCGCAGTATGTTGATGAGCTTTTTAAGTTGGCCGGTAAAGATCCTTCCCAATATTTCAAGTATCAGCGCCTGCCCATAGTCTGCAATTATTTTTATGCTGATGGCAATACGGTTTCTGCTTACGCTGATGAAGAGCAATTCGTCAACGAACTAAAAACCAAACTAGGCGAATCCGCGGCAGCGATAAAAAAACAGGTAACTAATAGCAAGCGGATCTATAATCTTAGCAATCCCGTTTTCCTGGAGAGATCCATGCATCGCTTATCTACTTATTTAAGGTGCGATAGTTTGAAGTCGCTGCTTGGCCTTCCACGCATGGATACCGCCCGCACGATGCACCAGGCAAACCAAAGCTTTTTTAAAAATGCACGTACCGTGCAGTTTTTTGATAGATATGCTACGTACAACGGATCAAACCCGTACGAAGCCCCGGCAACGCTAAACGTCATTCCGCATCTGGAACAGCATTACGGCGCTTATTTTCCAGAAGGTGGAATGATCAGCATAACAAATAGTTTGGTGGCTTTGGCAAAGGATCTGGGTGTGCAGTTTCACTTTAATTCGCGGGTGGATGAGATCGCGATGGCTGATAAAAAAGCTACCGGAATAAAAGTTACCGGGCAACACATGCTGGCGGATGCGGTGATATCCAATATGGACGTATGGTTCACCTACAATCGTTTATTAAAAGCGCATCCCCAACTAAAACCCACCAAAATATTGCAGCAGGAACGCAGCAGTTCGGCATTGATATTTTATTGGGGGATAAAAAAGCATTTCCCGCAATTAGATCTGCATAACATATTTTTTAGCGCCGATTATAAAGCAGAGTCCGATCACATCTGGCAACAAAAAACCATTTACCATGATCCTACGGTTTATCTCAACATCAGCTCTAAATTAAAGCCTGACGACGCACCCAATGGTTGCGAAAACTGGTTTACGATGATCAATGTACCTGCCAACAGCGAGCAGGATTGGGATACGCTGATAGCGGAAGCCCGTCAAAATATCATCAAAAAATTATCTGCCTTGCTGGGTGAAGACATCAGCCAACTTATCGTAACAGAAAGCATTCTCGATCCGCGAAGCATTGAAAGCAAAACCTCATCTTATCAGGGATCTATTTATGGCACCAGTTCAAACAGCAAGTTCGCGGCATTTTTACGGCACGCCAATCGTTCGTCAAAAATTAAAAATCTGTATTTCTGTGGAGGCAGTGTGCATCCCGGCGGCGGAATTCCCCTGTGTTTGCTCTCGGCGAAAATAGTAAGCGAATGGATAGAATAAGAGTCAAGAATCAAGAGCCAGGAATCAAGACAACTGTGCGTAGGGTGTCATGCTGAGGCTCTCGAAGCATGCGGGCAAAGGCCTCTGCGCTCACCCTTCGACGGTGCTCAGGGTGACACCCTCGATTAAAACCGCCTCAAATATTTCGCGTTCACCAAATCGCCATAAAAAATATTGGCCGGCCTATCCATACTAAACCAAGCCGAACCACTTTGCAGCACCTGTATATTTTGCGCAGGCATAAAGCTTTGAGCCAATAAAAACTGCTTTTTATGATTGGCATCCTCCACCACGTTCATCACCATAAAACAGTGCCCCGGCGAACCGCCCTTTATAAATACGTCCCCGGTTTTAATATCATCGGGAACAGCTACCGGTTTTAGTTCTTTTTCTAACGATAAGGTACTGGCATAGCTAAATACCAAATTCATATAGCGCAAAAACGCCGGGTAGCCATAATCTTTTTTAGCCGTTAACACCCATTTGTTGTTTTGGTAACGGTAGCCATCGGCATAGTGCACATAATCGCATTTAAAGCCGCTTACAAAATTAAAGCTGATGTTTTTATAGTCTTTCTTTTGATAAAGATATTCGGCGCGAAGGCGCATTACGGCATCGGCACATTGTTGCAGGTCCTGCGTGCCTACGCTCATGTCAATTACGGCACCGGTATATTTATCGGTGTGGGCAACATCGCCCTTATAGGTTTTAGCAGGTGTGCCCGCTGGCTTTAGTGGCAGGTTTTGCAGCCAGGCGCTAAAACTTCCGGCTTCTACCGGTTTCTGCGTGTAGCCTGATGGGGTTTTAAAACGGGTTAGTACCGTATCGGTAGTGGGTATGGTAGCATAGCTAAAAAACAGTATCAAAGTAAATAGAATGCGCATAGGTCAAAGGTTTAGTAGTAAATATAGGACTTAAAAACGCTCCGTAGGAGCATCCTGTTTATAGCTTACAAGAGCAATTAATTGGCTCCGTAGGTGCCTCTTTGAACTAGCCGTTTATCAGGCGACTCCTACGGAGTCTAATATTTAAAATTTCTTTGTCTATAAACAGGTAGCCCCTACGGGGCTAAAATCTAGTTACAACAACTCAGGCCTGTACTCAAAGTGCATGGTATCATAATGGTACCATTTTCCGCCCCAAATAAAGCCATGCTTCTCAAACGTATCAACTATAACTTGTGGTATGCGGTTGGTGTAATTTATTGTAGCGTTTTCATTGGTGCATTTGCATGTCCACTGCCAGTAGTCGGAATATTTGGTGTTGATATCTACCGTCATGCCAAAACTGTGTGTGCTGAGCCTGTTGGTGCCGGCAATTTTGCGCCAGTTAAAGGTGCCGCCTATTTGGGTAAGATATTTTTTGAGTTCGGGATGTTCATCCAGTTCCCTGGATATTTGGATCAGTTGCTTATCAACCCCGTTGATTTTTGTGACGGTAACTTTCTGGCCCACTAGCTTTGGACACCAGGTTATGGTGGTTAAGTTTTTTTCTACAGCCGCTTTGCTCTCGCCATAGATCTGCTTAAAAAAAGCTTCATTTCTTATCCTGCCGGGATCGGCGTTTTTGTTTGGCGCGGCTGATTTTCCAGGGGGATACGTTTCCGTAAACATATCTTCCAGATCCGGTTTGTCTAGTTTTTGCTGATCGGTTTTATTGACGATGCCGTCATCCCATAATAGTTTAGTGCCGTTTTTTAGGATAAGGTGATTATCGGCGAAGCTAGTTACATAGCCGGGATAGCATTTGATCAGTTTTTGCGCGGCTGGCGGAATAGGCTGATTATTACCGGCGGTGCCCGATATTAATACGAATGAAAAAATTATCCAGCCTATTTTCATCTTATAACAAAACAAACAGAGACGCAAAATATTGCGTCTCTACGTACATCTCCGAAACTAAAACTCCAACTCCAACAGCACCGGGCAATGATCTGAGTGCCTTGCCTCGGGCAATATCGCCGCGCGTTTAATATTGTTCTCCAGTTCTTTACTCGCCATGGTATAATCAATACGCCAGCCCAGGTTTTTGGCGCGGGCATTGGCACGAAAGCTCCACCACGTATAATTGTGCGGCTCCTTGTTCATGTGGCGGAAGGTATCTATAAAACCCGACTCGATAAAGTTCTCCATCCACTCGCGCTCCTCGGGCAAAAAGCCGGATGAATTGGCGTTTGATTTTGGGTTGTGGATATCTATCGGGCGATGGCAGATATTGTAATCACCGCAGATAACAAGTTTAGGGTGCGTAACTTTTAACAGCGTAAGGTATTTACCAAACTCATCCAAAAACCTGAATTTAAAAACCTGCCGCTCGTCGCCGCTTGAACCTGATGGAAAGTAAACGCTCATAACCGATACCTCATCAAAATCCACGCGGATGTTTCGGCCCTCCCTGTCAAAATCGGGAATACCACAGCCATATTCAATATGATTTGGGGTGCGTTTGGTTAAAACAGCTGTACCGCTGTAGCCCTTCTTTTCGGCCGGGAACCAGTAGTGCTGGTAGCCTAAAGCTTCAACCAGGTGCAGGTCGGTTAGCACATCGGGGGTAGCTTTAATTTCCTGCATACAAACAACGTCTGCATCGGTGGCCTGCAGCCATGCTAAAAAGTTTTTATTAATGGCCGATCTGATGCCATTTACGTTATAGGTGATAATTTTCATTGGTTATTAATATCGAACACTGAATGTCGAATATTGAAGTGATACTTCGACATTCGATATTCAGTGTTCGGTGTTCGGTGTTCGTTATTTATTTACGCAGGCCCAGCAATTTATCCATCCTTCTGCACTCTCTTTTCTTTAGCAGCGATACCGTCATGACTACATTTTCAGTCGGCCTGTCTTTTGCATCTTTTTTAACAGCGGCTATGCGGTCAACCATATCAATGCCGGTTACTACTTCGCCGTAAACGGTATAATTTTGATCTAAATGGGGCACGCCTCCTACCGATTTATAATAGGCTCGTTGCGATGCCGGAATTTGTCTGCCGTTCAATCTTGCTTGTATCAACTTATCCAGGTCCTCATCTGTAAAGCGTTTACCTTCTACAATATAAAACTGACTGCCGCTTGAAGCTTTTGCGGGATTATTATCCCTCGCGGCAGCTAACACACCTCGTTTGTGGAACAAGCTGTCTCTAAATTCCGCGGGTATAGTGTATTTTACATCACCCTCTCCCAACGCGGCGCCGGGTTTATTTTTGGTGGTGTCTTTTGAGTCGGGGTCGCCGCCCTGTATCATAAAGTTTTGTATCACCCTATGAAACAGCGTGCCATTATAAAAGCCCTTTTTGGTTAGTTTGATAAAGTTATCGCGGTGTAGCGGGGTTTCGTTATACAAGCGAATGATGCAATCGCCGTAAGCGGTGTGTATACGCACATAGCTGTTCGGCTTTTTGGCGAATGCGCTAAACGCGATGAAAAGGAATAATAGGGTTAAGCGTAATTTCATACGGTAATTTAGCAAAATATTCATTTAGCTCAACGCTTCCTCAAAATACTCAATGATCAAGGTTTTTAACACCATTTCCTGCTCAAGCAGGGTATAGTTAGGGATGGTTTTTACCAGTTTCCAATGCGGCCAGCCATCCTGATCCTGACCCTCCAGTTCGTAAAAACCCATCAGGCTAAACAGCTTGCAGGTGGCAATATGCATCAGCTCTTCTTTTTGGCGCTTGCTAAACTTTTGTGCGCCTTTACCCAATTCCTGCACGCCAATTAAAAACAGCATCACCTTGGTATCGGGCGTATCGCTGTCAAAATCCTCGGCTATGCGCGCTTGTAATTCTTTCCACTTAATATTGATCTCTGCCGGTGTCATATCCCGCAAATATACGCGGATGATGTTGAGTTTACTATTGTTTAACACTATCGTTTTGCAACATTATTGCTTTTAACTGTTTTTATAATTACTTTTGACCTGTCGGGACAAAAACCGGCGCTTGGTTTTGAAAAAAAACAGATTGATTATTTTTTGCTCATGGCTGTTATTGTTCTGCTTTATAGCGGGGCAGTACACTATTTATGCTCACCAGCATAAATTAAATACCGGCAATGGACACGAAGTAAGCGCACTTGCCAAAGACCAAAGCAAACCTGTAGTACAAGAAAAATGCGGTATCTGCGATGCTATGCACCACACAGATGCCATTATTAATACCCCAATTTCTTATAACCCCAAAATTGTTACAAATCATTTTTATAAAGTTTATAATTATGATTTTGTAAGTATTGCCCTCATCCTCTCGGCAGGGCGTGCACCCCCGGCTGTTGTTGTCTAACAATTTTGCTTAAAGCTTTGTGCTGCGCGGATGTTTAATTACGCCATGCTACATAGTTTTTAAACTAATCATTAAACTCTCTTATTCTTTTTAGCTCAATTGATAACCCTATGGGTGCGATCGATCTAACAAAACAACAACAAATGAAAATTAAGATCATCTTAATTGGCCTGTTTTATTTTATAGCAGCCAATACTACCATACTAAAAGCGGCCACCATTGCCGAACCTGTTGCCGGCGCATTTACCGGTACCGTAACCGATAAAAAAGACGGCTCACCCATCATCGGCGCCGTGGTTAGCATCCCCGATCTAAAGTTAGGTACTACTACCGATGTGAACGGTCGTTTTACTATTAACCGCGTACCTAACGGCACTTATCTTGTACAGGTCAGCATTTTAGGCTATTCCACCTACAATCAAAAAATAGATTTCTCTAAAACACAAACTTTGTCTGTGCAATTGCAAACTTCGGCTATCGAGGCCGGCGAGATAGTGATCACAGGTGTAAGCCGCGCTACCGAGTTAAAACGTAACCCGGTGCCCATGGTGGCGGTAGGCAAAAACTACCTTGAACAACGCGCCGCAGCAGGCAACGTTATCGACCAGATAGCCAACCTGCCGGGCATCAGCGCAGTTACCACCGGGCCGAACGTATCAAAACCATTTATTCATGGTTTGGGCTACAATCGTGTAATTACTTTGATGGATGGTATCCGCCAGGAAGGACAACAATGGGGTGATGAGCATGGTATTGAGGTTGATCAAAACTCGATAGACCGTGTAGAGATCATCAAGGGCCCGGCAAGTTTATCCTACGGATCGGACGCTATTGGCGGTGTGGTAAACTTAATTTCGCCATCGCCGGTGCCTGATGGTGTGATTAACGGGGCTGTGCAAGGTGTATACGGCACCAACGCCGGTTTAGTAAACGGATCATTGCGTTTGCAGGGCAATAACAATGGCTTTGTTTGGGGAACGATCCTATCAGGCAAAGACGCCAAAAACTACCAGAACCCGCATGATGGCCGTGTGTACAACACCAGCTTTAAAGAGCGTGATGCCCGCTTAATGTTAGGCCTGAACAAAAATTGGGGCTACACTTATATAAACGCGTCGTTATATGATAACAAGCAGGCCATACCCGATGGTAGTCGTGATGATGTTACCCGTCGCTTTACTAAACAGGTTACCGAGGACGACCTGACACGCGATATTGTGCCCGACAATGAACTGAACTCATACAACGTACCCGCATTACATCAGCGCGTACAACTTTATCGCATTTACAGTAATAGCAACTTTAATATTGGTAATGATAACCTGTTAGTTAACCTGGGTTACCAATTAAGCCACCGCCGCGAATATACGCACCCCGAGGATGCACACATTCCGGGCTTAAACCTGCACCTGGCTACCTATACCTACGATGTTAAATACAACAAAAATTTTGGCGACGGCTACGAAACTACCTTCGGTGTAAACGGCCAGTTTCAAAACAACAGCATTGGCGGCGCTACCGATTTCCCGATACCGGCCTACCACCAGTTTGATGTAGGGCCTTTTGCTATCGTGAAAAAAACCTATGGCAAGTTTGATGTTTCGGCAGGTGCAAGGTTTGATAATCGTTCATTCAATGGCAAAACTGCTTATGTAGATAACAACGGTAAATACCCTGCAGAATATACCGGACCAAACCCAACCACTACCCCCGGCGTTGAAAAACAATTCGATCCGCTTAATAAAACCTTCTCAGGCTTTTCCGGAAGTTTTGGTGCTACCTACAACGCCAGCGAAGCGCTGTTATTCAAGGCTAATATTGCCCGTGGTTTCCGCGCGCCAAGTATTGCCGAATTATCTGCCAACGGCCCCGATCCGGGTTCGCAGATCTATCACGTAGGTAACCCTAACTTTAAACCCGAGTTTAGTACACAGATGGATTTTGGCGCTTTTATTACGCTGCCAAATGTATCGGCCAGTATAGAAGTGTTTAACAATAATATCGATAACTACATTTTTCAGCAGCAGGTTTTAGCGGCAGATGGCACGCCGGTACTTAACCAGGGCTATAACGAATTTACCTACGTACAAAGCAAGGCCCGTATTAGTGGTGGCGAAGCCAGTTTGGATATTCACCCTATATCGTGGCTGCACTTTCAAAACGCGCTGTCATTAACCTACGGCACCAACAAAGGCACCGGCGGCTCTGTTGCCGATAGCCTTAAATATCTGCCATTTATCCCGCCATTGCATTTACATAGTGAGTTGCGCGGACAATTCAGCAAAGGTTTCGCTAATTTCAGAAGCGTGTATGCTTTTGTTGGCTTAGATCATTACAGTGCGCAGGATCGTTTCTTCGCGGCCTACGGCACCGAAACCTATACGGCGGGCTATAACCTTATCAGTGCGGGCATTGGCGGCAATGTGGTTAATGCAAAAGGCAACACTGTATTGAAACTATTTATTGAAGGCACTAACCTGGCCAACATCAACTACCAATCAAACATGAGCCGTTTGAAATATTTTGATAACGACGAGGTACCGGCCAATGTACAACGTGGTATATTTAATATGGGCCGTAACATTAGCTTTAAGGTTATTGTGCCTTTTGAGTTTTCGAAAGCGAATTAATTTACATAATGATACCAGAAAAGCGATGGCCAACACCATCGCTTTTTTTATTTTGCCAAACAACTGATTATAGGTAAGTTGCATCACCAACCATTGCACAATGACTAATACCCTATCGGCCCCGCAAAAAAAACGAATTGACTCTATAGACATATTACGTGGTATTGTTATGGTAATTATGGCGCTTGACCATACGCGCGATTTTTACTTGTTTACCGACTACCAACCCACCGACCTTAGCCGGGCATCTACCGCGTTATTTTTAACCCGCTTTATTACTCATTACTGCGCTGCCACCTTCGTGTTTTTGGCAGGCACAGGTGCTTTCCTCTCGCTTAGCCGGGGGAAAACCAAAGGGCAGGCTTCGCGGTTTTTGCTGTCTCGCGGGTTGTGGCTTATTGTGCTGGAGCTTACCGTAATATCATGGGCATGGGGCGGAGGACATTTTTTACAGGTGATATGGGCAATTGGCGTAAGTATGATGATACTGGGACTGCTCATTTACCTGCCGCTGCCAGCCATTGCAGGTATTGGTTTGCTGCTTATTTTCGGGCATAATTTATTGGATGGGGTCGATTCGTCAAAATTTACAACTACCGGCCAATCATTCTGGACCCTGCTGCACGTGCCCGGGTTGGTGCCGCTTTGGGGTAAGGAACAAATTTTTGTGATGTATCCGCTTATCCCCTGGATTGGCGTAATGGCAACCGGTTATGCTTTTGGCTCGCTGTATTTGTTAGATTCCGCGAAGCGAAAAAACATTTTAATTGCATTGGGTCTGTCGGCGATAGCGGTGTTCATCGTCATCAGGTTTTTTAATATGTATGGCGATGCCGCAACGTGGGCAACACAACCGGCCCTGCACCGAACCATATTGTCATTCATCAACGTATCAAAATACCCACCATCGTTAGATTATTTGCTGATAACCCTTGGCCCGGCCATGATCATATTAGCTTTACTGGAAGGCCGCGGTAATAAACTGACGAATATTTTTGTGGTATTTGGCAGGGTACCGTTGTTTTACTACATCCTGCATATTTACCTGATACATTATAGTGCGGTGCTGATAGGCAATTTGTTTGGAGGCGGCCAAATGATATCTTTCAGTTTGCCGGTAATGTACCTGTGGTGGCTGCTAATGGTTACTATACTTTATTTCCCCGCCAGATGGTTTATGGGTTACAAACAAACGCACAAACAATGGTGGTTAAGCTATTTATAGTGTTATAACGGGCTTAGCAGCGCGTCCCAAATGGCAGCGCTTATGGCTTGCATGCCTTTGTCTGAAGGGTGCGCCTGTACGCCCGGATCAGTAAACATGCCGAAGGCGAAGTTTGTAAGATCAGCATTCATAAAAGCTAAGCTTCTGTAGCTGGAATACGACTGCATTACCTTTTCGGCCATCTCGCGCTGCGGCCATACCGAACCTACGGCTAATATTCTTACCGATGGATTGTCCGTTTTAAAGTAATCTATCAAAGCTTTATATTTCTGCCTGAACATTACCGAATCAGCCGTGCGGGTAACGTTCTCTCCTATACGGAGTATGATGAGGCCGGGTTTTGCGTCGCGGTAAGTTTTTAGATTTTGATCAAGGTTATAGTTATCAAATTCCCCTTCGAAAGCCGCAATGTTTTTAAATGTTAGCGTATGCGAACTGTTAACCGCCTTTAACCGGGCTTCCAGTAAATGCACAAAATCTTTATTAGCTGCGCTGGCTGCCATACCCCAGTTGCCATTCCAACCTATGCCGGGGTTAGCGGGCGAGTAAGTTATACTATTACCCAGCACCAATACATGCAAAGGAATATCGGGCACCTTTGCTTTTTTGCAGCTAAACATTACAATACTCAAAATCGCAAGTAACGAGATTTTGTAAACTGATTTAAACATATTAGGGTATATATTAAAATTTCAAAATCAAAGCAGGATCAGGCATATTGGCCAGGTACTTTTCTTTTTCCGAGAAACGTGCCACACCCGGATAATCTCCCAGCTTTCCTTCCATATCAAACATCAGCTGAAAGTGCAGATGCGGCGGCCAATGTCCGTTCTCGTCAGAACTACCAAACTCACCAATTTTTTGATCTTTAGCTAAACGTTGCCCGGCAAAAAGCCCTTCCAAACTGCTCACGCTTAAATGGCCGTACAAGCTATGTATTATCAAACCGTCCAGGTTGTGTTTTAAAATGATGGTGGGGCCGTAGTCGCCGTAATTATTGTTGTTATTAAAGCTATGCACAGTGGCGTCCATAGGCGCGTAAACCGACGTACCGGCACCGGCCCATATATCCACACCTAGATGTAAACGGCGTGGTTCTGCCTCGGTATCAAACAAAGCGCTGCGGGTGTAAATGGTACGATGTTCCATGTAGCCGCCAATGCCATAATCAGCACCTGCAAGTTTTAGCTTTTGGCTTATCCAATGGCTAAACGTTTCGGTATTATTGATGGTATCGGCGCTTAGCTCGGCATTAGCTGCCGTAAAATCAAAATGCAGAAGCCGGTGGACACCGGCCTCAAAATCAATTACTTTGCCAATAGCCTGCGGGTTTGCTTTAACGTAAGCTTCCAGTTGGGCTGTATTGTTCATAATTTTATTCGCTGCTTTGCTGGCTTTCGTCGCGGTGTATTTTTTCAAATATCTTATCCATACGGTCAACATACTCGCTGGTATCGTCCACAAAAAATTCCAGTTGCGGTATTACACGCACCTGGTCTTTAATACGGCTGCCCAGTTTATACCTGATCTCGGACGCGTGGGACTTTACGGTATGCAGCGCCTGTGCCGAATCTTTATTATTAAAAAAACTTAAAAATACCCGTGCAATGGCCAGGTCGGGCGTAACACGCACTTTGGTAATGGTAACCAAAGTGTTTGGTAAATAATTCATCCCTTCGCGCTGAAAGATAGCGGCAAGGTCCTCTTGTATTACTCCGGCAAATTTTTGTTGACGCTTTGATTCCATAATAATTTAATTAACGCCAAACAGGCAAATGAGTTTTTATTTTCGCAGGCAAACATAAGCAAAAAGGCTGCTTACTTGCATTTCCCTTCGGGGATATCTTTGGTGATGATGATTAATTTACGTACAACCAGGGTATTAGGATAAGCGTCGTCGGCATCCTCAAAATTTGATGGTTTGATCTCGCCATCCACCTCAATATACACCGGCTGATCATGATTTTCGGCCGTAACCAGTTCCCAATATTTAAGCTCCAGTTGTTTGGTGCTATCAGCCACCCAATAATCCTTACCGGTACTGCAATCTTTAAACGAGCGGATATCAGGCCCCAAGCTGTACAAACCTTTAAACTGTGCTTCGGTTGTGGCAGGCACGGCAGCATCCTGTTGCCCGGCTTTTTTAGTTTTGCTTTTGCAGGCTACAGTTAAAGCCACAAGCCCGATAACCAAATAGGTAATTGCCTTACGCATGTGATGTACGATTTACAGATCCTGTTTAATATCATCCAAACCTTTAACACTTAGCCTTGCACTTACACCCGATGCTATTAGCGATATAATGCCAACGGTTAAAAGCACCTCTATACAGTTGCGCAGTTGTATAGCTATAGGGTAGGCATCAACAACCGTTACCTGGTCGCCTATTTTGATAAAGCCGTAGTGTTGCTGCAATATACAAAATACCAAACCCAAAGCCAAGCCAATTAAGCAGCCTGTCATGGCTATCATCATGCCTTCAAAAAAGAAAATTCCCTGTATCAACTGCTTATCGGCACCCAGGCTGGTTAGTACCGCTATGTCCTTGCGTTTATCAATTACCAGCATGGTTAAGGTGCCTACAATATTAAATACAGCCACTATTACCACAAAGGTTAATATCATGAAGATGGACCAACGTTCGAAGTTGAGCGTTTTATACAACTCCACATCCTGTTCCTGCCGGTTTTTTACGTAAAACTCTTTTCCTAATTTTTCGACGATCCTTTCCTGAACGTCGTCAATATTAGTACCTTTTTTATACTTCAACTCAATAGAAGATACGTTGTTGGGCACCTCCAGCAAATCGCGGGCGAATGACAACGGCACCACTACAAAATCATCAAAATCCCGCTGTATGCTAAACACACCTGATGGATATATAATTTGAGTGGTAAACTCATCCATCGGGTTTACAGATATGCCCGTTGTGTGCTTGGGTGAGTTTATCTGCATGGGGGTAACTTCATCATGCACATTAATGCCCAGTGTATTTTGTATAACCGCGCCAACCACGGCAAATTGCCTGCTACCGGCCGTAAGTGTAAAAGTACCTTCCTGTATGGTACTATCCAGGTTTTTGTTCTTCAAAAAGTCGTTGCTAACCCCTTTCACTGTGGCTATCATAGGTTTGCCGCCATATTGTATCAGGGCCTTTTCTTCCAGCACTTCGGTAAACGAAAACAGGGCCGAATCCTTACGCAATTCCTTAAAATAAGGTGCCTGCGGATCGAAGGTTTTACCCATCCGGGCCTCTATTTTAATTTCGGGTGTGAAGTTGCTGTATAGGGAAAGAATCAGATTCTCTAACCCGTTAAAAGCCGACAAAATGATGATCAGCGCCGCGCTGCCTATCATCACCCCTATCATAGATATGCCCGATATGATATTGATGGCATGCGTTTTCTTTTTTGAGAAAAGATACCTTTTGGCTATGTAGATGGAGGTGTTCAATGGTAGCTTGGTTATTGGTTTTACGTTATACGTATTACGTTATACGTTTTTTTGGAACTGTTTAAAGATACGTAAAACATATAACGTCAAACGTACACATTACTACGTTAAAAAAGGGTTATTCACCTTTTCATAGCCAATGGTAGTTTCAGGACCGTGGCCGGGATAAACGGTTACGTTATCGGGTAGGGTAAACAACTTTTCCTCTATATTTTTTAACAGCAAAGCATGATTCCCGCCGGGCAGATCAGTACGACCGATACTGCGCCTGAACAGTACATCGCCCCCTATAACAAAACCCGCCTGCTCATCATAATAACACAAATGTGCCGGCGAATGGCCGGGAGCGTAAATTAAGCTTAGCTTGGTGTTACCAAATTTCACTTCACCCGTTTCGTCCAAAAACTCCTCGGGCAATATGGATGGTTCATAGCGCAGGCCAAATTGGGGCGCGTAGGCAATTACGGCTTCCAGCACATCCATTTCGCCTTTATGGAATTGAGGCTTTAAACCATACTGATCAAACACAAATTTATTACCCAGCACATGGTCAATATGGCAATGCGTGTTTAACAACAACACGGGCTTCAGGTTACTTTCCTTAATAAAATTTACCACCACATTCTGCTCGGTAGCGGTATACATGCCGGGGTCGATGATGGCGCATTCGCCTGTCTCATCGTATAGGACATAGGTGTTTTCTTCGAAAGGGTTATTAGGAAATATTTTTACAGATGCCATGTTATGATATTATACTGCCAATTATTGCCCATGCCATTAATAACAGAATAACGGCGAGGTGTATATAAAACGTTAAACGGTAGGGTTTGTGTCTGACAAAAGTGATAAACGCACTACGAAAAAAAAGAAAAAGCGTGATCAGCATAAACAGAAAAGGCGCCAGTATATCAAAGTTAGGCGTACACGGACCGCTTCTAAACTCGTCTGAAGAGTTTACAACAATTAATATTATCGCCCAGATGCAATAGTAGATAATGGTATTGCGTATGGTAAATAATGGTTGCCTTACTTCTTCCATCTAAAACTTTTTATCATTACATCAATATCCTGCTTTAAAAAATTAAGTACAGGCTGTATCGAGTCAAGGCGTGGTTCGTTGTTAAAGTAAAGCGCTCCGCGCAGGTAGTGCTTCACGCTATCGGTAACAAAAAACTGTACAGACGATGCCGTGTTGCCATCAATAGTATAATAAATACCGTAAATTTTTTCCTTAGGGTTGCTGATAGAGTTTTGTACTATGCCCGTTGCCTTCACTGTATTTTTAAAAGCGAAACGATGCGCATCTTCAATCAATTCATTAAACACCGCTTTTGAGGTTATGGTTTCATAGCTCAGGTGCAATGTGCTGTTAAACTGGTAAAACTGCATGTTTAACAAATGGTTCATGTTATGCAGCTTAGGCGCAACCCGTGTCTGCGTATCAACCACTATAGTGGCATACTTAGGGTAGGTAAACGTGAACGGATAATTTGACGTGTATTGCGTGTATTCCTTCTTCGGAAACTCGATCCGGAAATACCCACGTGGCTTAGGTGAATAATCGGCTTCGCTGCCTCCGCAGGCTGCTAAAAATAATATAGCCGCAAATAAAGCAAATGCTATTTTCATGGATGGTTTTGGGTTGATGTCCATATCTCCCATGATTTTTCGGCTTGCAGCACCAGCATTTCATAACCGTTTTTGGTGGCGGCGCCCTGGTCGGCACCTTTTTTCAGGAACAAGGTTTGCTCTGGGTTGTAAACCAGGTCGTACAGTAAATGATCATCGGTAATAGCCTCGTAAGGTATATCCGGACACTCGTCGATTTTTGGCGCGGTGCCCAGCGGGGTGGTATTAATAATAACCTGGTGATCACGGATATGATGCGGCTTTAATTCGCTAAACAACAAATTACCGGGATGCGCTTTGCGGGTAACCACAGTATAAGGTATATCCAGGTTTTCCAATGTACACTTCACAGCCTGCGCCGCGCCGCCGTCGCCCAGTACCAAAGCTTTATGATGATGTTCTTTGATCAATGGCCTTAACGACATTTCAAAACCATACAGATCGGTATTATACCCTTCCAGCCTGAAATCATGATCCTGCACCCCAACCTCGCCCGAAAACGCGGCCAGCACAGGGCTTTCCTTTATAATACGGATACAGTTTACGGCACCTGCCTTGCGTGCATCATGCTCAATCCAATCCAGGTATTTCAACACATTTTTTTTATGCGGAACGGTAACATTCAATCCGCATAGTTTGGGGTTGGCATCAAGCAGGTCCTGCAGGTCTTTAATATGTTCCAACGGATACAGGTCGTACACACTGTCGGTAATAGCTTCCTGCGCAAACTTGTTGCTAAAAAACTTTTTCGAAAATGAGTGCGAAAGCGGGTAGCCTATCAAACCATAATGTTTCATGCTGTAATATTACCAACAAACAACGAGGAATTTAAATTTTTTGTATGCGATAGCAATTTACAGAGACACAAAATATTGTGTCTCTACACCTACAAACCATTATATTTACAGCCTGATATTTACCTATCAAAAAACATTCAATAATTCATCAGATCAGTAATTCAATAATTATAAACACGTGGCAGACGAGAAGATCATATTTTCAATGGCCGGGGTTAGCAAAGTTTATCCCCCGCAAAAAACGGTATTAAAAAATATTTACCTCAGCTTTTTTTATGGCGCTAAAATTGGCGTTATAGGTTTAAATGGTTCGGGTAAATCATCCCTGTTAAAAATTATAGCCGGTATTGATAAAACCAATATTGGCGAGGTGGTATTTTCGCCGGGTTACAGTGTGGGTTACTTGAGCCAGGAGCCCGAACTTGATCCTGAAAAAACCGTACGCGAAATAGTAGAAGAAGGCGTAGCCGAAACCACCGCCCTGCTAAAAGAATACGAAGAGATAAACGAAAAATTTGGCCTGGAAGAGTACTACAGCGATGCTGATAAAATGGACAAGCTGATGGCCCGCCAAGGCGAATTGCAGGACCAGATAGATGCCGTAAACGCCTGGGAACTGGATACCAAACTAGAGCGCGCCATGGATGCCTTGCGTTGCCCGGAGCCTGATACCAAAATTTCGGTACTATCGGGTGGCGAGCGCCGCCGTGTGGCTTTATGTCGTTTGTTACTGAAAGAACCGGATGTATTACTATTGGATGAGCCTACCAACCACTTAGACGCTGAATCCATAGATTGGTTGGAGCAACACTTAAAACAATACAAAGGCACCGTTATAGCCGTAACGCACGACCGTTACTTCCTTGATAACGTAGCCGGCTGGATACTGGAACTTGACCGTGGCGAAGGCATCCCATGGAAAGGAAACTACTCGTCATGGTTGGATCAAAAAGCCAAACGCCTGGCCCAGGAAGAAAAAAGCGAAACCAAACGCCAGAAAACCCTGGAGCGCGAGCTGGAATGGGTACGCATGGGCCCTAAAGGCCGTCACGCCAAATCAAAAGCACGTTTGGGCAACTACGAGAAATTAGCTTCCGAAGAAACTAAGGAACGCGAAGAAAAGCTGGAGCTATTCATTCCGCCGGGTCCGCGTTTGGGTAACGTGGTCATTGAGGCGAATGGCGTGAGCAAAAGCTACGGCGATAAGTTATTGTTTGACAACCTGAGTTTCAGCTTACCTCCTGCAGGTATAGTGGGTATCATCGGGCCGAACGGCGCCGGCAAAACCACATTGTTCCGTTTGATCACCGGCCAGGAAACTCCTGATGCTGGTACCTTCCGTGTTGGCGAAACCGTTGCCCTGGGCTATGTTGACCAAATGCATGATGACCTTGACCCCAACAAATCTGTTTGGGAAAACGTTACCGGCGGTTTAGAAACCATTATGGTGGGCAACCGCCCGTTAAACTCGCGTGCCTATGTATCACGCTTTAACTTTAACGGTGCAGATCAGCAGAAGAAAGTTGGCGTACTGTCAGGCGGCGAGCGTAACCGTGTACACTTATCAATCACCCTGAAAAAAGGCAGCAACGTACTCCTGCTGGATGAGCCCACCAACGATATTGACGTAAACACCCTGCGCGCGCTTGAAGAAGCTCTGGAAAACTTCGGCGGCTGCGCGGTAATCATCAGTCACGATCGCTGGTTCCTCGATCGTATCTGTACGCATATTTTGGCTTTTGAGGGTAATTCGCAGGTTTACTTCTTCGAAGGTAACTATACTGATTACGAAGAGAACCGCAAAAAACGTTTAGGCGATGTGGGACCGAAAAGGATCAAGTATAAAAAGTTGACAGCTTAAAATAGGAAAGGCTAACCGAATGGTTAGCCTTTCTTGTTTTTATTTATCTCCCTCTCCCTTTGGGGAGGCCGGGAGGGGTAACTATCTCAAATAAACCGCATCCTCATTACCCGTCTCGCTCAGCACTACATCAATATGCTGTTTAATAATGGTTGATAGCGCTATGCCCGAATAATCGGTATTGATTGGAAAGTTTTTATGGTTACGATCAACCAAAACTACGGTACGCAGTTTTTTCAGCGGCGCGTTCAAAAACACACCAAAGCCATAAGCCAGTGATTTGCCGCTGTTCAACACATCATCTACCAGGATAACCACTTTGTCATTACAAATATTGATGTCAAAATCTGTCTTAGCATCAAGCGTGCTGCTAAATCGGTCCAGATCAATAGTCACCAGCGTGCTTTTGAAAGGCGCTATCCCATCTAGTACTTTTTTCAATCGCTCGGCCAGGAAGCCGCCGCGGGGCAGCATACCGGCAATAACAATTTCCTGCTCGTCAAAATTGTCTTCCAATATCTGGTAAGCAATACGGTCTATCTTCTGCTGAATTTGCTGCTGGTTGAGTATGAGTAATGGCTGATCTGGCATAGCTGTTTTTATTACGGTAAATATACTATCACTTGGTATACGGCACAAATACAAAGTTGGCACCTTCGGGCACTATTACAAACAGGCACATATAATCGCGCGGATCTTTGTACGAGGTGATGAAACGCTCCTTTAACTCCGGTTTAATAATGCCGCGATCTATAAATTCTTCCAGCATCGAAGCGTGGATGCTCCATTCGGTGTTCAGTTCCTCTCGGTCCAATATTACCTCGCCCAGTTTCACATCATGCTGATGCGCCACGAAGATGGGATACTTTGACAAGCCTTCCACCATGATCTCCACCGCCACTTCCAATATCGACTCGCTAAATAATTTCAAATCACGCTCCAAACTTATCAGCGGACTATCAGCCACTGGCTTTGCCGGTTCGTTACCGTTCGGGTTAAGCAATTCTTCGGGTTCCATATCTACCTCCTACTTCCTAAATTTCAACAACACCACATTTTCCACATGCTGCGTATGCGGAAACATATCCACCGGCTGAATGGTCACGGTGTCATATTTTTCTTTTAATACCAGCAAGTCTCGTGCCTGCGTGGCTACGTTACAGCTTACGTACACTATTTTATCGGCCTCAATTTCCATCAGGCGGGCAACCACGTCGGGGTGCATGCCGGCGCGCGGTGGGTCGGTTATGATCACGTCGGGTTTGCCGTGTTCGGCCACAAATTCTGCCGAAAGCACATCTTTCATATCGCCCGCATAGAATTTGGTGTTGGTAATTTCGTTTACGGCGCTGTTAATTTTGGCGTCCTCGATGGCGCTGGGCACATACTCAACCCCTACCACCTCGCGTACATGGCGGGCCACAAAATTGGCTATGGTCCCGGCACCGGTGTACAGGTCATACACCAGCTCATCGCCGGTAAAACCTGCGAAATCTCGGGTTATTTCATACAAGCGAAGCGCCTGTACGCTATTGGTTTGATAGAATGATTTCGGACCGATACGGAACTTTATCCCCAGCATCTCCTCATAAATGTAATCCGGGCCTTTCCAGGCTTTTACGTCCTGATCGAAAATGGTGTCATTCTTTTTCTCGTTCAGGATGTACAGCAAGGATGTGATCTGCGGAAATTCAGCTTCCACCATCGTCATCAGCTTATCTACCTCTTCGGGTGTTGGGTAGGCAAATACCACGATCACCATCAGCTCACCGGTTGAGCTGGTGCGGATGATGAGGTTACGCAACGCGCCGGTATGGTTACGCAGATTGTAATAGCTATAGCCGTTCTGTTTGGCAAACTCATCTATGCGGTTACGAATGGCGTTACTTGGGTCGGCTTGCAGGTAACAGTGCTGCACGTCCAATATCTTGTCAAAGCGGCCGGGGATGTGAAAGCCCAGCGCGTTCATGTTCAGGCTCTCGTCGTCGCGGCTCTCGCCATCATACAGCCAGCGTTTGTTGCTGAAGGTAAACTCAAGCTTGTTACGGTAATAACGGTCGGCGGGCGAGGGTACAATGGGCAGCATACCACCCACATCAATTTTGGCCAGGCGGGTAAGCGCGTCGGACACTGTTTTTTGCTTGAATTGCAGTTGAGCATCATACGTCATGTGCTGCCATTTACAGCCGCCGCAGGTACCAAAGTGCTCGCAGAAAGGCTGCACCCTATGCTCGCTCGGTTTGTTAATATTTAATATTTTGGCTTCGCCGAAATTCTTCTTGCTGCGGTAAACCTGCACATCCACCACATCGCCGGGTACGGCTTTTTCAACAAATAACACAAACTCATCCGCCTTGCCAATACCCTTGCCTTCCTCGGCAATATCAATAATGTTCAGGTTTTCGAACACCTGATTTTTTGCTCCTTTGCTCATTGGCGCAAAGGTAATGATTTTTTGATGTGCAGATATGCGGATGTGCAGATGGGGCGCATGTGTAGCGCCGTATGCGTAGCACGCTACACCGCTACACCCGGTGTAGCGCGCTACAGCTTTATTTACCAGGTACTTGTATTTGTTGGTGGCGCTGTTTTGTCAGTAAACCGGTTGATTACCCTTTCGCCTAATTTACCCCGCAGCGTAACTTTTGCGGGCTATCTTTCATCTAACCATAAAAACACCCGAACTTAACACCTGCCCATGAGGTATATCCGCCAACTGTTTGTGCTTTTCGTATTCATGCTGCTTGGCTATGCCGCTATTGCACAGAACCCGCAGGTGGTTAATGATGTAAGCGGCCTCAACCCCATAGTTGTTAACGGCGTGTTAACACCCCGCACCACTGTCGATATTGTTGCCGCCGTAAAAGCCAGCACCGGCCCCATTTCCATCGGTGGCGCGCGCTACAGCATGGGCGGGCAAACGGCTACCAACGGCGCTTTACAAATTGATATGCGCGGTTCGACAGCGTGCTGTACTTCAACCCCGCCGCGCGCGAAATTACAGTGCAGGCAGGCATTACCTGGCGCAAGTTGTTGCGGGTTATTGATACCGCCGGGCTGTCGGTGCGGGTTATGCAGTCGTATAATAATTTTACGGTTGGCGGCTCGTTGAGTGTTAATGTGCACGGGCGCTATATTGGCGAAGGGCCCATTGTGGGCACCGTTAAAAGTATTAAAGTGGTGCTGGCCAATGGCAATGTTGTTACCGCCGACCCCCAACACAACGCCCCGCTATTTTATGGCGCCATCGGCGGCTACGGCGGGCTGGGTGTAATTACCGAAGCTACCCTGCTGCTTACCGATAACACCCCGCTCCAGCGGCACGATACGGTGCTGAATGCCCACCAGTACCAAACCTGGTTTTTAAACCACATTAAAGGCAACCCGGCTGTAGTGCTGCACAATGCCGACCTATACCCTAGGGCCTACAACAAACTGCGCGCCGTAACCTATACGCGCAGCAACAAGGCACTGACCGATACGCAACGCCTCGACCCGCTAAAACCCCGCTACGGCTTTAACCGTTTTATATACAGCATTGTGGCCAACCACCCGCTGGGTAAATGGACGCGCCAACACCTTATCGACCCCATAATCTACCGCAACCAACCCATACACCCGCGCAATTACGAAGCCGCCGCTAATGCCGAAGAGTTGGAGCCTCGCAGTCGCCGGCATAGCACCTATGTATTGCAGGAATATTTTGTGCCCGTGGCCAATTTCAACCAGTTCCGCACCGGCATGGCCGAAGTATTGAAAACTAACAAGGTAAACGTCATGAACATTTCCGTACGCCATACCACGGCCGACGAGGGCACCCTGCTGGCCTGGGCCCGCACCGATGTTTTCTCCTTCGTCATCTACTACAAACAAGGCACCACCGAAGCCCAAAAACAACACGTAGCCACCTTTACGCGCCAACTCATTAACCTGGCCATAGCCAACAACGGCAGCTATTACCTGCCCTACCAAATACACGCTACTCCCGCGCAGTTTTTAAAGGCCTACCCCAAAGCACCCCAATTTTTCGCCCTCAAAAAACAGGTTGATCCGGGCAATAAGTTCCGTAATAAATTGTGGGATGCGTATTATGAGTGAGGGTATTTTTGGCTTTGGGCGTTTCCCCGCTGATAGAAGCGGGGTCAGGCTTTCCAGGGCTCCGCTATCGCTGCGACCACTCCTTCGTCGTGGCTAAACCCTTCCAATCCTTAACGCAAGGGGTTAGTCCTTGATGCTGCCGCAAGCGTCCTCGCTTGTGGCTTTTGCTTAGTTGCCTAAACGCTTTACTACTTAGCCCTTGCCCACAAGCGAGGACGCTTGCGGGAGCGGTGGGAGGAACAAATTGATTACGATTGCACGACTTATCTTACTTCCTATGTAACCTCAAAATACAACTTTAATACTCTTTAAGAATTATCCAGTATTTTTTTGTTAACTATTTGTTATTCTAAAGATTATGAGTAACTTCATGTAAATACCTTTCCTAAAAATCGCAATTAAAGTCTCTAACATTTTTGTTCAAAAGAAGACACTATGAACTATTCTACATTAAAAAAAATTACTGCTAACACCAAGGCATTTGGTGCGCAGTCAATCGAATTCGGATTTAGCTATCAGATATTCGAAAGTAACTATCTCCAAACTATTGATCAAACCAATGGTGGAGGGCATCAGAGAGTAATACCGCACTCGATGGCTCCACCGCAAAATAACAGATTATGGGAACAAAATTTACAATTTCGAATGTAGCAGACTTATTAAACATCGCTAAAGATGTATTTGCTGCTTACAAGGCATTAACTGTTGCCCTGGGTGGCAGCATATCCGCCTACATCGCCACAGTATCATCAGCATCGCCATTAATTGTGTGGTCGTTTGTTGGTGTTAGTGTTGTTGGCGCTGGGGTTGGTATTTATCCAATAATACCAATGGTTATTAGAAATTTACGTCGATTGAAAAAACGTAATTCTAAAGACGAAGCAAGCTCCTTTGCTACTAGTTACAGTCACGTTACCATTGATATATTCGCAAATGGTAAGAAAGCAAAATTTTCTCAAACTCGATACATAACATGCCTTGTTAATGGTATGCGCTTTTACACATATCAATTTCTGCCTGCTGGAAAATATTCTCAGATAAAGCATAATATGGGTACAGTTACCGTTGCTGACATATCTGATACAACAGAGGTAAAAGTTGAGTTTAAAAAACCTCTTAAAGCCGGCGCTAGAAAGCTACTCGAGCTATCAGCGATTATGGAAAACGTGTTTCCATTGTCTGAAGAAACATTTTGTTTTAGCAAATACTACAATGGCACTGAAGCTTACAGGCTGCAAATCTTTTTCCCATTAAAAAGATTTCCATCTAACTATAGAGCTGAAATAATAGAGGGCGACAATAGAATCGCACTTAACGAGGAACTGACCGAGCAAATTGAGCGTGGAAAAAAGCCAAGCCTAGTTTTAGATGTTCCGGTCTTAAATGATGGCCAAGACCTGTACCTGTATTTTAAATGGTGAGTTATAAATTTTAAAGAGGTGACTATTTGATTAAATAAGCTATTGTTTTATCACTGGTCGAAGTTTAATAAAGCGCAACTTCGCCCTAAAAGGTGTTAAGCATTCTGCTTAACATTACCGCTATTCGCAAGTTGAAAACTTGCTACATTATAGGTCCAAGTTACGCTACGCTAAACTTGAACCAGCGAGAGGCGTATTAACTATACTTTTTCCTTTGTACATTTGATCAAATTGAATTGCCATGAATAATTCAAGATACACCGCGGATGAGATCCTCCAGATATAGCCCCGTCAGTAATTGTAACATAGTTATTACATACCTGATAGATGGGAGCTTAAACAGGTAAACTTAATGTGCTGGATAGGTTAAATTACCCCTTTCTATTGTTTTTGAGCGCTAAAAACCCTATCATTAGGGCATAAATCTCATCCTACAAATGAAATTATTAAAACGACTTGCCATAGTTGCCAAATACTTTTTTTTAGAGGGCTCTTTCAGCAATAACGTTAAAAAACATAAAGAACTTAAAGCCGTACTCCAACCTTTTATCGATGATAAACTGATGGACCCTAAAACCCCGCTGCTTTATCTTCGCAAATACATATCAACCAAGTTACCGCTGGGCAAAAGCCGCGATATATTAAGTCACCATTATACTTTTCTGAAAGAAAGATTCCCGGCGGGCGAGTTTAAGCATTTATTTATTGACGGTATTGTTTGCTATGCCGAAGAGAATTACAAACTTATACTCTCAGGCTCAGAAGACCGCGAGCGGGAAGGTTCGCTTTCTTTATATTTTAAGGATGGCAACACTACTATAGCACAACTATCTTTCACCATAAGCAGCGGCGAAACCCTGGGCGTTGCCGATAAAGAAGTGATGGTAATATCGCGCTTTCAGCAGATAAACGCCCACCTGGAGAATATTAAGGAAGCCAAAAAACATTTTGGCGATATTATGCCGACCCACGTGCTGCTTACCGTGCTGGAAGCTATCGGCGTTATACTGAACATTAAAAGCATCCTGGGCCTTTACGGGGTTGACCAACTATCGTGGGAACCGCAGTACGAGCGTAGCTACCTGGTTAATTACGACGAGTTTTGGCAGCACAACGGCGGTACGCCTACAGCGTATGGCTACATGATGGAATGCCCGTTGCCGCAAAAAGATCTGCTGGATATAAAACAAACCCACCGCAACCGCGCCAAAAAGAAACGCGACCGCCTGGAAGCCATTTATGAGCATGCCTACGGTGTGATCACGGGGGTGCTGGCCAAAAAGTAGATCTATCTGCACATTTACATATCTGCACATCCACACATTAATCAAACCACCGGCACCCAAATTTTTACTGCGGTGCCCTTGCCCGGGGCGGTATCATACTCAACCCAACCTTTTAGGTATTCAATACGGGTGGCTATGTTTTTAAGGCCTATGCCCGTAAAAGCCTCTTTGGCGTTAGCATCAAACCCTACGCCGTTATCAATTACCTGTGCGCTGATGCCGTTTTCGCTGCGCAATAGTTTGATGGTAAGCGTGCTGGCGCGCGAGTGTTTAATAACGTTGTTCACCGTTTCCTGGATCACGCGGTACAGCACGATCTCCACATTACTTTCCAGCTTATCCTGAAAGCCGGTAGCCTCTACATTCACCTTCAGGCGTTCCGAATCTATCTTTTCAATAAAGCTCTTCACATCCGATGCTATGCCTGATCGCAGCAGCATATTAGGCATCATCTGGTGCGATATTACGCGCACTTCTTTACAACTTTCGTCAACCAGGGCCAGGGTTTTTTCGGCCAGGAAACGATCCTCGTCACGGGTGATGGTTACCCTGTCCAGCAATCCGCTTAAATTCATTTTAACTGCCGAAAAAAGCTGACCCACCCCATCATGCAAATCGCTGGCTATGCGCTTGCGTTCGTTCTCCTCGGCGCTTATTACGGCACGGGTTTGCTCCTCCTGCTGTGTAAGCAACTGGCGCTGCATTTCAATTTTTTGCTTGTGCTTGGCGCGATTATACAATAAGCCCCCCAACAGCAGCAAGGTTAACAGCAGACCGGCAATTATACCAATGGTAGTTTGCTGCTTGCTTATGGATAGCTTTTGTATAGTATTCTCGTTGTTCAGCAATTTTATTTGCTGCTCCTTTTTTTCGGTTTCGTATTTTTCGGTCAGCTCGGCTACGTGCTGGTAGTTGTTGCGGGCGGCGGCGGTGTCTTTAGCGTCCATCCATTTAATGTGATACTCCAGCGCATGTACAGGATCTTTAATATCACGGTAGTAGTAAAACAAACCTTCGTACGATTCGGTAATGTGCTGTTCGTAGTGTTCCTCTATCGCGGCAGCCAAACCTTTTTCAAACCATTTTTTTGCCGCCGTGAACTGCCGCAGGTTAAGGTAACAATAGGCAATGGCTTTATAAATATGCGCCTGTTCGCGGTGATAATCAATTTGTTTAAACCGCTCTTCGGCCTCGCGCAGGTATACAAGCGCGTTCTCAAACTGGTTTTGAAACTGGTAGGTAACACCAATTTCCTTATCAATAAGGGCTATGTTTTGCTTATGGTCGTACTTAATAAACAGGTCGCGGGCACGCATCATATAATGTATGGCCAGCTTAAAGTTTTTATCATCGGTAGCTTTTAGCTGCTTGTTGCGGTAGGTCATGCCAATGCCACCCAGCACCTGGGCGGCCTTGTTGTAGGCTTTTATTTGCATGCGCAGCACGTAGGCCCTTTTGTATTTAACCAGGGCCTTATCATACTCGTTAAGTTGGTTGTGATTGTTGGCCATGTACACCAGTCCGTTGGCCACGCCGTTCAGGTCGTTTAGTTTTTCGTAAATGTCAGCCGCTTTCTGAAAGTAAATAATGGCCTGGCTAGCTTTACCCTGGGTGCGCAGCATTACCGCAATTTCGTTATAACAACCGGCCACGCCACGCAGGTTGTTAACCTTGGTATATAACTTAATAGCCTGTTCAAAATCTGCACGCGATGAATCAGACTTTATCAGGTTATAATACATTTGCCCGCGGTTGTACAACGCGTCGGCCTCACCAAGTGGGTAGTTAAACTTCTGGCTCATGGCTACAGCACGGTTGCATAATATAATGCCCTCGGTGGATCGGGCGCTAATGTACCGATCGGCAATTTGGTTGAGCAGGTTTATTTTTTGGGTATCAATTTTTGATGCGGCCAGCAGTCGTTGCAGGCTGTCGATGGCATTTTGCCCGCTGGAGGGCTTAGGGGCGGACTGGCCGAGGGCTAAAAAAGGCATTAAAAATGCCAGTAAAAGGAACTTCTTCATTACCGGGGTATTAGTTAAGGTGTGTACCACTAAACTCCAGTAAATCAAAGCACTAATCAATAATGCAAATGTAGTATATGTGTGGGTGTGCAGATATGCTTATGATAGTTTGATTTAGAAATAAGCGGACAGCGGTAACCCCATTAAAACATAACCAGACCACCATTTGCACATCCGCACATTTGCATATTTGCACATCTAATCAACCAACATCCGTTCAAATTGCAAGCTATCGCCTTTAAAGGCGTTAAAATCCACATCGTGGTTAATGCCGTTTACACGGGCCAGGTCTGAGTGTTGCCAGAACCACCAGTTAGTGCCGGGCGGCAGGTTTAGTTCTTCTTTGTAGTAGTGGGCTATCCAGAGGGGGTACTCGTCAAAATGGCCTTTCAGGTAGTCGCGGTAAAAGCTGATACCGGTGTAGATGATGGGCTTTACCCCTGTAGCTTTTTGTACCTTATTAATGAAAGCACTCAATTCGCGGCGCATTTTTTCGGGGGACACGCCATCCAGCACTTCTATGTCTACCACGGCGGGCAGGTCGCCTTTCTCAATTTTTACGTTTTGCAGGAAGAAACGCGCCTGCCATAAACCATCCTTCTTGGGCCTGAAAAAATGGTAGGGACCGCAAGCTATACCTTGCTTGGCGGCTTCGCGCCAATTGCGTTTAAAATAAGGATCGGTGGTGAGCAGGCCTTCGGTAGCTTTAATAAAAGCAAAGCGTATGCGCACGCTGTCTTCTTCCATGGCGGCCACCTGCGCCCAGTCTATCTTGCCCTGGGCGTATGATACATCTATGCCGTGCAACTTGTACTTTACCGGTATATTAACCCTGAAACTGCGGTAATGGCGATAGGTTGTTGGTTCGCCAATATCCATCACCCAGCGCCAGGTGGCATTAAACATTTTAAGCACATACCCGTAATAAAAGGGCGATAGTATAACCAACAGCACCCCGGCTGCCAAAACCTTTAAACTGGTGGGCCAGCCTTTGCCGGCAGTCTTCTTTTTACGTGTGGCGGGTTTGCGCGTTGCGCGGGGTTTGGGTCTGGTGCTAGTTCGGGTCACGAAGCGAATTTAGTAATTAGTGATTGGTTGATCAGTGATTAGTTTTTCACAAAATAACTTATCAACCAATCTCTAATCAACTAATCTCTGATCACTGACAATACCGTTGTCTCAATATCATGCCGCAGCTTTGGGGGCATGGCACAATCGTTAATACGCACGCTAAGTGGCTTTTGCCAGTTAATTTCAATGTAGTTGGTAATTGTTTTGTGATTAGCTTTGAAGTAAGAAGCGTATTTGTCCTGAATAGCTAATAATGCGGTGAAAATGTCTTTAGCTTCCATATCGTAACAAATTAAAGGTTTATAACAGTTTAAATTGGATCGGCTCGACAGATTGGGGGATCTATCAATAACATTTAATACGTTAAATACGCTTTAAGGTTGTCTTTGGTTTTGAATTATTCAATAAAAACCAAATAAAAAACGCCATTATGCTTCAACTGCACAATGACGTTTGTTTAAACATCTAATTTGGGTAGAAGATTATTCTGTTTTTGCGTCTTTTAATTTGTGGTAGCAAATGTACGAGCCAAATACCATTATGATAAATATCAGCATGAAAGCCCAATCTTTAAAGGCGGCTCCGGCCATGATCATGGCGTAGGTTGCTCCGATAAGGTCGAATGTAAAACCGGCGTAGGCCCATTCTTTTAACCGTGGAAAACCAGGCGTAAGTAAAGCTATTGTGCCTAGTATTTTAAACACAGCTAATAAAACCAATACGTTAAAAGGATAGCCCATCCATTTCATAGCTGCTATACCTTGTTCATTAGGTACAAAGCTGCCATAGGCCGAAAATAGCATCATTGCCAGCAGGGGTACGGTACATACCCAGTACAAAATTTTTGTAGTTTTCATGATCGTTATATGATTTTAGGTGATTGATTTGCTTTTGCTTAAACAAATATAGCAGCATAATTTTATTTGTGTGGGTTGCAAAAACGACAAGTTTAGGGGCTGTTTTGGTCATTGTCTCATTTGGTCACTGGTAATCTGGCATTAGGTGACATAACAATATATTTCCCGCCCCGCATAAATCAAATTACTTTGATATTGGTTATTACTGTAAGAAGATACACGATGAAAAACTTAACAAAACCAGCCGCGGCAGTGTTATTTAGCACCTGTTTGCTATTAGCCGCCTGCGACAGCGACCGGAACAAGGCCACCCCGAAAAACCAGGCTGATACAGTAACCACACGCAAAGAGCAGCCCCACAACGTAGCTATTGATACCGTTAAAAAAGATTCAGGCGAAAACAACAGCGAAGTTAATGTCAGCCAGGGTGTTCATGCCGAAGAGGGGGTTCATCCGCCGCACTGATCTTTACTAAAACAAAAAGGCCGACACCTATGGCATCGACCTTTGTATAAGTCCCTATCTTAATTTTATTGTTTGGTATAAACTCCGGTAAGCAGGTTTATGGTGAAAACTGTTCCGCTTATGGTTAAGGTGGCCATGTTGTTACCGGTAAATACCACATTGCCTGTGTAGTTAAACGCCCCCTTTTTAGTATTGCCTGATATGGTTACGGAAGCTGTGCCCCCTACTATGTTGCGGGCCGGTTTACTTAACATTACGTTTGTAGCGTTAATAAGCACTATACTGTTACCGCTTGCTTTGGCACCAACTTTTGATGTAAATGCGCCGGTGCGGTTATAAGTTCCGTTTATTACAAAATTGGTAGCGTTAGCGGTTAATCCTGCAATTTTTACGCTGGCGTTGCCATTATCGGCTGATGTTAAACGCGGGCCATCAAACGAACCTTTAAAAGTGATGTTATTAACCAGGTTATCGGGTTGGCTGTTGGCATTACAGGTAAGCGTACGCGCGTATTTATAAAACGAAGTAAAGCTAACCGAACCGTTACTGCCCGAATTACTCACGCTATCGGTAACCGTAGTACCACAGGCTTGCTTACCCGAACCTATAGCATTAACCGCCGGCCCATTTGCCGTTGTCGAACTTAAAGTTAACGCATTACTGCTTATATTATCCGCAACCGATACAAAGCCAGATGTATTTAGCGAAATAGAACCCGATACCATATCGGCAGCTTCGTCTACACTGAAGGAGTTTTCGTTATTTCCTTTTTTACAGGCCGTAGCAGCCAATAACAAAGAGGCTACGATAGTAAATTTTATAGCTTTCATAAATCTAAGGGGTATGTTTTGCTTTAAAAATGAGTTTATACCTGGTCATACAAACCGCTTTAAAACATTGCCTTACAAGCGGTGCTAATCAAATATAGCAAATTTGTTACGTCAATTTGCAAGTTAAAATTTACTTTTTATGCCTGTTACAACACGCATTATCAAAGCTAAATAATACTCACGCTAAATTGTTATAGCTGCTTTTACCAGGTATGGCAAAATCTCTTTTTGGAAGGATACGAAGTTTTTACGTACATCGGAATCAGATACCGACGTAAATGCGAAGCTGAAAACAATGCTTTTGCTGCATTTAATGAGGAAACGCAGGCGCTGGTGGTGATTATCATTCTTGCGGATCTCTATAACACGAACGAACGAAGCCATCAGCATTTCCTCCAATTCGTTGCTCAGGTTCTTTAAAAAATCCTGCGAGTTGGTGCTTTCGCGGATGAAATCCCAACCGATAAATTCGTTGCAAACAGTATAGCTCAACCGGCAGGTTTTCATAATAAGGTTACCCAGGCGGGTTTCCTCATCTGTTTCATTGGTATTGGCCAGTATCAGGTCATCCACGCTTAGCCTGATGTAGTTCATCAGCAGGGTATGTAATATATGCTCCTTGCTGTCAAAATATTTGTAAATGGTTGCCTTCGCTATTCGCGCACGTTTGGCAATTTCGTTAACGCTGGTTTTATGGTACCCGAATTTGCGAAAAAGCTCCTGCGCGGCCCGCTTTATGCTATCTTTTATTTTATCGGCTTCCATGTATTAGTTTGATATATAAATTTCGTAAGCGGTGGTACTTACGTTATAAATTTTGAGTGATTTTACCGCAGGTGCTTTAACCGGCGTACCATCATTCAGGCTCCATTTTGAACCACTGCAGGGATCGGTAACGGTAAGCGTAGGATTATCCAGCGTAACGGCGCATTTCTTTTGCGGTTCGTAGGCGCTGCAACGGTCGTAAGCTACATAGCCATTAGAGGCACTTCGGTACAATATAATGCCGGCCACGCCACCATTTAACAATACCGCGCCACCAATGTTATTTACGGCGCTTATACGCGGATCTGTTTTAGCTATCTGGATATTAACAGATACATTGGGCACTATATCGCCGGTTTTACCGCACGATGCAAATGCAAAAACAACCAATGCCAAAACTGTTAACCTACGCAGCATATGTTATATAATTTCGGTTTTAAACTGGTTCAGGAAACGCTCATCATTCTCGCTAAACAAGCGCAGATCGCGGATAACGTATTTCAGGTTGGCAATACGCTCCATACCCATACCAAAGGCAAAGCCGGTGTATTTTTTATTGTCGATACCGCAATTTTCCAACACGTTAGGGTCAACCATGCCGCAGCCTAAAATCTCCACCCACCCGCTGTATTTACACATGTTACAACCAGCGCCTTTACAAATGGTGCATGATACATCCATCTCGGCGGATGGCTCGGTGAACGGGAAGTATGACGGGCGGAAACGCACCTGCGTACCTTCGCCATATAATTCCTGCACAAAGTGATATAGTGTTTGTTTCAGATCAGCAAACGATACATTCTCATCAATATATAACCCCTCTACCTGGTGAAAAAAGCAATGCGCACGGGCCGAAATAGCCTCGTTACGATACACACGACCCGGCATAATGGCGCGAAACGGTGGTTTACCCTGCTCCATCATACGCACCTGTACCGAAGAGGTGTGGGTACGCAAAGCGATATCATCTGTACCGTTATTCTTTTTAATAAAGAAGGTATCCTGCATATCGCGCGCCGGGTGCTCTTCAGGGAAGTTCAATGCCGAGAAGTTATGAAAATCATCCTCAATCTCCGGACCTTCAGCCACTACGAAACCCAAACGTTTAAAAATATCAATGATCTCGTTACGCACCAGTGAAAGCGGGTGGCGCGAGCCGGTTTCAAAACCATCGCCTGGCAGGGTCATATCAATATCCGACTTTCCGGTATCGGCAACCGCAGCAAAACTTTCCTGTAGTTCGCCATGTTTTGCTTCGGCCAGTTGTTTAAACTGGTTCAATACTTTACCAAACACGCGTTTCTCTTCGGGGCCTACAGATTTAAATTCCTCAAACAGGTCTTTAATTAAACCTTTGGTGCCTAAAAACTTGATACGAAATGCTTCCAGTTCATCTGCGTTAGCAGGCGAAAAGGCGTTGATCTCGGCGGTATATTGATCTATTTTATCTTGCATTAGCTTATTGTATTTCTTCCCTAAAGGGGATCAAAAGGCAAATTTAACATTATTTGTCATTGCGAGCGATAGCGAGGCAATCGCATACAAAAAAGTAATGATAAAGCTTGTTCGCGATTGCTTCGTTCCTCGCAATGACAAAAGGGTTTACTTAATCACCCCCAACTCCTTACCAACTTTGGTAAACGCCGCAATTGCTTTATCCAAATGTTCCCTATTATGCGCGGCTGATATCTGCACACGGATACGGGCCTTGCCTTGTGGTACTACCGGGTAGTAAAAACCTATTACGTAAATACCTTCGTCCAGCATTTTGGCGGCAAACTCCTGGGCCAATTTGGCTTCGTACAGCATAACCGGTACTATAGGGTGCACGCCCGGTTTAATATCAAAACCGGCTTCCGTCATGGCTTTGCGGAAGTATTGGGTATTGCTTTCCAGCTTATCGCGCAGTTGGGTTGTTTCGCTCAACATATCCAGCACCGCTATAGATGCACCGGTAATTGCCGGGGCTAAGGTGTTGCTGAACAAATAAGGGCGCGAACGCTGGCGCAGCATATCAATAATTTCTTTACGGCCGGATGTAAAACCACCGGAAGCACCGCCCAGAGCTTTGCCCAATGTACCGGTAATAATATCAATTTTACCCATTACGTTGTGGTGCTCATGCGTACCACGACCAGTTTTGCCCATAAAGCCCGAGCAATGGCTCTCATCTATCATTACCAAAGCGTTATACTGCTCGGCAAGGGCACAAATTTTATCCAGTTGGGCAATGGTGCCGTCCATAGAGAAAGCGCCATCGGTAACGATGATGCGGTGACGCAGCTGGACAGTAGCTTGTAGTTTGGCTTCCAGGTCGGCCATGTCATCATGCTTGTAGCGATAGCGCTGTGCTTTACACAGGCGCACACCGTCAATAATTGACGCGTGGTTCAGCTCATCAGATATAATGGCATCCTGATCATTAAACAATGGCTCAAATACACCGCCATTGGCATCAAACGCGGCGGCATATAGTATGGTATCTTCGGTGCCTAAAAACTCCGATAGTTTTTGTTCAAGTTGTTTATGTATATCCTGCGTACCGCAAATAAAACGTACGGAAGACAGGCCGTAGCCGTGGGTATCCATCGCTTTTTTGGCAGCTTCAACTACCCGTAAATCGCCGCTCAGGCCCAGGTAATTGTTGGCGCAAAAGTTTATAACTTCTTTACCGCCCTGCACGGTAATATCGGCACCCTGCGGCGAGGTGATGATACGTTCGCGTTTGTAAAGGCCAGCGTTTTCAATTTCGGTAAGCTCTTGCTGCAATACCGGTTGTAGCGTTTTATACATATTTTATCAGTTATGGAGCCCAAAATTAAGCATTCGCGGGCATTTTAAGGCTAAATCCGCACAGCGAAAATAATATTAGGTATCTGTGCAAACATTTAACTATAAACTTCTATTAATACAGAGACTTATGAAACGATATTTACTCATTATATTTTTAATACTCAGCGGGTTCACTATAAAGGCGCAGGATCAGCAATTTGTTTTATCAGGCCGTATTACCGACAGCAAGGGCGCGCCAATATCATTTGTATCGGTATATATCCGCAATTCAACCTATGGTACTACCAGTAATGAGGATGGGCGCTACCAGTTTAAACTTACCGCCGGCGACTATGATATTATTTACCGTTTTGTAGGTTTTAAAGAGCGTGTTGAAAAGGTAACCATAACCGGCGATAATGAACGCTTAAATATCCAGTTGGAGAACGAAGTATTTCCGCTACGCGAATTAAAAGCAGAAGATAAAGGCAGCCGCGACACGGCGGCAACAAACATTATGCGGCAGGTAATTGCCAAACGCGGGTTTTACCGTAACGAGATTACTTCGTACTCGTGTAACGTATATGTTAAGGGTGTACAGCGTCTCATCAGCGCCCCAAAAAAACTGCTTAAAAGCGGCGTAGCACAGGTGCTTGAACTGGATAGCAACGGCAAGGGTATTTTATACCAGTCGGAATCTTTGTCTACATTCTCTTACCTGCGCCCTGATCATGTTAAAGAAGTTACCATAGCGCAAAAAGCGGCGGGTATAACGCCGGCATTCAGCTACAGCAAAGCGTCAGACCTACAAGCTAATTTTTACAATAACTTTTTTTATATAGAGGGCCTAAGCTCATTAGGTTTTGTTTCGCCTTTGGCAGATTATGCTTTAAGTCATTATAACTACCGGTTGATAGGAACGCGCGTAGAGAATGGTCGTACTATCCATAAAATAGAACTGCTGCCCAAACATGCACACGGGCAGGCGTTCCGGGGCAATATTTACATTGTAGCCGGCGACTGGCGCATTTACGCTGTTGACCTGCTTTTAACCAAAGAAGCTAACCGCCTTAACCTGGTTGATACCATGCGCATTAGCCAGCAATATGTGCCTATACGCGGCAATAGCTGGATGCCTACCACCATACAGTATGATTATGCAGGTAGCGTGCTTGGGTTTAAGTTTACAGGCTATTATTTGGGCCTTTACAACAACTACAAATTTGAGCCGGCTTTACAACGCGAGTATTTTGACGGGGAGATATTGAAGATAGACACTACATCAAACACCAAAACCAGTGCTTACTGGATTGCAGCCCGCCCGGTACCCCCAACTGCTTTGGAAGCACGCGATTATTTGAAAAAGGATAGTCTTGCGGCATTGCAAAAAACCAAGCCCTATATTGATTCATTGTATAAAGCCAAAAACAGTATAGATGTAATACCCTATGTAGTGACTGGTTATACCTATACGAGTAGAAATAATAAGGATTCATTATATGTATTTCCTTTCCTGCAAACGCTGTATTACAATACAGTGGAAGGTTACGGCGCAAACCTTAAGGTAAAATACACCAAAGTATTTGATGATTACAGGTACTTCAGTATATCGCCGGCAGTGCGTTATGGCTTAGCTAACAAATTATTCAGCGCCAATTTGCATACCATTTACAATTACAACCCGTGGCGTTCGGGCATGTTTATGTTCGATATTGGTAACGACGTACTGGATTTGAACAACGTAGGCACACGCTCATTATATTTCAACACACTGAGTACTTTATTAAGCGAAAACAACTACGTAAAATACTATCGCTCTGAGTTTTTAAATACAGGCTTTCAGCGAGAAATAGCTAACGGTGTACTGCTAAATTTGGGTCTTAACTTTGCCCGCCGTACGCAAATGTTTAATAACTCGTATAATCATTGGCTTGATAATAAGAACAAGGAATATACCTCCAACAATCCGTTAGCGGCACCAAATGCCCCGGCAGACGATCGCTCGGAATTGTTCCCGCGGCACGAAGCGCTTACTTTTGTAGGGTCGGTAAGGTTTACTTACGATCAGCAATACATTACCCGCCCTACCGGCAGGGTGTTGCTGCCTTCAAAATATCCAACGTTTACCTTAAATTACCGCAGAGGTATCCCGAACCTGTTCAGCTCGGATATTAACTATGATTTTGTATCAGGCGATATTCAGCAGGACCGCATTCGTATTGGCTTGTTCGGTTACTCATCATTCAAAATAACCGGCGGCGTTTTCCCAACCAAAAAATCAATTTACTACCCGGATTTTAACCATTTTCTGGGTAACCAGGGTACCACGTTTGATCCTACTTATGTGGGCAGTTTTCACTTTCTGCCCTTTTATACTTACAGTACCGCCAACTCGTTTTTAGAAGCGCATTATCAACATAACTTCTCGGGCGCGCTGCTTAAACGTGTACCCTTTATGCGCAAGTTAAAGCTCGAAGAAATTGCCGGCGTAAACTACCTTACCGAACGTGGTAACAATAACTATTCAGAGGTGTATGTGGGCCTGCAACGCTTCATCTTCAGGGTGGATTATGGTATATCCTTTATGGGTGATAAAAAGTATCTGCAAGGAATCAGGATATTTTATGGTATACGATAGGGAGTCAGAAAGTCCGAAAGTCGGAAAGTCTGAAAGATTTTTGACTTAACATCTTCCGGACTTCCCGACTAAAGACTTTCCGACTAAAAACTAAATCACTATCTTTGCGCCTCATTTAACGCCGTTTGCAGCGGCATCAATGATTTTTATGGCAC
Source organism: Mucilaginibacter sp. A3364 (assembly GCF_059690715.1). Taxonomy (NCBI): domain Bacteria; kingdom Pseudomonadati; phylum Bacteroidota; class Sphingobacteriia; order Sphingobacteriales; family Sphingobacteriaceae; genus Mucilaginibacter; species Mucilaginibacter sp. A3364. Next base: position 61,683 of record NZ_JCAWED010000002.1, read on the forward strand.
AATACAATACACTACTGTACTATTGTTATTCAACAATAGCCGATGGCGAGCAATTTGCTGCCGATCATTTAAAATTTTGTAAATCATTAAATCTTACCGGGCGCATTATTGTGGCTGATGAAGGTTTGAATGGCACTGTTTCAGGTTCGCCTGAAGCTTGTAAGGCTTACATGGATACCGTGCATGCCGACCCGCGTTTTGCGGATATCGACTTTAAAGTTGATGAGGTTGATACCCCGTCATTTGTTAAGATGCATGTGCGTTATAAGACCGAGATCGTACACTCAGGCCTGCGCGATCCGAATATTATCAACCCACAAATCAAAACCGGCAAACACCTGGAGCCTAAGGACTTTTTGGCCTTGAAGGACCAGGAAGACGTGGTGATACTGGACGTACGCTCAAACTATGAGCATGCCCTGGGTAAATTTAAAAACGCCATTACGCTGGACATTGAGAATTTCCGCGATTTCCCGGATAAGATCAACGAGCTGGCGCAATACAAAGACAAAAAAGTAATTACCTACTGCACCGGCGGTATTAAATGCGAAAAAGCATCGGCCTTACTGTTGCACGAAGGTTTTAGCGATGTATACCAGTTGCACGGTGGCATCATTAAATACGGCAAAGAAGCCGGCGGCGAAGATTTTGACGGTAAATGTTATGTGTTTGACAACCGTCTTTCGGTTGAGGTGAACTCGGTTAACCCGGTTACCATTTCAACCTGCTACAACTGCGGCCAAACTACCGACAAGATGATCAACTGCGCCAACCCCGAGTGTAACGAACATTTCACCCAGTGCGATGAGTGCGGCACCACCATGGAAGGCTGCTGCAGCGCCACCTGCCAGGAACATCCGCGCAAGCGTGTTTATGATGGCACAGGCTACTACGTAAAAGTACCGCAACCGGTAAATGTAAAAGGCGCTAAGGTTGAGTTAGCATAAAGACATACTGTAGAGACGTAAATATTACTTCTCTTTTTATTTATGTCCACTGCTGTACCCTGATACCTATCTGCCCGTCAATAATGGCAAACTCCTTAGCACCCCAGGGCCTAAGCGTTACTTTATTCAAATTAGGATGGAGCATTTCCGGGAATCTGGCGGATACTTTTTCGTAAACTTCGTCAATGTTATTGGTTACCAGGCGCAGTTCGGGATGATCATTTTTTGCCTGGGCGGCATCCTCAAATATCATCAGTTCCAGGCCGTCCTTTGTAACCACACAAAAAGGGTTGTATATATTCAATTCTTCATGGCCTAAGGTAAATTCAAGGCAATCGACAAATGTTTTCTTAGCTATATTGATGTCGGTGTAGAAAACGCTTGGTACTAGTTTGGTAAAGTTCATGGCAATTGTTGGCAGGGTTTAAAGTTTAATATTATAGGCTTTCAAACATTCTTGTACATTTCTGTAAATGGTAACGTTGTCTAAGTGAAAATTAAACTCTTCAGGTTTTCTTTTCAAAGCCTTACCTTTTGAATCTTCGAGAAACAAAGCGTTACCAACTATCTTCAAATTTTCGTCGTAATACTTAATATCTGTTTCAAACACCACGCCTCCCTTCACACTATCATCAAAAAGCGACTCATCTTTTTGGAAACAATATAATTTACCCTTCTCATTAAAATAATATCTATACCCTAAATTCCAATCACCACTTTGGCTGTATGGGCTTTGAGCTACCATCAGTACTCTGCCCGATGTATTTTTTAAAATGTTATAACTATACTCGACGTCTTCGGGCCATTTATCTTTAACAACTCTTACTAATGTTTTTTTACCCGGTATTTTAGCCAAAACAATCAAGCTATTTATCGATTTCAATCGTCTGTCGGTATCGTTTTTCATTTTCTTCAAATCAGTTAAGGGCGTCTGAAGAAAGAACAACAGGAAAAGCAGATGTAGAAATTTCATTCCTAAATATAGTTACGACTTTACTAAAGCTGAATATTATTCGCTTTCAAAACCGCCTCCAAATCAGGATAGGTTTTGGTTACAAGATAAGTATTATCAAAAGCATATTTCTTATCCAGCGGTTGCTGATTTTTATCAACCAGTTTGTAAGTATGTTCGATGCCTTTAAAACGTGCATCATAATAATCTACTGTAGTTTCAAACGCTACTTCATCATGAGGTAATACAAAAGCATTGGCCGTACGTTCAAAAGCGAAAGTTTTGCCATCGGGGGTAAAATAGTGCGTAAGGGTGGCAAACCAATCGCCCTTAGGGTTGGCGGGTGTGGCGGCTATCATGAGTACTATGCCTTGTTTATCTTTTAGTATATTGTAGTTATACTCCATGTTTTCGGGCCATTGGTTATCTGTTACCGTTAGCAGCCCGGCGCGGCCTTTTACCTTGGCAAATACGGTGTAATTAGCACCATCACGACCGGCAATATCGTCAATTTCGGCTTTGCGATTCTTCATTTTGGGCAACGATAGGGGCTTGGCAGCGACCGTGGTGGCATCACTATCCCCGGCAGGCCCGCAAGCCATTATCAACACCATCAAACAAAACAGGCAAATTATTGCTCTCATATAATACAAAGAGACGCAAAGTATTGCGTCAATACAAAATATTATCGCTATGCGTTTAATTGCCCTCATATCCGCATCTTACCTGCTGCTCCTTTCATGCAACAGTACTGATAAACCCGATTATGTTTTGCAACCCACCGATACTGTAAAAGATGCAGCCGGTCGCAAAACCGTGATATTGGCACCAACAGACGGCACCACTACCATGAATACCATCAACACTGGCACCACCACGCCGCAGCAACTGATAGCTTTTGCCCGGACAGCCATAGGCGTGCCTTATAAGTACGCATCGTCAGATCCGGCAGTTGGTTTTGATTGCTCGGGCTTTATCACCTATGTTTTTAATCATTTTAATATCGCGGTGCCGCGCACTTCGGTTGATTTTACGAATGTGGAACACGAGGTGGATCTGCAAAAAGCCAAAGCCGGCGACCTGATACTTTTTACCGGTACCGATAGCAGCATCCGTACCGTGGGGCATATGGGTATTGTGATTAGCGGGTTGAGGGATTCGCTGGAGTTTATTCATTCCACGTCCGGGAAAGCGATGGGGGTTACGATATCTCCGCTCACCTCAGGCTATGCGAAACGGTTTGTGAAGGTAATTAGGATATTCCCGCAGAATGAGGAGAAATAGCGGGAAACGCAAAATACTGCGTCTCTACGATTAGTATTCGCCTATACTCAACAGCACCAACGTACACGCATATTGCGTTTCAATCCCTTCGGCATCGGCCATACGTTGTAGTTCGGTATTCTCAGTACCGGGGTTAAAGATGATGCGTTTGGGCTTGGTGGCCAATATATAATCATACAAACGCTCCTGGTTTTGCGGGCCAACATACAGTGTAATGGTATCAATATCGGTGTGGATGGTTTCGGGTTTTTCGATGGGCACACCAGCTACTTCTCCGCTTTTAAGGCCAACGTTTACAATGGGGTGACCATGGCCTGTCAGTCGGTTGGCTGCCAGGTAGGCATATCTGCCCGCGTTTGGTGTTGCGCCTAATATCAGTGTTTTTTTCTTCGACATAAATTAACAGAAAAAGCCTTTTACTGTGGCTGGCTGTACAATTGTGGTTTAAACCGTTTGGCCAGCAAACCTGTGGCTTTCTCTAAATCAATATCAACAATTATTATGCCCGGTTTATCATACTCCTGGTGTTTAATGAGGCTGCCGTTGGGTGCTATCAATGAGGTAGCCGATTCAGGATATTGCATGGCATAATTTACGCTGGCAAAGTAAATAGTGTTCTCGGCCGCACGCATGATCATGGCTTTTTCATAGTACGGGTTATCCACGCTTCCCCATTGGGTTGGCACTCGGCCCTCTACATCGCTACCCGCCAAATGTGGATGGAACACGATCTGTGCACCTTGCCTTGCCGCCCACCGTACCGATTCGGGGTAACGGAAACCTTCGTGACAAATAACGATACCGAATTTCAATCCGTCAATTTCAAACAGCTGGCGTTTGGTGCCGGGTTGCCATACTGTATCTTCACTTGGGTCGAGCTGGTTTTTGCTTTGGTAGCCTAGTATTTCGCCTTCGGCAGATATAACTTGTGCTACGTTTAAAAATTGGTCGCCTTCGTACCAATCCATTGGTATTATAACAGCTATGTTGTTTGCTGCTGCGATTTGCGCTACCTGACTTAGTGCACTTTGCAATTCGTCCGCCGAAGGCTTGGCTACTTCGTATTCAATAACACGGTATCCCGGCAGGTAACTTTCGGGGAAGCAAATTATTTTGGCTTGTTGGGCCGCTGCTTGTTTTACCAGTATTTCTATTTGATGAATGGCATCGGTTAGCGATGAGGGGAATGGTGGCGAGGCGAGGGCTATCTTCATATGTAAACCTACAAAACACGCGGGGCAATTATGTAATTTTAATGTAACTGTTCGGCAGGTTTTTAGTCTGATTACGTACGATCACCCGTCCGCCAGAAAAAAAATTAAAATAGTTTAAAATGTTTTAAAAGGTGATTCGTCTTTACCTTTAAAACAGTAAAGAAATTGACAACAGCCCTGATGCAGCAAGAAAAGGATAACCATATTATAAGCACTATAAAGGCTTATGGTAAAAACCTGCTTGGCTTTATACGCAAAAGGGTGAACAATGATGCCGACGCTGAAGACATTCTGCAGGATGTATGGTACCAATTCAGCGCGCTGGTAAACTCCGAACCAATTGAACAGACAGGCGCCTGGCTGTATAAAGTGGCAAGGAACAAGATCAGCGATAAGCATAAGAAAAAATCAGAAAGTTTACTGGACGACCTGTTTACCCCGGGCGATGAGGACGACGACTCGACATCAGACTTTAAAGACATACTGATGCCAGACGAAAGCACGCCCGAAACCGAATACCTGCGCAACCTGTTTTGGGAACAGCTTTTCACAGCGCTTGATGAGCTGCCCGAAGACCAGAAACAGGTTTTTATATGGCAGGAAATGGATGATATGACCTTCCAGGAAATATCAGAACTAACCGGGGTTAAAGTAAACACACTGCTATCGCGCAAGCGCTACGCGGTACTGCATTTACGCAGCAGGTTGCAACAATTATATATGGAGATAACAACAAAAGATTAAAAATAACAATCATGAAAAATTTTCTATTTAAAGGCCGCTTCATATTTATCCCTTTGGGCATAGCGGCTTTCTTATCGGTAACCAGTTATGCGGTAATGCTGCTTTGGAACTGCCTGCTACCCGAAATAATGCACGTAACCACCATCACCTTTTGGCAAGCCATGGGCATATTTGTACTGTGCAAGATCCTTTTCGGGTTTGGCAAAGGCAAACCTTTTGGCGGCGGCGGCGGTGCCCCATGGATGCGCCACCGTATGGAAGAACGCTTTAAAAGCATGAGCCCCGAACAAAAGGAAAAGTTTAAACAAAAAATGCGCGACCGCGCCAACTGCGGCCCTTGGGGCAGGCACCGTTTTGATACCAATTGGGACGATGTGGCAGATGAGCCGACAAAGCCAGCGGATAATTCACAACAATAACACGACGGGTGTCATGCTGAGCTTCGTCGAAGCATACGGGCAAAGGCCTCTGCGCTCACCCTTCGACGGGCTCAGGGTGACACCCATTTTAATCAACAAACACACCAACCTACACTACCATGAACATACACATTTTTACCACTAACGTTACGGCACCTGATGAGGTGATAGCCGTACGCCCAATACTAACCCAGGAACCCGCCATTGCCGATTGGAACTTCGATCTGGAAGATTGCGATCATATATTACGCGTGGTATCTGACGATGAAGTATCGCCACGCTATATTGAAAGTTTGCTGAACAAGGCAGGTTTCGCTTGCGCAGAACTGGCTTATTAGGCCCTCTGGCGGGACAACAAAACAGAAAATGCCATGGCGGTTGCCATGGCATTTTCTGTTTACCCAATTATCACCCTTGTCAACAACGCTATCTGCCCGGCGTGATAGATCTGGTGCTGGATAAAGCCATACACCAATTGCTCATTAGTAACCACCGGCTCGCCGGGGCGCTCATCGATGGTGGGTTTGTCCCAGTTCTCTTCGGGGAAATCGCGGATGGTTTTTTCGAGGTTAGTGCTTACCAGTTTAAGGTCTGCTATCCATTCTTTCCATTTGCGTTCGTCCGGCTCGCCGGGATGGGGCCAGTTGCCGCTAAGGGGCAGGGAGGCCGGTTTCTCATTGAGGCGGTCAATGACTTCCTCTGTCCAGCTAAGCATGTGCAGGATGATCTCGGCAATGGTATGTGCCTGACCCACGCGCTCGTAGGCGCTCTCGAAGGTTATCTTGTCAAGGATGGTGTATACCGGGTCGCCGTACCAGGCATCACCTGCCAGGTTTTTATTGAGTTCGAGGATGAGTTTTTCTGATGTTGTCATTGTGTCTTGAACCTTGATTTTTAGGATTTAAGGACTAACTTGATAAAAGTGCATTGGTGTCATGCTGAGCCCCGTCGAAGCGTGTGGGCAAAGGCCTCTGCGCTCACCCTTCGACGGAGCTCAGGGTGACACCCCTTTTGTACATTCAGACCACCTTCCCCGCCGCTACCGCGCAATTTATACCATCAATAGCAGCAGAAATTATGCCACCTGCATAGCCAGCGCCTTCGCCGCACGGGAATAGGCCTTGTATCTGCGGATGCTGCAGGGTTTCCTTGTCGCGAGGTATTTTAATGGGCGATGAGGTGCGCGATTCTACACCCACCAATATCGCTTCGTTGGTGTAATAACCTTTCATTTTTTTACCGAATACCGGCAGGGCGCGGCGCAGGCGCTCGTGTATCCAGTCGGGTAGTACTTCTTTTAGTTCGATGCTTTTAGTGCCGGGCAGGTAAGAGTTTTCGGGCAGATCGTTGGACAAGCGTCCCTGTACAAAATCCACCATCCGCTGCGCGGGCGCAACCAGGTTGCCGCCGCCTGCTTTGAAGGCTATGCGCTCAATCTCTTTTTGAAAGTTCAGCATCTTAAACGGATCGGCATCGCTGCCTGCCACGTCTTCCATATTGATCTGCACTACGGTGCCTGAATTGGCGTAAGGGTTGTTACGTTTGGAGGGGCTCCAACCGTTCACCACGATCTCTTCAGCTTCGGTAGCGCATGGGGCGATGATGCCGCCCGGGCACATGCAGAATGAGAATACCCCGCGGCTATCCACCTGCTCTACCAGGTTATAATACGATGGCGGCAGATCTTCGCCACGCACCTCGCAATGATACTGCGCCTGGTCGATGATCTGCTGCGGATGCTCTATGCGTACGCCCAATGCGAAGGGCTTAGCTTCTATTAATATATTTTGACGATGCAGCATATCAAACACATCGCGCGCCGAGTGACCGGTGGCCAATATCACGGCTTTGGCTTTCAGGGTTTCGCCAGTGGCCAGGCGCACACCTTGTATCTGCCCAAAATCGGCCAGTAAACCGGTTACCTTGGCATCAAATATCACTTCGCCGCCGGCGTTTAATATAGTTTCGCGTATGGCGGTTATAATTTGAGGGAGTTTATTGGTGCCGATATGCGGTCGGGCGTCAACCAAAATATCGGTTGTGGCTCCGTGGGCTACAAAGGTTTTGAGCACCTGGTTCACATCGCCGCGCTTGGTGCTGCGGGTATATAGTTTACCGTCTGAATAGGTGCCTGCACCACCCTCGCCGAAGCAATAATTGCTTTCGGGGTTTACCAGGCCCTGCTTGTTGATGTTGGCCAGGTCGCGACGGCGCTCTTTAACCGCTTTGCCGCGTTCCAGCACAATGGGCTTTAAACCCATTTCAATACACTGCAAAGCCGCAAACAGTCCCGCCGGACCGGCACCTACTATAATAACCGGCTTAGCATCCTTTATATCAGGGTATTGTTGCGTATAGCTTTCAGGATGATAAACCTCATCCACATAAACCCGCACCTGAATGCGATAAACCACGCGGCGCCCCCGCGCGTCTATCGATCGTTTTAAAACCTGTACACCTGTTATTTTTTGTGGAGCGATACCCGCTGTCTGCGCCGCAAGTTTTATTAACACCGGCTCATTATCCTGCTGCCCGGGAGGGCATACAATTTCTATGTCTTTGGTCATGCTACGTTGCCGGGTTTTTATCTCGGATAAGGCAAAGGTAGTGAATAGTGATTAGTTAATTAGAGATTAGTTGTATAGGTGCTTAAAACCACGGGGTGCGCCATTTTAAAAGTGGCGCACTTGGCGCGGCAATTTTCGTTAAGTTGTTTATAATGAATATGTTAACGAAAAAAGCGGCGCAAAGCGGCGCAACTTATCACATTAAATAACTACTTGATTATCAGGATACAATGACACTTTAACAGCTTACTGACTTATAAGTATGGAACACCCTCTTTTTAGGACAATAGTTTAAAAACCATTGGCATAGTCATCCGAAATTTTCAACTTCGGATAGTGGCAGAAATAAAAATTTGCACAATTACGATATATTCGTAGATTTACGAATATATCGTAATATAATGAAAATATATCTTACTCCTTTAAAGTATGTAAGTGTACTTACTGTTTTAATCGTCCTATCGCTAGCGGTAAAAGGGCAGTCCACGGCTGTGTTTGCTGATACTGCCCGCATAACAATTGGCAATCATTCCTTGTTTATAAATCGCGGGGGGGATGCTAAGGCTAAATACACCATCGTGTTCGAATCAGGCGCAGGTGGTACTTCCGGCGATTGGGATAAAGTGCGTGCATTGCTACCGCTCGAGATAGCTACATTGGCGTATGACCGCGCCGGATCGGGCAAAAGCACTGCCGGCCCTTTACCCCGTACCATGGAGCAGGAAGTTTTTGAGCTGCATGAATTGCTAAAGAAAATTCATATTAAGGGTAAACTAATACTAGTGGGGCAATCAATAGGCGGTTTATCTACGCGTTTGTATGCTATTCGCTATCCCAAACAGGTAGCAGGTTTAGTATTGGTTGACCCAACCCATGAGAGCAGTTTTTTAGGCAGCCTTAAGTATGGCGGCTGGGTGCGCCTGCGTGAAAAAGCGACCGGCGTTGCCATCCCTAAACCACAAATTAAACTAAAAACAAGCCCGGGTTATGACAGCGCCGCCGACTATATGGCGCAAGAGTTTCAGAATATGTATCTCGCCTCCAATAAGCACGCGCAACAGCTGGGTAGCAAACCTGTGGTTATCCTCGGCGCGGGCATCCGCAAGCAGCCACCAGGTACTCCGGATGTGCAATGGGCTCAACTCCGTACAGAACGCGATGAGCAAATAGCCTCGTTAACCGCGCTATCTGCCAATTCAAAATTTATATTGGATGCTCAAAGTAGTCATGCTATTCACAATGATAATCCGCCGGTGGTGGCGCAAGCTATTCGGATGGTGTTGGATGCGTTGCGGTTGGGCGGGAAGATGCTGGACAAGTAGTTATTAAAAGTGGATACACCTTGTTGCAGGGGCATTGCAAATGCTTAGCCATGTTAAGCCCTCGTCACAGACGAGCGCAAGGGTGAGAACTGCAGTTTGAGTAAAAGCCAGGCATTGCGTCACATTGTTCAAGGTCGTTCAATAAAAAATCAAAAGCCCTGGAATAGAACGCCGAAAAATTTGCCTATCCCCCGCAGTGTGCTGACGCCGGTCACTATTGATACTGCCGGTAGTCATTTTAAAAGTGATTAGCTATGCCTAACTTAGGCCATGTAAGTTCAACACCCATACGCGGGCGTTGCCTGCATAGATTAAACAGCTGGATCATGGCTCCTGAAAATCATTATATCTATCGCGTAGGTTGGCTAAGGGCCGGTGTGCTGGGCGCTAACGATGGCATTCTATCCACCACCAGTTTGGTTATCGGCGTTTCGGCTGCGGCGGCCACGCACCAGTCGGTTGTGCTCACAGCCTTATCTGGCCTGATAGCCGGTGCAATGTCAATGGCGGCAGGCGAGTATATCTCGGTAAGTTCGCAGGCCGATACAGAAATGGCCGACATTGAACGGGAGAAAAAAGAACTGAAGGAGATACCCGAACAGGAGTTGGAAGAAATAGTAACCATTTACGAGGGGCGAGGATTGAACCGGCAGCTGGCCCGCGAAGTGGCGGTGGCGCTTACCCAACACAACGCCCTGGAAACCCATTTGCGCGACGAATTAGGTATGACCGACGTATCGGCCGCCAAACCATTGCAGGCCGCGCTATCGTCGTTCGCATCGTTTGTTGCCGGCGCGCTGCTGCCTGTGGCTGTAGCTTTCTTTGCCCCGCTAAAGGCCATGATCTATTACCAATATGGATTTTCAATAATCTTTTTGATGGCGCTTGGCGCAACCGCGGCTAAGGCAGGCGGGGCACCGATTTTTAAAAGTATGTTGCGTATATGTTTTTGGGGCACTATGGCCATGGCAAGCACCGCGTTTATCGGGCATTTATGGGGTACTCAAATTACTTAGCATCCACCGATGTCGTTAATTCTCTATAGCTTTGCAAATGCCGGTTATTTGTTCGTCGAGTTCCTGTGCCGAGTCAAGCAAATAGTCCAGCAATTGCTGCTTTTCTGCTTCGGGTATTGAGGCGTCTTTAAGCAGGTCTGTCAATGCCAGTATCTTGGCCAACGGCGAACGGATAACATGCGACTGTATCCACGCAATTTCGGTAAGCTGGCGGCTATGAGCTTCCACAGCGTTGCGGTGATTCACTTCTTCAGTAATATCCAGGCAGGCACCTATCATCTCTACCGGCGCGCCGTTTTGATCGGTTTTAAGGCGGGCCCATGAGCGCAGGTAGCGCAGCTCGCCGCCGGGGCGGATGATGCGTTCTTCAAACTCCATGTCCTGCCGGGTGCTCAGGATGTGGCCTATTAGTTCGTAAACGCGCTCGCGGTCGTCAGGGTGCAGGCGTTCCTGGTAACCGGCAAAAGTAGCTTTAAAACTTTTTACATCCAGCCCGTAAATCGTATACAGGGCCGGCGACCACGTAACCACATCCTGCTGAATATCCCAGCGCCAGTTGCCAAAATGAGCCAGGTCCTGGCTTTGGAGCATCATAAAGTGGGCATCGTTAATAATATCGGTTTTTTGCCGGTTCTCCATAATAATGCGCAGCAGGGCCGTGGCGCGCTCCATTACCTGTAGCTCTTCTTCGCCGGGCGACCGGGGCTCGCGGTAGTACATGGATACGGTGGCTATCACCTCCCCATCGGTATTGATAACCGGGTTTGACCAGCAGGCTCCTAAATGATAGCTTAGCGCTGTTTCTTTATGCTTTTCCCACTTATCGTCGGTAGCTATATCGCCAACAATAACCTGCTGTTTGGTAGCCGCCGCCGTACCGCACGAGCCTTCGTTCAGGCCGATGGAAAAACCTTCCATAGTTTCCATATAGGCCGTTGGTAATGATGGAGACACACCATTGGTTAAATGCCCGTTTTTTACCTGGTGCACGCAGGAAAGCATTTTAGGGAAGAATGCCTCCAAACCTTTCAGGTAAGCGTTAAGCACCACATTAAGCGGTGTATTGAGGTTTGAATTTAAACGAAGAATATCAGCCTCCAGCAATTCCATTTGCTGCAGGCGTTTGGTAAGTGTAATATCTTGTATAATGCCGCGAAGCAAAACAGGTTTATCATCGCTGTAGATAACAGAAACATTATCCTTTATCCAGGCAACGTTGCCGTCGGCTTTAATAATGCGGTATTCGAAGGAGTTATTCTTTAGCTCGCTTTGGGCCAAATGCCGGTAAGCGGTTATAATATGTTTTTCTTCGGGGTGTATATGGGTTTCCCAAAAGCCGGGCCTGCCCTGCCAGTCGTTAGGCGAAAACCCTAAAACAGCTATTGCCCGGTCGCTCATAAAAGTGATCTCGCTCATATCTGTATCGGCCTCCCAAACTATAACATCTATAGATTGCAGCAAGCTGAAGATATCTTCCGGGCTATAGCTCATTTTACAATAATTGGCTTTAATAAATGTAACTCATTTACAAATACTTTCAAAGCAATTCAATAAATCGCCCCCGGCACAAACAAAAAGCGCCCCTGTTTATACCAGGGGCGCTTTTTTTAATAAATATCAAACTATTGTTTTGATATTTTATATAGTTTACCACTATCGGTACCGGCGTAAATAGCGCCATCTTTACCAGTAGCTATGCAGCGCCAGCGTTCTTTGCGGTCTTCCAGCAAACGCTCTTCGCCTACTACTTTGTTATCTTTAATAATTAAGCGGATGATGTGCATGCTGCTAAGGCCACCAATAAACATGTTGTTTTTCCACTCGGCTATGTTACCGGTGTAAAACATCATGCAGCCGGGCGATATAACCGGGTCCCAGTAGTAAACGGGTTGAGTCATGCCTTCTTTTTGTTGAATACCATCGTAAACTTTTTGGCCACTATATTCAATACCATAAGTAATTACAGGCCAGCCATAATTACCGCCAGCTTTGATCAGGTTTACCTCATCGCCACCGCGCGGACCAAATTCTGTTTCCCACAGTTCGCCGGTAACCGGGTTCATCGCAAAACCATCCGGGTTACGGAAACCTAACGCATATATCTCAGGCTTAGCGTCGCCTTTACCAATAAAAGGGTTATCGGCAACCGGCTTACCTTCTTTAGTAATGTGGATGATCTTACCAGTGGTAGCGGTCAGATCCTGCGCCCTCACGCGGATGTCGTTAGAACTGCGGTCGCCCGAGCTTACAAACAAGTTGCCTTGCTTATCAAACACGATACGTGAGCCAAACTGACCGCTGCCCCTATAGCGCGGATAAGCTTCCCATATTACACTTACATCTTCCAGCTTGGTTTCATCGGCAGATAGTTTGCCTTTGGCTACTGCCAGCGCGGCACCTTCGCCGGGTTGGGCGTAGGTCCAGTATACCATGCGGTTTTTAGCAAAATCAGGATCAATTTTAACATCCAGCAAACCACCCTGTCCCTGGAACTGTACCGTTGGGAAACCGGTGATGGTTTTAACTATTTTACCATCGGTGGTTACTATTTGCATATTGCCTGGTTTACCGCTTATCAGTAAACGCCCGTCGGGAAGCACACACATACCCCATGGGCCTTTTAACTCTGTATTAATTACTTCGGCCTTGTAAGCGGTTTTGCTCTTTACACTGCCAATGCGGGTTTGGCCCTCAAATGCAGGCTTATAATCGGTATTGGCTTTGTTGGTTTCTACCGGTGCGCCGGTTTGAGCCATAGTGGCAGACGTTACTGCCAACAGCATACCTGCTATGGCTAAAGGCTTATAAAATTTTGATAACATAATCGGTTGGTCTTGTTTAATGTATGTAAGATACAATCTTATTACCGATGTGTGTTAATACATCAGTTTTTTTACAGTTATCAGGCTGTGATGATAAAGCGTTCGCACCATCTACGAAAGCGTTCGCACACGTACGGTAACTGTACGTTATCGTACAGTTGAACGAGTGTGATAAATTTTATTTCATTGAATATCAATTACTTATAAAAAAGGCCAAGTTTTGGCATAGGTGGTAATGATCAATAAAATAAAACAATGACAACATCAATCGACACCCGCTTACAAGAATTATTTGAAGGTTGCTTAAACAACAACCGCAAACAACAGGAAGCATTTTATAAACTGCTTGCCCCAAAAATGCTTGCCGTGTGCATGCGTTATGCTAACGATAAAGATACCGCGCAGGATATTTTGCAGGATGGCTTTGTGAAAGTATTTAAAAACATGCGCAACTATCGCGGCGAAGGCAGCATGGAAGGCTGGGTGCGCCGCATTATGGTACACAGCGCCATATCGCACTACCGTAAAGCAAGCCGTATGGTTTTGGTGGATGATTTTACCGAAAGCGGCCTGAGCGCCGGCAGCAGCTACAACGCCAACAACCTGGAAGCTACCGAACTGATGCGTTTGGTTAACCAGTTACCTGACACCTACCGCAGCATATTTAATATGTATGCAATTGACGGCTACTCGCACAAAGAGATCGGCCAGAATTTGAATATTTCTGAATTGTTATCGCGCACCAACCTGAGCCGCGCCCGTACTATATTGCGTAATAAGCTAAGCCAGTTAGAGCCGATGGAGCAGTATTGCATGGCTGGGTAATGTTGTTTTGTTTTTATTGATCGAATCTCTAACCTTTTTGTCATTTCGACCAACGGGAGAAATCCTATACGCCTAGCTACTCTTCGCTTGTACAAGATTTCTCCCGTTGGTCGAAATGACATCTGTTTTTATAACGCCTCCCAACTAATCACTAGTCAACTAATCACTATTTAACTATATTTGGCTACTGATCAATTTATTTTTCATGAAGAAATTATTTACAGCCTTTATGGTGCTTGGGGCATTGGGAGCCCAGGCGCAAAACCTTGTTAAGTATGTTAAGCCCATTGTGGGTACCGAGCGTATGGGCCATACGTTCCCGGGTGCTACGTCGCCGTTTGGTATGGTGCAGCTTAGTCCCGAGACTGATACTGCCAGCTACGAAAAAGATGGCAAATACAATCCCGATGTATATAAATATTGCGCGGGATACCAGTATGAAGATAAAACCATTGTAGGTTTTAGCCATACCCATTTTAGCGGCACCGGCCACTCAGATCTGGGTGATTTTTTGGTGATGCCTACTGTTGGCGCTTTAAAGCTAAACCCGGGCAAGGCTGATGTTCCGCATAGCGGCTACCGTTCGCCATTCTCGCACGCTAACGAAGTGAGCGAGGCTAACTACTACAAAGTAAAGCTGGACGAGCATAATATCCTGGCGGAGATGACCACCACCACCCGCGTGGGCATTCACCAGTATACATTTCCAAAATCAGATAACGCGCATATAGTGTTGGATCTGATGTCGGGCATTTACAATTATCCTGACAAAAATGTGCAGACCTACCTGCATGTAATTAATGATACTTTGGTTACCGGCTACCGCATCACCAATGGCTGGGCGCGTAACCGCACGCAGTATTTCGCCATGACTTTTTCTAAACCTTTCATCGCGCATGGTTCGGCAAATTATTCGGGCAAAACGGTGTATCGTGGGTTCTGGGGTAAATTCAATCAAAACAAAAATTTCCCTGATGTAGTTGGCCGTCAATTACGCGCCTATTTTGATTTTAAAACCGAAGAAGGTGAAAAGATCAAGATCAAAATGGCGCTATCTCCGGTAAGTATGGATGGCGCTTTAGCCAACCTACGTGCCGAGGCGAAAGGCTGGGATTTTGAGAAATTTAAACGTGATGGCCAGGCTAACTGGGAGAAAGAACTGGACAAGATCACGATAGAAGGTGATCAAACCACCAAAGAGAACTTCTACACCGCGATGTACCATACCCTGATCAACCCTACAATTTATACCGATGTTGACGGGCGTTACAAAGGCCTTGACCAAAACGTGCACAAAGCGGATGGTTTTATTAATTATACCACGTTTAGCTTGTGGGATACCTTCCACGCGCTGCACCCACTGTTCAACATCATCGAGCCTAAGCGTAATGCCGATATGGTACGCTCGATGATGGCTCATTATGAGCAGAGTCCGCAGGGTATGTTGCCTATCTGGTCAAACTCGGCTAACGAGAACTGGTGTATGAGCGGCTATCACAGCGTATCTGTAGTGGCCGACGCCGTTATTAAAGGCAATTACCCTTATGATGCCAACGCGGCACTTGATGCTTGCGTGGCTACCGCCAAAAAACGCGATTACTCGGGCATTGGTTATTATATGGATATGGGCTACATCCCGGCAGAGAAAGATGGTGTTTCGGTATCATCAACCCTGGAGTATGCTTATGACGATTGGGCAATAGCACAAATGGCGAAAAAATTAAACCGTACCGATGTGTATAACGAGTTTAGCAAACGCGCCATGAACTATAAAAATGTGTACAACCCGGCTACAGGCTTTATGCACCCTAAAAATATGGATGGCACTTTCCGCAAAAACTTCGATCCATTAACTACCATTAACCAGGGTTTTATTGAGGGCAATGCCTGGAACTTTACGCTGTTTGTTCCGCAGGACCCTGCAGGCTTGATCAAACTGATGGGCGGTAACAAACGTTTTGTGCGTTACATGGATAGCCTGTTTACGTTTAATCTGCCGGATAAATATTTCGAAGAAACTGAAGACATTACCCGCGACGGTATCATCGGCAACTATGTACACGGTAACGAACCATCGCACCACGTGGCTTACCTGTATAACTGGACCGACCAGCCGTGGAAAACCCAGGAGCGCATCCGCATGATCATTCCGCGTATGTACAAACCAACTTCCGACGGTTTGGGTGGCAATGACGATACCGGCCAGATGAGCGCCTGGTACATTTTCAGCTCGATAGGTTTTTACCCTGTGGCACCGGGATCTGACGAGTACGCTATTGGCAGCCCGGTAGTAAACAACGCCATTATTAATCTGGCTGATGGTAAAAAATTCACCATCAAAGTAAATAACCAGGGACCAAAAAACGTATATATCCAAAAAATGTTACTGAACGGCAAACCGCTAACCACTTACTTCCTGAAACATGAAGATTTGATGAAAGGCGGCGAGTTGACTTTCTTTATGGGGTCGAAACATAAATAATCTTTTAGACATTTATAATAACAAGGCCCGCTGAGTCATCAGCGGGCCTTGTTATTTCGCGACACGTCATCGCGAGCGAGGAACGAGCATGCCGATCCCCGACTGATAAATCGCACGTTTACATAACTCAAGGGATTACTACGCTCGTTCCTCGCTCGTAATGACGTGTGGAGATTTCCCACAATAAATCCTACCTTAGTACAGTTAATAATACCATCATGAAAACTATCAAAACAATCCTACTATCATTTATACTTACGGCAGCGTTTACGGGCGTTAAAGCACAAACCGCGGCTATTAATAAAGTACTTACGTCGTACATAGAAGTTAAAAACTCACTGTTTGCCGATAACAGCAAAGGTGCAGCCACACGCGCTAAAACTTTAAACGCCGATATTAAGGCGGTATCAGCTACAAGCCTTAGCACTGCCGAAAAAACGGCCTGGGCAGCGGTAAGCGATAAACTGGCAACCGACAGCAAACACATCAGCGAATCAACCTCTATTGATCATCAGCGCGAGCATTTTGCAAGCCTGTCAAAAAACTTGTTAGCCGTAGTAAAAGATACCAAAGCCAATGCCGCTACTGTTTATGTACAGTATTGCCCTATGAAAAAAGAATCATGGTTAAGCGCCGAAAAGGATATTGAAAACCCTTACTATGGCAGCGCGATGGGTAGCTGCGGTTCGGTGAAGGAAACTTTGAAGGGGAAATAGAGTCAAGATTTTTAAAAACAAAAGAGCCGGAAGAAAAATTCTCCCGGCTCTTTTTATATCTGTCAAACCAACCGTCTTGACTCTTGGTTCTCGATTCTTGACTCTTAAACTGAGAACGAAGTTCCGCAGCCGCAGGTTTTAGCAGCATTTGGGTTATCAAAGGTAAAACCGCGGGCATTAAGGCCGTCCTGGAAATTGATCTCCATACCCATCAGGTACATACCGTGGGCTTTGTGCATAAATACGCGCAGGCCTTCGATGATGAATTCCTGGTCGCCGTCCTTTTTCTGGTCGAAACCCAACACGTAGCTCATACCCGAGCAGCCGCCACCTTCAACACCAATGCGCAGACCAAAGTCTTCACCAATCTCTTGCTGATCGCGTAGTTTATACAATTCTTTAACGGCACCTTCTGTTAAGGTTACCGGTGCAGGCATAGTTTCAACGGCTGTACTCATCTTATTTTTAATTATTATATGTACAAATATAAGCTAAAATGCGGATTTTTGTTTAAGGCCTATTATTTATGACCTGCGTTTAACATTATTATTATGGTTGAAATACTATTAGATATATTTAAATATACCATTGCCGGCCTGGGCGTAGTTTGGGCTGCCTTTTACCTGGCCAAACCCTATCTCGATCGGGCGGAGAACATACAGCTGCTCGAATTTAAAAAGAGCATCAACGCCCAAACCCTTCCGCTACGCTTACAGGCTTATGAGCGGGTGGTATTATATATAGAGCGAATTAACCCGGCCAACATTCTGCTGCGCTTAAACGCGCCCGGCATTAGCGCCGCCGAGTTACATGCGTTAATAATAAACGAGGTGCGTAACGAGTACCAGCATAACGTTACGCAGCAAATTTATGTAAGCACCCGCGCATGGGGCGTGGTTAAGCAATTAAAAAATGATACCCTGAGCGTTACCAATAATGCTATTAAAGCGCTACCCGATGATGCCACCGGCCTTGAACTGGGCAAAACCATACTGGCTCATTTAACCAAAGTTGATATTAACCCTTATGATGCCGGAGCCGAGTTGATCCGTGCGGACCTGGAAGATCTGTTTTAACACTATATATAATGGGCAAAAAGGTAACCACCACATCAGGCATCGAGATCAAAGAAGTTTACACCGAACCTTCGGCGATGAACGAACAGCCCGGTGAGTTTCCGTACACCCGGGGTATTCAGAAAGACATGTACCGCGGCAAGCCCTGGACCATGCGGCAATATGCCGGTTTCTCCACCGCCGAAGAATCAAACAAACGTTACCATTATTTATTAAGTCAGGGCACTATGGGGCTTTCGGTTGCTTTTGACCTACCCACCCAGATAGGTTATGACAGCGACCACGATCTGGCCGATGGCGAAGTTGGCAAAGTAGGTGTAGCTATTGACTCGTTAAAGGATATCGAGATCCTGTTTGATGGGATAAAACTGCAGGACATCACCACCTCCATGACCATAAACGCCACCGCCCCTGTCCTGCTGGCTATGTATATCGCTCTGGCAAAAAAACAGGGGGCAGATCTAACCCAACTTTCAGGCACGGTACAGAACGATATATTAAAAGAGTACGCCGCCCGCGGTACCTACATCTACCCGCCTGCCGCGTCCATGCGTTTGATAACCGATGTGTTTGAATATTGCAGCAAGGAAGTGCCCAAGTGGAACACTATATCTATATCAGGCTATCATATCCGCGAAGCGGGATCTACCGCCGTGCAGGAGCTGGCTTTTACACTTGCGAATGGCAAAGCTTATTTAAAAGCGGCGCTGGAAAAAGGTTTAGATATAAATGTGTTCGGCAAGCGGCTTTCGTTCTTCTTTAATTGCCATAATAACTTTTTTGAGGAGATAGCCAAGTTCAGGGCCGCGCGGCGGATGTGGGCTAATATTGCCAAAGACTTGGGCGCTACCGACGCATTGGCGCAAAAACTGCGCTTCCATACACAAACCGGTGGATCAACCCTAACGGCCCAGCAACCTATGAATAATATTGTGCGTACCACTACCCAGGCTTTAGCTGCGGTTTTAGGCGGCACACAATCATTACATACCAATGGTTATGACGAGGCTTTATCCCTACCCACCGAAGCGGCTGCTAAAATAGCCCTGCGTACCCAGCAGATCATCGCTTTTGAAAGCGGCGCCACGGATACTGTGGACCCACTGGCAGGCTCATACTTTATAGAAGCACTGACTGACGATTTGGAAAAAGCTGCCTTATTATATATAGATAAGATAGATGCGATGGGCGGCGCCGTAAAAGCCATTGAGCAGGACTACATGCAACAGGAAATAGCCGACGCGGCCTATCAGTACCAAACCGATGTTGAAAGTGGCGAACAAATTATTGTGGGCGTAAATAAATTTACCGAGAAAGAGGCCCGTATTAATAATGTGTTTAGAGTGGACGACAGTATTCGCCTGGGGCAAACAGAAAAGCTGGCGGCGCTGAAAGCCGAACGTGATAACATCGCGGTAGCAAAAACTTTAAAAAACCTCAAAGAGGCCGCGGCCGGAACCGTCAATTTGATGCCTTATATATTAACATGTGTTGAAAGCTACGCCACCCTTGGCGAGGTTGCCGATACCCTTCGCGAAGTTTTTGGAGAATATTAATTTTTATCGCGCAGAAAACGCGTCTTTAAAACTCCCGAAAGTTGTTAACATCGCCTAAAACACATTTAACAACGTCTTAACATTTTGGTGAAAAAGGGCGTCACAATTCATACAAAAGTGGCCTGAAGTGACTGAAACGCAAGGTTTAATATGATGCGGGTTATAACACTTATCAGCCCCTGCAAAATGTAAGTTTTTTTGTTGAAAAACTTACAAGCCAAATGCATTTTTTTTGAAAATATATTTTAAGAAAAATTTGAAATACTCTTTTTTAAGTCGGTTTTTTTCCGAATATTCGATGTTCCGTAGCCACCCCAATTAATGTGCGCTTGAGGGGTTGGAAATCAATATTTTACTAAATCTATATATGGAAAAAACTTGTACTAACGTTTGGAATAGCTGCCTTCAAATTATAAAAGACAACATACCAGCGCAAAGCTTTAAAACTTGGTTTGAACCAATAAAAGCATTGCGTATGGAGGGTAGCGTTCTGACCATACAAGTGCCTAGCTTATTCTTTTACGAGTGGTTGGAAGAACACTATGTTCAGCTACTGCGTAAAACAATTAAAAAACAATTGGGTGATGACGGCCGTTTGGAATATAACATCGTTGTCGAACAATCGTCGGCTAGTAAACCATATACTACCAATATGCCCTCAAACGGAAATGGCGCCGAGTCAAAAAATCAGTCTATGCCTATCCCTATTGCTATCAATAAGGATATAAAGAACCCGTTTGTAATACCGGGACTGAAAAAACTGAACGTTGACCCGCAACTTAACCGCAACTATACTTTCGAAAGCTTTGTGGAAGGTGATTGCAACCGTTTGGCCCGCTCGGCAGGATATGCTGTGGCTGCTAAACCGGGTGGCACTTCGTTTAATCCATTAATGATATATGGCGGTGTTGGTTTAGGCAAAACCCACCTGGCACAAGCCATAGGTAACGAAATTAAACGCTCGTTGCCGGATAAACTGGTACTTTATGTATCGTGCGAGAAATTTACACAGCAATTTGTTGATGCCTTAAAGCATAATAACATCAACGATTTTGTGAACTTTTACCAGGCCATTGATGTACTGATCATGGACGACGTGCACAACTTTGCCGGTAAAGAAAAAACACAGGATTTCTTCTTCCATATCTTTAATCACCTGCATCAATCAGGCAAACAGCTGATCATTACATCAGATAAAGCACCTAAAGATCTGGCCGGTTTAGAAGAACGCTTGTTATCAAGGTTTAAATGGGGGCTATCTGCAGACTTGCAGGTGCCTGACCTGGAAACCCGTATGGCTATCCTGAAAAATAAAACTTACCAGGATGGTATTGACCTGGGCGATGACGTGATTGAATACGTTGCGCACAACATTGATAACAACGTGCGTGAGTTGGAAGGCGCCATGGTGTCATTGCTGGCACAGTCAACCCTTAACCGTAAGGAGATAGACCTGAACCTGGCCAAGCAAATGCTGAAAAACTTTGTAAAAAACTCATCGAAAGAAATTTCGATGGAATACATACAAAACCTGGTTTGCGAGTATTTTGAAGTGCCTATTGATATGGTAAAATCACAAACCCGCAAACGCGAGATTGTGCAGGCCCGTCAGATATCAATGTACCTGGCCAAGGCGCATACTAAAAGTTCATTAAAATCAATCGGCCACTTCTTTGGCGGCCGCGACCACTCAACCGTAATTTACGCTTGCCAAACTGTTGAGGACTTAATTGATACCGATAAGAAATTTAAAGGCTACGTGGCCGATATTCAGAAAAAACTAAAAATGTCGTAAACCAGCATTTTCGATAAAATTTAAAGACGCTAACGGCGTCTTTTTTTGTGCCTTTATATTTCTTATTTGCATGCGTGCGCACAGGTAACAATTGTTAAATACTGTTAAGCCGGCGCTATAATTAAAAATTTAGTTATAGCTTTAATTCTTATAAAACCAGCTTTTAGTGCTATGAAGAAATGGTTACACGCGCTTATTGCGCTACTTACCACAACCCCGCTTTTTGCCCAAAAGATCAATTTAAAAATTGGTGAGGAGTTTGCCATTGAAGCTAGCAATAAAAGCATGGTTAACAGCGCCGGCAAGTTATCCGTACACCAACAGTATAACCAGTTTCAGTTTAAACTGCTTAGTGCTGACGCTGATGGCTACAAACTACAATGCGTATTACTGAGAAGTAGTGTAAACTATACCAGCACAAAAGGCAAAGCCCGTTTTGTTTCCACGTTTAATTCAGACAGTTTGCAGGATGTTAAAGTAAACTCAAGCGCAGCATTTATGCCGCTCGTTTTTCTGCAAAAACCCTTTACTATTGTTTTAAGCCCGGTCGGCAAATTGCTTAAAATGGAAGGTTTTGATGATCAGGTTACCGAAGCCGCAAAGCGATGGAAGTTATCCGCAGCAACTTTAAGCGATTTTGAAACTTACGTGCGAACGGATGCTTTCACTATCATCCGCGAAATGTTTTTTGAGCTGCCCGAAAAGCGCATTTCCTACCAATACGAGTGGACCGACCGTAATGGCATTAATTGTAAAGTGGTGGGCATACGTGGGGCTTTGCTGGATATTGCTACAAGTACTCCCGACAAAATCCTGCAAGGCAGCTACCTGCTAAATGAGACTACAGGTTTACTAGAGGCTGTTACCACTAAATCAAAAGACAACACCACAACTACAGATTACAGCCAGAAACTAAGCTATGGCAAGCACCAGGGCAGCAAAATTGATGCAGCCTGGATAGACAAGATCATGCTTACAAGTTCGTATGCGCAGCATTAATTCAATTATGCTTATTTTAGGGTATGAAAAAACTTATTGCCCCGATCCTAATGTTTGCCATCAGCACATCTGCTTTCGCTCAGCAATCGGCAACCGATGCTATTAAGCAAACCGTAAACAATATGTTTAACGCTATGCGTAAAAGCGACAGCGCTTTATTACGCAGTACCTTTGCCAGGGGCATAGTGTTTCATAGCGTTGACACTAAAAAAGACGGCACAACAGTATTGGTTAACGAGAACCCCGATGATTTTATAAAAATGGTTGGCACGCCACATAAGGGGATTTACGATGAACGCATCACCTTTCAGGATATTAAAATTGATGGCGACCTGGCCAGCGTTTGGGCACCTTACAAGTTTTACGTTGATGATAAATTTAACCACTGCGGCGTTGACGTTTTTCAATTGATGAAGACCGCGGCCGGCTGGAAGATCATTTACGTGGTAGATACAAGACGGAAAGATAATTGTGTGGAGTAACTTAAAACTCCTGTCATTTCGAGCATAGCGAGAAATCTATATAAAAGCTAAGCCGCGGAACACCTATCCGTGTATAGCTCTCTCCCTTTGGTCGAGATGACATGCTTTAATATTTTATCTCCCCCAGCCTTATCAATGCGTAAAACAAACTTGTACAATGTAAAGCCTGGGCTATTTTATTATCCAATAATAGTTGCTTCACTTCCGCGATGGTATATTCTTCTACAATCAGTTCTTCATGCTCATCCAAAGCCTGCTCCTGCACTTTTATACCGCCGGTTGCCAAGTAGCAAAAAGTTTGATTGGTAGATGTGGCCGGGTTACCGTATATGGTGGTAATCAACTCCATCGTATCAAATTTATAACCGGTTTCTTCCAGTAGTTCGCGGCGCATAGCTTCAATTGGTTCTTCGTCGCCGTCTACAACACCACCGGGAATCTCTAAGGAAACTATACCCGCCGCATGGCGGTATTGGGTCACCATAAGCACCGTATTCTCTGCGGTTATCGCAACCGCATTTACCCAGTTCGGATACTCCAACACATAATAATCTTCCTTAATACGGCCATCAGGCATTTCACAGCGGTCAGTCCGTAAAGTGGCCCAGGGGCCTTTGTGTAAGTAAGTTGTTTCAAGAACTTTCCAGGTTAAATCGCTCATTACGCGCTGTTGATTTATGATTAATTGATTACATGGATTTGCTGGGCAAGTTAGCCTTAAATAACAAAGGTGGCAAGATAAAATCAAGCCACCTTTGTTATTTTATGATGGAGTGTCGCAAAGCGACGACTAATCTCTGATCAACAAATCTCTAATCACTAACTACCAGCTCCCGCTTGAGCCGCCGCCACCGAAGCTACCGCCGCCAAAACCACCGAAGCCACCGCCGCCGGAGCCGCTGCCACCGCCGCTAAATCCGCCCCAGCTACCACCGCCTCCGCGATTACCGCCGCTAAGCATCGAGCCCGCCAACAACCACCAAAACGGATCGGCACTTCCGCGGCTTCCAATAACACGACCGCCACCGCCACCACCGCCTTTGCGCGAGATGATAAATAATATAACTATTACTATCACCACTACTAAGCCAATGGGAGCGCCTTTATCTTTGCTTTTGCTTTTTTTAGCGGGCTGCTTTTCGGCTTTGTACTCGCCGCGCATGTATTTAATAATATCGTCGGTACCTGCGTCAAGACCACCGTAAAAGTCGCCGGCTTTAAAGCGTGGGTTCATATCGTTTACACGTATCTGGCGGGTAATAATATCAGGTAAGGCACCTTCGGCACCGTAGCCGGTTGCAATGGCCAGCTTGCGGTCGTCCTTAGCCACCAATACCAGGATACCGTTGTTGGTGCCTTTTTGGCCAATACCCCAGGCACGGCCCAGGCCTACGCTGTAATCGTCAATATCATATTCACCCAATGATCGCATCATCACCACAGCTATCTGGGTTGATGACGTATCGCTAAAAGCAACCAACTTATCTTCCAGTCGCTGCTTTTCATCAGCCGAAAGCGTGTTGGTATAATCGGTAACCAGTGTACTTGATTTAGGCGGATACTCCTGAGCAAAAACGCCAAGACCGCTTAGCAATAAACCAAATACTATAATGAGTTTTTTAAACATGGGTTTCTATTTATTCGCCATCCATAAACGCTATATCATCGGGCAGCTCATTTTTGTCATCATCTCCGTAAGGGAAAAATGCTTTAAGCTTTTCGCCGGCACGCTGTACACCTATAGTAATACCTTCTACCAGGTCGCCATTTTTAAAATGGTTAAGCATTTCATACTTGGTATCGTCCCAAAAATCAACTGGCACCAGTTTGTTGATTCCGGCATCGCCAATTATGGCAAACTTATGATCAACCGTAGCCAGGTAAATAAGCACACCGTTGCGCAGCTTGGTTTTATCCATATTTAACTGGTAAAAGTATTGGGCAGCCCTGTCAAGCACCTCGGCGCTACAGGTTTTTTCAATACAAACCCTTATCTCGCCCGATGTATTTTTCTCGGCCGCTACTACCGCTTCGCGAATGCGACTTTGCTCGTCTTCAGTAAATGACATGGAATTAATGATTGAATGAGTAAATGAGTGATTGAGCGAATGTTGAGTTTTGAACAAGCGACATGATCATTCACTCATTCAAAACTCACTCATTCCTTCATTAAATTAAAATTCCACCTTCGGTGCTTTATCGGCACCAGCTTCGGCCTGGAAGTAACCTTTTTCGGCAAAGCCGAACATTTTGGCTGTTAAGTTAGCCGGGAACTTACGAATTTTGGTATTGTAAGCCTGCACAGCATCGTTAAAATCTTTACGGGCTACGGTAATGCGGTTCTCTGTACCTTCAATTTGCGCTTGCAGGCCCAGGAAGTTTTCGTTTGATTTTAGGGTAGGATAGTTTTCTGTAACTACCATCAGTTTACCCAAAGCGGTGCTTAACTGGCCTTGCGCATCCTGAAACTGTTTGATAGATTCGGGCGTTAACTTAGCCGGATCAACCTGTATAGAAGTGGCTTTAGCTCTTGCCTCTACAACTGCGGTTAAGGTGCTTTTTTCAAAATTAGCAGCACCTTTTACAGTAGCAACCAGGTTAGGTATCAAATCTGTACGGCGTTGGTATTGCGTTTGTACGGCGCCCCATTTGCCTTTAACATCTTCGTCCATTTGCACTATACTGTTATAGCTGCATGAGCTTAGAGACATAGTGGCAACAATTAAAAATATTGCTGTAAGTAGCTTTTTCATTTCTTTTTCTGTTTTATGTTTATTTAGGATTTAGATTACAAAGCGCATACCGTTGTTACAAAACGTATATATAATGCCATTTTGGCAATGTTGTTTTGTAAATATAACTAAAAGATGATTGCAGTCGATATTATTAAATGTTAACCTATTGAAGTGTAACAAAGCAGCTTTACGATAGTCTTACCCATAAGTTTTTTATATTTATACCCATGGCGGTAAAAACATCCCTACGCGAAAATATAGCTATAGCATTACAATCTATAGGTGGCAACAGGTTACGCACATCGCTTACCTCGTTAATTATAGCTATCGGCATTATGGCCCTGGTAGGCATACTTACCGCGGTTGAAGGCATTAAGCAATTCACTACCGACGCGTTTTCGCGCCTGGGCGCTAATTCATTCACCATACAAAACAGGGGATCGGGGGTAAACTTCGGCCGTGGCGGTAAACGAAAAATATATCCGGCGGTACGCTATGACCAGGCTCAACGTTTTAAAGAAAAATTTAAGCTTCCGGCTGTTATTGCTATAAATCTTGATGTTTCGGGCACCGCGATAGCAAAATATGGGAACGAAAAAACCAACCCTACCACGCGTGTAGCAGGCTCAAACGAAAACTACATTGCTACCAATGGCTATAAGCTGGCCCTGGGCCGAAACTTTTCGGCATCAGAACTGGAGCATGGCGCCAACGTAGTTATTATTGGCGACGAAATAAAAACCCAGTTGTTTAAAAAAGCCGACCCGATAAACAAACCCATATTTGTAGGCAACAGCAAATTTAAGGTTATCGGCGTGTTTGCGTCCAAAGGATCGGCCGCCGGTTTTGGTGGCGACAGGCTTTGCCTCATCACTATATTAAAAGCCAAACAAATATCGGCTGTTGCTAATCCTTCCTTTTCTATAAACGTAATGGTGGATAGCCCCGGTGCCCTGGATGCCAGTATTGGCGAGGCCACTTCCCTTTTCAGAAATGTGCGCGGTTTGAATGTTGTTCAGCCAGATAATTTTGAGATAACGCGCAGCGATTCTATGCAACAACAATTGTCAGAGCAGATGGGTATAATGACTAAGGCCGGCTTCGGCATAGGCCTGATCACGCTTATTGGCGCTGCCATTGGCTTAATGAACATTATGCTGGTATCGGTAACCGAACGTACCCGCGAAATAGGCCTGCGTAAATCAATCGGTGCTACCCCGGCCATTATACGTAAACAATTTTTAATAGAAGCTATTGTAATATGTATCATTGGCGGTATTGCCGGCATTATACTGGGGATGGCTGTAGGCAACCTTATTGCTGTGCAAATAAGCGGTAAATTTGTTATACCATGGTTATGGCTTTTATCGGCCATAGCACTTTGTACCCTCATCGGCCTTATATCGGGCTATTACCCGGCAAAGAAAGCATCCCGGCTTGACCCGGTTGAGGCTTTAAGATATGAGTAGAGTCAAGAATCAAGAGCCCAGAATCAAGACTTTGCATACACAACAACAAGGCCGGGAAAGCAAACTTTCCCGGCCTTGTTTATAAATTTTATCTTGACTCTTGGTTCTCGACTCTTGGCTCTAAAACCCTACTTCAACATGATATTCTTCAGCGGATAATCAACCAATAATTTATGGAGATACGGGCTTCGCAGGGCATCCTTAAACGCATCGGCATGGCGCAGGTGGTGCATATCGCTTGATATAAAATCGATGATCTGCAGGTCTACCATTTGCTCGGCACGTCGTTTTACATCGCGACCATAGTAACCTGTTAGTGCTATAGTGTTTAACTGAATATTACAACCCCAGCTACGTAAATAGATCATATCATCGGTAGTCATATACAAATAACGCTCGGGGTGGGCTAAAATTGGTTTATAGCCCATTTCCAGCATTTTTTGTATAACCGGAAAGGCGTTAGGCGGGCCACTTATAAACGGATATTCGAACAGCACATAACCACCCTCCATAACCATTAACCTGTCCTCGTTAACACGCTTCTCAAAAGTTTCATCAAAAAAGTGCTCGGCAGCGGCAGCAACCGGTATGTCAATGCCCTCTTTTATTAATTCGGCTTTTAATAGCTCAAGCGCGCCGTTAATGGTTTCGGGGGTATTTTTATAAAAGTCGATCATGATGTGTGGGGTAGCGATGATCTTTTTTATGCCCAAAGCCATCATGCGCCTTACCAACTCAATTGATTCCTCTACATTTTGCGCACCATCATCAATACCCGGCAAAACATGCGAGTGCATATCTACCATTATACCCTCATAATTTAAGGATGGCAGTTCTTCTTTTACTTCTTCTTTTTTCTTTTTAAAAAGACCAAACATTATCTGTCAGTATATTGCTCAGCGTAATATTGCTGGTAGTGGCCCGATGTTACATCAGTCAACCATTCTTCGTTAGCCAGGTACCAGTCAACCGTTTTTTCTAAACCCTCTTCAAAAGTAATGCTAGGCACCCAACCCAAATCGGCTTTAAGTTTACCGGCATCAATAGCATACCGCAGGTCATGACCTGCACGATCGGTAACAAAGGTTATTAATTTTGCCGATTCGCCTTCGGCCCTGTTCAGCTTTTTATCCATAATAGCGCACAGGGTTTTTATCAGGTCGATATTTTTCCACTCGTTATGGCCGCCAATGTTATAGGTTGAACCTGTTTTGGCATTGTGAAATATCACATCAATAGCACGGGCGTGATCTTCAACCCACAGCCAGTCGCGTATGTTCTCGCCTTTGCCATACACGGGCACCGGCTTTTGCTGTTTAATGTTGTGGATAGCCAGTGGGATCAGTTTCTCGGGGAAGTGATACGAGCCGTAGTTATTTGAGCAGTTTGATATAATGCAATCCATACCATAGGTATCCTGGTAAGCGCGTACAAAGTGATCTGAGCTTGCTTTTGATGCCGAATAGGGCGAATGCGGATCGTATGCCGTTTCTTCGGTAAACATGCCATCTTCACCCAAAGTGCCATAAACCTCATCGGTTGATACGTGGTAAAAACGTTTGCTATTATACTGGCCTTTCCAGCTTTCGCGGGCGGCATTTAGCAAGTTTACTGTCCCCACCACATTGGTCATCACAAACTCCAGCGGGTTGGTTATTGAACGGTCAACATGCGACTCGGCAGCCAAATGAATGATCGCATCGGGCTGTTCATCGGCAAATAGCTTGCTAATAAACGATAGGTCAACAATATCGCCTTTTACAAATTTGTAGTTAGGCTCGTTCTCAATATCCTTTAAATTGGCCAAGTTACCGGCGTAGGTAAGTTTATCTAAATTAATAATGGTGTATTGCGGGTAAGTACGCACAAACCTGCGCACCACATGCGAGCCTATAAAACCGGCACCACCAGTTATTATTATTTTCTTCATAGCGTTTTGCAAATACTATAACGGATTTTGGGCAATATAATTTTCCCAAGCCCATGCAGATGACATCATGGTATCCAGATCAAGCTCTGTTTGCCATTTCAGTACATTTTTTGATTTGGTAACATCGCCCCAAACCTGCTCGACATCGCCACCGCGGCGTGGGCCGATCTGGTAATTCAATTTTACCCCGGTTGATTTTTCGAAAGCGTGTATAACCTCCAATACCGAACTGCCTTTGCCCGTACCCAGGTTAAATACATCGTAACCTGTATATTGTTCTGTTTCCATTAGTTTTAAGGCAGCAACGTGTGCTTTAGCTAAGTCAACAACGTGTATATAGTCGCGTATGCAGCTACCGTCGGGCGTGTTATAATCGTTGCCAAATACGGTTATCTTATCGCGCTTGCCAATGGCAGCCTGCGTAATAAAAGGCACCAGGTTTTGCGGAACGCCGATAGGTAACTCGCCAATCAAGCCTGATGAATGCGCACCAACCGGGTTAAAGTAACGTAGTGAGGTTACTTTATAGGCAGTACCTGCAGCAACCATATCGCGCAATATCTCTTCTGCAATTTGTTTAGTGTTGCCATAAGGCGATTCGGCCGGCTTTACCTGTGCCAGTTCATTTACCGGCAACACATCAGGCTGCCCGTAAACTGTACAGCTTGATGAAAACACAAAATTCACCGGTTTACCCTCGTAAGCATTTAATATGTTTAATAACGAGAAGAAATTATTTTTATAATACTTTAACGGCAATTGAACGGATTCGCCCACGGCTTTTGATGCCGCAAAGTGAATGATGCCGGTGATATCGGCTTCTTTAGCCGCCAGGTCTTTTACGCCTTGCTCATCGCACAGATCTAACTGGTAAAATGCCGGCTTGTAGCCAATAATTTTTGCAAGCTGATCTAATATGTTAATGCTTGAGTTTGAAAGATCGTCAACGATGATAGGTTCGTAGCCGGCATTAACCAGCTCAACAACGGTGTGCGAGCCTATGAAGCCCATGCCACCGGTTACTAATATTTTAGCCATTAGCTTTGTTATTAAAATAGGTAAAGTCTTTATGCTGTATCTCTTTTTCGGGCAGCGATTTAAAATACTCTAAAGTTATTTTTAAACCTTCGCTACGCGATATTTTTGGTTCCCAGCCTAATATTTCTTTTGCTTTGGTAATATCCGGACGGCGCTGTTTCGGATCGTCAGTTGGTAATGGTAAACTTATTAGCTCCTGGTCGGTACCGGTTAGTTTAATGATCTCCTCACCAAACTGGCGGATAGTAATCTCATCCGGATTACCAATATTCACGGGTTGCGCATAATCGCTATGCAACAGGCGATAAATACCCTCTATTAAATCGTCAACATAACAAAATGAACGGGTTTGTGATCCGTCGCCAAACATGGTTAACGGCTCGCCGCGCAGGGCCTGGCCTATAAAAGCCGGCAATACACGGCCATCATTCAGTCGCATGCGTGGGCCGTAAGTATTAAATATACGCACAATACGTGTTTCTAACCCGTGGAAAGTGTGATAAGCCATGGTTATAGCTTCCTGAAAACGTTTAGCCTCGTCATAAACTCCACGCGGCCCAACCGGGTTTACGTTACCCCAGTATTCTTCAGGTTGCGGGTTTATGCTTGGGTCGCCATATACTTCGGATGTTGAAGCAATCAGCATACGCGCTTTTTTATTTCGCGCCAGCCCTAACAAATTATGCGTTCCTAATGAACCTACCTTTAAGGTTTGGATAGGTATTTTTAAATAATCAATCGGGCTCGCGGGCGACGCAAAATGCAGAATGTAATGCAATTCGCCGGGTATGTAAACAAATGTGGAAACATCATGGTTATAAAACTCAAAGTTTTCAAGCTTAAACAAATGTTCAATATTACGCATATCACCGGTTATCAGGTTATCCATGCCAATAACATGGTAATCTTCCTTAATAAACCTGTCGCACAAATGCGAGCCTAAAAACCCGGCCGCCCCGGTAATTAAAATACGCTTACGCCCCATTAACCTATCAATTTACGTCCGATACTGTTATAATAAAATCCGCAGTCCACCATTTTCTGCAAGTCGTAAAGATTACGACCATCAAAAATAACTTTTGTCTTTAAACGACTATCCAATTGGTCGAAATCAGGCGTTCTGAAAGCCGACCACTCAGTAACTATTAATAAAGCATCAGCATTATCTAACGCTTCATACGCGTTTTCGGTATAGCTAATTTTATCGCCCAATAGTTTTTTAACGTTTGGCATAGCTTCCGGATCATAAGCTGTAATGGTAGCACCTGCTTCAACCAAAGCGTCAATAATATACAAAGCCGGGGCTTCGCGGATATCGTCAGTTTCGGGCTTGAAGGCAAGGCCCCACATGGCAAATTTTTTGCCTTTAACGTCGCCTTTGTAGTATTTTTTTACTTTTTCAACCAACACGGTACGTTGGATGTCGTTAACATCCATTACCGAGTTTAATATCTTAAAATCGTAGTTAATATCTTTTGCCGATTTGGCTAGTGCCTGTACATCCTTAGGGAAGCAGCTGCCACCGTAACCGATACCCGAGAACAGGAAACGTTTACCTATACGATCATCTGCACCAATACCGCGGCGCACCATATCAACATCGGCATCTACCAGCTCGCAAAGGTTAGCTATCTCGTTCATGAACGAGATTTTGGTAGCCAGGAAGGAGTTAGCGGCATATTTGGTCAGCTCGCTTGAGCGTTGATCCATGTATATGATGGGATTGCCCTGGCGCACATATGGCGCATATAACTCGCCCATTAATTTACGTGCTCTTTCGTCAAGAGTGCCGACTACGATACGGTCTGGTTTCATAAAGTCGTCAACCGCAACACCTTCGCGTAAAAACTCAGGGTTTGATACCACCGCAAATTCCACATTGGTATTGGCATTAAGCACGGCTGTAATTTTATCGGCAGTACCGACAGGCACGGTTGATTTGGTAACAATAACTTTATACTCGGTAATAAGGCCTGCAATGTCTTTTGCGGCACCTAATACATAACTTAGGTCGGCAGCGCCATCGCCTCCCGGAGGAGTTGGCAAAGCCAAAAAGATAATTTTAGCATCAGCAATAGCATCGGCCAGGCTGCTGGTAAAATGTAGTCGTCCCTGGTTAATATTCCGGTGAAATAAAAGTTCAAGGCCAGGCTCATAAATAGGCACTTTGCCGTCCTGCATCATTTTAACTTTTTGTTCGTTTATATCAACGCAAACAACCTGGTTACCGGTTTCGGCCAAACACGTACCTGTTACTAAACCTACATAGCCGGTTCCAACTACAGCAATTTTCATAAGTATTTAAGTATTATTGTTATTACTTTTACGGCGCGAAGATAATAAATTTATATCCTAAATGTTGCTGCTATATAACGTTGGCTTAAGGCTTTACTATTTTGCAATCTACATCACCTCGTTTTTTAACAATAAGGCAAAACTATGGTTAAAAGGCCGGCAGCAACAGCAGGTTTTGCCTGCCAATAACAGCATTTGGTTTCACTTTGCATCGCTTGGCGAGTTTGAACAAGGCCGCCCTGTTCTGGAACGCATAAATGCCGAATATCCGCAGCATAAAATAATAATTACTTTCTTTTCCCCTTCGGGATACGAGATCAGGAAAAATACGCCATTGGCCGATGCTGTTTACTATTTACCGCTGGATACCGCTGCCAACGCGCAACAATTTATAGCCACTATAAACCCAACCTTGGCCATTTTTACCAAGTATGAATATTGGTATCATTTTTTTAACGAACTGAATAATAAGGATATACCTTTATATATAATATCCGGAATATTTAGACCAGGGCAGGTGTTTTTTAGCTGGACTGGCCGCTTGCACCGCCAGATGTTACGCTTTGTTCGTCATTTTTTTGTGCAGGATGAAGCTTCAAAACAACTATTACGAAGCATCCGGGTTGAAAACGTTACCGTTAGCGGCGATACCCGCTTTGACCGTGTATGGGCAAACGCGCAAAAGCCCAGAGACTTGCCGCTTATCCATCAATTTAAAAACACGCAGAAACTATTTATTGCGGGCAGCAGTTGGCCCGCTGATGAAAAATTGATTACCAAACTGGTTGAGCCAAATCCCGAATGGAAATTCATAATCGCCCCGCACGAAATAAGTGAACAAAAGATTAATGATTTAATAACCTTGTTACCGGCAAATTCAACTGTCAGATACTCGCAAATCAATCAACAAAACCTGCAACAAAGCCAGGTTTTGATAATAGATAATATAGGTATGCTATCATCGCTATACCAATATGCGGACATAGCTTATATTGGCGGCGGGTTTGGTGTAGGGATACATAACACTTTAGAAGCAGCTGCATTTGGCGTGCCTGTAATATTTGGCCCTAATTACGACCGATTCAAGGAGGCCCGTGATTTAATAACCTTTGGCGCAGCCTTTAGTATTGTTAACGAAGAGGAACTGCACAATACCTTTAGCGCACTGGCCGATGAAACGGCTTGTGGCGATAAGGCCCGTATCTACGTTAAAAACAACATTGGCGCTACCGATGCTGTAGTAAATTATATTAAACAAAGCACTGCTTTATAACAGACGGCTTACTTAAACACTTCCAAACCAATATCACCACCGGCACCACCTGCAATATAAATTGCTTTGCCCAAAACTGCGCCACCTACACCGTTACGGGCTTTGTTCAGGCTTGGGCCGCTTGTCCATTGTTTATCTTTTTCAGGATCAATGTAAAAAACATCTTTCTTAGGGCCGTTGGGTTCGGTAGCAGTTGCGCGCTCGCCGCCTATATAATATATCTTATCATCAAGGTTTACGCAAGTACCGCCGCCGGTGCCCATAGGTAGTTTGGCTACAAGCGTGCTCCATTTGCCGGTTTTAAAATCATAGCAGTCAACATCCAAAACCACCTTATCAAAAAACGACATAAAATTATTAGCATCATGCAAACTGGTGTTGCGGCCACCTACGGCGTACAGTTTATCTTTCACTACAACGGCCATGCTATGATCACGCACGTGTGGGGCATCGGGCAAAGATGACCAGCTGTTGTTTGCCGGGTCATAAACATCCAGCATGCCGTTTGTACCTGTATTATGACCGTGTAATATGCCACCTACTAAATACAGTTTACTTTTGTAAACCGCAGCACCGGCACCACCGCGCCTGCGACCTTCGGGCAAGCCGGCCAATTGCTGCCATTTATCGGCTTTGGTATCATAACTGTAAGCGTTGGCTAAAGGTATTTGATTAGGGTAATTCCTGTCGGAGAAGGCATCCAACACATATATTTTGTCGCCCAGTGCCACGGGCTGAAAGTGATGCATGATAGATGGCGCTGTGGCGCCTTTTGTCCAGGTTGAAGTTGATGGATCAAATATCTCTACCTGCATTGCGCCGCCATCGCCACCAATTAAATAAAGCTTACCATTCGCGGCAGCAAAACCACATTCGCTGCGCCCGGCTGGAGGGTTGGTTGATGGCATCAATGCCCATTGCCCGTTTATAGCTTTATAAGCCATTAATACAAATGCCAGTAAAACCGGGATGCTAAGTATCCATTTTCTCATAGTGATGTGTTGGTATTATTGCATAACCTGTTAATGAGTTAAAGGTTTTACAATTTAGCATAAAGCTAAAACAAAACCGCTACAGCACAATAACTTACAGGCACACATCGTGTTTACCAATTGTCATTAAACAACAAAAACAACTGGTGATTTAAAATTTTGGCCAAAAACAGCTAAGTTCGCAGCCTATACTACTATTATATAGCGTACTAATACCATGGCAACAAAAAAAGGCTTTACTACCACCCTGTTACATTCCGATCGTTTAGGCAAACCAGAACATGGCGCTTTGCATAAGCCCATCCATACATCAGTAACTTATGGTTATGAAGATGTGCAGGGATTGGTAGATGTTTTTCAGAATAAAGTAAATGGCTACGCTTACTCGCGCCAGGGCAACCCTACTGTTACCGCTTTGGAACAAAAGGTTACCCAAATGGAAAATGGCTATAAAACCGTGGCCTTTGCTACCGGCATGGCAGGTATTGCAGCTGTGGTTTTGGCTTTGATGCGGAAAGACGACCATATACTGGCCAGCTCATTTTTGTTTGGTAATTCGCGCAGCGTGTTTCAATCGTACATTGACATGGGTATGGATATTACCTTTGTTGATGCTACCGATGTAGAAAATATTAAGGCCGGCTTGAAACCAAACACCCGTATGGTATTTGTAGAAACCATTGCCAATCCGGCTACTCAAATTGCCGACCTGGAAGCTATTGGTAATATTTGTGCCGAAAAAGGTATTATATATACCGTGGATAATACCATGACCACGCCGTATTTATTTAAACCGATAAATGTAAAAGCCAGCCTGGTGGTTAACTCATTAACCAAATACATTGGCGGCCATGGCAATGCGCTGGGCGGCAGTGTTACCGATACCGGTTTATTTGACTGGAGCAATTTCCCTAACATTTACGAAGTATTTAAAAAACAACCCGACGCGAAAGCCTGGGGCATGACGCAAATACGCAAAAAAGGTTTACGCGATGCCGGCGGCACATTAGCGCCCGAAGCTGCACACTCTATCTCCGTAGGCTCAGAAACTTTGGCACTGCGTATGGACAGATCATGCGGTAACGCTTTAGCTTTAGCTACTTATTTGGAAAGCCACCCGGGCATTAAAAAAGTATTTTATCCGGGCCTGAGCGCGCATCCTCAACATGCTTCGGCTAAAAAGTTATTTAAAAATACCGGCAGTTTAATGAGCATTGAGCTGGCTGAAAATATTGATTGCTTCAGCTTCCTGAATAAACTGGAACTGGTAGTAAAATCGAGTAACCTGGGCGATACCCGTACACTGGCTATCCCGGTGGCGCATACCATATTTAATGAGTTAGGCGCCGAAAAACGCGCGGAGATGGGGATATCTGACAATATGATACGATTGTCTATCGGCATTGAAGATCAGGAAGATTTGGTCGCTGATTTTAAGCAGGCGCTGGAGAGTTAATAACTCTCCTTTTTTATATATTTGAGTGACACTAAACCTTGCTCATGAAAATTAAAGTATTTCTTTTAGCACTCAGTTGTGTACTTACGATTTCTGCATGTAAGAAAAACAATTCTTCGGAACCGAATAAAATAACGCCCGGTGTCTACGCGGCTGGTCATATTTCTGATAACTTAGGACAATTACATGCGGCTATTTGGAAAAATGGTGAGGAAATCATTTTACCTGATGCCCCCTATACTAGAAGCTCGATGGCAGTGGCTTTAGCAGCTAAGGGAAATGATATATATACTGCTGGCTATACAGTACAGAGTAATAAAATACTGGCCTGCTATTGGAAAAATACAGTTCCGTTTCTTCTTTCTGACATATCTAAAAACGCGTATGTCACCGATATCGCAGTCCACGGCGATGATATTTATATCATTGGCTACACAAAAACCTCTGGATTACTGACCGGTGTTTATTGGAAAAATGGGATAATGACGACACTTTCAGATAGTCAGGGCTCGTCGTCTGAGGCAAACAGGATATTTATATCTGGTAATGATGTTTATATTACAGGATGTGTGTACGCTATTAACGGAACTAGTACGGCAGCTTATTGGAAAAATGGATCAATAGTTCTACTACCTGATGTTGGAAATTCTTCCGGTAAAAGCATAGTCATCCAAGGCAATGAAGTTTGCATAGCGGGATACGATAGTGGCCCCTTACTTCCCACAGGCAGTTCTAACATGACGGCAGTTTACTGGAAAAATGGTGTAGAACATTTTATTGATAATTCTTTCGAATCGGGATGTTTTGCGGCTGCTTTTAATGGTAGCGATTTGTATCTGTTAGGTTATACCACTAAAGGAGTAAACGGATCGAACGGATCGGTGTATTGGAGAAATGGAATTAAAACAGAAATCAACGATATTTACGCATATTTTTTAACCGTAAAAGATAGCGACGTTTATATAAGTGGAGCGACGAAGACTAGTCGAGCAGCATATTATAAGAACAACACGCTTATAGAGTTGAGTCAAAAAGTTTCAGAGGTAGCCAGCCTAGCCGTATATTAATAATTGACTAACTAAGCCCTCGTATCATTCCCATTATAAATACTCAAATAACTTTCATAACGAGATATCTCGATCTCGCCTTTTTTTAGGGCTACCAGTACCGCGCAGCCCGGCTCGTTAATATGCTGGCAGTTGTTGAATTTACAATCGTGCATGCGCTCGCGCATTTCGGGGAAGAAATGGCTCAGCTCTTGTTTTTCTATGTCGATAACACCCAGTTCGCGGATGCCGGGGGTATCAATAATGAATCCGCCCTGGGGCAACTCAAACATTTCGGCAAAGGTGGTGGTGTGCATGCCTTTATCGCTCCATTCGGATACTTCGTTGGTACGCAGTTCCATTCCAGGCAGCAAGGAGTTGATCAGGCTTGATTTACCTACGCCCGAGTGACCGGAAAACAAGGTCACTTTATCTTTCAATAAAGCCTGCACCTCGTCAATATTAGTCCCTTTTAGTGCCGAAACGCTGTAGCACGGGTAGCCAATATTTTCGTAGATAGACTGATAGTCGGCCAGTATATCCAACCCTTCATCGCTAAACAGATCAAGTTTATTAAATATTAGCCGGGCGGGAATATCATAGGCTTCCGCGGTAACCAAAAACCTGTCTATAAACCCCAAAGAAGTCCTCGGCGAAGCCAAAGTAACCACCAACAGTGCCTGGTCCAGGTTAGCGGCAATGATCTGCCCCTGCTTGGATAAGTTGATGGATTTACGGATGATATAGTTTTTGCGCTGCTGCAGGTTAGTGATAACACCTGTTTCCTGTTCAGGCTCCAGGTCGAAATCAACAATATCGCCAACAGCTATAGGGTTGGTGGTGGTGATGCCTTTAATGCGAAACTTGCCTTTTATACGGCAATCATACCGCTGCCCATCGGGTGTTTGCACCTGATACCAGCTTCCGGTTGATTTTGTTACGAGTCCCTGCATTTGATAATAATGTGCAATTATAGAGCAAATACCTATCCTTTTTTACATAAAACCATACTTTTTTTATTTTGTGCTTGCATATCAAAAAATATTCTACTTACTTTACAGACATTATATGAAACTGACAACAATTACTACAACAACCATTACCACCACCACCGGCTATAGCGTCGGAGGGAGATAATCGTTTGTGTAAAAAATAGAAAAATAGAAAATCACAAAACGCCTTCCTCCGACAAAGAGGAAGGCGTTTTTGTTTAAAACCACCTTAGTAATGAAAGTGTTAAAATTTGGCGGAACATCCGTAGGTTCGGCCCAAAGTATTGAAACCCTGTTAAACATCCTAAAGGATGAAGTAAAGCAGCCTGGCGCACAGAAACCGGTAGTCGTATTATCGGCCATGAGCGGTGTAACCAATCTGCTAATCGCTATGGCTGAAGATGCGGCCCTCGGCAACGATTTTGCCCCGCAACTGGCACAATTGGAACAACGGCATTTTGAGGTAGTAAAAGCGCTGCTGGAAATTAAAGATCAAAACCCGGCGCTTACCCGCTTAAAGATCAACTTTAATCAGCTGGAAGAATTGTTGCAAGGCATTTTAACCCTGCGCGAGTTAACCCCAAAAAGCCGCGACCTGATATTAAGCTATGGCGAACGCTGTTCAACACTCATGATCAGTAAAATAGCGGCGCAGTATTTCCCAGCTGTATTTGTTGATGCGGCAGATGTTATCAAAACTGATAGTGCTTTTGGCCAGGCCAAAGTAAACACCGATCTGTCTGAACAACTGATACGCGGCTTATACAACGAGCATAAAGACGAAGTGCTTTTTGTAACCGGCTTTATCGCCAGTAACGATGCCGGACAGATAACTACCCTTGGTCGTGGTGGCAGCGATTATACCGCGGCTATATTCGGCGCGGCGCTAAACGCTGCCGAAATACAAATTTGGACCGACGTGAACGGCATGATGACCGCCGACCCGCGCATGGTTAAAAAAGCATTTTCATTACCTGAACTAACTTACACCGAAGCTATGGAGCTATCCTACTTCGGCGCAAAGGTTATCTATCCACCAACTATGATACCGGCGTTTTTGAAAAAGATCCCGATCGTTATCAAAAACACTTTCGAGCCGGAGTTTGCGGGCACCATGATACAACACCATTGCCAACCATCAAACCTGCCTATAAAAGGCATTTCGTCTATCAACAACATCAGCATTTTAAATGTTGAAGGTAGCGGCATGGTAGGCAAATCGGGCTTTAGCGGCAGGTTGTTTTCTTTGCTGGCGCGAGAGCAGATCAATGTGATATTGATCACCCAATCCTCATCGGAGCATAGCATCACCTTCGCCGTATCGCCTGACGATACCGAACGTGCCCGCCAGGTTATTGAGCATGAGTTTGAATTGGAACTGATGGCCAAAAAACTGGAGCATGTGGAGATTGAGAAGAACTTAGCCATACTGGCTGTTGTGGGCGAAAACATGAAAGAAACTCCCGGTGTATCGGGCAGGTTATTTCATTCACTAGGCCGTAATGGTGTTAACGTGCGCGCCATTGCACAGGGTTCGTCAGAATATAACATCTCGGTGATCATTACTTCGGCCGACCTGTCAAAAGCGTTAAACGCCGTACATGATGCCTTCTTTGTTGAATTGACCAAAACTTTGCACGCTTTCTGTTTAGGTACCGGTAACATCGGCAAAACTTTGTTCCAGCAGTTGAACGGCCATACCGCTTTCTTGCAAGAAAACAACGGTATACAGGTTAAAATTGCCGGTATAAGCAATACCCGCAAAATGGTGTTTAATCCGGATGGGATCTCCTTAAATAATTGGGAAGAGGCGTTAAATGAGTCGGATGAAAATGCAGACCTGGAAACTTTTGTGAAAAAGATGAAAGCGATGAATTTGCCGAACTGCGTGTTTATTGATAATACTGCCAGCCCCAAGCCTATTGCTTACTATGAGGAAGTACTAAAATCAACCATTTCCATTGTAACCTGCAATAAAATTGGCAATTCGGGCTCTTATCAACAATACAAAACATTTAAAGATGCCGCCCGCGAACATGGCGTTGATTTCTTTTACGAAACCAACGTGGGTGCCGGTTTGCCGATCATTCGTACACTAAAAGACCTGATGAACAGCGGCGACCGTGTGCAAAAAATAGAAGCTATCCTATCGGGAACTATTTCTTTCCTGTTCAATAACTTTAAAGGCAATGCTAATTTCCACGACACCGTAAAGCTGGCGCAGGATAAAGGCTACACCGAACCCGACCCACGCGACGATTTACGCGGTACCGACTTTATGCGCAAAATGCTCATCCTGGCGCGCGATGCAGGCTATGCTTTAGAGGCTAGTGATGTTTCGATTGAAAGTATGCTACCACAAGCAAGTTTAGACGCAGGCAGCGTAGCTGATTTCTACCAAACATTAAAGGACGAAAACGCTTTCTTCGCCGACCTTAAAGATCGCGCGGAAGCGCAAAACAAAGTGTTGCGCTACATTGGCAAACTGGAAGATGGCAAAGCTTCTATCACTTTAGAAATGGTAGATGAAAATCATCCGTTCTATATGTTGTCAGGTAGCGACAACATCATATCATTTACAACTGACAGATATAAGGAACGTCCACTGGTAGTAAAAGGCCCGGGCGCCGGCGCCGAAGTAACCGCAGCCGGTGTATTTGCTGATTTAATTAACGTAGGCGCCAACTAACAGAGACGAATATCATGGAAAATAATATACAAGAAATAGCATTAGGCGCGGATTTAAAAGCGGGCACTGAAATTAAAGTTTTCGCCCCTGCAACTGTAGCCAACGTGGTTTGTGGATTTGATGTGCTGGGTTTTGCTGTTAACGCACCCGGCGATGAGGTAGTGATGCGTGTTACCGATAAACCGGGCATTACCATCAGCAAAATTACCGGCGACGATGGCCGTTTGCCTTTGGATCCTGCTAAAAATACCGTAAGTGTAAGTGTTAAGCATTATTTAGAAAGTGTTGGTCGTACAGATTTAGGGTTGGATATAGAGCTTCACAAAAAAATGCCGATAGGTAGTGGTTTGGGTTCAAGCTCTGCAAGTACCGTAGCGGGTTTGTTTGCTGCCAAAACTTTATTAGGCGATACCAGCGACCCGATAAACCAGTTACCCTTTGCCATGAAAGGCGAAGAAATGGCTTGTGGCCATGGTCATGCAGATAATGTTGCTCCGGCCCTATTCGGCGGCTTTGTGTTAGTACGTAGTTATGAGCCTTTGGATGTAGTGCGTTTGCCGCATCCTAAAGATCTCTACTGCGCCATCGTATTCCCGGATGTTGATGTACCAACCCGCGAGGCTCGTCAGATCATCCGCAATAAAATAAATATGAAAGACGCCGTTACCCAATGGGGCAATATTGCCGGCCTGGTAAGCGGTTTGTTTATGGGCGATATTGACTTGATTGGTCGCAGTATGCAGGATGTGCTGGTTGAGCCGGTGCGCTCTATGCTGATTCCCGATTTTTATAAGCTGCGCGAATTTGCCATGGAGCTGGGCGCGGTAAGTTTTGGCATCTCAGGCTCGGGGCCATCAGTGTTTGCGTTTACACGTGATGAGGCTACCGCACATGCCATCACCCAGAAATTACAAAATCATTTAAAAGGAATTAAGATAGGTTCGCAGGCTTATGTATCGCCGATAAATGATGAGGGGCCGAGGGTGATTTAACCCCTCCCAACCCTCCCCGAGGGGGAGGGCTTTAATATTATAATAATAAACAAGATTAAGAACTAAACCAAAGTCTCGCCCTTCGGGGGAGATTTAGAGGGGGGGGGAATATGCAATTCTACAGTACCAACAACATCGCATCACGCGTAAGTTTTAAAGACGCGGTTTTTAATAGCATGCCGCAGGACAAGGGCCTGTACATGCCGGTGAGCATCCCAAAGCTGGATGATAAATTCATCAATAACCTGGACAGCTACACGCTGCCCGAGATCGCTTTTCATGTAGCGCAAAATTTGCTGGGCGATGATATCCCAACTGCCGACCTAAAAGCTATCATATACGACGCGATCAACTTCTACGCACCAATTGTAAAACTGGAAGAAGACGTTTATGTGTTGGAACTTTTCCACGGACCATCATTGGCATTCAAAGATTTCGGCGCGCGATTTATGAGTCGCGTGATGAGCTACTTCCTGGAAGAAGGTGAAAAGCAACTCGATGTACTGGTTGCTACCTCAGGTGATACCGGCGGTGCGGTTGCACTAGGCTTTTTAGGTGTACCAAACACCCGCGTTACAATACTGTATCCCAAAGGAAAAGTAAGCGACATACAAGAACTGCAATTAACTACCAACGGTCAAAACATCCGAGCGGTAGAAATTGACGGCACTTTTGATGATTGCCAGGCACTTGTTAAGCAAGCCTTTACTGATGCTGAGCTGAATGAGAAATATCGCTTAACATCGGCCAACTCTATTAACATTGCCCGGTTAATACCGCAGACGTTTTACTATTTTAACGCTTACGCGCAGGCCTTAAAACAAGGCAAAAGCAAGATCGTGTTTTCAGTGCCTAGCGGTAATTTCGGCAATATTGGCGCAGGTTTATTAGCCTGGAAAATGGGTTTGCCTGTTGAGCAGTTTATAGCGGCTACCAACGCTAATGATACCGTACCGCAGTTTTTAAGCACCGGAATTTATCAGCCCAAACCATCGGTTGCTACCCTATCAAACGCAATGGACGTAGGTAACCCAAGTAACTGGGTGCGTATTGCAGATATGTTTAAGGAAGATGCGGATAGCCTCGAAGAAGAAATAACCGGTTACAGCTACAACGATGACGAAACCAGTGAAGCCATACAAGCTATTCATGATCAATATAAATATGTGGCATGCCCGCATACCGCTATTGCCTGGACAGCTTTGAAGCAATATCAACAGGAACATGCGGATGAAGATTTTGCAGGCATATTCCTGTCAACCGCGCACCCATGCAAGTTCCCGGATGTTTTCCCGGAGGAGATTGCCGAGCATGTTGAAATACCTGAACAGGTGAAAGAGTTACAGTTTAAAGAAAAGCAGGCTGTTGCTTTGGGTAAGGGTTTTGATGGGTTTAAGGATTATTTATTGCAGAACGCATAGTACATGACAGACTTACGAAGTTTTAAAAACTTCGTAAGTCTTATACCTCGGATTACTTATCCCTTAACATCTTAAACTCCGATCCCGCTTTCCATTTTACAAACGTGGTTTCAAAAGCCAGGCGTTTACCTATTTGAAATATGGTTTCAATATCCTGCATGCCGCCGTCCAGGTTCCAGGTCGGGTCGTACTGATCGGCAGGTTGGTGGTAGCGCTTGG
Source organism: Mucilaginibacter sp. A3364 (assembly GCF_059690715.1). Classification (NCBI taxonomy): domain Bacteria; kingdom Pseudomonadati; phylum Bacteroidota; class Sphingobacteriia; order Sphingobacteriales; family Sphingobacteriaceae; genus Mucilaginibacter; species Mucilaginibacter sp. A3364. Next base: position 105,448 of record NZ_JCAWED010000002.1, read on the forward strand.
CGGTGTACTCGTCGCCCACCTTTTGGCCGTAACCTTTTTCCTTGCCAATTACTTCGGTACCGCCATCAATGGTTATGGACGGCACACCAACTTTAGCAAAACTGAAGTGATCCGACCGGAAGAATAATCCGGCTTCCGGATGCGCTTCGGGAGTAAGTATGCGATCGCTTTTCTTTAATTCGTCAATCAAATAGTCTTCCAATTCTGACTGACCATTGCCATAGATAGTAACATCTTTGGTTTTACCGTAGAAGTTGATACCATCTATATTAATATTCGCCACCGTTTTATCTGCCGGATAAACCGGGAATTGTCCATAATACTCTGAACCCAGCAAACCTTGCTCCTCGGCAGTTACCGATAAGAAGATCAACGTGCGCTCGGGCGGGGTTTTCATGCTTTTATAGGCGCGGGCCAACTCTAGTAAAGCCGCGGTACCGCTGGCATTATCCAACGCTCCATTATAAATGCTGTCGCCTTTGGCATCAGGTTTACCAATACCCAAATGGTCCCAATGTGCGCTGAAAATGATGTATTCATCAGGGCGTTTGCTACCGGTAATTTTAGCTATAACGTTGTTCGATTTATTGAATACCACTTTTGTTTTCAGCGTAGCTGAAAGTTTTAAACCGGTACTGAAACCTTTAAAGCCCGACTTGTTAGCAGTATGTAATACGCTGGTATCTTTACCCGCAGCCTGCAATAATTTAACCGCGCCATCATGTGTTACCCAGCCTTGCATAGCCATGTCGTAAACATTTTTGCCACGCTTATCCAAATGCAGTTTTACACCACCGTTTGAACTTTGCACCACCTGGAATGGATATGAGGCTGCAGCAGTATTATGTACAATGATGCAAGCCTTTGCACCCTGGCGGGCGGCTTCCTCGTACTTATAAGTCCAGCGACCGTAATAAGTCATAGTTTTTCCTTTAAACATGGTGGTATCACCGGTTTCAAAACCCGGGTCGTTTACCATCACCATTACTACTTTGCCTTTAACATCAAGGCCGGCATAGTCGTTCCAGTTATATTCGGGCGCTACTACGCCGAAGCCGGCAAACACCAGTTCATCATCAGCCAGTGTATTCACGCTGTCGGCACGCTTGCTGAACATCACAAAATCATCCATCTTTTTGAGTTCGAAGCTGCCTTTAGGGCCTTTTACCTGCATATTGCTAAGCGCCACAGGGGTCACTTCCATCAGCGGTACCTCCTGCACGTAACTTGCGCCATTGCCGGGTTCTAAGCCTATTTGTTTAAATTGATTCTGCAGATAAGCTACCGTTTTCACCTCGCCCTGCGTAAACGGGCGGCGGCCCTGATAATCATCAGAAGACAAGGTAGCGATGTGATTGCTCAGGCTGTCTTTGCTGAAAGCGGCCAGTCCGTCCTGTTCATCAGCCGTGGTTGCGCCTTGCTTGCAAGCTGTCGCGGCAAGTGCTACCGCCGCTATAAAAAAATGCTTAGTAAACTTTGCCATATACAAATGTTGTGTTTTAACGAATATAATGAATTTAACCACACGGGGTTAACCATTTAACAAAGCATTTAGTAGCTTTGCTTTAATCATGTTAAACAAATTACCTGTTAAATTAACTATCGTGATGCTTGTGGCTTTGAGCCTGGCAAGCTGTAAACGCACCCAAAAATTCGATCGCGAAAAATGGCAATATGGCAACGGCATTGATTATCCGCTACGCGAAGAAATGTTGGAAGACCTTTTGGCTACACAAAAAATAAAAGGGCTGACCTATTATCAGTCCAGGCAATTGCTAGGTAAACAGCAGGACACGGCTAAACTGATGCTGATATGGGAGATTACCAACACGGCCCATAATTACAACCCTAAACACAAACCTATTTATAAAAAGCTATTGAGATTGTATTTTGGGAAAGATTCGACGGTCATAAAAACTGAGGTTTACGAATTCAAGGAAAAAGAAAAAGAGAAGAAGGATTAGTCTTTCTTCTCTTTTTTTTGTCATTGCGAAGATTTTTTTTGTCATTGCGAGCGTGCCGTGGCAATCGCACGGAGAAAAGTCGCTGACTTAACAGGCGTGCGATTGCTTCGTCGTTCCTCCTCGCAATGACATATTTAGTAATTCAAGTTCGGTCCCAACCAACGCTCCACCGTCTCCACACTCATATTCTTCCTCACGGCATAATCCTCTATCTGGTCTTTACTGATCTTGTTCAGGCCAAAGTAACGCGATTGCGGGTGCGCGAAATAGAACCCGCTTACCGATGCGGCCGGCATCATGGCCAGGCTTTCGGTGAGGTACATGTGGGCATTGTCTTCGGCTTTAAGCAAGTCGAATAGCGTTGTTTTTTCGGTATGCTCAGGGCAAGCCGGGTAGCCCGGTGCGGGGCGGATACCTTGGTATTCTTCTTTAACTAACTCTTCGTTGGTCAGGTTCTCGTTTGCTGCATAACCCCAATATTCTTTACGTACCAACTCGTGCATTTTTTCGGCGAAGGCTTCGGCTAAGCGGTCGGCAATAGCTTTTACCATGATGCTGTTGTAGTCGTCGTGATCTTTCTCGTATTGGGCTACTAACTCGTCGCAGCCTAAACCAGTGGTTACCGCAAAGCCGCCGAAGTAATCGGCTACGCCGCTTTCTTTTTCGGCTACAAAATCTGACAAGGCATAGTATGGATCGCCTTTTACCTTTTCTGATTGCTGGCGGAGAGTGTGTATGCGTGATAATAGTTGTGTACGGCTTTCGTCGGTGTACAACTCAATATCATCGCCCACGGTATTTGCCGGCCAAAAACCGATAACGCCGTTTGCTTGTAAGCGGTTGTTGTCTACTATATCTTTCAGCAGAGCCTGAGCGTCGTCAAAAAGCTTTTTAGCTTCATCGCCTACAAACTTGTCCTCAAATATTTTAGGGTAGCTGCCGCGAAGTTCCCAAGTGTGGAAGAACGGCGTCCAATCGATATATGGCACCAACTCTTTCAGCGGATAGCTTTCAAAAACCTTGGTACCGGTAAAGGCCGGTTTGGGCGCTACTTTATCCAAATCTATTTTAAATTTATCGGCACGCGCCTGTTCAAGCGTTACAAAACGCTTGTCTGATTTTTTATTGGCGTGAGCCTCGCGGGCCTTAGCATATTCGTCTTTAATGCCTTGGATGTAGCCGTCGCGGGTATCCTTGTTCATCAGGTTACTGCAAACGGTTACGCTGCGCGATGCATCCAATACGTGTATGGCGGCGCCCGAATAGTTAGGGTCGATCTTTACAGCGGCGTGTATGCGCGAGGTAGTTGCACCGCCAACGATCAGCGGAATAGTAAAGCCTTCGCGTTCCATTTCCTTAGCGAAATGCACCATCTCATCCAGTGATGGGGTGATCAAACCGCTCAGGCCAATAATATCTACGTTTTGTTTTTTGGCTTCTTCAATTATCCGCTGCGCGGGAACCATAACGCCAAGGTCAATGATCTCGAAATTATTACAAGCTAAAACCACGCCTACAATGTTTTTACCGATATCATGCACGTCGCCTTTAACGGTTGCCATTAATATTTTACCGGCGTTGGCTCTTCCGGCATCTGCATCGCCGCCGGCATCAATTAATTTTTGTTTTTCCAGTTCGATGAAAGGTAACAGGTACGCCACGGCCTTTTTCATCACACGGGCCGATTTTACGACCTGTGGCAGGAACATTTTACCCGCGCCAAATAGATCGCCCACAATGTTCATACCGTCCATCAGGGGACCTTCAATTACTTCCAGCGGCCTGTCGTATTTTTGGCGTGCTTCTTCCACGTCGGCGTCCAGGTACTCGATAATACCTTTTACCAAGGCGTGCGACAAGCGTTCTTCTACGGGGCCTTTTCGCCATTCTTCATCGCGCACAACCTCTTTGCCTTTGCTTTTTACGGTATCGGCGTATTCAACCAATCGCTCGGTGGCGTCGTCGCGGCGGTTAAGCAGCACGTCTTCAACCAGCTCGAGCAGTTGCTTATCAATCTCTTCGTAAACCTCCAGCATACCGGCGTTTACAATGCCCATGTCCATACCGGCTTTGATGGCATGGAACAGGAAGGCCGAGTGCATCGCCTCGCGCACTACGTTATTACCGCGGAAAGAAAAGGAAATATTACTTACACCACCGCTCACTTTAGCGTACGGCAGGTTTTGTTTTATCCAGCGGGTAGCTTCAATAAAATCTACCGCGTAGTTGTTGTGTTCCTCCAAACCGGTTGCAACGGTAAGGATGTTAGGGTCGAAAATGATATCCTGCGGGGGAAAACCTATCTCGTTCACCAAAATATCGTACGAACGCTTACATATCTCTATCCGGCGCTGGTAATTATCAGCCTGACCTGTTTCGTCAAAAGCCATCACTACCGTGGCGGCACCATAGCTTAATATTTTGCGGGCGTATTCTTTAAACTTCTCCTCGCCTTCTTTCAGCGAGATGGAGTTTACAATACCCTTACCTTGTATACATTTTAAACCTGCCTCAATAACCGACCATTTTGATGAGTCGATCATGATAGGCAGTTTGGCAATATCAGGTTCAGAAGCTACCAGGTTCAGGTATTTCACCATTACAGCTTCCGAGTCGATCATACCCTCGTCCATGTTGATGTCTATCACCTGGGCGCCACCTTCAACCTGTTGGGCAGCTACCGATAGCGCTTCTTCATAATTCTCGGCCAAGATCAGCTTCGAGAATTTTGGCGAACCGGTGATATTGGTACGCTCACCCACATTCACAAAAATACTTTCGGGAGTTATGGTAACGGCTTCTAAACCGCTCAGGCGCATGTTTGGAGCTACCTCAGGTACCAAACGTGCAGGATACTTTTCTGCACGTTCGGCTATGCATTTAATGTGGTCGGGCGTGGTACCGCAGCAACCGCCAACAATGTTCACCAGACCGTCTTTCATAAAGTCGTCTACCTGGTGGGCAGTTTCGTGCGGGGTTTCGTCATACTGACCAAACTCGTTTGGCAAACCGGCATTGGGATAAGCCGATATAAATACATCTGCCTTTTCAGAAAGTTCCTGAATGTGCGGGCGCATTTCACGGGCACCCAAAGCGCAATTTAAACCTACTGATAACAGGTTAGCGTGGCGGATAGAATTCCAGAACGCCTCAACGGTTTGGCCCGAAAGGGTACGGCCTGAAGCATCGGTAATAGTACCCGATATCATGATGGGCAAATGTTTGCCGCTTTCCTGCGCGTATTTATCGGCAGCAAATAAAGCTGCTTTGGCATTCAGGGTATCAAATATGGTTTCAATCAACAAAACGTCCGATCCGCCATCAACCAAACCACGAATCTGATCGTAGTAAGCATTAGCCAGATCATCAAAAGTAACGGCACGGTAACCCGGGTCGTTCACATCAGGCGATAATGATGCAGTACGATTTGTAGGACCAACAGCACCGGCCACAAAGCGGGGTTTGTTGGGCGTTTTTAAATTATATTCATCAGCAACCTCACGGGCCAGGCGTGCGCCTTCGTAGCTCATTTCATAAGCCAGCTCTTCCATATGGTAGTCGGCCAGGGAAATTACTTGCGTGCTGAAGGTATTGGTTTCGATGATATCGGCACCGGCATCCAGGTACTCGGCATGTATAGCTTTGATCACGTCCGGGCGCGTTAAGTTCAGCAGGTCATTATTACCTTGCAGGTCGCTGTGGTGATCTTTAAATCTTTCTCCACGAAAATCTTTTTCGGTTAGCTGGTACCGTTGTATCATGGTACCCATAGCGCCGTCAATGATCAGAATACGTTTTTTGAGTTCGTCTTTTATATTCATTGTCTGTTAGATATGAGAAGTGAGATTTGAGATATGAGAAAGCATATCTATCACCGCTCATCGATCAGATACTGAAATACGGTTGGCAAAACCGAGATAACATCTCATGTCTCACATCTCACATCTCATATCTAAAAAAGCTTATGCTGAAGGTCGGATCAATCAAATTTTGACTCTCGCTTATCTGTCCATCTGCCGGTTAAAACTGATGAGTAGAATGTAGCACCTTGTTGAGTAACAGGTTGCTAAGACATCGCAGGGTCCAGTCCCTCCGCCTTTCTGTATAAGCAGTGCAAAGATGCGTAATTAAGTTGTAATGTGCAAGAGGCTAAGCGTAACCGATACGCCTCGATTAGTGGATATTACATGCTAATTATATATCCACATCAACACCGGTTTACTTTGCGCGCGCAGTAAGGCATCAACCAGCTTCATGGTATTGTTTGATATGGCCGGGCAGCCCCAACCTTCGGGTGTACCATCCGGGTAAACCTCTTGCTCGGGCACACGCTCCCACGAGTGAAATACAATTTGACGACCCAAGGCTTTGTTGTTGCTTGCCTCTAAACCATTTAAAAAATACTTTACATGTATGCCCCAGCCGCTATATCCACGACCCATAATTTTGTATTTCCCTAAGGCTGTGCAATGACTGCCATCGGCATTACTGAACTGCGGCTTATCTTTAGACCACACGCCTGCCCATGGGGAAGTACCGCAACCATGGCTCACCAAACCGGCTATATGTATGGCATTTTTACGCATATCCCAAACCATAAAGCGCTTTACGCCCGATGGCAGGCTCATGTCAATTAAAATACTGTAGCGGATATTATAGCCTTTTTGCTTCGCGAATTGCAGGGCTTCTTTAGCTTTTTGGCGGGTGCGGTTGGTATCTATCCGCTGCGCGGACGCTGCAAATGTGAGCAGAAACAAAAATGCCGGCAAAAATCTGCAAACTAGTTTGTACATCTTTTACCGGCAAGTATTTTTTGTTAGTTATTATCTTCTGCTTCCAAATATGCGAAGCATTGACATAAATAAGTTGATGAATGTAGTATAAAGCACGTATGCTCCTATGATCACTAATTTTTTTGATTCGGCGCTACCATATTCCAAACCTGCACCTATGCGTTTTAACATTTGCACGTAAAAAGCAGTTAAACCTATCATTACGGCCATAAACACAAAGCTCAGAATATACTGTAATGTATCGCTTCCCATAAAGAAATTAACCAAGCTAACCACAAATGCCCCTATAAAGATAGTATACATTATAGAACCGAATTTGGTAAGGTCTTGCTGAGTAGTGTAACCGGCGATAGCCATTACTGCAAACACGGCGGCAGAACTTAAGAATACCGTAAATATTGAACTCGCGGTATAAATAAGGCCGATAATACTTAGGCTTATGCCAATAGTTAATGCATAACCGAAAAATAAAGCCACCAACACAGGGTAACTAATACGCGTGTAGCCAAAATTCATTACCAGGTTAAAGGCTAGCGGAGCAAATAAGGCAACGTAACCTATGGTAGTAAATTTACCTACAGTGGGGTCGATTATTAAACTTAACAAGCTGAAATCTGTAGCGAAAACGTAAGCTATACTTGCTGACACGCCCAATGCGATACACATCCAGGTAAAAACCTTGGCTAAATATTTACGTGAAGCGTCAGTGTCGTTTACCTCTATTACATTATCGTAAACGTAGTTGGGATTATTATTTTCCATTCTTTATTGATTTGGATTTATTGTTATCAAATATAGTTTTATCAGAATCAAGAATCAAGAGCCAAGAATCAAGACAGTGTAATCTTGGCTCTTGATTCTTGACTCTTGGTTCTACTAATTAAGTCTCTTCGTCAACTGCTCCTCTACCCGTTTAAAAAATTGCAGGGGTTTTGAGGTGCGCCAGTTCATCTCGTCCAGTTCGCCACCAAAGTTGATGTAGTAGTCGATGTTGTTGCGCTTAAACTCCTCTATCACATGCTCGCGGAAATTAATTCCGGCTATCCAGCCATCCTCCACATCCTGAAACCATTCCTCATAGTAGCAATCGTCTGACGAGTGATAATTCAACACGTTCTCACCTATCAGTATGTATTTATTAATGCCGTTATCGGTCATCAACTCAATGATCTCGCGCTTAAGTAGCATAATGTCGTTATTGATCGCGTCGTTCCATTCGCCGATAAATTCAATTATGGCATACCCCCTATCGTAATCAGCATACAGCACTTTTAAATAAAGCGTGTTCGAGCCAAACGAATCCCATTGCGGGTGCAGCAAATAATTGTACACCTGCTTATCAAACTCAAATTCACTATACTGCGTAGCATAAAAAGGCGAATATTCGTCCTCTGCTGCTATGTAGTCATCGCGCCATTTGTAATATGGTTCTATCTCGTGCATTGTATTTTAATGTGCAGATATGCAAATGTGCGTATGTGCAGATTTTCTTGATGTTATTGTTTTATTAATTCCCCTTCATTTGCACATCTGCATATACACGCATCTGCACATCACTTTCCTGCCTGGTAAGCATCTACTGCTTTACGCACGCTGCCTTGTTCTGTTAGTAGTTTGCTAGCGGTCGCTTCATCAAGCCCTGTTTCGGCCATTACCATTTTGGTGCCGCGGTCAACCAGTTTATGGTTTGATAGTTGCATATCCACCATTTTGTTGCCTTTTACCTTGCCCAGCTGTATCATTACCGATGTGGTTAACATGTTTAACACCAGTTTTTGCGCGGTGCCTGCTTTCATGCGGGTGCTGCCGGTTAAAAATTCCGGACCGGTTACCACTTCAACCGGAAACTGTGCTGCCGCGGCTACCGGGCTGCCGCTGTTACAAACAACGCATCCGGTTATCAAATTATTTTCGTTAGCAGTATTTAGTCCACCAATAACGTAAGGGGTACGGCCCGATGCGGCTATGCCTACCACTACGTCTTTATCGTTAATGTCATAAACACGCAGGTCTTTCCAGGCTTGCTGGTCGTCATCCTCGGCAAATTCAACGGCTTTGCGTATGGCACCATCGCCACCGGCTATAATACCTACCACCAGGTCAAACGGAACACCAAAAGTTGGGGGGCATTCCGAAGCATCAACAACACCTAACCTGCCGCTTGTGCCTGCGCCAATGTAAAACAAACGGCCTCCGGTTTTCATTTTTTCGGCAACTGCGGTAGCCAGTTTTTCTATTTGCGGCAAAGCTTTTTGAACAGACAGGGCAACGGTTTGATCTTCGCGATTAATATTTTGAAGGATCTCGCCTACGCTCATCTTATCCAGATCGGTATAGTTTGAATCCTTTTCGGTAGTGTTTTGCATATTGATGTGTTATTTGACAAAATTGGGTAAAAAATATTATATGGTTTGATTATTGGTATAACAAAATGCACACCTATGCGCGTAAATACGTAACTTTGTGTGTTATACACACTATGAAGAAAACTACGGGCATAATATTCAGGTCGGCTATACTGGTGCTTTTAGGCGTAACCATTGGTTTGCTTATAAGCGACAATGGCTTTCCCGGTCGCAGCGTAAGTTTTTCTTCTGGCAATGATAAGGTTTCAAAAGTATTGAACCTGGTGCGCAGCAATTACGTTGATTCGGTTGACGTGGATAGTATTGAGGGCGTTACCGTAAATGGATTACTACAAAACCTTGATCCACATTCTATTTATCTTCCGCCACAACAAGCATTAGCTGTTAACGAACGTTTAGAAGGCAGCTTTAACGGCCTGGGTATTGAATATACTTTACTTCGCGATACGATAGTGATTAGCCGGGTATATGCTGACGGCCCTGTTGCCAAACAAGGCATACAAGCAGGTGACCGTATTATTGAAGTTGATCACGAAAAGTTTTCGGGCGCGGGCTTAACTACCGAAGCCATAAGCAAAAAGTTTCGTGGCGCTAAAGACTCTCCGGTGTTTTTTGCGGTATTACCTGCAGGCGGCAAAACACTTAAATATTACAATATCAAACGCGGCCATGTTGAGCTTAGCAGTTTGGATGCGGCCTATATGCTCAATAATGAAACAGGCTACATTAAAATAGGCAAATTTGCCTCAACTACCGATACCGATTTCCGCAAAGCTTTGGTTGGCCTAAAAGATGACGGCATGAAAAAGCTGGTGCTGGATATACGCGGCAATGGCGGTGGCTATTTAAACACTGCTACCAGCCTTGCCGACGAGTTTTTAACCAAGAAGCAGCTCATTGTATTTACCAAAGGTTTACACGAACCGCGTACCGACTATTTTGCTACCGACTCGGGCAACTTCCAACAAGGTAAATTAGCGGTATTGATAGATGAATATTCAGCCTCGGCAAGCGAGATTTTAGCCGGTGCGTTGCAGGATCTGGATCGCGCGGTAATCATTGGTCGCCGATCGTTTGGTAAGGGCCTGGTGCAGGAGCAGTTTGGATTTGAAGACGGATCGGCAGTTAACCTTACCGTGGCGCGTTACTATACACCATCCGGCAGATCAATACAAAAAACTTACAAAAACGGTGTAGAAAACTACCGCAATGAGTTGGCTGAACGTATGCGTAAAGGCGAGCTATTTTCGGCAGAAAACAACTTAAAGGATAGCATTTTTAACAACCAAAATAACTACCATACCCGTACCGGCAGGCGGGTATTTAGCGGCGGCGGCATAATGCCCGATATTTTTGTACCGGCGGATAGCAACCAAAATACCTGGTTTATACATAACCTTATAAAACAACAATTATTGATTGCTTATGTGGTTGACCGCCTGCAGCCCGTGTTAAACAATTATGCTGATAGCGACAGCTTTGTTAAACAATATGCTGTAAGCGATGCCGAAGTTAACCAACTGGTGCAATACGCTACCCCGAAACTTGGCGACATTAACGTAAACGAACTTGCCGCATCGCGCCAAAACGTAAAAGTTCAGCTCAAAGCAGCAGCAGCCCGCTTTAAATGGGGAGATAATGCTTATTACCGTGCACTAAACGAAGGTGATGTCGCGCTGAAAAAAGCGGTGGAAGCGATTGATTAATGTAAACATTCGTAGATGCGCATATGCCCGTTTACCTGTTACTTTTTTATTCAGACAATATCAGATAGATTTGGATCCACACGATCTGGCCTTAAAAATATTAAGCAATACGTACAACCTATGCGATAGCTATTGTTTGTCAAACACAGCTTTTATAGAGTCCCTGATCGACAAATCTTCCCTTCGTACAAAGTATCGTTTTGTAGCAATGTAATTATCGGGCATGGGCAACAAAGCACTAAGTGGACTATTTTTATAATATTTCCAATCTATCTTAACCTCTACAAAAGCGTAGCCAAAATCTTCAGTATTTTTGTGCCCCTCAGGTTCTGCATTCACAAATGTGCCTAGATATCCACTTTCATTTTTAAAAACTTCTTCTTTTGTTATCAATCCATACTGCGGGTATTCCGGATAAGCATTGGTATCTAATAACAGCGAAAGCTTTGCTTTTTCATGCTTTGATATTTTCATTTGATCAATGTCCACTTGTGTGATAGGCCGTACGCAATAATAAACATCAACAGAACTATTTTTTATTGCATTAGCTGATATAAACAAACTATCACCAACATGCATTTTAGCCATTATTGTATCACGATAAACGGGATCTATATGCGGGTGTTGTTTAACATCTTCGAAATAACCTTTAACATAATATGCCACCGGGAGCAAAATTATTGTCCAGATGATAGATTTTTTAATAAAATACCGCCTCTTAGCGCTCCTGCGCTCCGATCCTGTAAAAAATAAGCCGTAGCTAATTAGCCCAACATATCCTGATAAAACCTGGAATGCCGTAATCGGCGCAAAATACAGCGCAATAGTGTAAACAAAATCACGTTCTGCAAGGTGATGAACAAAATATCTGAAAATAAATATTATTGTCCATAGTAACAGCAGTGCTGCTTTAAAACCAACAAATGCATTGGTTTCCCGCCTATCAAGTCTTGCATTTTGCAGGTTATCGTAGTCCACCGTTGTGCGCTGTTGATAATTGTGCTCGTCCATCAGGTTTCTTTATTTTGGTTAGGCTTGATTAATTTTAATGCTAACTTAATAATATAACCAATTCGGAGCGCGAAGAATATTTTTTATTTACAAATTATAATAATAAAGCCCTTAGAGAGTGTCTAAGGGCTTGTTATTTAAATCTGAAACGATTGAGGTTACTTCTGTCTAAACCAAACCTGCACAGGCGCACCGGTTAGTTGAAAATTTTCACGCAGCTTATTTTCAATGAAGCGATAGTAAGGCTCTTTAACATATTGCGGCAGGTTGCAGAAGAACGCGAACATTGGCGATGTGCCTGCTATTTGCGTTACGTATTTAATTTTAACGTATTTACCTTTAGTTGATGGCGGTGGGTATTTTTCAATAACCTCCAGCATTACCTCGTTTAATTTTGAAGTAGGTATTTTGCGGGCGCGATTTTCATAAACCTGGTTAGCGGCATCAATTACTTTTAAAACGCGCTGCTTTTCGGTTACTGATGTAAATATAATTGGCACATCGGTAAATGGCTGTAGTTTTTGCTTGATCATGTCTTCAAAAACCTTGGTGGTTTTGTTGTTCTTTTCAATCAAATCCCATTTGTTAACCACCACTACCACGCCTTTTTTATTCTTCTCGGCCAGATGAAATATGTTGATATCTTGTGATTCCAAACCTTCTACAGCGTCAATCATCAGTATCACTACATCCGCCTCCTCTAATGCCTTGATGGTACGCATTACCGAATAAAACTCGATGTTCTCTTTTACCTTGGTTTTTTTGCGCATACCCGCAGTATCTATCAGCATAAAATCATGACCATATTGGTTATAATGTATGTGGATAGAATCGCGCGTGGTGCCGGCAATCGGGGTAACTATATTCCTGTCTTTACCTATCAACGAATTGATGATCGACGATTTACCAACGTTAGGGCGACCAACAATGGCATATTTAGGCCTGGTGTTTTCTTCCAGTTCCTCATCCTCAAAATGCTTAACCACTTCATCCAGCAATTCGCCGGTACCAGATCCGGTCATGGATGAGATGTTGTAGATTTCGCCTAAGCCCAGGCTGTAAAACTCGGTAGCATCAATCTGTTGTTTGTTATTATCAACTTTGTTAACTACCACAAACACCGGCTTGTTACCTTTGCGTAACAGATTTGCAATTTCATCATCAAGGTCGGTAACACCTGTAGTAACATCAACCACAAATAAAATAACGCTGGCCTCTTCAATAGCAATCACCACCTGCTCGCGTATAGCGGCCTCAAAAACATCGTTCGAGTTTGCTACATAGCCACCGGTATCAATTACAGTAAATTTATGTTTCAACCATTCAGAAACACCGTAGTGCCTATCGCGGGTAACGCCGCTAAAGTCGTCAACAATGGCTTTACGGGTCTCGGTCAATCGGTTATACAGGGTTGACTTTCCTACGTTCGGGCGGCCAACTATGGCTACTATGTTACTCATGCGTTTGTTAGATTCAAGAGTCAAGAGACAAGAATCAAGGCTTAACGGCCTCTATCTACCTTCACTCTAATATACGTTTATTCTAAAATTTTGTGTGCCCGAATCTTGATTCTTGGTTCTTGATTCTTGCCTCTCCTATTCGTACCCAAATTTTTTCAGGTAATTTTTTTTGCTGCGCCAGTCGGGTATAACTTTCACAAACATTTCCAGGAATATTTTGCGTTGAAAAAACTCCTCCATATCGCGGCGGGCGTAGGTGCCTACTATTTTCAGCATTTTACCAGCTTCGCCAATAATTATATTTTTTTGCGAATCGCGCTCCACAATGATCTCGGCGCTGATGCGGTGTAAGGTATCACCTTCCACAAAAGCGGTTACAATAACTTCGCAGCTGTATGGTATCTCTTTTTTATACTGTTTAAGCAGTTGCGCACGTATCATTTCCGAAGCGAAGAAGCGATCGTTACGGTCTGTCAACGCATCCTTCTCGTAATAGGCCGGATGCTCGGGCAGGTTTTCAATCACAAAGTTCATTACCGCGGTAACGTTATGCTCATGCAGGGCAGATATAGCGAAGATAGCTTTAGGATTTAACTTCTGCTGCCAGTATTCAACTTTCTTTTTAACTGTCTCCTCGTCGCTTTGATCAATTTTATTGATCAGCACGCAAAGCGGTGCTAGTGAACCGGCAATTTTTTTCAGGACATCTTGTTCGTCGTATTCCTCGTAAATATCCGTAACCAGTAAAATCAGGTCGGCATCAACTATTGAACCTTCTACCTGGTGCATCATGCTTTCGTGCAGGGCATAGTGTGGTTTGATGATACCAGGCGTGTCTGAAAACACGATCTGGTAGTCATCCGTATTCACAATACCCAGTATACGGTGTCGGGTGGTTTGGGCCTTAGGGGTGATGATAGACATCTTTTCGCCCACCAACGCGTTCATCAGGGTTGACTTACCCGCGTTTGGCTTACCAATTATGCTTACAAAACCTGCTTTATGCGCCATTGAAAAAAAATTAAAATATTATTTGGACTGCAAAGAAACGAATTATATCTTTGCAGTCCAATAAAACGGGAGCACAAATTGCTTTTTTAATATTGGAAACAAACATTTCGGGTTTATGACCGTTATGTTAATATAAAATAAACACAGTGCGGGATGGAGCAGTTGGTAGCTCGTCGGGCTCATAACCCGAAGGTCGTAGGTTCGAGTCCTGCTCCCGCTACCTCAGAAACAGGCAGTTACGTTAGATCGTGACTGCCTTTCTTTTTTCTGTTACCTCAAGATTGTTTAAGCGATTGGATATGACAGTGTAAAGGCAAGCACTTGTAAAATTAAACAATTGAACTACAACAAATTAAGTAGATATAATTCTCAAAAACCAACCTGAAGGTCTACAGATCAGCTCACATTATAATTTCTTATATACGGGATTCGACCATCATATTTGGAAGTATTTTAATGACACAGCTGTTGTTTACCCTAAATAACATTTTCAGGCACTCAAAATAACCTTTAAATATTACGCGAGAAGCCCTATTAGACACTACCGAATTAATAATATTATTCTATTGTCATGATTTGGATTCATCTGAAAGTGCACAAAGAGTATTAACCTGATGGTTATCTTAATCGCCAGCGATCGCCATTAGACAAGCAACTACTTGCCTGTTTATGCTGTCCTTATTTTACATTGTCCAATTGTAAGATAAAAGTCCTTATGAGACTACTATTGTGATCGCTTTAGGCGGACCATCAACGTAAGGGTAAGTCTCCCCCATCATAAATCGATAAGATAAAACGATAATTCAAATATATTTTCGACCATCTGAACCTATCACACTCTTCGTAAACTCTTAAAATAAATATATTTATCCTATAGATTTGGTAGTTATTATTCTTATAACTATTTTTGCAACGAAATGGAACTAGTCCACCATATTTTTTCTAAAATTAGCGGAAAATCCCTCTGCCCTACGCGTCGGCATGGTGCTATGTTTTGTTGTTGTTGCTAAGCAACAATTAGCTGTTTCAAAAAACGTAATTAATAACGTGTTTATACATGTACTCTATTGTTTACTCCTAACACCTCTCAAATAATAATGCCACACAACTGTCTTTAACGAAAAAACCGGCGAGGAAGCCTCGCCGGTTCGTGTAATGAAGCATCAGCTGCGTAACGCCAATCACTCGCTGATCTTCATCCAGAGTTTTATCAACAAAATGAATTATTAATAAAACCATTCAAATATATGGAAATACATATCCATGACAAATCATTACGTATACCGCTCCCGCTTTTTAAATTTCTACTTCTAATATTTTTACCTTTTAGCGCGCTGGCTCAAAATGCGCCAACCGTGAATTCAACCTTAAACGGTCGTGTTATTGATGTTGTTACCAAAGAGCCTCTACCTGGCGCTGTCGTAAGCATTAAAGGAGTTACCAATTCGGCCGGTACAGATATCAACGGAAAGTTTACGCTACTTACCGGTCAAAAATTTCCTTACACTATTTTGGTAAGTTTTATAGGTTACGAAAAACAGGAAATAGTTGCTAACGGCAGCCCGATCGAAATAGGCCTTAAACAAATAAACACACAGCTAAACGATGTAGTTATTGTAGGCTACGGCACTCAGCAACGCAAAAATCTGGTGGGTTCTGTATCGAAAATAAGCGGTGCCGATACTAAAACTTACCCGGCTGCCAGTTTAGATGCCCAGATACAAGGGCGTGCCGCGGGCGTTCAAATTAACTCTAACACCGGTACGCCCGGTGAAAATACTTTTGTGCGTGTGCGTGGCACCACATCCATCAACGCCAGCAATACGCCGTTGTATATTGTTGATGGTGTATTTATAAATAGCACCAGTTTACAAACGGCCAGCATGGGCGGCATGCAAACATCAGCCATTGCTGATATTAACCCGGACGATATTCAAAGTATGGAGGTACTGAAAGACGCTACCGCAACAGCCATTTACGGGTCTCGCGGTGCGAATGGTGTTATCATCATCACTACCAAACGTGGAAATTACAACTCAAAGCCCAAGGTTAATTTCAGTGTACTGCAGGGTTTCGCGGCTGTAGATAAAAGCCGTTTGTGGGATCTGGTATCAGGCCCGGAGAATGCCGCTTTTGTAAACACCGCCTGGATAAACTCGGGTATTGATAACCCGGCATTGAATCAAACTTTTGCCAATCGTCCTTATCGCCCTGTAGCTGAGGGTGGCCGCGGTTTACCTGAGGAACAAAAAACTTATGACCGCCTTAGCGATGTTTTCCGTACAGCTTCGCTGCGTGATTACAACGTATCATTACAAGGCGGCAATGCCGAAACCAAATATTACCTGGGTGGTAACTTTACGCGCCAGGATGCGACTATTAAACCTGTATATTTTAGTCGCGCCAGCGTTAAATTCAATTTCGACCAAAAACTGGGCGATAAAATTACGGTTGGTTTAAGCAACGGTTTATCACGCTCGTACCGCAATCAGCTGATAGCAGGTAGTACGCCAAGGGGTATATTTCAATCGGCCTTATTAACAGCAACTAACCTGCCTAAAACCAATGCCGATGGCTCACCTGCGCTGTGGGGCGGTTTTGATAATGTGGACGTATTGATCAACAATAACTTTATCAATACTGTAAGCCTACGTTATATAGGTAATATTTATGGCGAAGTTGATATACTCCCGGGTTTAAAGTTTCGTACCACGATAGGTGTCGATTACGATAACTATAATGAGAGCCAGTACTGGAATGACCAAACCGTGGTAGGTGCCGCCCCAACCAACGGATCAGCCACCTCATCTATCACTGCCAATACATCGTGGGTAAATGAGCAAACACTATCGTACCGTAAAACACTTGGTAACCATACTTTTGGTGTTTTGGTTGGAAATACCTTGCAAAGCAATTTGCTGGAGAACACCACCGCTACCGGCACCAACTTCCCTAATAACTCGTACACCTTAATATCCGCAGCTGCCAACCGTAACTCAACGGAGACCTGGACCAAGGCTAACCTGTCTTCTTATTTTTCGCGTATTGATTATAACTATGCCAGCAAATACTACCTGGAGTTAACGGCACGTGCCGATGGTTCATCCCGCTTTGGCAAGAACAACAAGTGGGGCTATTTTCCTTCGGTAGGTGCTTCCTGGCGTTTAAAGGAAGAGGACTTCCTGAAAGACAATAATCTGGTAAGCGACCTGAAATTACGGGCCAGCTTTGGTACGACCGGTAATCAAGCAGGCATCAATGACTTTGCCGCGCAAGGCCTTTGGGCCGGCGGTGCCGGCTACCCCGATGCTGTTAGCGGCGGCGATAAACCGGGCACAGCTCCGCAACAACTAGGTAACCCAGATTTAAAATGGGAGAAAACTACGCAAACCAGTTTAGGTGTTGACGCGGCGTTTCTGGATAACCGAATCAGCGTAACTTTTGATGCTTACCGTAAATATACCACTAACGTATTGTTGCAATTACCTGTGCCAAACATAAGCGGCTTTACGTCATACTACGCAAACGCGGGCGAGATCAGTAACAAAGGTTTTGAGTTACTCATTAACACGGTAAATATTAAAACTGCCAATTTTAGCTGGGAATCGAACTTCAACGCGGCAGTTAACATCAATAAAATAGAGAAGCTGCCGGTACCTATTGACAATGGCTTTTTACGCCTGCAGGAAGGTTCGCCAATGTATTCGTTCTTCGCCTACCGCCAATTATATGTTGATCCGGCAAATGGTAATGCTGTTTACGAAGATTATAATAAAGACGGCAAAATAACCGCGGCCGATAAACAGATCATCGGCACTGCTGTGCCTAAATTTACCGGTGGCTTTAACAATAATTTACGCTACAAGCATTTTGATGCCAGTGTGTTCCTGTCGTTTCAGCAAGGAAATACGGTTTACAACCAAAACCGGGCCTATGGCGAGAATGGCGGTACGCGTGCAGACAGGATGTATTTCGAATCGCAAAAAACAGCCTGGCAAAAACCTGGAGACATTACCAACCTGCCCCGCATAACAACCGTTGGCACAAACTATACGCTCGACCCTACTACCCGTGTTTTAGAGGACGGATCATTTATTCGCCTGAAAACTTTAACTCTTGGGTATACCTTCCCGAAGGAAACTTTAGAGAGACTGCACTTCAACGCGCTGCGTGTATTTTTTGTAGGCTCAAACCTTTGGCTAAGCACCAACTACACCGGCTTCGATCCCGAATCGAACTTTACGCTGGGTAACGATTTCTGTAACCCGCCACAACCACGATCATTTCAACTGGGCGTTAACCTGACATTATAACATACAAGCAAATGAAAGCATATAAATTACTTGCATATATCACCGCAATTATATTGGCTTCAACAGCCATGTCCTGCAAAAAATTCCTGGAGGTTAATCCGAAGGCCTCTGTTTCGGATGAGTTTACTATAGTTGACAAAGCATCGGCCGAAACCGCCGTGCGTGGCATGTTCAGGGCCTTAGCCAGCGATGGTTATTACGGCACTTCATTTCAATCAATAGGTTACCTGTCGGGAGATAATTTATTACGTACAGGACCGGGTACAGATCCGTCACAATTTATCTCGCACGCGGTAACGTCCGATAACGGCACCATCAATTCTGCCTGGAACGCTATTTACAACACCATCAACCGCGCTAACCACGTAATCACCAAGGTACCGGGATTAACGGACACCAAACTAACCGCAGCGCTTAAAAACCAATTGGTAGGCGAAGCTTACTTTGTGCGCGCCCTGGCTTATTTTGACCTTGCCCGCACCTGGGGCGGCGTACCAATTGTGCTGACCCCTACCCTAACCGCTACAGATAAAGATGGCATCGGCCGAAGCACATTGGCACAAACTTACGCGCAGGTTTTAAGCGACCTGAACGCTGCCGAGCCATTGTTGCCAGCCACAATCAACCGTATACGCGTTACCAAAAACACGGTTATCGCATTAAAAGCCCGTTACTACTTGTATCAAGGCGATTGGGCGCAGGCGGAAGCGAATGCAACAACCATTATTAATGACAATAATTACAAGCTAAATGCGCCTTACAATTCGTTTTGGGCCAACAACGCGGTAGCTACACCCGAGTCGATATTCGAACTATCTTACAGCGCTACATACCCTAACTCGCACCGCAACTCATGGGCCCCGCCCGAGCAGGGAGGCACAAGGGTATGGATACCCAATAATGCCTTCATCGCCTTGGCTACCGATCCATTAATTGGTGGTAACCGCAGCACTTTAGTAGGTAAAACGGCAGCCGGCCTTTACTATGGCACCCTATACTACAGGAGCCCGGCAACCGATCCAAGCTTCCTGATCCGCATTGCCGAATTGTACCTGATCCGCGCCGAGGCCCGCGCCAAACAAGGTGGTGCTACCAAACTTAACGATGCCAAAACCGATCTTAATGCGGTACGTACCCGCTCGGGGCTGGCAGGTACTGCCGCCGTAACACAGGACGAAATATTATTTGCCATTGAAAACGAGCGCCGCATTGAATTTGCGTATGAGCCACACCGTTGGTTTGATTTGGTGCGTACCGGGCGCGCGCAAACGGTGTTAAGTATTACCGACTTGAATAAATTATTACTGCCTATACCTGTTAGCCAAATACAAGCCAGCAAAGGCGCCATCACTCAAAACCTGGGATATAACTAAAAAACGGAAATGATCATGAAAAACCTATTTGTTTCATTAAGCGCGCTGTTGGTATTGGGCCAGGCCGCTTCGGTACAGGCGCAAAATGCACCTGTTAGTATAAGCGGCACTGTGGCTGGTGGCGCAAAAACCATCTATCTGCAAAATTATCACCTGCGCACTTTTCACGTTATTGATTCGGCTAAAGTGGTTGATGGCAAATTCAGCTTCGCTAAAAAATTAAAATTGCCTGAGGTATACGGTTTAGCGATTGATACATCGGCTATTGCGGCACGCGAGGGCCAGCAGCACCCGGACCAACAAACACTGTCATTATTCCTGGATAATGCAAGCCCGATTACCGTGGCTTTTGATACGGTTGAGCATTTTAAAAACGCAAAAATTACAGGCTCATCAGGTAACGATGTTTATGCACAGTTCCGTAAAAGTAAAGATGTTAAACTAAGCGACCTGGTAAAGCAAAACTCAGGATCCATAGTAACGCCATATGTGTTATATCGAACTTACTCGAGCGCCATATCGCCCGGGGAATTGAAAAACAACCTGGCCCTGCTTAATCCAACATTGAACGAAACCCAGTATGTGGTTGATCTGAATAAACTGGTTGAAACAGCACCTGTGGGTTCAAAAGCCATCGATTTTACCTTGCCCGATGTTAACGGCAAAAAAACAAGCCTTAAAAGCAAACTGGGTAAAAACTATGTACTACTGGAGTTTTGGGCGTCATGGTGCCCGGTATGCCGCCGCGAAAACCCTAACGTGGTTAAAAACTATCAGAAATATAAAAACAAAGGTTTTGACATCTTCGCCGTATCGCTGGATAGAAACAAAGCTGCATGGCTTAAAGGCATCAAGGATTTCGGCTTGTACTGGACCCAGGTATCTGACCTGAATCTTTGGGAAAACTCTGCCGCTAAACTGTATGGTTTCCGGGCTTTGCCATCAAATGTATTGATCGATCCCAAAGGCAACATCATAGCCAAAAACCTGGCCGGCGAAGAACTGAGCAAAAAATTGGCCGAATTGCTGGGCGATAAAATTGTAAAGAACTAAGCCATGCAACTAGCAACACAAACAGAACCGGCTGCTGACCAGGCGGCCGGTAAAACTCGAAAACGCACCAATATCCTGCTCATCATCGTATCAGCACTGGGCTATTTTGTTGATGTGTACGATATGATGCTGTTTACCGTGGTGCGCAAAAAGAGCCTGCTGGCGTTGAATGTTCCGGATGCAGACACACTGTCAATAGGCCTGCGCTTGTTAAACTACCAAACAGCGGGTTTGCTTTTAGGTGGTATTTTTTGGGGAATACTCGGCGATAAAAAAGGACGCTTAACGGTGTTATTCGGCTCTATCATTATCTACTCTACCGCCAACATATTGAACGGCTTCGTAACCGAGATCTGGCAGTTTCAGGCATTGCGCCTCATAGCAGGCTTTGGCCTAGCGGGCGAACTGGGTGCCGGAATAACCATGGTAATGGAAACCATGGATAAAAAAACACGCACATTGGGCGCTACAGTGGTAGCAAGCGTTGGTTTGCTGGGCGCGATAGTGGCCGGTTACGTTGGCCAGGCGTTTGATTGGCGCATTGCCTTTGTAGTTGGCGGTGTTATGGGCATCTTGTTGCTTTTATTGCGTGTCGGCGTGTTTGAATCGGGCATGTATAACAATATCAAAAACAGTGATGTGGAGAAAGGTAATTTTTTCAAAATATTCACATCATGGAGCAAATTTAGCCGCTATGGTAAAGCTATTTTGGTAGGTCTGCCGTCTTACTTTGTGTTGGGCTTGTTGCTCACCATAGCCCCGGAGTATGCCAAAGAATTAGGGTTTACCGAAAAGCTGAATACCGGCTACATAATGATGTACTGCTTTGTGGGTTTCTGCAGCGGCGATATGATTTGCGGATTGATCAGTCAGCAATTAAAAAGCCGTAAGGCTGTGTTTTACCTGTTCAATGCGTTTAGTTTATTAGCTACGCTGATATTCTTTTACTATCCGCCGGCAAGCATTAGTGGCTTGTATTTCCGCTATGTCTTGGCCGGTTTTGGCATCGGCTATTTTGCTATGCTGGTTACCAACGCGTCCGAGCAATTTGGCACCAACTACCGGGCTACTGTGGCCATTACGGTACCCAATTTTATCCGCGGAGCATTAATTCCTATCGCTTTTGTTTTTGAAGCTGTAAAAGGCAGTTTAGGGTTGATAAACGCTGCGGCTTCCATAGGTATAGCAACCATTATTATTGGCTTAATTGCTACACGCTTTACCCAGGATACATTTAACAAAAGCCTTGATTATACCGAATAAAATTTAAATGTTATGGCACAATACAACCCACTATCAAGCTTAAAAACATTTGTAGACAAGTTTACTGTATTGATCGACAAACGGTACAGCGAAGCCGAAACATTGAGTAAAGGCAAAGATTTATTAAAGCAGCTCATAGCAAATGACGACTGGCTGCCGGCAGAATACGCGCAACCCAACCCCAAATTCTACCAGCAATACCTTCTCTACGCCGATCCGGCCGACCGCTACTCCGTAGTAAGTTTTGTGTGGGGACCGGGACAGGTTACCCCTATCCATAACCATACGGTTTGGGGCCTGGTAGGTGTGTTGCGCGGCGCCGAATATTCGCAAAACTATGTCAATATAAACGGCGCGTTGATAACAGATGGCGAACCGGTTAAAATGCTACCGGGTGATATTGAAGCCGTATCGCCAAGCGTGGGCGATCTGCATAAAGTTAATAACGCTTTTAATGATAAGGTATCTATAAGCATACACGTTTATGGCGCCAACATAGGCAAAGTGCAGCGTAGCGTATTTTTAGAAGATGGCACCGAAAAACCATTTATCTCAGGCTATACTAATACCGAAGCACCTAACTTGAAAGATCTATAAATTATGACTTACATGACCGACGCCGTCGTAATATCTATTGGCGAACTAAGCTATCACGATATCCGGAAACTTTTGCTGGAACGGCAGGAAATAGTTATCCTGGATGTACGTGAAGAAGCACCATTTGCCGAAGCACATCCTTTGTTTGCTGCTAATTTACCGCTATCGCGCCTTGAAACCGATGTGTACAACCGCATCCCTAACCGTCATGTAACTATCGTGGTTTATGATGACGGCGAAGGGCTGGCCGCCATAGCGGCTGAAAGATTGGTTAAACTAGGCTATAAAAACGTAAACTTTTTGCAAGGAGGCCTCAACGGCTGGGAAGTTGCCGGCGGCGAGATATTTATTGACGTAAATTCGCCCAGCAAGGCTTTTGGCGAACTGGTAGAAGCTAAAAGGCACACACCTTCCCTATCGGCACAGGATGTTCAAAAACTGATAAACAATAAAGAAAATATCGTAATACTGGATGCCCGACGCTTTGACGAATACCAGACCATGAGCATCCCCACATCAACCAGTGTACCGGGCGCCGAATTGGTTTTACGGGTTAAAGAAATAGCGCCCGATCCGCAAACGCGCGTCATCGTAAACTGTGCCGGTCGTACACGCAGTATCATCGGCACACAGTCACTGGTTAATGCTGGTATCAATAACCAGGTTTTCGCTTTGCGGAACGGCACTATCGGCTGGACATTGGCTGGTCAATCACTTGAGCATGGGCAAGCACGTAAAATAGGATCTGTAAACGAAGCAAATAAGAAAGAAGCCGCTGAAGCTAGTCGGCAAGTAGCCGATAACGCTGGTGTAAAACGTATTGACAGTTGTCTGTTAAACCTTATGACCGACGATGACAATCTTACCACCTATTTTTTTGATGTACGAAGCCCCGAGGAGTACCTCGCCGGCCATTTACCAGGCTTCCTTTCAGCCCCCGGCGGGCAGCTGGTACAGGAAACCGATCACTATGCACCTGTGCGTGGTGCCAGGATTGTGTTGTTTGATAACGAACAGGTTCGCGCTAATATGAGCGCATCATGGCTAGCCCAAATGAATTGGGATACCTATGTATTAGATAATTTTAACATCAGCGAACGAGGTGAAAAAGGCCCCGCCCCGCTAAACATCCCAAAGCTACCGGAACTAAATGCATCAAGCCTTATCTCTCCGGGCTTACTGGAACAATGGATCGATGAAGAACAGTCCATACAAATAATTGACCTCGCGACAGCAGTTTATTATAGCAAAAAGCATATTGCAGGAGCATGGTATATATTGCGTTCGCAATTGGCAGATGCTTTAAAAAATGTGCCTGTGGCGGATAAATATGTGCTTACCTCGCCAGATGGCTTGCAGGCACAATTTGCAGCAGAAGAATTATCAAAACTTACCGCCGCTAAAGTTTATGTGCTAAGCGGCGGCACCGAAGCATGGATAGTGGATGGTTTGCCTACAGCGGATGTCTCAACAGGGCGTTTCGCATCCCCGCAAATTGACAGGTATCGTCGCCCTTATGAAGGCACCAACAACACGCCCGATGCTATGCAGGCTTACCTGGACTGGGAGTACGGCCTTGTTGAGCAATTGCGCCGGGATGGAACACATGGTTTTTATGTGATATAAATCTAAACAAGAAAAGCCGCGCAAATTAAACTTGCGCGGCTTTGTTTTAGGTTACCTATATACTAAGCTTTTTAAATCATTTTGCTGCAGCGAAACGTTGGGCCGCCTTATCCCAGTTAACAACATTCCACCAGTTGCTGATGTATTCGGGGCGACGGTTTTGGTATTTTAAGTAGTAAGCGTGCTCCCAAACATCCAAACCCAGGATAGGCGTACCTTTTACCTCGGCATTATCAAACAACGGGTTATCCTGGTTCGCGGTTGAAGTAATCTTTAGTTTACCCCCATCGGCCACTAACCATGCCCATCCTGAGCCAAAGCGTGTAGCTGCAGCGGCGTTGAATTGCTCAGTCAATTTATCTACAGATCCAAATGATCTTAATATCGCGTCAAGCAATGCGCCCCGTGGCCCGGCACCTCCGGGTGCGCGCAGGCTTTCCCAAAAAAAGTTATGGTTCCAGGCACCACCTGCGTTGTTACGTGCTTTTGCTGATAGCTTGGACGCGTTGGCAAAAAACTCAGCCTCGGTAGTGTAGGGTATGTTTTCGGCAACTATGGCATCATTCACGTTTTTGATGTACGCGGTATGATGCCTAGTGTAGTGTATCTCATTTGTCAGCGCATCAATATGAGGCTCCAAGTCGGCATATTTAAACGGTAACGGCACCTGCTTAAATTGAAAAGCTGCAGGCTTACCCGCATCGGCCGCACGGGCACTACTCAAAATTAATGGCGTACCCAAAGCAAGGGCGGCGGCGGCGATAGAACCGTCGGTAATGAATTTTCTTCTGCTGTTGTTTTTCATGGTGGATATTTAATGTCCATGTTGATTTAGAAGCTGCCCGCCATGGTCCGAAGGACTCCCACGGAGCAACGGAACAGCTTCTATTCAACGTAATTTGTTAGTTATGCAGTATGATGGTAGCGCTAATGTTACCAGCCGCCACGGTACCGTTAATATATATCGTATATATTTTACCGGCCTGGAAAGTAACGCTGTTTAACGTGGTACCTGTTATCGGCACTAAGGCGTTTGTTGTGGCATTTCGCACTTCAAAAGCAACACCTGCCGTAGCGTTCACCTCTTTAAACGGACCTAGAGTCTTCCAGCTTAAGCCCGGTATAGTGCCGGGCGCTTTGCCACTTGCATCATAAGTAATAACCGGTTGATCTCCGAAGCTGCCATATGCTACATTAGTAAAAGTAGCCGCGCTGCCTGCCGCGCCAAAGTTCAGGCCAGGTGCATCGGGCGAGAAGTTAGCGAAGCGGATCTTGGCTTTGCCTACGGCAGGCGCAGTTAAATCATCATAAACCAATATCAAGCTATCACGATTGCCCGAGTTAATTTTGCTTGGCTTGCGTTTATCAACCGTAAACAGGGTATGATAATAAGTAGCAATCGGGCCGTTAGGGCCTGAAAATGATTGCTTATCATTCTCCTGCACAAAGCCTGCACTACCACCAAACACGTACGAAGATTTGTAGCTGGTGTTTACTCCTTCTATGGTATTGTATTGCACTTTACCAAACTGGCTGTCAAGGTAAGCGGTAGCCTGGTTACGGGTTACGGCCGTTGTGTTTATCTGCCGGGTAAAATCTAAAAAGTTAATGGGTACGGCAATGTTTAGCGCGTTAACCAATTTCACTTTGGCGCTTAACGGGTCGCGTTGCGAATTGTCAGAATCCAGGTATTCGGTTTTTTTGCAGGCGGTTGTAAATAGTATTGCGCCGGCAAAAAAATAGGCGTATTTGCCCTGCGGCAATAGTTTTAGCTCTTGTAGTTTTTGTTTGATATGATGAATAATGTTCATGATCTCGAGTTTTTAAATAATTAGAATTTAGCCGACAACCTTACAAATGGCTGCGCACCGGTATTGGTACCGGCCTGCGCACCCGCCGGGCCCGGGTTACGGGTAACGTTGCTGCCCGGTGCCGGTATGTTGTAATCGCCTTGCACGTTGAACAGGTTATTTGCACCTACCGTGGCTGATAGGTTTTTGTTCACTTTATAACCTATAGCAATATCAGTTATCCAGATAGGGCTGAAGGTTTGGTAGTAATAATCGGGCTTAGGGAAGTTGGCGTTAAGCTGAGAAACCGATACCACCGAACCAAAGTAAACCGAACGCAACAGGAAGTTAAACTTGTTTATAGCATAGGTTCCCTGCAATGTAATTTTGCGTGATGGGATGTTATTGGTGACACGCGCTTTTTCCGACTCATCAAAAATGATGTTTTTGTAGGCCTCCAGGCCTTTTGGCGTGTTTACGTTAGTAAGCTTGGTCTCTAAAAAGTTAGCGCCTACCAATAAGGCCGCTTTGCCGCCGTTAGGGAAAGTGTATTTATAGCTACCTGTTAGCTCGGCACCACGAGTGCTGGTGCTGAATGAATTGTAAAAGAACTTGGCTTGTACTGTACCTGTTGCCACAAACAGCGCGCGCACATCGGCAGGCAGGTTGGTGTCGCTGGCGGAGAAACGACCTGTGTTTCCTACCCTGTCGCGGATGTCAATTTTATAAGCATCAACTGTCAGCTCAAAATTGGGAATGGGTTGCGATGTTAAGCCCAGTGTGTAGCCTTTTGAGCGCTCGGGCGTTAAGCTTGGGATGCCCAGGGCCTTGGTGGCCGGGTTTACGTTGTTGGCCGTTACCTGGTCAATAGCTACACCGTTTTGGAAAGTGGTTGATGTTTCGGTATAGTAAAACTGTGCCAGATCAGGCGCACGGAAACCGGTGTTGATCGATCCGCGAATGCTTAACTGATCGAAAAATTTGTAGCGGGTGGCAGCTTTATAAGTGAATACGCTTCCAAAATCAGAGTAATTCTCCACCCTAACAGCACCCGACACTAACCAGGCGTTGGTAGCGTTGATCTCCACATCAGCATACCCGGCGGAAATAGAGCGATTAACATTCACCTCGTTACTCGGCCTGAAACCGGCGTGTACTTGTGAGCCCGGCGATAAACCGTTTAACGGCGTCAATCCACCCGAAGTAACATATTGTATACCACCCGAAGTGGTATCAACGCCATAGATCTGGCGGAGATCTGCCTTAGCATATGATGCCTCTTCGCCCGCGGTGATCTGGTAGGTTTCTACGCGATACTGTCCGCCGAAGGCAACGTTAATACCTTTTAATGCTTTCTCAAAATAACGACTGAAATCAACACTCCCGGTATTTTGGCTGGCACTGTAGCTACCCGCGTCAAACTTACGTGGTGTGCGTAAACCATAGCTGGCATTTAACGAATTACTGATGACGTTACCGAAGCTATTGATGCCATAAACATTGGATATATCTACATTCCAGCCACGCACTTTAGCCTTTAAGCCGATGGCTAATGACCTGTCGGAAATAATATTATCCATTGCTGGCAGGAAACCGTCGGGATAAATGAACGTATTGTTACGCTCTGTCCAACCTGGCAAACGGTACACGGCGGTAAACTGCGAGTTACGGTGACTGATACCACCAAACGAATACAGTTCCACATCCTCCTTTAAAGGCACCGCGGCGTTAAAAGACAGTAAACCGTCAATGGCTTTATTAGTGCTGCCGCGCTGATCGAAATAATGACGATCAATGCCCCGCGAAGCGATGATGGCGTCGTCAATTTCTTTGGTGTAGATCTGGTCGAAACCACGGGTATTGGCACCGCCACCGTAGGCAGGGCCTATATATAAACCCGATTCGCTATTACCGACAGGCAATGAAACCGCCTGCGTACCGAACTCGCCGGTAACGTTTAAAAAGCCTCCTTTATCGCCCAACTTAACACCGTAGTTGCTGCTGGTGCGGGTGGTTATACCATCGCCACGACGGCGTGCGCTGGCAGTTGAGTTTAACGTAAGCTGATCGGTAGTTTTCTTTAAAACGATGTTGATCACCCCGGCAATAGCGTCCGATCCGTATTGGGCGGCTGCACCATCGCGTAATATTTCAATACGCTCTATAGAGCCAGTCGGAATAGCGTTCAGGTCATAGCCTGTAGCGCCGTTACCTAAACCGCCCCAGCTAATGTTTGAACTTTTATGGCGACGTTTACCATTCACCAAAACCAATAGCTGATCAACCCCTAAACCACGCAATTGCGCTGTTGAAGTAGCCGAAGCGGCATCGCCACCGCCCGATACTGATGAGTGGAAAGATGGCGATACATATTGCAGTAATTGGGTTACGGTTACCTGCGGGGTAGTTTCCTGCAGGGCTTTGATATCGATAATATCAACCGGGTTAGCCGAGTTGAGTTTGGTACGGTTAGCGTTACGCGAACCGATGATCTGCACATCGCCCAGTTGCGCGCCTTTTGGCTTAAGGGCCACCGTAAACTTACGGATGCCGTCAATAAAAATTTCCTGTGTTTCTGATCCTATCAGCGAAAATACCAGGTAGCGGCCGCCGGTTACATTCAGCTCAAAGCTACCGTCGGTATTGGTAACGGTGCCTTGTGTGGTACCTTTTACGGTTACAGATACGCCGGGCAGAGGCTGGTTATCGTCTGCCGATGTTACTACGCCCGTTAAGCGCCGGGCCTGCTGGGCTAGCACCTGCTGCCCGTATAGGAGGCTTAAAAATAATATGAAAAGTATCGTTCGTTTCATGATTGTTGTGGTTAAAGTTTAAACAATAGGGTATTGCGTGCAGCCTTTTTGGGGCCACATGAGTATGTTGTTTGCTGTTTGGGGGAGATTTTAGTTTTTGCTTATATTTTTGGCGAAGCGATCATCTGTCAACGCTTTTAAAAACTCAACCACATCGTCAATTTCCTGCGAGCTAAGGTTAAGCGGCTTGTCAAGCGACAGATCACGGTTAATATTATCTTTTACCACGGCCGATGGGTTGTTGTAGTACTCTACCACGCTGCGCAGGGTTTTAAATTGCCCATTGTGCATATATGGCGCGGTAACAGCTACGTTGCGCAGGCCGGGTATTTTAAATTCGCCCAGCACGGTGCTGTCTTTGGTGATAGCAAACCTGCCGGCATCATTTAAATTTTTGCCATTATATAAGCCAATGCTTTTAAAGCGGTCGGCAGTAAAGTCCTCGCCCGAGTGGCAGTTGTTACAGTTACCTTTACCAATAAATATACTGCGACCACGCACGGCGGCGGGCGTTAAAGCATTATCATCGCCGTTGATATACCTGTCATAAGGCGAGTTACTGGTTTCCAGCGTCCGTTCAAAAGCCGCAATGGCTTTCAACAAATTATCTTTATTCGGCGCTGCTTTAAATATTTTTTTAAAAGCGTCTGCATAAAATTGGTTTTTGTTTAGTCGTTCAACCGCCTCGGTAATGGGTAGTCCCATCTCGTCGGGCGATGTAATTGGCCCAAGGGCCTGTTCCTCTAACGAGGCTGCGCGGCCATCCCAAAAAAAGTGGGTACGGCCCGATAAATTGGTTAATCCCGGCGAGTTGCGCGCGGTGCGCTTCCCACCAATACCAAGGCTAAAAGTAGCGGTATCGGCAAAAGCATATTCGGGGTTGTGGCATGATGAGCAATTGATGGTTTGGTCTTTTGAAAGAATGTTATCGAAAAACAGCTTGCGCCCCAATTCTTCTTTAGTTTGTACTTCGTCCGCGCCGCTCATAAAACCCAGCAGCGTTGTTGAAGCCAATCCTAAACCTACAATCACCAATGTTAAATTTCTCTTTTTCATGCTAAAGTGTAAACAATAACCGCCCCGCCCACCCTCATAGGCAGGGTCGGTTACTCACTATTTATCAACCTAAAATGAATTCGTTGTTTTATTGCGCGTTGGCAACCAGCGCTACATTAATATCAAAATCGTCATAGATCACTTTATCGCCCAGGTTCTCAAAAAAGTTTTTCGAGCGGAATTTGATGTCGTACTTGGTACGGTCTATCGTGATCTTCGCGTTAGCGGTTAACTTTTTACCAGCCACAGCAACCGTAGCCGGGAAGCTTACCGGGTTGGTAATACCTTTAATGGTTAAGTTGCCCTTCACATCATAAGTATTGCCCGTAGCTTTGGTTGCGCTGGTTAGCACAAACGTTGCTTTAGGGTGCGCTTCCACGCTGAAGAAATCGGCGCTTTTTAAGTGGCCAACCAGTTTGGCGTTACCTTCGGCATCGGCAATATCCGTATCGGTAATGGTGCGGGTATCAATGTTAAAGGTGGCGGCTTTCAGGTTGTTATCCTCTAAAGTGAAGCTGCCATCGCTTATGGCTACGTTGCCTGCATGCTCGCCGGTAGCTTTTTTGGCAAGCCAGGTTAGTTTGCTGGCTTTGGTGTCGGCCGTAAAAACAACCGGCTTAGCAGGTTTTGTTGCAATTGTAGTTAATGATCTCTTTACTGATTTTTTTGGCGGAACGGTGCCTGATATTGCGCTTAATGATGCAATTGCCACTGCGGCCAGGCTTAATGTTAATTTCATTTTTTTATGTTTTTGTTTAGTGGATGTAAAACCCGGCGCGGGAGGACCTATGAACCCGCACCAGGTTGGCTATTGATCAGTTAATAGTTTAGTTTTTATGTTATCGTCCGGTTACTTGCTCACTTGCGTTAGCTGATGCAGTGGCGGGTGCTTCCTCTGCCAACAGCTGATCTAACAGGGTATTGAATTTCTTTTCGTAATCTTTATAATACTTGCCCGTTACGGTGCCGGTGTAGCCGGTGTATATTTCGCGCACTTCGCCCTTACGGTCGATGATGATGGTAGTTGGGAAAGCAACGAACTTATTCAACGCGGGCAGTTTTTGCGATACCAGTTTTTTATCGGCCAGACCACCAAACAGGATATCGTATTTGATATTGTATTTATCGCGCAGCTTGCCTAAAGTGTATTGGGCATATTGCAGGCTATCCTTTTGCTCAAAACCAATGGCAATGGCCTCCACACCTCGTTTCTGGTTTTTGTTAAACCATGGCGAAAGAAACACGGTTTGATCTGTACAGTTAGGGCACCAGGTACCTACTATCTCCACAATGACTACTTTACCTTTGTATTTGTCATCGCTTAACGAAACCGGTTTGCCGGTAAGATCAGGGAAGGTAAAATCCAGCTTTTTGTAGCCTTCTTTCAGGAAGGTGAGTTTGTAGGGATCAGGCAGTTCGGCTTTTTCATCTTTCACCGCATCAAACCTGGTATTGTCATAAATACCCGCGCCAATCTCGCCGCTTAAAGTACCATCGGCGTTTATTTTGCCGCGATAAATTTTAGGGCTGGGGCCGCTAAAGCCTGATAGCTCAAACTGGTCGCCTTGTACGGTGCCTTCCAGCTCGCGGCTGTCGCCGGTTACCTGTAAAATAACGCCGGTTAGCTTGTTGCCTGTTTGTTTTAAAATGGCAACCTTGTTTGGTACTTGCTCCTTCGAGTACACTTTCAGTTCCCATTTACCGGTAAGGTTGGCTGTTGGCGCCACATCTTTACCCGGCTCCACAAAGCGGTAGCTTTTGCCATGCTCGGCCACAAATGGCAGTGAGTTGCCACGGAAGTCAGGTACCAGGCTGCGGTACTCGCCGTTTATGGTGTTGTCATCGTTTATTTTGGCTACGATGGCAGCATCATAAGTATTCATTTTGATGAATACCGAATCCTTACCTATTCTTTGCACATGGAAATCGTCCCGGCGAGTTCCGTTTAGCAGGGTGAATACGGCATGCTCAATATCTTTCCCCTTGTATTCAAAGTTGAAAGGTACTTTTGATTCGGCCACGGTAAACACACCGCGCCAAACACCTTCTTTAATGTTTTTTGCGGCAGGCTCTTTATCGCCTGCGAAAGCCGCGCCGGTAAACAACACACCGGCCAATAGCGCTTTTAAGTTTTTAGTTTTCATATGGATCGTTTTTTAGGTAGTGATAAATTATTTGCCTTGTACCGGGTTAGCGTCGGCTACCTGCGCGGTGTTGGTTGGTACCGGTTCGGCCAGCAACTCGTCTAATAGTTTGTTAAATTTCTTTTCGTATTCTTCGTGGTATTTGCCGGTTACGGTGCCGGTGTAGCCGGTGTATATCTCGCGCACTTCGCCTTTACGATCGATGATGATGGTAGTTGGGAAAGCGATGAATTTATTCAACGCAGGTAATTTTTGCGATACCAGTTTTTTATCAGCCAAACCACCAAATGCTATGTCATATTTAATGTTGTATTTATCGCGCAGCTTACCTAAAGTGTACTGGGCATAAGCCAGGCTATCTTTTTGCTCAAAGCCAAGAGCAATAGCTTCAACACCACGTTTTTGGTTTTTGTTAAACCAAGGCGACAGAAACACGGTTTGATCCGTGCAATTAGGGCACCAGGTACCAATGATCTCAATGATCACTACTTTACCTTTGTATTTATCATTACTTAATGATACCTGCTCTTTACCATTAATGTTAGGGAAAGAGAAATCCAGCTTTTTAAAGCCTTCTTTCAGGAAGGTAATTTTGTACGGATCGGGTAGTTCAATATCTTCTTTCTTAGCGGCATCAAACTTTAGGTTTTTGTAGATACCGAAACCTTGCTCGCCGCTTAGCGTACCATCTGCGTTTACTTTACCTTTTACAATAAAAGGGCTAGGGCCGGTAAAACCGCTCAGCGCGAACTCGCCACCTTGTATAGTGCCTTCCAGCTCGCGGGTATCGCCCACTACGGTCATGATCACACCGGTTAGTTTGTTGCCATTTTGTTTGATGAGGGCGATAGATGCAGGGACAGCTTCTTTACTGTAGGTTTTAATTTCCCATTTGCCGTTAAGGTTGGCGGTAGGCTCTACGTCTTTACCAGGCTCAACAAAACGGTATGTTTTGCCATGCTCGGCAGTAAAAGGTAACGAGTTACCACGGAAACCCGGTACCAGGCTGCGGTATTCGCCGCTAATGGTATTGTCATCATTGATTTTGGCTACCAGGGCGGCATCGTAAGTGTTCATTTTAACATATACCGAATCTTTACCCAGGCGCTGCACGTGAAAATCATCACGACGGCTGCCGTTTATTAAGGTAAATACAGCATGCTCCGGATCTTTCCCCTTAAATTCAAAATTGAAAGGTACTTGCGATTCGGCTACATTGAATACGCCGCGCCATACACCCTCTTTAATAAATTTAGCAGATGGTTTATCGCCGGCCAGGGCAGCACCACTAAATAAAACGCCCACACTAAGGCATTTTGCTTTTGATAGATAGTTTGAAAATTTCATTGTTTGTACAGATTAATGTTGTTAATACTATTTTCTACTTGCTTAATTAATTTTTAAGAAAGTGTAACAGAAATTTGAGGCATAACGGTTCCTGCAGCATCAATTACACATTGATACTTAAAGCTTACAGTAAATTTAAATCGAGCTTATTGTGCGGAAACTACATGCACATACAACAACATCGTGGTGGGGCGACGGCCGGTTGTTTGCTTAAATTTTGGTTCTTCAAATTTTTCATAACACTTAGTTAATTTATTATCCGGTGATAAATTTCCTTCCGGATAAAGTAGAGCACTTATTTCGCGGTGGAACGAAAAGTTGCTAAAAGATCATCGAGACTTCCTCTCCCTTTTTCTGAATAAATCAACTAATTAATGGTGGGGTTAATTAGATGGTGTAAAGGTATCAATTAAAATTTACAATCCAAATAAAAATCTATAGATTTTGTAGTATTTATTTAAACAATTGTTTTTCGCTGTTTTCAAGCGGGTATTTTACGAATTAACGTCCTGGTCGCCGCGGCAGAAGTTTAACTAAATGAAGTTCCACCATTGCATAAAGCCTTGCCCCTGCACAACGCCAGGACGTTAATCTTTATGAATATATTTTTTTGATTAGCTGATAGACTGCAGCTTAACGGCAACAACAGTTTTGTATAACAACCTTAGGGTTGGTTGCTACGTGGTGGCAAATGGTACTAATGGGTGCGTAAATGTTTTTCATTTGTTTATTATTCTGTTGTAAATAATAAATCAATTGGTGGAGGATCGACTTAGTATCTTTAATATTAGCGTTGTTGTTCTCTTATTTCAATTCTATCAAAAAGTTAACCTCTTCGGGCGGTAAACACTCCTTGTTGCTGCAAACCATATAGCTTAACGTGCCTTTTACAATGGGGTCACTGTTTACCAATTTTATTTTTTGTTGAAACACTACGGTGTTTTCAAAGTAAGTTACATTCATATCAAATGCCCGCTCAAATTTCTTTTTGGGCTGCGGCTCGGTAGTTTTGCTCACCAGCGCGTAATCGTTAGATTTGGCAAAGGCGAAACTGGTTTTTACCGGCCCACCATCGGCCACGTGCTGCGAGTAAATGTGCCAGCCTTTATCAATGCTGGCTTTTAAATATACCACAGCTTCGGTAGCGTTTATTTTTTTGGCAGCATAGGCCCATTTAACCGGGGTCTGTATCTGCGCTTTAGCGCAAACGCTTGCCAGTAAAATGCAGGCGCTTATTATATATATTTTCATTGTAGGTGATGTATGTTATTATGCAGCTATGGCTTCATATATAGCCGATAGCTTTTCAACCGTATGGTCGATCTCTTCGGCCGTATTGTATTTGCTGAACGAGAACCGGATGTTATTGCGAGAGGTATCAACCCCCAAAGCCCTCAACACATGCGATGCCAAACCCGCCGAGCAGGCACTACCGCCCGATACCGAAATATCGTTCTGATCCAAATACTCCAACAAGTTAATACCTGTATTGCTTACCGGCAAGCTGGCGTTTAATACCGTGTACAGGCTGTCGCTTGCAATGGCCGAGTTTCCGTTAAACCGCACATCGCCTATTTGCTCGCGCAGTTTGGCTATCATCCTCTCCTTCAATCCTTGTATGTAAACACGGTGGCTGTCAATATCAGCGTAAGCTATCTCTAAAGCTTTGGCCAGGCCAACAATGCCGTGTATGTTTTCTGTACCTGCACGTAGCTTGCGTTCCTGCCCGCCGCCGTGCAATAGTTGTGTTAGCTGTATGCCATTACGGCAATATAAAAAGCCAACACCTTTCGGCCCGTGAAATTTATGTGCCGATGCCGCTATAAAATGCGCTTTCAGTTTAGCCAGGTCGTGCCTGTAGTGCCCCACGGTCTGTACCGTGTCCGAGTGAAATAATGCGCCCCTGCTATTACAGACCTCGCCTATCAGCTCGATATTGTTCAGGTTACCTATCTCGTTATTGGCATGCATTACCGATACCAGCGAACGCCCTTTATAATAACGCAACAAATCATCCATGTGGTTAATATCCAGGTTGCCGCGCTCATCGGTTTTGATAAAGCTTAGTTTTATCTCGCCTTTGTTTTGCAGGGCCTCCAAGGTATGCAGTACCGCATGATGCTCAAACGGCGTGGTAATAACATGTTTTAGCCCATGCGAACGTACGCTTGTCAATATCGCCGTATTATCAGCCTCGGTACCGCCACAGGTGAATATGATCTCAGACGGTGAGGCATTCAACAAGCCGGCTATAATAGCGCGAGCCTCTTCCACCGCTTGTTTAGCCCGGCGCCCATGCCCGTGTAATGACGACGGGTTGCCATAATGCTCCAGCAAATATGGGGTTATGGTTTTAAATACCTCGGCATCTAATTGGGTGGTTGCTGCGTTGTCTAAATAAATTCTCATTGCTGTAAATACTTTATTTTAATAAATAATGCTTTAGCAACTTATCCTACAGCACACCGCCATCACGGCGTTAAATGCATTGTCGTTTTTATCTTTCCCCGTTTTTTAGGCGGAGCAGGAATTTGCACCTTTTACCCGCTAAAAAACCGGTACAGGTTGCAAAGACTTCGTTGGGCCTTTCCCTCTGTCTTTCTGGATAAGTTATTAAAGAACATGTTTGATGATGCAAACATAATATTAATTTCTATAATGTCTATAGTTTTTATAGATTATTTTTAAATATCATTAATCATGCTACAAATGTCTATCAGCCCAAGCAAAATGTTTTATTATGCTTATAATTTCAAACGGTTTCTTGCTGGATGAGATGATTCTTTAATTTATACTGAAACGATCAAAAATCTAACACCGCATCAATAGCATCGTCAGCCTTTTTAAATGAAAAATTTGATTGATATTTCATTGTTGTCAAAACACTTTCATGCCTATAGATTTTTTGCAGCACTTTAGGATGTATTTCTTTTTCTTCGGCCCGTTGCGCAAATGAATGCCTGGCTTTATGTTGAGAAGCATTTTTGGTGCTGCCGATCCATTCCATGATTTTAACCATGGCATCGTTTAGTCGCTTAACAGTATAAGCAATCTTTTTCTCACCTCCATGCGGTCATCTAAAGAAGCAATTTCCCATAGAAAAGGAAATACCAAATCATGTATGTTTTTAGGGTGTTTTTTACCTTTTTTATATTGTTCAATGATTTTCATGGCCTTATCTGGTATTTTTACGGAGCCGCTTTGCCTATTCTTTGACATCTGATAATATAGACGACCGCTTTGAAAATCAGTCCATTTCAATAACAAACAATCGGTCACACGCATTCCTGCAAAGTAAAATTCAGTAAGCCAAATATTACGGGCATGATTATATATCTCACTGCGCATGGACAAGTCAAGCTCTTCAAGTTTTTTAATCTCCGACTCGTCTAAGCCCATTTTTGCAGCCCCCGTCAATTTGATAGAGACTTTCCCTTTGGCTCCAAATGGGTAATCTTCTTTTCTCGCAAGGTTATCGATATGGCCCGATTATATATTGTCCGAATAGTTATTAAGTGATTGGCGATAGTTCGACTACTTAATGGCTTTATCGGAGTGTTTTCATTGTACCTGAACTTTTTTGCTTGTTTTAAAAACACCAAGAAGCGTTGCATGAACTCAACATTTATCTCCTCAAAAGTTATATTATCGTTTTGAGCAAAGGCATAAAATCTTTTTAAATGGCCTTCTTATACTATTAATGATACCTACTCAAGCCCAGGCCGTTATAAATCCCGTTTTTTTATCGTTTCCTGCTATTATTCCAAATCATAAATGGAAAATATTCGTTAAATCGCTATTTTTTCGAATATTTTCTGACTTTGATGGATATATAGCATATACATGCATAACGATTGTTTATTTAACATTAATTTATCGTTATATTGCGTAAGCATTATGATAGGATACAGCGAGCTTACCGACTTTGAGTTGGCGGATCTGTTAAGAACCGGAGACGATACCGTGTTTAGATTTCTCTATCAGAAATACTGGGATAAACTTTTGGTTGTTGCCGGCAAGCGTCTTAATGATATGGAAGAGGCCGAAGAAACAGTACAGGACATCTTCCTGAATTTGTGGAAACGAAAAAACACCTTTCAACTAAAAACAGGTTTTGAAAACTATTTCGCCGTCGCTGTTAAGTTCGAGATCATCAATCGCCTGGCAAAACGGGCCCGAGAAAGCCAGCGCAATAGGGAATTTGCAAAAACAATCCCTGAGCACGAGGCACAATCGTTCGGCCGGTTTGACCTTGAAGTATTACAAAAACAACTGGAACATACCATTAATACATTGCCAGCCAAATGCCAGTTGATATTCCGCATGAGCCGCGACGAGCGTTACACTAATAAAAAAATAGCGGTTGAGTTAGAAATTTCTGAAAAAGCGGTTGAAAAACACATTACTCACGCTTTAAAAACTCTAAAATTGCGATTCGGAACTTTTTTTACGCTTGCAATTTCACTGTCTACGCTATTTATTCAGAAATAGCGGAACAATTTCGATCAGTTTTCGCCTTTTTTAAATAAACTCTAAATTATTTACAAAAAATAGTAGGGTTACCCGATTTTTATTTGGCTATGTATAAAAAAACATAGTACATGAACGACGCGAACCCACCTGAGCGCATAAATTTACTGGCCCAAAAGTGGCAAAACGGAACAATTACCGATGAAGAAAAACGAGAGTTTGAAAATTGGTATGCCAATTTTGACAACAACCTTGAAGTATACACCGAACACTCGAAAGAGGAAACCGAAAACAGGTTATATAAAGCGATAGCTACAAAAGGGCGCATAGGCGTAAAGCCGGCTACTAAATTACGCCGATTTGCCGTAGCTGCATCTATTTTGCTTTGCCTGGGCATAGGTGGCTATTATTACACGGCCGAAAACACTAACCTGATTGCCCAAACCCCTACTATAGTTAATGACGTTACCCCGGGTGGTAACAAAGCTGTTTTAACTTTAGGTAACGGGCAGCAAATTGTATTAACCAACGCCAAAAACGGCCAGCTGGCGGTGCAGGGAAACATGCAGATAACCAAAACGGCCGAAGGCCATATCGCCTATTATCAATCGGCAAACGGACTTTCGGCGCTTGCGGCTCCTGATTACAATACCATAAGCACACCTGTTAGCGGCGAATATCATTTGAGTTTGGCCGATGGTACCAATGTTTGGCTAAACGCGGCATCATCAATTAAATACCCTACCCATTTTGTTGGCACCGAGCGCAAAGTGGAAATTACAGGCGAAGTTTACTTTGAAGTAGCACATAATGCGGCAATGCCATTCAGAGTTAAAGCAAAAGAACAACTTATTGAAGTGTTGGGCACACATTTTAATGTGAACGCCTACACCGACGAAAATGCCACCCGCACTACGCTGCTTGAAGGATCGGTTAAAGTAAACAGCTTAAACCAATCAACCATTATTAAACCCGAGCAACAGGCCATTACAGCCGCCGGCCAATTAGCTGTTACCAATGCAAATACCGAAGAAACTGTGGCCTGGAAAAACGGATACTTCCGCTTTAACGATGAAAAAATTGAGAGTGTGATGCGCAAAATATCCCGCTGGTACAACATTGATGTTGATTTTAAAGGTGATATGCTTACCGAAGGATTCAACGGAAAAATATCACGCTATAAAAATATTAGCCAGGTGCTAAAAATGCTTGAAAAAACAAAGGCAGCTCATTTTAAAGTAGAAGGGAGGGTAGTGACAGTGATGCAATAACAACACCCACAAAAGCTGCCATAAAAAAAGTCATCCCGGGTGGAGCCGGAATGACCGATGAAATGAGTTTGCTTCAATAATCATTTAAACTATTTAGTAACCGCGCTTGCCTGTATCATCTTGGAAAATGCAAAGGCACAGCGTTTTAAACCCATGTTTACAAATGTATAAATTTTACCCTAAAAAATTTGTTCAGCCCCCTGTTTATATACCCCAAATCCTATTGACTATGAAGCTCACCGCCCTTCTTTTAATAGTTGTTATAATGCAGGTTAGCGCAAAAACCCTGGCTCAAAAAGTAACTTTAAATGAAAGGGATGCGCCCCTCGGCAAAATATTTGACAAAATAAGCTCACAAACCGGTTATGATTTTTTGATCACAACCACCTTACTAAAGGATACCAAACCGGTTAGTTTGAATGTAACAAACGCCAATTTAAACGATGTACTTAAACTGGTTTTTGACGGCCAGCCGCTTGAGTTCTCCATCGAAGATAAATCGGTAGTTATTTATTCAAAACCCAAAAACATCCTTCAAAAAATTGGCGACCTTTTAGCCTTGCCAATTGATGTTAGCGGCCGCGTGGTTGATTCACTTACCGGCGAAGCTTTACCCGGTGCCAACATAAGGGTAAAGGGGCTTCAACAAGGTGTTCGGTCGGATATTGATGGTGTGTTTAAGCTAACCAACGTCGACGAAAATGCTACGCTGATCATCAGCTTCACCGGCTATCAAAACAAAGAAATTAAAGCCTCCCGCAACCTGGGCACTATTCAGCTAAATGTAGCTATTGGCGAATTACAGCAGGTGAAAGTAACCGTAAACACCGGCTATCAACGCATACGCCCTGAACAAAGCACAGGCGCGGTTTCGCAAATAAGTACCAAAGAATATGAATCGAGGGTGAGCACCAATTTCCTGGATGGATTGGTGAACAAATTGCCGGGCCTGATGATCAACAACAACGTTGGTTTTACCAGCACATTGCCCGGCAGCACCGGATCTACTACAAAGCCGCTGTTTAACATTCGTGGTATCTCCACCATGTCTGCCAATCAAAGCCCGCTTATTGTTGTGGATGGTTTCCCTACCGAGCTTACTATTGACATGATAGATCCGAACGAGATCAAAACCGTAACGATATTGAAGGATGCCGCCGCGGCCACGGTATACGGTGTACGCGCATCAAATGGTGTTATAGTTATCGAAAGGAAACAAGCTGTTGCAGGCAAACCCAGGTTTACTTTCAGAACCACTGTTGGCATCACTCCTAAAGAAAACTACAACCGGTACCGTTGGGCTAAGGATGCATCGGCTATTAACGTAAACTATTGGGCCACAACACAGGCCGCCAACGTAAATGAAACATCGTATGGCTTATTGTATACCCCGGCCCAGGGCCGCATAACCCGCTCGCCTGTTTATTACATATTGGCGCAGGCTGCCGCTAAAATGATCACGCCCGATCAGGCCGCAAGTTCATTAGCTGCCATGTCAAACTACAATAACCTTAGTGAGTACAGCAGTTTGTTTTTACGCAACGCGGTAACACGCTCATATAATTTAAACGTATCGGGCGGTAACGAAAATGCGCTGTATTATATCACGGGCAACTACACCGGCAGAGATCAGTCGCAGATCATGAATGATGATAACCGTTTTTCGCTTGCAGGCCGTTCTACCTTAAAATTGTCTAAGAAACTATCGCTCGAGCTTACTACCGAATACCAGGAGCTACGTAACAACAGCGTACCTATACCGGGCGTAACATCGGCAGCACCTTATGAGCGTTACCAGGATGTCAACGGCAATGCCGCACCTATTTTGTCGCAAAGTGTAGCCATGCCTTACAACGGCTTTTTAATGTCGCAAAACTTCCTGGATAACATGTATTATCCGTTAAGAGACATGAACGAAGTAACCGACAAAACCCGCAGCGTCAATAACCGTACTACGGCTAACTTTAAATACCTGCTTGGTGCCGGTTTTGATCTGTCGTTCGGCGGCATCTACGAAACCTCGCGTTTAGAGAGCAAGCATTTAGCCAGCCAGCAATCTACCGAAGTAAGGCAAGCCATTAATGCTTACACTATACGCAACGCGGACGGTTCGCTGAAATTGGGTATTCCGTATGGTTCGTTTTTACGCCAGCAAAGCGCCAGCACTACCAGCTATACCGGGCGCGCTCAGTTAAACTACAATAAAGTTATAGGGCCACACTCGTTTAACGCCATACTGGGCGGCGAGATACGCAACCTGGTAAACAAAAGTTATTTAACATCGGCCTGGGGATACAATGATGAGACCCTTACACTGCAAGGTGTTGATTTTGGTTCGATAAACGCAGGCGCGGCAACTATAAGGGGCACCTATGTTACAACGCCATCTTACACCGGCGCCATCGATAATTTCTTTAATCAGCAATACACCGAAGACCGCTTTTTATCAGGCTATTCAAATATCGTATACGCGTTTAAAAACAAGTACTCGCTTACCGGTAGTATTCGTATAGATCAATCAAACCTGTTTGGCACCAACCCAAAATACAAATACAAGCCACTATGGTCAATTGGCGCGGCATGGAATATTCACCGCGAAGAGTTCTTGAAAAATGTGGCCTGGATCAATCAACTTAAACTACGCGCGGCTTATGGCTTTAACGGTAACGTAGCCAAATTATCGCTGCCCGAAGTGATTGCACAAGCTACTACAAACCCTTACACCGTACCAACAAGCCAGG
Source organism: Mucilaginibacter sp. A3364 (assembly GCF_059690715.1). NCBI lineage: Bacteria > Pseudomonadati > Bacteroidota > Sphingobacteriia > Sphingobacteriales > Sphingobacteriaceae > Mucilaginibacter > Mucilaginibacter sp. A3364. The sequence continues at coordinate 147,616 of NZ_JCAWED010000002.1, forward strand.
CACTTAAGTTACTTTCATACGCCAACAGCAGCCTGCGCTGGGAGCAAACGAAAAACTTTAACGTAGGTATTGACTACGACATTTTTAAAAACATTACCGGAACGATAGATTACTATCAGAAAAACAGCACCGACCTGTTGGGTAACGTTTTGATAGACCCAACACTTGGCGTAAGCCCTACTTTGATAAACCAGGCGAACATTCGCAACCAGGGTTTAGAGCTTAGCTTACATGCCGACTGGATAACCCGTGATAATTTTAACTGGAACACCGGGTTTGTGATTGCCCGCAATACCAGCAAGGTTTTAGAGGTGTATCGTAAAGGCGATTTCAACCCGCAAACGCTTAACGCGCTTGGCTATGTTAAAAACTTCCCGGTGGGTGCCATGTTTGGGTATGATTATGCCGGGCTTGACAATGCAGGCTTTGCTTTAGTTAGAGATCCTGCCGGCAACCTTATCCCAACCACTAACAATGCCTTAGGTTCGCCAACCACGGCGCTTATGGCTAGCGAAACATCGGGCCTTACGCACTATTTAGGCTCATCCATCCCTACTATAAATGCCGGCTTAAGCAACCGGGTAGATTTTGGTAATTTTTATGCTTACTGCATGATCAACTATTATGGTGGGTTTAAAGTACGCAAGCCAAGGCCTAATCCATCAGTCGCAAGAGCATTCGAAGGTGCAGGTAACTACTGGAAAGCCCCGGGCGATGAACTAACTACAGATGTAATGAGTCTGCCTGCATTTTTAACCAGCGCCAATTCAAATAACGTTTATAATTATTCGGAGCAGGCTGTGGTAAACGGCGATTACTTTACCCTGGCCGACCTTACCTTTTCATACAGTTTAGACAAGGTGAAGTTTATTAAAAACGCGGGCTTCCGCAATTTCGAGATCAAGGTTCAGGGCTCTAACCTATATACCATCGGCTTAAACAAGTACAACTTTAGCATGGAAACCGGCAGTTACCAAAAATCATACGTAACGCCAACCTATACCCTTGCCATTTTTACAAATTTTTAATGATCATAAAAATGAAAAAATTGAAATATCTCTCCGTCCCCTTACTGATATGCTGCCTGTTTTTTAGCGGTTGCGATAAGTATCTTGATATAACTCCAAAAGGAAAACGACTGCTTACCACCGTAACTGATTATGATCAGTGGTTAAATGACCAGGCGCTTGTTTTGGGCTTAACTCAGCCAAGTAACGTATTTAATTATTTAGGCGATAATACCGATGTTGTGTCCATTACTACGCCACCGGCCACATCAACAGAACTTCTTTACACCTGGTCGCCCCAATTTTCATTTGATATAGCTACAGCTCCCTTGATCTGGGGTGAACATTATTCAAAGATCAACACCTATAACACGGTGCTTACCGGTATTGACAATGCAACCGGCGGCACAGTAGCGCAAAAAAAAGCACTGAAGGCCGAAGCGCTTTTAGGCCGCAGTTTAGAATATTTTTACCTGCTTAACGAGTATGCTAAGGTTTATGACCCGACTACCGCTAACACAGACCTCGCGGTACCTTTCGTTACCTCAAATGATGTAAGTCAGAAAACTCCGCCGCGCAGCACCGTTGCCAAGATATTCAAGCACATTGTTGATGATGTGAATACCGCTATTCCTGATCTTCCGGTTGACAATAGCTTTAACAGGTTCCGCGGATCAACAGCAAGTGGCTACAGCCTGCTGGCAAGGCTTTACTTTTACGCATTAAATTATCCCGAGGCGCAAAAATATGCCGAATTGACCCTGGCTAACACTAAAGCAGTAATGCTTGACTATAACGGAGCCAACCCGGCAACCAACATGTTAGGCGTACAGGCTGATGTTATATATGGCAGAATGGTTATTGGCGCAGCAGTGGCAACGCTTGATTTTATGCGCACGTTTGCCACCAACGATCTTAGGGTAAAAAAACTATACTACAGCACCGATGGGTATAAATTCACCACCCGTGGCGGTAATCAGTATTATCCGGCGCAGGTTACCCCCGTTTTTACTTACACCAATACCGGCACATCTGTACAGGAAATGAAGCTGATAGCTGCAGAATGTGCCGCACGTGCCAACAATTTAACTACCGCGCTTCAGTACCTTGACGACGTACGTAAGAACAGGTTTGCGACAGCCAGCTATGTAAAGTACGTCTCATCCGTACAGGAAGATGTGTTGCAGGAAGTGCTGATGGAAAGGAACCATGAACTTGGCTTTTGCGGCTTACGCTGGTTTGATATGCGCCGCCTTGACAAAGAGAACCGTATGCCAACAGTAAACCGTTACAATGCTCAAGGTGCTATAGTAGCTACACTGGCACCACATAGCGAAAGATACACGCTACAGATACCTTACCAGGTTATAAGCTTTAACCCGGGTATGCCTCAAAATCCATAACCAAACATATTAAAGCAAATGAAAACACGTAATTTAAATATACTTGCAATTTGTTCATTAATAGTATTGTTAATGGCTTGCACAAAAAACGAAACCAAGATAGCCTTACCTAACGGAACGATATCTTTTGACAGGGCCGCGGACAAGGACACCATAGAAATGCCGCTTTCTATTTTACAGGATGCTGCTTTGGTACTTGAAATGAAGGCCGCCCTAAGCGGCGGTGCCGACGCGAATGATCATAACATCACCTTCGCGGTGGATTCGACTAAAATAAACGAATACAAATTGAAATACGGCGCAGCCACCTTGTTACCCGCACTTAACTACCTTTTTTACAAACCAACAAGCGTGCTTGCTGCCGGTAATACCAAGTCCGAAGCTGCACAGTTAAATATCGGTGCCCAAACCAAACTGACCGAATACAGCACTTATGTATTACCCGTGGTGATCAAATCTGTGGATGGAAGCGTCGAAGGGCCTATAAGCAGTCGGGTTATATATTATGTTTTTAAAACCGGCAAACCATTGTTTGTAAATAAAACCGGGTGGACCATTGCGGGTCAGTCATCTGTAAACGGAACTTTTGTTGCCGCCAATTTGCTCGATGCCAATAACACCACAACCTATTGGGCCAGCAACATCACGCAAACCATGCCACAATGGGTATCTATCAACTTTAATAAGGATGTGACATTCGTATCCGTTGCCTACTGGATGCCAACCGCGTTAAAGTACCCTACGCTGGGTGGTTATCCAACATCAATACTCATAGAAACCAGCATGAATGGCACTACCTGGACAAACAAGGGCACGTATACTGGCAACGTGGTTAACAATATGCAAACTATTGATATTGGCACTACTACCGCCCGGTATATTCGCTTTACCTCGCTTGCTTGTGTTAAATATAACGCGCAGTACGATGCTATTTTCCTGGCCGGCATATCGCTGGTTCCTTAATCAATAAATTTTAAACAGATACAAAAATGAAAAAGATATTATTACTAACACTGCTGTTGCCACTAATGGCAACAGCACAAAAAGCATATACCATAACAGGCAAATTGCCGCAGTTAAAGGTACCCGCCAAAGCTTACCTTACCATGGTTAGAAAAGGCGCGTGGACTGATGTGGACTCAACCGAAATTAAAGACGGTCAATTTCAATTTACCGGCAGCCTAGCCGAACCCGAAACAGTAATAGTTGGCGTGAAGCATATTGGCGTACGCGAGATCAGGAGCAACCGGGATTATACGAGCTTTGTACTGGAGCCTACAAAAATCACTTTAGATGCTACCGACTCAATAAAAAAAGCGGTGGTAACCGGATCAAAATCTAACGTAGATAGTAAACGCCTTGAAGCGTCTATCAGGCCGTTAACCGACAGGATAATTAAACTGAATAATCGCTTCTCAAAAAGCAATCCAAACTCGGCTAACGAAACCGCCGAAGCGCGTAAAATAGCGTCAGATAGCGTTGCCTGGTATGTAGCCGAGATAAAAAATCTACGTAAAAAGTTTGTAGCTGGCCATTATGATACTTATTGGGGATTGTACACATTTACTTATGCTATTTTGGATAGCAAGTTTGATCCGGTTTTGGCAGAGCCTGAATTTCACAAATTTACTGCCGACCTACAGGCTTCGCCGCTTGGAAAGATAGCCGACAACAAAATACAAGTAGCCAAAAGACGCCAGGCCGGCGCCACCGCTACCGATTTTACGCAGAACGATGTAAACGGCAAGCCTTTCAAATTATCATCATTACGAGGCAAATATGTACTGGTTGACTTTTGGGCCAGCTGGTGCATACCATGCCGCGCCGAAAACCCTAACGTGGTGAAAGCTTACACTGCGCTGAAAGATAAAAACTTCGAGATCGTAAGCGTATCGCTGGATATGGGTAAAGAATCATGGCTGGCAGCGATTAAGATGGATGGCATGCCATGGATCCACGTAAGTGACCTTAAATATTGGAAAAACGAAGTAGCTGTAATGTATGGTATCGACTCGGTGCCGCAAAACATCCTGGTTGATCCGCAGGGCATGATCGTAGCCAAAAACCTGCGCGGCGAGAACCTGCTGGAGCAGCTTCAAAAATTTGTTAAATAATATCACCCAAGCACTAATACTAATATCAAAGTTTATGAAAACTATAAAAATATTAAGCCTGCTATTTATCGCGTCTACCGGCGTTTGCATGGCACAGGATAAATTCACTATTTCGGGCACATTGCCCGAAGTCGGCACCGGAAAAAAGGTAATTCTTACCTATATGAACGCTGATGGCAAGAGCACCAAAGACAGCGTAAATGTTGAAGGCGGTAAGTTTACAATTAGCGGCACCACCGCTTTTGGTAACCGCTCGTACCTTGAACTGAAGCCCATTGTAAAGGACCCTGCCAAAAAAACAAGGGCCGATTTTAAAGAATTTTACCTGGAGAAAGGTGCCACTACGGTAATGGGTAAGGACAGCATGTATACCGCCAACATAACCGGCGGTAAAACACATGCTGATTTCATCGAGTACAACGCGCAAATGAATCCCTTGCAAGCGCAGTACCAGCAAATAGTGGCACGTTACTACAAAGCAAAAGCCGCTAAAGATTCTGTTGAACTGAAAGAAATATCTGTAGATGCCAAACCATTGGTTGCCAAAATGGAATCGACACTTGATAATTTTATTGCCAGCCACCCCGACTCATACTACACAGCTGTTTTGGTTTTAACCAACAGAATGGCGGTTATTGATGTAGCCAAATTTGAGCCTGTTTACGCGGGTTTGAGCAAAAGGGTATTGGCCAGCTTTGTAGGCCAAAAAATAACCGAAAAATATAACAAAGCCAAAGAATTTGCTATAGGAAAGGCTATTGATTTTACCCTACCGGATACGCAGGGCAAAACCTTTACCCTTTCATCGCTAAAAGGCAAATATGTTTTGGTTGATTTTTGGGCCAGCTGGTGTGTGCCTTGCCGCGCAGAGAACCCTTTTCTGCTAAAAGCGTATGGGGAACTAAAGGACAAAAACTTTGAAATAGTAGGCGTTTCTTTAGATGATAAAAAAGAGAGCTGGTTGGGCGCGGTTAAAGCCGATAAATTGCCATGGACCCAGGTAAGTGATGTAAAAGGTTTTAAAACCGATGTGGCAGTTCGATTTGGCATTACTGCCATCCCGCAAAACGTGTTGATAGACCCGGAAGGTAAAGTAATTGCAAAAGACCTGAGAGGACCTGACGTTAACCAGCAGATTGCCAAATACATCAAATAAAACTTCCCTGTACCTATCACCCAATAGCTTTAAAATTGCAATGAACCCCACTCTTAACGAGTGGGGTTTTTAAGGCCCTTTTTTTTCTAAAAAATTAATTCCCCATCTATCACCATGCGTGAACTTGATAAAACCGATAAGGAAATACTCAGAACCCTGCAAAACAATGCAGAACTAAGCTATAAGCAAATTGCCTATGAACTTCGCAAATCTGTCGCCACTATTCATGACAGGGTACGGCGATTAAAAGAGGATGGCTATATTAAAAAAACGGTTGCTTTGCTGGATAGGAAGTTAATTGAGAGAAGCCTTATTGCATTTAGTCATGTTTTACTTAACGACCATGCTTTTGAAACATTAGCAGGCTTTGAAAAAGAAGTTTCCAAATTTCCGGAAGTGATGGAATGTTTCCAGGTGAGTGGTACTTTCGACTTTATTTTGCGGGTAGCTACAAGCGATATGGAAGCCTATCATGAGTTTTATCGGCATAAATTATCCCGGCTGCCTAACATCACTACGGTACAGAGCTTCTTTGTTTTATCTGAAACAAAAAGCATTACCGCCTACCCTATGTAATTTCCTTTTAGTTGTAATGCAAAAAGCATCCCGCTTCAGGAGGATGCGATTTAACTAAAATTAACTGTCAAACTATAAGTAGAAGAACTTTACTTGTAAGTTTGTTGACTGATTGATAAAGAACGATTGAAGACTTTAAAGCTTATTTTTAAAAACACTTAATCCACTTTTTAAATAATCAAGGTATTGTGCAGCATCATAGTTGGCCCCTTGCGGTTCAACCAACGGCTGTTCGGTATTCGCATCTAGCAACACATAAAAGGGCTGCGAATTTGCATTGAACTTACTGGCCTGCAGGTAGCTCCATTTCTTACCTATGGTAGTAATGCTATCGCCATTTGCTGTGATAAGTTTATCGGCCGGGAGCAGGTCTTTTTTATCGTCAACATACAGCTGTAACAATACATATTCCTGGTTGATCATATTGGCAACGCTGGCATCCGGCCACACATTTTCTTCCATTTTACGGCAATTAACACAGGCATGGCCGGTAAAATCTATCATTACCGGTTTGTGCACTTTTTTGGCATAGGCCAACGCTTCGTCGTAATCAAAAAACGGGTTAAAGCCCTTGGGTTTGTATGCGCCGAAAACATCGATATATTTTTGAGGCCGGGCATCGCTTAGTTGGGGTGGGGCGATGATCGGGTTACTTACAGAAAGATCGAAATCCTGTGTAGCTTTTGGCGGCAAAAACGCGCTTACCGATTTAAGCGGAGCGCCCCAAAGCCCCGGTATAAGGTATAGCGTAAAAGCAAACACCACAGTAGCCAGAAACAAACGCGGAACCGAAATATAAGGCAGCGGGTTATCATGCGCGAAGCTTAATTTTTCGATCAGATAAAGCCCCATCAGCGCGAATATCGCTATCCACAATACCAGGAAAACTTCCCTGTCAAACAAATGCCAGTGGTAGGCAAGGTCAACATTACTTAAAAATTTAAGAGACAGCGCCAGCTCCAGGAAGCCCAACACCACTTTAATACTGTTTAACCACCCACCCGATTTTGGCAATGACTTTAAAAGCGAGGGGAACAACGCGAACAAAGTAAATGGTATAGCCAGTGCCACCGAAAAGCCTAACATGCCAACAGCAGGTCCCAATAATGCGCCACTCACTGCGGCCTGCACCAGCAGCGTGCCAATTAAAGGCCCGGTACACGAAAACGACACCAATGAAAGTGTCGCGGCCATAAAAAATAGCCCCGCAAAACCACCTCTGTCGGCATTTTGATCCATTTTGTTTACCCATTTAGTGGGTAGGTTTAGCTCAAACGCGCCCAAAAACGATGCGGCAAATATCACCAGCAGTAAAAAAAACAGTATATTAAATATGCCGTTAGTGGCCAGGCTGTTTAATGCGTCGGCCCCGAAAATAACCGTGATAAGGATCCCCAACACCACGTAGATCACCACAATGCTTAAGCCATAACTAAGCGCCGAACGTACTGCGGCTGCGCGACTGTGCGAGCGTTTAATAAAAAAGCTTACCGTAAAAGGTAGCATAGGGAATATGCAGGGCATAAAAATAGCCGTGGCTCCCCAGGCTAAACCCGCCAAAAATATGGCCCAAAGTGGTTGCGATGCCTGCTTCTCGGGCTTGGCTTGTTGCTTAACGGCACCTGCCCTGCTATCGGTTTTTACTTGTGCAGGCTTTGCCGGCGAGGTTGTTTCTATCGGCGTAAACTCAATCCCGTCTGCCGATACGGTGTCCGTCGATATAAAAGACAAGTTACTGAGCCCAAGCAACAAAACAACCAGTAAAACAGGCACCCGGGCTTTAAAAAAACGTAGGTTAAATAGGCTATTAAGTTTAATAAGCATTGATATAGGGGTAAGTATTAAGCAGTTCTTGGATGAAATGGTTTATTTAACGGGGATGCTAAACTCGATACTGGTAGGTGGTAAACATTTCTGATCATTACATACCATAAACTCAACGGCGCCTTCAACCACCGCCTGACCTTTTTTAATTTTAATTTTTTGTTGAAACACAACACTTTTTTCAAAATAGCTTACATTCATACCAAATACTTTTTCCATATGTGTTATGGGTTTTGGCTCCTGTGTTTTGCCTGATAAGGTGTAATTGACCGACGGCTTAAACGTGAAGGTTGTTTTTACCGGGCCGCCTTCTTTTCCGTATTGCGAATACAAATGCCATCCATCATCAATGCCGGCTTTAAGATATATTACTGCTTCTGTTTTGCTGATCTTCTTAGCGCCATAACTCCATTTAACCGGTGTAAGTATTTGTGCCTGGCCGATCAATGCAAATAGCAATAAAGCACTGCTTATCAATAGTTTTTTCATGTGTTTTTTAGGATTCATTTCCTAAAGGTCCACCGTTTCAGCATGTATTTCAATGGGTTGTGTTGTTTTTAATAAAATATTCGGGACGGGGACTTTTAACCGTATTTTTTTCGGTTTGCCGGGGCGAAGGCCGTATTGGAAGAACTCTTTTTTCGGCGGAGGTTTTTTTGGGTTTTGACCGATTAAACAGCTTCGTTATTTATCTTGAACAAATAGAAACCCGCACCCTTTCCAATCCCTCTCAGCCGAAAAAAAACAAAGCAATTAAATCAATTTCTGTAAAATTTTCGGAATGAGACAGCTGCTATTGATTGACACAGAAATGCTGTTGACATTTAGGCTTAATTTAAAATAATACGCGGGCTCGATACATCAATACCTTAGGCCTGCCAACACAGAACACATATGAAAATATTAAAAACAACAGGCTGTATTGTAGCTGCATTAAGCTTGTGTTTGAGCGCATCGTCACAAGTAAAGCCCGCCCGCAAAACACCGGTCGCAGTGTCGCAGCAGCTACCATTGGATAGCGCGGTACGTTATGGCAAATTACCTAACGGTTTTACCTATTATATAAGGCATAACGATAAACCTAAAGACAGGGTGTTGTTATACCTGGTAAACAAGGTAGGCTCCATACTGGAAGATGAAGACCAGCGCGGCCTGGCTCATTTTATGGAGCATATGAGCTTTAACGGCACAAAGCATTTTCCGCATAATGAACTTGAAAACTATCTGCAAAAGGCAGGCGTGCGTTTTGGCGCTGACCTGAACGCCTTTACCAGTTTCAACGAAACGGTTTATCAATTACCCATCCCCTCAAACAAACCAGAGGTTTTGAACTCGGGTATTCAAATTATTCGCGACTGGGCCCACGGCGCACTGCTTGACCCTGAAGAAATTGACAAAGAAAGAGGCATTGTACTTGAAGAAGAACGTAAAGGCAAAGGCGCAGGCGAACGTATGCGCAGAGACTATTTGCCTTTATTGTTAAACAATTCGCGCTATGCCAGCAGATTACCTATAGGCTTAGAGAGCGTACTTAAAAACTTTAAATACCCAACACTCGCGCGTTTTTATAATGACTGGTATCGCCCGGATCTGCAAGCTATTATTGTGGTTGGCGATATAAATGTAGATGCTATTGAAAAAGCCATCCGCACCAAGTTCAGCGACCTGAAAAATCCGGTTAGTAAAAAAACACGGGTTGACTACAACATACCACTTACCGGCAAAAACCAATACATTGCACTTACTGATAGTGAGCAAACAGGCACTAACATACAAATACTGTATAAACAGCCTAAACTACAGGTAAAAACAGCCGCCGATTACCGGGCTTACATTACCCGCCAGCTATTTAATAAAATGCTTACTGATAGGCTTGCTTTACAAAGCACCATGGCAAACCCGCCCTATCTAGGTTGCAGCGCCGGCATAGGTGGTTTTTTTGGTGTTTTAGATGCCTTTACCGTAACCATAAGCCCTAAACCCGGCGAGTTTAAAAAAGGCTTTGAGGCTGCGCTGGAAGAAGTAAACCGCTTAAAAAAATTTGGCTTTACACAGCCTGAGCTTGACCGCGCAAAGAAAAGCCGCCTTAGGGCCATGGAAAACAATCTGAAGGAGAAGGATAAAACAGCTTCTGCAACTTACGTGCAGGATTACCAATCTAACTTTTTAGACAATACAGCCTCGCCAAGCATTGAAAAAGAATTTGAGCTGACAAACAAATTCTTAAAAGAAATTTCGCTGGCAGAATTAAATATGTTGCCGGCAAAATACATAACCGAAACCGACCGGGATATCCTGGTACTGGCACCGGCATCGGCCAAAAAAAGTTTGCCGACCGAACAAACGATCAATAGTTGGATAAGCGAAGCTGCAAAAAAACAGCTTACCGCATATGAAGATAAAGTAGTTGAGCAGGAGCTTTTATCCAAAGAAACTGTACCGGGTAAAATTATTGACGAGAAAGAAGATGCAGCCCTGGGTACTACTACCCTAAGTTTGAGCAACGGTGTAAAAGTAATACTGAAACCTACCACGTTTAAAAATGATGAAATATTGTTCAGCTCGTTTGCTAAGGGCGGTGCTTCATTATACGAGGATGCCGACTATCAATCTGCAGTGAATGCTGTGGCCATTATAACTTCGGGCGGCGCCGGCAAACTTGACCTTAATGGCCTGCGCCGATTCCTGACAGCCAAAACAGCATCCGTTCAGCCATATATATCAGATCTGTACCAGGGTGTAAGCGGCCGCGCCTCAAAAGCCGACCTGGAAACAAGCCTTAAACTGGTAACTGCTTATTTAACCGAACCGCGTAAAGACGAAACCGTGTTTAACAATATTATAACACGCAGCAATGCCAACCTGGCTAACCGGGGCAACGACCCTAACTCGGTATTTCAGGATTCGATGCTGGCTACTCTGTATCGTAATAACTTCCGCAAAACCAGTCCATCACTGGCTAAGTTGAAGCAGATAGATCTGAATCGGAGTTTTGAGATCTACAAAGAACGCCTGGGTAATGCTGATGGTGCAACATTTGTGTTTACCGGTAGTTTTACGGTGGATGAGATCAAACCTTTGTTGGAGAAGTACATCGCCTCGCTACCGTCAACCAACAATACACCAAACTTTAAGGACAGGAACACTACTACCGCCGAAGGCGTTATAGAAAAAACTGTTTATAAAGGCAAAGAGGCTGTGGCTAGCGTAAATCTCATTTTTCCTGGCAAATACGTTTACGACCGGCAAGCTAACATGGAATTACAGGCGCTTAAAGAGGTTTTACAAATAAGAGTACTGCAACGCCTGCGCGAAGAAGAAAGCGGCGTGTATAGCCCGCAGGTAGCTGTAGGCAGCAGTAAATATCCCACAGGCAGCTACATGGTGCAAATAAGTTTTGCATGCGCTCCGCAAAACGTCGACAGGCTTGTCGCGGCAGCAAAAGATGAGATTGCCAAAATAAAAACAAATGGCCCGGCACAGGTTGATGTTGACAAATGGAAAGCCGAATACAGCAGCCAGGTAGAAACACAGCAAAACGAGAATAGCTATTGGCTATCATTTATAGTCGCTACTTATCAAAATGATTTGGAGCCGCTGCCACCATCAAGCTACAAACAGCGGATGGAAAAAGTAACGTCGGCATCGCTCAAATCAGCTGCCAACAAATACCTAAGCGGCACAAACTACATTCGCATGGTGCTATTGCCTGAAACGAGCAAGTAGGCATAATTAAGATAATAATAAAAGCCCCGCCATAACTAGCGGGGCTTTTATTATTAAGTGATTTTAGTTGAACCGATACTTCAATTATTGAATTATTGGCTCTGCCAAACGACCGATAGGGCTAAAACCTTGAAAAGTTGTGTTGGTTGATACATAACAATCTTTTACCGGTTCTTCTTTCACCAGATCGGTACTAAGGTACTTTTTATTGCTATCGCTAAATACAGTAACTACATTAGCATCAGCACCTAATGTTTCTTTTAGCCTGATTGCGCCTATAACATTGGCACCTGATGATATGCCTACGGCTAAACCTAATTGGGCAGCCAGCTTCTGTGCCATAATTATCGCGTCGCCATCGCACGCTTGCACTACATAATCCAACTGATTTAGTTTAACGATGGAAGGAATAAACTCGTCAGATATGCCCTGTATACGGTGCGTGCCTACTTTGTAACCCGTAGTAAGCGTAGGCGATTCGGCCGGCTCAAGCGGGTGTACCCTGATAGCCGGATTCTTTGTGCGCAGGTAATTGCCCACGCCCATTACAGTACCGCCTGTACCCACCCCGGCTACAAAGGCATCGGGTTGCTTTCCCGTTAAAGCCATTTGCTCCCATATTTCGGGGCCGGTTGTCATTTCATGCGCTTCGGCATTGTACGCGTTTTCAAACTGCCGCGGCAAAAAGCAATTACCCGATGCGGCCGATAACTCCTCCGTCATGCGTATACTTCCTAAAAAACCACCTTCGGCTTTGCTTATCAATTTAACCGTCGCGCCAAGGCTGGTAATAATATCAATGCGTTCCTTGCTTAACCAGTTGGGCATAATAACTATCACTTTGTGGCCAAGCGTTTTACCGATTGCCGAAAATGAGATACCTGTATTACCGCTGGTGGCCTCAATAATAGTATCGCCGGGTTTGATCATTTCCTGCTCATAGGCTTTTTTCATAATATACAGTGCCATGCGGTCCTTAATACTACCGGTAAGGTTGTAGTGTTCGCACTTTACGTAAATAAAACCGGGTTTGTTGTTATACAAATAGTCCAGCCGCAGCATAGGTGTATTGCCAACCAGGTGCCATAACCGGGCAAAAGTATCTTTAAGTTTAGGTTGGGTAAGTACCTCCATCATCATCAAATTTTTTATAAAACTGGCAATGATAAGCGGCTTAGTCAATGCCGCCGCCTGCTTCCCGAATATTTTATAGTAAAACAGAAATTTGTTGTAACATTTTTCAGAAAACAGCTTGCATTTACAAGCCGTTGATCTGTTTTTTCGTTGAATTTTTGTTCCTGTTCAAATCGTTGAAAACACCGGTTAGCAAATGCGCGCTGATGTTTTGAAATGCCGTTTTCTTTCTCCTTCTTTGTAAAAAAAACTCCGGCATGAACCGTTTAGTTATTAAGAATTTAGTGAATGTACCCAACGCAACAATTATTGTGGTGGCTGTCATTATTATTATTCTTGATTCAAGTCGGGGGCCTGGTATATTGTAATTAATTTAAAAATAAATAACACAAGCCTCCCGCAAAACGGGAGGCTTTTTTTTTTGCTATGAAATCAGAAAATCTCACCTCCAAACTATTCAGCCTGAGTTGTGAAAATCAGCCGGGCGTTCTTACGCGTATCATCAACATGTTTACCAAGCCCGGGTATACAGTAAAAACCGTATCGCAATCAGATACCGATGTTGCCGATATTGTATTGATCACTATGGAAGTTGCAATACCCGGAATTGTAGTTGATAACATGATCAGGAAGCTGCACCGGATTGTAGGGGTACTTGATGTAACTGTTTCGTTTGGTTCGGTTGTTAGCTCGGCCATTTACCGGATATGGCCCGGTTCTTTAGGAGGATTGTTATGGGAAATTTTGCATAAACACAACGCCCGCGCCATATCAATACAACCCGACGGGCATTTGCTTATACACCAGGTAGCTACCCGGCCTGATATTCAACGCCTATACAATGAGCTTGATGGCCCCGCTTTGATAGGATTTAGCGTTTTGCCGCTGGCTATAAGTCAGCCATTGGTGTGGGATGAAATAAAAACGGTTATGGCTGGTTAATTTGTCTTCCATGGCTTGAAAATAAATGCGAAAGTCTTTGCCATGCAAAGCTATCGTACAAGCTAACAATTGATTTTCAAAACTCAGTATAATGATCATTTCATTTATCGTGATGCCCTGTTATGTATTGTAACTTACAACCAGGTATAGAAAATCTAAGACACCTGTTGCAGGCGTAATTGATCATGGCATTTAACGTTCACGGTAATCGACAAAGTGTTTTATCTTTAAAAGATTTCATGACTGTTGGCTCTTATATTGAAATTGCAGATGTATCTTGACTTATTTACACAAGAGTACTTTTTAAATGTAATGGATGCTAAAAATGTGATGAACTTGGTAAGTTAAATCCAAATGTACTTCCCTCACCAATGGCACTTTTTACCCAAATGCGACCGTTCTGCGCTTCTATAAAATCTTTGGAGATAGCCAGGCCCAAACCAGAGCCAGACTTGTTCTGCCCATCTGTTGGTACTTGGAAATAGCGGTCAAATAATCGTTTTTGGTATTGTTCATCTATGCCTTTGCCCGTATCTTTTACAGAAAACTCAACTTCATTATTTTTATGAGTAATACTGATGATAACCTTCGATTTTTCAGAACTGTAGCGTAATGCGTTTGATAAAAAGTTTACCAGCACCCAAGCCGTTTTCTCTACGTCAACATTAACTTGTGGTAGTTCGTCATCTTTTACAATTTCCAACTTAACACCTTTTTGCTCGGCTTGGAATCGAACAGACGTGATCGCATAATCAACAATTTCCTGTGGCTGCACAGGCACAAAGTTTAATTGGATATTACCTGTTTCGACTTGTGACAATTCCAATAATTCGCTGGTTATTTTAAGGAGGCGATCGCTGTCATCTTTAATATGTTCCAATAATTGCTGTTGCTCGGTGTTGATGTTACCAACACGTTCGTCCTTCATCAGCTTCAAGCTCATCTTGATAGATGATATGGGCGTTTTCAACTCATGCGATATAGTAGCGATGAAATTAGTTTTGGCTTCATCACGCTCTTTGAATTCGGTAATGTTGCGTAATATATAAACTTTGCCTGCCGAGGTTTTAGCGACATTAATGGCTTGTTTCGGGTCGGCAGATAAATTTGGAACATTGATCTCACGCGATTCCAGTTGAAAATAAGAGTCTTTGCCATCAACAAATATTTTAAATGGCTTGATGGAACTATTCTCGTCGGTTATCGATTTAAACAGATCATTATTTTGAGCAATACTTGCAACAGATAAACTTTGCAATTTATCGGCAGTCATGTTAAGTATATTTTTGGCAGCCGTGTTTATAAATAGTATTTCCTGCCTTTCGTTAACGCCAATAATGGCATCATGCATTTGCTCGATAATGGTTTCTATCCGCAGTTTTTCTGACATAATGGTGGACAGATTGCTATTTTCCCATTCGTTTAGCCGTTGTGCCATCTCGTTAAAAGCATTGGCAACCTGGGCGAACTCATCATTTTTATCAAAGTGGATACGTTGCCTGTAATTTCCCGGGCCTATGGAACGTATGCTTGATAATAGTGTATTAAGTGGATTGATAATAAAACCCGGAAAATTAACACTAAATGTAAATAACAACATAAACACTACTGCGCCGGCAAAGCCTAAAATGGTCAATGATTGATCTACCGAAGAGCGTGCCATATCATTTTTACGTAAGATTGCTTGCATGTTCACCATCTCTATTTGCCGCAAAAACCTTCTCACGCTACGTTCAGCTTCGCTGGTATCTGATGCAGGTAGATTTTTGAGTACCAGATAAGCTGTCTTTAAATTATCAACCGCCTGCTGCTCGCCTTTTTCGGTAATGTTATGCTGTTCTTTTAGCAGCGCTACATCAAATTTTTTGATCAGCTTATTGTTTAGCGGTAACGCATTATCATCTAATATGCTCCGCATCTCGCGGCAATAGCTTAAGCTTTCGTAGTTATCTTTTAAAATTACTTTGGCGTTGTTGGATATCTGGTTAATGTAAAACATGCATACAGCGCCAAAAAACAGCACTATAACAAATAGGAAACCAAAACCCAGCCGTAGCTTATTTTTTACCTTCATGATAGTATCACTAAATCAATTTCGTTTGCGGCTATGTTTTTCAGCAACTCATTAAACACTGCCGTTCTTAATATCACCTGGAATAAGCTCAGGTGGGGTTTACCAATGCAAATGGTTGTTATCTCGCGTTCATTGGCCACCTGTATAATAGTTTGCGTTATCTGATCACTTTTTAACTTGATGACTTCTGCACCCAGCTCTGTTGCCAGTTTAAAGTTATTAATTAAATGGCGTTGCTTATCCAGTTTTATACGCTCCATACTTTCACTGCTGCTTTGCACATACAAGACTATCCACGGCGAACGGTAATAGGATGCCAAGCGTGCGGTTTTTCTGATAACGATCTTAGCTGTTTCGGCATTGGACGATATGCAGGCCAAAAATCGCTCAGGACGCAGCTTGATCTGCTTAGGGATCTCAATGTCTATTTTTCGTTCCAGGTGATGAGCCACTTCTTTCAAAGCAATCTCCCGTAACTGCAATATCTTATCATTCCTGAAAAAGTTTTGCAAGGCGCGCTCAATTTTCGACTTGTCATATATCTTACCTTCTTTAAGCCTGTCAATCAACTCATCGGCTGTCAGGTCAATGTTGACGATCTCGTCCGCCATCTCCAAGGTCTTGTCGGGTATTCGTTCCGTTATGGGGATGCCGGTAATTTCCTCTATCTCTTGATTCAGACTTTCCAAGTGCTGAATGTTTACGGCGGTAATTACACTAATACCAGCTTCCAATATATCGGCAACATCTTGCCAGCGCTTGCTGTTTTTGCTGCCTTCGATATTTGTATGAGCCAACTCATCAACAATCACCACTTCCGGGTGTCGGTTCAGGATGGCTTGCAGATCCATCTCTTCCAGCTCCTTACCTTTATAAAATATTTTACGGCGAGCTATAAGCGGCAAACCTGCAAGCAAAGCGTGTGTCTCGGCACGGTTATGTGTTTCGATATAGCCAATCTGTATGCCTATACCGTTGCGCATTAAAGCATGTGCTTCCTGCAACATACGGTAACTTTTACCCACGCCAGCACTCATCCCAATATAAATTTTGAGCTTACCCCTGCGCGACCGTTTTACCAGGTCAATAAAGTCTTTTACCGTATTGTCGTTTTCTTTTTTCATGCTTTAAAATGCATACACCACTGCCACCGCAAATTGCGAGGCGGATTTAGTGGCAGCGCCATTGCTATCAGTAAAGAAATTGTTTTTGGACATGCTATCTAACCTAACTTCGGGAATAAGTGTAAGCGGACCGCTTTTGATGTTGGCGGTTAATGTCAGGCCCGTAACAGATGCGCCGGGCGTTGGCGCTGCCGTTGATGTGTAGGCGCCGTTCTTGGTTTTAAAGTGTTCGCCACGCAAGCCCAACACAAAGCCTGATGTGATGGCGTACTGCGGATATAACGCAATGCCGCTAAAACCTCCTTTAACACCTGTGCCCGGTGCAGTAAAATCGGCAGCATTTAAACCCAACTTAAATGCATCGGTTATTTGGTAATTAGTTGTCAAATCCAACTCGGTGCCCGATGCAGGCCCCGCTAAAACGTTAAGATAAGCCGTCCAGCCTTTTACCGGCGCTACCATTAATTGCGCACCAAAAGTGTTAACCTGTCCAGCCGATGTATAAATATTCCATTGATCGTTAAATAGGCCAGCCATAAAGCTTAGCTTATCATTGAATAAATAGGTCAGCTTAACCCCCGCGTTTTGAAACGGCCCGTTGGTAAACAAGTACGAAGTGGAGTAGTTAAAATTACCAATTGGCGATACTACTTCGTAACCTAAAAATGTCGCCATGTAGCCGCCGGTGATATTCAGCTTATCGGTCACATCATAACCAACATATAAATTTTGAATATGGAACGATTGTCCGTTGGTTCCGGCATTGGGTATGGACTGCCCTTCGCCCCGCGGGCCAAAAGATAGTTCGCCGACAAACAGGGTTTTATATACCTTCTTTTTCAAACAGACGTCAACCATCCCTATCGAAAATGAATTTTGATCTGTCGCGAAACTGGTGGAGATATTATTATGACCCGAAAAATCATATTTATAATAGGCATCTACAGCACCGGTAATTGTCAAAGGCGAACTTTTTTTGATAGTATCCTGAGCTACTAAACAAGTGGTAGCAAATCCTGCTATCACCGTTATAATGATTTTTTTCATGGTGATTATTTCAATTGGTCAAGTGCTACATTCAGTTTCAACACGTTTACTTTGGCCGGGCCAAACGTTGGCTTTTCGGTGTGGCTGGCTACAAGAGCGGCAACTTTTTGCTCGTCCAGTTTACGATAACCGGCAACACGTTTAATCTGTATTTGCGCAGCAGCTGCTGAAATATCCGGATCTAAACCACTGCCCGAAGCAGTAACTATATCAGCCGGGATATCATTGCGTTTTAGGTAGGGATGGTATTTCAAAAGGGTGTCAATGCGATTACTGATATCTTTCACGTAATCGGGATTGCTTGGACCTTTGTTGGAACCTGCGGAACCGGCAGCATTGTAACTCACTGCAGACGGGCGACCCCAGAAATATTGCGGCTTGTCAAATTTTTGGCCGATGGCTGTATATCCCACTACTTTACCATTTAGTGATATTGTTTCGCCACCGCCTTTTCCTTTGGATAGCTTGCCTGCAAAGGCAATGATGATAGGATATATAATGCATAGCAATACGATCAACACCAAGGTTAAGCGTATAGATTGTATGAGCGTTTTCATGATAATTAGATAATTACGGAGATTAAAAGATCAATAAGTTTGATGCCGATAAAGGGCGCGATAACACCGCCCAAGCCGTAAATAAGAAGGTTACGACGTAGTAATGCGCCGGCACCGATAGGTTTATATTCCACACCTTTCAAGGCCAAGGGTATTAACATAGGTATAATGATAGCATTGAAGATAACCGCCGAAAGAATAGCGCTTTCAGGACTATACAAACGCATAATGTTGATGGCTTGTAATGCCGGAATTGATGCGACAAACAAAGCCGGAACGATGGCAAAGTATTTGGCCACATCGTTTGCGATAGAAAAAGTAGTTAGCGTACCACGGGTAATTAATAATTGCTTACCTATTTCAACGATCTCGATTAATTTGGTTGGGTCATTATCCAAATCAACCATGTTGCCGGCTTCTTTGGCAGCTTGGGTACCGCTATTCATAGCTACGCCAACGTCGGCTTGAGCAAGGGCGGGTGCATCATTGGTGCCATCGCCCATCATAGCTACTAATTTTCCGTTAGCTTGTTCGGCTTTGATGTAGAGCATTTTATCTTCGGGTTTCGCTTCAGCGATAAAATCGTCCACACCGGCCTTTTCGGCTATAAATTTTGCGGTTAGTGGGTTATCACCTGTAACCATTACGGTTTTAATACCCATTTTACGCAGGCGTTCAAAGCGTTCGGCTATGCCAGGTTTAATGATATCCTGCAATTCAATCACCCCTAAAACCTGCTCGTTTTGTGCAACCACTAAGGGTGTACCGCCTTTGGATGAGATTATTTTTACGCGATCTTCAACTTCGGCATCAAGCTTATTACCCGCATTAGTCACTGCATTACGGATAGCATCAAAAGCACCTTTGCGAATGCGCTTTCCATCAGGCGTATTGATACCACTGGCGCGGGTTTCGGCAGTGAATTTGATAAACTCAGAACTTTCAGGTGCCGTAAGAGCAAGTCGATTATTACCTTGCTGAGCCAGTTCAATGATAGATTTACCTTCAGGTGTTTCGTCTGCCAATGATGACAGCACACAAGCCTTTACCAATTCGTCCGGTGATACACCTGGTGCGGGCCAAAACTGGGTGGCTTTACGGTTTCCTATCGTAATAGTCCCGGTTTTATCTAATAGTAACACATCTATGTCGCCTGCAGTCTCTACCGCCTTGCCCGATTTAGTGATCACGTTTGAACGTAGAGCTCTGTCCATCCCGGCAATGCCAATGGCAGATAGCAAGCCTCCTATGGTTGTTGGTATCAGACAAACAAACAGGGATATCAATGCTGCAATAGTAATTGGCGTATTGGCATAAGCTGCAAATGGCTGCAGCGTAACGCAAACAATAATGAAAACCAATGTAAAGCTGGCCAGTAATATGGTAAGCGCTATTTCATTAGGCGTTTTTTGGCGGGATGCACCCTCAACCAAGGCAATCATTTTATCTAAAAAGCTTTCTCCAGGTTGGGTGGTTACAACTACCTTAATTTGGTCTGACAGAACCTTTGTGCCACCTGTTACAGAAGATTTATCGCCACCCGCTTCGCGTATAACAGGAGCCGATTCTCCGGTGATGGCCGATTCATCTATTGTGGCCAGGCCTTCAATAATCTCGCCGTCGGTTGGGATGGTGTCCCCCGCTTCGCAGGTAAAGACATCGCCTTTCAACAATTGATTTGACGAACGGGTTGCTACCGAGCCATCTTCCAGTATCATTTTGGCTGGCGTATCTTCGCGGGTTTTACGGAGGCTATCGGCTTGTGCTTTGCCGCGCGCTTCGGCAATGGCTTCAGCAAAATTGGCGAATAAGAGGGTTAACAGCAGGATGATAAAAATACTACAGTTATAAGCGAACGAACCCTGATTGCGATGGGTAAGGCTGTAAAAAGTTACGTACAGCATAATTGCTGTGCCAATTTCAACCGTGAACATCACGGGGTTGCGCATCATGGTTTTAGGGTTCAGTTTAATGAATGACGCTGCCAGCGCAGTTTGCACCAAAGCGGGTTCAAATAATTTATTTGATTTATTGTTCATGTTTGTGATTATTTAAGCATTGAAAAATATTCGGCAATAGGGCCAAGCACCAGCGCCGGGAAGTATGACAATGCGTTGAGTACGATGATGACGGCGAAGGTCATTGCACCGAAGGTTACGGTATCCACTTTAAGTGTGCCTACAGATTCCGGGATGTATTTCTTTTGCGCCAGCAAACCTGCAATAGCAACCGGGCCAATGATCGGCAGGAATCTGCCCAGTATCAATATAAATCCGGTAAGGACATTCCAGAAAATATTATTATCGCCTAGACCTTCAAAGCCCGAACCATTATTGGCATTAGCCGAAGTATTCTCATACAACATTTCAGAAAAGCCATGATATCCCGGGTTGTTTAGCCAGTTGGATGGTTTCACCGCCCAATCGACTGCACCATAATGGTTGAATACATAAGCCGAAATTGCTGTGCCTGTCAAGATCAGGAAGGGGCTAAGTAAGGTGATGATAGCCGCGATCTTTACTTCACGGGCCTCAACCTTATGACCTAAAAACTCGGGCGTACGGCCAACCATCAGGCCTGAAATAAACACAGCTATGATCAGGTAAACCAAATAGTTTAACACCCCAACGCCGCATCCGCCGAAGAACGAGTTGATCATCATTCCCAGTAACTGCCAAAGGCCGGTTAGTGGCATTGTACTATCATGCATCCCATTTACAGAACCTGTAGAGATGACTGTGGTGAGCGTGCTCCAGTAAGCTGTAGCCAACGGACCAATCCTTACTTCCTTACCCTCCATGGCACCCGTAACCTGGCTTATACCTAATTTGGCAAGGGCCGGATTTCCATTCAGTTCGCTACTGAAGGTAGGAATCATTAAAAGCAGCGTGCCAAGCATCATCACGCCAAAAATGACCCAACCTAATTTCTTTCGACGGATATAGTAACCAAATGCTAAGACCATAGCGATGGGCACGATCCATTGCGCTACGATCTCTGTTATGTTGGTCACATAACTGGGATTTTCCAGCGGATGTGCTGAATTAACACCAAACCAGCCACCGCCATTTGTCCCGATATGTTTGATGGCAATAAACTGCGCAGCCGGGCCGCGGGAAACCTGAATGGTATCGCCTTGCAACGATATAAATTGATCTTTACCCGCATAGCTGGACGGAGTACCGCTGAACGTAAGTATAAATGCCATGATGACCGATAGCGGCAATAATAAGCGGGTGATAGACTTGATAAAAAAATCCCAGAAGTTGCCCAGGTTGGTTGTAGTTTTATCACGGAAAGCTTTAAATACCGCTACCGCGCAGGCAATACCCGTAGCCGCACTGGTAAAATGCAGGAACATGAAAATAAAATGTTGTGTAAGGTAAGTTGCGCCGCTTTCGCCGCTGTAGTGCTGCAGGTTGCAGTTTACCACAAAGCTGATGATGGAGTTGAAAGCCAGGTCGGGCGTCATGCCAGGGTTACCATCCGGGTTAAGTGGTAGTTTATCCTGGTACATTAATACAAAAAAGCCGTAAACCAGCCATAATGAGTTGATCATCATCATAGCTTTTAAAAACTGTTTCCAGTTCATTGGTTCGTTGGGGTTAATGCCAGACAGCTTGTAGATGCCGCTTTCCAGCGGTTTCATAAAATCGGTCCAAACCGTTTCGCCGGCAAACATTTTAGCCAGGTATTTACCCAGCGGGATGCCAATGGCCAGGGTAATAATAAAGGAGATGAGCACTCCTGTTAATTCGCTGTTCATATTGTGTTAAAATTTTTCGGGTTTAAGCAGGACATACACCATGTATGCAAACACTGCTATAGAAATGATAAATAGCGCGATCATGGCGTATCAGATTTTTTCGAACCAATCGATGGATTTAAAGAATAGCCAGCAGCAAATGATGATGGCGAGAAAAAGGAGGATGGTAATCATATTTAAATTGTTTTGACCACCATTGGCAACAGAAATGCCATTAGAAAATAAACCAACGTAAATTTTTGGTTTATAGATACATATATACTTTATCCGGAAATTACAAATAAGAAAACCCTACCAAAATGGAAGGGTTTATTGTCGTTGTGGAGTGGGCTTAAGTTAGTTTGTATTCCTCAAGCTTGCGGTAGAGTGTAGTTAAGCCAATGCCTAACAGCCTTGCGGTTTCGGTTTTGTTGCCGCCGGTACGACTGAGTATTTTTTGAATATGCTGGCGTTCTATAGTAGCAAGATCAATGGCGCTATGATCACCGGTCTCGTACTTAAATTCTACAGGGAGCAAATCAGGTGTTAATACGTCATCGTCAGCCAAAATCATCACACGTTCCATCACGTTTTTAAGCTCACGGATGTTACCTTTCCAATGATGACGGTTAAGTAAATCAACAAATCCGCTATCCATTTTAGCTTGATGCTTGCCGGCTTTGGCAGAAAGATCTTGCAAATAGTATTTAGCCAGCAATTCAATGTCAGCCTTCCGCTCGTTAAGCGAAGGCAGGTGTATGGTAAATACAGACAAGCGGTAGTAAAGATCAAGTCTGAAGCGACCAGCGTCTGCTTCCTTCTGCAGATCGCGGTTAGTTGCCGCTATGATGCGAATATTGACTTTGGTAGTTTGTGTATCACCAACCTTTATAAATGTCTTGCTTTCCAAAACGCGTAGCAATTTGGCTTGTAGCTCCAGGCTCATCTCGCCAATTTCATCCAGCAATATGGTTCCATGCTGCGCTTCTTCCAGTAAACCCTTTTTATCTTTTAGTGCGCCGGTAAATGCTCCGGCCTTATAGCCAAAAAGTTCACTCTCCAATAAGTCGCCACTAAAGCTGCTGCAGTTTATGGCGACAAATGGCATTAGGCGACGTTGGCTTTCATAATGTATAGCCGATGCAAAAACCTCTTTACCTGTACCGGTTTCGCCTAATAGCAAAACAGTTGTATCTGTAGCAGCTACTTTTCGGGCAAGGGTTACAGCATCCAATATGGCTTTTGAGTTGCCTATAATACCTGCAAACGTATGTTTAGTTGCGGCCTTCTTTTCTTGCTGAAATTTATTGTATTGCAAGAGTGCTTTATCAATAGCCTGGTTTACCAGCGGGATAATCTTATCATTATCATCACCTTTGGTAATGTAGTTAAACGCACCATTTTGTATTGCTTTAACACCATCGGCTATAGTACCGTAAGCAGTTAAATTGATAACCTCAACGTAAGGTTTTTTTTCCTTGATGGTCTTGACAAGGTCCACGCCGTTAATGTCGGGTAGTTTAACGTCACTCAGTACCAGCAAAACATCTTCCTGTTGCAGCAACTTCAAACCCTCCTTAGCGGTAAAAGCTTGTAACACAACAAATCCCTCTAAGCCAATAATGCGCGATAGCAGATCGTTCAGCTTTTTTTCGTCGTCGATGATGAGGATGGTTCGTTGCATTTCGAATGCAATACTATGATTTATCTGTGGAAACAACAAAATCAAGATCTAAGCATACATTAATGTATCATTTACCAGGGCTTTCTTGTTTTACATCTTCTCACTAAATCCGGTGGTATATTTTAAGCCGGATTTATTTATCTTCAACCAAAAATAAACCCATGCCGCGTTTCTCATTCGCCCTACTATTATTGTTGCTTACAGAATATTCTTCTTTCGCAAAAACTTTGCATGTGGGTACAGGGCAGGCTTATAACATTATTAACAAGGCGGCAAAAGCGGCGGTTGCAGGGGATACTATTCTTGTCCATAGCGGTATTTATCCCGGCAATCAGGCTATCGATAATTTACAAGGGACAAGCAAAAAGTGGATCTATATCCTGAGTGAGAAAAAAGGCGCGGTAACTATAAATGGTGGCTCGGCGGGTTTAATGGGTACCGATGTGGCTTACCTGCAAATTGAAGGTTTTATATTTAGCCAACAAACCGATAACGGCGTTAATTTTAGCGACGGTGCAAGTTACATAACCCCGTCACACCACATTGTTTTTAAGGATTGTGTCTTCAGGGATATTGCGGCAAAGGGCAACAATGACCTGATGAAGCTATCGGGCGTTGATGAATTCAAAATAATTCAATGCGCTTTTGTTAGTGGCTCAGCAGGTGGTAGCGGCATAGATATGGTGGGCTGCCATAAAGGCCTGATCAGTAAATGCCTATTTGAAAAATCAGGCTCAAATGGTGCGCAAATGAAAGGCGGCAGTAGCGACATCAGGATAGAAGGCTGCCTGTTTAAAAACACCGGCGAGCGCGCTATTAACCTGGGCGGCAGTACCGGGCTACCTTTTTTTAGGCCGATGGATGTCAAATGGGAAGCTAGTAACCTAAAGGTTTACAGCAATATATTTATTGGCTCGGACGCACCGGTGGCATTTGTAGGCTGCACCCGGTCTGAAGTGGTGAACAATACCATTTATAAACCAACCCACTGGGTGTTGCGTATCCTCCAGGAAAACCGCGATACTGTGCGTTTCGGCAAGTGCGGCAATAATACGTTCCGTAACAATGCAGTTTTTATGGACGATAAAGTACGTGTAGTTTGTAACGTTGGGCCAGGTACTGCCGCCGAAAGCTTTACGTTTTCTAACAACGCCTGGCATCGGGTGGGTGTTTCCTTAAACAGCGTACAGTTACCCTCCTCAGAAAAAAATGCAGTTATTGGTAAAGACCTATTATTTAACGCCCCCGATGCCGGAGATTTCACCATAAGCACTATCAGCCCCCTGGCCGGTGCTGGAATATCGGTAACAAACCCTGACCGTGATTACAATGAAAAGCCTTTTAAAAGGACTCGTGCTATCGGGGCATTTGAAGTGAAATAAAGCTCACTGCCCTAACAATCGTACAAAATCGGACACTTAAAAACGTCGATAAAAACTATTACCCCAGGATAGTATTTAGTTTTTGATAAGAAAAAATTGGTTAAGGACTATCTAAAGTTGTTTACTTGCCTTGTTTGGTGGAGTGCTATTTAACGGCATCAAAAACTCCTCTATATCCTGCCTAAGCTGTTTGGGCATTCTTTTATTTTTGATATTTATGCTAATAGGATGGCGCCAGTTAATTTCAATGAAATTCATGATATCTGTTTGCACGCTTTTAAAGTAGCCTTCATTTTTTTCCTGCAGCAATAATAAAGCATTAAAGATGTTTAATTGTGCCATAACCCATTATTAATTCCTATCTCTTCTATTAATTTAGCTCCTCTCGCACCCGGTTCAATATATTAGTGAAGCCCGGGTGCATGGATTAAGGTTTAGGTTAAAAGCCTCTATTGTTAAAAATATGACTCTGGCACAAAAAATATTGTAAAGGCTACGGAGAATCTATCACGAATTTTTGCCTTTTTAAACCGAAAATCCTCCTTTTTGTATTGAGCTATTTAAAACCTGCCTGCCAGTGCCTTTTTTTAAAGAAAAAAGCATGCCAGCAATGGACAAAAAGGATACTAAACTAACCCCTCTTTCTACAGCAGTTTGCCGCACGCCGGCCTTTAGTTTAACAGATAACCTTGCCAGCAATTGGCCCGCCCTGAAAGAACTGATCAAAGAAGCATCGCCGGATTTTTTTGTGTTGATTAAAGATCTTGCCATCGCGCAACTTGACGAAAAAGCCGCTCATACAGTATGGAAATATTTCAATCGGGCGCGTTTCAGGGCTACTCCATTCGGAAGCTTTGCGGCAATCAGTTTTTTACCCGTGCAGGCAGATGCCTCGCAACCGGTACTAAATAACCGAATGGTTAAGTACCAATTTATAAGCTGGAGTGAAAAAGACGATGTTGCCGCTACTGCCATACCGAATCGGGTTATGGCTAATGCCAGCTGCTACACGCTTGCAGGCAAAGTGCGATACCTACGCTATCTGAAGGGCGCGTTTGAACTTACGTCAATTACTAACTTCCCCGAGCTACAGGCTATTCTATTAGCCAGCAAGCAGCCTAAAACAATAACCGAAATATGCGAGTTGCTGTCTGCCAAATTTAAACTGGCAAACACATCGGCGCGCGCGTTGATCAACCAGTTAATTGATGCGCAGTTATTACTAACCGAGCACTCGCCCAATATCACCGGCGAAGATTATTTTAAGCGATTACATTGCAAAATAAGGCCTGCCACCGCGGGTTATATCATTTCTGAAAGGATAGTTAAAGCAGGTGCGTTAAACAAGTATCAGTTACGCGATCTACCGGCTTACTTACAGTTTATGAATGACTTTTTGCCATTACCACGGCATCATAACTTAAACACATTCAAAAGTGAATTTCAAAAAAAATTCGACCGCAAAGCAATTCCGCTGACTTTGGCAATGGACCCGCAAATAGGGATTGGCTACGGTAATATGGCGCAGAATCCCGAAGACGAAATGCCCGCGCTGTTATTGGAAAGCCTGCAACAACGAGGCACTGATGTCAGCCAGATTGCCTACACTGCGCAGCATCGTTTTTTACTGAATGAATTACTTAAAGGCGAGCCTATCCAACTGGAAAACTACACGGGGCAGGTAGCTGATAGTATGCCTGCTTTGCCTAACACCTTAAGCGTAATGTTTCACAATCATCGCGGGCAAATGGTGATTGAACACGCGGGCGGTTGCACGGCAAATGCTTTGCTGGGCCGTTTTACTTTGGGCGATACCCAGGCTGTGGATAAGGGTAAAGCAATAGCTGGCATGGAAGAAAAAGCCAACCCGGATGTGCTTTTTTTTGACGTTGCGTACCAGGCCGAAAAACAGGTTGATAATGTCAATCGCCGGGCCTCACTTTATCAAACAGAACTTCCGCTTTTAAGTTGGTCGTGCCACCCATCGCCGCTTAATGTTGATGATATTTTGGTGGCGGTAAGGGATAACCAAATCGTGCTCTGGTCAAAAAAACACCGACAACGTATTGTGCCGCGCATAGCTTCGGCCTATAACTATACCCGGTCTGACCTGGCGCTGTTTCGGTTTCTTTGCGACCTGCAGCATCAAGGCTTGCGGTCTGATCTATCATTTAGCTTAAAGCATTTCTTTCCTGACTTGGTACATTACCCTCGTGTTTACTACAAAAAATTTATCGTTTCGCCGGCTAGTTGGCTGGTAGACAAGGCGTGTGTTAAAGACCTTGCTTCCATACAGGAGTGGTTGCAGGTCAAAAAGATCAACCTCCCTTTTCATTGCGGAAAATCGGACCAGATGCTGCTGATAAACCCTGAAAATGACGAAGACCTGCAAGCTTTTATACGCTACGCTGTGCAAAACAAAGAGGTATACATTACAGAGGCGCTACCTGATACCGAAGGTGTAAAAGATGAGAACGACAAGAGCTACGCGGCCCAATATATTGTTGATTTTGGCCACGGCGAGCAGATCTACCCGGCGCTGGCTCCTTTAGTTGATAGTAGGCCCGATGATAGTTTTTTACCTGGCGGCGAGTGGTTGTATGCTGAAATTTATGGGCATGCAACACAGTCCAATAGTTTATTAACTACCGTGATCAGGCCTTTCTTGGCCGGTAACAAAACACTATTTAAGCATTGGTTTTTTATCAGATATACCGATGGCGGGCCACATATCAGGCTGCGGTTAAAGTTGCGGGACCCGCAATCTGGTGCTGCGTTGCTTAGCGAATTAAATAATTGCCTAAAGCCATTATACAACCAGGGTAGCGTATGGGATCTGCAGGTTAAAACTTACGTACGCGAAACAGAACGATACGGCGCCGCGCGCATGGCGTTGGCAGAGGGCTTTTTTGCTGTAGATAGTGCCTACATCTTACGCCTGTTAAAATCAGGCAACAAAACCAGCCAACTATACGATAAGGCCCTACAACTCATGGATCGGCTATGCTCACTGGCCTTTCCCGACCAAAATTTACGGCTTAGGTTTATACAAGCCGTAGCGGACAGTTTTGCCCGGGAGTTTAAATTTGATGGCGATGATTATAAAAAGATAAACCGATCGTTCCAACAGCTGGAAAACAACACCGGGCCGCTTACAATCAGTAAGAATTATATTAACACATTTGAACGCGTTGTGAATACCTGCCCGGATGATCAAACAAAGATGAGCTTGCTTAGCGATTTGTTACACATGCATGTTAACCGGTTATTTTATGACAATCAGCGTTTGCATGAAGCCATACTTTATCAGTACCTGCTTAAATGGGTAAAAATGGCACATTATGTTAAGCCAGCAAATGCATAGGCACTTTTACCCATACATTAAAATGACCGCTTTCGTCGTCGCCATAGGTAAACAGTGCCGCGTCGCCATAGGCGTGGTGTAATCTTTTCTGCAAGTTGGCCAGGCCTGTTTTGTGGCTATGTGTATGCTGCTGTTCGTGGCTTGTGTTACTGCTATGAATATGCAGCATCTCATCAGCTACAAAAATTTGCAATGTTGCCTCTTGCCCATTACTCAGGTCGCCGTGCTTAAAAATGTTTTCGGCCAGCGTGAGCAGCACCAGCGGTATAAATTTAATATCGCGTACATTCTCATCATAGTTTAGTTCAAAAGCTGTTTCCTGGTTTTTACGCAAATGGTTTAAATAACGAAGGTTTACTACCTGATCAAGTTCATCTCCCAGTAAAATAAACTCGCCCATCTTATCGGCATCAATTGCAAAGCGCATCATTTCGGCCAGAGTAACAATAGCCTCGGCTGCAACAGGCGACAAAGCCAGCACATTATGGTAAATAAAATCAAGCGTATTGAACAGGAAATGCGGGTTGATCTGCGCCTTTAAAAATGCATTGTGCGCACGGGCCAAATCCTGTTCGGCTTTTTGGCGGGATATGATCTCACTAAACTTTTCTCGCTCCAGTTCTTCGCTTTTTCGCCTTTCACGATTATAGGTTAGCAAAAAATAATAACCGGTTGAAAAGCCAGTAAAGTAAACAGCCCGAAAGCAGTTGCGCAAAAAATAACTCTTGGTCAAGATCGGCGACATAGGTATTCCAAGCAAATCCCATTTCGCCAGTAGTTGATCGCCGAAAAACGAGATCAATAAATAAACCGAGAGTTCGAACAATATAATCAGCGGCAATCTCCAGAAACGATTAAATCTACTCTGCATGGCCCAAGGCATGGCCACATGTGCATGAAAATAGAACAAAGACATAATAAGTGAATAATGAAACACCCAGTTCATGAGTTCACCAAAAGCACCTACACCGGCTAAAAAGCCGATCTCGTAAGCGATATAGATCATCCAAATAAGCGCGTGTAATCGGTAGCGAATCAGCCAGGCGTGCCACTTATTAATCATGCAAAAAAGGGGTTTTGAATAGAAAAAAGATGGTTCTGTATAAGCACTTTTTATCGGTTTAAATTTCGGGATAAGTTTCATGAAAAATTACAGCCATGAAACAAAAAAAATTCAAAATTGAAGGTACAACATTATTCGTTTACCGCCCGCAGATGAGTTTAAACAATAAAGCCGGAAGAAATGCCATGCCTACCGACCCGACGAGTTCGGCACTAACAACTACAATGGGCACAGGTTTATTTCAAAAATAAATATACAGGCGGGGACTTTAGGGCCTGCGCCCCATTTTAAGGAGTTTGCCTTCCAGGAAAGCCTGAAAATCTTTGCGGAAATTATCGCCAACGGTAATTTGCAGGCCGTTTGACATTTTGAGGGTGTTGCCGGTAATGGAGTTTATATGCTCGCGGTTGATGATAAAACTGCGGTGATATTTAACAAACTCAGGCAATTGGCCTAATACGCCTGCAACTTCGGTAAGCGACATGTATACCGTGATGTTTTGAGCCGCTGTATGTATCAACACGTAGTTTTGCTGGCTTTCAACAGCAATAACATCCTTAAAGCAAATTTTAACCAGCTTATGGTTTTCGGCTTTGCTTTTAACAAAAAAATAGTCGTCGGTTGCGGCAGGCTTGCTTTCGGTAGTTGTTGGGAATAGCTTGGCGATGGTTGCCGTAAATTTAGCCAGCGTGTAAGGCTTTAGCAGGTAGGCATCGGCACTAAGCTCAAAAGCTTCATAACCGTATTGGGTATGCGCGGTGGTAAATACCAGTTTATGCGTTTTTTCGCGTAACTGCCTTGATAGTTCTATGCCGCTTATTTGGGGCATATCAATATCAACCAGCATCAGGTCGGTTTTCTCGGCATGAGCCAGTTCCAATAAAGCCTTTACCGGGTCGGTATAGGCTTGTTGCAAACAAAGTGAAGGGACCAGTTCGATGTATTTTTGCAAACCCGCTATAGCGTAAGCATCATCATCAATAATAATACAATTGTAAGGGGTATTTTTTTCGGGGCTTAACATCCAGAGTAAAATTAACAAAATTTGGACAAACGGCTTATTTTATCCTTTCCGTGTAGAATATCGGGCCTTCTGCGTAATATTTTTTTGATGTGAGGTTTATCTTTTTACCTTAACACTACAGTACCCTAGATAATACATTAATTACCATTAACTGAACTTATTATGTTAAATTGTATCGTTATAGACGATGAGCAGTTTTCTATAGAGGCGATTTTAAAATATATAGATCTCATCCCTAATCTGAATGTTGCCGGGGTTTATACAGATCCCGTTAGGGCACTCTCTGCAGTGTCATCAACTCAGGATATTGACCTGCTGTTTATGGATGTGGACATGCCCAGCTTATCGGGCCTTGAACTGGCAAAGGCGCTTCGCAGCAAAACTCAAAAGCTCATCTTTACTACAGCTCATTCCAAATACGCGTTTGATGCTTATGAGGCAGATGGTGATGCTTTTTTACTAAAGCCCTACACTTTTGGCAGGTTTTCAATGACCATTAACCGCCTTTTCCCCGAAAAGAAAGAGCAGTATGGCAACAACGATTATTTTTTAGTTAAAAGTAAAGAGGATGACCTGGCTATTGTAAAAATAAAGTTTGATGATGTGATAGCCTTTGAAAGCGCGCAAAATTACATCAAGATATACCTGTCAAACAATACCGTAGTAACGGCATATCTTACCTTGAAAGATGTGGCGCAACTGGTTAAGTCAATACCCGAGTTTGTGCAGTTTCACAGGGCTTTCATCGTTGCTGTCAGGCAAATTGCCAACATCCGCGGCAATACCGTGCAAATGAGCAATGGCATGAGCTTTAGTGTAGGCGATTCATACAAAGAAAACTTTTCGGCCTTTTTGGAAAATAAGTTATTGATGACTTCTAGGGGTAAGCATTAATAGATGTTCTTTATTCCGTTGGCCAAAAGCTCAGCGCCTCATGTCGAAAGATTTGAGGCGCTTTTTTTGTACCGCCTACTATCCTTTCACCACAAATTTCTTACTTACCGGTTTAGCCACCTGGTTAAAAATATCCGTCATTATAAGGCGTGCCGTGTAGCTGCCTACAGGCAAAGACGCTTTTATGCTAACCAATCTTTTTTCAGGTAAAACTTCATCCACCGTTTGTACCACTTTACCCAAGGCATTCAGTATCTCTATTTTTGATGATAACTGCGGGCTTTTTGCCGCGTCTATCGTCCAGCTTACATTAATGGTTTGATCTGTGTAAGCTGCGTTTAGTGTCGATATGGTTCCTACAGTTAATTTAGGCGCATCGCCCTGCTTAGCCTGCTCGGGCAGGTTAAGTATGCGGCCCGTGCCAAATGCTTCATCAGGTTGGGTATCACCGCCGTGCTGCATAAAGTAAGCATCCTCGACAGCATCATAGCCCGAGTTAAAACTACGATCATATTTACCGTTTCTTTTCTTATCGTTGCTATTGGCGCTAAATCGGCGTGCCGTATGTTTTTGCCATACGTTGTCTACGCTCAAATTCCAGCAGTCCTTAAAAAACGCTTTTCTTACAAAACGGCCATCCTGCTGCGGGTCATACCCCGTCCAGTTTTCAAGGAAAGCATCATTTTTAGGGCCGAGGTAAACCGGCCTGTCCGGCACTTCCAACGTTGAAGTATGGAACCAAATCCCTGTTACTGTATTTTGAATAAAGGTGGCTATATACAAACGCTCATTGTTTTTCCAGGCCCGTATGGCAATGTTGTACCAGGTATTTAACTCCCATTTATAGGGGTTAATGCTTTTCCAGCCATCGCCTTCGCCGCCAAACCTGCTGGTAAAAGTATTGTCGGCCTTGTAGGCTACTTTTGAAAATATACCCGCAGCGGTATTGGCATCCCACAAAGATGCTATCAATATATTAGGTGTACCGAATTGCGGATCAGCTGTCTGCTGCAAACCGTTGTACCCACCCCGAAAGTTATGCACCGAAAAATAAGTAGCATAAGCCGATTGCGTGATCTTGATTCTGTGGATCTTAGCAACGGCATCAGTAGGAAAATCAAAAAATATATGTTCTGACGGGGCAGCGTTCTCGGTTTGCGCCGTGGCCTGCGTTATGTATAAAGGCGCAATAGCTAATGCCGCTATCAGCCATTTTAATAGTTCTTTTCTCATTATTTAAAAATCGTGTTCGGCGTATTAAAACCCGCTATCATCCAGCGCAAAGGTTGCTTTACGGTTCTGCCATTTGCCGCGGGTAAAGTCGGGGAAATCCAGCGTTTTGCTGCCTGCTTTGATGGATTGCTCTGATAATGGCGCGATAACACTCATCGTTACCGAATCATATACATCTATCGGGGTTTGCCTTTTCTGCTTTACGGCTTCAACAAAAGCGTTGAACACAAACCAGTCCATACCACCATGCCCTGCGCCGGCGGCTTCTTTTTCATATTTTTTCCAAAGAGGGTGGTCGTACTTTTTAAACCAATCCTGCGCCGAATCCCATACATCATTTTTGGCTGATTTGCCTTCAATATATACGCTGTTATTTACATCCATCCAGATGCCTTCGGTGCCCTGTACGCGGAAACCTAATGAATATGGCCTTGGCAGATGGGTATCATGCGAAAGCATCACTGTTTCGCCATTAGCGCAGCTGATCATGGTTTGGGTTACGTCGCCATTCTTGTAATTGATCTTCGCGTTGGCATGGCCGGGCGATTGTTTTTCTACATACGATGCCAGGCCGCGCGCTTTTGAGCTGAAGGAAACCAGCTTGGTGAACCTGTTACCGTGGTTGATGTTAGCATAATTCATAACCGGACCAGCGCCGTGCGTAGGGTACAGATCGCCGTCAACATCGATATTAAACTGGGTGCGCCACTGTGCTTCGCTAAGCGCGCCGGCACCAAATTCAACGCCGCCACCGTAGTATTGCTTGCCGTTGTTAAACAACACACCGCGCAGGTCATGCTGGTAACCGCCTTCCAGGTGAACCAGTTCGCCAAACAGGCCTTGTCTCACCATGTTTAAAGCCGCCATTACATCGCGGCGATAGCAAACGTTCTCCAACGTCATGTAAGGTATACCTGTTTTCTCGGAAGTGTTTACAATATCCCAATGGTCTTTAACCGTTAAACCGGCTATTACTTCGCAGCCTACGTATTTGCCCGCCTTCATGGCATCAATAGCCTGGTCGCGGTGAAATTGCCATGGTGTGGCTATAATGACGGCATCGATATCTTTATGTTCCAATAATGCTTTGTAAGCATCAATGCCGCCGGTATATTCTTTAGCTGCCGGCCTGCCGCTTTTGGCTATCCTGTCGCGGCATATTTTAAGCGATCGCTCCTGCGTATCGCAAACGGCTACAATGCTTATGTCATCGCGTAAAAGGGCTGCGGTTATATGCGTCATGCCACGTGCGCCTACGCCTATGTAGCCTAAACGTACTTTGCCGGTATCGGCAGCAAAAAGTGTGCGCGAGGGTAAAATAGTAAAGGCTGCGGTTGCCATAGCGCCCAATTGTACAAAGTCTCTTCTTTTCATGTATCGTATCGGTTAACAGGCCGGATGTTCCGGTGGTTTCGGAATGTGAAATTAGCACACTCAACCTCATTCGGCGAATTATTAGCAGCGCAAACGTTTGATTTAAATAATTTAGCCTGTAACTTAGCGTAGCTGATACGCTATAGGCAAATTGGGATACATAAAGCATCCGTAAATTAAACTTAACGAAATTGATTTATAGCGACATGTGTAGACATCACGTTGTGAAACAAAGTTTACGCAAACGTTTGACTTAGCGCTAACATGGTCTCAAACATCACTTATTCAATAATGAGTTCAAAACCCGCCACCATTAAAGAGATTGCCCGTCGCCTGAATGTATCAGTATCAACAGTATCGCGCGGGCTGCATGATCATCCCAGCATCGGGCTATCAACGCGGCAAAAAATTCAGAAGCTGGCCCGCGAGCTTAATTACGAGCCTAATCAAACCGCCATATTCCTACAAAAAGGCAGCACCGAAACTATCGGCGTTATTTTGCCCGAATTATCAGAAGCATTCTTTTCAACAGCCATTAGCGCTATAGAGGAGGTGGCCAACCAACGTAATTACACGGTGCTGCTTGCACAATCGCATGACGACGAGGATGTTGAAAAAAAGCTAATCGAAAAAATGCGTAAGCACCGGGTAGATGGTTTATTGATCTCGGTTGGTAAAAACACCTCATCCCACCAACACTTTGAAAACCTGAAACAACATAACATACCCGTGGTGTATTTTGACCGTATTCCTTCCATGTCAAACATCCACTATGTGGCCTGTAATATGGAAACAGGCACCATCGCGGCGGTTAATTACCTGCTGCGCAAAGGCCATCGCAGTATAGGCCTTATTAACGGCCCGGCTACCCTGTTTGCCAGCGGCGAACGTAAAAACGGCTACATAAACGCCTTAACCAAAAACCGGCTAAAGTTTGATCCCTCCCTTGTAATTTCATGTGATTTGACGGAAGCGGGCACTATCAAGGCTATGGACGAATTGCTGGCCGGCAAACGAAACCCTACGGCTATCGTCACTTTTAACGACTATGTTGCCCTGTGGGCCATCAAACACGCGCGCAAACTTAACCTAAAAGTAAACCAGGATATTGAGTTTGTAAGTTATGCCAACCTACCCCTAACCAATTATATTGAATATGCGCCAACAGCTTCGGTAGAACAGTTTCCATATATGCAGGGGCAAAAGGCAGCTGATATATTGCTTGATCTGTTGCAGCAAAAAAAGCAGCCACAAAATGAACAAACGGCATTTTATAAGATCATTATCGAATCGCAACTGGTAGAAAGATCAGACGATGCCTCTTCGCGTTAGCTAAAAATCACACAAACGTTTGCGCAAGAGTTTGCCGGGCTTAATATCTATGTTTGAGATATAACGCCAGCAAACCATGTTCGGACCGATACTACAAGCCTACGGACTTAAACCCGACCTATACCAGGTAGATGCCTTTGGTTCGGGCCTGATCAATCATACCTGGAAAATAAGCGGAGCCGGGCAATCGTACATCCTGCAACGCATCAACGACAAGGTCTTTACCCGTCCGCAAGATATTAGCGAGAACCTACAGATACTGGCTGAGTATTTAAAAGTTATAGCCCCCTCCTATTTATTCGCCGCGCCCTTACCTACTTTAAATGGCGGGTACTTTCTGCGATCAGACGATGGCTTTTTCAGGCTGACGCGTTTTGTCGCGGGTTCGCACACGGTTGATTTTTTGACTCAAAGCGGGCAGGCTTATGAGGCCGCCAAACATTTCGGGAAGTTTACTTTTCTGCTGAAAGATTTCGATAGCAGTAAACTCAAATATACGCTCGCCGATTTTCATAACCTTAGCCTGCGCATCCGACAGTTTAACGAGGCACTGGCTAAAGCACCCAACGAACGAAAAGTACAAGCCTTACCCGAAATTGAGCAGGTACAACAGCATTTTGACATAGCCGATGTGTATGAACAACTCAAACAAAACAAGGAAATACCTTTAAGAGTAATTCATCACGATACCAAGATCAACAACGTTTTATTTAATGATGAAAACAACGGACTTGGCATTATAGACCTTGATACCGTAATGCCGGGCTATTACATTAGCGATGTCGGCGATATGATGCGCACCTACCTGGCAGAGGCTAGCGAAGAGGAGCAGGATTTGAATAAAATCAATATCAGGGAAGCTTTCTTTGTGGCTATTTACGCGGGCTATACCGCTTACATGGGCGGCAGTTTAACGCGGCGAGAAAGGGAGTTATTCATTTATGCCGGCAAGTTTATGATATATATGCAAGCGGTACGTTTTTTAACTGACTTTTTAAACGGCGACGTTTACTACGGGGCTAAATACCCCGGTCATAATTTAGCGCGCGCTAAAAACCAGCTGCGATTGTTGGATCTGTACACACAAGCCGAACGAACATTTGAGCGTATTATTAAAATACTGGATACACAGCACGTAAGCGACGACGAATTAAACGCCTACCATAGCATTTGGTTATGCAAGAATTATCTATCCCTTTCCTGATAACAGAAGCGGGCACAACTGTTGAAAACATCGGTTTGCAATTGGATGGTATCGCGCGTCATCCGCTTGGGCACATGCTGTGGACGAAGCCGCAAACAACCCCGCAAACCAGCTTCGCGATAGCATATGACAATGACTGCTTTTACCTGAAATTTTATGTTGATGAGCCCCATGTTAAAGCCGATCACCGCAGCATTAATTCGCCGGTTTACCTGGATAGTTGCGTAGAATTTTTTGTTGGCTTTGGCGATGATATTGAATACTATAATCTGGAGTTTAATTGCCTGGGCACCTGTCTTGGTCAGTTTGGACGAAACAAAGGTTCGCGCACCTTCGTACCCACCGATGTGTTAGAAAAAATCGAAACCCATAACTATTTTAAAAACTCAGACATTGAGGGTTTATACCACTGGGAACTGAGCATCAAGATTGCAAGAGACGTGTTTATCCATCATAACTTAAACCACATCACCCCAGGCCAATTACGCTTAAATTTTTATAAGTGTGGCGATAACCTGCCCGAGCAGCATTACCTGGCCTGGAACGAACTGCTAAGTGCCGAGCCTAATTTCCACCTGCCGGAGTATTTTGGTATAGGTTATTTAGCTGGCACAGCGCCTGACAAAAACCAATCGATTGCTAAATAAACAAATTTGGAGTATCATTGCCCTGACTATGCCCAATCGATCCTCCAAATGGCCGTTACATATATGCCGCTTCGTTTTGGCAGTTTTACTAATTTCGGCATGCCATCGTTCCTCGCAGCAAATACCGACAGAACACACCCGGCTTACTGATTCCATACAGGACAAAATCAATCAACTCCCCGACTCGCTTAAACTAAAATTTATTGACAGCGCGTTTAGCACCTTCAGGCAAGGGCCGCAGGATAGGATGAAACGCCTGGGAGCGATATTTGGCTTTTACCTATCCCAACATAATTATTATAAAGCATCTCTGTATAGCGATAGTATGATCATGGTGATCAGCCCCATTGCAAATACCAACACCGACTATCGGGATGACCTGGCACAGGCCTATTTTTTTAAGGGCGACGCACAATTCCTGTTAAATAATATTGACACAGCAATAGCATTTTACGACCGCGCGGTAGAAATTCAAAGCAAAACACATAACGCGGGTACCAGTCATCTTTTTGATTACAACATGCGCATTGCCAATGGTTTTTACCAGCAAGGCAATTACCGGCTGGCCATTAAATATTATAAGCGCACGTTATTATATCCGCCTCAAAGCAGCGGGCCCTGGATAGTTTTTACTTACACACAGGGCCTGATTGACAATATTGCCCTTAGCTTCAGTACGCTTGGAAAAACCGACAGCGCTTTATACTACTTCGACCGGGCGCTTACCTATATCCAACAAAACGAAAACAACTTTAACACCACCCACCAAAAAACATTTATTAAAGTGGCCAAAAGTGTGGTGTATAACAACAAAGCGAAGACGCTACTCACGCTTGGCCAAAAAGCCGAAGCCGAAAGGCTTTTTAATTTATCCATTGATTTAACACGCGACAATTATGGCAATGAAAGCGCCGAAGAAAGCCGCGAACAACTGGCAGCCATTTACCTTGATCGGCATGAAACGCAGCGTGTTGTACGCATGCTTGATACCATCAGGCCATGGATTTATAAACCCGGCGGCCATCATAAACAACAATATTTAAAGCTGCTCGCGGGCGCCTCGGCACAGTTGGGCGATTTCCGTAAAGCGCATTTGGCAAGCCAGCAGTTGCTTGATCTGAAGGATTCATTAGCGAAAGAAAAAAGCGCCAACACCCAGGAAAACCTGGAGCAACTAATTGCTTACAACGAGAAAATAACACGGATAGACCGGCTGGAAAAAGAAAGAAACTATACGGCGCTTTTACTTGGCGCGGGTGGTCTTATTATGGCCCTGTCAGTTTCCATAGCCTTGCTGCTTTGGCGTAACGAAAAGAAATCTAAACAGAGCATCCTGCAACTAAATACCCTAAACCAGCAGGTGCATGTTAAAAATATTGAACTGGCCCGGGCTTTTGATGCGCTTGAACATAGCTACAGAATAAACTCCCGGTTAACGCAAACCGTGGCGCATGACCTGCGAAGCCCGCTAATTGCCATGCGAACTTTTATCAGAATAAAGGACAGCGACAAACTATCACCCGATGTAAAAGAAAACATCACCCAACTGATACACACCAATTGCAATGACGCCCTATCGCTTATCGAAGATATGTTGAACAACAACACATCAGGCGACATGCTATCGTTAGAACCCATCGACTTAGGTGAACTGATAAGCACTTGTATTTTGCAAACGAGCGAAAAAAGCGCCGCAAAAAAACAACGCATCGTGTTTGAGCCTGTTGAAGTAACCATTATGGGCGATGCGGAAAAACTGCGCCGGGTGTTTGATAACCTGCTTACTAATGCTGTTAAGTTTACCGAGCAAAACGGCATGATAAAGGTGTTAATGCGATATATGAATGATGACGTGATCGTATCGGTAGCTGATAACGGTATTGGTATACCCGAAAAGATACAGCAAAAACTATTTGATATTTCGGCCGATATCAAGCGCCGGGGTACATCAAACGAGCCATCGCATGGCCTGGGCCTGTTTATTTGCCGGCAGATAGTGGAGGCGCATAAAGGCCAGATTTGGTTTAACTCCATCACGGGCAACGGGGCGGTGTTTAATGTGCAATTAACAACCTACCGACCATAAGACAGGTACCAGGCAGCCAGTTCGGTTTTGGAGTTTACATTTACCTTTTTAAAAATATGCTTTATATGCTGGTTAACGGTAAAGTGCGAAATGCTCAATTTATCGGCTACCTGTTTATTAAGCAGGCCCTCGCTTACCAATTTCACTATTTCTAATTCCCGTTTGGTTAAACCGTTGCCGCGTTCGGTTGTGACAGGTTTTATAAGGTGCGAAATTGTTTCGGGCGAAAACGGTAACCCGCCTTTATCTATATTTAATAACGACTCGTGGATATACTCTACACTGTTTGATTTAAGCAAATAACCCGACGCGCCGTTACGCATAGCAAGCTTAGTTAAGTTTGCATCCTTCAGGCTGGATAGAATAACAATTTTTGATTCGGGAAAATGGCGCCGCAGATCAGGAATGGCATCAATGCCCGAGCCCGAAGGCAGATCAACATCGAGCAACAATATATCGGGCTTTTTTGATTTATGCGCAGCAGCTTCCACAAAATCGCCTACGGCAAATGCTACATCAAATGCCGTTGAAGTACTAAAATATGCCGCAAAAACAGCCCGCAGGCTGTCATCATCCTCTATTAAACCAACACTTGCCATAATTAGGTTATTAAATATACTCAAAAGCCATTAATAACGCTTAACTTTATTTTAACCTAAAACCCATCTACTTCATAGCCAATATAACCTGTTTAGGTTATTGCCCGCTTCATCAAAAAAAACTCTATTTGCCCTATAGATTATTTATGCACCCAAAAATAGAATGTCCAAACTTTGCACTGCCTATTATACGTAAATACCTACAACCAAATTTAGTGCCTAAGCTATGAAACCCCTTATTAACAGGACCCATTTTGAAAGCCTGAAGCAGCAAATATTGGAACATTCGCACTACGAACAACTGGCATCGGGCGATTGTAAGGCCATTGCAGTGGCAATAGAGGAAAAAACCAATTGCCGCATTAGCGAAACCACCTTAAAACGCTTGTTTGGTTTTGCAGAAGCTAAGTATATGCCATCAGGTTACACCATGGATGTTTTGGCCAAATACTGTGGTTACAAACACTGGGCTCATTTCTCGTCGCAAGCTTATAGTGCTACCAAAACACCTGTTAAAGGCAATACCTGTGTGCAGGTTCTGCGCGAGCGTATACATCGCATCACTACATGCACATTGCAAACACTGAAGGATAAATCGGGCATTCCTTTCTCTAACACCGTATCTCGTAAATTTTTGGATGAGCATTTCTCTTTTTTTAGTCATAGTGAACTACCGGGCACGGTATTGTTCGCCCCTACGGGCTATGGCAAAACCACTGCCCTTTGTCATTGGGTAAATAATTTTTTAGCCGGAAATCAACAGCATTATGCAGAGGGCGACATGGTGTTTTTCATCAGTTTTAATGCCTTATCAAACGCCTATTTTAGCGGGCGCGATGTTCATACCTGGCTGCTATCCTTGCTCGGGTACAATCACAACGATGAATTTTCGCTGCTGATGTCATCACTTAAAGAAAATAACCAAACTTTTTTTTTGATGATAGATGGCCTGGACAGCGTAGTTATTAAAGGCGATATTTTCAGGCTCATAATGGTACAAATAGCCGATGTATTTGCCCGCTATAACGCCAACCCTTCATTTAAAATGGTAATTACCATGCGCACAGGTAGCTTAAAAATGTTTCAAGACATTTTAATGGCTGACGAAAGCCTGTGGTTTAAAGGTTTTATGAGTAATGTTGCCCATAGCAATATCCCCTTGCTTAATACTGCCGAAATAAAAGAAATTGCCGAACGTACCAATCCCAAAATAAAACATGAGCTAACTATTGAACAGGTACGGCAACTGCAACATCCGCTATACCTGCAATACTATTACCGGTCGGTTAAAGAGGGCTTTACGTTTACGCGGGTAGATACAACCACATCGTTTGAGCAGGTAACCCGCTTTGTGCAAACAAAAATATATAACGATGCCGATCCTTCAGAAAAACAACTGCTAACCGATACCATCTGCGCGCATTTAAATTATGAAGAGTCCGGCTTTTACACGTTAAAACAACAAATAGACGATACCATTAGGCAGCACAAAACCAGCTACCAGGACTTGTTAACCAGCGGATATATTGTTGAAGCGGTCAGCCACTCTACCATTGATGGCGAAGTGCGTATTGAGTTTGCCAGCGAGGACATGCTATGTTATGCCGTGGCGCAACACCTGTTTCGCCGCAATGCCAACACCGTAGATCGACAGCTTTTTGAAAGCCTCAACAACTCCGTAGGCGCTTTCCCCTTGCGTTTAAAAGTTGTAAAATGGCTGGTTATCTACAGCCTTAAAACAGAACAGCTTATTACGCCCGATATGCTGAGCGCGGCAGGGCTTTCCGTTGTAGAAAAAGGAGAGTTGATAAAATTCTGGGTTGATCTGCTGCAAAAATACAGGGCGCAGCCCGATAAAACTCAGTATGTGCAACGCCTGTTTACCCTGCCTGGCCAAGACGCGCTTGTTGCGTATTTTATTGGCAACGAGTTTTTTGACGCCGAATATCAAAGCACGCTGCACGCTATGTTAGCGTTTGACCTGAGCGAACAGTCGCGCGCTTTGGTTCATGCGGCCCTGGCTTTAAATGCCGTACTATTGCTTGATATGACCGAGCTTGAAAAACAGATCTGTTTACTAAAGGAAATTACCTCGATGCAACAACTAGCGCTGCCGTTTGACGCGATAGTCTGCCTCAATACTTTTTACGAGTATTTAAAATACGGCACTGTAAAGCAAGACGCATTTATTATGCTAACCAAAATTTGTTTTAATGGCATAGACCAGGCGATGGGTAAAAACGTTCATCCGATATTTTATTTACTGGGCATGTACACCTTAAAGCTTTGTGGCAATAACAATAAAGTACTAAGGTTGATGGATGTTTTTGATGAGGCGCTTGCAGAACGAAAAGCAGATCATCCGGCCTATGCGTTCATTATAAAAAATGCGCGGGCCGAGCTAACATTGGCAGTTAACAAAGAAAAAGGCCTGGCCTTATACGAAGAGCTGGCAAAAAACCACCAACAGGTGTACCAGGAGTACTCAGCATTAATGAAAGTACACTTTGCAATGCTAAAACTTAAAGCCCTGATGCTGCAAAAAGATGAGTTGAATATACAGCCGCAGATACAGTCCATACTAAACTCTTCAGATCAACACGGTTTTAAACTATTTAAAGCGCGTTGCCTTACCGCAATGCTGCAGCAAAGTGCCGAACTTCATTTAACCGAAGAAGCACAGAAAAAAATACACTACGACCTGGTTAAAATTACCCGCGACCATGGCTTGTATAATGATTGGTTTGTGGAAGGGGCAGCGTAAGAGTGTTGTACTATTTATAAAATCCCGCGGCGATGGCCCTGTTAACCGGGTCATCGCCGCGCCTTATTTCGGGGAACGGCGGCTTATAATCTACCGGCAATTCATCGCCCATACGGGCATCTGCCCAACGGCCTTTAATAAAAAATGTTCGTGGATTGGTATAGTTGCCTTTTTCGTCGATGATCGCTTCCGGGGCGGATAGTTTTAATTGTGAAGCGTCAAGATCCAGCACAATGCTTCTGCGAGCTTTTCTTAGCGGCTTTTTTAGCGTCTCCAACTGGTAGCTTAATGCTTTTTTAGGGTTATAAATGATATACAGCTGGTCAAACTTAAGCGATATAAAATTATCGTCGATAACGCTGCGCAACGAGTCAAAACTCAGCGCCGTGT
Source organism: Mucilaginibacter sp. A3364 (assembly GCF_059690715.1). NCBI lineage: Bacteria > Pseudomonadati > Bacteroidota > Sphingobacteriia > Sphingobacteriales > Sphingobacteriaceae > Mucilaginibacter > Mucilaginibacter sp. A3364. Next base: position 191,085 of record NZ_JCAWED010000002.1, read on the forward strand.
CTACAACCATCAGGCGATAGCGATCAAGCGTTAGGCTATCCTGTTTCATGGTTGCATAGCCAAATAAAGGGCGCACCAAAAAACCATTTTCCACGCTGTTATCAGCATACGCTGTACGTAAAAAGTGCTTGAACGAGCCCCTGTAAGTATCGGCACGATTCTTTGCCCATTCCTTCTTTTGTTTATCAGTGCCGGCTATTTCTTCAAACCCAAACTCGCCGCTGTAATTGGTTACATGATCTGTTAAGTTAAGCTCAAAGTTTTGCAGCAGGTAACGGATGCGGTAACCCAGTCGTTTATTTTCAATGATCAAAAAATCATCGGCATCCGCCAGCAAAACACCTTTACGGGTGCTGAAGTTGATGATCTTAGGATTTAAAATAACACACTGCCGGGCATTGGCCGATCTGCCAAGGAAATATTGCTTAAACAACTCAAAGTTTTTATACCAGTTCCTGTCGCTGCCTATGCGCACCTCTTTTAAGTCTATCACCTTTGGCTGTAGCTTCATTTCAAAATAAAGCGAGGTGCCTTTAAGCAATACATCATAGGTTAATGGCTCGTAACCCAGCATTTTAACGGTTAGCTTAAACGCGCCGGGGGCTATGCCGCTAAACTCAAATCGCCCCTCATCATCCGCTGCTTTTATCCACTGTGTGCCGCCAATAAAAACGGTGGCATTTTTTAGTACTTCGCCTTTTTGGTTGCTTACCCTGCCGGATATTTTGTACTGTTGCTGTGCCCAGGCAAAACAGGACACCGTCACCAGGCATATAAAAAGCAGGAATTTAAAAATGGCTTTCATAAAGATGAGGCATCAGGTATATCAAATATACTATTTTAACTGCATTGGCCCCCGAAAACAAAAAAGCCCCGGATCTCTCCGAAGCTTTTATTCAATTCACAATTTAACTGGTTACTAATTACTCACATCATCATTACTTATACCCCTTTTATTCTTCTTGATCGCTTCTTTCAGTTTCCCGAATTTATAGGTAAGCGACCCACCATACGAGCTAAAGTTTTGCTGATCGCGGCTTAACTGGTCAAAATTTGGCCCGAACGAATTGGTAACATTAGTACGGTAACGGCTGAAGGGATTATTGGTAAAGGCCGAGAACGTTAGCTTATCTTTAACAATATCCTTGCTCAGGTTAAGCGCGGTACTGGCATAAGCGTTTGATTGCTGTTGAACAGTAAGCTGGCCACCATTTACATACACGTTAACACCGGCACGCCAGCCATTAGCTATACGCACGTTCGAGGCCAGGTTGGCATTAAACATAAACCCATGGTTTTTTATAGGCTGCCCGTTGCTTATGCCGGTTGCCCAGCCATGCATAAGGCTGCCGTTTAGGCTAACACTCCATATTGGGGTTAAAGGGTAGTTAAAGTTGATGTTACCGCCCAGGGCCTTTGCAGTACCGCTATTTTCAAAACGGGTGCGGGTAATGTTGGTGGTTTCGTTATAGTCTGATATCGGGAAAATAAGGCCCTCTATCCAGTTATAATTTAAGCTTACAAATAAGCTTCCCTTGGCCGACCAATCAAACGCTAAGCGTAGCTGATTACCTTTGGTAGGGCGCAGATCAGGGTTACCCGAGGTTTCGAACAACGGGTTTGTCCTATCCACAAACGGGTTGAGTTGATTAATACCCGGACGCTGGATACGCTGGTTCCAGCCAAAGCTAAGGCCGGTACGCTTAAAGCGCTTGCTGATGGCCACCGAAGGCACTACGCTAAAATAATTTTGCGACACCTGCGAATTGGTGGTTAAAAAGTCGGCTGATATATCGGTATTCTCTACCCGCACACCCGCTTTTAACGACCAGGTTTTGATACCGTACTGGTATGAATTATAAGCAGCCGAAACAATTTGCCTGTTATTAAACGTGTTGGTTTTGGCAGGATCGGCCACATAATTGCCTGATCCGTCCTGGGCCAGGTATTGAAAATCGCTTTCGTTATAGCGCACAATAACTTTGGCCCCGGCTTCAATGTTAAGTTTCTTCACCGGTTGCACGTGGTCAATTTGGGCGGTGTGTTCGCTCATATCGCTTTCGTTAGCCTGGCGGAAGTTAGGCAGCGGGTAAGCTATGCGGTTATTAAAAACCTGGTCGGCATTTTGTTTATTGGTAAAGCCATAATAGCGATAAGAAAAAGTTGTGATCTGGTTTTTATTGCGTCGATAAGCTTTCTGGTAGTTAAGCGCCACATCGGCACCGCTGCCGTTGTTATCGTTATTGTTCATCAGGTCGTACTGCTGGGCAACTGTGCTACCGCTACGCAAAACCGAATTTTGTGAAGACCGGCCATCGCCCCGGCCACCATTCAGGTTAAACTGGCCCGATAGCAGGTTAAGCGAATCCAGCTCATAACTTATCTCCAAACCCAGGTAGGCATTTTTGTTATCACTTTCGCGGCTACCGTTTTGAGTTAAGGTTGATATGGGCGAGCCCTTGCTGTTGCGCAAAACATCATTGCTTGTTAACGGCGAATTTGATAAACTGCCCCCACCAAATGCCGATACCCCCAACTTACCCGCCTTAGTGGTAACCGATGCGCCAATAGAGGGGCCACCTGTAGGGAAGCGCTCGTTCAAGCTGATGTTGCCGTTATAGCCATCGTCAATAGTTTTGTTGGTGATGATATTGATGATACCGGCCAGACCCTCTGCATCATATTTGGAAGATGGCGTGGTTATCACCTCAATTTTTTGGATGGTGGATGCAGGCATGCTTTTCAATACATCCTTAGCATTACGCTCCAGTAAACTGGATGGTTTACCGTTGATAAAAATACGGTAGGCCGGGCTTCCGCTTAGCTGAATATTGTCTTCAGCGTCGACAGATAACAAAGGTACCTTGCGCATCATTTCCAGCACGTTGTTAAACTTGCTGGCGGGGTCGGCCTGTATGTCGTAGGCCAGGCGGTCGGCTTCCTGTTTAATTAAGGGGCGGGCGGCATTAATGGCAACCGTTTTCATTTGTGTGCTTGATGGGTTCATTATCACCTCACCAAGGTCAAGCGGCCTAAGGCCATCGGGCGATACATTTATAGTTTTACCGGCATAACCCAGCAGGATAAAGTTAATGGCAGATTGCCCGGCCTTTACATCATTTAAAACAAATGAGCCATCAGCTTTGCTTACTACCGTTTTAAGGTACTGCGCATTGGTGCTTTTTAGGGCTACCGTTACAAATTCAACCGGTTTTCGCGTTAGCGAATCAATTAGGCGGCCCTTAATCGAGCTACCCGGCACAGTGCCTTGGGCCATCGTGGTGTATATACCAAACAGGCAAAGCAATAGTATTAGTGTGATTTTACGTTTCATGGTGTGTTCGTTTTGCTCTTTGACTACATCACGACGTACTATGTTACACCCAGTACTAAAATATTACATGGAACATGGCATAATATTTTATCACACAACCCGATATAAAAACAGAAAAGCCCCAAATCAGTATGATTGAGGCTTTTCTGTCAGCAAAAAAAATTTACAACTTTTTTAACGGCCCCGTGCCCGAAGATACGGTACCATTGCCCAGCAACGTTTTACGTGTTACACTTTCCATTTTGCCTTTAGCATCGCGGTTAACATACACACGTGACACGTTAGGACCAATATTGGCGTTCAAGCCTACTATTACCAATACATCGTTTTTAAGTTCTTTCATCGGGTAGCTTTCAACCGGTTTATCGGGTTCAACGCGGTTCCAAAGCAAATTGCCTTTTTCAAAAGTAACGGTGATGTTATTGGTGTACTTACCGATCAGTTCGCCGTATTTGCTTTTAAGGTTTACTGCGGTGTTGGTAGCCAGGGCATCGTTATCAATTACCCATTGCGCGGCTGCTTTCTGCACGGTATCGGTTGTGTTTTGGATGATATCTTTTAATATCAGCTTGCGGGTAGCTTCCAGCGCATCTACTTTACCGGTAGCTACATCAGGGTAAACGCCTGTGCCTTCCCAGCCTTCGGTGCTGTTGGGGCCTACCACCATTTTAATCGGCATAAATACTTGCAGATTGTTGCCTAATGATACGTTACCACCTGCGATACCTGCACCGGCAGTAGTGTCGCCCACAATGGTGGCACGTTTCAGTTTCTGCATAGCATAAGCCAAGCCTTCAGATGCCGAGGCTGTTCCCCTGTTAACCAAAATATAAACCTTGGCATTAGGCATGCGCTTGCCCGGAACGTATGAATAGGTCCACTCCTGCTCATCGCGCTTGCGGTCTTTATAAAAACCGTTCAAGTAATATTGTTCGCGCCCCGCGCCATAAAAATACGAAGCCAGGAAACGGCCCATATGCCCGCTGCCACCGCCATTGCTACGGATATCCAGGATAACATATTTGCTATAAGCCGCCATACCCATGCTCGAAGCAGCCATCTCAAACGCTTCCTGCGATGCCAGGAACGGGCCCGGTATCTGGATGTAGGCTGTTGACGTAGCGCCGTCTATCTCCACTTTTTTATAACCATAATTGGCTCTTTGGTCGGAGTTGTTAGGGCCTTGCGGTCCCCTGCCGCCACCATTACTAGGCGCGCTGCGCGATACACGTAAATGCACATCCTTATGCGTTTTGCGCAGGTCTTCGGTAAGGCGCGAAGCCAGTTCGCTTTCAGATAAATTATTATAGCGACCCTCTGCCTCAAATTTAGTTAAGGCCGCTTTGTATTTAGCGCTTATTTCGGGGAATGGATATACCTCAACCAGCCGGTCGCTCAATTTGGTGACAATGGCATGCCTGTCGGCATCGTTTACCGTTTGAGCAAAAGTTGGGAGGTTGCTTAACAACAAGGCCACTGCGCCACATAGTATGCCGCACGACCGTTTGATCGGGTTAAATTTCATTGGGATAAAGAATAAATCGGTTATTATTTGCAGTAAATATAATCGTACTGCACTGTTCATACAAATGCGGCCTATTGATGTTACAAAACATCAGCCTACGGCATAAAAAAATATATCAAAAAATATTTCGCCAATTCATTTCATCTACTTAACTTTGAAATACAAAGTACTTTTTATTGTTGATTTTAATTTTTACAGATATGAAACTTTCCCGCATCAAATTCATCGCCTTGTTCCTGTTTTTCGCATTTGCTTTTTTAATGGGTACCGGCGCTTTACTGGATCAACGCCCCGAAGCTTTATTAGGCACTGCTTCACAAGCCGGCTGGCAATCTTTGGTATCAAATATCCTGTCGCCCATCAAAATAATATTAATGGGTCCATTGCTGCCGTTTATCGATTTCCTGCGTCAAGACCCAGATACCCCGCCACCATTCTTCCTGATCGGCTTCGCTTTTTATTGGACGCTGTTGGCACTAGGCATTCATTACGTGGTTGGCAAACTGAGCAAACCCAAACAAATAGCCTAAACCTCAACATAAAAAAGCCCCCATTTTAAACCGGGGGCTTTTTTTACTGTAATACTTTTACTCTCCTGTCGGGATAAAAACAAAAAAGCTCGATCCCCGGCCAAATACGCTTTCAAAGCCAATGCGGCCGCCCTGCCGTTCAATAAACTCCTTGCATAAGAGCAGCCCCAGGCCCACGCCTTTTTCGTTATTGGTACCCAGGCCCGGCTGTGTATTTATCGAAAATATTTTTCCCTGCTGCTCATTCTGGATGCCTTTACCATTATCGGCCACTATAATTTTGCATTCGTTTTGCACCTGCTGTGCGCTTACATTAATACTGCCCCCTTGTGGGGTAAACTTTATGGCATTGCTCAACAGGTTGCGCACCACCAGTTGCAGCATATCCGTATCGGCGGTTACCTCCAAGTGCGGATCGATACGATAACTTAAGGTTATTTCTTTTTTGATGGCCTGCGTTACACCCATATCCAACGTGCTTTGTATGGTGGCCAATAAATAAATTTGCCTTAAATTAATGGATGGTCCTTCCATTTGCGATTTGGACCATTGCAGCAAATTGGTGAGCATATCCATCGTACTATTAGTGGCCATCAGCAACTCCCGTTCTATCATTACCCGCTGCCCGCTTTCCAATTCGTGCTCCTGTAGTAATTGCAAATAGCCCTGTATGTTGATCAGCGGCGCACGCATATCATGCGAGACGATGGACATGAGCTTGTCCTTTTCCAAATTACTTTTCTCCAACTGCCCGGCTTTATCCTCGGCAATAACCCGTTCTTTATCGTGGCTTTGGCGGATGTATTTTATCACAATAAACACCGCGATAACCGGCAGGGGGAAAGCGGTTATCCTATCAATAAGCTGACCTTTACCTATGTTGAACGGATACTTTACCAGTTCGGGATGTTGATAGGCTATGATGTGAAGTACAAAAAAGCAAATTACATAAGTAGCCAGCCAGTAACCGTGCTGTTTGTATGGCGATATGGCAAATACCAGTAGCAAATACCCCGGCCAGATAATATCTGTTGAGCCATGAATACCTGAGTTGGCAAAAAAGTTTACCGAAAATATAAGCAGCCCCGTAATACCGAAGGCTAATGTACTGTAGGGCCTGTGATGTAAACGTGAGTGGTAGTACTGGTAGGAAAAGAAAGCACTAAACAATATGCATGATACGGCCGCTACATACATCCCCGCAAAAAAATTATACGGGATATAAAAAACGCATACCAACAACGTGCAGATAATGATGGAGTGGAATATGCGGTTCTCCAGCTTAAAGTCGGCAGAGTTGCCTATTAGTTTGATCCAAAACTCTTTCAACTTTGTTATCATAGGGGTAGTATGGTGGTAGCAAAAATTAGCGGGTAGCCGTACTTTTATACATTACGCAATAATTTGCTTAAAGGTTGTAAAATTTGGAAATAATTAAAATAAAAAGGCCCCTGATATATCAACCAGGGGCCTTTTTATTTTAAAACCATATCCACTACTTCAAATTTTCTTTAAAAAAGTCCACCGTCCGCTTCCACGCCAATTCAGCTGCAGCTTTATCATAACGCGGCGTGGTATCGTTATGGAAACCATGATTAGCTCCTTCGTAAATAAAGGCCTGGTATTTTTTGTTGTTGGCTTTTAGCGCAGCTTCATAAGCGGGCCAGCCGTCGGTTATACGGGTATCTAACGATGCGTAGTGCAGCATTAGCGGCGCGTTTATTTTAGGCACATCGGTAACAGCGGGCTGTCCGCCGTAAAAAGGAACTGCGGCCGCCAGGTCGGGCACGCGTACAGCCATCATGTTGGCTATACCGCCGCCAAAACAGAAGCCCACTACGCCCACTTTACCATTACAATCGGGGTGGGCTTTCAGGTATTCGTAAGCAGCAATAAAATCTTCCTGCATTTCTTTCATATCGCGTTTAGCCTGCATGGTGCGGCCCTCGTCGTCGTTGCCCGGATAGCCACCCAGCGGGGTAAGCGCATCGGGTGCCAATGATATAAAGCCGGCCAGTGCTGTACGACGGCCAACATCTTCAATATAAGGGTTCAAGCCGCGGTTTTCGTGCACCACAATTACGCCGCCCAACTTGCCTTTGGCATCCGCAGGTTTTGACAGCAGGCCCTTAATGGTTTTTCCACCTTTCGGCGCTGGGTAATTTATATAGCCCGATTTAACACGCGGATCATCCGTTTTTACCTGCACCTGCTGGTAATCGGGCATTAAAAAACTCATTAAGGCAGGCACCGTGATACCGCCAACGGCATACGCCGAAAGTTTTTCAATAAATACGCGGCGCTCCAGGCGGTTATGCGCGTAAGCATCGTATAGGTCAAACACTTCCTGTTTAATGTCTTCTTTTTTGATCTGGCTCATGTGGTTTATCTGTTTTACTCAAATATAATGATAGGCATATGGGTTTGCCAAGCCTTAACGTAACAGTATAGCTACACAGATAGTTTGTTAAGCAAGCCGAACAGCTATCAATTTCTTAATCCTGATTAACTTTTTACTTGCGCCCGGCGCTTAACTTTGCTAGCATCAATAAAACTATCCTGATGAAAAACTACAACCATTACGCTCAATTGTACCTACGCGTTGCCATCGCCCTCGGCTTTTTATTTGCCGTTGCCGACAGATTAGGCCTAACCGGCCCCGCCAGAACCGCGAACACCGCCTGGGGCAACTGGCAATCGTTTTTAGATTATTGTTATGTATTAATGCCGGTACTTCCCCGCTCCCTAAGCGATGCCCTGGGCCTGTTGGCCACCATAGCCGAAGCCTTGTTTGGCCTTATGCTCATCATCGGTTATAAAACCCGTTTGGCAGCACTTGGCAGCGGCTTGCTAACGTTGGTTTTTGCTGTCGCGATGATGTTGACGATGGGTTATAAGGCACCGTTCAATTACTCGGTATTTGCAGTTAGTGCCGGCTCATTTTTACTGGCAACGTTATCAGAATACCGTTGGAGCCTGGATAACAGCATTGCCAAATCATCGTTCTAGTTTACTTTAAAGCTATAAATGCCCGAGTCGGAGGTATTGCCTTTGGCATCGCGGCTTATTACTTTCCAATAGTATACTTTGCCACTTTGTACGGTAACATTTTGCAATGCCTGCTGCGTAACGCCTGCCTGCAATATGGCGGGGGTTGACACCATGTCAAGGTAAACATCGTAGTTCATCAAATCGTTGTCAACATCTATGGCGCTCCAGCTTAAATTAATTTTTCCGGCGGTGGCGGTCACTGTTTGCCCCGGTTCGGGTGCCAGTACATCGGCCGGGAAGGGCGCGTAATTTACAGCACCCGGCCCTGCATTGTAAAACTTCCACACATCGCTGGGTGCCTGGTTACTGCTTTGGCTTGATTTGGCCAATACTCCCCATGAGTAAGGCGTATTCTTTTTTAAGGTTACGGTTATTTGCGTAGCCGTAGTACTCTGGGTTAATATAGTCCCTGTTTCAAGATTTTTTACGGCAATATCGTAGCTATCCGCATTATCAGCCGGCTTCCATTGCAGGTTTACGCTGCTTTCGGTGGCCGATATTGTGGTGCCCTGGGTACACACTTCATTTTGCGCGGGCGTTAGCAACACCGGTTTGGTGGGTACAGGCCCGGGCTCATCATTCTTTTTCGACCCACAACCTGCCCAAACCAGCGCGCACACTATAATTGATGCTAATATCTTCCTCATTTTTTTACGATCTTATAAACCATTTCCTTGCCATTAATATTTAAGTGCAGCGAATAAACGCCCATATTAAGTTTAGCTACGTTTAACTTCATTACCCCCCTGCTATTTTTAAAAGCCTCGGTAAACTTAAGTCCGCCATCGGCTACGCTATATATTTTTACTTCCGCGTTTTTAACCAAAGCTTCGCCAAGGTTTATGTATAGCTCATCAACAAAAGGGCTTGGATAAGGCGCTGTATTGCCCGAGTAATTAATAATTTCCTGCACTACTCCCTGGCAAGCCTTATCGGTAGTAATAACCAGTGTGTTCGACCCATTGCCCAGTGCCAGGGTTATATTGCTATTGCTGGTTGTGTGTAGCACCCCGTTTAGCTTTATTTGATAAGTTGAACCACCATTTAAAGATATATTAACCGCGCCTTTTTCTCTATCAACCGTGGTATATACGGCCAGGTCCTTAGGTTGCGAAACTACCAGGTCAAAACATTGCTTATAGCCCGGTAAGGCAGCATCTGATATACATAAATTGTAACTACCTGCAGGCAAATTATCAACCGCCAGCATATTCGTAAACGTTAAGGTTTTATTTACAGCACCCGTAATTATTGCCGTATAGCTTGCCCCTTGCGTTGCGTTGATGTTAATGGCTCCGTTATTTTGTCCGCGGCAGCTAACATCGGTAATTGCAACTTTAAAATTATTTTTAGCAGGCAATACCGTAAGCTTACCGGCTTGGTAGTTTAAACTATAATTGGCCGATATGCCTTGCGATGCTGTAAGCTGATACTCGCCTGCCGCGCTCGAAGCGTTGGCCGTAGTGGTAACCACCGGTAAAGTGCTTAGCATTAATTCGGTGTCGGCATTTACAAAGCCTGTGTATGCTACGGTAAATACAGGGTTAGGCGCGCCTGCAAACCGGGTTTGATCATTAACTTTTACGGTAAGCGGCGCCTTATTTATAGTAAGCGTTTGCACAACCGTTGCAGCCGGTTCATATAAATAATCGCCGGCCTGGGCGGCAGTAATATTAACCGTGCCCCCTTTTAGTATATGCAGTTTACCCTGGCTAATGGTAGCCACTTCGGGCTTATCAACACTAAAAGTTACCGGTATACCTGCGTTGGTGCTTGTTGCGGTCAAGGTAAAATCGGCATCGCCATAAGTACGTGCCGCAAGTGGGGCAAAACTTACTACAGGCGTTTGTTTTACAATCGGCCCGTTTATGTAGGTGAAAGTATTGTAGGTGGCTATACCATCCGGCGTTTTTACGGCAACAGCCCCTGTTTCACCATCGCCTATGATCACTTTGATCGATTCATCACTTAATACAGCGAACGACTTGGCTAATTTACTGCCCAGTTTAACTTCGGTAGTACCTGTAAGGTATTTACCCAGTATGGTTATCTCGCCATTCTGCGGAGCGGCATTAGGCGTTATACCGGTTATTTGCGGCGGTGTTTTGGGGCCGTTATGGAATATGATTATTTTGTTGTTGTACATATCCAACACGGCCAGATCGGGCTTTCCATCGGTATCCAGATCGTTTACAATGAGGTTAACATAATAGTCGTTAGGCTTATTGGCTGTAACAATTGTGCCGCCGCCGTTAAACTGTATATTTCCGCTGGCAGAGGTATTAAAGTATGCGGCTACCGAACCGGGATATGCTGTTAACAGATCTGTTTTGCCATCGCCGTCAACATCCCGCAAATTAAGGCCGTTCATACTGTTAACACTAATTTGCGTAATGGGCGAGAACGAGCCGGAAGTGGCCGAGCCTGCGCTTGAAATATTACGCTGGATGAGATACGGATCACCGGTTTGCCCAAATATGATATCAACTTTTCCATCGCCATCAAAATCGGCCGATTGTACTTCGTTGGCGTAAATGTTGTAGCCCGAAATTGTGTATTGGGTGTTTGTAAAAGATTGGTCTGTAAGCTGGGTAGGGATGGCATTATTCTGCCACACTACTATCCCTCTGTATGAGGTGCCGTATAACGCATCGGGTTTGCCGTCGCCATCAATATCGGTAACAATGCCCGACATGTTGCTACCAAAGCCTGAGTAATACAAGCCAAAGGCTGGGCCAAAACTTATCTGCCCGTTTACAGTGGTATTCATTGAAAAGCCGGGCGTTCCGTAATTTTTCATTACCAGGTCGGGCCTGCCGTCCATATCAATATCGCGTAAAGCTAATTCATCCTGCCCGGATAAATTTTCAATCACTTCAACCGGTGCAAATGATATATTACCATTGGTTGATGTGTTGCGCAGAAAACCAACGCTTTGATATAAACTTATCACAATATCGTCCCTGCCATCGCCGTCCAGGTCGCCTACAGCCATAGCCACTGCCGTGCGGCCATTGCCGGTATTTAAGTGGATTCTTTTACTAAACGATGAGCGGTTCAATATGCCATCGGTGTTTTGCAATATGAACAGGGAATCATTTTTTGACACTAACAGGTCGGGCTTGCCATCTTCATTAAAATCGCTCAATACAAACCCGTTAAGGCTACTGCTAAAATTAATTTCCAGCTTGTTGCTGTAACTCTTTACCAAAGCCGGGCTTAGTGGATTAAACGTCAAGTTTGAGTAGCACGAAAGCCCCCTATCAACATTAACTACAGATAAAAGCCCGTTGGCGTTTGCCGGCGCTATAACCTCAAGCGTAGTAGCGGTCGCGCTTTTAACCTCGGCTTTTATAACGCCAAAGTGTACCACGTTTTTAGCAGCCACCGTATTAAAATTTTTACCGGTAATAGTAATTACTGTTCCCGGCGCGGCGCTTACAGGTGCAAACGAGCTTATAAACGGTGGGTTATACAACAGGTAACCCGGGCGGCTAACCGTGCCGCCGGTTGTTTTTACGCTTACCTGGCCACTGGTTGCACCGGCACCGGGTTTGGCGGTAATTGATGTTGGGCTGTTAACGGTATATGAAGCTGCCTGCACACCGCCCAATTTAACCTCGGTTACGTTGTTAAAATTTGTACCGGTAATCAGCGTTGATGCCGTTAAACCTTCGCCGGTTGTACTAAAATTGCTGATAGTAGGTGGGGGTATAAAGGTGTAACCCGTAAAAGTTGTGCTGCCACCTAATGTACCTACAGATACGTCGCCGGTACCGCCACTCATATTTACCGCCTTTATTGCGGTTGACGATACCAACCAGTATGAAGCATACATACCGCCAAATTTAACAAACTGTATATCGGCAAAATTAGACCCATTTATAACTACCGTATCCTGGTTGTTGCTGGTAGCCGGGCTTATGCCTATAATAACAGGCGGCGCAAGCCAGGTAAACGAGTCTTTACTAAACTCGCCCACGGGGGTTTGTATTTTAATTGCGCCACTGGCATTAGCCGGTGCCTTAACTTTTATTCCCGAATTATTTATGCTGATTATTTGCGCCGCAACCCCGCCAATAGTAACACCTGTTGCACTGCTTAGCTGCCAGCCGCCTATAGTAATTTCGGTACCGGTACCACCTTTAAGCGGCGTGCTGCCATACAATACAGGTTGCTCAACAAAAGTAAAACCATCGCGCGTTGCGGTACCGGCAGGGCTGGTAATATTGATGTAGCCGCTGGCACCACTGCCAACCACAGCCTTAATTTCGTTGGCCGATGTGATGGTAAACGAGGCCGCGTTTACGTTATAAAATTTAACAGATTGCACATCGCCCAAATTGCTGCCGGTAATGGTGACTGTTTGCCCCGCACCAGCCGCCGCCGGGCTAAATGATGTTATGGTTGGCGAATTATATACAAATCCATCTATAGCTGTTGTACCGCCTACTGTACTTACCGATATGCTGCCGGATGCACCCGTGCCAACAGCTGCTGTGATACTGGTTGTGCTGTTGGTTAAAAAATACTGGGCGGCAACGCCTCCAAACTTAACACCGGTTACACCTAAAAAGTTGCTACCGGTTATCACCACCTGCCCGCCCGCTTTTTGCCCCATAGGGCTTACCGATGTGATAACCGGAGCAGGCACCCAGGTGAATAAAAGCCCTTTAAATATGCCTTGCGGAGCAGTTATCTGCACTTCGCCGGATGCGGCGGTAGTTATAGGCGCCGTAACGCTTATGGTATTTGCACCAACAACGGTAAAAGGCACTTCGATACCGCCCAATTTTACCGATGTTGTACCTGTAAAGTTAGTGCCGGTTATAATAAGGGGCGATGTGGTGAGCGGCCCTGCAAAAGACGGGCTGATTGAGGTTGCATTTGGCCCCAGGTAGGTGAACCCGCTCAAGGCGCCCTTACCTAACGGCGTGTTTACCGTTACAGCACCCGAAACACCATCACCCACTACGGCGCGTATTTCGGTATTTGATATGATGCTGAATGAACGGGCTTTGGCTGTACCAAACAGCACCTCGGTAGCACCTGTAAAATTATTGCCGGTAATAGTTACGGTTTGCCCTGTACTTGCCGTAAGCGGCGAAAACGAAAGCACAGACGCGCCCTTGTAATTAAAGCCAGCTAAACTGCCGGTGCCACCCGCAGAACGTACAATAACACTGCCTGTTGCGCCCTGGCCAACAACGGCGTCAATCGAGGTTGGCGATACGATGGTAAACACGGCGGGATAATTGCCAAAACTTACCTGGGCGGTTTCTTCAAAATTGCTGCCTGTGATCATAACATGTTCGCCGGCGGCGGCCTCAATGGGGCTAAATGATATAACTTTTGGTTCGTTAACCAAAATAAAGCCCGGGAATGTGGCCGTACCGGCCGATGTAGTTACCTTAATATCGCCCGAGGTTGCGCCCACACCAACATTGGCGGCTATGTATTCGCCCGAGGTGTAAATAAGCGTAGCCGGCACCCCGCCAATAGTTACAGATACTGTTCCGTAAGCCATATCAGTACCGTAAATATATACAGAAGCGCCTATACCGGCTTTAAGATTGGTTACCCGGGTAATTTGCGGGGCAGCTATAAAGTAAAAGTTTCCGCCGCTAACAGTCCCCCCGGGTGTGGTAATTGTTATAGCGCCCGATTTGGCTACCGGCACTATGGCATTAATGGTGGTTGAATTAACTACGGTAAATGAAGTAGCTTCAACGCCACCTATTTTTACCGAAGTGGCATTGTCCAGATCAGCGCCTTTAATAACTAATGTAGCACCAGCCATAGCCGTTGCGGGCGAAAGGGATGTAAACGTTGGCGCTTTTATGTAAGTAAACCCCGGGAAAGACGAATTGCCCGCCGGGCCATAAACACTGATATTACCGGTACCACCCTCGCGTAGCGTTACTTCTATTTCAGTATCAGATATAATTTTATAAAAGGCATAGTAATCACCAACGTTTGCGCCGGTAACGTTATTAAAGTTAGTACCCTTAACAGTTATTACCGCGCCTTTACCACCGCTTAACGGGCTTGCCGAAGTAATAACCGGCGGAGGTATTAAAACATATCCACCCATAGTTGCTGTGCCGTAAGGGTTGGTAACCACTACATCACCCGATACCCCATCAGGGGGTATAATTGCCTGTAAAGCGGTAGAAGACATGATATAAAAATTAGCCTTTTTACCGCCGACCGTTACATTAGTTGTATTTAAAAAATTAGTACCGGTGATATTGATGGTGGCGCCTCTGACAACTGATGTAGGGGTGAAACTTGTTATGGTGGGTGGCTCAGCCGGTACCACCACTTCAATACTTATTTTGGCAGCGCTTACACCCGCCGTGTTAGTAGCCTTAACAGTATATTCTTTAGCGGTTGCGAGGATTTCTGGCGTACCTGTTATACTGCCATCAGGGCCAAACAACAAGCCTTGAGGTAACTGCTCAGAAATGCTGTAACCTTCGGTGCTAAGTTTATAGTAAGCGCTACCCCAGCTAAACAGCAAATTATCCTCACTGTCAATGATCACACTACTTGGGATATGAAATGACCGCGACCGGTTATTCTCATCATAAACCATCCCGTTGGCAACCGTGGTAACCTTTCCGTCAGTGGTGCTTATCTTCCTCATGCTGAAGAAAGCGTCTTCGGCAACCCATAAATTGTTCTTACTATCAAGTGCAAGGCCTGACGGGTACGAAATTTTAGCCGCCGTACCCACAGCATCAACGTTACCAAATGTTGAACCTGCCAGTGTTGAAACTGTACCGTCCTGCGTTATTTTTAAAACCTGGTGTTGCCAATAATCGGTTACATAAATAATTCCGGTCTTATCAACAGCTATACTTCTTATCTCACGCGGCGAATTGGTTATCTTCGGCAACGGATCAATAACCTTAGTATACGTACCATCTGTGGCGAATTTTAAAATACCCTGTCCGTTAATCAGGTATATAAAACCATCGCCGCCCATGGTTATCGCGCCTACACCAAACAGGTTTTTTGCTATAGTGGTAACAACACCTGCCGGTGTTACTTTACGTATTTTACAATTACCGCCATCGGCATAATTACTTTCGGCTAAATAAATGTTACCGGCAGCATCAATTACCATACCGCTTATCTCCAGCAATGATGCAGCAGGGCCGGTGCCGTCAACAGATCCCCTGGTGTTGCCCGCGCCCGCAATAATTGTTACAGTACCATCTGTAGCAACACGGGAAAGCGTTAAATTATTAAAAGAGTAGATCTCGCCGGATGGCCCCTTCACAAAATAGTTGGTAGATGAAACATTGGTGGCTAAGTAAAACGTTGCCCGCGGGTTAATTTGTACCGGCACAACACCACCCGTATTAACGGGTGTTATGGTTACCGCTTTGCCTACATATAATTTTTGAGGGCTGCTGTAACTTATAACCGGCGCCTGCGCATAAACCGCGCAACAATAAGCCAGGCAGCTTAAAAACAACAATACTTTTTTCATAATGTGATAAGGCGGCATTGCCTATTGTAAACAAAGCCTGTTAGCCTCAATTATAGCCAATAAAAGTGGTTTACGCAATTGCGGTTTTGTAATGATGTGTTTACAAAAACCGCCTTAAAACAAAAGGAACCGCAAAATGCAGCTCCTTTTACAAAGTATCACGCGGCCACCATGCCGTCGGTATAGCCAACATCCTCGGGTTTAAATTTCCACCTGCGGTGCGACCATAACCATAGTTCGGGCTCCTGGCGGATGACATCTTCCAAGTAATGCACATGGGTGTCGGTAATTTCATGCCCTTGTGTCTCCTTAGGATGATCGAACAGCGGTACAAACGTACAGGTATAATGTCCGCGGCGCTCGCGACGGATATCGCAAAACACCACTACGCTGTCGGTATACCTGGCCAGTTTTTCGGCGCCTAAAAACACCGCTGTGGGCTGATTCAAGAAATTGGTGAAATACTGGATCTCGGGCCTGGCCGGGGTTTGATCGCCCACCAAAACTGTAACCGTTGGTTCGTTTTTGTATTCGATGAGCTTGCGCATGGTGTTTTTCATACTCACCAACGTGGCCCCAAAACGCGACCGCATTTTAACAACGGCCCTGTTAAACACCGTGTTTGATAAGGGTTTGTAAACAATAATACGTTTCTGCTTAAACAATTGGCTAAAGCGCAGGGCATTCATTTCCCAGTTGCCATAATGGCCCAGCACGCCTATTACGCTTTTACCTTGGTCAAAAGCATGTTGTATAAACTCGCTGTTTACTACACGCACACGCTCGGTAACTTCGCTTTGCGAGATAGAGAAGAGTTTCACAGTTTCTACCAGCAGATCGGCCATGTAGCGGTAATAGCGTTGTTCAATATCCATACGCTCATGTTCGGTTTTTTCGGGGAAGGCGTTGAGCAGGTTTTCATAAATCACCTTATGCCGGTATTTAAACACGCGGGCGAGCAAAAAATAAATAAAGTCGGCAATGCGGTAAAGCACTGCAAAAGGGAGCAGCGATAACAGGTAAAGCAGCCCCAACGAGAGTTTAGAGAGTACTTTTTTAAACATAAATTTTTCAATAGCGATGTAGAGGCAAAGCAATTGAAAAGAGGAATAAAAAAAGTAACGGCTCCGTCATAATGGGCGGTGCTGTATTCAAAAATGGTCACATAAGTGTAAAACGTATCAAGCCGAAAGGCTTTCTCCGTCGTGGTTGGAATAGCTGCGCACTTTGTTGATGAAGAAGTTCATGTCGAATGGTTTTGCGATCATATCATTAGCGCCACATTCTATCATGATGCTTTCCAGGTCAACATTGGCTGATACCAGTATTACGGGTATATGCTTCAACTCGTCATGCCCTTTGATGTAGGTACACATGGATTGGCCGTTTTCTTTACCTTTCAGGTTCAGATCCAGCATTACCAGGTCAACCTCTTTATCGTGTAGTTTACGGCGTGCCAGCCCGGTATCATCTAAACTGATCACCCGGTAGCCTTCTATCTCCAGCATAATGCTCATCATCTCGCCAATGATGGGTTCATCTTCAATTACAAGCACGTTCCGTTTCATAAAATAGTTAATGCAATTTCAATACCAATTTATCCGGAATATGCAACGTTTTCGATTTTAAGCTGTCTTGTCATCAATAAAAGCCTCACACTTTAAAAACAATCAACTATAAAATTGCAAAAGCCCGGGATTGTGTGGCCCGGGCTTTATTATTTTGTATGCTTGATGTGGCTTAAGCAATCACATCAACCTGTTCCTGTTTCTTGTTAATGGTTTTCCAAATGGTGTAGCCGCCATAGATAAACACCAGGGCCATAAAACCGTAAACCCATAGCGGGATATTTTTACCGGCAATAATAATATACGTATACGGCACGCAAAAACTCACGCAGGCGCAAAGCAACAGTATCATATAAGGCTTTTTGGCGCGCAAATTTCTCACCACGAAACCCAAAAAAGTTACCATACTCACTTTGCTTACAAGGTAAAGGCAGCCCAGCAGCAGCGGGTTAACCTCGTGCTTTTCGCCCAATTCGGTGAGCCATTCAATAAACTGGTTCCAATATTCTTCCATTTGTTGCAAGTTATAAATAACCTGCATAGGTAGTATATTTTTTTGCTAACGCGATTATTTCTTCGCCCGCACCGCGGCAACCTCGGTTACCGAAACCGCGCCTGCCTTGTTACCGAAACTATTGCGAACATAAGTAAGCACATTAGCTATTTGCGCGTTGCTTAAATGGCTGTGCGGCGGCATTACATTGCTGTATTTTTCGCCGTTAACCTCTACGTTTTGCATGCCTTTAAGCAGTATGTTGATCAAACGCGTTTTATCGCCCAGTACAAAAGTGGTTTTAACCAATGGGGCGTTCAGGTTTTGTACGCCGCCACCGTCGGCCATGTGGCAGGTAACGCAGTTTTGTTTGTAAACCAAAGCGCCCGCGTCAAACGATTTCTTAATAGCCGCAGGCACGTTGGCGACCGCTTTTATAGGCTTAATGGTTTTAACAGGCGATGCATTTGCTCCCGTCTTAACAGCGGTATTGCCGCCACTGTAAGTTATTTTGTAAATGGCACCTTTAACATCATCCGTTACGTATAATGAGCCATCAGGCCCCTGCGCCAAGCCACATGGGCGATGATCTGCCCGGCCTGAAGCCGTTTTCTCAGGCGAACCCGAGAAACCATCGGCAAAAACTTCCCAATCGCCGCTTGGTTTACCATCTTTAAACGGCTGAAAAACTACGTAATAACCCGCCTGTGGCTCAGGTCCGCGGTTCCATGAACCGTGGAAGGCTACGAACGCGCCATTTTTATATTTAGCCGGAAACTGGTTGCCGGTGTAAAACAAAATATCATTAGGGGCCATGTGCGCCGGGAAAGCAGCTACAGGGTCAATATACTCCGAGCTACCTTCTTTTTTGCCGTCGCCGCCGTACTCGGGGGCCTGGATCTTTTTCTTCTGGAAACGATCGTAATAGATAAACGGCCAGCCCGCGTTGTCGCCTTTTTTGAGGGCGTACATGCACTCTGCAGGGTTCTCGGCATTTTGCTTGTTATCATACATCGCCGGGAACAGGTTGTCGAGCTGGTCGCGGCCGTGCTGCATTACGTAGAGTTGATTGGTTTGCTTGTTCCAGTCTACCGCTACTACGTTGCGCAGGCCGGTAGCAAAGCGTAAACCATCGGCATAGGTTTGGTTGTGTTTATCGGGTTTAAATTGCCATACACCGCCCGCGGTTTGCAACAGCGGGCAACCCGGCTGACCTAATGAGCCACGCTTCCTGTCCTCCACCTGGCAGGAGTTTGACGGGCATCCTATTGGGATGTACATATTGCCAACGTTATCCATCATGATGGATTTGGTTTCGTGCGTACCTTTATCTACCAGGCCGGTAACAATGGTCTCGGGCGCGAAGGGGCTTATCACCTCCTCATTCGCATCAACCTTATACCTAAAAACAGCCGAGTTTGAGGCCACATACAAAAAGCCTTTATACAACTGCACTCCCGTACCACCATAATCGCCGAAACCACTTTTTACGGTAGCCTTACCATCACTTTCGCGCAGCATTAAGGTACCCTGGTTGTTTACCGTACGGGCCAGGCGCACATAAATATTGCCTTTGGGCGTCACTATCAGGTGGCGGGCCTTGCCTATGCCTTCTATCAGTTTTACCGCTTTAAAACCTTGCGGGGTGGTGAGGCCTGCGTTAGGCAGCTCGTCCTGTGGTTTGTTCAGAGCGCATAAAGTAGAGGCGGCCAGCAACAGCGATGCGGCAAATAACGATTTAACGTAAGGTACTTTCATGGTATTGGATGAGGGCTTATTTAAAGCCATAAATATAGTTTATTTGATATTACCGAAATAAGCCTTCGCGTAAGTATCATTATTCGGATCATTCAACAACTGGATGATGGTTGCCGGGCCCAGGTTTAGCGGCGCATCCCATGAGCGCAGGGCCCATACAATTTTCTTATCAGGCGTTACTTCAATGGCTTGTACGGTTTGTTTCGGGTCGCCGGCTTTAGGGCCGTCCCATTGGTTAAACCAGCTATTTACTAATACATTCCCGTTAGGTAAACGTAACGCAACCTGCGGCGCTATTTTATAATCCGGCAGGGCTTTCAGGTCGTAATCCCAAACTATATTTCCGGCTTTATCTACTTCGCGCACATAGCGGCCGTTACTGGCAATTAATACGTTACCGTTTTTTAGTTCCACACCGCTCCAGGCACCGGGGGCGTCAATACTTCGCAGAATTTTACCATCTACATCATACTCGTTAACCTTACCCAGGTCCATGTGGGCTATCAGCAAGGTACCGGCCTTGGTTAACCGAGCGTGACGTATCTGCCCGTGCGTACCGCTTTTAAAGGGCAGCACAAATTCTTTTTCAACCGTGTTGGTCTTAATATTGGTAACAAATACTTTGGCAGGGTTTCCGTTTTGTACAAACACTACCCTATCCTTACCTATCATCTGGGCGGTGTGAGTTTCAAAACCGCTCGGCGCATCGTAATGCCACAGCACTTTTTTGTCTTTGTCAATCAGCGTAATACCATACTGATGGGCAAATAAAACATTGCCATTAGCCATCAGCACCGCGTCGCTTATCTCGCCACGGCCGGTAGTATCAATATACTGCCAGGTTATTTTTCCATTTTTTACAATGTACATGTTGCGGGCCTTGGCTTCGCCTGCGTAAAAGAAATCATACTTCTTGATGCCTTCGCCGGGCAATACCTCGGGCGATGGTTTATCAACAGTTTGGGCCTTGGCTGTGTAGCCAATAGCAATTGCCGCTACGGCAAGGGCAAAGTGTTTCAGTGTTTTCATTTGGCAGTGGTAGGGTTAGCGGTAAATATTTTGGTTTTACTTTGAGGCTCCTTTACGGTTAGTTTTTTAAAGGTGGTTTTGTCGGCATCGTCCAATACTATGGCCGTCCTGAAATCTACCTTGGCAGCGGTCAATGTCAACCCGTCAAACTTCACATTTCGCGCGTGGCGAATGTAGGCACCCCAGGCAGGCAGCTCGCCAAACATAGAGTACTCGGGGTAGCTGTTTTCCTTTTCGGGGATATCCTTCAAATTAGCGATAGATATTTTAGCATTCGCTTTATCGGCCCCGCCGGGCAGTTTCATGTTAATATTTTTTAGGCTGATGTTATCAATCAATTGCCCCGGCAATCCGGCAATAACTACGGCAGGCATGGCTTTTAGCGGATTCTTTTCTTCGCGGATGCTTACGTTTACATTGCTAATGCGCACATTATTCACCACACCCAGGCGAGCGCCTTTACGTTTACCCGCACGTAAAAATATGCCGTTGCCAATGTTAATACCTTCTATGCCATCAACCTCAATATTATCTATCACCGCGCCGTCAACCGCCTCTAAGGCAATGGCCGAGCGGTAGGTATCAAACACCTTATTATTAATAATGCGGATGTTTTTAAAACCACCCAACGATGCCGTGCCGAATTTAATGCCGCTGGCCTCGGTGGTCATGCTATTGTTTTGGATAAGGATGTTTTGGTTGAGCTTATCCGGTACTAATGATTTGAGGCAAATGCCGTCGTCGCTGCAGTTAAAGTTAGAGTTGGTTACTTTAAAATTGTCGCAGTCTACAATGTCAATGCCGTCGTTGTTCCAAAAGGCGCGGCTTTGCACTGTAATGCTATCCACCACTACATTTTTGCATTGGTTGTAACACTCCGTCCAGCATGAAGAATTTTTAAGGGTGATGTTTTTGATAACCACATCCTCGCAGCCGAACAGGTTGATGAGCATCGGCCGTTTATCCTCATCCGGCCGGCTCACCGACTTGTCGACAATTAATCCCTTTTTTACCAGTTGGCCCACGGCGGCGGCCAGTTCCTTACCCTGCCCGTCAATAGTGCCTTTGCCAATGATGCCTATATTTTGCGCGTTAAGCCCCAGTATAAGGGCCAACGATGTGCTGAAATTGTGATCAAAGGGCGTATCTTGCCGGTCGTAATCTAAAGGATTAACCGACCCTAACAAAACCGCCCCTTCATCCAACTTAATTTTAACGTTTGATTTGAAGTGAATGCACCCGGTTAAATATTTCCCCGCAGGGAAAACCAACACACCACCTCCATTTTTGCTGATATGATCAATACCAAACTGTATGGCACGCGTATTTAAAGTCACGCCATCAGCCTTGATACCGAAAAAATCGGCCATATAATCTTTAGCGGCAGCCGCCAAAGTAGTCATCGTAAAAACCGTCGCAATAACGCAGGTCCTAAAAATTTTGTTCATAAAAAATTGCTACGCTGTAAAGCCCGGCACAAATTGGTTTGCAGGGGCTAAAGTAGGTTCAAAAGCTTGAAATTTAGCTGAGGGTGAGGTATTTATTTACGCAAACGTTTCCATCTAACCGAATACGTCATTGCGAGGTACGAAGCAATCTCTGCGTAGGACATTCCATTATGAGGAGTAATAGGGAAGGCGTACTTCCTGAAAACGCCGGACATTGACTTGCGTGTGAAGAGATTGCTTCGTTCCTCGCAATGACGCGTTTTTTAGTTTACTCGGATTGTAATTCCAGCTCCGCACCCTTCCCCTGCTCCCTCTTCGCCTGCACTTTATCATATTCCTTTACATAATCGGGGTGCTCTGTACCCATCACCCTATCCCAAAAGCGGAAATACAGGCCATAGTTGCCGTTAAACTTGCGGTGGTGTAAGTTATGGTGAACAGATGTATTAGTGAGTTCAAATATCGGCGTTTTGCGCAGCCATTTGGGTGCTATCTCATAACCCAAATGCCCGTAAACATTTATCACAAAACCTATCAGCACAAATAAACCGATGGCTATGGGGTGCATAGGCATAATAATGGCGATGACCACCAGTACCAGTCCTTCTGTCCAGGCTTCAAAAAAATGGAAAGAATATGATGCCCAGGGCGAAGGTGTAACAGATTGATGATGCACCAGATGCGTGTGTTTAAATAGCCTGGGATGATGCAGTGTGCGATGCATCCAGTAAAAATAAGTATCGTGCACTACCAGGCTTAGTGGCACGCTGGCATATAACCACCAGCGTGGGTATTGGTTAACATCAGTATAAAATTGGGTGATGCCTCTTACCGGAGTATAAAATACGATGTAAGCTATTACGGCAAACACAAGCGTAGTTTGCAGCGAATACAATATCTCGCGCACAAAATCCTTACGCGCCGCATCGCGGCCCTGTATTTTTGACGGGCTTAGCCATTTGCTGAACAACACATAACAAAGCAGGAATGCCGCACCTGCTATTATTAAATACCTGGCGGATGTTACGGTGAGTATTTTCAGGAAGTCATTGAGGCTTTGCTGCATATCCAAATATCAGGGATTTGAGTGAGGTTTCAAACTTCTACGTCATTACGAGCGAGGAACGAGCGTAGGAAACCGACCGTAGGGAGCTCATTAATACCATTGAAAAACAAATAACAATATTAATAATCCCCGTGAGATAGGTATCCAAGCAGCCGATTAACAAGCGCTCGGGGATCCCCACGCTACGCTCGGGATGACATGCTGGGTTGGTACGCCACCATTCCTCCTCCCCTTTGGGGAGGTCAGAAGGGGTCACTTTATCCCCTTCGGCAGCACACTCACACTCGTCCAGCCACCATCAACAATCAGGCTTTGGCCGGTAATGTGTTTGGCTTCGTCAGATACTAAAAACAATACCGTATTAGCAATATCGCTCACAAAAGCCGGGCGACCGGTTGGCGTTATCTCCGACCATACTTTTTCGTAATCAGCCTCCTGCATGGTGCGCTCGGTAAGGGTGGCGCCGGGAGCTACGGTGTTTATGTTTATTTTGTGGGATGATAGCTCGATAACCAGGTTTTTGGCCAGCATTTCTATAGCGGCTTTGGTCATGGCATAGGCGGCCAAACTTTTAAGCGCCTGGTGCCCTACTACCGACGACATGAACAGCAATGTCCCGCCTTCGGCCTGTTTTTTCATTTGGTTTGATGCGGCTTGCGCCAGGAAAAAAGTACCGCCCAAATTAAGCTGCAGCACTTTATTAAACGCTTCGGGCGTATAAGTGGCAAAATCGCCGAATAGGGTAATGCCTGCATTGGCAATAACAATATCTATGCGGCCCCAATTGTTAATGGCTACGTTCACCATTTCGTTGATAAAATCCACGTTGGCGGCATCACCTACGCAAGGCAGGCAATAGCCTTTGTCCAGGTCGTTTATGCGGGCGGCGGCTTTTTTAGCCAGTTTGGCGTCGGCATCGTTCAATAAAACAGTAGCACCATGGGCGGCCAGCAGTCGGCATATTTCAAAGCCTATGCCCTGGCCCGCCCCTGTTACTATCGCTATTTTATTGTCGAAATTCATTAGCTAACGCTTATTTATAAGCTATCCTAAATATAGCACCTTTTAAGTCGTCAGACACATATAATGCACCATCGGCACCTTGCGAAAGACCCATAGGGCGATATTTTAACGGACCTGTAGGATGATCAAGATCCTGACCCGTAAAGTTATCAGCAAATAGCTCCCACGGACCAGATGGTTTACCATTAACAAATGGTACAAAGCCTATCATGTAACCTTTTTTTGGCGAACCCGACTGACCATGAAACACCACAAAAACTCCGTTTTTGTAACGTTTAGGGAACAGGTTACCGGTATAAAACAACAGATCATTTGGTGCATAGTGCGCCGGGAAAACTATGGCTGGCTGTGCATATTTAGCATCGCCTACGGCTTTGCCATCGCCACCATACTCGGGTGCCTGTATGTTTTTCTTTTGGAAAGGATCATAGTAAACAAAAGGCCAGCCGGCGTCTAAACCCGCTTTTAATTCGTAAACGGTTTCGGCAGGCATTTCGGCGCTTTGCTTGGCCGTGAATTGCGGGAATTTATCGTGGAAATTACCACGGCCGTGCTGCGTAGCAAATACAGTTTTGGTTACGGGATTTAAGTCGATACCTACCGCGTTTTTAATGCCGCGGGCAAAGTGCTCGCCATCTTTATAAGTTTGGTTAAGCTTATCAGCCTTAAACTTCCAAACACCACCTGCCGAATCCAATATCGGGCAGCCCGGTATACCCGCGCCCGAATCTTTCTGACGGCAGGCGTCAGACCATGAACCGATGGTTACATACAGGTTGTTCTGCGCATCAAAAGCGATGGATTTTGAGTTATCGTGCTGCCTGTCTAGCAAACCCTGTACAATTACTTCGGGGTTGTTGGTGTCGATTACTTCCTGTTTGGCATTCAGCTTATAGCGGAAAACGCCCGTGTTTGATGTAGCGTAAAGGTACTGGCCATGCAGGCGGATATCGGTACCGGCATAATCGCCAAAAACAGTTTTCTTATCCAAACGACCGTCATTATTGGTATCCGCCAGGAAAATAATGCCTTTGGTACGGCGTAACGAATTCATTTTGGTATAAATGCTGCCGTTAGCGGTAACAGCCAGGTGCCTAACCGGGCCCAACGAATCGGCAACAATGGTAGCGGTAAAACCTTGTGGGAGTTTCAGATCGGCTTTAACCGGCCCCGGGCCCATATTGGCTATAAAACCGCTCAGGCCAAGCAGTAAACCTACACTGCTGGCGGCCCATATTAATTTTTTATTCATTTGATTTTTAGAGGGTAAATTTGGTTCAAATAATCAGGGACATTTATAATCGGCCACCAATATACATATTAGGCCTATGCTGTCAAGCCGTATATCCTAATCGTTACGTACAAAACCTATAGTTGTAAAACTCAAACATTTGTTTTACCTTTTGCGTACTAAACAACCAATTACTGCAAAACTAAATTCCTATTCTTTATTATGACCTCTATTTATTCTTCACTTTCTAACCTGAAACTGCTTTCAGAAAACTACGCGTTAAAATTTTTATTTATTGGCTTTTTGGGGATCCATGTACCATTGATTGGGGTGATCATAGCGCTTACTTCGGGCTATAGTTCGGGTACGGCCATATTTTTCACCACGCTGGGCTGCACACTGGTAGCATGCGCGCTAACGCTGTACTTGTTGCATGCTTTGCTGTCGCCGATACGTGAGGCCAACAAAGCGCTGCACAATTACCTGGCAAAAAATGAAGTACCGCAACTACCCCAACAATATA
Source organism: Mucilaginibacter sp. A3364 (assembly GCF_059690715.1). NCBI lineage: Bacteria > Pseudomonadati > Bacteroidota > Sphingobacteriia > Sphingobacteriales > Sphingobacteriaceae > Mucilaginibacter > Mucilaginibacter sp. A3364. The sequence goes on from NZ_JCAWED010000002.1 coordinate 217,165, forward strand.
CAGACGACGCCGGCCGACTGATGCAACAAATACAACAACTAATAGTGCAGCACGAAGCCACCAAAAAAAGATAAATACGTTGAATTTTTAATTGATATCGTAATTTGGACATACTTTAAAAACCATACTTTACAATCAATTTTCATGAAAAAATTAATTGCATCAATATTACTAAGCATTTATAGTGCAAGTTCGTTTGCAACGTGCATTGTAATATTAAGAATCGGAAATACCATTTATGTTGCAGCCGATAGCAAAAGAATTAAAACATGGTTTGACACAGACGGAAAAACGACAAGTTCGGTTGAAAACGTTGTGAAAATTAAAAATGTTGGACAAACGTATTTTGCAGTCGCAGGTGATCTTGATAGTGAGTTTGCGTATGTAGTGACAAAAGAATTAATCGGTAAATCAAATATATTAGAAGTCGTAAAAGGAACTCAAAATGCAATGAAGAAAAGATATGAAAATTTTATTGCCAAAGTGAGGCCGGTTAGGCCCGATTACATCGAAAGCTATCGAAAAAAAAACCTTGGATCTGTAGTTTTATTTGGGATAAAAAATGGAACTCCCTTCATAACAGATATATTTTTCTACGCTAAGTTCGGTGCCAATAACTTGATAACTGTTACTACTGATTATAAATCATATCCTCAGAATATCAGCAATAATTTTTATGGGGTGTTTGATCATCTAACTAAATCGGTTACTAACAATATAATAAATAAAATAGATTCTAACAAACCGGAAACAGCTCTTTCGGAATTTATAAAGATTGAGATTGCTAATCACCCCGATAAAGTTGGAGGTCCGGTAAATATCCTGAAACTGACACCAGAGGGCCCAACATGGATTTACAAAAACCCTAAAGCTGTACAATATTAAGTAAATGTATGCTAATTACGAGGACGAAGCCGCCAAAGGCAGGTAGTTTTAAGAACATACCGATAACTGACAAAACAGCGCCACCAAAAATTTCAAACACCTGAAAATAAGTGCCGTAGCACCGCTACACCAGGTGTAGCGGTGTAGCGTGCTACGCATACGGCGCTACACTGCGCTCTATTTTGCGTTAAGCCTTTCCAAAATATATGGCGCAATTATTTTACGTGCTGCCGCCGGGTCGGGATGTACGCCGTCCGAAACCTCTTTGAGGTAGGCATCCTTTCCTTTGTCGAGGAGGGCTTTCCAGTGTGGGTAATGGTCTATCAAAAGCAGGCGGCGGGCCTTGGCCACGTCGCGGTACATTTGGTAGTAGGCCAGGTAGTCAGGGCGTTGCTTAAAATGGTCGTCCAGCGGTATGTCCATGGTTTGCAAAATTACCTCACAGTCGGGGTTAGCCAGTTTAATGCGATCGATCATGTAATTCAGATTCAGTTTGGCCACGGCCACGCTGGTTTTATAGTTCAGAAAGCAATCGTTCATCCCAAACTCTATGATCACGGCGTCAGGGTTTTTATTGATGACGCTATCCTGCAGGTGTTCAACTCCCCAGGTACTCCACATGGCGCTTTTAGCGGCGTTTTTAGTGGTAAGCAGGTTGTTATATTTTTTGTTGAGCGCCTTGGTTACCGAGTCTACCCAGGCCTTGCCGCCCACGGCCGCCGTAAGGCTGGTGCCGTAAGTTACCAATGTCTGCGGTTTACCCGCCGCCAAATTCTTAACCAGTTTTGATTGTGCCGATGCCTGTATGGTAAGGGCCGCGGCCAGTATCGAAAGCAATATTTTGAATTTCATGCAGATTAAAAGTATGTATGTACAAATATGCTTAACATATTTTTAAATGACCTATTCAAATCAAAATTTGTAAGTTAGGGGCAGCCAATTTCCCTGCATGAAAAGATCAATATTGCTGCTTGCTTGTCTGTTTACTATTAGCATAAGCCAGGCCCAAAAAACACCCATCAAGGCTGACCTCAGCATTCATAAAAACCTAAGCGACGCTGCCTTGCTGGATTTGGTGCAAAAGCAAACCTTCCGTTACTTTTGGGATATGGCCCACCCCACCAGCGGCATGGCCCGCGAGCGCAGTAACAGCAATGCAAATTTCGGCAATAATGTGGTTACCAGCGGCGGGACGGGGTTCGGTGTGATGGCGACGATAGCCGCGGTAAACCGCAAGTTTATTTCCCGCCGGGAAGCCGCTTCACAAACGCTTAAGATTTTAAATTTCCTGCTGAAAGCCGATAGGTTTCATGGAGCTTTTCCGCATTGGTTAAATGGGGAAACGGGGAAGGTAATTCCCTTCAGCAAGAAGGATAACGGAGGCGATATTGTGGAAACGTCATTCCTGTTCCAGGGACTGTTGGCGGCACAGCAATATTACAATGGCAAAAACGCGGCAGAAACCGAGATCCGTGGCAAAATTAAAACCCTGTGGGATGCCATGGAATGGGACTGGTATACCCAAAACCAAAACGTACTGTACTGGCACTGGAGTCCCGACTATGCCTGGGAGATGAACCTCCCCATCCGCGGCTGGAATGAGTGCCTGATCACTTATGTGATGGCCGCTTCATCACCCACGCACCCCATCAAAAAAGAAGTTTATACCGAGGGCTGGACCAATTCAAAAACGTTCAAAAACGGCAAAACCTATTACGGCAAATTTACCCTGCCGCTGGGGCCTGACTATGGCGGTTCGCTATTCTGGACGCAGTATTCTTTCCTCGGCCTTAACCCGAAAGGATTGAAAGATCAATATGCCGATTACTGGCAGCAGGCGGTTAATCACACGTTGATCAATCGCCAATATTGCATTGAAAATCCGCTTAAGCAAAAAGGCTATGGTGCCAATTGCTGGGGCCTTACCGCAAGTGATAGTTGGCGGGGTTATGCCGGCCACTCGCCTACCGAGGATCTTGGGGTGATCACGCCAACCGCTGCCCTGTCCGCATTTCCGTATACGCCGCAATATAGCATGCAGGCTCTCCGCCATTTTTATGAGGACCTTGGCCCAAACATCTGGGGCGAATATGGCTTTGTGGACGCCTTCAGCGAGCAGCACAACTGGTACGCCAAATCGTACCTGGCTATTGACCAGGGGCCTATTGTGGTGATGATGGAAAACTATCGCAGCGGCTTGCTTTGGAAATTATTTATGAGCAATCCCAACGTAAAATCGGGTCTGAAGCGCCTTGGCTTTACCGCGCCGGGATTAAAGTAATCTGCCTCTGTAAAAAACCTGTAGCAGTTAAGGGCTTACTGTATAAATGATTAACTTGGCTTTGGTATTATAAACCAACCAGGTAAACCAATTTATATATGAAGAAAGCTCTACTCGCTTGCGGCCTTGCGGTTGCAACCCTCCCCGTATTGGCGCAGGTAAAACCTGCCGAAAGCATCCTGCAAAAAACGACCTTCCAAACCGGTAGCCCATGGCGGCCGGAGATTGACGTGCGATCGGACGTGGCCATCGTGTACGGCATTGTTGATCGCCCTAATATGTCATTCGAGCAGCGCGTAAAAACGTGGCGCGATCATGGTTATCATACCGCTTTCATGACCGGTATTGCCTGGGGTTCATACGCCGATTTTTTCACCGGAAAATTTGATGGCAAAAATCATTTAGACCTGGCGCAGGTCGAGCAAAACGGCAAACCCATTATGCACGGCCGTGATGTGCCTTATGTGGTGCCAACTAAGCCCTTCATCGATTTCATGAAAACCGGTGTGGTAAAACGCGTAATAGACGTGGGCATTACCGAAATATTTTTAGAAGAACCCGAGTTTTGGGCCCGCGGCGGTTACAGCGAACCGTTTAAAGAAGAATGGCAAAAGTTTTACGGTTTCCCCTGGAAGGCGCAGCATGAAAGCCCGGAGAATACCTACCTCGCCAATAAATTAAAATACCAGCTTTATTATAATGCGATAAAAGAGGTTTCTGAGTATGCCAAATCGTACGGCAAAAGCAAGGGCGTTGAGGTGAAGGTTTTTATACCAACACACTCATTGGTTAATTATTCATCCTGGCGGATCGTTAGTCCGGAGGCTAGTTTGGCTTCTTTGCCAAGTATTGATGGTTACATTGCCCAAGTATGGACCGGCACTTCGCGCGAGCCTACGTTTTTTAATGGCGAGCGTAAGGAACGGGTATTTGAAAACGCTTTCCTGGAATATGGTTCCATGGTAAGTATGACTGCCCCTACTAAACGTAAACTGTTCTTCCTGACAGATCCGATAGAAGATGCCCGTCGCGACTGGGCCGACTATAAACGCAATTACCAGGCAACCTTCACCGCTAAATTGCTTTACCCTATGGTGGCCGACTACGAGGTGATGCCTTGGCCCGAGCGAATTTACACCGGCAAGTACAAAATGGCCAACAGCGATTCGAGCGTGAACATACCGAAGTATTATTCAACGCAAATGCAGATCATGGTGAACTCGTTGAATAACATCCCGACATCAACCAATAAAGTTACCGGCGTTAACAGCATTGGTGTACTGATGAGTAATTCGCTGATGTTTCAGCGCTTCCCTACGCATAATGGTTTTGAGGATCCGCAGTTCTCTAACTTTTACGGGCAAACCTTGCCTTTGTTGAAACGCGGCATCCCGGTGCAAACCGTGCATATGGAAAACCTGGCTTATCCGGCTACGCTAAAAGATATTAAGGTGTTGGTGGTAAGTTATTCTAACATGAAACCTAACGCGGCCGTTGTACACGAGCAGCTGGCGGCCTGGGTTAAAAAAGGCGGCGTTTTGGTTTATTGCGGAAAGGACGACGACCCATACCAAAGCGTTATGGAATGGTGGAATACCAAAGGCAATAACTTTACCGCGCCATCGGAGCACTTATTTAAACTGCTGGGTATCGCCCCAAATAAAACCGGCAAAGTTAAAGTGGGCGCAGGCGCGGTTTACATCATTAAAGAAAACCCTAAGGAGTTTGCCATGCAGGCCAACAACGACGGCAAGTATTTGGACGCAATTAAACAAGGATATGAAGCCGATGCCAAAGCAGGAAAGCTGCAATACAAAAACAACCTGTACCTGGAGCGCGGTCCTTATGACCTGGTAGCTGTTTTAAATGAGAATGCCGATACCAAACCCTACACCGTAAAAGGCCCGGTGATTGACCTGTTCGATCCGCAATTACCTGTTCTTTCGGAAAAGGTGATTAACCCTGGGGAGCAAGCTTATTTGTACGATGTACAACGCGTCGCCAACAAAGCAAAACCACAGGTGCTGGCCGCGGCGGCAAGGGTTTATAATGAGCAGGTGAAAGGCAGCAGCTATAGTTTTATTGCTAAAAGTCCTATCAACACCATCAACAGTATGCGGGTGTTATTGCCTGCGCAAAACAAAGGGGTTGCTATTACCGATGACAAAGGCCAGGCGGTTACAAATTTCCAATCATCATGGGATGCATCCTCAAAAACTTTGTACCTGGGCTTTGATAATAAACCCGAAGGTGTACATGTAAATATAAACTGGTAACTTAGGCGCCTCAACCAATTTACATTTTATATGAAATACCAATTTAACAAATTACGTTGGCTGGCCATGGGTTGCGCAACCCTGTTTGCCGGTAACGTTTTTGCACAAACCAAAATGCCCGCGTATCCGCTTATTACGCATGATACGTACCTGAGCATTTGGTCGAACACCGATAAGCTGAACGAGTCGCCCACCAAACACTGGACAGGTCGCGAGCATTCGTTACTAGGCATTGTAAAAGTAGACAAAGAGTTTTACCGCTTTATGGGCGCTATGGCTCCGCAGTATAAAGAGCTTCTGCCGGCAGGCGAAGAAAAAACCTACACCTGCGATTACCTGATAGATACCAAACCTGCCGATGGCTGGGAGAAATCAGACTTTAAAGCCGATGGCTGGAAAACAGGCTTAGGCCCCTTTGGCGATAACCGCGCTAAAGCCGGCACCAAGTGGACTACCAAAGATGTTTGGATGCGCCGCAAATTTACCCTGACCGAGAAACCTACCGGCGAAGTATTTATGAAAGTGCAGCATGACGACGACGCGCAGGTTTACCTGAACGGCGAACTGTTAAAACGCATCCCGGGCGCTAACGGCGATTACGAGATGTTCAAACTTAGCGAAGCCGACCTGGCTAAATTTAAAGTGGGCGAAAACGTTTTGGCAGCACATTGCGTGAACACCGGTGGTGGTACCTGGATGGATGTTGGCTTTTCGCAAGCATTACCTGATGCCAGCGTTGACCTGGTTAAAGTTGCCGAGCAAACCAATGTTAAGGTAACAGCTACACAAACTATTTATGATTTTAAAGCCGGCGGCGCTACCTTACAGGTAACGTTTACTTCGCCATTGGTGTTAACCGACCTTGCTTTGTATACCACACCGGTATCTTACATCACCTATAAAGTAAAATCAAACGATGGCCAGCGTCATAATGTGTATGTATACCAGGGCGTAGCCAGCAACCTGGCTGTTAATCAGCCCTGGCAGGAAGTGGCTACCGAAAGCTACACCAAAAACGGCGTTCGTACCTTAAAAGCAGGCACTACCGAGCAAAAAGTTGTTGAGCGTACCGGCGACGGTGTGCGTATTGACTGGGGTTACGCTTATGTAGGCGCACCTGCAGCCAGCGGCGCTAAGCAGTATATTACTTCGGCGGGTACTGCTATTAAATCATTCGTTAATTCGGCGTTTTATGGCCCGGCTGTTAAGGGTAGTAATTTTATGCTGAATACCGTTATCCCGTTCGGCATGGTGGGTAAGGATGCTTTATCAAAATACCTGATGGTTGGTTATGACGAGGTTTATTCTATCCAGTACTTCGGCACTAACTTAAAGCCTTGGTGGCGGAACACTCCGGGCGCTACCATGGATGGCCAACTGGCTAAAGCACAGAAAAACTATGCTGCTGTTATGGCGAAATGCAAGGCTGCCGATACCAAAATTTACCAGGACGCTTACAAAGCCGGTGGCGAAAACTACGCTCAACTTTGCTTAAAAGCTTACCGCCAAAGTATAGCTGCCCACCAGTTGGTTAAAAGCCCTTCGGGCGAAATGTTATACATGTCTAAAGAAAACTTTAGCGGTGGTTTCATCAATACGGTGGATGTAACTTATCCATCAGCCCCACTATTTTTACTATATAACCCGGAGTTATTAAAAGGCATGCTGAACGGTATTTTTTACTACAGCGAAAGCGGAAAATGGAAACACCCGTTTGCGGCGCACGACCTGGGTGGTTATCCACGCGCCAACGGCCAAACTTATGGCGAAGGTATGCCGGTAGAGGAGTGCGGTAACATGATCATCATGACGGCTGCTATTACCAAAGCCACAAAAAGCACCGACTTCGCCAAAAAACATTGGAAAACGTTGACTATTTGGAACAATTACCTGGCGGATGCCGGTTTTGATCCGGGTAACCAATTATGTACGGATGATTTTGCCGGTCACCTGGCGCATAATGCCAACCTATCTGTAAAAGCTATTGTGGCTATTGGCGCCTATGCGCAAATGGCGCAGGCTATGGGCGATACTAAAACCGCGGCCAAATACACCGCCATGGCTAAAGATTACGCGCAAAAATGGATGGCGAAAGACGATGCAGGCGATCATTACGGTCTAGTTTTCGACAGTAAAGATACCTGGAGCCAGAAATACAACATGGTTTGGGATAAGATATTGAAATTGAACCTTTATCCGCAAAGCGTGTACGATACGGAAATGAAGTATTACATGACCAAGCAAAACGAATATGGTTTGCCTTTGGATAGCCGCAAAACCTACACCAAATCCGACTGGATTGTTTGGACCGCCACCATGGCCGACAACAAGAAAGATTTTGATGCTTTGGTAAACCCGGTTTACAAATACAGTAATGAAACCACAACCCGTGTACCACTAAGCGACTGGCACGAAACTACCAACGGCAAGCAGGTGGGTTTCCAGGCCCGTAGTGTAGTGGGTGGCTACTGGATGAAAGTATTACGCACAAAAATGGCCGGTATGTAATACCAGCCATTCTATAAATATCTAAAGCGGAAGCAGGGTAAAACCTCTTCCGCTTTTTTATTGACCGAAACGGGTATACAGCGCTATCTGCGCTACATGATTAAAGGTGTAAGCTTTACCTGCTTGATTGAGGTACTGATTTAGGTAACCGGCCTCAATATCGATACTCTTATTAAGGCGACGACCGATAGCCACATAGGCACGGTTTTGATCAAAAAACTGACCGCTTAATTTGTCTTTATTCTGCACATTGGCAAAGGCCTCATTTTGCAGGGCCAGGAACATGCCGTTGGTAAATGGAGCCTGGTTGTTAAACGGAATGATACCGCGAATAAAATAACGCGCGCGTTGCGAAAAAACATCGGGCTGGGTAGCAGTGCTTCCTAAAAAACGTTGCTCCAAACGGAAACGGTGTTGTATAGTAGCGTTTGTTCCGGCTTTTTGGTTGATGATGAATTGCTCAAAAATGCGGTTCTCATGGCGGGTAATAATATCTCCGGCAGTGTTTTTACTGTTGGCCGATACATAGGCCCAGCCCAGGGTAGCACTTTTATTGCCACCGAAATAATAGTTAACACTTGGGCGAAGTAATACGTTACGCACGTAATCCAGATCTTTGGCGCTACGTACCTGTCCATCGAAGGATACGCCCCAGTTTTTTGATAAACGTTGGGTGTGGAACCAGGCAAACCAGCCGGAAGATTCGTTGGTTTGGGCACTGGCAATGCCAATAACGGCCATTTGGAGCACAAAAAGGCTCAATAAAAATTTCAATCTCATAGGTGTGTGGTCTATTAGTATTTGCTGCAAGTATACCAATAAGCGCTAAAAGATTAAAACCGTGCTGCTGCTATCGTTTTGAAAACCTGTCAAAAGCTACCAGGCTTTTATCATTGCTTTTCAGCACTTTTACCACGTACACCCCTGGCAGCAGATCGGCCACCTGGAACTGCCAGTTTACCTGCGCCGTAGTAACCTGCCGCACTACCAGGCCCGACATATTGGTAACGCTGATATCATAACGCTCAGCCTTTTCGGTTTTTACGGCAACGTTTACAATATCACTTGCCGGATTGGGATAAACGTTTGATTTTTTTTGTGTGAAAGCATTGATCAGGGCATCTTGCTGTCGCGAATAATGTACCTGTACCGGTTTACAAAAGCTGATGGTATGCGTAACATCTTCCTGTTTTAAACGATATAAGTTTATGCCCATCACCGGGTCCGTATCTGTGAAGCTATAAGCGCCTGATCCGTTCGCGGGCAAACTATCTATTACCGCATAATTTTTTCCGTTATCAACGCTGCGTTCAACAGCAAATTGGGTATAGTTTTGTTCATTCTCAACCTTCCAGTTAACCCTAACACCCCTAACACCGCTTATGCGCAACGCATCGCTTTCCTGTTTAGCCCAAAAGCCCAGCAACCGGTAATCACGCCCCGGATTTTTGCGTATTACCAGTTTAAAGCGTTTTGAACCGAAGGTGTTAGTATCCGTTTTTAATACATTAAAAGTATAGGTATTGTTATGGCGTATGTCCAACGAGTCGTTTCTGAATTTATCCACAAGCCAAACATCAAATACAGGAGGCATATCAACCATTTCTGTCATGATCAGTTTAAAAATACCGCTTGATTTGGTGGAAATATTTAGCGCAATAACGGCAGTAGTTTTGGGGAATGGGAGCATATTGAGCGTTAGCGCTTTGTTGTCGCTTGACAGACTTGCCAAACTTACCTGGCCATTTCCCGAGAGGTAGCCAATATCATTATTCCGTTCGTAAGCCTGGCTGGTTTTATCTCTGAAAAAAATAACGGTTTCGTCGCGATTGATCGCGTCCTGTGCCAGTTGCAGCTTAATGTAGTTCTGTATATCACCCGCCTTCGCATAATCTGCACCTACTAATAATGTAAGCGCAAAAATTAATACCTGTATCCTACTCATAGTTATAAGCTATTGGTAAATGCTTATACTCCAAACAGGAATAAAATGTTTCACTTTGTATGTACAAATAAATTCGCAAAACTTTTAGCGCACAAAAACGTCATACTAGCATGAAATACCTAGCATTAATTAGTGTGCTTTGCCTGGGAATGGCTGCATGCTCCTCTCCAGACAGTAAAAAAGATAGTGTAGATACATTGGCTATTACAGATACATCGGTTGCGCCAAAAACAGACGAAGGCAAAGCCAAAGCATTATGCTTTTTGCTGACAGAAGGCCAAAAGAAACAGGATACCACCAGTATTGAACTGGTTATGGAAGGCGATAGCGTTACCGGTATTATGAATTGGATGCCTTATGAGAAAGATGCCCGCAAAGGCAAGGTAAAAGGCATTAAGACCGGCAACAATATCAATGCTACCTGGAGTTTTATGCAGGAAGGTATGACCGATACTATTGGCCTGCAGTTTAAACTGGCCAATGATCAGCTATCGCAAAAACCTTTAAAATTTAATGCTAAAACCGGCAGGCAGGAGACCGACGCGAGCGCGGATTATACGCTGGTTTACCAATCGCACAATAAGGTTTATAAATAGGATATCATGGCTGGGGATCGTTTTTGTCCTTGTTTTTGCTAAGTGCAATACCGCGTAAGGCGATACCGAACACAACGCCCAAAGCAAGGCCCATGGCAATATTATGTGTAGCTACGCCAATGGCTACTCCAGCGCCAATTCCTACTGCTATAAATCCGTTTGGGTTTTTCATAAACTTTAGAATGTAAAACAACTGCGTTGTTACAAAGCGCAGCGGATATTAATAAAATGTTAATTACAGCCCACAGTGTTTAAAACTAATGGCTACTAATATAGCTGTTTAAAGCACCGAAACGCTATATTTGAGTACTTTACTATCGAACTAAACCAATTGTTCTTTATGATAAGTTAATGAGTCAGTTAATACAAAAGAGAGAGCTTACCGGCCCTCTCTTTTGCTTTTATAGCCATTGCAAAAAACTTATCAAAAGTAAACATCCTGCGGGCTGCGGTGTTATTATATAAAACACTCAGAAATTATGATAGAGCCTCAAGACACCCTACCTGCCGAAAAAGACGGGAAATATAAATTCTCTCTTCATTATTCAGGACGCGACGTATCCTGCCAGGTAGAAAAAGAACAACAAACACTACATGTTATTATTGACGATAACCTGAATGCCGAACTCAAACTAAACGCCGACGGCACGCTAACCCAAACCGAAGGCGCGCCGATACCCGATTCGTGCATTGATTATATTAAGAAACAGATTTTCGGGCACACGGCGTAGCCGTGAAAATATCGAACATCGAATGTTGAATGTCGAATAATGAATGAATTTTTACTTCGAAATTCGATATTCATTATTCGATGTTCATTATTCAATAACCTACCCCAGCACTTCCTCCAGCACCTCGTGCGATTTGATGCTGCCAAAACCTTCAATATGAAGGGCATAGTACTCCAATAGCTTAGCTATGAGATAGCGGCGCTCATCATTACTAAATTTTATATTGACCAGGTTTTCAAAACTGGTTTGCAGCAACCTGCTAAAGTTTTGGGTATGCGGCGGCGAAAGGTACAGCACGCCATTAGGCTTATATTTTACAAAACTGCCATCTTTCATGTCAAAATAGTCGGCTTCGTTGGCCTGGTACCTATCGGGATAAAAACCGAGATATCGCGTTAGCTGAACCAAGAACAACAGGTGAAAATTAGCTATACCCTCTACCTGGTGATCAAGCCATTCTACGGTACTAAACACAAAGTCGAATAAATTTTCGTCGGCAGTTTGTTGTTTGATGGCTTTGTACAGCACTTCGTTTAAAAATAACACAATGCTGCTTTTTACCACATCATAGGGGATACTTTGCAGGATGGGAACGTTCTTTAGTTCTGATATACGTTGCACGCCCCCCGCAGCTTTATGGTAAACCACCATATCCAGCAAATGCAGTGGCTGCAGCATGTTTCGGCTTATTTTGGCCTTAGGCTTTTTTACACCATTGATGATGTAGGATTGCAGGCCGAATTTTTCGGTAAACACCTGTACTATTACGCTGCTATCGCCATAGTCGGTAGTTTTCAATACAATGCCCCGGGTTTTGTGCAGCATGACAGGGGTACATTAGCCGGCTCTACGCCCGCTTAACAGTGTTTTTATAGTAACTACTATGCCGGCTACCATTAATCCAACGGCACAGCCTTGTATCAGATCGCGCGAGCCGGAGTTGTACAATACCGGGTACACCATTGATGCCGAGTACAATATCACGCCCAGCAAAACCAGCATTATGGAGCGCCTCACTTTAATTTTCATCGCGACAATATAACTTTTTTCGCCTTTAATTCCGTATTTTTGCAACCTCTAAAATTTGAGGGGTAATAGATTAATGTACAAGGAATATAAAGCTTTAAATTTATCGGAAACAGGCAAACAAGTGCTTGACTTTTGGAAGGAAAATCAAATCTTCGAAAAAAGCATTAGCAGCCGCCCTGCCGATAACCCGTATACATTTTATGAAGGTCCGCCGAGTGCCAATGGCATGCCCGGTATTCACCACGTAATGGCGCGCGCTATTAAAGACATCTTCTGCCGTTACAAAACCCTTAAAGGTTACCGCGTTGAGCGCAAAGGTGGCTGGGATACCCACGGCCTGCCTATTGAACTGGCGGTTGAGAAAGCTTTGGGCATTACCAAAGAGGACATCGGCAAAAAAATTACCGTAAAAGAGTATAACGATGCCTGCCGCAAGGAGGTAATGCGCTATACCGATATATGGAACGATCTGACCGAAAAAATGGGCTACTGGGTTGACCTGGAAAACCCTTACGTTACTTACGAGAACGAATACATCGAATCGCTTTGGTGGATACTGAAACAGTTACACAGCAAAGGATTTTTATATAAAGGCTATACCATACAGCCCTATTCGCCAAAATCGGGCACCGGCCTAAGCTCGCACGAGTTGAACCAGCCGGGTACTTATAAAATGGTGAAGGACACCACCATTACTGCGCAGTTTAAGATTAAGCGTGATGAAAAATCAGCAGCTTTATTTGCTGATATTGAAACCGATCTGTTCATCCTGGCCTGGACAACCACACCCTGGACCTTGCCATCAAACAGCGCATTAGCCGTAGGCGAAAAATTGGAGTATGCTAAGATCAGCACTTTTAACCCTTATACTTTTGAGCCGATAACCGTTGTTTTAGCACAGGCTTTAGTGGGTAAATATTTTAAAGCTGATGCGCAGGACGCTTCCTTCGCTGACTATAAAGGCGGCGACAAGCTGATTCCATGGACCATCAAAGGCACCTACAAAGGCGCTGAATTAGTTGGCGTTAATTACGAGCAACTGCTACCTTACGTTACCAATGATGACCTGCAGCAAAATGGCTTCCGCGTTATACCGGGCGATTTTGTGACCACCGAGGACGGTACCGGTATAGTACACATTGCCCCTACTTTTGGCGGCGATGACTTTAGAGTTGCCAAAGAAGCCGGCATACCTGCCGTTTTGGTAAAAGATGAAAACGGTAAAGATGTACCACTGGTTAACAAACAGGGTAAGTTTGTTGACGAGGTGACCGACTTCGCCGGTTTTTATGTTAAAGAAGAATACTACAGCGCCGAAGAGCGTGCCGTGGAAGGTTTTAAACCTACCGACGTACTGATCTCGATCAAATTAAAGACCGAGAACAAAGCCTTCGACGTAAAGAAATACGAACACAGCTATCCGCACTCTTGGCGCAGCGATGAGCCTATATTATACTATCCGCTGGATAGCTGGTTCATCAAAACCACCGCCGTTAAGGATAAAATGGTGGAGCTGAACAAAACCATCAACTGGAAACCGGAATCAACCGGCACCGGCCGTTTTGGTAACTGGTTGGAAAATTTGGTGGATTGGAACCTGTCGCGCTCACGCTACTGGGGCACGCCGCTGCCTATCTGGCGCGAGGAAGATGGTGCCGAAGAAATCTGCATCGGCTCTATCGCTGAGCTGAATGCTGAGATAGAGAAATCTATCGCCGCCGGATTCATGCCGCAAGGTTTTAAGCTGGAAGATATGCACCGCCCTTATGTGGATGATGTGGTGCTGGTATCATCAACCGGCAACAAAATGTTCCGCGAGCCTGATCTGATCGACGTTTGGTTTGATAGCGGCGCCATGCCTTACGCGCAATGGCATTTCCCGTTCGAGAATAAAGACAAATTTAAAAACGCCTACCCGGCTGATTTCATTGCCGAAGGTGTTGACCAAACCCGCGGCTGGTTCTTCACCCTGCACGCCATAGCCGTAATGCTAAGCGAAGCCAGCGACGAGATCAAAGAAGTAAACGCCGCCGTTGGCAACAAAGGCGTGGCGTTTAAAAACGTAATATCAAACGGCTTGGTGCTGGATAAGAACGGCAACAAGATGAGCAAGCGCCTGGGTAACGGCGTTGACCCATTTGCTACCATTGAGCAGTTTGGTGCCGATGCGCCACGCTGGTACATGATCAGTAATGCCGCGCCATGGGACAACCTAAAGTTTAACCCGGAAGGTATTGACGAGGTTCGCCGTAAATTTTTTGGTACCTTATATAATACGTATACGTTCTTCGTGATGTATGCCAATATCGATAAGTTTAACTACAGCGAAGCCGAGATAGACATCAAATCCCGCCCGGAAATTGACCAGTGGATCATATCATTATTAAACACGTTAACCAAAGAGGTCGACGCGTTTTATGCCGATTTTGAGCCAACTAAAGCAACCCGCGCCATACAGGATTTTGTGGATATTAACCTGAGCAACTGGTTTGTGCGCCTGAGCCGTCGCCGATTCTGGAAATCGGAAGACTCGAGCGATAAGCTATCGGCCTACCAAACGCTTTATACCTGTTTAACAACTATCTCGAAGCTGATGTCGCCGGTGGCGCCGTTTTTTGCCGAGCGTTTATATACCGATTTAAACAGCGTTACTAAAAAAGAGGCGTTTGAATCAGTTCACCTGGCTTCGTTCCCTGAATACAACGAAACTTTGGTAAATACAGCATTGGAGCAACGCATGCAAATGGCGCAGGATATATCATCACTGGTATTATCGCTACGCAAAAAAGTGGGCATCAATGTGCGTCAGCCATTAAGCAAAATTTTATTGCCAATATTGGATAAGGGTTTCGAGGCACAGGTAGAGCAAATAAAAGACCTGATCCTATCGGAAACCAATATTAAAGGCATTGAGTATATTACAGACACTGCAGGTTTCATCAAGAAAAAGATTAAACCAAACTTTAAGGCCCTGGGTGCTAAAGTAGGTAAGGATATGAAAGCCGTAGCCGACGAGATCAACGCGTTTAGCCAGGAGCAGATTGCCGAACTGGAAGACAAAGGCACTATCTCGATACTAGATACTAAATACTCGATACTATCTTCCGACGTAGAAATCATCGCCGAAGACGTACCCGGATGGCAGGTTGCAAATTTAGGCAAACTAACCGTGGCTTTAGATGTTACCCTAACCAACGAATTAAAAGAGGAGGGTATATCACGCGAGTTAATTAACCGTATTCAAAACCTGCGCAAAGCCAAAGGGTTTGAGGTTACTGATCGCATAAACGTGAAGCTGAGCAACCATGAATTTATAGCATCGGCCGTGAATAATAATTTATCCTATATTTGCGCCGAAATTTTAGCTGATAGCGTAGTACTTGAAAATCAGCTTACTGAGGGTGAAGTAGCCCAGATAGATGAGAACGAAATAATTATTGTTATTAATAAAATATAATGAAAGTAGAAAACGAAAAAACCAGGTATAGCGACTCTGAGTTAAAAGAGTTTAAAGAGTTGTTACTGGAAAAATTAGCTAGCGCGAAAGAAGAACTGAACGCATTGGCAACTTCCCTGAGCTCGCCAAACGCTAATGGTACTGATGACACCGCAGGTACTTACAAAACTTTGGAAGACGGATCGGCTACGCTTGAAAAAGAACAGATCAACCAGTTAGCTGCCCGTCAGAAAAAATTCATCGAGCAATTAGAAGCCGCTTTAGTGCGTATTGAAAATAAAACTTACGGCATTTGCCGCGAGACCGGTAAACTGATACCTAAAGAGCGTTTACGCGCGGTACCACATACCACCCTAACCATGGAAGCTAAACTAAAGCAATAAATGAAGGCAGCTTATATTAAACCTTTTTTAGTTGCTATACTTATTATAATTATTGACCAGGCTATAAAGATCTGGGTTCGTACGCACATGTATATGGGCGAGGAGATCCGTTTTTTAGGCAGCAGGGGCATGCTACATTATACCGAGAACAACGGCATGGCCTTTGGCATGGAGTTGGGCGGCGAGTGGGGCAAGCTGGTGCTAACCTTGTTCAGGATAGTTGCTGTTTGCGGTATTGGCTACGGTGTAGTTTACCTTATTCAGCAAAAATACCACCGCGGTTTAATCATGAACGTGGCCCTGATATTCGCCGGCGCCATGGGTAATATTATTGATTCTACCTTTTACGGTGTTATTTATAAATATGCCCCCCTATTTCACGGTCGTGTGGTTGATATGTTTTACTTTCCACTCATTTCGGGCAACTTCCCCAAATGGTTACCTGTTTGGGGTGGCGAAGATTTTATCTTCTTCCGTCCGGTTTTCAACTTTGCCGATGCAGCCATATCAGTAGGCGTAATTTTGATACTGATATTTCAAAAACACTACTTTAAGAGCGAAACTCCCGAAGAAAGCGCTCCAAATAGCGAAATGGTGGAAGAATAAGCCCAGTTTTTCGATAACAAAATAAAAAAGCCACTCAATTGAGTGGCTTTTTTATTTTAATACCTTTTCAAAATCTCAAATTTTATAAAAACCCAAAACAGACAACAACAAATTTACATTTTGTCAAAATTTAAAGGTTTAAGTATAAAATATTCAATTTTTATTATCTATAATTTCATACAATTATAAGTTTTTGCACATTTTTTTATAATTATTTTCAATTTTATTATGAGTTTAATAAAAAGTTAGTAATTTTAGACATGCAAATGAGAGAATATACATCACATTTAATGCAATTAACCCTAATTTCTGTAAACAAAACAGGAAATAACGGTCGATTTGCACATGGTGAATATTTAATTGTTGCAAATTTTCCATTTCGGTTAAAATATTGGATAGAAAATTCAAAAATTATCAATTGTGAGTACGCCCGCTTCATTAATAAGCTACTTTTCCCTGATCATGGCTTCGATTAACAACAAAAGAGCAGGCAAACCCACATTTGCCTGCTCTTGCGAAGCTTAACCCTCAGGGACACACTGACTCGTCCCACACCCTTTAACTTATTATAATTGATCATCAAAAAACAAAAAACAAAATGAAAAAAATTGTACCCTTTGGCATTCTTGTTATCGTAGTTATCCTGGCCCTTTTGTACCCGGGAGCTAAAGCAGCTGCCACCCCTGCAACAACCTACAACGCGGCCGATATTGCCTGGATGCTGATCTCGACAGCGTTAGTATTATTAATGACCCCTGGTCTGGCTTTCTTCTATGGTGGTATGGTGCGCAAGAAAAACGTTATCTCAACCATGTTACAAAGCTTTGTTTGTATGGGCTTGATCACTATCATCTGGGTAGTATTTGGTTTTAGCATGGCCTTCGGCGAAGACGTTGGTGGCATGGGCCTTATTGGTAACCCGGGCTCATTCTTTATGATGCAGAACACTTTGGGTGTAGCCTGGTTAGGCGGTACTATTCCGGTAGTTCTGTTCGCAATGTTCCAGTTAAAATTCGCGGTTATTACACCTGCGTTAATTACCGGTGCATTTGCCGAGCGTATCCGCTTTAACTCATATTTGATCTTTATCACTTTATTCATCATCGTTATTTACATCCCGTTAGCACACGCTACCTGGCACCCTGAAGGTATCTTCTTTAAATATGGTGTGTTAGACTTTGCCGGTGGTACCGTAGTACACATGAGCGCTGGTTGGGCTGCATTAGCTTCGGCTTTATATTTGAAAAAACGTACCGAAGAGTCACACACTCCTGCACGTATCAGCTACGTAATATTAGGTACCGGTTTACTATGGTTCGGCTGGTTCGGTTTCAACGCAGGTTCGGCTTTAGCCTCAGGCGAATTAGCTGCTACCGCTTTAGCTACTACCACTACAGCATCAGCTGCCGCTGCTATGTCATGGATCTTCTTTGACATCCTGAGAGGTAAAAAACCATCAGCTTTAGGTGCTTGTATTGGTGCTGTTGTAGGTTTGGTTGCTGTAACTCCTGCTGCCGGTTTCATCACCGTATCAAGCTCATTGGTTGTAGGTATAGTTGCTGCTGTGGTAAGTAACCTGGTAGTTATCTGGAGAAGCAAAACCAATATCGACGATACTTTGGACGTATTCCCTTGCCATGGTGTAGGCGGTATGGTTGGTATGTTGATGACCGGTATATTTGCTACCAAAAGCGTTAACAGCTTAGGTGCAGAAGGTTTAGCTTATGGCGAAACCGGCTTGTTCATCAAACACGTTGTTGCATTAGTTGCTGTATCGGCATTTGCTTTCATAGGTGCATTTATCCTATTAAAAGTAACCGACCTGATAAGCCCGCTACGTGTAACTGCGGAAGAAGAGATCGCAGGTTTGGACGTATCTCAGCACGACGAGGAATTATAATCAGAGAGAACCCTCTAATCCCCACACAAATAAAAACGAAAAAGCCTCCCGAATTCGGGAGGCTTTTTTATGCATTTATATTTTCTATACGTTTTTGCTGTCGCGAGCCTTTCTTTTTAAATCCTCCTTACGCTCCTCTTTCAGGTCTTTCATTTTTTCTTTAAAATCCTTTTTTAGCTCACGCAGATCTTCCTTCATCTCTTTGCGGGCTTCGCGTTTTTCTTTAGCATTCTCGTATTCTTCTTTATTAAATTTATCGATGATCTCCTGTCTGTCGGCCTCGTACTCAATTTTTTCAGACAGCTCATCCATTTCAAAATGAAGCTGATCTTCCAGCGCATCATACTTTGCCTGGTTTTGCGCTACAACAGCAGGATCATCTGTCGCGAGCGAAGCTATCATTATTTCGCTCATCACTTTGGTAAAGCGGGTCATGGGTTCGGCCATTTTAACCGACATATCTTTACCATTAACGGTTACTTTGTTTGATTTAGAAACACCGCCCTGTTTTTTTATTTCGGTTATCAGGCTATCGCGCATATGCCTTGACATTTTTTGCACCGAAGCCAGGTTTTTAGCATCAATAAAATCGGGTACTTTTTCTTGCGCGAAGGCAAAGTTTAAAGCCGCCATAACGGCCAGCGTAGTAGCTAATGTTTTTTTCATAGCGATAAGGTTAATTAAATTGGTGATGTAAATTAACAATTAGGTTTAAACCGTCAAAGCGGTATTTATTGTTAGGATAATTTTAAGGCGCAAAGGTTTAATCATCACCCATAAAAAAAGCCCCGATTATATTTTACCGGGGCTTTAATAAACCTATTGCGGAGGGCGACGGCCACCACCACGTTGTTGCCTTTGTTCGCCGCCTTGTTGCTGCTGCTGTTGCTGGCGTTGTTGTTGCATCTGCTCGCGTTGTTGCTGTCCTTGTTGTTGGCGTTGCTGATCGCGCTGCGCTTGCTGCTGTTGCTGGCGCTGTTGATCCTGCTGCTGACGGCGTTGTTCGGCCTGTTGCTGCCTTTGCTGATCCTGTTGCTGCTTCCGCTGCTCGTCGCGTTGCGCCTGTTGTTGCTGGCGTTGCTGATCTTGCTGCTGACGACGTTGCTCATTCTGCTGCTGATCACGCTGCTGCCTTTGCTGATCGGCCTGCTGGCGTTGCTGCTCATCCTGCTGGCGCCTCCGTTGTTGTTGTTGTTGATCTTGTTGCTGCGCGCGTTCCTGGCGTTGCTTCTCCCGCTGATCATTTATTACCTGCTGCTCATTAGCGCGCTGTTGCCTCCTGAAACCATCGCGTGTAGCCTGCGTCATAGATCTATCGGTATTTCTACGCTGCCATGCTTCTTCCTGGGTTTCATTCTGGGCAGGAGTGATTCCTTTACGACGCATGCGTTCTTCGGCACTTTGCTGCGCCTTTTCTGCCTGATTATCCTGTATCGCCGGCGGATTTACATTCGGCCTGTTCTCACGCTGACCTCTGCGGTTTCCCGGTTGATCAACACCTTGCTCACGCAGGGTTGGCCTCCTGTTTTGCTGACTACCGTTGTTACCTCTGTCGTTTCTATCATTAATACGCACAACACTATTATTGGTGTTGGTATTACGGGCTACCTCTTTTAGTTTTTCGGCATTGGCCCTGTTGTAACCGGCATTATTGCCACGGCGTGCAATGCTTTCATTAGGGTTTTGTTGGCGATAAGCAGCGCCGTTTACCACACGTGTAGGCCGCGCATCACCATTTTGGCGTACCGAAGGGCGGAATATATTCACCGTGTTGTTCTGTACATTAATAGTACCCGGTCTGCGGGCGTTGTTAATGGTGTATACCTGCGGTTTTTGGCGGGTTACACGCTGTATATCGGCAATGCGAGGGCCACCAATGTAGCGGCGGTTATCACGCACATAAGTGTTGTTAATAACAGTAGTACGGTTAATTACCGTAACCACCCTTGTGCGTGGAATATAATAATTATAAATATTAGGGCTGTTAATATAGCGTGTTGGTGCAAATGCCCAATAAAAATCAGGCACGCTATAACCACTGCCGAATGACACATCAATACTAATGCCCGGCGTTAACGGTGCCCAGCCATAATAGCCACCACCCTGGCGCCAGTTTACCCAGGCAGGCGCCCATTCATAACCCGGCACCCACATCCAGCCGTAATAATCATCAAAATGCCATCGGCCGTAGTGAAAGGTTGCCCAACCCCATGGATAATCAGATACCCAGGTGTTGCCATATTCGGTCAACACCCAGTGCCCACGGGTACCGTAAGGGCGAAAATTCTCTTCCACATCGGGCACCCAAACGTTGCCGTATTGCTGGTCGTACACCCAGGTGCCGTAGGGCTCCAGTTCATCATAAAATTCCTGTTCAGATATATAGTCGTCCTGGGCCGCGCTTTGTTGCGGTACCGCGGTTATCAGCAATAATGCCAGTAAACCTGCGCCCCATAGTTTATTTAATACTTTCATCATCGTAGATTTATGCAGGTAAATAATTAATTTAATATATTGACCATACAAAATATAAAACGTTTAGTCGCTTAATTGTTTTATATAGATAACGGCACACCCTTACCTATATATAATGTGTGTTTTAATTAATAATTTTACCGTTCATTAACGATCCGATATTATGAGTACAGTAAATATCCCACGCCTTGACCTGAATAATTACCTGAATGGCAGCGATGCTGACAGGAAACAATTCTCAGACGATATTGGCCAGGCCTTTAACGATACAGGCTTTGTAACCATTACCAACCATGGTTTAAGTAAAGAATTGATAGACGAGCTTTACACCCAGGTAAAAACCCTTTTCGCTTTACCTGCCGAAACTAAAGCCAGCTACGAGATACCCGAACTGGCCGGCCAGCGCGGCTACACTGGCAAGGGCAAAGAAACCGCCAAAGGTTTTAAAACGCCCGACCTGAAAGAATTTTGGCAAATTGGCCAGTTTGTAACCGGCGATGATGCCCTAAAAGCCGAATACCCGGAAAACTTACAAGTAAAAGAATTACCTAAGTTTAATCAGGTTACACACGAAATTTACACCAAACTGGAAAGCATTGGCAAGCAATTGCTACGCGCCATAGCGGTTTATTTAGAATTGCCCGAAAATTACTTTGACGATAAAGTACATAACGGCAACTCCATATTGCGCACGCTGCATTACTTCCCTATTGAAGACCCGGATTCGGTACCTGATGACGCGGTACGTGCCGGCGCGCATGAGGATATCAACCTGATCACGCTATTAATAGGTGCAAGTGCCGACGGCCTGGAAGTGTTAACCCGCGACAATACCTGGTTCCCGATCAAGGCCCATGGCGAAGATCTGGTGGTTAACGTAGGCGATATGCTGCAACGCTTAACCAATAACAAGCTAAAATCAACCACGCACCGTGTGGTAAATCCGCCACGCGAGTTGATGAAATTCTCGCGTTTTTCGGTACCGTTCTTCCTGCACCCAAAATCAGATATGGATCTAACCTCGCTGCCATCAACCATTGATGCCGAGCATCCGAAACTATACACCGATATTACCGCAGGCGAGTATTTAGATGAACGTTTGCGTGAGATTGGGTTGAAGAAATAGTTTATCAAAACCTAACAGGGGTGTCACCCTGAGCTCCGTCGAATGGTGTGCGTAATGGCCTTTGCCAGCATGCTTCGACGGAGCTCAGCATGACACCCTTTTTGCATTTCGGGGGTGCGCCACTTTTACAAACACCCAAGGGGTTAAATAAATAAAATTTTGAATATCAACAACTTACAAAGTTAAGCGAGTGCGCCGCATTGCGCCGCTTTTTTGCGTAAAAAATTGAATATCAGTATTTTATAAAAAAAGAGTGCGCCACCTGCGCCACTTTAAAAGTGGCGCACCCTGCCGTCTATTTCTTCTTCATTTCCTCCTGCAAAGCACGATAAAACTCATTAACGTGCTGCGAGCCGATGATGTAAAGCAGGCCATCCCTATCGGTTAAGTGAATGGCATCTTTACCGGCACAGAAGAAGCGGATAGTACCTTTGGAGTGAAGGTTGTATACCGGGTTATTGAACAGGTAACGGCTGTAGGAGCCTTTTTCAATTTTAACTATACTATTCAGGTCTATTTTAACCAGTTTGGTTGTCCACAGGCCGTCAAGCAAAATGCTTTTATTCTCTATCCGGGTGCGGAAATGAAGCAAAAAGCCCATAATGATAGAGATGATAATAATAGCGAAGCCGACGATGGCCAGCAGGTTGCCGCTGTTTTCGCGTTCATCGGTAAACACGTAAGCCGCAAAGCAAAACATGGCCAGCACCAAACGTATGGTTATCGGGATAAACTCCCGGCCCAGGTACTGCCTTTCTACAAAAACGTGTTTGTCGCTCATCTTCTATTTAAACAGTTCGAATATAACTACTTTTTTGGTCTTATCGGTTACTTTATAACGGTTGTCTATGCGCAGGCCGGCTATCCATATGATATCGCCGTTGCCATTTACCAATAACGGTATTTCTGTTTTTTGGTTTAAAGGTATTTTTTGGTTGATGAAGAAGTCGCTCAGCTTTTTGCGGGCACGCATACCTAAAGGATAAAAAAAGTCGCTTTGCTGCCAATGGCGGATGGCAAGCGGATACATCAGTTTATCTGCATCAACAGAAACGGCCATCGGGTTATCCTTCACAATAAGTGCCGCATCATCGTGCAATAAGGTAAGTTTATAATTGCCGTAGTTAACGCTTGCATCCCTTTCATTCACTAAAACTTCGACGGTATTGGTTATGGATTTTGAAAGTATAAGTTTTCCTCTATCCAATACCAAAGCAAAATCGGCACTGTTAAAAACCCTGCCCGAATGCTTATCCAACGCCGAAAGCACATCATCAACCGTAGCCTCATTAAAACCATAAGGCTGCAATAGTTTGTACAGCAATAAATGCTGTGGTTGGAGAGCCTTTACCGCATCAAGCGGGATGTGTATCTCGTCACCATGCGGCACCATCAATTCTGTTCGTGCCTGCTCAACCCTCAAGTCAAGCAACTGCTCCAGCTCACGAAAGTGGCGCAGGTTGTTCTCAAACGTGCCTTCCAGTGCCGGGTTAAGTTCCTTCAGCTTTGGCACTACATCATGGCGTAATTTGTTGCGGGCATATTTAGTTGATGCGTTTGAGCTATCCTCCACAAATTCAATCGCGTTAGCCTTTATTAATTCAGCAATCTCATCACGCCTTAAAAATAGCAGCGGGCGTACCATGTAGCCGTTCTTAGGTAAAATGCCATGCAGGCCGGCAATGCCTGTGCCCCGCACCAGGTTTAACAATATTGTTTCAATTGTGTCGTTTTGGTGATGAGCAAGCGCAATGGCTTTGTAGTTGTGCTGCTGCCTTAATTGGTCAAACCATTGGTACCGCAAGTCGCGGGCCGCCATCTGGATAGACACTTTATGTTGGGCAGCATAAGCTTGGGTATCAAAATTTATAGTGTGAAAAGTAACCTCGTTTTTTTGGGCCAGTTGTTTGCAAAACTGCTGGTCAGCATTGGCTTCATCGCCCCGCAGTTTAAAATTGCAGTGTGCTATAGCAAACCGGTAACCGGCGGCTTTAAGCAGCGCAACCATTAATGCAGAATCCATACCACCGCTTACGGCAGCCAATAGGGTGTCATCGCGCTCAAATAAAGCGTTTTGGCCAACAAATTGTTTAAAGCTTTGTAGTGGTAACATTCATCAAAATTATAATTTAATAAGCCCTTACAAAAAACTAATTTTGCCATTGTGAATAAACACGTTTTAGGTTTACTGTTTTTACTGATAGCGGGCACTGCATTTGGGCAAAAAAAATCGAGGGTTGAGTTACTGAGCTCAGATCGGAGTAGCCTTGTTAAGGGTGCCAATGGCAAATATGTATCGCATGTTATCAAAGGAACCTTCAAGCAAGATCAATCTATCCTGACAGCCGATAGCGCCCTGCACGATCAGCAACTAAACACCATAGATGCCCTTGGGCATGTGGTTATAAACCAGGGCGATACTCTGCACATTTTTGCAGATAAGCTACATTATGACGGCAATACCAAAACAGCCATTTTAACTGATAATGTGAAAATGGTGGATAAGGACGCTACGCTAACCACTAATTACTTTACCTACAACACTGCAACCCGTATCGGTACCTATACCGGTGGCGGCAAACTGATCAATAAAGAAAATACACTCATAAGCAAAAACGGCTATTATTTTGCTGCGTCGCGCGATTCGTACTTTAGGTATGATGTTGTTTTTACCACCCCCGATGCCGTTATCAAAACCGATACTTTGCGCTATAATTCCGGCACCCGTATCTCTTACTTTTACGGCCCTACCACCATTACAGGTAAGGACAAGGATGTGCTTTATACCGAGAACGGCCGCTACGAAACCATACCCGAGCAGGCTTACTTTGGCAAAAAGAATTTATATACCCAAGGCACCAAATCGCTAAAAGGCGACAGTTTGTTTTATGACAGATTGAAAGGCTATGGTCGTGCGGTTAAAAACGTAACTTTTTATGATAGCAAGGATAAGGCTACGGTAAAGGGCGGCCTGGGTGAATATTACAAAGCCGAAGAAAACGCGGTGATCACCATCAACCCCTACATGATCTTCATCACCCAGGATACCGCCAAAACAGACACCACCAAAAAACCGGTGCCGCTTAGCAAAGCTGATTCGCTTTCGAAAACCAATGTGAAGGCCTTGCCGAGTGGTTTGACATTACAAGGGGTGACAGATTCGGTGATGAAAAAACTCCCCCCGGGAACCAAGCTACCTGCCAATAATCAACTAACGTTAAAAGGCATTACCGATTCGGTAATAAAAAAAGCGCCACAGGCTGCAACAAAACTGCCTGCCAATACCCGGCTAACGCTGAAAGGTATAACCGATTCGGTAATGAAGAAGCTGCCGGCAGGCACGAAAGACCCTGCTAAAACAGCGCTTAGCTTGCAGGGGATAACCGATGCGGTGATCAAAAATCTGCCCGCATCAAAAAAAGCAGCCCTGCCCAACAAGCAAACTTTGTTAAAGGCGGTGAGTGATTCTGTTGCTAAACGGACAGCCCTTGCCAACACAAAAAACAAAACAACAGCAACTAAAAAACCGGCAGGCCCACCTAAAAATACGTTGCCTTACAACCCTACGATCAAGCCTCCGGTAACCGGCGATACCACGAAAGCCCCTAAAGGTGTTAAACAGGATACACTTTACCTGGGTGCCGATACGATTGAAACCCGCATTATCACCTACAAGGCCTTAAATGAGCTGCGCCTGAAACGTTACCTGGCAACTCTGGTAGATACTACAGTTAAAATAGTTCCATCTATTTTTTACAAAGAGCCTTTAAAGTTTATAGAAACCAGTCCTCCCAAGTGGTTTTACGATACGCTGAAATATGTACCCGCGGCTTTAAAACCTAAGCCAAAACCTGTTAAGGCTGCCCCTAAAGTGGTTAAACCTGTGGCACCAAAGTTAACGGCGGCCGATAGCGTGAAGCTAAAACAAAAGGCCGATTCCATCGCCCTAAAGCTTTCAAACGGCTTGCGCGATACGTCAAGAGTACGCATTATGTTTGCTTATCATAATGCCAAGATCTTTAAATCAGACCTACAGGCTAAAGCCGATTCGATGTTTTACAGCAGCAGCGACTCTACCATTCGTAGTTACCGCAACCCGCTCATATGGACACAGGGTGCCCAACTAAGCGGCGATACCATTAATATACAAATGAAGAACCGAAAGCTGGATAATATCGACCTTTATCCCGCTGGGTTTATTGTGCATATTGAAAAAGGCGACTCTACCCATTTTAACCAGGTGGGCGGTAAAAAAATACATGGTACTTTCGCTAATAATAAGCTACGGTCGTTGCTGATAACCGGCAACGCCGAAACCATTTATTATAACCGCGATACCGTTACCCATAAAATAACCGAGCTTGCCCGAACTATAAGTGGCAGCTTGCGCGCGGTTTTCAAAAACGGCGAATTTGCTACGGCCGCCTTTTATCAAAACCCCGAACAACGATTTATCCCCATAAAAATAGTTAAGGAGGATGAAAAGATATTGAAAGGCTTTATCTGGAAACCTAAAGAGCGCCCCGAAAACAAGGAAGCTATACTTAATCCTAAAAAAGCCCAGCCGGTGAAAAAACCGACTACTAAGCCTCCGACAGGTAAAGCTGCTGCCACTAAGCCTTCAACAAAAGCGCCTGGCCAAACATCGGCCAATACTAAACCCGGCACGGTTGCTTCCGGCCCTGTAACCATGGCTCGTGATAGTACGGTTAAGGATACTTCGAGTGTAAGAAAAGTGATGGTGAAGGATACGACGGTGGTCACTAAGCCTGCGGTGAAAGATACAACAGTAAAGAAAAATAAGTAAACCACTTTTCAAACCCGTTTGTCATCTCGACCAACGGGAGAGATCTATACACACGCTATTAACCAGGGCGACCTGCCTATGTATAGATTTCTCGCTCTCGCTCGAAATGACATGGTGGGTTTTGTTATTGCTTATTCAAAAACTCCAACAACTTCTCAACCGCTATGGCACGATGACTGATGGCATTTTTTTGCGTCATGGTCATTTCGGCAAAGGTGATATCATAACCATTTGGTTGAAATATCGGGTCGTAACCAAAACCTGCGGTGCCGCTTTTTTCCTGGCGGATAGTCCCTTCTACCGTTCCTTCAAAAAAGTGTTCTTCGCCGTTCCATAACAGCGATATTACCGTACGGAAACGAGCCTTACGATTGTCCACACCTTCCAATCCGCTTAAAATCTTGTCGATGTTGGCCGCATGATTACCGTGCTCACCCGCATATCGGGCAGAGTATACCCCCGGCTCTCCGTTCAGCGCGTCAACCTCAAGGCCGCTATCATCGCCAAAGCAGTTTAAATGGTATTTATTGTAGATGTAATGACTTTTGATGGATGCGTTAGCATTAAACGTGGTACCCGTTTCTTCAATATCATCATGGCAGTTGATATCATTCAGGCTTAATATTTGGATACTGCCGTTAATTTTGGCGGCTACTTCTTCCAGCTTGTGGGCGTTATTGGTGGCAAATACTAATTGCTGCATATTATAAATTCTTCATCTGCTCCCAAAAAGCCTTTTTATTCTCGTTACTGCTCATCATCTCCCCAAAACTAAAGCTGTATAGCGCCCCACTACCATTGCCTTGTCGCAATTGGTTAAATGGCAATTTCATGTTTACAGGCATTGCTTCGGCGCCCAGCACCAGCAATTTAATGGGTTTAAACTCGGCTTTCAGCGCAGGCATATCCACATCGCCTTTACCGGCCATGTTAAATATGGCTACATCGTCAATAAGCAGGTCTTTGCGTTTTAGTATATTCTCTAACGCAGCCAGGTGATCGGCAGCTATAAACTGCTCGTTAGCATAATGGGTTAAAATGAGCACCTGCTTTTTATTTCCACCTAAATAATTAAACGTGTTTTGAGGCGTTTGTGCCGTAGGTTGGGCTGCAACGGTTGGTTTCGCAACTGGCGGCGGCGAGAAGACGGGCGTTTGTGCCACAGGCTGCTCTGCTTCGGGTTGTTGTATAGAAACTGTTGGTGTAACCATCGGTTCTGATACCAATTCTTCGACCGCCGGCGTTTGCACCATCACAGCCTCACTAGTTTTTGCTGGCGCGATGGCTTTATCAGCCGGTAATAAAAAAATATCATCCTGCATTATAAAACGTAATGCGGCTGGGTTTTCAACGTTCACTTTAACAAATTTTAACCAAAAATAGTTAAAGTGTTTGATGCTTTATTGGCATATTCGCATAATTATAAAACCGTAACAGTTAATTGACTAAAGGCGTGCTTTATAATTCATAAATTTTACCGAGATTCGGAAGTTTTTTACGGCCTTTTTTGGCTGGCTATTTAGATATAATACATGAGAAAGTTTGGGTTAGTAGTATTAAGTTTTGTTTTGTTTACCACTATGGCCAGCGCGCAGAAACGCGTGTTGGACAAAATTGCCGCTATTGTTGGCGCTAATATCATTTTACAGTCTGACATTGAGTTGCAATATTCCCTATATCTATCAAATGGAAACCCACCCAACCCCAATGTAAAATGCCAGATACTGCAAAACCTGATATCGCAGAAGCTGTTAACGCAGCAAGCCGTTATTGACAGTATCGAGGTTAAAGAAGACGAGGTTGATAGCGAGGTTGACCGCCGTATGCGCCGTATGACGCAACAAGCCGGCGGGCAAGACAGGTTGGAGCAATATCTTGGCCGATCATTACTACAATACAAAGAAGAGGTGCGTGGCGATATAAAAGAAGGTATGATAGCCGAGCGTATGCGCGGCAAGATCACCGAAAAACTAAACACCACCCCGCAGGACGTTAGAAAATATTTTGACGCCATGCCAAAAGATAGCTTACCAACCTTTAACAAAGAAGTTGAGGTAGGTGAAATTGCTTTTGAACCTAAATTAACCAAAGAGGAAAAAGAATTTGCCCGCGAAAAAGCGCAAGGCTTACTTGACCGTGTTAAAGCAGGCGAAGATTTTGCAACCTTGGCTATCGCTTATTCAATGGATCCGGGCTCGGCATCACAAGGTGGCGATTATGGTTTTATTGACCGTAATACCTTTGTGAAAGAATTTACCGCATGGTCGTTCAAATTAAAAGCCGGCGAATTATCACCTGTGTTTGAAACCGAATATGGTTTCCACTTTTTACAGGTTTTAGAGCGTCGCGGCGAAAATGCCCACGTAAGGCACATTCTGATCACCCCTACTATTACCGAGGATGCGATGAATCGTGCTAAATTGAAAGCTGACACGGTTTATAACCTGCTGCAAAAAAATAAAAATGTAGACTACTTTGCTTCGGCTGCATCAGTGTACTCGGACGATAAAGAAAGTAAATTTAACGGCGGTATGCTGTTAAACCCTGATAACGTTGAAACCCGTACAACTTACATCCCTACAGATAGGCTTGACCCACAAATTGCCGTGGTAATTGATACCATGAAGGCAGGTGGCGTATCAAAACCTGTACTGTTTAAATCGCCGAATGGCAAAACCAGCTATCGTTTATTTTACTTAAAATCGGTGATAGACGCGCACAAAGCCAACCTGCAACAAGATTTGCCGAAGCTGAAAAACGCTGCCACCAATTTTAAAACTCAACGCGTAATGAGCGAGTGGTTTGAGAAAAAAAGAAAAGAGAACTACATTAAAATAGACCCGGCTTATCAAGTATGCCCGGTTATAAAAGATTGGTCCACCAACAAAACAACCTCCACACAATTAAATAACTAAACTCATGCAACATAGCACCGATGTACAAGCCGCTGACGCTTTAAAGCAAGCCTATCAACAAATACGCTCAGAAATTGGCAAGGTGATCATCGGGCAGGATGAGGTAGTTAAGTTTGTGCTGATATCCATTTTCAGCAATGGCCATTGCTTATTGGTGGGTGTACCGGGTCTGGCCAAAACTTTATTGGTACAAACGGTATCGCAGGTATTGGACCTGGATTTTAATCGCATACAGTTCACTCCCGATCTGATGCCGTCAGACATTATTGGTGCAGAGATATTGGGCGAAGACCGCAACTTTAAATTTATACCAGGCCCGGTGTTTTCAAACATTATCCTGGCCGACGAGATAAACCGTACACCGCCCAAAACACAGGCTGCCTTACTGGAAGCCATGCAGGAAAAATCGGTTACGGCGGCAGGTGTTACCCACAAATTAGCCCAACCGTTTTTTGTACTGGCTACCCAAAACCCAATTGAGCAGGAAGGTACTTACCCATTGCCAGAAGCGCAGTTAGACCGCTTTATGTTTAAAGTGTCGCTTAACTACCCGTCATTCCAGGAAGAGTTACAGGTGGTACGAAATACTACCGGCACCGGCAGCCAAAAGGTAGACAAGGTATTAAACGCCGAGCAGATCATTGCTTTCCAACAACTGGTGCGCAATATCCCGGTTGCTGATAACGTACTTGAATATGCCGTTAAACTGGTAGCCAAAACCCGCCCGGATGGCGAGTTTGCACCTGCACAGGTAAAACGCCTACTAAACTGGGGCGCAGGCCCAAGGGCATCGCAATACCTGATATTAGGCGCCAAATGCCACGCGGTGATCAACGGCAAATACTCGCCTGATATTGAAGACGTACAGGCCGTAGCAAAACCCATACTAAGCCACCGCGTAGTACGCAGCTACCACGCCGAAGCGGAAGGTTTATCTACGGATGATATTATTGAGCAACTTTTTTAGTCATTGGTCATTAGTCATTGTTTGACAGTAGTATAAAAATAGAAAAGGCTTACCATTTTGGTAAGCCTTTTCCTTTATCTATCAAACGTTAGTCCTAATGACCAATGACTTAATGACCAATGACTAGTTTTCAATAGCCGAGAACACTTCTAAAAGGATATTCCATTTGTGGGTTGAATCAAGTTCCCAAATGCGTACATAATTGTAGTTGCTAACAATAGCACCTTTTTTAATGCGGGCTTTACCATACGTATAAGCCAGGTCATTACTGGTAGCGCGACCGCCGTTAACAGTTTCGGCAGTAATGCTGATGCCCTGGTTGTTAACAAACTTCATGATCTTATCTGATCCGGTGATAGGCTCAAAACCCGGGAAATAGTAACGGGCTTCGGGGCTTAAAAACTCTTTGTAGGATGCCAATGCCGATTTGCTGAACATTACATTCAAAGTTTTATCTGTGCTAAGGATCAGGTTTTTTCCGCTGAAAGGATCTTTACTTGCTGAAACTTTTTTGGTGCCTGACGGATCTTTAAAATCGCTTACCTCTTCGCTTTCAGGCTCCGGGTGTTGTATGCCCAGGTCGATCAGTAATTTTAGCTTATTATCAGCATCCGCGCGCCAAAGCGATACGTAGTGGCCGAATACTTTATCGTCATCCTTTTTGCCGTTTTGGTAAACGTACGGGCCTGCAGTAAAAGCCAGGTCGCCATTGGTTGATATACGGGCAAACTTAGGCTGCCATTGCAGGTTACCCGGTTGCTTATCTATCTTACCATAAAAATCAGTGATCTTTACGGCCAAAGGTTTAAATACGATGCCTTCTGCATCGGCTACGCTTAAAAACGCGTCTTTAATGCCTTTTTTAGCAACCAGTTTGTTAAAGCTGTCTTCGGCTTCAACTACGGTACTAACTTTGGCTACTTGTGCTTGTGCAAAAACGGCCGTGGTGTAGCCAACAAAAAGAGCAGCTGCAAGGAATATTTTTTTCATGCTAAATGTTTATGGGGTCAAAATATTTGTGATATGCTAAGCAAGTAAATTAAATTTTACCTGTCAGGTATTAGTTTAACGTTTTTTCTTCAATTAAATTTTACTCCAGTTGGTGCCTTCTTTGCTATCCTTTAACTGGAAGCCTATTTTTTGCAGGCCATCCCGTATTTTATCAGATGTAGCGTAATCTTTATTCACTTTGGCTTCGTTACGCAGGTCGACTACCAGGTTCATTACTTTAGGCAGGTCGTCATTAGCTGCCTGTTCGTTTTTTAAACCCAACACATCAAACACAAAAGTGTTCATCATGTTTTTTAAAACTTCCAAATTATTCGCGTCTATCTTCAGCTTACCGTCATGTACCGAGTTGATGATACGTGCAGCTTCAAACAGTTCGGCAATTAAAACGGGGCTGTTAAAATCGTCGTTCATGGCTACATGGCATTTATCAACCAACGCAGCAATATCCACATCACTGGTAGCTGATGCTTTTAAACCATCCAACAAGCTCATGGCATTCATCAGGCGCTTAAACCCTTTTTCTGATGCGTCCATGGCTTCATTACCAAAGTCAAGCGTGCTGCGGTAGTGTGCCTGCATCATAAAGAAACGCACCGTCATGGGACTATAGCCTTTATCCAATATGGTATTATCGCCTGATATCAGCTCATGCGGTAAAAAGCTGTTGCCTAATGATTTTGACATTTTTTGCCCGTTTACTGTCAGCATATTGGTATGTAACCAATAGCGCGCGGGACCTTTATGGTAGCAGGCTACATTCTGCGCAATCTCGTTGGTATGATGCGTTGGCGCAAGGTCCATACCACCGCCGTGGATATCAAACTGTTCGCCCAGGTATTTGTGGCTCATGGCCGAGCACTCCAAATGCCAGCCCGGAAAACCCATCCCCCATGGCGAAGGCCACTGCATCAGGTGCTCGGGTTTGGCTTTTATCCATAGGGCAAAATCAAGCTTGCCGCGTTTTTCGTCCTGGCCGCCCAGGGTGCGGGTATTGTTTAGCAGGTCCTCCAGTTTACGGCCGTTCAGTATGCCGTAATCTTCGGTCTGGCTGTATTTTTCTACGTCGAAATATATCGAGCCATTTACTTCGTAAGCGTAGCCATTAGCCATTATTTGCTTAACCAGTTCAATCTGCTCAATAATGTGGCCGGTTGCGGTAGGTTCAATACTTGGCGGCAGATTGTTAAATATGCCCATCACTTCGTGGAAACCAACGGTGTATTTTTGTACAATTTCCATCGGCTCCAACTGGGCCAGCTTAGCTTTTTTTGAAATTTTGTCCTCTCCCTCATCACCCGCCTCGCCTTCCAGGTGACCGGCATCGGTAATATTGCGCACGTAGCGAACCTTGTAGCCCAGGTGAGTTAAATAACGAAAGATCAGATCGAACGACATATAGGTACGGGTATTACCCATATGCGCGTCGCTATATACGGTAGGGCCGCAAACATACATGCCTACGTGAGGCGCGTTAAGCGGCTTAAACTCTTCTTTTTTGCGTGTTAAAGTATTGTAAACAAACAAATTTTGCTTCATGATGGCAAACTTACGATTTTTTAGATTTGAAGCTAGTCATAACTCGATTACTTACATTGTGCTGATTCACTTCAATTGCAGGCTGACACATACCGGGTAATGATCTGATAATTTCTTTTTTGCGATGTTATAGCTCAGCACATCAAAAACAGGACTGGCCATAATAAAATCGATCTGGTAATTCGGGAAATCGCCGTTATAGGTACGCCCCAAGCCCAGGCCTTTTTCACGGAACGCATTTTTCAAGCCTTTACCTATCTGGTTAACCGCGAAGGATGACGGGGTATCATTAAAATCGCCCGAAAGGATAAAAGGATAGGGGCATTGTTTGGTATGCTCTTTAACTTTGATCACCTGCGCGGCCCGCTTTATAAAGGCTAGTTTTAGCTTACCGCCCACACGGCGTGTAGCCTTCATATCGGCACTGGCAATGCTGCTTACGCTATCCAGGTATTTGTAATCTTTTTCTTTAAAGTTTATCGACTGGAAATGCGTGTTATATACCCTGAATATGCGCCCGTTTTTCTTTACGTCAACGTATAAACACTGGTTCTCGCTGCGATGCACATCCGACAGTTTAATTACGCCTGTAGCAACGATGGGCCAGCGCGAAAAGATAGCCATACCGGTAAGGTCGGTCCTGTTTCCGTTAAATTGCTCAAAGTAACCGTAGCCATTCCCCAGGATATTTTTGATAGAATCTATCATGGCATACTGCCCCACGCGACGGGTATAAAACTCCTGTATGTTCACAATATCCGGATGCTCGCTTTGTATCAGCGCAAGCATATCATGCCGGGTTGTAGTTTCCTTTTCGCCGCCATAACGTTTAAAGTTGTGCACATTGTAGGTAAGCAGGCGCACGGTGGTAGAGTCGGCAGGGGCATTTCCGCCAGAAAAACAGAAACCAATGTTGTTTAAAAACACATTCCACCCAATCAAAATAGTAATTACCGGCAACAACACCCATTTACTTTTACGCAACAGCCAGTAAACCACCATTAATAAAGTGGCAAACAGTACCGGCGGGTAAGCCAGGCCAAAAAAAGCAACTACCCAAAACTTTCGCGGATCGGTAAACGGGGCCAGGTAACCAATAAGCAAAGCAAGGCACAGGCCGCAATTAACTAGTAAAAGCAGTTTATCAAACCAGTTGAGCGTACTTTTACTTTTCTTCATTTTTGCTGGCGCGAAAAAGGATCTCTTTCTCCTGTTTACTCAGGTTATCGTATCCGCTTTGCGATATTTTATCCAAAATGCTATCCACTTCGTCCTGCGCGGGTTTTGATGCTGTGGTAGTTTTTGAACGGGTGTTATTATAATTATTTGATGCTACTTTTAGCTTGGGTTTACGCTTAAATAAACCTGTAATTCCTGCTATCCAGTCGTTACCATTTTGTAGTTGTTTAACATAAACAAAGCCTAACAGCGCGCCTCCCAAATGGGCTATTTCGCCCCCGGCATTTGAACCTGTAGCTCCCAGTAAACTTAACAGCACATAAAACAAGGCTATCCATTTTAGCCGTATGCTTAGCATACCAAACAATAAGATGGTATAATTTGGAACTATGGTAGCAGCAGCTACAGTAATAGCAAACACGCTTCCTGATGCTCCTACTGTTGTTGCTAATATTGAACTTTCATTGTTCGTGAAAAAGGGCAAAAAATTATAACAAATAACAAAAAGCACAGCACCGGCAACCCCACCAAGCAAATAAACCCCTATGGTTCTTTTCTTCCCTAAAAAATCTTCAAAAATGCTTCCCATCCAGTACAGCCACAACATATTGAAGAGGATATGCATAATATTAGCATGCATAAACATATAAGTCACGGGCGTCCAAAACCTGGTCAATAGTTTGGGCAAATAAGCGGGTAGCGCTAAAAATTCATCGGCATAGCTAACAATGGCGCTCGAACCAGTAAATAGCTTAACAAAAACCGCCGACAGGTTAATCAGCAAAAAAACAAAAACGTTGATGCCAATAAGCAACCAAAGCTTACTGTCCGACTTGAATACTTTATACTGTATATTTTGCCAAACCGTCATTTCTGTAGATAGGTATAATGTTTAGTTATAATAGTTTTTAGGCCCCTGCAAACGCCATAGTTTTACTAAAACAAAACCCAGCACCGCGCCACCAAGGTGAGCAAAGTGGGCCACGTCATCACCTTCAAACTGGCCCAAACCTACAACTAGCTCAAATATCACGTAAAAAGGCATAATGTATTTGGCCTTTACCGGTACGGGGATGAACATGATCATCAATTCGGCATTGGGGTATATCATGCCAAAAGCTATCAGCAAACCAAATATAGCGCCCGATGCGCCTACCATTGACGAGAAATAGATGCCGGCTAATTTACGCCCCTCATCAAGCGGAATGGTGCTTAAGGTGTATTCGATATTAGGTGTGGTAAAACTTCCCAATATGGCATGCACTTCAACAGCTTGCACTAACATTTGCAAAGCAATACCGCCAAAACCACAGATAAAGTAAAACAGTACAAACCTTTTCGAACTCATATAATACTCCAACACCGTACCAAATGAGTATAAAGCGAACATGTTAAATATGATGTGCATCCACCCACCATGAAAAAACATATAGCTTATGGGCTGCCATGGTTTAAACCAGGGCGAATCAAAATAATGTGCAGATGCCAATTGGTAAATATTGTCTGACATAGCTTTGTTAAACAACAAAAACGGCAGGAAACAAATAACATTAATGATCAACAGGTTTTTTACAACCGGCGGTATATTGGCTAATGGCGACTGCATAGGTATTCTAAAAAAATATATTCAGGCCGGGGGGTTACTTTTCAAAACGCTCC
This sequence comes from Mucilaginibacter sp. A3364, assembly GCF_059690715.1. Classification (NCBI taxonomy): domain Bacteria; kingdom Pseudomonadati; phylum Bacteroidota; class Sphingobacteriia; order Sphingobacteriales; family Sphingobacteriaceae; genus Mucilaginibacter; species Mucilaginibacter sp. A3364. Next base: position 253,437 of record NZ_JCAWED010000002.1, read on the forward strand.
AGCAATTCGTTCATGGTAAAGGTACTAATTACGGGCTTGCCATTCAATGCTATATTAGGCATCTGGCAGGCAAAAAGCTGATCTGTCAGCATATTCATTTCTTCCAGCGATAAACGGGTACCTGCTTTAATAGCCGCATTGCGTGCTAATGAGCGGGCCAGGTTATCGCGCTTATCTAACTTTAATATAGCCAGGTTGTTTTTAAAACCCTCTAATAAATGCTCCAATAACTCGTGCTCGCTTGCATTTCCCAAATCGGCCGGGATGCCTTCAACCACTACCGTGTTTTTGCCAAACTCGCGAATGTCAAAACCCAGCGCGCGGATATCAGGCAGTAACTCTCTCAATAACTCAAAATCGGCCCCGTTTAGTGTAAGCGACTGCGGGAATAAACTTTGCTGGCTTACACCCGAGTGGTTTTGCAGCTGCTGCAAAAAGCGTTCGTACAAAATACGCTCATGCGCAGCCTGTTGGTTGATCAGCATAAAGCCCGATTTAATGGGCGACATAATGAAGCGGTTATGGATCTGGAAAAACTGGCGTTCGCTGCTTTTGCTTACCTCCTGCTCGTCAATCGAAATCAGTTTTTCGGTATGGATCTCGGGTTGTACGTCTTCTTGCTTTTTCGCTATCTCGTACAGCGTATCCCAGTTGCGCGGTATGGGTGAACTATGCGCATTACTATCGCGTGCATAAGCCGGCGCAGGGCCCGCTGATGAGCGTTGCTGGCTCTCGGCATTAGCAAAGGGATTAAAATCCGGGTTAAACTGTATCACCGGCGCCACTATCTGTTCAAATGGTTTTTGGGTGATGAGGTGCTCGATGCTGTTCTCCTGGTCAAAATCCAACGTTGGGGTAATGTTATACTTACCCAATGAACGTTTTACCGCCGAACGGATGATGGCATATATCGATTTCTCGTCCTGGTATTTTATTTCCGTTTTTGTGGGATGTACGTTGATATCGATCTTGGATGGATCTATCTCAATAAACAACACATACAGCGGGTAAGTATCATCTGGCAATAACTCTTCAAAAGCTGTTAGCACCGCATGATTGAGGTAAGCGTCTTTTATAAAACGATTATTGACGAAGAAAAACTGTTCGCCACGGGTTTTGCGGGCAAACTCGGGCTTGCCAACAAAGCCATGTAGCTTGATGATGGTGGTATCTTCTTCCACAGGCACCAAACGCTGATTATAATTATTACCAAACAGGTGAACGATGCGTTGTTTTAAAGCTCCGGCAGGCAAATGGTAAACCTCCTGCCCGTCATGATGCAGCGTAAAAAATATATGCGGATGCGCCAGCGCCACACGCTGAAACTCGTCAATAATATGACGCATCTCCACCGGGTTACTTTTTAAAAAGTTGCGGCGGGCCGGTATGTTATAGAAAAGGTTTTTTATGGAGATAGAAGTACCCGCGGTGCCCGAGCAGGGTTCCTGTTTGATCACTTCCGATCCTTCAATCAATACCATTGAACCCAACTCATCTTCGTGGCGACGGGTTTTTAACTCAACTTGCGCTATAGCGGCAATGGATGCCATGGCCTCGCCACGGAAACCCATGGTGCGTATGGCAAACAGGTCCTCGGCCTTTTTAATTTTTGAGGTAGCATGGCGCTCAAAGCACATGCGCGCGTCTGTACCGCTCATGCCGCAGCCGTTATCAATAACCTGTATCAGGCTTTTGCCGGCATCTTTAACAATCAGTTGTATCTTATCTGCCCCTGCATCTATCGCGTTCTCTACCAGCTCCTTTACTGCCGATGCCGGTCGTTGTACCACCTCGCCGGCAGCGATCTGGTTAGCAACGGAATCGGGTAAAAGCTGAATAATATCTGACATGTATAAAATTTCCTTCCTTGCCTAAAAAGGCTGATAGATTTTGTGCGCTAAATTAGTTATTTGATTGCATAACTTTACGGTATACCCGCCTATAGTTGCACACATTACGTATGAATAACATAACTTCCTCCTCTAAAGATTTTGTTAAAATAGCAGAAATATTAAGGTTGATAAAAGGGCTAACAGATGCTGAAACAGATGTTATTTGGAGTCATTATAAAACGGTTCAGGATTTTATAGATGATCTGGATTTGAAAATTGATAAACTTAACTTAAACGACTATGAAGTTTTAGACGATCTGCATTTGCTATTTCTGCCAACAGGAAGTTTCCAGGAAATTTCGATGTCAAACGGTTGGGGCCATGAATTTTTAACATATGCAAAACAGTTTGATAAGCTGTATGCCAAACTTAAAGCCAGGTAAGGCTTTTAAACAGTAATCAACATCTAGCCCTTCATTTTTAATTTACGGCCAACTTTATTAATTCACACTTGTATATACATATATTTACTGCTACGCATCACACCTATGAAGAAATTATGGCCTATACTGCTGCTGGCCCTGGCAGCCTGTAAGCAAAAAGAATATAATGCCGATCTGCTGGTTAAAAACGCCGTGGTTTACACGGTTGATAGCGCCTTTACCATTGCCGAAGGTTTTGTAGTAAAGGGCGGTAAAGTTATTGCCGTAGGCGATGTGGTTGACCTGGAAGATAAATACCTGGCCCGCGAAGTTTTAGATGCCGGCGGCAAAGCCATATATCCGGGCTTTATTGATGCCCACGCTCATTTTTATGAATACGGACTGGGCCTGCAACAGGTAGACCTGAAGGCTATAAAAAGTTGGGCCGCCACGGTGGATACCGTTAAAAAGTTTGCTGATGCCAACCCCGACGGATGGATCATCGGCAACGGCTGGGACCAAAACCTGTGGGGCAAAAAATTTCCGGATAAAGCGAAGCTGGATTCCTTGTTCCCGGTGCGCCCGGTCTTACTGTCGCGGATTGACGGGCACGCGGCCATTGCTAACCAGGCCGCTTTGGATATTGCGGGCATAAAACCGGATCAGAAAATTACGGGCGGCGAAATTGAGACCATTAAAGGCCAACTTACCGGCATTTTGGTTGACAACGCGGTAGGCATCGTCACCCGCAAAATACCACCTCCAACAGATGAAATGACGCAGCACGCTTTGCTGCAGGCTCAGCAAAAATGCTTTGAGGTAGGTTTAACCACTATAGATGATTGCGGCTTGCCATATACCCTTATAAGCACCATTGCGGCGCTGCAACAAAAAGGTTCTTTGAAAATGCGCCTTTATTTAATGCTGGCAGATAGGAAAGAAAACTACGATCACCTTTTCGCCCACGGCGCCTACAAAACCCCGCGCTTAAACGTAAGCGCGTTTAAGGTTTATGCTGATGGTGCACTAGGATCAAGAGGTGCGTGTTTGCTGGCGCCTTATGCGGATCAGAAAGATTGGAAAGGTTTTCTGTTGAGCAGTCAGCAACATTTACAGGAGATAGCCACTTTACTGGCGGATAAAAAATTCCAGATGTGTACCCATGCCATCGGCGATTCGGCCAATCGCGTAATGCTGAATATTTATGGCAATGTTTTGAAAGGTAAAAACGATCGTCGCTGGCGCATTGAGCACGCGCAGGTGGTATCACCCGATGACGTGCATTTGTTTGGCGATAATAATATCATCCCATCGGTGCAGCCCACACACGCTACCTCGGATATGTATTGGGCGGGTAAACGTTTAGGCGATGAGCGTTTAAAATCGGCCTACGCCTACAAACAACTGATGCAACAGAACGGTTGGATCCCACTGGGTACAGACTTCCCGGTTGAGCACATTGACCCGATACTTACCTTTTACGCTGCCACCATACGCAAAGATGTGAAAGGCTTCCCGGAAAAGGGCTTCCAAACAGAAAATGTCCTCACCCGCACAGAAGCATTAAAAGGTATGACCATTTGGGCCGCAAAAGCTAACTTTGAAGAAAAAGAAAAAGGCAGCATTGAGCCCGGAAAATATGCCGATTTTGTGATATTGGATAACGATATGATGAAAGCCAAAGCCAACGAGTTGCCAACCATAAAAACCATCAAAACCTTTATAAACGGAGAAAAAGTATATGACAAAAAATAAGCGCGGATGCTTATCCATATTCCTGTTAGCGTTCACCCTATTCAATTCTGCTTGCGCGCAAAACCCTCCGTATACCGGCAAAGCGTATGTTGCCGAGGAAAAACTGGTACAAACATCAACCGTACTGCTTAATAATGAAAAATACCTGGTGCCCATCCGCGATCTGGCTGATGCCAGCGTGGCAAGCATCCATTTCTCTAACGTATACGCCCTGCCCTTTGATAGCCTGCTAAGTAAATACACCAAAGTACGCAGCTTTAATGGTGCCGATTATATGGGGGTTAAAACACTGGCCAATCTATCGGACGATATTAAGTTTTACAACACTATTGTTGTGCAACTTAACGAGGTGGATGTAAATAACCAGCAGATCATCAACTTCATCATCAACCACCAAAATATAAAAAAACTGGTGATAGCCTTTTTTGGCGCGGGTAAAGGCCTGGCTAATTTAAATGAAGTTTCGGCACCTATATTATTAACCGAAAGGGTAAACCCGGTATCGGCACAATTTGCCGCGCAGGCCATATTTGGCGGGGTGCCAATCACCCAAAAGTTAAATAGCACAATTACGCAGAAGTTCCGTTTCGGCATGGGCTTTTTAACTGAGAAAACTCGTCTACAATACACCGTACCCGAAGACGCCGGCGTAAACAGCGACAACCTGCAGGATATTGACAAAATAGCCCGCGAAGCCATTGCCCAGCGCGCCACCCCCGGCTGCGTAGTTTTAGTAGCCAAGGATGGCAAGGTGATATTTAACAAATCCTATGGTTTTCATACCTACGATGCAGAGCGCCAAACCAGGATCGACGATATTTTCGATATCGCTTCCATGACCAAAATATCCGCCACCACCATACAATCCATGCGTTTGTACGAGCAGGGCGAATTAAACCTTAACGCCACCCTGAGCCAGTACCTGGCCGCAACCCGCAACACTAATAAAAAGGATCTCAGTATCCGCGAGATACTCACCCACGAGGCCGGCCTGATACCCGATATCCAAACCTTCCAAAAAGTAAAACCGGCCGATCATAGTGGTGATTCATCTGCCGCCTACCCTACCAAGGTTAACGACGGCTATTTTTTGCGCAAAGATTACTACAAGGATGTGATGTGGCCCGATGTACTTAACTCAGCCCTCAAAACCCGCGGCCAATATGTGTATAGTGATGTGGGGTTGATATTAATGCAAACAGTAAACGAGACCATTACCTCTCAGCCTATCAACACCTACGTACAACAGCAATTTTACAACCCGCTGGGTTTGCAAACTGCGGGCTTCCTGCCACTGTACCGCTTCAGCCGCGACCGCATCCCGCCATCAGAAACAGATGATGTGTACCGCCACGCCACCCTCGACGGTTTTGTGAACGACCCTACCGCCGCGCTAATGGGCGGTGTTGCCGGCCATGCCGGGGTATTTGCCAATGCCAATGATGTGGCCATACTTTACCAAATGCTATTGAACAAAGGCACATACGGCGGCGACGAATATTTTAAACCGGAAACGGTTGAGCTGTTCAGCACCAAACAATCGGCCAATAGTCGTCGTGGCCTGGGCTTTGACCGCTGGGACCCAATAGCCGAACGCAAATACCCATCAGAACTCGCATCGCCGGATACTTACGGCCACACGGGCTTTACTGGCACCTGCGTTTGGGTTGATCCAAAATCTAATCTGGTTTATATATTTTTATCCAACCGTACTTTTCCCAATGTAAGCAGCAAGCTAAGTAGCCTCAACATACGGCCAAGGATACAGGATGTGGTTTATAAAGCGATAGCCAAGGGATTATAGTATTTGGTTAAATTCTAGTCGTTCCCCGTCAGGCCCAAGGATATTGAAATACTTGCAGCCATTGGCCCAAAATTGTAAGAACACCGGCTCGGGTTCGACTATGGTAAAACCACCTTTTTTTATGGCAGCGTAAGCTTCGTCAATGTCCGGCATGTCGAAAGCAACGTGATCAATATGACCATCGCGGCGTGCGGCAATTTGGCTAAGGTCTGCGTCGGGGAGTTGGTAGAGTTCTATTACCATATCATCGCGTTTCATCATGATACAGGTTCCCTGCGCGCCGTTGTGGGTAAAGGGCGCTTCCATCACATTTACAAAACCCAGCTTACTGTAAAACAGCGCCGAGTTTATAATATTAGTTACCGGTATGCCAATATGCTGAATGGCGCTGATGTTTAACTTGATTGCACTTTCCATATCCTAAAGCTATAACTAAATAACGACAAAAGCCGTGCCCATGGTTTGCCGTCTTCACATTAATATTACAAATGGCAAACACTAATTCCGTAAATTGCTGTTAAACTTGCAGCATAATTCAAACACGCACTCTCTGAATGAAAATCGGAATAGTTTGTTACCCAACCTTTGGCGGAAGCGGGGTTGTTGCCACCGAGCTGGGCAAAGCCCTTGCTGATAACGGTCACCAGGTACATTTCATCACGTACAACCAGCCTGCCCGGTTAGACTTCTTTTCGGAGAACCTTTTTTACCACGAGGTTTCGGTTTCTAAATACCCGCTTTTTGATTATCCGCCCTACGAGCTTGCCCTAGCCAGCCGACTGGTGGACGTGGTGCGCTTTGAGAAACTGGACGTGCTGCATGTGCACTATGCCATACCCCACGCTTCGGCAGCATTTATGGCGAAGCAGATTTTGGCCACCTATGGCATACACATCCCGGTGGTTACCACCCTGCACGGTACAGACATTACCCTTGTGGGTAAAGACCGCACCTATAAACCGGTGGTTACGTTTTCCATCAATCAGTCTGACGGCGTTACGGCGGTTTCTGAAAACCTGCGCAAGGACACTTTCGAGTTTTTCGAGATCGAGAACGATATCCGCGTGATACCCAACTTTATCGACCTTAAGCGTTTTAACCTGAAGGCCAAAGATCATTTCAAGAAAGCCATTGCCCCATCGGGCGAAAAAATATTGGTACACACCTCCAACTTCCGCAAGGTAAAACGTACCGAAGACGTGATCCGCATTTTTGCCAAGATCCGCAAAAAAATACCATCAAAACTGCTTATGGTGGGCGACGGCGGCGAACGCTCCGACTGCGAACAACTGTGCCGCGACCTGGGCGTGTGCGACGATGCCCGCTTCCTGGGTAAGCAAGACGCCATTGAAGAAATCCTCTCCGTGGCCGACCTGTTCATCATGCCATCGCAAAGCGAGAGTTTTGGTTTGGCGGCGCTGGAAGCCATGGCCTGCAAAGTGCCGGTCATCAGCAGTAATGCCGGCGGTTTGCCTGAACTTAATTTGGACGGCGTAACCGGCTTTTTAAAAGACGTGGGCGACGTAAAAGGCATGGCCGAAGCCGCCATTTACATGCTCGAGGATGAGGCCCGCCTGGCCACCTTCAAAGAGAACGCCCTGGCCCGCGCCAAAGAGTTCGACCTGGAAAAAATATTGCCGATTTACGAAAGCTACTACACCGAGGTAATCGAACGCTCAAAACAGGGCGCAGTGTAGCGCCGTATGCGTAGCACGCTACACTGCTACACCAGGCGTAGCAGCGCTACAGCACTTGTTATCAGGTGGTTGATTTTTTTGGTGGCGGTGTTTTGTCAGTAGTGGTTGCTACACCGGGATTCGTTATTTTTTCACAACACATTTGCTCCTGTTCGCCTTCTGAAATTGGGGTTCCTGTCGCTTTTAGAGGCCCTTCACGCACGTGGCTTGCCCCGCTCATTTGCCGCGGTGGCTGTTACTTTTGTCATAGCCACAAAAGTAACCCAAAAGGCCTAGTCGGCCCCTAGGCTTTTTTGCGCACAGGGCCTCTGCGCTGCAAAGCGGGCAGAAGCACGGGCTGCATTATTGGCTGCCGCTTCGCACGCTCTTGGCCGTCGCACACGCCAACAACGCTATGCCCTTCCCATCGCACCGCCCGACGCCTTCTGCCCGCTTTCGCCTGAAGCTTGGGGCCGACGTTCCGTTGCTTCCCGAAATCCCGGAAAATAATGAGAGTTAAAAAAAAATCTTGTAAGTGTCCCAAATGCAAGGGGCTGTCCCGAAACCGTTGGCCGAGGGAGCTTCGGGTAAAGCGGGCAGAAGAAGCTGGCCATGCGCGCGGGAAGGGCATAGCGTTTTTGGCCCAAGTGCGTAATAGCCAAGCGTGCAGGCGGGCCAATAATGCAGCCCGTGCTTCTGCCCGCTGCGCGATGTGGCCAATGTGCGCAGAAGCCTTTCGGCCAACTAGGCATTTTTGGATACTTTTGTTGCTATGACAAAAGTATCTGGGCTCCGCGCCCAAGAGCGGGGCGAGGTACGTGCGTAAAGGGCCTCACCAAGCGATAGGTCGACTAAAGATAAGTCTGAAAGCGACAAACACCCCACTGACAAAACACTGTCACCAAAACTCCCCCCACAACCCCTTACCTTTGAATAACTCCCCCAAAAAACCACCTCCACTATGCGCCCCGATTTTATAGAAATGATCCGCACCGAAGCCCGCGGCATCGCCACACCCAAACCCCTTAGCAAGCTGCAACAGTTTAAACACGCCTGGGAAACCGGGCCCGAAGCCCGGCTTATGGTTACCCGCCCGGCTAACGACTGGCTAAACACCTCGCCCACCATCCTGCAGCTTAAAACGCTCTTTGGCAGCCTGTGGCACGAGGGCGAACTGTGCATTATGTTTGCCGATACCAACCTGGGCAAAAGCGTGCTGGCCGTGCAAATTGCCGATGCCATTACCCGCAACTACAGCCTCGGCGTGCTTAACAACCAGGCCCCGGCCAATACCCCGGTGCTGTACCTCGACTGCGAGCAAACCGCCCAACAGTTTGAGGCCCGCTACAGTTGTCGCCAGCATGGGCGGCACCATTTTGCGCCCCACTTTTACCGTGCCGAATACAACCCCGAGCTGGATGCCCCCATCCGCCGCGACAATTACGACCACTATATGCAGGGCGAAATTGAACATGCCCTCGGGCAAACCGGCGCCCGTGTGCTTATTATTGACAACCTAACCTACCTGCGCCAGGGCACCCAAAGCCCCACGCAGGCCCTCGCGCTCATGAAAACCCTCAAGGCGCTTAAAACCCGGCACCAGCTCAGCGTGCTGGCGCTGGCCCATACCCCCAAGCGCGCCGCCACCCAGCCCCTCTCGGTAAACGATTTGCAGGGCAGCAAAATGCTCATCAACTTTGCCGATAGCGCCTTCGCCATAGGCCAAAGTCAGCAAGATGCGCGGCTGCGTTACCTCAAACAAATTAAGCAGCGCAGCGCCCAACAAACCTACGGGGCCAATAACGTTTACCTCATCAGCCTACAGCAGGAATTTGGTTTCCTGGGCTACCAGTTTGAAGGCCTGGCCGCCGAAGCGGACCACCTGCACCAGCCCGTCCCGCAAAATGCCGAGCACGATGCCGTCATCGCCCTCTACACCCAGGGCCACAGCCTGCGCCAAATAGCCGCCCGTGTGGGCCTGCACTACACCACCGTAGGCCGCGTAGTACGCCGCCACCAGGATCAGCAAAGGTTAAAGGTGAATGTGGAGGATGAGGTGGGGTATAAAGGCAACGAAGCGACAAGCCCAATGAATAATGACCTACCGATAGCTATCGGGAGACCCAATGACTAACACAATGGCGTTGCCTGACGGCCCGCGCTTTCCGCTCATACGCCTGCAGGCTTTAAGCGCGAAGGCCGGTATCCGCTACAATCGCTAACGCGGAAGAGCGCGGAAAAGGAAATTAACTTACAAAATGCGACAGATTATTTTATATAATTAATTTGTATATTTGGGCATGCCAGAGCTTGTGCACCGTACAGGCAGATGGCAAACGCAATAGAGTGTTTCAATCGTAGTGGAGGAGTAATAATCCTATTACTGTGGTTGATGATCTCACCTCAGTTCTCTCTCAAACACATTGTTACTTGCAGGTTTCGGGTAACCGTAGCGGTGGAGTTGGGATTTTCAAAGGGGCGGGGCGCGCGGGCGGAAACTATTTTCAAAAAACTTGCAAAAGTCAGGAAAAAAGGTAACTTTAAAAAAGACTATAACGCAATGAAAAGCAGGATTAACGCTAAACAATTCGGGCATTTACCGGGGGCTTTTGCCAAACGTGTAAATAGTTTCGCCAGAGCTTGTGCACCGTACAGGCAGATGGCAAACGCAATAGAGTGTTTCAATCGTAGTGGAGGAGTAATAATCCTATTACTGTGGTTGATGATCTAAGCCAATGCTTTAAGAGTGTGACCTGCAAAAGCTGATTCATCAGTTTGGAACCCACAGTCAATACATGATATCTAAACAAACTACATTACTTGAAAAAATTTCAAGTGAAGATTCTCTTTTAAAGGCTTGGAAGCTTTTAAACAAAAGTAACAAAGCCTCAAAAGGTCTTTCAAATGTTTCAATAAAAGATTTCGAGGGAAATTTAAAATCCCACATCTCTGAAATCTCTAAGTCGCTTCACTCAAATAATTACAATTTTTCAAAAGTAAAAGGAGTGGCCATAAAAAAGAAAGATGGCACTCCCCGTCCGCTAAGGGTACCAGAGATTAAAGATAGATTAGTTCATAAAGTACTTGCGTTAGAGTTTGAAAAGATTCTTACGCCGATATTTGGGTTAAATAACAGATGTAGTTTTGCATATCAGAAGGATAAAGGAATTATTGATGCTATCGCTCAAATGATCATATATTATCGAGAAGGATACAATATTATCCTCGAGGCTGACATTAAAAAGTTTTTTCCATCAGTCGACTCAGACGCTCTTCTTAATAAAATAAAAAAGGCACTTCCTGACAAGTCCGTAGATGAATTGTTTGAAAGGGCGATGAAGCAAGAACTCGGTAATATCGAAGAACTTAAAAACCGAAAAGTATACGAAGAACATTTTGAAAACTCTGAACTTGGAATACCACAAGGCAATGCCCTATCACCTCTTTTAGCAAATATTTGCTTGTCAGATTTCGATCAACGAATGATTGAGGATGATATTAAAATGGTTAGGTACGCAGATGATTTTATTATCCTTTGCAAGAATATTGAATCTGCAAAAAAAGCATATGACATAGCACTTGTAGAACTCGAACAAAAATTGGGTTTAACAGTATACCCACTTGAAGGTAAAGAAATTAGTTTATCTAAAGTTAGTAGAATAATAGACCCAAGAGCTGTCTCATTTAGTTTCTTATCCATTAGATTTAACGGCACAAAGTGTTGGGTATCCGAAACAAAAATTACCTCTCTAGTAAAAAAATTAAGTGATCTTGCTTCATTAGAAGAGCGACGTAAAGAAATTAAAGAAGACTTATGGTTGTTACAATGTTTAATAAAAATTAAAAATTTACTGGAGGGCTGGATTGCCGCGTATTACTTTGTTGAAATAGAAAAACAAATTATTGAGGTTGATAAACATGTAAACATAGAGTTGTATAAATTATTTGAGAGCTTTAATTTTTCCTTGCAAAAAAAGGACCTTCAAAGAATCAGTCTGAAAGGAAAAAGTAATTCAAAATGGGGCCTTGGAAATGTTCAAAGGAAATTCAGCGGAATCCCAAGTTGCGAAGCTACATTAAACAAATTACGAACTGGTAAAGATTCCTTAGAAGAAATCATAAAAACTAAAAACTTCATTTCAGACCATCAACTAAACCACATTGACTAGCGGATTACTCACTACAACAAGTCTCCGCTGACGCAAGTCTAAAGTGCATGCCTAAAATACCACAATTACGCCTTTTCCGCTTTTGCACTGTCGCGTACTTGCGCTAGCATTGAACCTATTTCAACCTTTAAATATTATATTCGTCCTTCAATATTTGATATGGGGCACTATACAACATTGTGGATTGGCAAGCATGATTTTCATTGGAAATATGATATCCCCGCATATTTGTCATTTCTTTTTGAAGAACAACAAGCATATTCAGAGTTATCAGACGAGGGAGTCGACGCTTATCCTACTAGAATTGGTTTTAGAACCGATGCAAGTTCCGCCATAAAAAAACTTGATCAATTAGGCATGAACTGGGATATGCTGACCAATATTTATTCCTTTTTCTATGATCAATTGAAGGAAGGCGTGGTCGACAATATTCGTTCTGAAATTTCCGATAAAAATCGAAATCGTACCGACTTAACAATTCAAAAAAAGATTGATTTTGCAATGGCTCAATTGAATCGTTTTAGTCGCAAAGAAGAACTGAAGGATTTTGTAAATTTTTTTATTCCAATGATCAATGTATGTACAGGCTCGAAAAGCATGAATGTTAAATCTATTGACGGTAATGTATACAAAATTCCTAAAGATAAGTACGCATCTGATTTAATTAATATGATTACCGATCCTGGACAATTTTTCTATGAAAAGGCCTTGTTACTGCCACCATGGATTCAAATCATTGGCAATCTATTTGACTACGATCTGCTGCAAGAATATGCTGAAATTATATCTGTTGTAGAAATCAAACTATTGCTAGAAGCATCTCCCCCAAACGCGATAGTTAATTTGCAATTGGAAGACATGGTAGATGACAAGGATGAAATTGCTGATTTTCATTTAACATCTGCACAAAGAATAATAGGTAAAATCAAACTGTACAATCAGTTTTTTAATGCCGTTCTCAATCAAGAGGACGTAATCAAAGATGCTTATTTTAGAGAAGAACTACGATCTATTTTAAATAACGCCCCTAACGCCAGAACAACTTCAGAAAAAGGTAAGTATTTAGAAAGCCTTTTGGAATTGATATTTTCTTCTGTTAAAGGTTTAGAAGTTATAGAAAAACGGCTATCGACAAAGGATGAAGAAATTGATCTAATTGTAAAAAATAGCGTCAAAGGTACTTTTTGGTCTTCATTGATGAGCCCTTGCTTTTTTGTAGAATGTAAAAACTGGAAATCAAAAGTTGGAAGTTCGGAAATACGTGATTTCGAAGGGAAAGTAGCAAACCATCATAAACTGGTTAAAATAGGTTTTTTTGTATCATTTAATGGCGTTACTAAAGAGGCAATTTCTGCCTTAAAAAGAGCGTCAAGGGAAAATTATCATTTAGTGCTTGTCGACAGACATGATATCGATCAATTAGCTAACAGCAATATTTCAACGATTGCATGGCTTGAAAAACTGATAACCCAGTTGCATTAGTAATCTTACAACGTCACAAGGACTCCCCCCGCTCCCCCCGCTACCGCAAGCGTCCTCGCTTGTGGACATGCGCTAAGTAATAAAGCGACTCGGCAACCAAGCAGGCGGCCACAAGCGAGGACACTTGCGGGAGCGTAATGTTTAATCTATCTTGGGCAGCTCCTGACCAAGGGCTGTTTTAAAGACGGTCCATGACTTGGTATCAAACTTTTCGTTAACGCTTATCTTTCCGCCATAGTTGGTGAGCAGTTTTTCTATATTAGTTAAGCCAAAGTCGGCGGCGCTCCATTTGGGAGTTATCCCATCACTCGACATCACATTAGCATCAGCACCTGCTTCCAATAAAATTAAAACTATATCCTCGTAACCGCCCAATACTGCCCAATGTAATGGAGAGTTTCCGAGCTCATCAAGTTCATTAAGATTTAATCCTTCCGATATTCTTAGCCTGACTTCATCAGGTTCGCAACGTTGTACAGCATTGTGGAGTAAATAATTTGACATTTAGCTAAGATAGTTTAATTCAAGAAAATAATCCCCCCCCCGCGATGGGGCAAAATTAGATAAGTTCCCCAAACTGGACGAAGTTTAGCGTAGCGTAAATGGACCAGTGATGACGTTAGGCATTTGGTAGGCCTTGCGCGCCCAGCCGCGTTAGGGGTGGTAGCGGATACCGGCCCGGCGCGGGCCATGCGCGTGGGCCGAGCCTAAGGCCTGCAGGCGTATGAGCGAACGACCCGGGCCGCAGGCAACGCCATTGTTGTTGGTCATTGGGTCATTGGTCATTAAGTCATTGGGCTCGTCGCTTTTATTTTTCTTGTTGGGCTTGCCTTTTATTTACCCGCCGCGTTTATGGTAAACACGGTTCCGTTGCGGAAGGTGGAGCGATCAGGGCTTAGCTGGCGCGGGGTTATTTGCAGCTGGTTGTTGGTGCGGGTTATGGTGAGGTAATGAAAGGCTGGCTTTTCGTTGGCGGCCAGGTCGTGCATGGCGGGGTTGTTGGGTTTGAGGGGTTGGTGCAGTCCGCCGCCACCGCCAATTACCATGAAATATTTGCCCCGGATGTTAAACTTCTCGAAATTATGCGAGTGACCCGACAGGAACAGCGCGCCTTTTTTGGCCTGCAGAAAGGGCTCAACAAAACCATTTTGCACAGCCACCGAGGGGCCAACCACCTTGCTATTGGTATAGGGCGAGTGGTGACAGCCCACCAGCACAAATTTAACGGCCGGGTTTTGATCAAGCTGGCTAAGCTGCTGCGTATACCAGGCCTGTTGCGCGGCACGCCGGACGGCGCTCATGGCGCTAAAATTGGAGTTGAGCACCACTACCGCCACCGAATCGGTAACTACGGTATACCCGCCGGGTTGGTATTGCGGAAAGCGGTTCATGAACTTTTGGGTGCCTTTGGCGGCGTTAAACATAACCTCGTGATTGCCCAGCGTGGCATAAACCGGGATGTTGTGCCCGCCCAGGCGCGCCAGGTAGGCATCCATGTTATGCCAGGCCTTATCACTTTTCCCCAGCGAAACCACATCGCCCAGGATAAAAAGAGCGGCCGGGCGCAGGCTGTCAACATCGGCAAATATTTGCTGCGTGGCCTGCAGGTTATGGTTTTGCTTGTGGTACAGTTTTTCAACCCACAGTGGTTCCTGCGTATCGGCGGCGAAGGCGATAACCGGCGTTGGGGTTTGCGCCACAGCCACCAAGCCCAGGGCAAGCCCGGCTATAGTGAACACCAATATTTTAAGTGCGAGGCGCATGGGTGTAACTTATTGATTAAAAAACGAATTAAAAAACACCAACTGATATTTAAGCGAGTTAGCCCAGTACTGGCCGGTGTGGGCGCCGGGGCGTTCGGTGTAGTCGTGATCTATTTTTTGGGCGAGGAGTTTTTGGTGCACGTTGCGGTTTACGGTGATGAAACCATCGTCGATGCCGCAATCGATAGAAATAGCCAGTTGTTTATTTTTGAGGGAACTGACGAGGCTGAGCACGGTATGCTCTTCCCATATTTTGGGGTCGTCCTTAATATCGGGCAGCACCATGCGCATGGATGAGTCGAATTCGCGCATATCCAGTCCGCCGCTGATGCTGGCCGCGGCGCCGAAAGTTTCGGGATGTTTAATGGCCAGGTAAAGCGCGCCATGGCCGCCCATACTTAAACCACCAATAGCGCGGAAACTTTTATAGGGCAGGGTGCGGTAGGTTTTGTCGATATGGTCAACCAGTTCGGTGGCGGTAAAGGTTTCGTATTTAAGCTGGGTTTGTATGGGGCTGTCGAGGTACCAGCTATAGTCGCCGCCATCGGGGCAGATGATGATGATTTGGTATTGGTCGGCGTATTTCGGCAGATCGGGCGAGATACCCAGCCAGCTCTGGTAATTGCCGCTTCGGCCGTGCAGCAGGTAAAGCACGGGATACTTTTTCTGGCCGGTTTTGTAGCTATCAGGGTAGATAACGGTGCAGGGTATTTGCGTGTGCATGCCGGCGCTGGGCACCTGTATGGTTTGCACTTCGCCCGCGAAACCAGTGGCAGACAGGGTGAGTAATAAGGCAAGAAAAACAAGACGCTTCATACCCTGAAATTACGCTTTTACCACGTAACACAAAAGCCCCCCGAATACCGGGAGGCTTATTGCATATCCGAACGAGCTAGTCCGGTAAAAAATTGGTTTATCTGTAAATATACACGCCGTTCATCATGGCTACGCCACAAGTGGTTTCGAAGGCGTTACGGTTGCTTTCGGCCGTGCGGGTTCCCCAAATGTTCCACATCAAACCGCGCGAGTTACGGATGCTCCAGGCCTGGGCGGCGTTGTTATCCAGCCACGCGCCGTAGGTGCCCACGGTACCGGTATTTTTTACCCAACGGCATGCCCAGCGCGCAAAAATACTTTTCATGCCCTGGGTATCGGCATTGCCATTCTCGTCTTTCAGTATGCCGCCGGGGGTTGAGCAAAGGCTGTTTTTGGCATAGTCCATAGCTTTGTTGCCAATGGCCAGGTAGCCGGCGCTTGGGTATGGCGCACGCAGCAGGTCGGCCGCGCCAATGAAGGTACCCTGGGTGTAGCTTAACGCACCCTGTGTTATCACGCCCGAGTTATTGATGGCGCCTTTTACTTCGCCGTTGCTGGCGTTGTATAGTTTAAGCACCATCCAGTCCATAATTAGTTTGGCTTTGTTGCGGTAGTTTACGTCGCCGGTGGCGTTGTACAGCAGCATAGCGCAAATGGCTGCCGGAGCGTTAACGCAGGTATTTTTGGTATCGTTAGCGGTTGTCCAGAACAGGCCGCCACCGTTAACGGTGGTGTTCCAGGCGCGGTTCCACATCATGTTGAAGTTGTTTTTGGCCATGTCTAACTGTCCGCCGTCGTTGGTTATTTTCCAGGCGCGAACGCACATGATAGCTCCCCAGGCTATATCGTCGTTGTAGATGTTGTTGGTCCACAAGGTGCCGTAGCCGTCGCGCACGCCGTTGTACAGGTATTGGATCTTGTTTTTCAGATCGGTGCTTGGGTTGATGTCGTAAGCATCTATCAGCATTTCGATGGCTTCCTGCTGTGTCCAGAAATCCATGCGGCCGGTGTGGTCCTCGGTTTTCCAGTAATAGGCTTTGAATGACGGGCCGTAAGTGCCGTATTGGTTGTAAAAGCGGTTGTTGTACACCTGCATGGCTACCAAGGCCTCGGCTTTGGTTGGTAGGGTGGCCTGCACAGCCAGGCGCGGGCCGTTGTTGGTGGTAGCAATACTGTCGGTGGGTTTGTTGGTGGCAGATTGCAAGTCGGCGCCGCCATCTTTTTTACAGCCGGCGAAAATGGCGCTCACGCAAAGGGCAAGGGCCAGGCATAGCTGCTTGTTGTTGTTTTTTCTCATAATTCTTAGTAGTAAATGTTAAATTGGTTATGGTGTGAACTTGCTCGTTCGGTTTTTCTTGCTACTGAATTAAAAAGGGGTAGTAACGGCTAAACTGCAAGGGGAGGCAGCTATAGGTTTATTGGTCAAGGGGTTATTACGATAACAAGCTACCGCGGGTTGTGTTTTTATTTTAAAAAATTAAGAACCAAACTTTGGCACCACTGTTGTTTATACTAAGAAAACACTTAATACCATGAAAAATATATTTAAACGCCACGACAATACCAGCACCTGGATAGCTGCTGCCATTGCCGGAGCCGCAGCCATAGGTGCCGTAGCTTATTTATACTTTAAAAAACGCGAAAACGAAGCCGAAGAAGATGATGATCACGCCAGCGATTACCTGCAGGTGCGTATGCCCAAAAAACGTAAACGCAGCGATGTGAATGACCTGGAAGATATCGCGGCGCAGAATTAGTATAGAGATTCAAGAACCAAGATTCAAGAATCAAGACTAAGGTCGAAGCGCGTGTTTCGGCCTTTGCTTTTTGGGCTATTTTTTTTGTAAATTAGAATTACCAATAAGCCTAAAACCTACCTCCTATATGAAAACTAAACTGCCTCTCCTGCTATGCGCCTGTATCGCGCTGTTAACGCTGTTTACCTTCGCCCGGGTTGATGATTCGATAGACCGCTTAGTGGCCCAGTTACAAAACTGGACCAACAAACATCCACAGGAAAAAATATACCTGCATACCGACAGGCCTTACTATTTGGTTGGCGATACCATTTGGTTTAAGGCCTATGTAACTACAGGTAGCAAACACCAGTTATCGGCCATTAGCGGGGCGATGTATGTGGATATGATCAACGAGGGCGATTCGATAGCTTTATCAATGAAGTTGCCTATCACATCGGGCATGGCAGTGGGTAACCTGGCTTTGCCTGATAGTATTATCCGCGAGGGCAATTACCGCATACGCGCCTATACGCAGTGGATGCGTAATGCAGGGCCCGAGTTTTTTTACGACCGTACCTTCAGCATCGGCAACGCCATAAGTAATAAGGTGCTGGCCAAAATAGATTATACGTACAAAAAAGAGGGCGACAATACCAAAATAACCGCCATACTAAAATATACCGATACCCATGGCCAACCCTATGCCGGCAAGCGGGTATTTTACAGGCTTAAAGAAGGCTTTAATGTGATATCATCTGGCGGTGGCAATACCAATGCCGCGGGCGAGATCTCAGTTAACCTACCGACTGCCAAACCGGGCTCTTTACGCAACTCGTTTTTGTTAACGGGGCTTACTATCAGTAATAATGATGTGGTACCCAAAACCTTCCCCATTAAAACGGCTGCGCTGCAAACCGATGTACAGTTCTTCCCCGAAGGGGGAAACCTGGTTAACGGGGTGAAAAGCCGTGTAGGTTTTAAAGCGACCGGCACCAACGGGCTTGGCGCTGCTATTACCGGCATTATCACCGATAACAACAATACCGAAGTTGCCAAACTGGATGATAAACACCTGGGCATGGGCCACTTTTTGTTAACGCCCGAGGCTGGCAAAAGCTACCGAGCCAAAGTAACTTATGCCGATGGCAGCACCAACACCATAAACCTACCTGCCGCTGTTGATGATGGCTACGCGCTGGCGGTGTTCCCTACGCTGAAGAATGATTCGATAATGGTGCGGGTTGATGCCGGGAAGAATGTATTGCAAGGCGGCGCGCAAACGTTGAGTGTGATAGGGCAAATGGGCGGTAATCCTTATTTTTCGGCCAAGGTAACCGTTAACAAGGCTGGCAACATTTTGCTGTTCCCTATTAAGGAAGTACCTAGCGGTATTATGCAGTTTACCCTGTTTTCGCCTGCCGGGGTGCCGCTTAATGAGCGGATAACTTTTATCCAAAACAAGGATCTTATCAACCTTAAACTAAGCACTGCTAAAAAGGTATACAATACCCGCGAACGTGTTGACCTGGCTATAGCGGCTGATGATAACGATGGCAAACCTATAGGTGGTAACTTTTCGGTTTCGGTTATCAGCGAGGCGGCGGTGAGCAGCGATGAGGCTAACGAAACTTCCATCCTGTCGCAACTGCTGTTAACATCAGACATTAAAGGTTACGTAGAAAAACCTAATTACTATTTTGTTAACCAAAACAACGATACCCGCGCAGCGCTTGATGTGTTGATGCTTACGCAGGGCTATCGCAGGTTTACCTGGAAAACATTGCCTGATGTTATCGCGGCATCGCCGGCTTTTAGTGCCGAGAAGCTGGCTAACCAAATTACAGGCCGGTTAACCACCCTGGGCAATAAGCCTGTAACGGGCGGACAGGTATTGCTGGCCAATAACAAACTAAAAGTAGTGCTGGATACCGTGACCGATGCCAACGGCCGTTTTACCTTTAACAACCTGTTTATCACCAATGGTATTGAGTTTACGGCGCAGGGTCGTACCGCCAACGGTGGTAAAAGGCTTAACATCGAGATCGACCAACCGGGTATGCCGCCTATTATGGCTAACACTAATATCGGCGACGCCAACGCCAATATCCCCGAACTGCTCAGATCATCCATACAACAAAACGACCAGTTGGAACAGGTTTTTGCCCGTCAAGGCAAATTAAGCGATCTGCATCAGCTGCGCGAAGTAAAAATAAACAGTGCTAAAAAAGTAGGTTTCGGCGGTGGCATAGCCGAAAGCGAGGCTGATGAGGTTTACCGCCCCGATACGCGCCAGCCTTGCAAAACTTTGCGCGAGTGCCTGGAAGAAATGTATAAAGGCCGGGTGAGGTTTGCTAAAGAAGGCAGCGATTGCGGATTTATATGGATACCCCGGGGGTATATTGTAACCGTAAACGGGCAGTTTATTGAGCCCTGCGATTACCAGTCGCTATTGGAAGACACACCCGAAAACATCAGCAAAATTTACATCGTGCGCGAAAGCGCTGCCGTTATTGCCCGTTTTATGGGTGCATCAAACATGGGGCGCACCGGTGGCAAACCAACTGCCGTTATAGGCATTTTCACTAAACGGCCTAACTGGCGCGATGGCTCTGATCCTTCTATTACCACTTACGACCCAAAAGGGTACGACCTGACCAAGGAGTTCTATTCGCCCAAATATGAAAACCCCGAAGCCGGCAAGCAGGTGGGCGATATACGCAGCACCATTTACTGGAACCCACGCGTCCTAACCCGCGCCGAAGGACGTACCTCGGTGAGTTTCTACAATTCCGACCGTACCGGTAGTTACCGCGTAACCATCGAGGGCATTGATGCGGAAGGTAGATTGGGCAGGCAGGTGTATAAATATGAGGTGAGGGATTAACCCCGTAGAGAGACGCAATATTTTGCGTCTCCTGTAAGTATTTGCCGTCACGCGGCGCGGACCACTTTGACCCGCATGGACGCGTGGCTGGCTTCAAACGAAAAAAATACTTATATTGCTAGTAATAAACCTAAAAACATGAGATCACTTTTATCCTTCGGTGTACTGCTGATGCTGGCAGGCGGGTGTACACTTGCCAAAAAAGATCGTACAGAGGTAAAGCAAAAACACTACACCAAAGATTTTGACGCTGCTTTCGCAGAGCAACAAGGTGATAAAACCGTGCTTATTTTTGAGAAATATCAAAACGGCTTAACGGGCGACTCGGTGGTAGCTACCTCATCCTATCCCGCTAATGAATTAGTGGTTTGTTTGAAGCAGGACAAACGGATAAAAGACCTTAAAACTTACTTAGCCGGTTTTAAACATTCAACAGGTGCCCAGTTCCAGGTGGTTGACAGTGTGCCGGGCGGACAGGTGTTTTTGATACGGGCTACAACCAAAACCATCCTTCCGCTGAAAGACTTTAAGGCCCCGCTTGATGCTTCAGGCATGTTTCAATATACCGAACCAAACTATATTTACCAGGCGCAGCAATCAAACCAGTTTGTTTATAAAATGAGCAGGGAGCAGTGGTACCTCAGAAACACGGCGGTAAACAACGGCCAGGCAGACGGGGTTTACGATGCAGATATTGATGGCATTGAAGCCATATCGCGCTATAAATATGGGCAGGAGGTTAAGCATCCGGTATTGATAGCAGTGATAGATTGCGGTATCAGTATTTTTCATAATGCCCTTATTCCTTGTCTTTATCAAAACCCGGGCGAAATACCCGATAATAATAAAGATGATGATGGCAATAAGTTAATAGATGATGTTAACGGTTGGAATTTTGCATCAAACAACAGCAGTTTGGTAGATGCCGGTCAGCATGGTACACACGTATCAGGCATTATTGCGGCCACCCAGCCCCATAACATTGAAATTAATACCGGCATAGCGCCCGATGCTAAAATTATGGCCCTTAAATGCGGCGAAACCAGGAAACTGGATGGTATGGCCATATTAAAAGCACTTAAATATGCTATCAACAAAAGAGCGCAGATAATTAATATGTCTTTAGGATTATATGATTATTCTCAAGCCTTTGCCAATGGTGTAGCCGAAGCAATTGATAACGACATTATTATAGTAGCGGCTGCAGGTAACGATGCCAAAAACTTAGATGTTGAGCCTTTTTACCCGGCCTGTTTCCCCAAGGTAATAAGTGTTGCAGCTACCGACCGGAATGACAGGTTATCCACTTTCTCTAACTTTGGCAATAATGTACGGATAGCGGCACCCGGTACCGACATTTCTTCCACCATCCCTGGCTATTATGGGTACGGGTATCTTAGCGGCACATCCATGGCCACACCTATGGTGACAGCTACAGTAGCACTTATTAAAAGCCTTTATCCTAATGATGACCTAACCGCCATTTTGCGGCGTTTGCAATCAGGTGCCGACCGATTGGCCAGTCTTCAATATAAAGTAATGGACGGTCAGCGTTTGAACGTTTACCGGGCGCTGTTCCAGGGGGTAGAACAGGTTGACGCAAATGGTACACCCTATCGGGATCAGCCCATAAACGGCCGAACACGTGGCTCGCAAACACCATATGCCAACTGGGGAGACCCGGGCGTTGATGGTAAAACACCGCAAACAGCCTACAAGATAAGCCACATCAGCCAGTTAATGAACATTCGCGATGCCGATTTGGGCGCATATTTCAGGCTTACAGGCAACCTTGACTGGCATGAGCTGACTCCTACTGATCCCCGTATATTTAACCGTACTTTTAATGGCACCATATATGGCGATGGATTTACCATCCGCAATTTTGATATTCAAACCGGTTATCCAACAGGCTTATTTTTACGCTTGGGGCGCAACGCGGCGATTTTTGATTTGCGACTGGTAGGCGTTAATATAAAAGGCAGCAAAACCGTTGGCGCGCTGGCGTCTGAAATGGAGGGCGGACGGCTTAGCAATGTACAGGTTGAAGGCGTTGTTACCGGCGATGAGGAAGTTGGCGGCATTGTTGGCAAATGCTTTAATGTGCAAATAAATAATTGTTTTTTTGAAGGGACGGTGAAGTCTAAAATAAAACCGACCGGCACTTTGCGCCCGGGTACGGGCGGCATTGCAGGCACATCAATTACCTGCAACTTTTTGGGCTGCCACGTGCAGGCCCAGATAAGCGCACCTGCTTATGCAGGCGGCATTGCAGGCCAGCTTACCTCGGGTAGTATAGACCAGTGCTACGCGCACATCAGGATTGATGGCGGAGAACAATTAGGCGGACTGGGCGGGCGTTTATATAACACCAACATCACCAACAGCTATGCTGAAGGTATTGTTAAAGCTACAATTGGCGAAGCGGGTGGTATAGGCGGCTATGTTCAGCACCTGCGGGTAAATAACTGCTATGCCATAGTTGATGTAAACAAAGTTAATTTTAGCGGCGGCTTGTTAGGTAACGGCTATAATTTTAATTCGCAAGGCTGCTATTACCTGGAAGGTTCGGCAGCGGGTATTGCCGGTGCGCCTATCGCTTATTTTGATATGCAGCAGGCCAATCGCTTCCCTGGCTGGTTTGTGGCCAACGTATGGCGTTCGCGGCCCGGTTTTTCGCCCTTGTTGCCAAGTATCCCGCGCACTTTTGATTCGCTTTATTAACCCTTAATCACATTGAACCATGCCGGATAAGATCATACTCATAACCGATAATTTTTCGTCAGAAGCATTACTGGCGGATGCCATAAATGTGAAGCAAGACGAAACGATGATCTGGCGTTTGCCGGATCAGGTAACACCCTATTTTACGGCGATAGAGCGCGAGCTGATTTTTACCTGGCCCAATTCCTTGTCATTTCGTACCGTATTTACCGGCACGCATTCAAGATCAGTTCGCAATCATCAAAACTTTACCATAACTATACGCAATGCCGACGGAAGGGATGTACTTAACTGGCGTACCGGCGCTTTTGCTTACAGTTGCGGCCAACGGGTGGTTTATGAACGCGCTACCTCATCGCCGGGTTTGTATGTTGAAGCTTTTACGGCAGCGCTTATAGTTGATGGGGATTATACAACCTGCTGATAAAGATCGGCACGCATTTTCATAAACCACAGGCTTGCGTTAAGGATGGCAGCGGATACCGGCCGCGGCGACGGCCCCCGCGCAGGCCGCGCTTAAGGCCTGTGCAGTATGAGCGTACAGCCTGACCCGACCAAAGGAGGGTAACGCCCTTGTTACCTAAGCCCTGCATTTTTATTTTGTGCACGATTTTTCATAGTTTTATGCAAACTGATCTGTGCACAATTTATTCTCAATCCAATTTTTTACTATGCGATACTTTTTACCCATTATTTTACTGTTAACAGTATTAACTGCTAACGGGCAAACGCCTGCGCCCGCGGCTCCCGAAAAGGGCAACTATCAACTGGCTTCGCGCTACTCGGGCGAGCGGTTGAAAAAGATGGTTTTTACCAACAGCGTTGACGCGCACTGGCTTAAACTAAGCAACCGTTTTTGGTATAGCTTTGAAAACAGCACTATACGTAACTGGTATATTGTTGACCCGGTGGCCAAATCAAAAACTTTAATGTTTGATAACGAGAAGCTGGCGGCCAAAATAACCCTGATCGTTAAAGACCCGTTTGACGCGCAGCACCTGCCTATTGAAAACCTGAAGTTTACCAAAGACGAAAAAAGCATTCAGTTTGAACTGAAGAGCACCGTTGACCAGGTGAAAAAAGACCGTAAAGACAAAAAAGCTGCCGACTCGCTGGAGAAGAAAACCTTTTACTTTACCTACAACCTGCAAACCAACCAGTTGGCCGAGCTGGTAAACTACAACAAAGTAAAACCCCGCCCCAACTGGGCATCGATAGCGCCGGATAGTTCGGCTATTATTTTTAGCCGCAACAACAACCTGTACTGGATGGATAAGGAGAACTACAAAAAGGCGGTGAAAAACGAGGACGACAGCACCATTGTTGACCACCAACTAACCAAGGACGGCGTGGTTGATTACGCGTACGGCGCTTCGGCTAACGAGGAGACCAACGTGGTTACAGCTAAGGATAAAAAGAAACGGAGGCCATCGTATGTGTTATGGTCGCCGGATGCGAAATATTTTATGCTGATGCGCAGCGACAGCCGTAAGGTAAAGGATATGTGGGTGATCAACAGTATTGCCGAGCCTCGCCCTACTTTGCAAACCTACAAATACCATTTGCCGGGCGAGAAAGAGGCTCCGCAGAAGGAAATGTTGTTGTTTGATTTTGCAGCTAAAACCTTTAAAAAACTACCTACCGCTTTATTTAAAGACGGCGAGCTGGATGCCTGGGGTGCGCCTATCCCGGCAAAAAACCGCGACGATGAGTTTATCCCTTCGGTATGGTTGGGCACTAATGATAAGTTTTACTTTTACCGCACCGGCCGTGATCTGAAAAAGATAGACGTTTGCAGCGTGGATATTAAAACCGGTAAAGTTACCGTGCAGATAGAGGAGCGCATGAACACCTATATCGAGATCAATCGCCCGGGCCTGATTGCCGGTGGCAGCGAACTGATACACTGGAGCGAGCGTGATGGCTGGGGTCATTTTTATTTGTATGATAACAATGGTAAGCTTAAAAACCAGATCACTTCGGGATCATACCATTGCAATGATATTGTGAAGATTGATGAGAAAAACCGTGTGCTATACTTTACCGCATCTGGTCGTGAGCAAGGCGAAAACCCTTACTATGCGCACCTGTACCGTATTAATTTTGATGGCAGCGGCATCGCCCTGCTTAACCGTGGCGACTTTAACCACGCAAGCAGCCTGAATGATAATACGACGTTTTTTGTAGATAACTATTCGCGCGTTAACACCACGCCGAAAAGCACCCTGTACGACAATACCGGCAAAAAAGTGATGGACCTGGAAACTGCCGACCTATCCCGCTTAATTGCTACCGGCTACAAATTCCCGGAACCATTTACGGTTAAGGCTGACGACGGCCAAACCGACCTGTACGGCGTAATGTACAAGCCTTATGATTTTAACCCTGAGAAAAAATACCCGCTGATAGAGTACGTTTACCCGGGCCCGCAAACCGAGGCGGTTAATGCTTCGTTCAGCGTTTCGGCAGGCGCTATGAACTATTGCGACCGTTTGGCGCAGTTGGGCTTTATTGTGGTTTCGGTGGGTAACAGGGGTGGTAGTCCCGAGCGTTCAAAATGGTACCATAACTACGGTTACGGCAACCTGCGCGATTACGGCCTGGCGGATAAAAAGACCGCTGCCGAGCAATTGGCCGATCGCCATAAATTTATTGATATTAATCGCGTGGGTATTACCGGTCACTCGGGTGGTGGTTTTATGAGCTGCGCCGCCATGTTGGTTTACCCAGACTTTTTTAAAGTTGCGGTATCCGAATCAGGCAACCATGACAACGCCATCTACAACCGCTGGTGGAGCGAAAAACACAATGGTTTAAAAGAAATTATATCTGCCAAAGGCGATACCACCTTTCAATACACTATTGACAAAAACCCCGACCTGGCTAAAAACCTGAAGGGCCACCTGATGCTATCAACCGGCGAGATTGACAACAACGTAAACCCGGCCAATACCGTGCGTGTAATAAACGCGCTGATAAAAGCCAACAAACGTTTTGACTACGTATTGCTGCCAGGTCAGCGCCACGCCTACGGCGACATGAGCGACTATTTCTTCTGGCGCAAAGCTGATTATTTTGTACAATACCTGTTGGGCGATTTCTCGCAACCGGTAGATATTGTGGAAATGAACAGAGATGTGGAGATGAATAATAAACGACGTTAGTTAATTGGTGATTGGTTGATTAGATATTAGTTGACTAGTTATAAAACAGAAAGGCCGGGGCTTTGAGCCCCGGCCTTTCTGTTTTGGCTTACTCCACCTTATACCGCAACACCTGCCTGCCCAGCAGGCCGTCGGCATCAATACCTTCAACAATTACTTTATAATTGCCCGGTTTATCGCCGTTATGAAAACTAACGGCGGCATTGCCATTTTTTACCAGTACAGCGGGGTTCCAGTAAATAGTGGTGCGCATATCGGCGTACACGGGTTGTTGCGTAACATCGTATTTAGGTACATAAAACTCTTTTACGTTATCAAACCCGCGTGGCGTGATAGCTGTAATTTCGGGCTTCCAACGCGCGCCCATCTCCGGGTAAAGGGGATTGATAGGATCCAGTATATATAGGCGGCGCGTGTAGATGAGCATGGCCGGCGGGGTGATACCGTTAGGGCGTACAATGTCTATTTTGGTAATGTCTTCCGAGTCCCAGGTGTCAAGTATATCGGCTATTTTATCGCCGCTGGCGGGTTTGTCGTTTAGTAAAATAAAGCCCAGCTCGCCATTAATATATATTTGATACCGGTTGTTAAACTTATTAATTCGCAGGCCGTCAATGTGTCGGTCCTTAAGTGCTTTTACGGGCGTTTTATCGGCATCAAACTCATTAAATATGATCGACTCGATGATCTGCCCTTTTATCGCGGCAAGCGAATAGTTTAGCTGCCGTCTTCCGTTATTGCGATTAATGGCAACCTCTCTCAGCATCCGCCCCTGCGCGGCAATAGCCTGGGTTTTTACCAGCTTGTTTAATGCCTGTCTTTGTTTAAATACCTGGGTATAAGCCGCAGTTAAATTAACTTCAACCCGCGGCGGCGGATTAAAAGCGGTCTGCATATCACCGATGTTAGGATTTTCGCTTTGTTTTTGGGCAACAAATTTATCTATCAAAACCTCCAGCCGGGTATCGTTAAAGGTTTTACGCCTGCCGGCAACGGTAAAGGTCAAGCCATCGGTAAGCACCAGGTTATTAAAGCTGAAACGCCCGTCCTTATCCGTCCGGCTTTTAAGTACAATGCCTGTTTTATTGTTCACTATAGATACGTTGCCGTAAGGTATTTTAAAGCCCCATAAGCCTATTAGCTTGCCGCTTATCTCGCTGGCCAGACCCTCGGCGCGGTAGGGTTGCGCGATGGGTTTGCCTTCAACCAGATCGGCCCACTTAAAGCGACGATAGCCCTGGGTGAGCATCAACACGTCCAGGTGTTGGCGGGTGGTAGTATTGGGCTTATTGAAATAATAGTTGGGCTGTTCTACGTAGCCTTTTATGTCGCTGTTCAGCAACAGGTGCGAAAATATGGTAGTAGCGTTATTATCATCAGCCGGCACGTCATCCTCGTTAATTACCGAAACCGAAAAATTACTGATGGCCGCGTCGCCTTCATTGCCCTTAGTGTTCAGCATCAGGTTAACCTGTTCGCGACGTTTATAAACGGGTTTAAAGGTGTTCAGTTCAACCTCCAATTTGTCGTTATTCTGCACAAATATCAGTCGCTCGTTAAGCGGTGTGCCGAGGTTTGAAAACAAGCTCAACTGCACTATCCCCGATGGTATATCACCCGTACCAAACGTTACCACACCCGGCTTTTTGCCAACGGGTATGGTGGCGGTATAAAACACTTCGCCGCCGGCCTGTGCTATTAAATGTACAGGCGGCATATACCCTTCAAAGTCCTGCGGCGAATTGGCCACCATAACCCTAACCGAATCGTTTGCCGCGTTTGCACGTGCTGTTAGCTGGTAACCGCTGTCGTTCACCGACGGCAATGCAATCTCGCCCGTGCTGCCATCAGCATAAGTTACTTTAGCCGTGTAGCTGTGGTAGCGCAACGGCGTAAAATCAAAACTTCCCATGCCCAGGTGGGTACTGGTAAAGTTGGCAATATGGTATCCGTTCTCCACCACTTCGCCCTTAACGGCAATGCCGCGACCATTGGTGCCTATGGCTTTAAACGCCACGCGATTGTTAAGCCCCGCCACCAGGTTTCCGCCTTCGGCAAAAAATTGCAGATCGGCCTGCATGGCTATACTTTGTATGGAGAATGTTTTCTTAACTATGCTAAAATCCTCAGCTTCCACAGTAGTAGCCAGGTGCGATCCTTTCAGCATATCGGCGCTGATATCTTTCATAGCAATACGCACTATGCCGCTGTCATTGGTAGTTTCTGTTCCTTTAAGCAGCGTGCGGTAGTTTTTGCGCAGGTTATAGCGCACCTCGCTGTTGGTTATTGGCTTACCGTAAGCATTGGTAAAACTCAATTTGGCCGTGGTTTGCGTTTTAAGACCAACGGGCTTGTATTCGTATTCTATTTTGGTAAATATGCTGTCGCGAAGGGAATTTTTCACCACAAAAACATGGTCGTAAAAATAATCCGGACCCGCATTGCGCATCCACTGCGTGTACGAACGCAGGCGGTAATTCCCCTCGCGCAGATCATTGGTAAGCGCGAAACAGCCCTTGGCCATCCCGGCCATAACCGGCAGGCGCAGTATTTTGGTTATGGAATCGGCACTGTTAACCAACTCCACGTATAACGAGCCGCTTTTGGCCGAAAGCTGATGCCGGCTGCCAATAGTTACATAAGCCTTGTACCAAATGGTATCGCCAATGCTGTAATAGGGCCTGTCGGTGTGCAGGTAAACTTTTTCTTGTGGATTGTTATCGGCCCAGTTTTGCAGGGCAGCAAGCAATTTTTCAATCGGGTCATCGCTGCGCGGAATAAAAGCCAGCAGGGCCAGCAATGCAGGCAGCAACAGGGCAAGGGTTAAGGCAGGTTTTTTCATGGAGGCAGACAGGTATAATAGGTATTACTAATATAGTAATTAATCTATTGATACACAATGCGCCGGCAGCCGCTTCCTGAGACGCAAAATATTGCGTCTCTACACCAGTACCTTTTCCACATCTTCCTTAAAATTTCGGCCTATGGGTATTTGGTTGTTATTAATAATGATGTGACCACGCTCCAATCGTTTAATTTTAGCGATAGATACAATGAACGATTTATGCACGCGCACAAACAGGTTTTGCGGGAATATATCCAACATGGCTTTGATGGAGCCCTTGAGTAGTATCTTATCTGTTTGGGTATAAATTATAGCATAATCCTTCAGGCCCTGTATGTGGGTAACCTCATCAAACTGTAGCTTAATACGGTTAACGCCGCTTTTTACAAAAATGTGCTCTTCGTTTTTTGCTTCGCTGATGGGCTCGGTGTTGGTATGCTGAACTTTTAAGTCGATGATCTCGCGGGCGCGATTAATGGCCTGCTCAAACCGGGCGAATGATATGGGTTTCAACAAAAAATCAATCACCCCTAATTCATAACCTTCAAAAGCGTAATTACGGTAGGCGGTGGTGAAAATAGTTAAGGGCGGATCGGGTAGTGTTTTTAAAAACTCGATACCGGTCATCTCGGGCATTTCAATATCCAGTAACAGCACATCAGCAGCGCTATGTTTTAAGTGCGATAAAGCATCCCCCGCATTAGTAAACAAACTAACCGACTGCACGCCTTCCAATCGCTTTAAATACCCTGCCAGTACTTCCAGCGCTAGTGGTTCGTCATCCACCACCACAAATTTCAACGCGGTCTTCTCCATCTTAAAACTCAATTAGCAGTTGGGCCAGGTAAGTATCGCCCTTATCCTCCAAACTTAATTCATGTTTGGCCGGATATAGCAGTTCAAGGCGTTGCCTTAAATTAACCAGGCCAATGCCCCCTTTGGCTTTCACGCCGGCCAGCAGCGGCTTTGTATTTTCTACTATAACTTTTAGTGTACATTCATCGGCCGTCACCTCAACCGTAAGCCTACCGTTTTCGGTTTGCCTGCCCAGGCCGTGTTTAAAAGCGTTCTCCACCAATGGCAACAACAGTAAAGGTGCTATTTCATGGCCGGCTAATTGCCCGTTTATATTTAGGCTGATAAGCGCGCCATCGGTAAAACGCAGGCGTTCCAGTTCCATGTAATTGTTAAGGTAGGTAACTTCCTTTTCTAAGGATACCTTGTCGCCGGTGCTATCGTAAAGCATATACTCCATCATTTCCGACAGTTTTAAAACCACATCGGGTGCCAGGTCTGATTTTTTGAGGGTGAGGGCATACAGGTTATTCAGGATATTAAACAGAAAATGTGGGTTAACCTGGGCACGCAAAAAATCAACCTCGGCATTCAATTTTTCTACCTTAATTTTTTGGATGAAGAGTTGCTGTCCGTACCAATCAAGGCTTAACTTCAGCGCCAGCATTAAAGCTAAATACCACAGGGTGCTAAAAAAATTATAGTAGATGGCTTCCCACAGATCGCTGTTGCCCAGCGGACCGACGATATAGCCGTACAAATACATATCAAACGTACACTGCACAACCAGGTACACAAGCACCGATACAAACAGTGCGCAGAAATAAGCCCAATAACGTTTTTTTTGCAGCAGGCGGGGTAAAAAGTAATGCAGGTTAAGGTATGCTATCGCGATAAGCAACACTACCCTGCCCGCAACGCAGGCCAGGAAGTAAGGTGTAGTGGCTTTGTAAATGAGATAACGCCTCTCAAACAAAAAAAAGCAGGTAACCAATACCCAATAAGCCGTGTGCACTATTGCATGCTTTACTGTAACACTTCGGTTAGAGAACGGGAGTTTAACTTGCTTTATCGAAGTATCCATTGCTTTTTCTTTATAAAGTAGCCCCGGCGGACCGGTAATTGGTTGTAAAAAGACGGAAATGCACCAAACGCGCCAAATTATATAGACCAACGGCACAAATAGTAGATGAATATAAGCATAAAACACCAACGTCTACAATTGAGGTAGTTGCTCTACTATTTTTCGGTAAATTTATACGGCTGCCGAATATTGTGGTGACAAATAAACATTGTTTCATTTTAAAACCTACAATTATGCAACACTTAAAAATTAACCACTGGTACGTTAAATTATTTACCGTGGTAACACTGGCACTAGCCAGCTTTAGCTTCACTACTAACTTCGGGCTGGATGGTTACGAGATCCGCCTTAACAACAAACTGGTTTTTAAAGGTTACGTAAACCAGGCTTTTAATCTGCGCACGCTGCAACTGGATAAAGCCAAAGAAACCGACCAATTACGCATAACCTACACCCATTGCATGAAAAATAACGGCCCGGGTGATGGCCGTAGCATAAGCCTGCGCGACGACAAGGGCAACACGCTTAAAAAATGGACTTTCGCCAATGCTACCGGCGGCGATACAGGTATGACCATAGCCATGAAGGACCTGCTGCAACTGCGTCAAAAAAATGCAGGGCATGAGTTGACCCTGTATTATGCTTCGGAAGAATTGCCTAAAGGCGAAATGCTGTCAATGCTTAACTTTAAATAGCCTTAGACAAATATATGCGCATGAAAAATTTAGTATTAGCCCTGCTGGCCCTGGTAATAGGTTACAGTAACTGCCGCGCCCAAAGCAAAAAAGTAGGCGGCCCCTGCGAGGGTTGCGAGGCTATTTACGAAAGCCCGGTGCCTTTTGAACAGCTCAAATCGTTTACGGAACTGCCCAATGTAAGCTGGGATGGTAAAAAGCCCATGGGCATTAACGGCACAGTTTATAAAGCCGATGGCAAAACACCTGCGGCCGGTGTTGTACTATACCTTTACCATACCGACGAAACCGGCCACTACCCAAAAAAGGGGAACGAGACCGGCTGGGCCAAAAGGCATGGCTACCTGCGCGGCTGGGTAAAAACGGATGCAAACGGCTTTTATAAATTTGGCTGCCTGCGCCCCGCCCCTTACCCCGGCCATACAGAGCCTGCGCATATACACGTAACTGTTAAAGAGCCCGGCATTAATGAGTATTATATTGATGAGTTTGTTTTTTCGGACGACCCATTGCTTACCGACGAACGTAAACAAAAACTACCCAACCGTGGCGGCAGCGGCATTGTAAAAATTATTGATGTGGGCAATATGTATAAAGGCGAACGGAACATTTACCTCGGGAAAAACATCCCTGATTATCCTTCGGCGAAATAGTATGAGAAAGTATAAATGGCTGCCCGTTCTGCTGTGCTGTTTCATGGCACAGCAGGCATCGGCCCAGCGCGCCGACAGCCTGAAAAAAGCCGACTCGGCAGTTATTAAACTTAATACCGTTACCATACGTGCACAGCGCCGTGCCATTGAGCAGCGGGTTGACGGTATTGTTTTTAATGCAGAAAGCCTGCCCGCCATTGCCGGGGCCGACGCGGCAGATGTGCTTAGGCGGGTGCCGATGATAAACATTGATGCCAACGGTGGGGTTGCTGTTAGGGGAAGTGCCAACGTTAAGGTATTGATAGATGGCAAACCTTCGCAAATGTATAGTTCATCAGTGGCGGATGCTTTGAGGGCCATACGGGGCGAAAACATTGCCAAAGTGGAAGTGATCACCAACCCCTCTGCGCGCTATGATGCCGAGGGGACGGATGCCGTGGTAAACATCATTACCAAAAAACCGCGTGATAATGGCACCAACGGTAATGTGGGAATGGCGCTGGGCAACCGTTCGCACAACTTAACGGGCGATGTACACCGCAAGCAAGGTGCATTGTTATTAAATGCAGAAGCCGTTTACCAACTATACCGCAACCAAAACGGCTCCATACTGCAGCGAAACGCCAATAACCTAACCCTGCTGCAACAAAACGAAACCCGGCAAACCGGCAATTATTTTAACGGCGGTTTTAACTTGCTATACAGTCTCGATTCGCTTAATACGCTTAATGCAGGTTACCGCTACCGTAGGGCACATAGCGAAACCGATGGCGTGTCTGACAATTTTAATGCGGGTACCGCCAACCCTGTATTACAATTTACACGGAACACGTTTACGCCGGGGAGTACCAGCGGCAGTGCTTTTAACGTTGGCTTCACCGGGCAATCGGCCAATAAAAAGTCGGAGTACGCGCTGTTGGCCATGTACACGCCATCGCTTAATTTGAGCGACTACAGCCTGCAGCAAACAGGGCCAGGCAACAGCCGTTATAGCGAAAACTTTTTCAGCAGCGGCAAAAACAAAGACTATATCATACAGGCCGATTACAGCCAAAAGCTCAACGATAACCTGAAGTGGGAAACCGGCGCAAAACTAACCGGCAAAGAAGCCCGCAACACCAGTTTGTTCGAGGTGTTTGATCCGGGTGTTGGCAGTTATCAGCGAGATGTTAACCGTTCAACATCATTCAACTACACCAGCAGGATCTACGCCGGATATACCAACATCACCCTAAAACAAAAAAAATGGGGTTTAAGTACCGGCCTGCGCTATGAAAAAACGCAGATAGACGCAGTATTTAAAAACCAACCGGCCACTATCCCGGCGTTTAATAACCTGGTACCACAGGTGTTGTTAAATTGGCTGGCGGGTGATAAAAGCAGCATTAAGTTGAGCTATGCTATGAAAATTGTAAGGCCATTTGTATCCTATCTCGACCCGACCGTTAACACCAGCGATTCGGTAACGCTGCAATTTGGCAACCCCAAACTAAACCCCGAAGTAACCAACCGTTACCAGTTAAGTTATACCGTAAATGATGCTACGCTGTTCAAGGATTTTGTGTTGTTTTTTAACGATAACCGTAACAGTATAGAAAACATACGCACACCCACCGGGAACGGGCGATTTGCCAGCACCTGGCAAAACGTAGGCAAAAACCAGCGGCTGGGCTTATCGGCTACGTTTAACTGGAAACCATCAGGCCTGCTTACTTTAGGCCTTGCTTTTACCGGGCAGTATGTGTGGCTGCAAAGCCCGTCGCTTAATATCAGCAACCAAGGCTTTATGCAACAGTATACTTTTAATGGCAGCTACAAATTGCCGCAAGGTTTTAGTATTGATGCTTATGGATTTTTTAGCGGCAACGTCCTGCTTTTACAAGGCTACCGTTCGGGGTGGAAATATTATAACGCCACGCTAAGCAAGAAATTTAAAAACGAGCGCTTAGTGCTTAGCTTCCGTGCAGAAGCCTTTTTAACACGTTATGCTTTTATTGATGAAGTGGTTATAGCGCCTACTTATCAGCAGCACTTATCCCAACGTTATCAAAACCAGTTTTTACGGTTGATGGTATCCTACAAGCTAGGTAAAAAAGAAATTAAAAGCCCGCAGGTGCGAAGCATTGAGCAATAGTTGGGTTTCAAATTAAGGGTGTTTTGAGAATCAAAAGAGGGTGTCATGCTGAGGCTCTCGAAGCATGCGGGCAAAGGTTACGCTCACCCTTCGAGTGCGTCAGGATGACACCCGCAACAGATCAGCATAGAGTTAATCTATCGAACAATCCTAATCTCAAATTGCCTGTAAACAAAAAGCGGCCCGGAGTATATTCCGGGCCGCTTAGCATAGGTACTAAAACTCTTTATTAATCTAACCAAACAGTTTGGGTAAATGCGCCGTTAACAGCCGAATCCCAGGCCTCTAAACGAAGCCATTTTTTTCCCGCCAGGTTAACCGGTATTTTGTAAGCTTTTTCGCCAAAAGCGGTAGTGCTGGTCAGGTTAACTTTTTGGTGGAAGGTATTTTTACCGTCGCCGGTGATGATCTCGATAAAGTTAAGCGGGAAGGTCCATTTAACAGTTACGTCAACCACGGCTTTGCCCGGGTTTTTAATGGTCGATCCGGCTTCGGCACCATTCACTTTAAAGTTTGGTAATAATACCTCTCCGCTGGTGGCGAAGAATCTGCCGCTCTCCATCACATCTAAAACAGGCTGCCAGCCGTTTTTAAACTCGGGCAGGGTATTCATTTTTAAATAGTTGATGTTTACGTGCGAGTACATTTCGTTCTCGTGGGTAATGGTAAATATGTCCGACTCGGCCAGTACTTTCTTTTTAAGGCCCCAGTTGTTCATATCATCCAGCAAACCTAACACACGCTGACCCATACGCACGGTAGAAAGATCGCCCGGGATGTTTTTCCAGGCAGCGCCAAAGAAACGGTCTGATTTATAAAACTCCTCTTCTTTGTAAGCATCAGGGAAACCGGTAGAACCTTTAGTACGTGCGTGAGCGGTCCAGGCCAGGCCTTTTTCGTCCTGCAATAGTTTAAGCATATCGTTTTTGTCGCCAATGTGGTAAACCTTACCGTACACCGGATGCTGGGTTACCAATGGGGTACCCGGCTTTCTAGACATGATCCAGTAGATAGGTTTCGGGAAAAAGTCTAACCAGTGGCCGCCGAAGAAATTATTAGGTTCCTCGCCCGGCAACAGCAGGAAGTTACCTTTTGACTCTTTTTCGCACTCTTTAAATAAAGTGTTTAATTCCAGTAAACGCAATGAGTCCGGACCTTTAGGGTGGCCCGGGCCATGAAACTCGGCCAGGTGCACAATGTTTACACCCAATTTTTTAAATACCTGCACATACTCAGGCTCGCCTTGCTCGGCTCTGCCTTTAAGTATTTTGTCGGTATACTCATTATGGAAGTGGCTGGCCATAGTTTTGTAGCCCGGTAGCGGAGCATATTTATCGCCGCGGGTAAACGGTTTAATTTTGGCTAAAGCACCCTCGCCTTCGGTAGTGGTAACCAGGCAGTAAAAGTTCATACGTTGTTTGGTTCCCGGAGGCGCGTTAAACCATGGTACGTAACGACGATCGCCGTACAGGTCCTGACGTATGCCCAAACCATAACCGTCTATCATTTTGCGGTAGTTGGTACCGTGCCAAACAAATTTTAAATTGAAAGCCTCATCCAGCGGGTAAAAATACTGGTGCGGCGCCGGGAAAACGGCTAAGCTACCGTTAGCGCTCTGTCCAATAATGCTGCGGAATCTTACAGCCAGGTTTTTACTGGTATCGGCCGCGTTAAAATCGGTAGAGGTATAGGCTTCAGATACGTCTGGTTTGGCGTAGCCGATCTTTTTCCACACCTGTGTTTTACTTACCATAGCGGCATCGTAAACCACGGCTGTACTATCCACTTGTGTGCTCATTACGGCGGCTACATTAAACAGCGGACTGCCATTGTAAAAAGTAACTTCAATATCGCCGCTGAAACGATCGGCACTGATGCCGGCCACCTTTACAATAGTGCGTGAACCTTCGGTACGCACCGAAGCGGCACCTTTGTCCATCGTCGCTAAAAACGATTTGAATGGTTTGCGTGGCACGCGGTCAAAAAATATGTTCCAGCCGTTTTGCGATATCAGGTCGCGCTTACCGATGGTAACCACAAACTCGGGGTTAAGGTTGGCGGCTACTTCTTTGTAAGCGCCTTTGGCGGTTGCCTGTATGCTTTTAAATAGTGGGGTGCCTTTGGCCAGGTCTAATATCACTCGGCCTTTATCGGCCGCGCCTGTTGGCCAGGTTACATTAAGCTGCGAGCCGGTTTTGGTTACCGTTACGCCGCTGGTTTTGCTCAGGCCTTTTAGGTCGACCGCGTTTTGGGCGCGTGCCACCTGGCTTAGCATCATGGT
Source organism: Mucilaginibacter sp. A3364 (assembly GCF_059690715.1). Classification (NCBI taxonomy): domain Bacteria; kingdom Pseudomonadati; phylum Bacteroidota; class Sphingobacteriia; order Sphingobacteriales; family Sphingobacteriaceae; genus Mucilaginibacter; species Mucilaginibacter sp. A3364. Next base: position 290,154 of record NZ_JCAWED010000002.1, read on the forward strand.
GCCCAAAAGGCACATTATCAGGGATCTTCTCATGGTATGTAGGGAGGTTAGTTTGTTACTTTAAATTGCGATTTTAGGCGGATATCATCTGACGAGCTGCCCACCATTACATCAATAGCTTCGGGCTCCACGCGGAAGGCGTGGATCTTTTCATCATAAAATGCCAGTTTTTCGCCGGGGATGATTAGCGTTACCGTTTTGCTTTGGCCGGGGTTAAGGGCAATACGTTCAAAACCGCGCAGCTCTTTTGCCGGGCGTTTAAGGCTTGGCGACACATCGTGAATGTATAACTGCACCACCTCGTCGCCCGCTACTTTGCCACTGTTTTTCACATCAACCGTTACGGTTATTTTGCCTTTGGCAGATATTTGTTTGGCTGATAATTTAAGGTTGCTATAGGTAAAATTGGTATAGCTTAAGCCATGCCCGAATGGGAATAATGGCTTGCCATTAACATACATATAAGTAAAGCCTTGGGTAACATCGTACTCGGTTTGCGGCGGCACCTGGTCTTCGGATGCATAAACGGTATAAGGCAATTTACCGCCAGGATTTACGGTGCCGAATATTACATCGGCAGTAGCATTACCGCCTTGCTCGCCACCCCACCAGGCTTGTAAAAGCGCCGGGGCGATATCTTTCAATACAGGCGACACTAATGGACCGGCACTCATCTCAACCACCACAGTTTTTGGGTTGGCAGCAACTACGCGTTTAACCAGTTCTTCCTGGTTGCCGGGTAAACCTAATGAAGTACGGTCGCGGCCCTCTTCTTCAATACGAAGGCTGGTGCCGATGTACAGGATAACCGCGTCTGATTTCTTTGCCAACTCCACCGCTTTGGCCATTTCTTCCTCGGCGTTAAAAGCAGGCGGCGGGTTATCATTGTTGCGGTTGCCGGTGTTTAGGGTGATGTAACCGCCTTGGGCATACTGAATATCAACTGCGCTACCTAAACGGTTTTTTAAACCTTGCAGCGGTGTTATCGCTTCCATTGGTCGGCCACTATAACCGCCCGCGGTAAACACATTGGCATGCGGACCAATTACCGCCAGCGTTTTAATACTTTGCTTGTTAAGCGGTAGCAGATGCGTTTTGTTAGTTAATAATACGATAGACTTTTGCGCTTCTAACAAAGCCAGCTGGCGATGTTTTTCGCTGCCGATAACCGATACCGGAATCTTGCTATAAGGCACCAGTTCCTGCGGATCAAAATCGCCCAGTAAAAAACGGTCGCGCATTACGCGTTTAACAGATTCGTTAAGTTTTTCTTCGGTCAGCAAACCTTGCTTAACAGCAGCGGGGATGTATTTCATAAACTCCGCGTCCGAAAAATCGCAGCCGGCGTTAATAGAGCGGGCAACAGCTTCTTCATAGCTCATTTGTTTCTTTTCGTGACCTTCAACCATCGAACGTACGCCACCCAGATCTGATACTACAAAACCTTTAAAGCCCCATTGGTTCTTTAAAATATCGGTCAGCATCAGTTTGTTCATGTTGTTGGGGATGCCGTTGATAGCGTTGTAGGACGCCATGATAGATTGCGCGCCGCCTTCAACAATACAATCTTTAAAATGCGGCAGCCAGTATTCATGCAGCATACGCTCGGTAACCGAGGCCGACATGGATTGACGGTCCTTCTCCACATTATTAACCGCGTAGTGTTTTAAGGTTGATACCAGTTTCAGGTATTTGGGATCATCGCCCTGCAAACCTTTAACATAGGCTACACCGATGCGGCCGGTTAAGTATGGATCTTCGCCATAACATTCGTTGATACGGCCCCAGTATGGGTTACGGCTGATATTGATCACCGGCGCGCGGTAAATTAAACCTTTATGTTCGCCGGGGGCGTTAGGGTCTATGTGCCAGCCGTTATAAATGGCGCGTGCTTCGTCTGATATTGCGGTGGCTACTGTATGTACCAGTTTGGGGTCCCAGGTTGCAGCAGAGGCTATGGAAACCGGGAACATAGTGGTTGGGCGGTTCCAAACTACGCCATGCAGGCTTTGGTTCCAGCGGTCTGATTTGATGTGGAAACGCTCTATCTCGGGGGCTACGTGATTCAGGAATTGCGCCTTCTCTTCTATCGTCATCCGCGACAGCAGATCGTTCACACGTTCGTTTACAGGTTTCTTTGGATCCTGGTACGGCAACAACGTTTGCGCATTTGCACTGCGCAGGTTTAATGCCAGGCCTGCTACAATAAAAAACAGACCAATAGCTTTTTGCTTGGTGAGAGGCAACATATACTAAAGCTTGGTTTACTTGGTGACTAAATGTACCTAATAAAACCAGTTTTTTCCTAAAGAAAACTACGAAAACGATTTCTTAACATGCAAAAGTTACATAGCGAAAGAAAAATGAAAATAAATTTGCGCAACTGATTGATTGCGGATATATTTGCAATCAATCAGTTGCAAATAAGATGAGACGAGACATTTACCAGGCCATTGCCGACCCGACCCGCCGGGCCATACTAACACTGCTGGGCGTGCAGGCCATGACACCCAACGCGCTGGCTGAGCATTTTAACAGCACGCGCCAGGCAGTATCAAAACATATTCAAATACTGGCCGAATGTGGTGTAGTACACCAAAAACAAACCGGCCGCGAAATACATTATCACTTTAACGCGCAAAAAATGAAAGAAGTAGATGAATGGCTAGAAACCTTCCGCAAACTGTGGAACACCCGCTTTGAGCAATTAGATGACATTTTAAAAGACCTATAAAACAACGATCAATCATGAAACACGAAGCAAAATTTGAAAAAGATCCAAGCGGCAACAAACTAAATGTTACCCGCGAGTTTAACGCCCCGGTTGATAAAGTATGGAAAGCCTGGACCACCGCCGAAATACTGGATAAATGGTGGGCGCCAAAACCCTACGTAAACAAAACCAAATCCATGGATTTTAAGGAAGGTGGCCGTTGGTTGTATAATATGACCAGCCCGCAAGGCGATGTGCACTGGTGCCTTTTAGATTATAAAACCATCGACCCGGGAAAAAGCTATACCGGTGTTGACGCTTTTTGCGACGAGGATGGTAATGTTACCAACCAGTTTCCGGGTTCGCATTGGTTAACTCAATTTGCAGCTACGGCTACCGGTACTAAAGTAGAAGTTGTGCTGACTTTTGAAAGCGAAGAAAAAATGAACCAGATTATTGAAATGGGCTTTAAGGAAGGCTTTAGCATGGGGCTGGGTAATTTGGATGAGGTGCTGGAAGAAATGTAAGTGTAATAAATAATCACTAATAACGGAAGGCTGCCTACGGGTGGCCTTTGTTGTGGAATCAGACTTACGAAGTTTTTTAAACTTCGTAAGTCTTCACTATGTCGGGGTGAGTAATCGCCGCCTACCAAAATGGCCTGAAATTAGGCCTGCTTATCAAGGGCGAAAACGACCACGGTATAGAACTCAAAATAATAACCAAAGCTATGGTAAACCAAATAGCCATAGTTTTGAATTTTTCTTCATCAGTAGCTTTCCGTTTGGCTTTAGCCGAGCCGACGCTGATGAGCGTAATGGCGATCAGCATCATGGTAATATGCTCCATTCCGAAAAAGCGGATAACCCGCTCATGCACCGCGGTAGCAAAATTGCTGATGAAATAGGTAACTATCGGGCTTATAAAATATAGCCATACGCCAAATACCATTTGCACATGCGCTACTGTTGCCGCAATGTGGCGCACACGATCATCAAACTTTGTGAAAGGTTTCTTTCCCAACCAGCCGCTATATCCCCTGTAAATAGCGAAGATTAAAGTAAGCAGCACTAACCAACGGGTTAATGAGTGTAAGGCTAATAATAAGGCGTACATATTGGTGTTGACGAATATCCTTCAAAAATATTTTAAAGAACTTAATTTTTTGGCTCGCGAAGCAACGCCCGGCAATGCGTGCACGTAACTATAGTATCTGCTAACACGAATTAATTACTGAAACTATGAAAACAAGAAAATTAAGTTACGGAGTGCTAACGGCCTTCGCCGTTACAGTGATGATGGTGATATCCTGCAAAAAAAGCAGCGAACCCGAAGGTTTGAATGAGCCGCCAGCAATTACGGGTTTACAGCTGACCAGCAATGCCAAATTTGGAACCATAATTACCGATAATAATGGCATGGCCGTTTATTTTTTTTCTAAAGATGCCGCCAGCACTTCAACCTGTGTAGATGGCTGCGCGGTTACCTGGCCACCTTTTTACAAAGAAAATCCAACCCTGGGCACCGGCCTTACAGCTGCCGATTTTGGCGTAATAACGCGTACCGATGGCAGCAAACAAACCACCTACAAAGGCTGGCCGCTGTATCATTACACGAACGATAAGGTTGCCGGCGATACTAACGGCGATGCCGTAGGCAACCTGTGGGCCATAGCCAAGGCTGATTATAGTGTAATGTTTGCCAACGCGCAACTGGTAGGTCATGATGGTGCGCAATATACCGACGCCGGAATAGCCGGCGCTGCAACATCGCAATATATTGTTGATGCTTACGGTCATACATTGTACCTATTTACCCGCGATACCCACAACACCAACACGTTTACTAAACCCGACCTGAGTAACAACACCGTTTGGCCGATATTTGAAGTGAGCGCCGTGGGCAGTATACCTACCGTACTGGATAAAACCCAGTTTATCACCATTACATCGGTAGGCAAAACCCAACTGGTTTACAAGGGACACCCTCTCTACATTTTTGGGCAGGATGCCTTAACGCGTGGCAATACCAAAGGTGTAAGCTTCCCTACACCGGGTGCCGCCATCTGGAAAATTAATAATACGAATACCGTTGTGTTATAATATAGTTTGTAGAATTGTTGGGCGGGTAGTTGGCTGTAGCCGCTACCCGTTTTTATTTACAACAAAAGCCCCGCTTATTGTGGCGAGGCTTTGTTACTAGGTAGATGGTAGATAATTAGTTTACCCGGTTGGCGTCATTACCCAGCTTTAACAGGTAATCATTCAGTTTTTCATGATCGTCTGCCGAATAAGTTTCTAATTTGGCAAGGTAAGCCGGGCTATGCGTATAATTCGCAATTTTTTCAAGCGCCATAACATAGCCTATGTATTGCTTTTTGATATTAGGATAGGCTTCAAATTCCGTTTTTGATGCCGATGTGCGACTAAGCAACTCAGTGTTATACGTCCACCTGGAAGCAGCAAACTTTTTCTCCAGAATTTCCAGGTCCTTTTTTATGGAAGGATCGCCCAGTTTAGGGTTCATAAAAACCGGCTTCAATAGTGTAGTGTATCTTTTCAGGTCGTTGTATAAAATCTCCAGCTTAAGGTCTCTTTTAAAGTTTCCAGCCGAAGCAATTTCGCCGGCAGGCACCTCTTTATAATTATCATAGCTTTTCACAAACTTTGGCGTAACACCCGATGCTACAAAACCTTGCAGCGTTTTTACCGATAAGTCTTTATAACCAATATCCATAAAACCTTTAATAAAGGCAGGCGTAATACCATAAGATGTAAATGCTTGCAGTGTTTTTAAACTCACATCATTATAGCCTATCTCCTTAAAACCCTTAATATACTCGGGCGTTATACTCCACGATGTTAAGCTTTGCAGGGTGGGTAAAGATGTGTCATATCCAATTGCCTGGAAACTTTTGATATAAGCAGGCGTTATACTCCACGAGCTTAAAGCTTGTATGTTAGGTATTGATGTGTTGTAACCAATATCCTTAAAGCCTTTGATCCATTCGGGCGTTATACTCCACGAGCTTAACGTTTGCAGGGTTTTAACCGATGTATCATAATCAATATCCATAAAACCTTTAACATACTGCGCGGTAATACCCCATGCCGAAAAGGCCTCCATAGTTTTAATGCTTACATCTTTATAACCTATATCGGTAAATGATTTGATGTATTCGGGCGTAATATTCCAATTGGCCAAAGCCTGCAAGGTTTCGGGCGAGATGTCTTTATAACCTATATCTTTAAAGCGATCGGCAAAGTTGGCCGGGACTATAGCGTCGGGCGTAAAAGATACTTTACCTTTAAAGGTTTTACCATTCGGGGCCTTCAGGGTAACTGTGGTATCATTTTTTAAATTAATGGTTTGCCCATCGGGCAAGGTAAAAGTATTCAGGTTTTCATTTTTTGCCGAAGGGCTACCCGTAGCAGCCTGCTTATTAAATGCGCAAACCAGTATTACCAATAAAGGCGCTAACATTAAATATTTCCAGCTGGTGTGGATGTTTGATCGTTTGGTATTCATCATCACTATACGTTTTTTAAGTAGCGATTGATTATAACTGGTGGTAACGTGCATGGCATAATTTGGCACCGACACTTTTAATAAACTCATCTGATAGGCTTCCATTTCTACCTCGTGACCGCGAATGATGGCATCATCCGTTAAAAACTCCAGGTTGTTCTCCACCTCCTTGCGGTAAAGCCAGGCAAAGGGATTAAACCATTGCAGCACCAGCATCATCTCGGCCAATATCAGGTCTACCGAATGGCCTTGCTTCACATGGATCTTTTCATGCAGTAATATTTGCTTATAGGTTTCCCAATCGTATCTGGCGGGATTAATAAATATGGTGGTGCCGAAGGAACACGGCGCTTTATCATCATCCAGCTCCACAATACGATAAATACCATCGCGTATCACCGGCTTTTTGTAGCCCTGTATAAACAGCGCGATGAGCTGTAGCAAAAAATTGCCCGCAAATATCGCCACACCGGCCCAGTATAGCCACATCGCCCATTTTAACATATTATCGCGATTAAACTGCCACACATTGCCGGCATCTGCTTTTTGTAACGTCGGCTGCGCTTTATCTAAATTCTGTTCCGTCGTTACGTTAGGATCGATGGTCGACGCGTCATCAATCACGGTGTTAAATGGCTCCGCCTGTTTAGTCTGCGCTGCCTGCGGCAACGATTGTTTAACCGCAATGGCATTACGAAGCGATAATTTTTGCGGCACGGATACCAGCGGCAATAAAAAACCCAGCACCAGGCAGCCCAGCAGCAGCCAGCGGTTAAGGCTATAATAAGTTTCTTTTTGTAGCAACAGCTTATAAAAGGCCAGGCAAAATGCCAGTAGCAGGGCTACGTGTATGCTGTAAGGTATCATTGCTTTTTGTTTTTAATGATGTTTACAATATCGTTCAGTTCCTGCTCGCTTATTTTTTCCTCTTTGGCAAAAAAGGCCAGCATGTTGGTATACGAGTTATCGAAGTATTGACTCACGATATCCTTCATGGCGTGCTTTTGATACTCTTCTTTGCTGATGATAGGAAAGTACTGGTAGATATTCCCCACAGCCTCGTGGCCCAGGAAACCTTTATCCTCCAATATCTTCACCATAGTAGCCAATGAGTTGTAGTGTGGCTTAGGGTCGGGCATGGCGGGGATCACTTCTTTTATAAAAGCACGCTCCATTGTCCAGAACACCTGCATAATTTGTTCTTCTCGTTTTGCTAGTTTTTGCATAAGGTTTAAATTTTAATTAAACCTAATACTAATTAATTAGTATTACAACTAATTGATTAGTATTTTTACTATTATATTGATAATCAGGTATATAATTTCTTACACCCGAGTCTTATACAACAAAAAAGCCTCCCGTTTAGCGGAAGGCTTAATTTCATGATAGGCTTAGGGTCTTGTCGATTTACATTTAGGGCGAAGGTGGGCTTATCCACATCTTTCCGCAATACCTACTTCTAGGTATTTTACGTTTAAAAACGGTGGATTATGGGTGTATTCCCTCCCGGCGCGGTAGGTACAGTAAGGTAGTTTTGATAAACCAAACGCCCCTGACCATGTTAACACTCACCATCGACAAAAAAATTGAGCTGGAAATAGCTAAAATTGAAGCCATAGCTGCCGACCTGCCCGGTATTGTGGTAATACACTCGGTTAAAGACCAGCGCGTGGTGTGGATGTGCAACCGTGGCTTGGCCGAACTGGGCCTAACCCTGCAGGAAGTGCAGAACCTCAGTACCGCTGAGTATTATAACACTTACTTTAACCCCGAAGACGCTAAAGATTACGTCCCTAAAATAATGGGCTTGGTAGCTAACTGCGACCCGGATGAAACGGTTACTTTTTTTCAGCAGGTAAAATTTAAGCGCTTGCCCGATTGGATGTGGCACCTGGCCAGCAGCAAAATTTTTATGGTTGATGACGATGGCGAACCGCTGCTATGCATCACCATTGCCCTCCCTATCGACGGCATGCACCACATGGCCAGCAAAGCCGACCGTCTGCTGCAGGAAAACAACTTTTTACGTAAAAACCTGGCCAATTACCGCAAATTAAGCAAGCGCGAGATAGATATTTTACGCGCCCTGGCCCTGGGCAAAACTTCGGCAGATACGGCCGATGAGCTGTTCATCGCACAACACACGGTAGAGACACATCGAAAAAATATAAGGCGCAAGTTAGGCACTTCATCTTATTTTGACTTGTGCCAGTATGCAAGGGCTTTTGATTTGATATGATACGCTATTGCACCGCAACAAAAGTCAAACACACCGCCTCTTTGATCTCTATCTTGGTATCGGTAGGTGTCAACTTCCCTGTAGCCCTATCAATCTTAAAAAAATCGATCACATTAGCCAGCTGACCGGCGCAAAGCAAGTAATTCCCTGTCGGATCAATAGCGAAACCACGTGGGGCCTTGCTTACCTTGGTGGTTTCTATAAAAGTTAGTTTGCCGCTTTTCTGGTCGCGGGCGTAGAGGGCAATGTTATCCGCTCCTTTTCGATTAGACGCGTACAGAAAATTACCATCCGGCGAAATATGGATATCGGCTGCCTGGTTTTGATCAAAATCAAGCGGCATCATGTTAATAGTTTGTATAAAAGTAAGTTTACCGCTATCATATTTATAAGCGCGCACATAACCGGTTAATTCCTGTATCACATACAAAAACTTTTTATCGGGCGAAAACTCAAAATGTCGCGGACCATCGCCGGGAGATGATAGATAGGATTCAGGATCGGCAGGTGTTAGTGGCTGAGGTTTGGTACCGTCGTAATTATAAACGTTTACTTTGTCGGTACCCAGATCGGCCACTAAAATATATTTGCCGTCGTCGCTCAAAGCCGTTGCATGCACATGCGGCGATGTTTGCTTCACGCTGCCGCCGGTGCCGTAATATTGCAGGTTTTGCGATACCGCGCCCACCGAGCCATCTTTATTAACCGGTACCACGGTTAAATTACCGCTGGTGTAATTAGATATGAACAGATTTTTACCATCCTTTGCTAACGCGATGTGCACCGGGTTAGCACCGGCCGCCGACTGCTTATTAATAAACTCCAGCTTACCCGCTTTGGCATCAAACTTAAAGGCGCTTACATCGCTGTTTTTAGGTTGCGAGTTATTGGCGTAAACAAACTTTTTATCGGCACTCACCGCCAGGAAAACCGGGTTTTGCGTTTCAACGCTGCTGTGCAAGGTCACTTTGCCGGTTTCCGAATCAAACCGGTAAACCGGGATGCTGTTGGTATAGCTACCTATTAAAAGATTATAAATTTCACCCTGCTGCGCAAAGCCAAACAAAGGGGCCGACAGCAGTACTGCAAGTACTAGTTTTTTCATGATGTGGTTAAGCAGGTAATTGGTTATACTGCAAGGTAGGGAAAATTCATAAAAACACCTATTATGTCATTGCGAGCGTAGCGTGGCAATCGCACGTAGAACGGTGTGCTACTTTTCTCCGTGCGATTGCTTCGTCGTTCCTCCTCGCAATGACAAATATTATTCAAACCTACTCCACCGGTATCAATTTCAAACAAACTGCCTTAGCCACTTCTAGCTTTGTGCTCATCAGCGTTAAACGGCCCGTTGCTTTATCGGCTTTAAAAACGTTAACGCCGGTGCTGTGGCCAACCAGCACAAATTTGCCGGTAGGGTCTATAATAAAGTTGCGAGGCGTTTCGCCGGTTTTGTAGCGGGCAATAAAGGTTAGTTTACCGTTATCGGGATTGATGGCATAGGCTACAATTTCGTTCGCGGTACCGCGATTGGTGGCGTATAAAAACAAGCCATCGGGCGTTATGTGGATATCGGCCGCGCCGTTAACACCTTTAAAATCATCGGGCATCATTTTCACAGTTTGGATCTCTTTCAGTTCACCGTTAACGTAAGTATGGCCGGTGATGGTGGCATTTAGTTCCTGTATACTGTAAACATATTTACCATCGGGCGTAAACTCCAAATGGCGCACACCACTGCCCGGTGCCACCGCAACAGTTGGGGTGGCAGCCGGCGTTAAAGGGGGCGTAGCAGCAGCCTTGTAATTGTAAACATGAATTTTATCCGTACCCAGATCGGTACCTAACACAAACTTTTCATCCGGCGAGAACAGGATAGCATGTGCATGCGGCGCTTCCTGGCGGTTTTTATCAGGGCCGGTGCCGGTGTTTTGAATAGCTTGATTACTCGCACCCAACGAGCCATCTTTATTAACCGGGAAACTCACAAAACTGCCACCCCCATAATTGGCTATCAGCACGTTTTTATTCGCCTTATCAACCGCTATATAAGCCGGCGAACCTATTGATGGCTGGCTGTTTATCTTATCCAGCTTACCGGTGCTTTTATCAAACTTAAATGCGGTTACGCTGCTATTTGTTTTGCTATTCTCATTTACCGAGTATATAAACTTACCATCGCTGCTTACAGCCAGGTACGATGGGTTTGCCGTTTCAACCTGGTTAAGGTAAGCCACACGCCCGGTTTCTTCATAAAAACGGTAAACGTATATGCCTTTGCTGTCGTTCTCACCATCGCCGGTGAAGGTGCCTATCACCAGGTCAAACACTTTAGGTTCTTTTCCTTTTTTTTGGCCGAAGGCGATGACAGGCGCAAATAATATTGTTAGCAGCAGTAACTTTTTCATAGGTAATAACAGTATAGTTTATAACGCAAGGTAGCTAAAATACATAAAAAAAGCCCCGCTGTCGCGAGGCTCTTATATTACTTTATTAAGTGTTTTAGCTGGATGATCTCTTTTTCGTCCAGGTAGCGCCAGCGGCCGCGCGGAAGATCTTTTTTGGTAAGGTTAGCGTAAACCACACGGTCAAGCTTTACCACCTCGTAACCCAAATGCTCAAACATACGGCGAACGATACGGTTTTTACCGCTGTGTATCTGTACGCCAACCTCGCGTTTGGTGGCACCTTGTACGTATGACACGGCATCGGGCTTAATAAAGCCATCTTCCAGCTCTAAACCAAACTGCAGTTTGTTCAGGTCGCCCTGGGTTAAGCTTTTGCTTAGCTCCACCTGGTATATTTTTGTGATGTTGCTACGCGGATGCGAAAGTTTGTCTGCCAGATCACCATCATTGGTCATTAACAATAAACCGGTAGTGTTGCGGTCTAAACGGCCTATCGGGTAAATACGCTCGCGGCTTGCTTTCTCTACCAAATGCATCACCGTGCGGCGCTCTTGCGGATCGTCGGTAGTAGTAATGTAGTCTTTGGGTTTGTTAAGCAATACGTAAACGCTTTTCTCACGCTTCAGGGTTTCACCATTGTAACGGATCTCGTCTTTCATCGGGTCAACCTTGTGGCCCAGTTCATTGATCACCTCGCCATTTACCGATACCACACCTGCAATGATCAGCTCATCAGCCTTACGGCGAGAGCAGATACCTGCGTTAGCGATATAACGGTTCAAACGGATCAGGCCATCATCAGCCGCGGTTTTCTTGGCTGAAGTTTTTTTAGGGCGAATGGTTTTATCCTTAGCGTCGTATTTCGGTCTGTCGTGTTTCGGTCTGTCCGGATCGTAAGGTTTATCAAACTCCCTTTTGAAACCAGCGCCTGCCGGTTTATCACCATAAGCACGCTTTGGTTTGTCGCCAAAGGCCGGTTTATCACTGTAGGCTCTTTTCGGCTTATCGCCAAAGTCAGCACCTTTTGGCTTGCGGTTTCTTGGCACGCTGTCACCGTCAAAGCTTCTTTTCGGACGATCATCGCCTGAGGCCGAACGGCCTGAAAAACTTTTAGGTGCACGATCGGTGCTATCACCAGTTGGCCTGCCTGAATATGGCTTTTTGCGTTCGAAAGATTTTTTATCTCCCGCTTGTTCGCCATAGCCTCTTTTCGGGCGCTCTTCACCGTCGCCGGTTGGGCGGCCGCTATATGGCTTGCGCGGACCGAAGCTTTTCTTTTCGCCTCCGGCAGAAAATGCGCTACGCTCTGCACTTGGGCCGCTTGAATATCTTTTTTTAGTATTGTCTGAGTCTGGTCTGTCTGCACTTTTTCCTCTTGATGAAGAAGCAGATCTTTTTGAAGAGCTATCGCTTTTTGACGGCCTGCCCGAAGGCTTGTTAGAACGGTCGTCGCGACTGTTGGCTGGTTTCTTAAATGCCATAATTTTTGAGTTTGCGCTTTCGCAGCGTGAGGGTCAAAGGTACGGCATTTTTGCCGTTTTTAAACCCTTTTTTTGCTTTTTTTTGAAACCCGAGAAATCGATGTTTAAACCGCTTTAAAGGCCGATTTTACAACTATTTTCAAATTCTCAAAACACTAACCCAATGGTAAGTGTTTGACAATCTGACTAATAAAACGTACTTTTGCAAAACTATTTACCTAGTGTACTTTAAATGGATAGAAAAAAAATGATGAAAAAACACTTAATTACGTGCTCCGTAATCATGGTGCTGATAATCATTTTAGGGCTCACAACTGCCAGCAAATCGGTGACTAAAATAACACCGAAACCAATGGTAGCAAAGGCAGCCCCACGCATCTCCACTATTGTTTTAACAAACAAATCTGATGCCGCAAATGATTATAGCTTCGCTAATGAAGCTATTCCCGTAAATGCTGCTGTGTATAAAAAAATGCAGAGATCGCTTAACAAGCACAGTTACAAGAACATCCAATCGCACGTATTACATACCAAAGCCGAGAAGTTGTTCCCGATAATTGAGCCTATTTTAAAAGCGTACGGAATTCCTAATGACTTTAAATACCTGCCCCTGGTGGAGTCAGGTTTACGTGAAGGCACATCGCCTAAAGGCGCTGCCGGTTTATGGCAGTTTATGCCGGGCACTGCACGCACTTACGGCCTAAAAGTTGGGCACGGTATAGACGAACGCCACAACATCAAAAAAGCAACTATTGCCGCCTGCAGATATCTGCGCGAGTTGCACGACGAGTTTAACAGCTGGACACTGGCCGCTGCCGCTTATAACAACGGCTCGGTTAAACTGGAAAAAGCCATCAACAAGCAAAATGAGGATAACTACTTCAGGATGCATTTGAACCGCGAAACCGGTAATTACGTGTACAGTTTAATTGCTATGAAAGAGATCATAGCTAAACCCGAAAAACATGGATACAGCGTTTACTATGCTTACCAACAACCTAAAGACCTGATCACTTTTAACAAATTGTAATAGCAGTATAATTTTTACGGCCTATTACACGTGAATTGATTACGGAGCACCAAAAGCCCGATCTGCCCGAATAGCAGATCGGGCTTTTTTGTTTATATTTGCAAAAATTTTTAGCATTTTGCTTTGGGCTTTTGCATCCGCCCTAAAACATTAAAACCAACCTTCATAAAACGGGGTTTAATACATTGGTATCAACAACAAACATGAGCGAAAAACATATTGACCTGGGCGAGCAAAGCGACGTTGAAGTTTACGGCGCCAGGGTACATAACCTTAAAAACATTGATGTTTCATTTCCGCGTAACCAGTTGGTGGTTATTACGGGGCTAAGCGGCAGCGGTAAATCATCGCTGGCTTTTGATACCATTTATGCCGAAGGGCAACGCCGTTATATGGAAACATTTTCGGCTTACTCGCGCCAGTTTATGGGCGGCATGGAGCGGCCGGATGTTGACAAGGTATCGGGCCTGAGCCCGGTTATCGCTATCGAGCAAAAAACAACCAGCAAAAACCCGCGCTCAACGGTGGGTACCATTACCGAGATCTACGATTTTATGCGTTTACTGTTTGCGCGCTCGGGCGAGGCTTACTCGTACGTAAGCGGCGAGAAAATGGAACGCATGAGCGAGGACCAGATCCTGAAAACCATCTCGGAGCGCTTTGACGGGCAACCGGTAAACATCCTGGCCCCGGTTGTAAAGGCACGTAAAGGCCACTACCGCGAACTGTTTGAGCAGATACGCAAGCAAGGTTATTTAAAGGTGTACGTTGATGGCGCTATTGTTGATGTGGAGCCCAAAATGCAGCTCGACCGTTACAAGATCCACGATATTGATATTGTAATTGACCGCCTTGTGGTTAGCGAAGCTGATAGCAAACGTTTATACACTTCCATAGCATCAGCATTAAAAACAGCTAAAGGTATTATCCGCATAGCGGATAAAGACAACAACGTAGCTTATTTTAGTAAATATTTGATGGACCCGGTATCGGGCATTAGCTATGATGAGCCGCAGCCAAATACTTTTTCCTTCAACTCGCCTTATGGCGCTTGCGAGAAATGTACAGGTTTGGGTTATATTTTTGAGGTGGATGAGGCTTCGGTAATACCCAACCCCAAATTAAGCATCATGAACGGTGGCCTTGCCCCGCTAGGCGAATATCGCGAAACATGGATATTCCAGGTATTGAAGGCGCTGGGTAAAAAATTCGACTTCTCGCTATCTACTCCTATTGAAAAACTAGAACGCGAAAAGCTGGACATTATCCTGAATGGCACTACCGAAATGGTAAACGTGTCCGTTGAGTACAACAAATGGAATGTACAAAGCTACCAGATCACTTTCGATGGTATCATCCGCATGCTGGAAGAGCAACAGGAACGCCGCGGCGATGAAGGCATGGATGACATGGAGAACTACCGTGTGCTTAAAACCTGCCCTACCTGTGATGGCGCGCGCCTGAAAAAAGAATCGTTGCACTTCAAGGTGGATAACAAAAACATCTTCGAGCTGGCTACTATGGATATCCGCACCCTGCAGGAATGGTTCACCAACCTGGAGGATAGATTGACCGAGCGCCAGAACGTCATCGCCAAAGAAATATTAAAAGAGATACGCGCCCGCATTGTGTTTTTGATGGATGTGGGGCTGAGCTATTTAACTTTAGATCGCACAGCCAAAACCCTTTCTGGTGGTGAGGCGCAACGTATCCGTTTAGCTACGCAGATAGGTTCGCAACTGATGAACGTAATGTACATTTTGGATGAGCCGAGCATTGGCCTGCACCAGCGGGATAACGAGCGTTTAATAAACGCCCTGAAAAATCTGCGCGACCTGGGCAATACCGTATTGGTTGTTGAGCATGATAAAGACATGATACTGGAAGCCGACCACGTGATAGATATGGGTCCGGCGGCTGGTGTGCATGGTGGCACCGTTGTAGCACAGGGCACACCTGCCGAGTTGATGGCTACTAATACGTTAACCACCTCTTACATTAACGGCAAGCGCGAAATTGAAGTACCCAAAAAACGCCGTGAAGGTAATGGTAAAGTACTGTCGCTTAAAAAAGCTACCGGCCATAACCTGAAAAAGGTAAGTGTTGATTTCCCGTTAGGGAAACTTATCGGCGTTACAGGGGTATCGGGCAGCGGTAAATCAAGTCTGATCACCGAGACTTTATACCCGGTTTTAAACCACCATTTCTTCCGTGCTAAAAAGCATCCGCTGCCTTTTGACAAAATTGAAGGACTGGAGCATATAGATAAAGTTATTGAGATAGATCAAACCGCCATTGGCCGTACCCCGCGTTCAAACCCGGCTACTTATACCGGCGTGTTCTCGGATATCCGTAACCTGTTTGTGGCCCTGCCCGAGTCAAGGATCCGTGGTTATAAACCGGGCCGTTTCTCGTTCAACGTAAAAGGCGGCCGTTGCGAAACCTGCCAGGGCGCGGGCATGAAGGTGATAGAAATGAACTTTTTACCCGATGTGCAAGTGCCTTGCGAAGAATGTGGCGGCAGACGCTACAACCGTGAAACGCTGGAAGTACGCTACAAAGGCAAATCCATCAGCGACGTATTGGATTTGAGTATTGAGGATGCCGTTCCGTTTTTTGAGCATATCCCGTCCATCCACCGTAAAGTCAAAACCTTGCTGGATGTTGGCTTGGGCTATATCACCCTCGGTCAATCATCAACTACCCTATCGGGCGGCGAAGCACAGCGTGTAAAGCTGGCTACCGAACTTTCTAAAAAAGATACCGGTAATACTTTCTATATATTAGATGAACCGACAACAGGCTTGCATTTTGAGGATATCAACGTATTGCTGGGCGTGCTTTACCAACTGGTTGATAAAGGCAATACCGTATTAGTAATTGAGCACAACCTGGATGTAATTAAGGTAGTTGACCATGTGATAGATCTTGGCCCCGAAGGCGGCTCTGGCGGCGGTACTATTCTTTACTCGGGCACACCGGAAGGTTTGTGTAAAGTGAAAAACAGCTTTACCGGCCAGTTTTTGAAGAAGGAGATGGGGTTGTAAACCCTTCGCTATAAAACAAAACGTATATAATTTTGTACAGTATACCGGGCAAGTCAAAAGCTTGCCCGGTTTTTTTGTAACATTGCACAAATATTTGCTGCCTTGACCCAGTCTGCCAAGAAATTTCTGTCGTATTTTTTGAAAGCCGCCATACTGGTGCTGGCGTTTACGTTTATCTATCGTAGGTACCTACAGAAAGGCGATGGGCTAAAGCAATTCCAGGATTCGGCCGCGCGGCTTGACCATAACCATGTAGTAACCATCATGGCTTTTGTAGTGCTACTCATGCTGGCCAATTGGGTAACCGAAGCCGCCAAATGGCGTTACCTCACCCGTCAGCTGGCACCCATCAGCTTATGGAAAGCCATCGAAGGCGTTTTTTGCGGATTAACCTGGGCCATCTTCACCCCTAACCGTATTGGCGAGTACGGCGGGCGCGTAATGTTCCTCCCCCCGCGCAAGCGCATCCATGGCGTGTTTGCTATGGCGGTCGGCTCTTTCGGTCAGAATGTTATAACGAATGTATTAGGTGTAAGCGCGTTGCTGTGGTTTATCTACACCTTCAAAAATTTCGATCCCTGGATATCGGTAAGTGTCAGTATGATCGGCATTGTATTTATATTGCTTTTCCTGGTGCTTTACTTTAATATCAAATGGCTGGTTTGGCTGCTCAACAGCATTAAGTTTCTGCATAAGTACCATCGTTTTTTTGACATCATGGGTGCTTACAAGTTCATGCAGCTGTTAAAGATCATGGGCTTTTGCTTAACGCGATTTTTCATATTCTCGTTTCAGTATTACCTGGTTATACATTTGCTGATACCGTCTATCCCGTTTTACGATGTGCTATTGATGGTGTTTATGGTATTTTTTATCCAGTCGGCCCTGCCATCTCTGGATTTTCTGGATATTGCTGTTCGTAGTGCCGCTGCTACCACCATTTTTGCTTATGTAACCGATCAGCAGGTGGCTATTATAGCGGCCTTTACCTCTATTTGGCTTATTAACTTAATTATTCCTGCTATTTTAGGCTCGGTGTTTATTTTTAAATTGAATTTCTTTGATAGAAACGTATAGTGTTGTTTGTTTTTTATTGACCGGCTTGTACCTGGCGCTGGTAATTTACCTGGTAAAAGGGTGGATAAATCTTAAACGCCCGCTTGTAAACACAGTTAACTTTAAAACCAGGGTAACGGTTCTGATAGCCGCCCGCGACGAAGAAGCACGCATACACCTCACTATTGAAGACATACTGGCACAGGATTACCCGAAGGAATTAACCGAGTTTATTATTGTTGACGACCACTCTACCGATCGCACCGCCCAGATCATCAGCAGTTATGCCCATCGCGGTATTAAATTATTACAACTTAACGAGGCCGGGGCGCTAAACTCCTACAAAAAAAAAGCTATCGCTACAGCTATCACGCTTTCAACCGGCGAACTTATGGTGGCTACCGACGCGGATTGCCGTATGGGTCCGCAATGGTTATCCTCCATAGTGGGTTATTATGAGGCCAATAACCCGGTAATGATATCGTCGCCTGTTTCTTTTTTTGAGGAGAAAACTTTGTTTGAGCGCATGCAAACGCTTGAGTTCTCATTCCTGATAGGTGTTGGCGGGGCTTTTATCGGTCATAAGCGCGCGTCGACCTGTAACGGGGCCAATTTTGCTTACCGTAAAGATGTGTTTTATGAGGTTGGCGGTTTTAAAGGTATTGACGACCTGGCATCGGGTGATGACGAATTACTGCTGCAAAAAGTGGCCGAACGTTACCCGGGTCGCATTGGTTTTTTAAACCTCCGCGAAGCGATAGTTTACACCCACGCCAAACACACACTGAAGGAGTTCTTGCAGCAGCGCCGTCGCTGGGCATCCAAATCAACCAAATACAAAGATAAAAAAGTGGTGTTCCTGGCCCTGATGATGTGGACCTTTAACATGACCATGCTGGCCAACGTGATATTTGGCTTTTACCTGCCCGTTTTCTTTAAGTTGTTCCTGATACAATTCGGCCTTAAATATTTGTTTGAGCTGGTTTACCTATACTTTATAGCTACCTTTTTTAAACGCCGCGAACTGCTGGCCCTGTTGATCGTAGTGGCACCGTTGCATATCATATACCTGGCCTACTTAGGGGTGATGACCAATGCCAAGAGGTATTATTGGAAGGGAAGAATGGTAAGGTAGAGATATCCGGATCATACTTAAGTAATTAAATCTTACAACTCCTTAAATCCTAAAAATCATAGTTTATATTTAAACCTTGGAGCAGCTTACCCCCACACAACGCACCTGGAAGGTATTTAAGCGCAATAGCTTTGCTGTGGCGGGGTTAGTATTTATTGCTGTTGCCCTGGTGGTGGCCATCCTGGGGTATTTGATAATGCCTGATGATACGCCACTGGCCAACAATCAAACCATACAGATAAGCCTTAAAAAGCCCGGCAGCACTTTCATGATGCTGCGCCTTAAAAAGCCGGAGCAGGTTGATACCGTTAACCTGATTACCAAAATGCTTTACGGGCAGCCGTCGTTTTACCGGGATATTCCTATCACCGGTTATAAATTCGGGCGCAACTCTATAACTGTAAACGAATACATCGGCGATGAGGATAAGCCCGAGCAAAAAACCTATCAGCTGCCGTCAAACTCATCAGCACAACTCATTTATAAAACTTTTGTTTTGGGTACCGATACTTACGGACGCGATATGTTGAGCCGGTTGATATTGGGCACCCGTATTTCACTTTCGGTGGGATTGATGGCTGTATTGATCAGCCTGCTTATCGGTGTAACCGTTGGGGCGATAGCCGGCTACTTTGGCGGATGGATAGATGCCTGCCTAAGCTGGCTCATGAATATACTTTGGGCCTTACCGGCACTGCTACTCGTCATTGCCATTTCCTTTGCTTTAGGTAAAGGTTTATGGCAGGTTTTTATTGCAGTAGGCCTTTCTATGTGGGTTGAAGTTGCGCGCTTAGTACGCGGACAAGTGATCAGCCTGAAACAAACCGAATATGTTGAGGCTGCGCGTTCATTGGGCTATAGCAACGCGCGCATTATCAGCAAACACATTTTACCTAACATGGCTGGACCGATACTGGTGATGGCGGCATCAAATTTTGCTTCGGCTATTTTGTTGGAAGCGGGGCTGAGTTTCCTCGGTTTCGGCGCGCAGCCACCCATGCCTACCTGGGGCAGCATGATCAAGGAGCATTACGGGTATATCATTATGGATGCTGCCTACCTGTCAATCATCCCCGGTTTGGCTATCATGCTGATAGTGTATGCTTTTAATTTAATTACGGTTGGCTTGCGCGACGCGTTCGACATAAAATCGCAAAGCGCTCGTGTTTAAATTATTTTTTTTGCATACATTAGTGTCGTTCAGCCCCCAAAATGCAAGACATCGACCAATCCTCAGGTGAAGATGAATTAATAAGACTGTTGCTAAAACGGCAGTCGGAGTTAAACTCCTTGCTGGAGGTTACCAGGGCTATTAATAAAAACACATCAACCCCGGTATTGATCCAAATGCTGGAGGTTATCCTTCAAAATTACTTACAGGTAGGGCAGTTCAGGTTTTTGATAGAGAAGGACCGCAACTACGTTTGCATATCAAAATACGGCGGCGATATTGAGCCTACGGTAGCCCTGAACAAGGCCTGCGCTACCATGAGTAAGGTAAAAGTGCCCGAATCATTGGAGGGCAACACCAACCCTATTTTAAGCAAATACAACTACTTCATCCCCATATACCATAAAAGTAAAGCGCTGGCTTTTGCCCTGATAGGCGATTTCAATACCTCGGGCGAAATGCTAAGCAATGATCTTAACTTTATACAAACCCTGATAAACGTGGTTGTGGTGGCGCTGGAGAACAAAAAGCTATTCCGCGAACGCTTACAGTCTGAACGTTTGCAGCGCGAAATGGAGCTGGCTGCCGAGGTGCAAAGCATGCTCATTCCGCTACGTGTACATAAAGAATTAAGTGTTGAGGTAGGCTCAAAATACCTGCCCCACCAAAACATTGGTGGCGATTATTTTGATTTTATCCGCTTAAACGATCATGAGTTTTTATGGTGCATTGCCGACGTATCGGGCAAAGGTGTTTCGGCAGCTTTGTTGATGGCCAACTTCCAGGCCAGTTTGCATGCCTGGGCCGCGGTGGAGGATGACCTGACCAATATTATTGACCGCCTGAACAGAAAAGTGGTTGACAACACCAAGGGCGAGCGCTTTATCACCCTGTTTCTAGCCAAATACAACGAGAAAACCCGCAAGCTTAACTATATCAACGCGGGGCATAACCCCACCATTTTATACAGCCACGGCGAGGCCATACAGCTTAAACTGGGCACCACTATGATAGGCGCTTTTGAAGAGCTGCCGTTTTTAAACGAGGGCGAGATTGATATTGATCCGGGCAGCCTGGTGGTTAACTACACCGATGGCCTGCTTGATTTTGAGCCTTACGGCGACAAGGTTTGGGACGAAGACGGACTGCTTGATTTTGTGATGGAAAACGGCGAGCTCACCCCCGATGACTTTAACCAAAACCTGTTAGATCATTTGAATTATACCATTAAGGGTAAACCGATTGATGATATTACGTTGTTGACTTTAAGGATATTTTGAAAATTTGCCAATCGGGGTGCGCCACTTTTAAAGTGGCGCACTTGGCGCACCTGATTTTTATAACTATTTAAAAAACAAATAGTTATCCAAAAAAGCGGCGCAATGCGGCGCACTCGCAACATTTCATCAAATAGCTGATTATAAGCCATTTAATACCTTATCCATCAATGTAACTTTTCAAAGTGGCGCACCCTGAACGCGTGATTTTGCATATTGAGTTTATATCCTAATCTGCTATTTTTGCACCTACGTTTCAAGCCCATGTTGTTAGCACGTTACCAGCACGATTTTTTAGAAGCCGGATGCGATGAGGCCGGTCGCGGTTGCCTTGCGGGGCCCGTGTTTGCTGCTGCTGTAATTTTGCCGCATGATTTTGACCATCATTTGCTTAACGATTCCAAGCAGATCCCGGAAGAAATTCGCTATGCCCTGCGTGCCGAAATTGAGGAAAAAGCTATAGCTTACGCTGTAGCATCATGCGATAACCTGGAGATTGACGAGATCAATATTTTGAACGCTTCCTTCCTGGCCATGCACCGGGCTATTGCCAAACTGCATTTAACGCCTGAGTTTTTAATTATTGATGGCAATCGCTTTAATAAATACGAGGGCATCCCCCATGCTTGTGTGGTACAAGGAGACGGTAAATACTTCAGCATCGCGGCAGCATCAATATTGGCAAAAACCTACCGCGACGACTACATGAAGCAAATAGCCGCCGAACACCCTGAATACGATTGGCATAGTAACAAAGGCTACGGCACCATCAAACATCGCAAAAATATCCTCAAACACGGCTACACACCCTACCATCGCCGATCGTTCAAAGTAACGCTGGAAGAGGAGGGCCTTTCTATACAAGTATTGTAATTTTTCCTTTTTAAACCGGTTTGCCGTTGCCCTGCCTTGGTTGGTAGCGGCAAAAAAATTATATTTGGTACAAACCCCAGGCGCCTTGAAGATACTGCTATTAACCCACCGTGTTCCGTTCCCGCATAACGGGGGCTATTCCATCGTGGTTTGCAATACCATCAGGGGTTTGGTTAACCTGCATCACCAGGTTACTTTACTGGCCCTTAACCCAAAGCGGAATAATGACGACCACTCGCCCGATGAGGATCTGCGCGACAGGATAAGCTACCGGGTACATGATATTGACACCTCGGTAAGCACGTTTGAGGTTGCCATGAATTTGTTTAGCCGCACCTCGTTTAACATTGACAAATATTACGATGAAGCTTTTGAAAAACTGATCATCGAAGAGCTTGACCGGGTTACGTACGATGTGATACAATTTGAGGGTTTGCTAATGTCATTATACCTGCCCGCGGTGCAAAAGCACACCAAAGCCAAACTGGTGTACCGGGCGCATAATATTGAGAACCAGTTGTGGGAACGCTTATCCCAACAAAAGATCGATCCGTTTAAAAAGTCGTACCTGCGCATGCACTCGCGCCGCATTAAAAATTACGAGCTGCAGCAGTTGGCTAAATTTGATGCGATCATCACTTTTACCCAGCAGGATAAATTGACCATAGAAAGCTACGGTGTAAAAGTGCCTATCGAAATACTTCCGGTGGGTATTGATATGAACGATTACAACCCCGACTATAGTAAAACCGAATTCCCCAGCCTGTTTTTCCTGGGGTCGTTGGATTGGCTGCCTAACCGTGAAGGGATGGAATGGTTCCTGGATAGTTTTTATAAGGAAATATGCGACGGCGACCTGATGGTAAAACTGTACGTGGCCGGCAATGACATCCCCGAACTTTTTGACGAATACGAGGCGCTTGGCAAAATATTTATCCAGGGCGAGGTTGATGATGCTTTGGAGTTTGTGAACAATAAAGCGATTATGATCGTTCCGCTGCTATCAAGCGGTGGTATGCGGGTGAAGATAGTGGAAGGTATGGCTATGCAGAAATGCATCATCTCCACCTCGCTGGGTGCCGAAGGGATACATTTTAGCAATGGCGAAAACATCATCATCGCCAACAACCGCGACGAGTTTCATGCCGCTATAAAACGCTGTATTACCGACGAGGAATACTGCAAAGCAATTGGCGCAAACGCCCGTCGTTTAATACAAACAGAGCACGACATTAACGTGGTTACCAAAAACCTGGTGCTTTTTTATAAAAAATGCTGTAAATAACTTGTTATAGCGGCATCCCGGCCCTTTAAGCTCCCCCATTTTTACTACTTTTATAGCGGTTCTTATTACTACAAACACATGAAGAATACAGCATTAACTGAAATACACCAAAACTTAGGCGCAAAGATGGTTCCCTTTGCGGGTTATAACATGCCGGTACAATACGCAGGCATCAACGCCGAACACGAAACCGTTAGAAAAAGCGTAGGCGTGTTTGACGTAAGCCACATGGGCGAGTTTATCCTGAAAGGCGAAAACGCCCTCGACCTGATACAACGCGTTACCAGTAACGACGCCAGTAAATTATACGATGGCAAAGTACAATACTCATGCCTGCCTAACGAAGACGGCGGTATTGTTGACGACCTGCTGGTTTACCGCATTGACGACAAAACCTTCATGCTGGTAGTTAATGCCTCAAACATTGAAAAAGACTGGAACTGGATCTCGAAATTCAACACCGAAGGTGTGGATATGAAAGATATTTCAGACCGCACCTCCCTGCTTGCTGTACAAGGCCCTAAAGCTGCCGAAGCCCTGCAATCTCTTACCGATATTGATCTGGCTTCGATGGAGTATTACACCTTTAAAAAAGGCACATTCGCGGGTATTGATAACGTAGTGGTATCGGCAACCGGTTACACCGGCGCCGGTGGCTTTGAGTTATATGTTGACAACATCAACGCCGAAGAATTATGGAACGCCGTATTTAAAGCGGGCGAAGCTTTCGGCATTAAACCTATTGGTTTAGGCGCGCGCGATACCTTGCGTTTAGAAATGGGTTTCTGCCTGTATGGTAATGATATTGACGATGCTACTTCGCCTTTAGAGGCTGGTTTGGGTTGGGTTACCAAGTTTAGCAAGGAGTTTACCAACTCTGCTGCCTTGCAGGAGCAAAAAGCGGCGGGCATTAAACAAAAACTGGTTGGTTTTGAAATGATAGACCGCGGCATACCACGCCATGGTTACGAGATTATTGATGCTGATGGCAACAACATTGGCGTTGTAACTTCGGGCACGCAGTCGCCTTCGTTGCAAAAGGCTATTGGCATGGGTTACGTGCAAAACGCTTTCGCCAAAGAGGGTAGCGAGATCTATATTAAAATTCGCGACAATAGCATCAAAGCTCAAGTTGTTAAACCACCATTTTACAAAGCTTAAAATTTGAAACGATTAGAAGTTTGCCTTACCCCGGCGCTTATCCCGCTGTATAAGGTTGAAGATTATATTGTAGTTATTATTGATATTTTTCGTGCCACCACCTCTATCACCTATGGTATAGAGAACGGTGCCGAAGCCATCATCCCGGTATCGCAGGTGGAAGAGTGCAGCGCATACCTGGCAAAAGGTTTTGATTACCTGCTGGCCGCCGAGCGTAACGGCGAAGTGGTTGCAGGCTTTGACTTTGGCAATTCGCCTTTTAGTTATACCAAGGAGAAAGTTGCCGGCAAAACCATTGTGTTAACCACTACCAATGGCACCCACGCCCTGCACTTATCCCGCCAGGCCAAGAAAGTAGTGATAGGCGCCTTTATTAATATAAGCGCGGTTTGCAACTGGCTGAAACAGCAAGACGATAACGTATTACTGGTATGCTCGGGCTGGAAAAACAATTTCAACCTGGAGGATACCCTGTTTGCAGGTGCCGTTGTTGAGCAGTTAAAAGATGCCGGTTTCCGTACAGACGACCCGGCCATTGCCGCCAACGACCTGTACGATATTGCCAAAGGCGACCTTGACGCTTACCTGCGCAAAACATCACACAGCGAACGCCTGAAAGCACTCGGTATTGAAAAAGATATTGAGTTTTGTTTGAAGCAGGATATTGCGACAGCTATACCTGTTTTGGATGGGGATAGGCTGGTGAAGTTAGGTTAGACACAGAAGCATAAATGTAAAATGCCCCGGATGGGGCATTTTACATTTATAGACAATTTTACTGATTGGCTTTGCGTTTGCGAATATTGCTGCGCCATCTAATAATTACAAATAGAGCGCCCGCTATTATCAACCATATTGGCCATGAACGAACGAGGCCGAAAAATAACATTCCCAAAACCTCCCAACCGTCAATAATGGATTGTTTAAGCTTATAGGTAAAACTCTGGCCGTTGTCTTTAACCGTTTGCTTCGAATAAAATGTAATATCCAGCGAACTAAATTCCACTTGTTTAACAAGGTAGTTTAGCTGGCCCTGAGTGGTTTCAATATCGCTGCGGATTTCACTTAGCTTATTTTCAATTTCCAACAGGTCGGATATTTTGGTACCGCGCTTTAACAGCTCGAGGTATCGGTCCTCCAGTTTTTTCTTATTGGCTAGTTGTGTGCTGATGTCAATATACTGCGTGGTAACATCTTTAATACGGATGTTCTTGGAGTCGATACTCTCGGCGGTGCCCGAAACGCTGCTTAAGAAAGCGTCAAAGCCTTTTGCCGGTACACGGGCCTTTATAAAATATTCCTTACGGCCGTTTTCTGCGCTATTAGTTTCACTTTCGTCAGAGATATATCCTCCAAGCTTTACCAGCGTGTTATAAATGATCTTACGGGTTTCCTTAACATCTGCTACCCGAAAACTTATCTCGCCTTCTTTGATTATCTTTTTCTCAACCTCCTTGCCTGGTTTATTAAGCTGGGCATTGTCTTGTGCGCCCACCATCAACTCTTTCTCAACGACAGGTGGTGGAGCCAGCTGAATATCTGTAATAGCCACCTTTTGTTCTGACGCATTTTGTCCGCATGCTGATAATATCATCATTATTACAGCAGCAATGATTACTCTTTTCATAATAGTAAGATTAGGTTAACAATAGATTGTTGTATAAAGTTAAGTCTTAATTCCACAAATGCAACAATATTGCGTTTATTATTTTGATCATAAAAAAGGCCGCGACACTAGTGCTGCGGCCTATTAAGCTCTGCTATGTAGACTAACCTACTTCAACTTCTCATTATTTTTATGTCTTTCCGCATCGCGGATGCTTTTCTTTTCCAGGTTTTTCTGCAGGGCTTCGGTTAGGTCGATACCGGTTTGGTTGGCAAGGCATATCAGTACAAACAGTACGTCGGCCATTTCATCCGCCAGGTTAACTTCGGTATCTGATTGTTTGAAGGATTGTTCGCCGTATTGCCGCGCCATAATGCGGGCAACTTCGCCAACTTCTTCCATCAGGATGGCGGTATTGGTTAGCTCATTAAAATAACGGATGCCGGTGGTTTTTATCCAGTTGTCAACTAGTTTTTGTGCCTGTTCTAAAGTCATCTTAGTGGTTCTCCTTGTCTTTAGTATCCATAATTATCGTTACCGGACCATCGTTAATCAAAGCAACTTTCATATCCGCCCCAAAAATGCCCGTAGCTGTTTTTTTGCCGGTGATGGTATCCAGCGTTTTGATCATCTGTTCATACATAGGTATAGCCTTATCAGGCCGCGCGGCGCGGATGAATGACGGGCGGTTGCCCTTTTTGGTTTGGGCGAACAGGGTGAATTGCGAAATAAGCAGGATACTGCCGCCAACATCCGCCAGGGCCTTATTCATTAGCCCATTCTCGTCGCCAAAAACGCGAAGCGAGGTTATCTTTTGCGCCAGCCATTGCAGGTCGTCTTCGGTATCGGCGTCTTCAATACCCAGAAGTATCATAAAGCCATTTTCTATTTGGCCGGTTATGTTGCCCTCAACCGTGCAGCTGGCCTGGGTTACGCGTTGTATAACTGCTCTCATGGGGTGCAAAATAATTAAAAAACCTTACGTCTCGGCAGGGTCTCTCGAAGAGGACCCTGCGTGGCACCGGGAGTACGCAACGTCAGGGTCCTCTTCGAGAGACCCTAACGGGACAGGAAAATATAGAAAAGCTATGTCATTTCGACGAGGTACGAGTAGAAATCTTGTACCTGCGAATTAGCAAAGCGTATAAGACCTCTGTATATCGTTCGAGATGACATATTGGGTGGAGTATTACTGCACCATCACCGCGATACTCGGCGTTCTGTCGCTTTCGTTTTTGATCTTATCAATAGCGGTAACTACGTACAAATAGGTTTTGCCACGTTGGGTTGTAGTATCAACAAAGCTGGGTTCGGCACCGTATTGTATGCGTAAAATGTTGCGCGGGTCGCCAATGTCAATTTTTTCTTCGTTTTCAAAGCGGTAAATCACGTAGCCAAAAATCGGCTCGTTATCCTTAGCCGGCAGCGGGGTTTCCCACCTTAAGGCTACGTGCCTGTTGTTCATAATTTTGGTGGCCATTAGGTTGCGCGGCACATTAGGCGCCACCGAATCAAGCCATAACATAACAGGCGGCAGGGCCGGGTATTTATAATAATTGTTCTTTAACGAATCCGTAAACCCAAGCCTGTTGTCCGTTAACGATGTGGAGCTGAAGTAAACACTGCCCTGTACCCGCGGGTTTTGACGCAGGTAATTGATCTGATCAGGCACTTCGCGCGCGCGCTTGAAGTTGGTTACCATGCGCTCGTTAATACGGTACGCGGCCTGGCCAATGTATAAATGGTGGTTATTGGTGTTATTACTCCACCAGTCTACCAGTTTAGTAAAATCGGCAGCAGGGTAGCCAATGGGCCAGTATATCTGGGGATTAATATAATCTATCCAACCCTCGCGTATCCATTTGCGGGTGTCGGCATATAGTTCGTAGTACGAGTTGCCGCCGCGGGTTTGCGATCCTTCCGGGTTTTGCGCTATGTTGGCCCATATCCCCGAAGGGCTGATGCCAAACTTCATGTTAGGCTTATGCTTGTGTATGCTATCCGCCAGCATTTTTATCAGCTTGTTTACATTGTCACGTCGCCAGTCGCGTATGTCCTCAAACTCGCCGCCGTATTGCTTAAAAGTTTCGGCATCGTTTATCTTCTGCCCCGCAATAGCGTATGGGTAAAAATAATCGTCCATGTGTATGCCGTCTACATTATAGTTATCAACCACGTTTAAAATGATCTTTACAATATACTCGCGCACCTCGGGTATGCCGGGGTTGAACTGTTTTTTCCCGCCATAAATAAAAAACCACTCGGGTCTTTTATTGGTGATATGATCGGGGGTTAGCAGGTAATATCTTCCGTCATTTGATGCGCGATATGGGTTGAACCAGGCATGCAATTCCATGCCACGTTTATGGGCCTCTTCAATAGCAAAATCTAAAGGATCATAAAACGGGTACGGCCCCTGCCCTTGTTTGCCATTCAGCCAGCGCGACCATGGTTCGGTACTTTTACTGTAAAAAGCATCAGCCGCCGGCCTTACCTGGAACATTACCGCATTGATGCCCGTTTTCTCGTGTGCATCTAAAATGCCGGTTAGTTGTTGCTTTTGCTGCTCGGTAGTTAAGGTTACACTTTTCGGCCAGTCAATATTTTCAACAGTAGCTATCCATACGCCTCTAAACTCGCGTTTGGGTGGGTCCAATTCCTTTTTTGCAGTATCGGTTTGGGCCTGGGCATTGCTTATAAATAGTATGGTTAACAGGAATATTACAGGGCGGAATAAATGCATCAAAACAGGTGTTTATAAAAGGTGCAAAGATATAAAACTCATTCCCGCGGCGGTTTATTATCATTAATTATTATTCAATTGTTACCTAACGCGATAAGCCGCCCGGGTACACAATTCAACAAAAAATGCGCCTTTAGTCAAAACATTATCATAAAAATTGCATTTTTACGTATATTAATAGTTAAACACTAATAAATGCCGATAGCAGATCTGTCAACTTTTATAAACACACGCTCCTTAAAACCAAGGAAATATCGTCATCAAAGCTTGCTGCACATCGTTGCTTTTATTGATCAAAATCATTAATTTCTATGGAGAACCAAACTGGACAAGCCCCTAAAAAAAATTCGAACGTCATTTATTTCCTTATTGTGGTTATAGTGGCGCTATTGGGTACCGACGTGTATTTATACATGAAAAAAAATAATTCTGATGAGCGCATTGTTCAGGCAAGTGACGAAAAAACCCGCCTGCAAACCGAATTGGATAGTTTAGAAGCACAGATTGAGCAGGTAAACGCCGGGCGTACCCGTATGACTGCCGAGTTACAAGCTAAAAACGATTCGCTAGTAACCAAGATCAAGGTACTGCGTTCGGCATTGGCAAAAGGTCAGTTAACTAAAGAAGAATTGGTAAAAGCACAGGAAGACGTAAAACAACTGCGCTACTTTGTTACCAAATATACCGCCGACATTGAAGAGCTTAAAAAACAAAATGCAAGCTTAATTACCGAACGCGATACTTTAAAAACCAACTTAAGCACCGTTAGCGAAAAAGCTACCACCCTTGAAAAACAAAACCAGGACCTAAACACCAAAGTACAGGTAGCATCGGCCTTAAAAGTGGCTACTATAAACGTGGTGGGCTACAAGGTTAAAAAGAATGGTAAAGAAAGCGACGAGACCAAAGCTAAAAACATCAACAAGTTTAAAATAAACTTTACCGTTGCAGCTAACGCCGTTGCCGAAAAATCAATGCACGATATTTACATCCGCATTATTGATCCAACCGGCAACCTGATAACCGGCACCGACGGCGGTACTTTTAACGCCGATGGCCAGGAACTACAGGCCACCTACAAAACATCTATCGATTTTAAAGATGATGGTGTGGTTTATTCGGTTGATTGGTTAAATGCCGCGCCTTTCCAAAAAGGTACTTACACCGTAATTTTATATGCTGATGGTTATACGATGGGTAAAACCGGCGTATTGCTGAAATAAGCTATTCTATAAATTATTTAAAAGCCCTTCCGATTTTCGGGAGGGCTTTTTTGTTGGAAAAAATTTGTTGTCATTTCGACGAGGAACGAGGAGAAATCTTCAACCTGAGACTTAATCGCTCGTATAGGATCTCTCCCGTTGGTCGAGATGACATTATTTATGATGTTGATTACACCTCCGTTACAGAATTTTCACCGATACAAATCCCCCGTTCGCCGAATAAAACCCGCCACTTATCTAATACCCGCCAAACGGCTGTAACGTTTTTTCGGCAGGGTCGTCTTATCAGTGTATTTAAAAACAGAAAAAAATTAATCACAACAATAACAAACTCATAATAAGATGAAAACTACAATATTAACCCTGATCGCCGCTGTAACTTTAACCGCAACAACTGCCACTTTTGCTAGCGCGAAAACTACTGATAACAACACTACTACTGTGTTAACTGATGTAACCAACATCAACAAAATTGAAGCCCGCGGTAATGTGGAGGTTTACATCACCAACGGTGCTAAAGACGAAGTAAAAGTATTTGATAACTACTACGCACAAAACGCCCTGGTACAAGGTAGCGAAGGTACCCTGCGCATTTCATCATACGCTAAAGACAAACTGGTAGTATTAGTAACCGTAACCGATTTGCGTGCCGTAGCCGCTTACGATAACGCAACCATCAAATCAAAAGGTACTTTATCAGCTTTAGAGTTAGATGTTAAATTAAACAACACTGCTTCTGCCCAACTAAAACTGGATGCCATTGCCGCTAACGTAACCGCTAACGACCGTGCAACAGCCGACCTAAGCGGTAACATTGAAGACTACACTTTAGCTTATGCGCAATCATCAACCGTTAACCGTACCGAGTTAACTGCTCAAAACCGTAACGAGCGTGTAATTGCACAACCGGTACAACTGGCCAAAACACAAACATCATTTGATGACGTGTTAGCCAGTCTATAATCTGCAAGCACTTTTAAATAAGTTCACTATATACGTTAGTTAATTAGAGCTATCCGCCTGTAAGCGGGTAGCTTTTTTGCTTTTAGGGGCCGACAAGTAAAAGTGCCACAATATCATGGTAGCCACCGTGCGGTAGGGTTGCCATTGTTGGGCTACTTCAATCATTTCCTCGCGGGATGTGGAGGCAGGGAGATTCTTTAAACGCTTTAAAGCATTAACGGCAGCTAGGTCGCCAATGGGGAACAGATCGGCGCGTTGCAATACAAACATCAGGTAAACATCCACCGTCCAGTTGCCAATGCCTTTAAGGGCTACCAGTTGGGCACGGATCTCCTCATCGGGCATTTGCTCAAAAGCCTGCAGGTTGATCTGTCCGCTTACAATGGCTTCCGCCAGGTATTTTATATAAGCTGTTTTTTGGCGACTACAGTAACAGGCTTTAAATTCTTCGTCGGTTAATAACAATACTTGCACAGGCGTTAGTTCTTCCAATCGTTCTTTTAGTTTATTTAGTGCGGATAATGCAGAGGCGAGTGATACCTGCTGCTCCAGGATAATGTGTACTAAACTTTCGAAAGTATTGGGGCGGCTCCACATAGGTGGGTAGCCGTGAATTTTGATAACGGATGCGAGATCTGCATCGGTTGCGGCTAGCTTGTCACAGATGGAGCGGAAAGTGGATTGGGTGAACTTGTTGATCATTTGTTTGTTAATTAAAAATACTAAAATATTTAGGATTTAGTTTCAACTTTTCTCAACTTTACCTACATGAACAATCTGCCGCCATTAGCCGAACGCATGCGCCCCAAAAATCTGAACGACTATGTTGGTCAGCAGCATTTGGTGGGGCCGGGTGCCGTTTTGCGCAAGGCGATTGAGAGCGGCGCGCTGCCATCCATGCTATTTTGGGGTCCGCCGGGGGTGGGTAAAACTACGCTGGCTTATATCATCTCACAATCGTTAGATAGGCCGTTCTTTTCCCTCAGTGCCATTAATTCAGGCGTGAAAGACGTGCGGGAGGTTATTGAAACTGCGTCGCGGATAAAGGACGAGGGAGGCATATTACCCGTTCTGTTTATTGATGAGATCCACCGTTTCTCTAAATCACAACAAGATTCGCTGCTAGGCGCTGTGGAACGTGGTATAGTTACGTTGATAGGTGCCACTACCGAGAATCCATCGTTCGAGGTTATCTCCGCTTTGTTATCGCGATGCCAGGTTTATATCCTGCAACACCTGGAAGAAAGCGACCTGGTGAGCTTGCTGGATAAAGCCAGTAAAGACGATATTGTCCTTCGCGATAAAACCATCACCATTAAGGAACACGAGGCCTTGCTACGCCTCTCCGGCGGAGACGCTCGCAAGCTGCTCAATATTTTCGAACTGTTGATCAACGCCGTTGGCGGTAAAAAAATTGAGATCACCAATAAAGTAGTGCTGGATAACGTGCAGCAAAACATGGCCCTGTATGATAAGGCCGGCGAGCAGCATTATGATATCATCTCAGCCTTCATCAAGTCAATGCGCGGTAGCGACCCAAATGGCGCCGTATACTGGCTGGCCCGCATGATAGCCGGTGGCGAGGACCCGCTTTTCATTGCCCGCCGCATGCTGATCTTATCTTCCGAAGATATCGGCAACGCCAACCCTAACGCTTTACTGCTAGCGCAGGCCTGCTTTAACTCGGTGCAGGTAATTGGTATGCCCGAGTCGCAATTGATCCTCTCGCAAACGGCTATTTACCTGGCAACTTCGGCAAAAAGTAATTCGGCTACTACGGCTATTGGGGCGGCTTTGAGTTTGGTGAAACAAACCGGCGATCTGCCTGTGCCTTTACACCTCCGCAACGCGCCTACCAAGCTCATGAAAAACATCGGCTACGGTAAGGATTACAAATATGCGCACAGCTACGAAGGCAATTTCATCAACCAGGATTTCCTGCCCGAAGCCGTGCGCGGAACAAAAATTTACGAACCCGGTAACAATGCCCGCGAGAACGAGTCAAAAGAAAAGTTAAAAAAACTATGGGGCGACAGGTATAAATATTAGTACCTTACCACAACTAAAACTGATCTTGCTATGATCTCTTCCTTCCTCAGGCACGAATTAAAAGCCTTTTGGCGCTCAAAAAACACGGGCAAAAGTATTGCTGTACGTATTGTAATGGGCTTGCTGATACTTTACCTCCTGTTTAGTATTTCGGTTTTAGGCATTTTTTTAGACGAGTTTTTAGAAAAAGCCTTCCCTAACGATGATCTGATCGTTTCGTTCTGCGGCATTATTTTGCTTTACTATTTGTTTGAGTTGCTATCGCGAATGCAGTTGCAGGAGCTGCCAACTTTAAGGGTACAACCCTATTTGCACTTACCGGTAAGGCGCAATATTATTGTGGGCTACCTGGCCTTGACGGCGCTGTTCTCGGTGTTCAATTTGTGGCCCATCATTTTATTCTTCCCGTTTATATTTAAGGTGATAGCGCCCGAGCAAGGGGTATTAACAGCTCTTGCGTTTGTGGTCGCTATTTTAGGTATCAGCATATTTAATAATTACCTGGCGTTGTATATTAAGCGCAAGGCCAACTTAAACGGTTGGATATTTTTAGCAGTTTCGGCGGGTTTGATATTGGTTACCATGGGCGATATGATGTGGCACCTGTATTCGGTGCGCAATATTTCTTACCTGTTCTTCGGTAACATACTAAAATACCCGGTACTGGCTTTGTTACCCGTATTATTGGGTGTTGGCATGTACGCGTTAAATTTCTTCTACCTTAAACAAAACCTGTACCTTGAGGAACTTACCAAACGTAAGGACAAATACCGCAGCAGCACCGAGTTCCCCATCCTTAACCGCTTTGGCGCAACCGGCGACCTGGTGGCTAACGAGATCAAGCTTATTTTACGTAACAAACGCCCAAAATCGGCGCTCATCATGTCGGTGTTCTTTTTGTTTTATGGGTTGATATTTTACACACAATCGAGTTTTTCTAAACACGAGTGGCCGGCTGTATTTTGCGGCATGTTTATGACGGGTATCTTCATTATCAACTACGGGCAGTTTATGTATAGCTGGCAGGCATCGCATTTTGATGGCCTGATGGTGAGTAAGGTGAGCTTTAAAAACTTTTTACGCGGCAAATATCTGTTGTTTACCAGCGTATCAACCGTTGCATTTTTACTCACTACAGCTTACGGATATTTTAGCTGGCGCATTGTGCTGATACATTTCATTATGTATTTATGGAATATAGGCGTAAACGTGAACATCATCCTGTTCTTCGCCAACCGCAATGCCCGCCGTATTGATTTGAGCAAAGGCGCGTCTTTTAACTGGGAAGGTGTGGGTGCTACGCAAATGTTGATGTCGTTCCCGCTGATGGCGGCGCCGTTTGTTATTTATATACCGTTTAATATGTTGGGAGCGCCAAATATGGCATTAGGTGCATTGGCAATTATGGGAGTGGCCGGTATAGTAACCCGCGGCTACTGGCAACAAAAACTGGAAGAAGATTTTTATAAACGAAAATATACCTTAACCGAAGGGTTTAGAAACAAGTAATATGATACAGATAAAGGACATTAAAAAAGTTTACAACGGTGTTATTGTAGTAAACATTCCGCAATTGGAGATACGCAAGGGCGAAAGCATTGGCCTGGTTGGTAACAACGGTGCCGGCAAAACCACTTTGTTCCGTATGATGCTTGATCTGATCAGGCCCGAGGGTGGGCAGGTAATTTCGGAAGGTGAATTGGTTGCCGGTGGCGAAAACTGGAAAAACTACACGGCTTCTTACCTGGACGAAGGTTTCCTAATCGACTACCTTACCCCCGAAGAGTATTTTTATTTCATCGGAGGCTTGCACAATCAAACCCACGCGCATGTTGATGATTTTTTAAACGGCTATACCGAGTTCTTCAACGGCGAGATCTTAAAGAAGGGCAAATACATCCGCGACCTGTCAAAAGGTAACCAAACCAAGGTGGGCATCGTAGCCTGCCTGCTGCAAAAACCCCAGTTTTTAATGCTTGATGAGCCTTTCGCCAACATCGACCCTACTACGCAGTTCCGCCTTAAAAACCTGTTAAAGGAGGCCAATCAACAAGGTGTAACCACGCTGGTATCAAGCCACGATTTGAATCACGTTACCGATGTATGTAACCGCATTGTGTTGATGGAAAAAGGTAAAGTTATTAAAGATATGGCCACCAGTTCGTCAACCCTGAATGAGTTGGAAGAATATTTTGCCATAGGGCAAACCAGTGCGCCGGTGGTAATTGAAGAAACGAAAGAAGATTAATTTTTTGTCATTGCGAGGAGGAACGACGAAGCAATCGCACGTTGCAAAGTTCGCGATTGCCACGCTACGCTCGCAATGACATGTTTTGTTATATATGCTTGTAATTCGCGAAGCGACCATAAACGACGCAGAAACTATTAAACAACTGGCCCATGAAATATGGTGGCCAACCTACGGCCCTATTTTGGCTAAAGACCAGATAGAATATATGCTTGCCAACCGCTACTCTACCCAAGAGCTGGCCCGGCAGATAGGCGACCAAATACAAAGCTTTTTACTATTAGAAGAAGACGGCACACCCCTGGCCTTCGCGGCCTACAGCCCAAGCGACAACGATGCTGATACATACACCCTGCATAAACTTTACCTGCTGCCCGCTACACAAGGTAAAGGTTACGGCAAGCTGCTAATTAACACGGTGGCCGATAAAGTGCGCCAGGTGGGTAAAAAAGTGCTTGAGCTTAATGTTCACCGCCAAAACCCGGCGCGATCGTTTTATGAAAAAATGGGCTTTACAATTGCCTACGAGGTCGATATCCCGATGGGGAATTACTTTTTGAATGATTACATCATGCGGAAGGAGTTGTAGCTTCCACAATACCGTCATTACGAGCGAGAACGAGCGTAGTAATCCCCGAGCGAGGTCATCATCAGATGGCAACTTGTCGCTTGGGGATCGCTACGCTACGCTCGCGATGACGTGGTGGATTGGTTTCTCCTACCGCTCCAACTTCGCTACCCTCGTTGGTGTATCTTTCCCTGCTACAATCCCTCTTGAACTTAGCGCGATAGCTTTTATAGTAGCTACAATGTTTTTTACATCCAGGCTGCTAAACTCATCTTTTACGCTGTGGTAAAGCTTGTCGGTGTCTATCTGGTCTGTTGATATGGAATGAGCCGGCACTCCTAACCGTGCAAGGGTTGCGTTATCGCTGCGGTAAAACAGGTTTTGCTCGGTGTATGGATCGGGGTAAAATTTAAAGGCTGTACCTTCCAGGTTCTTTTGCAGGATGGTTCCAAAATCCGAACGCTCAAAGCCGGTGATAAATGCAGAGTTCTCGCCAAATTTTGATGCCTTGCCTATCATCTCGATATTAAACATCGCAACGGTTTTATCGGCATCTACCTGTTTCGAGAAATATTGCGAACCGTAGCCACCAATTTCCTCGGCTGTAAAAGCCACAAATATCAGCGTGCGTG
Organism: Mucilaginibacter sp. A3364; assembly: GCF_059690715.1. Lineage (NCBI taxonomy): Bacteria > Pseudomonadati > Bacteroidota > Sphingobacteriia > Sphingobacteriales > Sphingobacteriaceae > Mucilaginibacter > Mucilaginibacter sp. A3364. The sequence continues at coordinate 326,590 of NZ_JCAWED010000002.1, forward strand.
CGTTGTTGTTTAGGCGCTTAAAGTATTTGGCTAAGCTAATAACTGCGGTGGTGCCTGTAGCATCGTCATCGGCTCCATTGGCGATGCTATCGCCCTGCATAATACTGCTGCCCTTTACAATACCCAGGTGATCATAATGGCCAGAGAAGATCACAAACTCTTCCGGCTTGCTTTTGCCGGGGATCACACCTGCAACGTTGGCTAATGGTAAGGTTTGTGTTTTAGCTTCAAAGTTTACATTATAATCTTTCACATCACCAAAGTCGCCCAGCACAAAAACCACGGGTGGGGCGGGCTGAGAAGATGAAGTAGTACCTCGCTGAGCAAAGGCGCTCAAGCGTTTAAAAAACGTTTCAAACTTATTGTCAACTAACACCAATTGTTTTTTGCCGTTACCCATCAGGGCGCGATACTCTTTCTGCAGATCCATATCTGCGGTAACTTTAACAATCTCGGCACCGGCACCATTCCAGGTAAATGAGTTTGCTGAAAAAGCCGCCACATGATCAGCTCCTACCAAAGTGCCATTGATCTTAACATCGCCACGCAGTGGGGTTGATTTGATCATCGAAAAACTTTGAAGAAAACCCGGGTTACCCGGTAGTGGACTCAACCCAATCGTTTTAAACTCATTTTCGATAAACTTAGCCGCTTTTTCAATACCCGGCGTAAAGGTAGCACGGCCCTGCATATCATCGGCTGATAGGGTTTTAATAATACGCTCTACATCGGCCTGTTGTATCAGCCTGTCCACGTCCTGTCCAAAGCTGTAGCTTGCTGTTGCTACTAATGCTGCAATTGCTATAATTTTTTTCATATCCAATTATTTAACTTTTGATGATAACCAACTGTTACGGAACGCCAACTGATCGGCAGTGGGTTGCTGACCGGCTTGTTCCATTGTTACAACCTCTAATGTCGGGTTTTCTTCCAGTTTCAACATAACGCGATGCTGCCCGCCACGATTAGTATAAAAAACGCTCAATTCATCGCCCGGCTTTTTGGCGGCAACCATTTCGGCAAACGACGCGCCGTCGGCAACATCTTTACCATCAACCTTAATGATCACATCACCCGCGTCAATACCTGTTTTATAAATTGGCGAACCGATAGGACTATTGGTGGTAATAGCGAACCCTGCGCCAACCGTACCTGCCTGGCCCGAACGGCCACGAAGCGCTCCTGAAGAGATACCTGTCCACGCTTTACCCGGCTGTGCCTTGCGCACTACGTAGCCGGCCTTGGCCAATAAAGCGGTATAATCATTCTTCTCAATGCCATTGATGTAGCGGTTAAAAAAGTCGGCCGCAAACTTAGGATTATTGGTAAAAGTGGCCAGTACCTTTTGCAGATCCTGCACGGTATACGGCTTCATTTTTTTGCCATGCGCCAGCCATACCGCTTTCATGTAATCATCCAGCGTTAGTTTAAACTCGCTGCGCAGGCGCAGGTCAAGCGCCAGCGCGGTAGCGCCACCATAGGTGTAATAGCTGGTAAAAGTATTGGTGTAGTTGTTTACATCAACAGATACGCCGGCATCCGAAAATACGGCTGTGCGACTAGCCTGTACCGGCGAATATCTGGCGGCGCCAGGCGTGTTCAGCGCCGCGTTAACCAGTCCGTTAAGGGTAAAGCAATAACGTTCGGGCGTGTAAAAGCCTGCACGGGTTAATATCATTTCGCCATAATACTGAGTAAAGCCTTCGGCAAACCAAAGCTCATTGCTCATGTTGGCACGCTCAAAATTGAAAGGCTCCAGCGTTTTAGGGCGAATACGTTCAACATTCCAGCTATGAAAAAACTCATGCGAGAAAGTACCCAGCATGTTTACTTCGTTGCCGGCAATTTTATCGGCCACATCAACAATATTGGTGGAGTTGCGGTGCTCCATTCCATCGCCCGAATTTGTTGGATAAACATCATGCAGGAATACGTAGCTGCCATTGTCAAAGGTCGGTAGTTCGCCAAATACCTGCTTTTGCTCGGCAACAACTCTTTGTACCATGGTGCCAAAACGGTCAACCACCTGCTGTTGATCACTTGTATGCGAAGCTATGCTCAGGCTTTGTTTTTTACCATCGGTGTTTACATCATCCCACCTCGTGGTTTTATGATTTGACAGCTCGACAGGGCTATCCATCATATATTGCAGGTTGGGGGCCGAATATACGTTTCCGCCTTCGTGCTTTAACTGGGTAGCTACCTTCCAGCCGTACTTTTCAATACCCGAAAACTCAAATTTCATCAGGCGCTGTTGCTGATCGGGATTGGTTACAAACATAAAACTGGCGGGCATGTTCAGGTGCGCGTGGTACTCGTCAATGCTGGCGTAGGTGCCATCCGTCCAGTTACCAAACAAGGTATAGCTTACTTTTACTACTTCGGCATGGTCTTCTATCACATACAGGTCGCCCTCCAGTTGCTTTACAACCAGCGGCGAACCGTCAACATTAAACGCTTTAACATTATACACGTTTTTACCAAATTCGTGCGTGGCATAGCGGCCCGGCGAGGAACGGCTTACGCGCAGGCGCAGATCGCCCGAAGGGGCTTTGGTAATAGTCATCACAATTTCGGCTTCGTGATGCGCGGCGTTAGGAAAAGAAACAGCGTAATGTATAGGCGGCTCGGGCTTTTGCGCAAAAGTTGCGGGCGCAAGCATTGCCAAACCTATCAGGGTTGCATAAAATTTTTTCATTGAGGGTCAGCTAATGTGGCGGTAAATTAGCATAAATGGGCGATAAATTAAAATCGGGTTTAGTTGAACTTCGAGCGGATAATAATGAATTAGTTAATCAGCAAATATTAAACTAGCTTTAAACATCATCACGCACACAACATGAGCATAGAAGAACAAATAAAAGATCATATCGCCACCCAACCCGAAGCAAAACAAAAGGAGATACTAACCCTACACCGCCTGATGCTTGACATATCCCCCGAAGGTAAGTTATGGTTTGATAACGGCAAAAACGCCGAAGGCAAAACCGTTGCCAACCCCACCATTGGCTATGGGCACCAGATTATAAAATATGCGGATGGTAAAACAAAAGACTTTTTCCAGGTTGGGATAAGTGCCAATACCACCGGCATATCTGTTTACATATTGGGGCTGGCAGATAAAACTTACCTGGCCCAAACCTATGCCAAGCAACTGGGCAAGGCCAGCGTAACCGGCTACTGCATTAAATTTAAAAAGCTGGATGATATTAATATAGCTGTGCTTGAAGCTGCTATACGTTATGGACTGGAAGCCACTGCCGTGCAATAGCCTGTCCCGTCAGGAACCGTAGTGGCGCAGCTCGCGGTCGCTCATATCGCTTATACTTCGCTTTCGCCGCTTAATGTCACTGTCCAGGTGATGGTCGTACACATTATCGGTAATGGCAATATCGCGCTGCATATCCTTATCGGCATAATGGTTATTAGCCTGCTGGGTTTTGGCCATAGCCACATCATAAGGCCCTTTAGGCGACATCAGTTTTACAAAAACCGGCAAACATTCAAACAATATAAACAGGTACCCTATAAACGATATAGCCAGGTAGGTATCCACATCGCGCGTACCGTTTTCATTATAGCTTAGCTGGCCCAGGGCCCAGTTACGGTCAGAAAAACCGGCTACGTTTGCCAGGCTGTCCAGTTGTTTATCGGTAAACAGTCGTAGGCTATTTAAACCTTCATAATCTTTTCTGCGGCTTAAATAATCGTCCATGGTTTGCGCATCGGCGGTAACCTGTTTAAGGCGGTCCTGCTTTTCCTGCAAAACGGTTTGTTTTTGTTTGGCATAGGTGCCGTAACCTACAATGCCCGATGTTTGGTTGGTTTTATCGCCAAACACTTCCTGGTTAAGCTGGTAGCGCGAGCGGTTAATATCTTTTTCCAACGAGTCCTTTTCCTTTTTCAGATCGAGGTTTTTGGTCAACTCCATCTGGTATTTCTCGTTATAGGTTTTTTGCAGCGTATCTATTTTATTACGCTGCCCTTTAAGGTATGCGGATTTTAATTTCTGGCGGATCTCTTTATCAAATATCTTAAGCTCCAACGGGCGGGATATAACAATACCAATCATAATAGCCAGCAAAATACGCGGCGAAGCCTGTAAGATCTGCTGGTTAGTGCTGCCCTCTTTATTAATGCTGGATACGATGTAGCGGTCCATATTAAAAATGGCTGTACCCCATATCAGTCCAAACAGTATAGCGAAGCCCACGGCAAAAGCATCGCCGTTAAACACAAAATACATGGCATATCCACCCGAAAGCGCAGCAAAAAGCGCCGTAAAAAATATGGTAGCACCAATGCCTACATACTTATTATGTTCGATAGGATATTTTTTCAGGGTATCAACATGCGCGCCCGAGCAAAACCAAAAAAACCGGGTAACTTTATCCATTAGCAGCTGGCAATTATAAAATTATACCTATGAAACGCACATAGGTACTTATTGTTACAAAATTATTAATGTTTTTGGGCGTAGCCGATAAGTTGGGACGAAAGCCCTGTTTGGTGTGACCAATTGCCCCGGCATAAATGTAGTTATACCGTAAATTAAGGCCCGGAAATTACATTGGTATATAAAAACCGTTACATTTGAATTGTTTAATCAATATTTCAAATCATGCAAGAAATAACCGTACAGGAACTAAAGCAAAAACTAGACAGCGGCGAAGATTTTCAACTGATAGACGTTAGAGAAGATTTTGAGTACGAAACCTCAAACATTGGCGGTCAGCATATTCCGCTGGGCGGCATTTTAATTGAGGCCGATAAAATAAGCCACGACAAACCGGTTGTAATTATGTGCCGCAGCGGTAAACGCAGCGCAGCAGCAGTAATGCAGTTAGAGGCACAAGGCTATACCAACCTGGCCAACCTTAAAGGCGGCATACTGGCCTGGGCTGATGAGATCGATCCGGATATTGTAGTTTACTAAGCCATGGCTAAAAAAATAATCATAAATACCCTTTACAACATCGGCATTTTTTTATGCCTGGCCGGGGCCTACTGGGGTTACACCAACAAACGCTACGAGTTTATAGCCGCAGGCTTATTTGTAGGCGCCATATTTGTGTTCCTTAAAATAAAACTGCTAAAAGAGGTGAAAGCGAGTATGCGTAAGTAAGAGCTTTTACCTGAAAGCGGAAAGACCAAAGCTGAAGGAGGTATCCTTAGGCTTTGGTCTTTTTTGTTTTATTCAATTAACGTCCCATAGGGCTCGTTCTACTTTCCAGTCACCGGCGGTTCGTTTTAAATAAAGGGTATGCCAGGCATTGGTGTTGGGCAGTTCTACAACAACGGTTACATGGTCCTCGTCAACCTGCGAATATTTGAGTTTAAGGTAGCGTATGCGGGTATCCTGCTTAGGTGAGTAATAAATTATTATAGCTGCAGGTGATACTTCCTTTAGTTCTATCTTATTTCCGCCAAAATGCAAATTCTCTAAACCTGCAGATTGCGCATCCTTCACTAATACAATTTTACTCGTCAGTAAAAATTTATCCTCTTTTTGCTGGTGAAGATAATCAAGACAGAGCTGAACGTTTTCGGCTTTAGTGTTTAATGCTGATTTGCAGGATGTAGCCAACGATACTATTGCCATAAAACACACAATTGCCGGCAGCAGATATATCTTTTTCATTTTTTGATAAGGCAGGTTCGTTTTAAACGTTAATATAGTAAAAGTTTGTCGCTACCGCGCCAGACGTTATCAAACTTCAATCAATAAAAACAAAAAAGCCCTCCCGGGGAAAAGGAGAGCTTTTGCAGGCTGGTATCCAGGCCGGGCCCGGATGGTTTACCAGTTTCTTTTTACTTGGCCACGCTCTCGCGGAACCATTTTTTGTGTATAGCCAATTTAATGGCCGATGCTTTGTTGGAGACGTGAAGCTTTTCGTAAATGTTAGCCGTATGTTTGCGTACGGTATGGGGACTAATAAACAGGCGTTCGCCAATTTGCTGGTAGTTCAAGCCATCCACAATGCGCTGTAATATCTCGATCTCGCGGGTTGATAGGATGCTGTCGGCCTGGTCGGCCTCGGGTTTCTCTTCTTCAACCGGTTTGGGTGTGTTACGCAATAGCATCAAAGCCTTCTGTGCAATGCGTGGCGACATGGGTACACCTCCATCATAAACACTTTCGGTAATGGCCTTTAAAATATTGCCAGGCTTTTCGTCTTTTAGCAAATAGCCGCTTGCACCCGCTTGTATTGCCTCAAATAGTTTTTCGTCATTATCAAAAACGGTTAACATCAGGCATAAAACCCCGGGGTAAACTTCTTTGGTAACAGCAACGGTTTCAATGCCATCCATGTTAGGCATTTCAATATCCATTAAAACAACCTGGGGCAACTGGTCGGCGGGTGTGGCTTTCATGTGGGTCAGGAAGTCTTCACCGTCGCAGGCCATTAGTGTTACGTCCAGTTCTTCATAGTATGATAGTTGCTCGAACAGGGTTGTTCTCATCAGTCGCTTATCATCAACTATTGCAATGCGGATGCCCATGATGTTTAAATTTTAAGGGTTAAGTTAAACTATATATAAACTTAATTATTTTTTACATAAAAAGGCTGATCCGGAACGGATACAGCCTTTTACACATTACATCACACCTTATAGCTCAGTAATAGTGCCTGAAAGATAAGCTCTTCAGTAGCGTTTCGCCTTAAACGATCATAAGGCAAATATCATTGGTAAATGCTTAGAAATTAAAGCCTAAGCGTAAGCCTACAAAACCGGCACCGCTGTAACCTTCGTAACGTACACTTGGATCAAAAGCGCCTAGTTTAGCACCAATACCTACCGAGTAAGTAAACTCTGTGCTGCTAACTGATGATAAGCTGCCGCTGCCTGTGCTAGGGATGTAAGTACGGGCTAATGTAAAACCAGCCTCGCCTAAGCCGTACAAGGTTTCGCCCAGCATATGGCGGTAACCTGCTTTAATAGGGATGTTTAATTGTGCTTTGGTATTAACACCGGTCATGCTTTTTGGGATAAAAGCCATAACACCGGTAGTACCAGTAATTGCGCTGCTTTCGTCAAGCTCATAAGCTAAACGTACTGTTGCGCCTGCGCCTACGTTGTAGGCACTTGACCATGAACCAACCGGAAGGGCACCTTCAACGCCAAGACCAAAGTGCAGGCCCTGAGCAAACATTTTTGAGGTTGATAATGCTAATAGCACAACCACTAAAAGGGTAAATTTTGTTTTCATTGTAATTTTAGTTAGGGTGATTGATGAATTGTTTTTTGTCAACTATTTGACAGTGCTAAACTCCCTCATTTTTTACCCCCCGGCAATAATACAAATGCAGTATTTTTAATAACATATTATTGCATATTATTGTAATCCTAACTAATAGCCAAGGCTTTAGTATAACTGATAAATTAAACTTACTACACAAACCGGTATATTTAATACGCAGTATTTATATATGAAGAAGCTCCTGATACTATTTTTACTATTGCCCCTGCTAACGGCCGCTCAAAGCAAAAAAATTGACAGCCTTAAAAAAGCTATGGCTACAACGCCGGCCGACACTACCAAGGTTAATATTGGTTACGAAATAGCTTTTGAACTACTGGGCATGGCTCCCGCCGACGCGGAAAAAATGGTGGACGAATCATTCAAGCTATCGCAGAAAAGCGGTTACCAAAAAGGCATTGCCGTTTACTACTATTTTCAATCTATACAAAGCTCGTTGCGTGGCGACTTCCCTTCCCTTAAGCTTAATGCCGAAAAAGCCCTGGCAGTTGCCACTAAAAACAATATACCTGCAACACAAGCTTCGGCTTTAAATAGCCTGGGCATTTATTATTGGCAAACCGGCAACTATTCCGAATCAATTAAACGACACCTGGCGGCTCTGAATATCAGGGAACGCATAAAAGATGAATCGGGTGTAGCCAAGTCACTGGGTAACCTGGGGCAGGTTTATATGGATAATGGCAAATATGCCGAGGCGCAACGTTACTCGCTACGCTGCCTGGCTTTGGGGCAAAAATTACAGAATGGCTATATTCAAATTGCGTGCCTGCACATATTGGCCAATATTGCCAGCGCGTCAAAAAACTACGCGCAGGCTTTAAAGTACGATGCGCAGGCGCTTCCGCTTTGTTTGGCTGATAATAATAAGCGCGGCCTGTCCCAAATCTATTCAAACATGGCACATTGCTACGTTGCTATGCGCGATTTTGATAAGGCACTAAAATACCAGATGGAGGTACTAAGCCTTGACATGTTTTTTGATGATAAAAAGCAGATAAGCGACACCTACCTAAACATAGGCGAAATTTACAAGGAGAAAGCGCAATATCCCGAAGCGGTAAACTGGCTGAAAAAATCGCTATCCCTGGCCGAAGAAACACAGTACACCAAAGGCCGTAAAGACGTTTGGTACATGCTGAGCACCGTTTACGAAAAGCAAGGCGATTACAAAAACGCTTTAAATGCTCACCAACAATATCAAAAAGTGAACGAGCAACTGGTAAACGAAACCAACGACAAGCAAATAGCCCTGATACAAACCCAATACGAAACCCAGAAAAAAGAGCAACAGATCAAGCTGCTTAATAAAGAAAACACCATTCAGAAGCTATCCATCACCAGCAAAAACCGAAGCATTGCTTTTATTATTGGCTTTTTTGTGTTTGCTGCTATAGTTGGCGTTTTATACTACAATCGCGCCAAGCTAAAACAGGAAGCTATGTTACAACAGGAACGCATAGAGCAACAGGAAAACCTAACCCAAGCTATTATTAGCGCCGAAGAAAAAGAACGCAGCCGTATAGCCAGCGATCTGCATGATGGCGTGGGTCAGCTGTTTTCGGCCGTTAAAATGAATTTAGGGGGCTTGCTTGACCGGGTAAAGATAGAGCGTGAGGAAGATCGTTTCCTGGCGGAGAAAACCATAGCCCTGGTTGATGAAAGCTGTAAGGAAGTACGCGTAATATCGCACCAAATGATGCCGAATATGCTGTTACGCTCGGGCCTGGCAAGCGATGTAAAAAGCTTTATTGAGAAGATAGACTCGGAACGCTTAAAAGTAAATGTTGAAACTACCGGCTTTAAAAACAAGCTGGAAAGCAACGTAGAAATAGTACTGTACCGTGTTATACAAGAAAGCGTAAACAACGTGATTAAACATGCGCAGGCCAGCACCCTTAATATAAATTTACTGCGCGACGCTGACGGTATTAGCGCCACTATTAGCGATAACGGCGTTGGCTTTGATACGGCTGCCGTTGATGGTTTTGAGGGTATTGGCCTTAAAAACATCGCTACGCGCATTACTTACTTAAAAGGGACAGTTAAATACATTTCGGCTCCGGGCCGGGGTACTACCGTAAAAATCTGGGTACCTGTTATTTAATTTATTTTAAGTAAATTGTATGATCAATTATACTCCCTAAATACCCCTTAAACCATTGATGAAAAAAATCCTTTTCTTATTGCTGCTTGCACCGGTTACTATGTTTGCTCAAACCAATCCGGTGGATAGCCTTAAATCCCTCCTGGCTAAACTCCCTGCCGATACGCAAAGAGTTAAAACTTTGAACGAATTAGCATGGGAGCTTATTGATACACGTGCTAACGAGGGCATTAAATACGCTAACGAGGCCATTACGTTAGCTCAAAAATTAAACTTTAAAAGAGGATTGGCTTATGGTTATTTTAACAGGGGGCAAATGTATTTCAGCATTAATAAAGCCGATTCGAGCAAATTAGATTATATAGCTACTATTAAGCTTTTTAAAGAGATAAATTATTTAAAGGGCCTGGCTTCAGTATACCAATCAATGGGTACGATACTAGGTATACAGGGTAAACATCCTGAAGCTGTAGTCTACTATCAGCAATCTGCTGATATTTCTGAAAAACTTAAAGACGATGCCGCCAGCGCCGGCTGTTTGACACTTTTAGGCAGTAATTACTGCATGATTGATAACTTTGAACCTGCAATAGCAGCTTATAAAAAAGCCCTGGCTATCCGCACGCGACTGAAGGATGAGCTTGCTATTGCGAGGACATTGGGTGGTTTAGCTATCGCTTATCGTAACAAAGGCTCTTATTATAAGGGCGATAAAAAAAGTTATCAGCAAGCTGTTCAAACTCTATTACAGGCAAGAGCCATCTTTGTAAAACTTGGTGATCCGTTAATGCTTGCTTTTGCTGATAAAGAAATTGGTATAACCTATGAATTTTTGCACCAGTATAAAGATGGCCTCCGATACCTGCTTGCGGCCGAGGGCCAGTTCAACAAAATGGACTCCAAACGAGAAACAGGTTCCTTGTATAAAAGCATAGGTAATTGTTATTTTGGCCTTAAACAGTACCCCCAGGCAAAAATTTATCTTGAAAAAGGCCTTGCGGCATCTATCGCCGAAAAACATCAGTTACACACCGCAGAATCATATGAACGGCTTTATGATTATTACAAAGAAATAGGCGACGTGAAAATGAGCTTGTATTACCTGGAGAAAGGCACAGAGGCCCGCGATTCTTTAGCAACACGCCTTAATTATGAAAAGCTGTCAGAAGTAACCACCAAATTTGAAACCGAGAAAAAAGAGCAGGAGATAAAACTGTTAAGTAAAGAAAACACCATTCAAAAACTGTCTATAGCCCGGCAACAAACCATTGCAGGCATAATAGCCGGTGTATTGATCATCGCGTTATTAGTTGGTGGATTATTGTACAATCGCGCCAAGCATAAACAAAAAATCATGTTGCAGCAGCAAATGATCAGGCAGCAGGAAGAGCTTACGCAGGCTATTATAACCGCCGAGGAGAAAGAACGCAGCCGTATCGCCAGCGATCTGCATGATGGCGTAGGGCAGCTGTTCTCGGCCGTTAAAATGAATTTGGGCGGCCTGATGGATCGTGTGACCATCGTGCGTGAAGAGGACCGTTTCCTGGCGGAAAAAACCATGGCACTGGTTGAGGAAAGCTGCAAAGAGGTACGTGTAATATCGCACCAAATGATGCCCAACATGTTGCTGCGCTCGGGCCTGGCAAGTGATGTAAAGAGTTTTATCGAAAAGATAGACTCGGAACGCTTAAAGATAAATGTAGAAGCCAACGGATTTAAAAACAAACTCGAAAGCAACGTAGAGATCGTATTGTACCGCGTTATCCAGGAAAGCGTGAACAACGTTATTAAACATTCAAAAGCCGATAAGCTTGATATTAAGCTTGACCGCGAGGCTACAGGCATCAGCGTGCTGATAAGCGATAACGGCGTTGGGTTTGATACTAACCAGAAAGGCCGGTTTGAAGGCATAGGCCTGAAAAACATTGCAACCCGGGTTGAGTATCTGAAAGGCACGGTGGAGTATGATTCGGCACCGGGCAAAGGCACAAGGGTTAAAATTTGGGTGCCGCTGACATAAACAAAAAAGCCCGGTGCAATCGCATCGGGCTTTTTTGTTTATGAGCTTAATACTATAAAGAAAACTGTTTCAGTATATCTTCTTTGTTATCCAGTTGTTCAAACTCCGAGTTTTTGCTGATATACTCAGGTACGATCTCTTTCATTTTGTTAACCAAAGCCATCTTGCTGTTCTCTTTGTTAAGGTCAAGCAATTCATTTATATCATCAACTACCTGTTTGTATGGGTAGGTAATTACTTTAGCTATCTTGATCTTTTCGTGGTGAGTTGGTAAGGTGTGTTCGCCGTGGTTCAATAGTTCTTCGTATAATTTCTCGCCTGGTCTTAAACCAGTGTAAATTATCTTAATATCTCTGTCAGGCTGTAAGCCGGCCAGCTTGATCATCTTTTTGGCCAGGTCTGTAATTTTTACAGGCTCGCCCATATCAAAGATAAATATCTCGCCACCCGAGCCCATTGTACCGGCCTCTAACACCAACTGTACCGCTTCGGGTATGGTCATGAAATAACGGGTAATATCAGGGTGCGTAATAGTTAGCGGGCCACCTTTTTGTATCTGCCCCTGGAAACGCGGGATAACCGAACCGTTTGAGCCCAGTACGTTACCAAAGCGGGTTGTAATAAACGCAGTTTTTGACGGGCGGCTCTCCATACTCTCTCTTAGCGATTGTATGTAGATCTCGGCAATACGTTTAGTGGTACCCATAATGTTTGATGGGTTAACCGCTTTATCGGTAGATACCATCACAAACTTCTTGGTGCCAAACTCAATAGCCAGATCGGCAATGTTTTTGGTGCCCTGTACGTTGGTTTCAACCGCTTCGGCAGGGTTCTCTTCCATCAACGGCACGTGTTTGTAAGCAGCCGCGTGGTATACCACTTCCGGATAGCATTCGTTAAACAACTTCTGCATCCTTTGGTAGTTACGTATATCGCCAATAAATACTTTAGTAGCAATATCCGGGAAACGCTCTTCAACCTCTAAACGTATCTCGTGCAAGGGCGATTCGGCCTGGTCACATAATATAACCAGGGCAGGGCCATACTCCATTACCTGCTTCACAATCTCGGAACCGATGGAACCTGCAGCACCGGTGATCAGTACACGTTTACCCGCCAGATCTTTTGAAATACTGGTAGTATCAATTTTAATTGGCTTGCGTTGCAGCAAGTCTTCAATTTTAAGGTCTTTTATCTGGCTCAGGTTAAGTTTACCGTATATCCATTGGTCGGCAGGTGGTACGGTTACTACTTGTATACCTAACGCAAGGCACTCTTCAAGCGCGGTTTTCTTCTCTTCTTCGGCTAAATGATTATTCAGGATAACCAGTTTATCGATATTGAATTTCTCTTTAAGCTTAGCCAGTTTATTAAATGAGTAAACCTTAACGCCGCCTATCTCCTTATCAATTTTGTTCGAGTTATCGTCAACAAAACCTATTACCGAGAAATTTGCTTTAGCACTGTTTTCAAGCGCTTGTTTCACTAAAATGGCATTGTTGTCTGATCCGTAAATTACAACAGCTACCTTTTTAACGGTTGAATAATTAGTGATGTAAAAAAAGGTACTCTTTACCGATGTACGTAACAGGATAAGCAAAGCGCTGGATACCGAGAAGTTTACCAGCAAGCCCAGGCTAAGTGTAAAAGTGTCTGTAGGGAATTTAAAGTTAACTACAAAGGTAACCACCACCAGGTATATCACCGTGCTCAAAAATACCGAGCCGAAAATGCGGAGCATATCGCGGGTGTTTGAATAACGGATAAGGCCGGTGTGTATACGCATAGCGTACATAACCATTGCTGCAATTACGCAGTACAGTGCCGTATATATAAAGAAGTATCCTCTTAGTATATTAGTAAACTCAAAGCGGTTTACTATAAAATATGATGTAGAGAAAGACCATGTTACGATACATAGATCAAGTATCATGATCATCCATCGGGGGACTACTCTATTAAAAAGTATATGTTTTTTCATAGCAGCTGTTTAGCATCAAAATGACTTAGCCAATAAACTACAATATTGTATTCATTTTGTTTTATTAGATAACAAAAATACAATAAAACATTTTGATTATTACAATTTTACGAATTTTTAGCCCACCACTTATTAATTTAAAGAAATGATATCTTTAAATAATAAGACCGGTGATATATAAAAATACTATTAATTAAACAGATTCGACGTTTTTTACCTGCAAAACGTTTTTCAGGGTATTTAAAACTCTATCTAACTGTTCCTCAGTCATGTTAGATCCCGAAGGTAAACATAAGCCGTTATTAAACAACATTTCGCTGGTACCGTCAACATAAGCAGGGCATTTAGCAAAAATTGGCTGCAAATGCATCGGTTTCCACAACGGGCGCGATTCGATGTTCTCGGCCTCTAAAGCCAGGCGTATGGTTTCGCGGGTAATGCCGTTATTTTTTGCCGGATCAACCAAAATAGTGGTTAACCAGCGGTTGCTTTTGTAACCCTCAGGTTCGGCCCAAAAGGTAATGCCGGGGGTTTCGCCAAAGTTTTCAAGGTAAGTATCGTAAACTTTGCGGCGTTGTGCTATGCGTTCGTCAAGCACGGTCATTTGCCCACGGCCTATCGCAGCGCAAACATTGCTCATGCGGTAGTTATAACCTATATGCGAGTGTTGATAGTGCGGGGCAGCATCACGGGCCTGGGTAGCTAAAAAACGGGCTTCTTTAATATACTTCTCATCATCGGATATTAAAGCACCACCACCACTGGTAGTAATAATTTTATTGCCGTTAAATGATAGGATGCTCATCACACCATAAGTACCAACAGCTTTGCCGTGTATGCTTGAGCCCAGGGCTTCGGCAGCATCTTCAACTACCGGTATGTTATAACGGTTTGCTATTTCCATGATGCGGTCCATCTTAGCAGGCATGCCGTACAAGTGGACAGGGATAATAGCTTTGGGCGTTTTTCCTTTTTTTATTCTGTCGATAATGGCCTTCTCCAGCAACTCGGGATTCATGTTGCAGGTTTCGGGTTCGCTATCTATAAATACAGGGGTGGCTCTTAAATAAGCAATTGGGTTTGCCGATGCCGAGAAGGTAAGGCTTTGACATATAACTTCATCGCCGGCACTAACACCAAGCATAATAAGAGCCAAATGTAGCGCAGCAGTACCGGCACTTAAAGCAGCAGCGTATTTTGCACCTGTATATTGTTCCAGATCGTATTCAAAGCCATTAACATGGGGCCCAAGCGGAGCGATCCAATTAGCTTCAAATGCTTCTTGTACAAATGCAAACTCCTGCTGACCCATGTGCGGGCTTGAGAGCCATATTTTTGTATTCATTAGATTGTATTATTAGGGCCATTATTAATTTACCGCACCCACCATACAGTATAATACCTGCATGTATTTAATTTTTAACCAGCAGTATTTATCTGTGTTATAACACCTTCACAAAGGTGTGAATTTATACGCAAAATAACTATCAATATAATTTTATTAACTAAAAATATATATCAGGTTAATGAACGGAGCGGTAAAAAGCTGTAAGTCAATATAACGTTACCTTACGGTTGATATCTTGCTTAATACAGTTGTACAATTTAACCAAAAAAATTAAACTTATATGCCTTGGCGTATATTTTTTCGCAGAAGTTTCAATAAATACCTACTTGTAGGTATTTGATTTCTGCAGCCGGTTAATTATAAGTTTAATATTATTATTTAATATTTTAATGCTAAACCGGCACCGACATCAGCCTGTCGCATTTTGAAAAACCCAGGCCGGCTTTAAAGTTAAGATGAGCACTTATGTCTTGGTTACCTTTCAGCCATTCTACCAAAGCCTTCACAATGTTACCGCCAGACTCATGCGTGAACGGATACCCGCCGCCAAATCTTGGGTTTAGTTCCAACACATATAACTCGCCATTGTAATCAAACACGTCACAATCTAAATTACCAATATGTTTAAGCTCGGTGCCTAGCTTTTTGCCTATCGCGCTAAAGCGATCATCAACCACCGAAACAGATTTATCAGTTTCGCCGGCACGCATGGCCAGTTTCTTTTTAGCGAACGACGCCACGAAATTACCTTGCAGATCGTTCAGCACATCCATACCGTGCTCCTGGCCGGCAAGTTTTTCCTGTATCAATATCGCATGATCAATATCGGCCTGGCTGGCATTGGCTAGTATGGTTTTGCTTAGGCGAAGGGTTAACAACTCATATGCCTGCTCTAACTCCTCTTTGCTCTCCGGAAACTCGATACCTATGGAAGCACTGCCCCATCGCGGTTTAATTACCAGTGGAAATTTTAAGTCGCCGGTTTCAATAGCTTGTAACGCTTTATTAAGGTCGATAAAAGTTTTTGGGGTGTTAACGCCAATCTCTTCTAAAAACTGGGTGGTCAGCCATTTATCAAAGCTGATATCAATAACCCGGCTATCCGAAACGATAACGGTTACACCAAGTTCTTCAAACTGATCTTTTACAGCCGACAGGATAGGCAGTTCCAGATCGTTTAACGAGATGATACCTTTTACATTATGCTCTTTACAGATAGCTTTTAATGAATCGATATAATCATCAGCATATATAGAAGGCACTTTAACGGCTACGTCAGCATCAACTAATGCCGGGGCGTTTAGCTGGGCATCGCTGGCAATAACTTTGCCTTCGCCGTTTAGGGCTTGCTTAAAATAATTTACCAGGTAATTTCGTCTGCCTGCGCAGGTAAGTAATATGTTCATGATCAATTATTTTTTCCAGTCCTTACGCATTACGGCGTGTATATAAAGGTCCTGGTAGGCGCCCACGCAGTAATAATGTTCTTTTAATACAGCCTCGTTAATAAAGCCGTTACGCTCGTACACCTTACGTCCGCGATCGTTTGACGGGATGGTATACAGGTATATTTTATTTAAATTTTGTTCGGTAAAGCCGTACTCCAGCACGGTTTGTATGATCTCGTTGGCCAGGCCCTGTCCCCAGTAATCCTTCTCGCCAATGGTAATATACATTTGCGCGTGACCGTGTTCTTTGGTTATATTTAACAAACCTGTCATGCCTATCAGCTTATCATCACCCTTGTGCATGATAGAGAAATGCTGTTTGGTTTTATCCATCAAGCCCTGGTCAAACCATTTTTGGGTTTTGGCCAGCGATAGCGGGTAATCAAACATTAAAGTTTTGCGGGTTTCGGGGTCATTAACCCATTTCACTCTCGACGGAAGATCTTCGCGTTCAAGGGCTCTTAAGTAGATTCTTTCTTTATCAAGCATTTTCCTGTGGCTTAGTTTTCATGGTATCATCGGTATAGTCGGCAGGTAAACCGCGGGTCCACCCTTTTACTACGCCATCTTTACCGTGTATTCCTTTTTTATAAAACAGTTGTACAAAAGTGTTCCATATTATTAAGAAATAATAATAGAAATTACGATTTCGCACATAATAAACATCAACTACAATTCGCTCATCCCACGACAGGTAATTACCACCTGATGTTTGCGAAAGACCGGTTAATCCCGGGCGGATCTTGGCACGTACCAGTTCCCAATCGGCATAATGGTTAATGTGGAAAGTAAGCGCCGGGCGCGGACCAACAACACTCATATCGCCCCTTAAAATATTAAAAAATTGCGGCAGCTCATCTAGATGATACTCCCTGATGAACTTGCCAATTTTGGTAAAACGGCTGTCATTAGTGTAAGAGCGATACTTGGCGCCTACTTTATCGGCCCCAACAATCATTGATCGGAATTTGATCACTTTAAAAGTTTCGCCATTTAAGCCGGTACGTTCCTGGAAATAAAACATCGGCCCGCCATCAGTCAACTTAATAGCAATACCTACCACAATCAATATTGGCGATGTTAGTATGATAAAAAACAGCGAAAGCAGCACGTCAACCGTACGGGTAAGTGCGTCAAACACGGCCTTATTGGGTAGCGGCTTGTTTTGCTTCAGCTCGTTTACAACGTCGTCTTTCAGATACTTCAGATCGTCCATTATATTAGTAAAGTTTACTTTTATTAATAACGTTTATTAGCGGCTTGCCCTGGTAAAGGTTGTTTATGTTTTCAACAGCATCATCCAGGTGTGGCATTTTGTCTTTTAAAAAGCCGGCCCTGTGTGGCGACAGTACCAGGTTACTCAATTCATGAAAATTGAATTTAGATGGGTAATTCACCTCCTGGCCCGGTTTAGGATAATCATACCAGGTATCTAAGCCGGCGCCTGCGATAACGCCATTTTTTAGGGCGTTGTAAATAGCTTCCTCATCCAGCAATTGCCCTCTGGATACGTTTACCACAAAACCTTCGTTGCCCAAAGCGTTTAAAAATGCTTCGTCAACAATGCCGGTTGTTTGCGGGGTTAGCGCCGCGGCCACAAATATGATCTTAGCTTTTTGTGCCAGTTCGGTTTTTTGATCAGGCGTGCCTATCCATTCAAAACCGGCGTCTTTATGCTTTTCAGGCGTGTTTACAATGGCATGGTATTTACAATTAAAACCGGCCAGCATTTGCTTTATTTTTTGGGCGATAGCGCCGAAGCCAATGAAACCCACATTCTGGTTCATTAACGTTACCGGCGGATAAAAACCTTCGGTAGTGCCTTGCTTAGGGCGGGCCCAGTTACCTTTGCGCATTTCGGCATCATGGTAAGGCAGCATACGCAGGATAGATAGCATTAAACCCACTGCCTGTTCGGCCACTACAGCGGCGTTACTGTGCGAGTTGCAGATGGTAACGTTATACTGATCAAGCAAAGCAAAGTTAACACGGTCAACGCCCGTCCATGGCACCTGGATAGCTTTCAGGTGTTTGGCGTTGGCCAGTACTTTCTCTGTAAAAAAGTCGCCCAGCAAAACGTGAATTTCATCTTTTTGCAGCGCTTCAACAATGGCGTCTTCGCTATAAGTTTTTGGGTCGATGATGTTGATCTCGTCTGATACAAAACCTGCTCTGAAATAGTTCAGATCATCATCAAAATATTTTTTGGTGAGTAAAACGTTCATAGCCTTATAATGAATCTGCAAAAGTTATCAATCGGTCAACACCTTCTTTTATCTGCTCGGTAGTGTTTACCAGCGATATGCGGCAGTGATCGTCAAAATTCTCGCCGAACGAGTTGCCGGCCAATACTGCCACCTTCTGCGCTTTTAAAAATTCGATGGTAAACTGGTCGCTCGTCATACCGGTTTTTGATATGTTCAGGAAACCAAAAATACCGCCGGTTGGCTTAACAATGCTTAGTTTTTTTGATGAGTTGATCCTATCGTAAACATACTGCGCGCGATATTTCAGATCAGCCTTAAAATTCTTTAAAGTCTCGGCATTATTTTTCAAACCCTCAATAGCCGCAAACTGCGTAAACTCGGGCGTGTTGGTGTTTATTTGCTGATTGATCTTCAGCATTGTTTGGTATATAGCCGTGTTGCGGGTATGCAGGTAACCAATTCGCCAGCCTGTCATTGAAAATGATTTGCTGAAACCGTTGATGGTTACCACATGCTGACCGTCGGTATCAAAAGCAGCCGGACAGGCGAACTCTTCATTGCCAAAATAAACCGGCTCATAGATCTCATCAGAAATAATGATAATGTTTTTGCTGATGCAGAACGCGGTAAGTTCGGCAATCTGTTCTTTTGATAGTATGGTACCGGTAGGGTTATTAGGAAAATTAATGAGTATAGCCTTGGTTTTATCTGTAACCGCGTTTTTCACGGCATCCATATCAATGCTGAAGTCGGTTTTGCTCATATCAATATTTACGGCCTTCGCTTGCGGTTCCGCCAGGTAAATAAGGGGGATGTTACTCACATAGCATGGCGTAAAGTTAATGATCTCGTCACCCGGCTGTAATATCGCAGCAAGCGCCAGGTATAAAGCATTTTTAGCACCTGGCACAACCATAACCTGTGCTGCTGTTGCCTGAATATTATTGGCGGTTTGCAGTTTGTTGGCAACCAGCTCCCTCAATTCGGCAAGGCCATTGGCGGCCGAGTAACGGGTGCGACCGTTCATGATAGCTGCAATGGCGGCGTCCTTAATGTTTTGCGGGGTATCAAATTCAGGTTCGCCTAAACCCAGGGAGATAATTTTTTCGCCTTTTTGTTTCAATTCGGCAATGGTTTTACCTAACTCCAACGATGGCGACATTACCAGACTACTATGCAGTTTCATATATCTATTTTTTCAAATTTGCTGTTAACAATTCGTATTCCTTGTGTATCTCTTCAAACACGTAAGGCCTGTTGTACTTACTTTTTATAACACCGCGGGCGGCATTTTTTATGCTATTGTATAAGGCCTCATCGGTTTCTAACCTTACCATGGCATCAAACAGTTCGGTTTCTGATTTTGGCGCTACCAGTAAGCCATTCACCTCATGGTCAACAATATCTGCACAACCTACAATATTGGTACATATAACCGGTATGTTAAAGGCCCCGGCCTGCATAGGTACGTTAGGCAGGCCTTCGCGATAGCTTGGGAACACCACCACCTGCGCAATTTTTAAATAATGTCTTACATCCTTTTGATAGCCTACAAAATAAATGCTGGGATGGCTATTGATGATCTCTTCGGTTTCGGGTTTTACCGGGTCAAGGGTTCGTTCAAAATCGCCAACTAAGATGAGGTTTGCGTTGGGTTGAAGTTTGCTTAGTTTATCAAAGGCTGCCACCAACTCGTTAATACCTTTATCCTTCACTATGCGACCGATAGCAAGGTAATTAAACGCTCCGGGTTGCAGCAATGCAGATGGAATACCTTCAATACTTGCTTCAAATTTATCAGGATCAAAAAAGTCAAGATCAACCCCGTTTGAACTGCCTTTGCCTATCACTTTAACTTTACTTGCAGGGGCAAAATTATGCGCTAAAATAAAATCCTTTAAGCCGTACGAGTTGGGATAAACCTTATCGGCAAACTTATAGGTTAGTTTTTCAATGGCTATTAACAGCTCGCGTTTTTTGCCGGTTGTTTCCATTAGCGGCATGCCTGCTACGGTATGCATTTTAACCGGTACGCGTGCTATCCAGGCGGCCATCATACCCAGCAAACCCGCCTTAGGCGTATGCGTGTGCACTATTTCGGGCTTGTGTTTACGCAGAAATTTAACTAACTGGTAGAGCGACTTCAGGTCTTTAACCGGCGATATAGTGCGCGTCATGGTAATAGGATAAACCGCAACTTCTTCGGTATTTTTAACGTCCTCCAGGGCCTGGCCCGCGCCCGAAACAGCTGTTACATTGTAAAACTGGTTCATGTAGCGCAACTGGCCCTTAAGCAGCCCCCGTAATGATTCGGGGATGGTTGTAATACGGATGAGTTTAAGTTGCTTATCGCTATTGCTGGTCTTTAACATATTTGGTGCCTTTGTATGATACTACGGGCCTTTGTTCGTTTTTATCTGAATAAAATGAATTATCTTTTGATACCGAAGCATTCTGGATCAGCGATACCGGCTTACCTTTTTTAACCGCGTGCTTTGGTATGTAGATCTTGTTGTTTTCGAATATTAAACCCGGCATACGCAGGTAAGGGAAGTACGTTGAAAACCCTTCTTTAGCGGTGCTTGTTAATTCGTTATTCTTTATAATGAGCGAGTCGGACGCATCTGTCGACGCTCCTTTAATGCCACTCTCGGCGCTTTTTATCCTGCTGTTTAATATCTGTACTGTCGATCCGCTTTTCTTTCCTTTAGCGTAGATGCTGCCGTTGGCACAATCAATGGTACAATTATCAACTATCAAGTTAACAGCCGATAATATCATGGTATATCCCGAGCTTTTTTCGGTTGATGTTACCGTGCAGTTTTTAAGCACAACGTTTGCCGTTTTATTGGGTGCCGTACAAACAAACTGGCTGCCTAAATTGCCGGCAAAGATACAGTTATCAAACACAATACTGCCGGTTTTATAATCTTTATAAAGCTTATTAGGCTCAATGTCAACCCCGGCTGTAGGTGCATGGCCACCATAAGCGCCAGTAAAGCCGGTGCCGGTGAATTTGCAGTTAGTAAACTGCCCGCCATACAACCCTGTTATTGACATACCCTGCCTGGCGTTGTTACTGCAAACCACGTTATTGGCTTTAACATTTAAAGTGGGCACATCGGCACCGGTTATATATAAGCCGTCGCTTTGCGCATGATGAAGGTAAAGATCTTTAAGTGTTACGTTTTCGCATTGGGTTATGCGTACCAAATGCGATGACCGCTCGGCAATACCTTTATCGCGGGTCATTTTGTCAACATTGCCATTTATCTCAAGCCCTTGCACCAATACATTTTTGCACTGGCTGATTACCAACGGAACAATGGCCGTTGTAAAACTATTGCCGTTACCTTTAGCTGTTTCGGCATCGCGCACACGCTTAAAATTTCCGTTAACCGATATTACTGCCTGGCTGCCAATAATATTAAGGCCGGTGCAATTCAAAAAGCTAATATTATCATAAGGATTTTGCTTTGTGCGATAGGCTTTTATATAATAAGTACCCTTTGGGAACAGTAGTGTACCGCCACCTTTTTTGTTAATATAATCAGCCGCTTTTAGCAAAGCATTGTAATCGTCAGTAACACCATCGCCTTTAGCGCCAAATTGTTTTATACTTATCTCGCCTTTGGCATTTGCGGTTTGTGCGCTTATTTTACTGTGGCTTACGCCTAATAGTACAAGTACTATTGCTATACATTTTATACTTCTTGCTATAATCATGGCCTTGTTGCTTTTTATAATTATACTATGAAGTTTCAACGGCGGCATTTGTTTTAGCCGCGGGTGTAATGGTTTTAAACTTTGATCGCTTTTTTGTACCGGCAGCTTTTCTGAGCGCGTAATCCCTGCTTAAAAAGAAAAGCAGCACCAGTGGCGTAAAGTACATGGTTTTCATACGCACGGCAATACCCAGGTTTGACAGCGTACTTGACTGTGCAATAACCGGCAGTATCACCCCAAACAATAACATAGCGAACAAACCCTTGTATCTTGACTTAAAAACGGATCCGCGCAGGTTTAGCAGAATACTTATGCTCATGATAAGCCACACCGCGTTTTCTATGGATGCATATAGCATCATGCCGCTACGCGCGTCATAAAAAAGAGGCCTGAACATAAAGCCAAAAACTTTTGCCGGGAAACTTGCATTGGCCATGTTAACCGATGAGCCACCATCCTGGTTTAATGCCAGCCTTGAATCAGCTTTATTGGTTACCGCTTCGTAATCCACACTATCCAACTTTAAGCGTGCCTGTACCAGCGGTAATAACACAACAGACATTGCTGCAAACACGATCATTATGAATACCTTTTGCACGGTTTTGGATTTCTCGTTAAGCAACACGTTACCTATGGTTAAACCTACCACAAACAACAGCAATACCGGCGAGCGGATGATACCTACAAAGAAAACGCCTATTATAATATGGATATATTTTATCCTTATCACCCCGTAGAAAAAAATCGCCACACCAAAAAACATCAAAGCATCTTTACCAATGGCAATGTTCCAGATGTGTACCCCCGGCAGCAACAGGATGTAGAAGTATGTTTTTTTAACCATTAATGAATACCGTGCCATAATGTAAAGCAGCGTTTTCATCAAAAAGTAATATCCCGAAAGACCGAAGCACGAGAACACCAGGTACCCACCATTGTAGGAAAGACCCAAAAAATGAACAAACGGAAAGGTGAAAAAATGCACAAATGTAGTACCCTGCCCAAATGTTTTGAACCAGATATCATCGGTCATGTAATACGCGGTTCGGTAGTAAACTTTGGCATCGGCACCGCCGGTAATTACCAGGCCGTAAAAAAGCGCGATAAAGTGTACCGCCGCTATGCCTAAAAAGAAGTTAAAAATAAACTCTTTGTGCTTGGTTAGTTTTGACAAGGCAGAAGCATAATAACCGCTCAAGACACAAAACATTATAAATGGAAGTATGTCCGTTATCCGGAGTGAGGTAAATTCATTCATGCAGCGCCTATCCTTTCGGCAAAAATACACATCATTTTTATTATAAGTGCCTTATCAAGCATTAGCGCATTGCTTTTAATATAACAGCCAGCCATTGGGCATGTATTTTACCGGCTTCATAATTATCGGCCACGTAAGCATAACCTTTTGTACCCATCTGTGTACGGGCGCCGGCATCAAGCGCCATCATTGCCGCCATTTTGTCGGCCAGATCTCCGGCGTTTTGCTTGGTAAACAACAAACCGCAAGCGGTAGCGTCAACCAAATCTGTGTTACCCGGTATGGCCGAAGCCACAATAGGCAGGTTGTGCGACATGGCCTCTAATAAAGCGTTAGGGGTACCTTCCCATAACGATGAAAGCACCAGGGCATCCGCCTGTTTAATATAAGTTGATGGGTCTTTTACAAAACCAATAATTTTAACTTCATCGGTAAGGCCCAGGCCGTCAATATACTCCTGCGGCCAGGTTTGACCGAAAGTGTGGCCCAAAACGCCCAACTCAAATTTCAGGCCGCGGTCTTTAAGCAATTTGGCTGCTTCAAATAAGGTTCGATAATCTTTCTGCGGCCTGAAATGCGCGATGCTCAGCCATTTAAATTCATCGTTAGGGATTTTTCCTGTACTGGCTGCCGGCACCTCGATGGCGTTATTAATGAGCGATGACCTGTCGTCCGGGTGCGTAATGCCCAGCTTTTTAAATTTCTGCAACGCAAAATCCGAATTGAATACCGTAGCGTCATCTATTTTATAAGTACGCTTATACAACCACGCGTATTTGCCTGATATCTCATTATTCCTTACCGAGGTAATAAGCGGTATACGGCTAAACACTTTTACCAAACGCGCTACCAAATTGGCAATAAACATGAACGATATGATGATATCCGGTTTTGATTTGCGCACATAGCTTAAGGTTCCCGGTATTAAAGCCAGCTTACCTTTTATGCCTTTTGATGGCAAGGCGGTAAATTTGATATTCGAAACAGCAAGCTTATCAGCAAAATCATTGGTATTAATGAAGGAAAGTATCTCAACCTCATAATTACGCGTACGTAAGAACGCGGCCAGTTTAAACAGCTGATTTTCGGCTCCGCCTTTGTTAAATGCCGGGGTTATGAATAATATTTTTTTTTGCATTGCAGCGCATGTTTATTAACCGCTTATCACTTATCAGCAGTTCTCAAAAAAAGTAGTGTAGTCAAAATTATTGATGACCAATGTTGTTGCGGGCAGACTCTTAGCATCAATTAAACGTTGAGCCAACGCGTCCGGATCAGACACCGGTACGATATAGCCATTTTTCCCTTCATCAACAATGCCGTCAAAATCGGTGCAATTGGTTACCACCACAGGTGTGCCCAGGTACAATGACTCCAGCACCACATTCGGGAAACCTTCTTCTCTTGACGGCAGGGCCAAAACATCGGCCGCCTTAAAGTATTCGGTAACATTAGTTTTAAAACCGTGAAATATAACCACCTGTTGCAAACCCAGCGTTTCTACCAGGTCTTCTAATTTTTTCTTGTAGCCCGGCTCATTATTTTCGCGGCCCAAAATGTGCACTTTGGTGTTGGGTATTTGCTTAAAAACCTGCGCGGTAGCCTGTATCAAAATATCAAACCCTTTAATATGCACCAAGCGGCCGGCGGATACAATGTTATAATCGTCACTGTCAAAATTTACGGTGCCGGTATCTTCAACATCAGCCAGGGTGTGCAAAATAATGTTGGGGATATGCAGTACCCTATCAGCCGGTAAATTGTAAAAAGCGATAGTATCCTGGCGCATTTCTTCGGTTTGAGCTACTATGTAGTGCGCGCTTTTAAATAACAGCCTGTTAACCGCGGCGCCCACCTTACCAATTAAGTTACGCTGGCGCTTAGCTTTGGGGCCGTGCGACAACCTTACTATCGGCAAATATTTTAGCCCCGAAATTTTACGGATAAGCAAACTGGCCAGGCTTATATGGTTTAAGCTGGTAAATACTATATCCGGCTTAATTTCCTTTAGTTTTTTGTAAATATCCTTAAACCCCGCCCTAAGATTTGGCTTGTTTAAAAACACCAGGTCAATGCCAGGCGGCAGCATTTTTACAAAATCGTCAGACGCGCTGATGGATAACAGTGTGACTTTTATTTTATCCAGGTCAAGCGTGCTGATAATGTTTACCAGCATCTTTTCGGCACCGCCACCACCTACACGTGGTAAAATAAAAACAACTTTTTTCATTCCCGGCCTTAAGCTATTTTATGATCAGATAACTCAGAATACACGTACATTAACTTACCTGTAGAAGAAAGATCAATATCATTGGTAAATAATACCTCTATCTCCGTTCCGGGCACTTCTTTCTTTATAATGCCTAATATGCGCTCCAATTCAGCCTCATCATAGTTGGCATTCTTAACTATTTTAAGTACAATTTTTTCTGTCGACTTTTGAATAAGCTGAAACTTATCAATACCGGTAAGGTTAAAAAACAACGTGGTAAAAAACTGCCCGTCAATATAGCTGCCATCTTTGCGGTACACTATGCCCAGCGTGCGGCCAAGTACCGATTTTATATTCAGCACCCATTCGTTATCGTCGCCTTTAACGCCCCGGTCGCCAATCTTGTACCTGATCAAAGGCATATAAAGGCTATGAAGCGTGGTAACCACAATCTCTCCGTCCTCGCCTTTTTTTACGGGTTGGTTATGTTCATCCAGTATTTCAACCAACACGTTATCAAACATCACCTTGAAACCGTTATCTGCAGGGGTTTCGGTAGCGATGGCATGCACCTCGCGCGAGCCATAAAAACTAAACACATGGCAATCATTAAATGCTTTTTTTATCTCGGCTTTAATTGCCGGGTATAAAGGGCCCGTTGTTGATTGTATAATAGGCTTAAACTTAATTTTGATGTTGTTGCGGTTAATGTACTTCGCTATCTCGTAAATAGAATGCACATAAGCCTTAATATATTTAGGCTTGCGCTTGTTCAGGATATTAACGTAGTCGTTAATGATCTCGTCGCTCATTACAAAGGTGTTGAGCGTGATACTTTGGTCGCTTATATTTTTGATGACCTTTTTAAGCGATTTCTTTTTATAGTTATGCATATCGCGCGCGGCACCCCAAAAGGTTACCGAACTGTCTGACGGGTTTACGCCGTTCAGGTAATTTGCATAGTAGTAGCTTCCCACGCCATCATACATTTGATCGCGGGTTTGGTAAAACGCCACCGGTTCGCCGGTTGAGCCGCCCGAAGTGTTTCTGTAAACTTTATCTTTTTTAGGATAACTTTCATCGCACATTTCCTTACCGTGCTCACGCAGAATATCTTTTGTTAAAACAGGTATTTGGGTAAACTCGCTATAGGTAAGTTTATCAATATCAATAGCCGCCAATAGGTTTTTATAATAAGGCGTTTTATTGGCTATGCGCAAAATATCCTTCAGCTTATCCATCTGGTATTTTACCACTTCGGCATCACGGGGCTGGCCAATTTTTTTTAGCTCCTTATATTTCTTTATCTGCTGGCGCTGAAATATGTGCTTAAATATTCCTTTCATATAATAGCTTTATTTACCCGCTCGTTTAAAAATGCTTCTTAATCTTTTGGCATGCACTTTAACTATGGCCTGCATCATGTATTTCGAAAAATTCATGTGCGATAGCAACCTGTAGTCTATTTTGCCGCCTTGTGTAACGTTGCGCTGTGCAACGCTTGATATGGTTTCGTTCTGAAATTTATTGATAGCAGCAATAAGTTTTTTATCGCTGCTGCTTTTTCTGATGGCTTCTAATGTTGGGTAAGTACATGGCAGGGCCGAGGTAGCATTTTTGGTTACCATGTTTACCGAGTCGAGGTAATACGATGAAAACACCTGGTTAATATGTATACTCTCTGTACTGGCCTGCAGGGCACGCACCCACATATCCAGGTCGCCCCCGCGTTTGCAACGGCCAACCGGGAAATCACCCGCTTGTGCAAACACCTCTTTTTTTATAGCCACTGCACCCGTCCAAATGTTGCGCGGGCCATTTAAAAAGTAAACCAGGGTGTAGTTAATTAACCGTTGTCTGTTAGCCGCATGTTTTTTTGAATGCGCATCGGGCGTTTGCATACCATCTTTCACCAAATTCCAGCCCCAGCTTAGTAAAGTTGCTTCCGGCCTTTCGTTAATAACGCTGTTCAGGTTTTCCAATAAATTGGGTGCCCACTCATCATCAGCATCTAAAAAACATATCCAGTTGTATTTAGCTGTCGCGATGCCTGCGTTACGGGCAGCGTAGCCACCCGGGCCCGGCGTATCGCGCCTGATGTGGGTAATGCGGGGCTCAACAAATTCGGTAAGCTTTTCGGTCGACCCATCGGTGGATGCATCATCAACCAATATCAACTCAAAATTGCCATAGGTTTGCTTAAGCACCGAGTTTATTGATCGGTCCAGATGCGGCTTTTTGTTATGAACCGGGATAATTACCGAAAAAAATGTGTCTGCCATTGTGCCAAGCTTTTAAACCTTGCGGGTTATATTACTTCTATAAAATACCTGTTATGAACCTTTACTGTAATTTTTTTACCAAGTATAGTTTCAAGCATATTTATTTTGGCTTTAACGTAGGCTTCATCAAAGCCCTGAAATTTTTGATCATTTACAGTCGCGTCATTGCCTTTGTTTCTGCCTAATACTTTTTTCAGGGTGCGTAACACCTTTTTCCTTATTTCAGATTTGATGTAATATTTTGAGATAACCGATGAAGATGGCGCTGTTGACGTTGCCGTTAACTGCGCAAGCTTATTTTTAATTACATTAACATATAATTCAAACGAATCGGCCCTTAAATTCTCCATCAGGCGAACGGCTCTTTCCGGGTATTCAAAACCATCGTCAAATTTCTTCTTATCTGTTAAAGCCAGGTCCATCAATTCAATAACGCCCTCAATGGTGTTTGCCCTGCGGCCCATTTGATTGGGCAGGTAAATATCATAGGTATCAGAAAAATTTGGCTTGTAATTAATCACCGGCACGCCCGATAACTGGCCCTCGATAGCCGTTGTACAGCCATCGTGCAAAATAACTTTGGCACCTATAATCCATGGCGCTACGGGCCCGTCATACACCACATGTATGTTAGGGATATCTTTAAATACTGTTTTATATATATCGTGGCTCTCGATAGGGTGCGGGCGATACACGAAGTTTAATTGCGGAAATTTAACCGCCAGGTGATGCGTCAGCTCTATCATTTTAGCCAACTGGCCGGCAGTATAACTAAACTGTCCAACACGGTGAAGGCGCTTAGGTATATCGTTTACCACATAATTACCGCGGCTTGAAAAAACGCGGTCAAGCCCGCTGGCATGGTTAGCTTTTGAATAGTTGCCGTTAACCAGCACATAGTCGCCATACCTGGCTTTAATTTTTTTAATATCGTCCTGGTATATGCCGTTGTATTTTTGTTTGTACAAGTCAAAACGCGGATGGCCGGTTGTGTGTATTTTTATATTTTTATTTGCAATACGCTCCTCGTCATGCTCGCGCTGAAAATCGCCCCAAACACATATCCTGTCTTTTTCGTCAAAAATATTAATGTTGTATAATGAGTCCTGTTTGGCTTTCCATTCATCTTCGCTGCCAAAATAAGCACCACCTTCTTCGTGCAGGTATACCAGGTCTATATCGCTTTTTTTTAGCTGGCGATAGCGGGCGCCGGTTTCAATGTCGGCACGCTTGCTAAATACATTTTTGCCTACATATACGCCGGTTTTAAACTCGGGGATAAGGTTATGCAAAAAATGCTGCTGGCCGATAAAGATATGATGATCATTGCCACTTAAAATAGCCGCCAAAGTTAACCTGTAATCAATCTCTCTGTTTATCGTTTCTACCGGGAATAAAATGTTAGCCATGGGGTATACTGCAATTGTTATAAAGCTTAAAAGCCAAGCCTTATATCGTGTTTAATATATTGGTGTATAATGAAATGGTTTCGGTGCGTTTAGCGTTTAACAGTTGTGTGTTAATGGCAAACTTATTGTCAAAAACCAGTTTTGTTTTTTCAATCAGGGCATCGGCAAATTCCCTGTCAATCATCACTACCCTGTCGGCCATATCAAGGCTGTTGTACATGTTGGTAATCCTATCCAGCGCAGCAATGCCTAAAACCTGTGTATCCATAGCTATTGAGCATACGTTGGCATGGAAACGCATCCCTAAAACCAGCGAGCTGTTTTTATAGGCCGAAAAAACCTGGTTGCAGCCGTAATCGCCTTGCGAAAACGGCGCTATCCTGATCTTGGTTCTTACATCATAATCATTCACGTTAACCAATAGCTTGTTTATCGCGTCATAATCACTGTAAATATGTGGGGCAAAAACAATATCCATATCGGTATCAGCCAAAATATGGTTTATTACTTCTGACATTTCTTTAATATACAGGCTGGTTTCAACCTTACCCATTTGGGTGTTGTTCATCAACACCTGGTCGGCAGTGGTATTGATAAGTACATATTTTTTAGGGCTTGGATTGTAAAGGGTTCCGTCATTTTCATAAAAGAACCCGCTATCCAAAACCTCCGGAATTTTATCGGCATACTCTTTACCAATATACTCGCGTAAGATGCTGCTTGACCCATCATTCCTAACGCCTATAAATGTATTTTCCCTGCTTAGCAAAGCATCTAAAAACGCTCTGAATTTAGGGATGTTACCTTCGGGCACCTCTTTGTGCGGTATGCTGCCAACGCTTATAATGGCTATAGGCGTTTTAATTTGATCTAAAACCTCTTTACTAATATTTAAAGTGGTGCCTGTTGCGCTATTCTCTACCCAAAAATCCAGGAAACCGCCGCCGCCAATTATTAACAGGTCATACCGGTTTACCAGTGTTGCAAAGTCAGCATCAAACTTATGTTTGTCGCTTAAATTATAGTTATTATAAAACTTTCTGATCTCCAGGTTATCTATCTCGTACTTATCGGGGATAAGCGACTTTAACACCGTTCGTAAGCCCATGTGGCTGGCGTTATCGCCAATGTTGCCATTAAAGGCTGCTAAATGTAAGATCTTCATTAAATATATTTTTGTTCGATTAAAAAGCGGGCATATTCCAAATCGGCCATCTCATCCAGATCAAGGTTGGCATATCCCGTCATTTCAAAGCCATGTGCTTCGGGCGTGTTATATGATTTAACCGCCCTTAAAAAATCAATTTTCGAAAAATACAGTGCTCCGTTATGCTCATACACCGCTGGCTGATCCTGTCGCCTTTGGTTAGGTACAAAACCAATTACCGGGTTCAAAGCATCATCAGCACCCTTGTAAAACATAAATTGTGGATGCTTTTTCACCCTTGATACCGATACCATCAGATCATGGCCGGTATCAATAGTTTGGGCAATACAATCATCAATATGCGCTGTTGTACGAAAAGGCGATGTTGGCTGCAATAGCATCAGGTAATCATAATCGCCATCAACATTGTCAAGCGCATGCATAATTACGTCCATGCTGGTGCTTGTATCCGTAGCAAGTTCTTCGGGCCTGATAAAAGGCACATCGCAGCCATACTGCCTGGCTACATTTATGATGTTAGCATCATCGCTTGATAGTATTAACCTATCAATAAATTTACTGTTCAAGGCAGCTTCAATGCTCCAGGCTATAACAGGTTTACCACCAAGATCGATGATGTTCTTCCCGGGAATACCCTTTGAACCCCCTCTCGCTGTAATCAGTGATAAAACTTTTTTTCCTTTATACATGTATTTTTTACTGAAAAGCTACGTCGCTAAATTTCTTTTGTTTAGAAATTTGCCAAAGCGCATCCGATTTCATCACTTTTAAAAACTTTATGGCGCTGGTACCATCGCCATAATGGCCGCAAGGTGTAAAGCGTTGGCGCGTGCCTATTTTACTAACCGACTCCACTATTTTATCTACTTCAAACGGCACGTTAAAAATAGACTCGTACTGAAACCTGTTGTTTTGCCTTGTACCGATATTGATGCTTGGTACGCCATATACCGGCGCCTCATGTATACCGGCGCTTGAGTTACCGATAATAAAATCGGCATGTTTTAAAAACGAAAGGAAAAACTCAAACCTTAAAGACGGGAACATCCTGATGTTTGGATGTTGCTCCAGGCGGGCTTTATAAATGTTATATATTTTATCAGATCCCAAATCATTATTAGGATAAATAACGATGTATTTCCTGTCGCTTTTTATCAGGGCATCTACAAACTTTACAGCGTTTTCTTCCTGTATATCTATCTCGGTTGTAACCGGGTGCAGCATGGCAACGCCATAGTTTTCAAATGGTATTTGATAACGTGCCCGGGCATCGTCCAGTGATGGCAACGAATCAGACAACATTACGTCAATATCCGGCGACCCGATCTCGTGAATGCTTGATTCGGTTTCGCCCAGCTGCTGCAGTCGCCTTTTGGCAATATTGCTGGCCACAAAGTGTATGTGCGATAGTTTTGAAGTTGCATGGCGCAAAAGGTCATCAATTGTACCCGATACTTCTCCGCCTTCAACATGGGCAACAAGCGTGTTTCTTAACGCGCCTACGGTTGCGCCGGCAAGCGCCTCTATCCTGTCGCCATGTATTACGATCAGGTCAATAGGCGTTTCGTGCAGATAGCGTGTAAGGCCCGAAATAGTGTTAGCCAATACCACCTCCATACTATCGCCATCCATCTGGTTAATGTACATAAATATGTTATCATAACCGGCATGCTTGATTTCCTTAACGGTTTTACCATACTTTGCCAGCATATGCATGCCGGTTGCAAAAATATGGCACTGAAATTCAGGGTCGGCCTGTACCGCGTTAATTAATGGCTTAAGTTTACCAAAGTCTGCACGTGTGCCTGTAAGAAATAGAATTTTTTTACTCATTATTTTTCAACGTTGGCCCATTTTACATGCACATCTTTGGCTATAGCGGTGGTGGCTTTTTTGCCTAACAGGTCGTTATAACTTTCGGCCAGTATCTCGCCGGTTCCGGGTCTTTTAACCCAGATATTCTTGTCGGTAAATACTTCGCCTTCCGCAATATCTTCAATAGTTACTACCGATGCGTAAGCAAAATCAATAGTAGGCTGTTCTTCTTTTATTAAACCTTTTTTGCCGCCTCTTTCCTGCTTCAATATTTTTGATCCTTCAATCAGTTCGGTAAGCGCGGTTGGGTCCATAGAGCATACAATGTCGGGGCCCGGCCTATCCATACTATCAGTAAAGTGGCGTTCTAAAATTGACGCGCCTAAGGCTACCGCACCTAAACAGGCCAGGTTATTAACCGTATGGTCTGACAGGCCTACAACAGCGTCAGGGAAAGTTTCGGCTAACTCATTCATGGCACCCAGGCGCACCAGGTGTGGTGGGGTTGGGTAAATATTGGTGCAGTGCAATAAAGCGTACTGTGTATTGTGTTTTCTGAATATGGCTACCGCTTTTTCAATATTTTCGATAGTGTTCATACCGGTGCTTAAAATGATAGGTTTGCCAAATTTGGCAACGTGCTCCAGCAGCGGATAGTTATTACATTCGCCCGAACCTATTTTGTAAGCTGCTACATTAAATTTATTTAACCTGTCGGCAGCAGCTCTTGAAAAAGGCGTGCTGATAAAGATCATACCTTTTGACTCTACATACTCCATTAACGCTTTCTCATCAGCTTCGTTTAATGAGCAACGTTGCATGATCTCGTAAATAGATACGTCAGCATTTCCGGGGATAACTTTTTTGGCGTCGCCGCTCATTTCGTCTTCAACAATATGAGTTTGGTGCTTAACAATTTCGGCTCCTGCCGCGTGCGCAGCGTCAACCATTTCGAAGGCTGTTTTTAATGATCCTTCGTGATTGATACCTATTTCTGCAATAACCACCGGATCAAAGTCGTAGCCTATTTTACGATTGCCTATTTGTATGTATGGAGTAGTACTCATTGTTATTATACTTATATCTGTTACTGAATTATTACTAACTGTTATTCAATTGTAAGCGCTTATGTAATTGATTTATGCCTGGGCACCAGTTTGCTCAGGATAAAATTACGGGCAGGTTTTTCTAAAAACTTATAGGTTATGCTTGATATAACCATTACTATGGCAATTGATGCTACCGGATACAAAACCGAAGCCAGCATAGGGTGCTTTGCCAGCTTGTGGTTAACCACGCTTTTTAAAAACACCAACACTACCGGATGCAGCAAATACACCGAGTATGATACATCGCCCAAAAACACCATCACTTTGTTTGACAGGAAATTGGTTGACGCCGACGGAAAACACAAGCCCAATATAAAAAACGGAGATACCGCTAATACCATCCATGGCTGCACGTTGGTAAAGAAGGGCACGATAATGATCAGTGTGAACCACAGCGCGGCAAAAACATTGCAATATTTACCGCAAAATTTGGCAAACGGTGTTTCGTTTTTATAATGGTAATACAGCATCCAGCCTGATGTAAAACCGGCTACGCCGCGTATCCAGGCGGGCCATGAGCGGGTTACTGTGCCCTCGCCGGTTATGCTGTACATGTACACAACCACGCCTATGCTTAGCAAGGTAATTACCAATGGCGATGATAACACGCGATGCACTTTTTTTAGCACCAGCAAAACCGGGAACAATAGTATATACAACCACCACTCAATACTTACCGACCATGAGGTAAATACCAACAGCTTTTTCAGGTAAAAAAATGGCATGGCGCTTAGCAGCACCAACTGGTTGCCCAGGGCCATTACATCAAAACTGAATGTACCTTTTATAATATCGCGCGACGAGTAGCTTAAAATATACACCGCCAACGCAAACAGGTACAGCGGATAGATACGCGCCAAACGCGCCGAGTAAAACTTGTAAAAGAACGTACGGCTACGTGTATAGGCCGGCAAATAAACATAACTGATAACAAAACCCGATAACACAAAAAACAGATCGACATAAGGCTGGGCAAAGAAATACTTTTCTACGTCAACCCATTTTTGCAGATCGGCGTTTAGGTGGCCCAGTAAAACCCCGGTCGCTGCAAGCCCCCTGATACCCGTTAGGGCCAGCAGCTCGTTTTTATTTCTGTTTAAGGCTTTAGGGGTATTGTCCATCAGTAGGTTTCGCTATACAAAACTATTTATTTAATAATCAATTACTTGATAATTCCTGCAAAGATATCATATGTTTGAATTTGGGTGAAATTTCTAACATAGTTTTAAAGTCGCCGAATGCTTTTATTTTGCCTTTTTCCAATAAATAAATGGTATCGGCATTTTTTATGGTTGATAGCCTGTGCGCTATAATAACCATAGTATAACTGCCATGCAGTTTTTCAATATTCTCCTGTATGTTCTTTTCCGTTTCCGAATCAAGCGCCGATGTAGCCTCGTCCATGATCAGTACTTCGGCTTTCTTATACAGCTCGCGGGCTATGGATATGCGTTGTTTTTGTCCACCGGATATCAGCATACCGTTATCACCCAGCTGGGTAAGTTCGCGCTCGGGCAGGCCATCTATAAACGCTTTAAGCGATGATAGTTCAATGATCTCTTCAAAGCGGGCTTTATTTTCGGCAGTTGGCTCGGCCCAAAAAGTAATGTTATTAAAAATGTTATCGCTAAAAATTACCGGCTCCTGCGATATATAGCCAATAGTGTTACGGAAACTACCGATGTTGTAATCGCGCAAGCTAACCTCGTCAATCAATAAATCGCCTTCCTGGGGTTTTATCAGGCCGGCTATCATGTTGGCCAGCGTGGTTTTGCCCGATCCGCTTTCGCCTATCAGGGCAATGGTTTGGTTTTTAGGAATATCAATAGTAATATCATTTAAAACCTTGTTCTCGCCATAGGCAAACACGGCGTTTTTGATCAGGATATTATTTTTAATGTTGATAAACTCGCGGTGTACCGCAGGCTCCTTCATCTCATCCATCTCGGCATTAATATCGGCTATTGATTGCATGGCACCAATGTTTTGCACAAAGTTTTGCCAGTGGTTTTGTATAACGATCAGGAAAGTTAACGAGCGATAAAACAGTATCAAACTCACTAAAATAGCAGCCAGGTTACCGCCCAAAAAGTTAAGCTGTACGTATATTACCGCGGCAACTATAATAATGATCATGGGTTCGCGCCCGGCGGTAGTAATGGCGCTGTAAAAACCCATGCGTTTGTTTATCGATTCCGAATCGTCAATTACATACTTCAGCTTACCGTTAAACTTTGCAAAGTAGTTGGTTGATTTGAGGTACTTAAAGTTATGGATAGCCTGTATCAGGTAAGCATTAAAATCATTAGCCTTTTTTGATAACGCTACCGACTGACGTTTGGTAACAATATATACCTTGCGGTAAACCAGGTTTGACAGCGTTGCACCCACAGCAACCAAAATGGCAAACTGGTAGTTAGCCAAAATAGCCAATGCCACATAGGTCATCAACATTACAAACGACTGCGTGGCGTTAAAATAAAAGTTCATGCCCTGAAAAAGGCGCTGCACTTCGGAAGTAAGCGTATTTTGAATACGGCCCGCATCCATCTTTAAAAAGCCCTGGTAGCTAAGGTCCTGCAGTTGGTTTACTAACGAGTAGCGTACTTTTTTGATGAACAATTGCCTTACACCTATCTGGTATCTTAATTGCGCGTATTTTAAAAGCCCTTTACAGCAAAAAACTACAACCAGTAAAATCAATACGTTAGTTAAAGTAAGGTCAATCCCTACGCCGTTAAAAGCCCTGGTTAAAAAATTATCAGCGCTCTTTTTTCCCGCTGTAGCGTTTAGCAAAGGCATAAACATAGCCAGGCCAATGCCATCTAAAAAACTTACACCTACGCCCAGGGCAAGGTTTATCAGTATTTTATTGCCTACTACGCTGTAATAAAATAAAAAATAACCCAGGAAATTATTCTTAAACTTAATCTTCATCGGGGTTTATTAATAATCAGGCGTAATAACTCAGATACCACTCGGTAAACTTTTTTACACCCGCTTTTACTGATGTTTGTGGTTTAAAATTAACGGCATTAACCAGGTCGCTTACATCGGCATGCGTAGCCAGTACATCGCCCGGCTGCATTGGCATCATGTTGCGGATAGCTTTTTTGTCTAAGGCTTCTTCCAATGCCTCAATGTAATCCATCAGCTTAACCGGTGTCGAGTTGCCGATGTTATAGATCTGGTATGGGGCTGATGAGGTAGCCGGATCGGGATTCATGTTATCCCATTCGGTATTGATCTTAGCCGGGTTAACACAAAGGCGGCTCACACTTTCAACAACATCATCAACAAAAGTAAAATCGCGCACCATTTCGCCATTATTAAACACGTTAATAGGTTGGCCCGATAGTATGGCTTTAGTAAATAAAAACAGCGCCATATCCGGCCTGCCCCATGGGCCATAAACGGTAAAGAAACGCAAACCGGTAGTAGGCACCTGGTACAAATGGCTGTATGAATGTGCCATCATCTCGTTAGCCTTTTTAGTAGCCGCGTATAATGATACCGGGTGCTCGGTTGATCTGTGCGTGTTTAAAGGCATATCGGCATTTAAGCCGTATACGCTTGACGTACTTGCGTAAATAAAGTTACCTACCTTGTTGTTGCGGCAACCTTCCAGCAAATTCATAAAGCCAACCACATTACTTTCAACATACACGCGCGGGTTTTGTATAGAGTACCTAACGCCCGCCTGTGCTGCCAGGTTAACCACCACCTCAAATTGCTCCTGCTCAAAAAGCTGCTCAATAGCTACCCTGTCTTCCAGGCTTATTTTAGCAAAGCGATAGGCCAGGTACACACTGCTTTGTATAAGCTGCGTATTATCCCCAACGCCGATAATACCGGTTTCTTTTAGCCTGCCAAATTTCAGGTTAACATCATAATAATCGTTTATGCTGTCAATACCCACAACATGGTGGCCCTGCTTTACTAATTTATTTACCAGGTGAAAGCCTATAAAGCCCGCCGCCCCTGTTACCAATATTTTCATTGTTTGGATAGATGGTCTCCCTTGTTTAAGAATTGTCTTTATACCACTTGATAGCTATGTTCAAGCCATCTAGTACAGATATCTTTGGATCATAGCCAATAAGCTGGCCTGCTTTATCAACATTGGCCAGGCTGTGTTTTACATCCCCTTTACGCTCATCACGATACACGGGCGCCACATCAATCCCTATCTGCTCGCAAATCCTTCCCCAAAGCTGGTTTAAAGTAGTACACTCGCCATAGGCTATATTAATTACCTCGGCTTTATCCAGGCCCTGGGTTAGCATTGCTTTTATATTAGCTTGAACAGCATTTTCAACAAACGTAAAATCACGGCTGGTTTCGCCATCGCCATTAATAAAAGGCGCTTCGTTTTTTAATGCCGACTCGATAAACAAAGGTATTACCGCCGCGTAAGGGCCTTTAGGGTTTTGCCTTGGGCCAAACACGTTAAAGTAGCGCAAGCCAACAGCGTTAAAGCCATACGTGCGCGAAAATACCGAGGCATAAAGTTCGTTTACGTATTTAGTTACCGCATATGGCGATAAAGGATTACCAATGTTTTCTTCCTGTTTTGGCAAAGCCGGATGATCTCCGTAGGTGCTTGAGCTGGCTGCATAAACAAAGCTTTTTGCGCCGGCATCACGCGCGGCTATCAGCATATTTAAAAAGCCGCTGATGTTTACTTCGTTAGTGGTTGCCGGGTCATTAATAGAGCGTGGTACCGAACCAAGCGCCGCCTGGTGGCTTACATAATCAATATCTTTTACCGCGGCGTGGCAGGTCGCTATATCGCGTATATCGCCTTCAATTAATTCAAACGCCGGGTTTGCTTTAAACGGGTCGATGTTGGTGTGCGATCCGGTGGCGAAGTTATCAAGCACACGTACTTTCTTCGCATTATACTTTAACAGGTACTCAACAATATTTGAGCCTATAAAGCCGGCGCCGCCCGTAATTAAAAATGATAATCCTGATAGATCCTGGTTATGAAATTTTTCCTGGTACATAGTGCTTATTATAATCTTGCGTCAACAACTTCAGGATTTAAAAATCCTTTAACATCGTACACCACACTTACCGGGTTTCTTAAACTGTCCAGGTCAACTTCACGGAACTCATTGTGACTCACCGCTAAAATAACTGCGTCATATTTACTTTTTGTAACGCTTGCAATATCATTAGTAGTTTCCAGGTTGTACTCGTGTTTAACCTCCTCCGGTTTTGCCCATGGGTCGTACACGGTTACGTTGGTATTGTAGGTTTTCAGTTCGTTCACAATATCAATTACCTTGGTATTGCGCACATCCGGGCAGTTTTCTTTAAAAGTAAAGCCCAATACCAGTACCGAAGCATTTTTAATGCCTATCTCTTTTTTGATCATCAGCTTAACGATCTCATGCGCTATATATGAGCCCATATCATCGTTTAACCTACGACCGGCCAGTATAATTTCGGGGTGATAGCCAAGCTCCTGTGCTTTTTGCGCCAGGTAATAAGGGTCAACACCTATACAGTGACCACCAACCAGGCCCGGTTTAAACTTCAAAAAGTTCCATTTGGTACCGGCAGCTTCCAATACTTCGTGGGTATCAATACCCATTTTGTTAAATATCTTGCTTAACTCGTTTACAAAAGCAATGTTAATATCGCGCTGCGAGTTTTCAATTACTTTGGCAGCTTCGGCAACTTTAATGCTGCTGGCTTTGTGTGTACCCGCGGTAATGATAGACCGGTAAACAGCATCTATCTGTTCGGCAACTTCGGGGGTTGAGCCCGATGTTACTTTTAATATTTTGGTAACCGTGTGCTCTTTATCGCCCGGGTTAATACGCTCGGGCGAGTAGCCTGCAAAAAAGTCCTGGTTATATTTTAATCCGCTCACTTTTTCCAATACCGGGATACATTCGTCCTCGGTAACACCCGGATAAACGGTTGATTCGTAAACCACAATATCACCCTTCTTTAACACTTTGCCTATGGTTTCGCTGGCTTTATAAAGCGGCGTTAATACCGGGCGGTTATGTTTATCAGTCGGGGTTGGAACGGTTACAATGTAAAAATTGCAATCTTTCAGCGCATCAAGCTGGTTGGTGCAGTGCAAACCAAGCTGGCCGGGTTGGTTTACAATTACTGATTTTAATTCCTCGTTGTCAAGTTCCAACGTACTATCTACACCACTTTGCAGGGCATCTATACGTGCTTGATTGATATCAAAACCTACTACCTGGAATTTTTTTGAAAAGGCAGCTGCCAATGGAAGGCCCACATAGCCCAGGCCTATAACGCCGATACGAGTGTTGTGCATTTATTTACTATTTTTTTTTCTTAAATATTGAGGTTAACTTACTTAAAACAGATTCGGGCTTACGCACATCGTCAGAGTAATAGCCATAGCCACCGTATGAACCGCCATAGCCACCATACCCGCCGTATCCACCATACCCACCATAGCCGTATCCATACCCGTACCCATATCCATATCCATAACCTTTTTTGGTTTCGATACCGTTAATTACCAGTGATAAATTAGGCAGCTTATCATTCTCTTTCAAATCATTAAGCAATTGCAATGCTGACCTGAAAGAGTAGTTATGCCTGATAACGAATATCGACGCATCAGCCAATTGGCCAAGGCTTACACCATCGGCAACAAGGCCCACCGGCGGCGTATCCATTATTACATAGTCAAAATTTTCGCGCAGATAAGCAATAAGCTCGGCCATACGCGGGCGGGTTATCAACTCGCCCGGGTTAGGCGGTATAAGGCCCGAGTTTACCAGCGAAAGGTTTGGATAGTCCTTCAGCTCAAATACAATATCTTTAGGCTTAATACTTTCATTGATAAGGTATTGCGAAATACCGATATCGCTACGCATACCTAATTTTTCTGATAGCCTTGGTTTGCGCAAGTCAAGCTCCAGTACCACTACTTTTTTCTCGATAATAGCAATACTGTTAGCCAGGTTAAGGCTCACAAAGCTTTTGCCCTCGCCGCTGATGGTTGAAGTAACAATAAACACCTTTTTATCGCCCGCGCCTATGTACGATAAATTGGTACGTATGGCCCTAAACTGCTCAGCAATAGCCGAACGGTTTGATGAAGTAATGGCAATAGGCGCGTCAGAAATATTAGACAAACTTAACTCGCCCAAAATAGGCACGTTGGTTCCGTCCTCAATTTCTTTACGGGTTTCAATTTTATTATTAAGGAAAGCGATAACCAGGATGATCAATGCCGGCACCAATAAGCCTACACCAAACGATACAGAATAAACCATCATTGATTTTGGCTCAACCAAACCCTGGTTCAAAATATCATCAACCGTACGTGAACGCACCACATCGGCCGATACGAATTGTATTTGTGTTTCTTCCTTTTTTTGCAGCAGGAAGGTGTACAATGATTCCTGCACGTTTAATTTACGTGTTAGCTCAATAAATTGCTTTTCCTTTTCTGGAAGCACTTCAAACTGGCTGGAGAATGTGCTGTTTTGGCCGGTTAAATAACCTTTGTAAGTAGAGAACTGCTTACGTATGTTGGTTATATTTTTTAAGATGTTTGAGCGTTGTACCTGTATTTGCTCATTAAGCGCAGGCAACCTCACATCATTAGGTGTATTGGTGGTTAGTATATTTTGTTTTTGAGCAACCAGGTTGTTATACAAAGTTATTTGGCCTGATAGTACGGGATCGGCTAAACCACTATTGGTTGCAACAATTTCCTCTTTACCCCTGGCGTTTTTTATAGCGTTTTCAACAAGGTCAAGCAACTCTACCTGGTACCTGTTCTCGTTTTTTTGCTGATCGGCCAGCTGCATTTTGGTTAAAAGCGTTGTTGCCGCGGCAGATACGTCGTATATTTTGTTGGAGGCTTTAAAATCGCGCACCTGGTTTTCTTGTTTCTCCAGGTCGGCACTCACGGTTTCTAACCTGTCATTCAAAAACTTAAGTGCCCGCCTTATGGCCTGGTTTTTATATACCAGGTATGATTGATTGTACGAGTAGATCAAAACCTCGATAAACTTACTGGCCCTTACCTGCAATTCATCAATTACCGATAGTTGCAACAGCCCTACGCCACCATTTTTTGCAGGCGCTATGGTTAAGCGGCTAAGATATTTTTTTATAGCTTGTGTGCGGCCTGTTATCTGCAGCGTAAAAGCTTGCTGCTTATCGCCGTGTATGGCAAACCTATTGTTTTTAGATATCACTACCGTATCATGCCCCAGCATAAACAACTGGCCATAGCTGCCTTTATGTTTTGATTTATCGGTGCCAACAGTAAAACCATCGGCTTTTAAAACCAGGTTATATAGCGGCGTGCTGTTGTTTATAAATTGCTGCGGTTTTTTAACAACGATATCAAAAGGCAGGCTATCTTTAAAAACCGGCTGATCTTTAAGCGTACCCTGCTCGGTTACGTTAATATCCAGATCTAATGAATCAACCACATCGCCTATGATTTTAAATGAGCGAAGGATGAACATTTCATTATTAACAGTATTACTGGCATTATCGGCAGCGTTAATTACACCGGCATTATTTAATATGGTGTTAGTACCACCTTCAAGCTCGCCACCACCCACTAATATATAGCCATCTACCTGGTATTTTGATACCGTGTAACGCTTGTATAAATAACCACAGATAAGTGCAATAATTAAGCTAAGACATATCCATTTATAGTAGGTTAATAATTTTAACAGATAGTATTTAAAATTAAAACCGCTACTTTTTTTGTCTTCTTCTATAAATTCTTCCATCAAAAAATATTTATTATTTATACTTTATAAAAATAGCATAAATACCAACGGCCAGTGTTAAGAACGACACGTAGAACCTTGCCTCTTCGTTAAACAATCTGCTGCTGCGGGGTTGCACATAAATTATATCATTATGCCTTATTTGAAAAAGCTCCTGATTATATAAAATATCTTTTTTGCGAAGGTCGACCTTAAAAATGGTACGCTTGCCATTATAATCGCGATAGATAGCTATATCATAACGCTTGGCACTGCTGGGCAGATCGCCGGCGGCACCCAGTGCATCTAAAAATGTAGTACGTTGTAAAGGAAGCGTAAAAGTACCGGGGTTTCTAACCTCGCCAAGTACTGTAAACTTTAAAAGGAAAAACTTGACACTTACTATTGGCGCCTTTAAATAAAAAGCCAGTTTTTTTTCTAAAATATCTTTTAACTGATCGGCAGTAAGACCGGCTGATTTGACCTTGCCCAGGTAAGCAAACTCAATATTACCTTCCGAGTCTACCAAAAAACCGCTGGTTTCTGCCACACGACGGCTTGCATCTGCACCACCTACACCACCGTAATTATTAAATCTTTCGGCTGCTACCGCGTCTTCGGCACCGATATCTATCTGCAGCCTGTCGCCTTCCTGAATAAAGCGCGGTTGCTGCGGTAAGTTTGGTAAATGAACAACTGATGAATCTGGCAGATCATTAAAGTACCTTAATTGTTTTTGCGAAGTACAGCCTCCTAAAGCCAACAGGGCGCAAAGGAATAATAAGCAGATGTTTTTATTCATAGGGTTTCTTAAAAGCTAAAAGCTTAGTTTTTAAATTCTTGCAAATATATCATTATTTGGCTAATATATTGCTATTCAAATGTGCAGTACGTTTAACAAATCGTCAATTTATTGTTTATAATTTAATTAAAACAACATTTTAACCCAGCCAATTTGCACTTAAAAGCGATAGGTAACAGCCAGGGCCAATTGCACATTAATAGCATCATGCCGTACATAATCCCAGTAAAATATTTTCGGATCATCCTTTATCTCCCATTCGTAATTTAACTGCCTGGCGAATAACAATTTACCCGAGAACAGGAAGTGCTTATAGTCCCACTCGCTGTTCAGGCCCAGGTTAATATCTACCCAATGGCGCCTTAACTCACCTTTCGGAAATGTGCGGGTAAACAGGTCGGCGTTGTGTTTATAGCGCTCTATCACAATACCTATTTTTTTCATGCCCCTAAACCAGCTCACATCAAGCGCCTGCAGGCTGCCACCCGGGCCTATGCCGGCGCCCAAAAGCTGGCCATTATTGGTATACCCGTGTTTAATGGTACCATGCGTATACCAAACGCCACCACCACGAAACACCGCGTCATTTGTTCCGGCGGCCAGTTGCGAAGCTTCAACACCTATTTGTATATATTGATCGGGCTTACTGCCGGTTGGATATAATTTTTTAAAACCCATGGTATAAGCGCTTGAATGATCAGGATCAAGGAAAAAATCGCGCAGGCTCCAGTTATGGTCATTTTTGCCAAACTCGAAGTAAATTTCGGCTTTGGCGTCGGTCCATAAATAGCGGGCAAAAATTGAGGTAACCTGGTCGCGCTTCTGGGCGTCTTCGGTACTTTGGCCGGTTGCGGGATCATACGAAGATGATTTTGACAGCCCCAAAAATACCGGGAAATAATCGCCAAACCCGTGGCCCATATCGCCCTGGTAAACCTGGTAAGCCCTGGTTAAGCCCAAAAATAAGCCCGGCACCCATTTAGGATGATACGTTACCGCTAAACCCGAAATGTAACGCCAATCGTTACGCTTGGGTTTGTAAAAGTTATCGCGGCCAAACTCCTGGCCCAGTACCAGCGGTGTTTGGCCCGAGCCTTCCAGTTTACCGCCTATCAGCTGCGCTTCAAAATGGCCTATAGGTGTTTT
Source organism: Mucilaginibacter sp. A3364 (assembly GCF_059690715.1). NCBI lineage: Bacteria > Pseudomonadati > Bacteroidota > Sphingobacteriia > Sphingobacteriales > Sphingobacteriaceae > Mucilaginibacter > Mucilaginibacter sp. A3364. The sequence continues at coordinate 370,636 of NZ_JCAWED010000002.1, forward strand.
AATTGGCCGCGTTGTATTTAAGGTAGCATGCAAAAACCCGCTGGCCGTATTACTCATAATAAGCGAATTGCGGATACCCGGCCCCCACCATAAATTCTCTGTCGATACGCCTACTGATACCGGATCAAAAGTAAGGCGTACACTGCTTTGGCCCGGGAACACTTTAGTGTATTTACCTGTACCAAAACGCTCGGGCAGGTCTATCGAGTTATAAATACTATACCAGCCAGACCATACACTACTTTCGTTAGTTGCCTGCGTAAACCCATCAAAGTTTCTGTTTTGGGCAAATACAAATTCGGGTTTAAACTGTATGCTTAAAAATTTATACTTCGCAAAAAAACCGGCACTTACCAGGGTTTGATATCCGGCAGCAGGTATCATGGCGCCATCGTTCCAGCCGTAAGGGTTATGGCTGTTATACTGTTGCTGCCAAACTACCGGCAACAGTTGTATAAAACCATTACCATCGGCAGTTTTGTACATGCCGTTGTTGCCTTCAAGGCTATCATTAAGCCCGGTTATGTAAGGGTTTTGTTTTTTAAACGCGGCCATGGGGTTTATTGGCCTTATGGTGAATGACACGTTCGAATCAACCTTGCCCAGTAATTGTGCCCTGCGGTAAGCATCCTCAATAACCGGTGTACCCACTTGCAGGGTTTGAGCCATAGTGCTCATCGCAAACAAATTAAGCAGTAAAGCCAGGCTTAAGGTTAAAGTATTTTTGATCATAAACAGCGTAAAATTTAATCCTGCTAATATCCTGAAATAAACGTTAATATGCTCACTATTAATTATTATAGTTTTTATTAACTTATTATTAATAAAAAGCATTGGGGCAATAATTACCTGCGCCATCGGCGTAATAAGCTATATTTTATTAATATTGCCTATGGTTACTATCCGCGGTAAATAACGCTTCGCCTTTAATGAAAAGTATTAAACATAGCTTTATATATAACGCGCTGTTAACCGGGGTAAACCTGTTGTTTCCCTTATTGAGTTTTCAATATGTGCTGCCATTGCTGGGGCCGGCGGGCTTTGGTAAAACCCAATTCGTACTTTCATTTGTACAATACTTTTGGATAGTGGCCGCCATAGGGGTACCTGTTTACGGCGTGCGCGAAGTTGCCCGCTGTAAGGACGACAGGCACAAACTATCCGCAATTTTCTCTGAGCTTGTTATTATTCACTTTATCACAAGCCTGCTGTTATCGCTGGCTTACCTGGGCGTTATTTTTTACTTCGGCTACTTTAAGGCCGACCAAAGCCTGTACTTAATAGGCACCGTTACCATAGCCACCGGCTTCTTGTCTGTTGATTGGGTTTACAGCGGGCTATCGCAGTTCAGGCAACTGGCATTGCGGTCGTTGCTGATAAAAATGCTGTCGCTGGCGGCTATATACCTGTTCATTAAATCATCAGCCGATTATTACCTGTTTTTTATTATAAGCGTGGCCACCGGCCTGGCTACCAATGTTTGTAATGCGGCAACACTACGCGGTAAATTGCAATTCACACTAAACGGGCTTAAACCCCTACGGCACTTAAAACCTTTGCTGCTGGTATTTAGCATTGGCCTTGGCAGCAGCATGTATACCATATTGGATACCGTACTGCTGGGTTTTATAACTACCGATACAAGCGTTGGCTTGTATGCCTGTGCCGTAAAATTTTGCAAATTGCTGCTGCCCTTCATCACTACCATGGGCGTTGTGCTGATGCCCCAATTAAGCCAAAAAATAAGCAGTAATGATTTGGGCGATGCCGGACCGTTGCTGCAAAGATCGTTTGAGTTTATTGTGTTTTTTTCTGTCCCCGTTAGCTTTGGGCTTTACGCGCTGGCGCCCGAAGCCATTAGCTTTTTTTCGGGCGATAAGTTTGCCGATGCCGTTACCTGCATGCAAATTATGGCAGCCATTCCCTTTTTATATGGCATGGGTTATTTTTTTCAGATACAGGTATTAATTGCCGGCGGGCGCGATAAAGAGGCGCTTTACCCTGTACTGATGGGCCTGGCCCTGTTTATAGTTTTAAACGTTTTGCTGCTACCCAAACTACTGCACAACGGCGCGGCCATAGCCAATGTAATTACCGAAACACTGGTAACATTAGGATACATCTTTTTTGTGTGCAGGTACTATTCGCTGCATTTAAAAACAGGCAGCATTTTTAAAACCGTGTTAATATGCCTGCTGTTTTTACCGGTGGTGCATGGTATACGCCTGGTACACCTGCCGCTGTTTTTAACTATCATAGCTTCGGTAAGCGCTTGCGCGGTGATGTACCTGGCACTGCAATGGTTTTTATTTAAAAACACCATGGTATCTTATTTATATTTATGGGCCCCGGGCAGGTCCGGCGACGCCGAAAACAATATTTAGGCCCGATGTAAACCATTTACATGAAAAAAAAGATACTCTTTGTTGCTCCGCTGGCCTGCTATCCATCCTACCAGGGTAACTCGGCACGTATGGCATCTGTGTACGAAGCTTTGGTAAACATGGGGCATGATGTTTATTACCTGCACCTGCCCGATGGCGATTTTGATCCCCAACCGATGAGGGATAAACTGGGTGATAAATACATCTGCCAAAATTTTAAATTTAAACGCCTGAATACATGGCTGCTTTTAAAAGCACTGATAGCTTTTGTACTTAAACAAAAAGCCAGGCATGTAAAAATCGACGACTTTATAAGCCGTAAACACATCAGCTTTTATAAAAAGGTTGTTACAAATCTGCAGCCCGATACCGTATGGGTTAACCACGTTTATTATTCAAAACTATTTAACTATACCCCTGCCGGTACTTTAAAAATACTGGATACGCATGACTCGGTTTACCTGCGTTTTAATACCATATTTAAAAATCGCCCGGGCTATCGCAGCCTGGCCATAAACCTTGCCGACGAGATTGCCTGCCTTAACCGGGCCGACCAGGTGGTATGCATTCAGCAAAACGAAACCGATTTTTTTGCGGCTAACGGATGCGCCAAACCGCTAAGCACCTTAGGGCACATCATCAACTATGCGCCTACCCGCATCAATCAGCCTAAAAATAAGCTATTGTATTTAGCGGCCAATTACTTTACCTACAAAGAGGCTATCAACCTGTTTTTAAGCGAAGTATGGCCAAAACTACATGCCACACACCCCGATACGCAACTTTACATTGCCGGAAATATCTGTAACGCCCTCCATACGCAAACCCTGCCTGCCAACGTTACCTTGTTGGGCGTTGTGCCCCGGTTAGCCCAACTGTATGATGGCATAGACGTTAGCATAAACCCGGCCGGCGAAGGCAGCGGCTTAAAAATTAAAACCATCGAGGCCTTAGCATTTGGCAAGCCGGTTATTACCACACCAGCGGGCTTGGCAGGGCTTAAACAGTTTGAAGATAAAGGCGTAATAATTGTCGGCAACACACAGGAATGGGTAACGCAAATAAGCCTGTTATTAGCCGATGAAACCTATTACAACCAACAGGTTTTAAATTTAAAGAATGGCCTTACAACATATAATAAGGCCAATATTGCTATATTAGACCAATTATTTAACCACTAAAGCAGTGTACGTTTACAAAGCTTCATAAAACAAGCTTCGTATTATTCAGTTTTTAGTTTTGCTTATGCTGATAAATGCGCATTCTTTTATTTAACAGGCATTTACATACCCCTGCCGGTACTGAGCGGATGTCTACCTTGCTGGCCAATTACCTGCATAACTGCGGGCACGAGGTTTTTGCGCTCGACCTGCAAAACCTGGGCGAACCGTTTTTTAAGCTAAACGAGGGTATTACGCGCATCAGCCTTTTTCAAGCCGACTATAAACGCATAACCGATCTTACCAAATACTACTTCAGAACTTTACACCGCTATAAAAAAGTATTAAAGGATGTAAGGCCCGCCCTTATCATTGACCTGGGTATTTCCATGTCGCTTTTATCGCTCCCGGTAGGTAAACTGTATGGTTGCAAAGTTATTAGCTGGGAGCATTTTAACACCTTTGTTAACTGGCATACCCGTTCGTCAAAAATTGCGCGCTGGCTGGCATCAAAGCTATCGCACCGCGTGGTGGTTTTAACCGAGCTTGATCAGCATCACTTTAAAACTACTTATAAAGCTAACAACGCGGTTTGTATACAAAACCCCATCACCATTAATAATGAGGCGAAGCTGAAACCAAAAACCAGGAATGTTTTGGCTATAGGCCGGCTTACCGAGCAAAAGGGCTTTACTTACCTGCTTAGGGCCTGGAAACTGGTAATGGAAACCAACACCGACTGGAAGTTAATTATTGTTGGCGATGGCGAACTAAAAAACGACCTGCTTAAACAACGCGAACAACTGGGCCTGGTACAACATGTTGATTTTGACGAACCAACCCATCATATTGACGAGTATTATCGCAATGCTTCCATTTTTGCCTTATCATCGTTATTTGAAGGCCTGCCGCTGGTATTGCTCGAAGCTAAATCATTTGGCTTACCTATTGTGAGTTTTAACTGCAAAACCGGGCCCGATGTAATTATACGTAACAATACCGATGGCTTTTTAGTGCCGCTTGGCGATGTGCAGGCCCTGGCCAATAAAATATTGTTGCTAATGGAAGATGCCGCCCTGCGCAAAACGTTTAGCGCCAACGCCCTGGCGGATAAGCGCCGCTTCTCGCTCGAGGAGTTTCAGCAAAGCTGGGATGAATTGTTGAATACGGTGTGAGGAATAATTTTAAAAATTGTAGAGACGCAATATCTTGCGTCTCTGTGAGGATGCCGGAAGTATAAGTAAGCTCCTAAATTACGATTCTGTGCGTGTGGCGCAAACAAAGTATGTACCACTTTACACGTCATTACGAGCGAGGAACGAGCGTCGTAATCCCTTTAGACCAGCCGCGTGTTGACCCGTCTAAAGGGGATCGCCACGCTACGCTCGCGATGACGGGCTTTAGTTATCGCTCTACAAACTCACCCACCCTTTAATCGTATACACCTTCCCCTTAAACCCACCTCTCCGGCTCACCTTACCTTTACCATTCTGCCAGATCAACTCAACCGTGTTAAAACTATTCTGTTCAAAATTAAAAGTCGTGCCATCATCCTCAAATAACTGCGCGTTAGCAGCCGCTTTACCATACACATAGCAGGTAATATCAAACACCGTATTAGGCCCAACAAACTGTACGGGATTGGCCAGCGGCAGTATAGTACCTTCCTTAATAAAAATGGGGATCTGTGTAAGACCGGTTTTAATGGTGTAGCTTTGGCCCCCGGCATAGATTTGTTTGGTATTATAATCGTACCAGTTACCTTTTGGCAGATACACCTTGCGCGATGTGGCCGTATCAATTAACGGCGCTGCCAGTATGTTATCGCCAATCATATATTCGTCCCACACTTTCCAGGTGTTTTTATCCTCGGGATAATCAACCACCAGGGCGCGGAAAGGTGGCACACCTTCCTTATTATATTTAGCAAAGGCCGAATACAGGTAAGGTATAAAACTCATCCTGAAGTTTAGCAACGTACGCACATTGGCCTCAACTTCTTTGGCATTGGGCAGCATTTCGCCTTTGTTATTTTTATCCCTGTCATACTGCAACCATGGCGGGCTTTTTAAATACCAGCTGTTAAATACCGTTTGCGATGACAGGATAGCTGTTTGCGCGCGCCTGCACAGCTCGGTTACCGAACCCGATTCCCGCACCTCGGGCGACCATAACAAGCCCGAAAACCCCGAGTTAGGGATCATGCGGATATACTCTTTATGCTCATAAGTATCGCTGTAAAGCGATACCGGGTATGACGATGCAAAACCATTTAACGACCGGATATTAAAATACGAGCGTTTATTGGCCGCTTTATATTGATTGTACAGCGTTTGAAAATAATAAGTGCCAAATTGCTGGTGCATCTGCTCGCCTTCTATACCTGACGGAAACTGGCTTTGATCCGGGAAGGCCCAAACCGCGTCGCCAAAACTTATGTTGGAGTTATCGCACTCATCCATTTTAAAGGAAGCGATACCATTATCAACAAATGTTTTTTTATGATAATCGCCAAAAACAGACATGGCTGTTTTTCCTGCAAAATCGGGCACCAGGCCGTTCCATACTTTATAATCGCCGGCCATGCCTGCCATGGTATTATATATAGGCGATGCCGGGTTAACATAGGCATGCTCCCAAAGGTTAATTTTAATACCTTGCGCCTTCATTTTGTCTATCAGCTCCTGCGGAGCGGCAAAAAACTCAGGGTTCCAAACGTACGAGCATGAGTATGCTGCTGTTTGCCAGCGCGGCTCTAAACCCAGCACATCAACCGGCATTTTATTATCACGAAAGTAGGCTGCCATGTTATACACATCCTGCTGTTTCGAGTCGGCTTTCATGCGGTACTGCACGCCCATTCCCCACATAGCCGGCATGGCACCGCCGCCTGCAAACAGGTTATAGCGTTGCAAAGCGTTCTTTAAAGTAGGCCCGTTAAAAATAAATACATCGCCCCCTTTAGCACCGGGAATATCAACGATCACTTCGCCCGTACGACTATTGTTTTTATACAGATCGGCCACCGTTTGCGCCCCATTTGTCGCGCTGCCATCGCCGCCAACATCGCCTTTAACCTGCTTATGTGTACCACAGTAAAACGTGGTATAGCGCGAAGTATTTATTAATATGCCATACCCTTTGGTTGACAGGTAAAAAGTAGTAGGCGCATGTGTATAGCCTAAATTATTCAAGGGATTATCATTAACAATAGGCCTTCTGCGCAAACCACGTTGCTGAAACGAGCCCATCTGCAAACCAAAGCCGTATAGTTCTTCCTCTCTTTCCAGCGGGATATGTACCACGGCGCCACGCGCGTTTATTTCAATGCGGATGGCTTTAGGGTCAACCTGCGCGCCGCTTTCGGGTAAAGCCTTCATGGCATCCAGCTTAGGTTTTTCCTGTAAAATATCAAACGGCGTAAACTTATCTGCCTGCCCCTGCGTAACCCGTGTAACACCGGGTGCCATTTGTTGTATTTGCTGCGCGGATGCTGTTGTACTTATAGCCAGCGCGATGATGGAGGTAATTTTACGAAACATAGGTGTTTTTGTAATTGGTGGTGTAATATAAGAAAAAGCAGTTGTATTGAACTATAGCGTATCGGCCTGTGCGATTCCCCCCTTGAGACGGGGAGGGGTGTGTCCTTCGAATCGCTTTCGACGCCCTCCAGATGACTGGCGCAAGTCTTAGCGCGCGAGATGCGCACGTAATGGCCTGACTTGTGCCCAAGCCCACTCCCTTAGGCCCTTCACGAGCGGAAGGATTATACGAATTACCTGTAGCGCAGTGATACTGACAAAACACCGCCACCATAAAAATCAAGTATCTGATAACAAGTACTGTAGCATAGCTACACCAGGTGTAGCCCTGTAGCGTGCTACGCATACGGCGCTACACTGCGCCCTTTTTTAAAGGGTGCTTTAGGCTTTGTTAAGCGCATCCCAAATAATATTGAAAACGTCGGTAGGCTGTACATTCTCATGCGCCTCATCAGTTATCAAAACCGCCTTATAAGTAGCCGGAATATTAGTGCGGCCATGCGAGCCTTTGATGAGTGTGGCGTCCAACGGTATCACATCCATAACATAACGGAAGCCTGCCAGTTTGCGGGCCAGTTTATAGGCCGCGCGGGCTTTGCTGGTCATGAACATCTCCACGGGGTCATAACCCGGCTTTTTGTGTATGTCCACGCAGCGGGCGTAGTCGGGGGCAACCGCGTCGTCAAGCCAGAAGTAGTAGGTAAACCAGCTGGCTTCATCGGCCACCACCACGATGTCGCCCGCGCGTTCGTGGTCGATATGGTGTTGTTTTTGTGCCTTGCGGTCGAGGATGAGTTCGATGCCTTTAATGCCCTTCAAAATTGCCGTAACCTGTTCGGTAACCGATGGGTCGTTGATATAGATATGGGCGATCTGGTGGTCGGCCACCGCGAAGGCTTTGGATGCGCCCGCGTCAAGTAGTTCTAGTCCGCGTTCAACGCGTACGGCCAGCAAGCCTGCCTGGCGCAGCAGGCGGTTTAAATGTATAGGATTACTCACGGGCGCAATGCCGTATTCTGATAGGATGATGATCTCGGCATTCTTCTTCTCGTAAAAAGTTACCAGTTGCTCAATCACGCTGTCGATCTCCGCCAGCTCTTTACCTATCTTAGAAAAATCGGGACCGAATTTCTGTAAGCAGTAATCAAGATGCGGCAGGTAAATGGTGGTAAGCGTTGGGTTATGCAGGTCGTCGTTCAGCATGGAGGCATCCGCTATCCATTGCGTTGACTTAATGTTCGCCCCCGGCCCCCAAAACTGGAACAGCGGGAACTGGCCCAGCTTATCCTGCAGCACATCACGCAGTTCGGCCGGCTGCGAGTAGCAATCAGGCATTTTGCGGCCATCGGCCAGGTACTGCGGGCGCGGCGTTACGCTGTAGTCGGCTGTGCTGTACATATTGTACCACCAAAACATATTGGCGCTGGTAAAGGCAGGGTCGGCAGCTTTGGCCTTGTCCCAAATTTTATCGCCTATTACCAGTTTATTAGATTGTTTCCAGAACTTAACTTCTGAGTCCACTCTGTCGTACCAGCCGTTGCCCACAATGCCGTTATCTGCCGGCCATTTACCGGTAAGGTAAGTTGATTGTACCGATGTAGTAACCGCAGGCAGCACGGGTTCAATGGTAGTAAGATTTCGCCCGGCAATATATTTTTGCAAAAACGGCGTATGTTCGCCAATTACCGATTTGGATAGCCCGACAACGTCAATAACAACCGTTTTTTTCATAGCGTAAATTTAATTTTATAGTTGGTTTTTCACCCAATTCAATTCGCGGATTATGGAATTGTTGAGTGGTAATTTTTGCCCATCGGGCAGTACCGTCCAGGTGTAGGTTTCCACCTCAAGATGATTGGTAAAGGGTTTGCTTTTATGCAATCCCAACAGCGTCACAATATCACTTTGGGTTGATTGCAGGTGGCCAAGCGCTTCCGTAAAAATCGGCACGTGGAAGTGGGCGCGCCATTCCTCGGCTTGTACGTTTCGGGTATCAGCCAGCGCTTCTGGAAGATCAGGGTAGCGGGTGAGGGTGCCGTTGGTATTACGGGCCACCACCTGGTGCAGGTAGGTATCCTCATTAAACTCCCCGAAGGCATTTATGATTGGCTCGCGCTCACTAAGCTCGGCGGGTAACAAGGCTTTTAACGCGGCGCTGATCTGGATCTTGCCAACCTTAATGCCTTGCTGCTCTAATTTTTCCAAAACCTCAGCATGCGGCTCATAGCCTATGGCGAAGTGACAAACGTCGTAGCAAAGGCAGATATGGTCTTTGATCAGCTGCTCAGCCTCATCTGCAGAAACGTTGAATTGTGAGGCAATCAATTCACGACCTTGCGGAAGTAAAAAGCCCTGGTACCAGGCCATAAATTCATCACCGGTTTCCAGAATGCCGTCAGGTTCGGGTTCCAGGTCAAGGTGCATGTAAACGCCGGTAGCTTTACGCAGGCGGATCAGCTCCGCGGCTACGCGTAAAATGTTGTTGGTGGCGGTGGCAGTGGCTTTTTGCAAGTCGCTGCCCGGTTTGTGCCAGTGGCGGTAGCTTAGCGGCGAGGTTGATATGCCGCCTTCCATTCCATCAGGTAACAAGCCTGCCAGGATGTGGAATAAGCGGGTGGTGTAATCCACGCGTAATTCTGTCGTCCAGTCAGGGGCGTGTACCTGGTCTTTTACCGCGGTGTGGTGAAACTCGCCGTAAGGGAAACCGTTCATAGTAAATACGTAAGCATCATTCTCGCGCAACCATTGCAAAAACTGAGCAACGTTATCACCCTGCTGAATTTCCAGACTGGCCACATTAGATAAACGCAAACCAATACCCATAGGCGCATCAGGCGAAACCTGCTGCTTTATACCCGGAAAGTTTTTCCGCAATGCCTCAAAGTGCGCCGACCAGCTTTCGCCGGGGTGAATATTTGTACAATAACTTAAATGGCCAAATGCTGTTAACATAGTATATCTTATCGCCTCGCAGGCTGTTATTTTTGTTGTTTTATCTGGAAGACATTTCCTTCCGTGTCCTCACCATCGCAAAGCCAGAAGTTATAACCTTCGAAAGTTTTTATCTCGCGCATACTTACGTTTTGCGCGATGAGTTGCTCACGTACCCGGGCAATGTCATCTTCTGTTTCGAACACTATTTTGGCATTGCTGTTGGCCCTGAAAGCGGCTTTGCTCTCATCCCAAAAATGAGACCCGGCTTTGTGCAAGCCAATATTGCTATTGCCGGCATTAAGCAGCACCCATTCACCCTCAATTTCTTCAATAACCCCCAGTCCAAAAGTATCAACGTAGAATGTTTTTAGCTTTTCTACATCGCCAACGTACAGTATGATGCTATCCAGGTTTACATTCAGGTTCATGTTTTAGGCCGCGGTGTGTTCGTTTTTTAATACCTCGCCGGCTTGCTTTAGTATATCGGTATCTATTTCGTGCACCTCTTCGCCAACGCCAATGCGGTTTAATAGCATAATAGTCAGCTCGCCGCCCAGGTGCTCCCTGAACTCGTTCAGGCCGCGTAGTATAGGGCTGTCGTCGGCAGATACGTCTAGTAACGGGTGTGTTATTTCGAAACCTACCTTTTTTATCAAATTGATAACACGTTGGGTATCTACATCAGTCAACCTTCCCGACAGGTTTGAATACACCGTATCCAGTGCTATGCCCATGGCAACGGCCTCGCCGTGCAGTACTTTAAAGTTGGTTAGCTGTTCCAGTTTATGAGCACTCCAATGACCGAAATCCAAAGGGCGAGATGAGCCTTTCTCAAACGGATCAAGGCTGGCAATGTGGTTTAAATGCAGTTCGGCACAGCGTTTAATAAGGTATTTCATGGCGGACATGTCGCGGGCAGTTAGGGCCGCGGCATTATTTTCCAGCCATTCAAAAAATACAGGATCCTTTATCAGTGATACCTTGATGGCTTCGGCAATACCTGAGCGGTAATCACGGTCTGATAGCGTCAGCAAAAACTGGTCGTCATTAAACACGGCCGATGGTGGCGCGAAAGTGCCCAGGAAATTCTTTTTACCGAAAAAGTTGATGCTGTTCTTCACTCCTACGCCCGAATCATTTTGCGCCAAAACGGTAGTAGGTATGCGAATGTGTTTAACACCACGATGCGCCACAGCGGCTGCATAACCGGTCATATCCAGCACCGAGCCACCGCCAATGGCTGCTACATACGAGTGCCTGTCTATTCCGTGCGCGTTGATGGCTTCTAATAATTTGTCAAAGTAAGCCGATGTATTTTTAACCTGTTCGCCACCCGGAACCAGTATTACATCGGTTATTAATTGGGCAGCTTTATGGATAGAAAAGTAACGACGTATTTTATCGGCCAGTTCGGGACGGGCGTTCCATACGTCCTGATCGGCTACGAATAATATTTTTTTTACCGATGCTGATGTGCTATCGGCCAATAAAAAATCATTGAATGAGGTATTGGTCAGATCAAAAAGGCCCGAGGTAAAAAAAACCTTGTATTCAAACTTCACACTAAACGCCTGCTGTAAATATTCCATATCTGTTAGCGAATATCCAAAACATCTGCTGAATATCCCATTTATAACCAAAATTTGACGAAAATATGAGCGCGGACTGGCGATTAATTGCAGCGAGTTAGACGAGGCACCTACGGAGCCCAAGTTGTTTTGCCAATTTGCTATAAACACGAAGCTCCTAACGGAGCTACTTGTCAATCGGTTAAAACTGCACAATTTTTCGACCGGCATCAATGAAATAAAATGGCTCCGTTAGGAGCCACGTGTTTATAGAAATTCAATACGAAAAACAGGCTCCATAGGAGCCACGTATAACCATCTTGCTACGTTACCGCAAACACCTTAGCAAAGCGAAGCGATATGGGCAACAAACAAGCGATACACAACGCAGGTACAATAGCCCCAAAAGCCGCGGCAAGCGCTGCATCCATTAATATTAATGATATAACACCTGCTTTAACAGCTTTACCAATATTAGGGCCAGTAGGGTCGTTAATAGCTTTACCCAGCGGCTTCAATATCATCACCAAAAACGGCACGACAAAAAAGTAGGTTGTAATAACCTTACCGTGGCTAAAATGTTGCGAAAGGATATTAATGCCCGAAGCAACCATCATGTACATAAAGCCACCAATGTACAGGTTTCGCTTGTTGCCGCCGTGCACTTCGCCCTGGCTTATCATGGTGATGGAAAAAATGTAAATGATAGGCAAAATAGCGACAGCATACCATTGCGGAATGGCGGTGGTTATAATACTAATACCCAATATTAAATTAAAGCCGCGACACAGACCCATATTTAACGGACCGGCGAACTTAAAATTCTTACTTACCTTATTATATAACAGCGCCAAAAACGATATCAGCACCGCTATTAAACCTGATTGCGGGCTATGCGCATAACCAAAGCCTATCCCCCACAATAATAAAAACGCGCCTAACAGGCTTGCCTGTTTAACGGTGACGATTCCTTGGGGGATAGCTCTTTCGGGCCTTTCTACCTTGTCTAGTTCGGCATCAAAAACATCGTTAAAAACAATGCCGCCGCCGTAAAGGCCCATGGTAGATAGGCACAATAGTGCCACCGGGTAAAGGCTATTGGCCGAAAACGTGAGATTAGTAAAGTAGCCCGAAATGGCCACGCCTGCCAGCACATCGGCAACCGAGGTTACGATATTGGCCGGGCGCATCATGCGTAGATAGTGTATTGCTTTTGATGCCAATTTTTTAGCTTATTATGATGGATGATTTATCAACGCGTGGCTGCTGCCCTCCACGCAAAATGGTATTACCTTCAAATTTCTGGCTTTGATCAATGCCGCCGGCTACGTTGGTAAAATCGGCCTCGTTAATTTGTCCGCTTTGCGCGAAGGCCGTGATGGCGTTACGGTAAGTGATCAGTTCGATATCGGCATCGCTTATACCGCGTAGCTTCATTAGTGCGGCTGTTTTTGGTACGGCCAGCGGGTCGCTGATACCCCAGTCGGCAGCCGAGTTTACCATAATACGTTCTGAACCATATTGCTTAGCTATGTCAACCATGCGCTCGTTACCCATTTTGGTGAACGGATAGATAGTAAACGCCGCCCAGAAGCCACGGTCTAGCACCTCTTTTACCGTCTCTTCGTTGTTATGATCGATGATAACTTTGTAAGGGTCGATACCATGCTCCAAAGCAATATCCATACTGCGGGTAGTACCGCCTTTTTTATCGCGGTGCGGGGTATGGATCTGTATTGGTAGGCCGGCTTCTTTAGCCAGTTCAAGCTGTGCGCGATAGTATTTTTCTTCGGCGGCGGTTTGGTCGTCAAAACCAATTTCGCCAATGCCTACTACGCCTTCTTTGTAAACAAACAGGGGCAATATTTCCATTACCTGCTCGGCTAAAGCCTCGTTGTTTGCTTCGCGGGAGTTTAAGCCGATGGTGCAATAATGCTTAATGCCGAATTGCGAGGAACGGAAGCGTTCCCAGCCTATTAAGCTGCTATAATAATCGCGAAAAGTATCAATACCGGTACGCGGCTGACCCAGCCAAAAGGCAGGTTCAATCAACGCTACAACACCGGCATCGGCCATGGCCTGGTAATCGTCCGTAGTGCGCGACGTCATGTGCACATGCGGATCAAAAAACTTCATGCCTTTTATGCCACTCAGGTCAACGGGAACCTGTGGTTCTCTTTGCTCGGGGATTCTGTCTTCAAACGAATGGGTACAACACATATCTTTCAGTATTTATCAACGGAACTATGCCTGCTGCTCAAGCGCCAGGCTATCCCAGGTTAATGTTTTATTTTCAACGGCCTGTTTAAGGTCGGGATAGTTATTTAGTAAACTTTGAGCCGGCGGATAGTTTGATACTGATACAGCCAGCGCGGCGGCCTTTTTTTCTACCGGCAAACCTGTAGAAAAAACACGCTCAATATCGCCCAACAATTTATCATCAATAAACGGACCTACCAGCCGCCATAAATTAGGGTTAACCTCACGTTTTGCGGCCCAGCGTTCGTGCGCGTAATCGCTTAAAATATAAGCCAGGTCTTTATTGGCGCGTTCATCCAGACCGGTAATTTTACCTATTTGTTTATCGGTGAAAAACGCTTTCAGCACCAACTGGTTCCAGGCACCCTGGTCCAGTTTTTGGGCAGGGTAAGGGTTTTGGTACATAATAGCCTCCAGCACGTTGGCTATATTACTGCGGATACCTTCCGAGCAACGTTTTATCCAGCTATCGGGATGTGCCAGTAATGGTAACGATGAATACAAGGCCACCAATTCGCCCATCTCCGCGGCTAAAAACAGATTTTCAATAATGCGGAAGTATTCTTTCTCATCGCTCGAATCAACATTGAGCAGTAACCATACCCGGCCTAAATGATCGGCCGTCCAGCCTTGTACGCTAAAACCGGGGATAATAGCATCTATCTGCTTCACTTCTTCATCGCTTACAGTAACAACGGCTTTACCAATTCTGCGTGGCGCTAAAACGAAGGCAGTATTCAAAGCGCGCTTTTCTTCCAGCCAGGCCAGGGCATCGGGTGCCAGGTTGGCCTGCAGTATTTTTTTTATGACATCCGTTAACGCTTCGTGATTATAGTTGAACATATTATGCGCCAATGTTTGTTACCACAAAATAATCGATGATCAAGGCTCCGGATATAATGAGTAAGCCAAAAAACTCGCGGGTAATTTCAATAAATGGTTTTTCGGCCTGCATGGTTTCTACCAGGCTTGGGCGTTTGTATTTGATGATCCAATCGCGCACGCCGTCTTTCTCAAAATAAAGTTTAATAGCATAGATCAGGTAAAAGGCAGTTAAACCCAAGTACACGTTAGGGTAATACATGCCATACGCCGCCAAACCGCAGCAAACAGCTACCGCCACGTAAATTGGCACCCATAAATACCAGTCGATATCGTTAAAATTAAGGTAAGCGAATACCAAAAACGACAGGCAAAAAATGATATTAATAATGATGAAGACTATCATGACCGTTATAGTTTATGCAAGATTATAAAATTGGGACGGGTTTATACGCGGTAAAATTACTTTCCTGCGTGATAAGTATCATATTTTAATGTAAGGTTTCTGTAAAAAAGCGTTTACACGTGCTACCTAACAGCCGTATACTTTTGTATGCTGGTTGGTTTGGTATAAACAATTTGCCACAAATGGTTTTTACGCGAACGGAACGAAGCCGCGCTGGCACTTAAATAATATTCCCAAATGCGGTAAAAGGTACGGTCGTATTTAGGGTCGGTACCTGTCCAGGTGTCTTTAAAGTTTTTGAGCCACTCCATACAGGTACGATAATAATCGGTACCGAAGTTGTGCCAGTCTTCCAATATAAACAGGCCTTGCGACGCGGTTGAAATTTGCGCGGCTGATGGCAGCATCCCGTTAGGGAAAATATACTTATCTATCCATGGGTCGGTTATTTTGGTAGAATAGTTGCCGCCTATGGTATGCAGTAAAAATATGCCTTCGTCAATCAGGCAACGCGCCGCAACTTCCATTAGTGAACGATAGTTACGATAGCCTATGTGCTCCATCATGGCAATGGTTACCACACGATCAAATTTCTCGTTCACATCACGGTAATCACTAATGCGGATCTCCACCGGCAAACCTTTGCACATTTCGCGGGCGTAAACGGCCTGTTCTTCTGATATGGTTACGCCTACCACAGTAACACCATAACGCTCGGCAGCAAATTTGGCGAAGCCGCCCCAGCCGCAGCCCAGTTCCAATACACGCATGCCCGGTTCAAGCTTTAGCTTGCGGCAGGCCAGGTCAAGCTTGGCCGCCTGGGCTTCTTCTAACGTATTGGCATTTTCCCAGTAGCCACAGGAGTATTGCATCCAGGGGTCGAGCACTTTTTCGTAATGATCATTACCCAGGTCATAATGCCTGCGCACCACTTCTTTCGAGCGGCTTTTGGTTTGCATGTTGAAGAATTTGGCCTTTAACGCGTATTTTATGGTATTCCAATCCTTAGGTAGCTTTTTATCTACGCGATGAAATTGTACACGGAAGAAAAATTCGTCTAAAGCTTCGCAATCCCACCAGCCCTCCATGTAGGCTTCGCCAAAGCCTAGTGAGCCGCCGCTCAGCAGTCTGTCATATAATTTAGGGTTGTGTACTTGTATGTCCCAGGGTTTATCGCCGTTTATGGTGATGTCCCCGGTTTCAAACATGTCGGTAATAATTTGCTTTGACGAACCCATAGTATTATATGTACTTTCTTAATTTTCGGGAAATATATCCTTTTTGTTGCACATGCGGCTGCAAATCATCGCCAAAAAATTCGTCATCATGAAATCGCTGCGCGCTGTAAATGCCCGTATGCCCGCTAAACAGGTAAGCCACAAAACATGCCAGCGCAAAAAGCAGTAGGTACTCACTCCCGAATAACTCGGCACCCATAATAGCGCAAGCCAAAGGCGTTTTGGTAGCGCCCGCAAACACCGCTACAAAACCCAGGGCGGCAAACAAACCTACCGGCGCATTCATCAAAACCGACAAAGTATTGCCCAGGGTGGCGCCTATATAAAACAGCGGAGTTACTTCGCCGCCTTTAAAACCGGTGCCCAGTGTGATCACGGTGTAAATAGTTTTCCAAAGCCAGCTCCAGGTATCGGCACCGCCGGGGTTTAAGGCCGAAGGAATAGTGACGGCCCCGGGATATTCTGCATCTACACCTAAACTTAAATAATCGGGCTTGCCGTTTATAAAAGCTAGCGCGATGATCAGAACACCGCCGATAACAGGTATCAGCCATTTAATACTGATAAATTTGTTGAACGTATCTTTCACGCCATGCGCCAAAAACGCGAAAAGCCAACTGCATAAACCGAAGGACGCGGCAGCTATAATTACTTTAAGAATAAGCCAAACATTAGTAGGAATACCAACCGGCCCCAGATGCGGCCCGGTTAATATGGTATAGATCTGGTAATGGGTATGATGCACTTGCAGCGCAGCAACCGTGGCATCGCCCGCAAAACCAGCCAGCAGGCATGGGATGAGCGCGTTGTATTTTACTTTGCTGAGAGTTAATACTTCCATGGCAAATATGGCACCAGCCCATGGGGTACCGAATACAGCACCGAAACCGGCGGCTATACCTGTGGTGAGGACGATGCGGATATGATCCTGATCCAGCTTAAACAAGCCACCCAGCCATTGCGCGACGCTACCGCCAATTTGCACGGCCGTACCCTCGCGCCCCGCGGAACCACCAAACAAATGCGTGAACACCGTAGCCGCCAAAATAAGCGGAGCCATACGTTTAGGAACGCCACCGCCGGGCAAATGGATCTCGTCCATAATCAGGTTATTGCCCTTATCTGTGTTTTTGCCGTAATGCCTATAAGTAAAGTAAATGCCAATCCCTGCCAGGGGCAAAAGGTAAAGCAACCAGGGATGCGCGAACCTGAAATGTATGGCCCAGTTAAGCAGCCACAAAAACAGCGCGACGATGCCGCCCACAGCAATAGCAACCACAATGGTTACCAGCAGCAGGTACAGGTATTGTTTAATGTCAGTTAGAGAAGGGATTGCAATTTTTTGGTTCATAACGGTACCTACAAAAAATAAAACACGGCAAGGCCATGGGTTAATTAGTTTGCAGGCGCCATCAGCTTTTTAGGGCGGTTAAATCGGAAGACACCATTTCCGTTACTGAATCGAAGATAGAAATAGATTTTAACAAATCCGAAATTGAACATTCGAAATTCGAAATCATTTAACCGAGGTTTCGCTTTTAAAGTTTTTTACGGAGCGAACTATACCGGCTACTATTTCATCCTGGCCGGCGTCTGAGGCAAGATAATCTTCTTCGGATGGATTATTGATGAAGCCTGTTTCTACCAACACAGCAGGCATGGCGCTATGAGCCAGTACCAGCAGTCCCTGCTCTTTTACGCCGATGCTTTCGCGGCCATCGCCTTTAAACTCCTTGTTCAACAGATCGCCAAACAGGATGCTTTGCTTGCGGTACTTTTGCATGTAAGCGTTTAGCAGGATGCGGTTGACAGGGTTGTCTGAATCATACGATTCGTAAGTTTTTTTGTAATCTTTCTCCTGGTAGATGGAAGCGTTCTCGCGGATGGCCTCTAATTGTTCCGCCACGCGGTGAAAACCATAAACAAGCAGCATTACACCTTTACGGCGCCCCGGTTTCTCGGGCGATGAATTGCAGTGGATAGATATAAACAGGTTACCCTTATGCTGGTTAGCAATTTCTGACCTACGGTTAAGGGGGATAAAAGTATCATCAGAGCGGGTCATGATCACTTCCAGTTCGGGCATTTGTGCCTGCAGGGCCGTGCGCAGCTTTTTGCCGATGGAAAGGGCTACGGTTTTCTCCAACGCGTGGGCGCCATGCGCGCCGGGGTCTTTACCACCATGGCCGGGATCAATAACTACCGTTTTAAATTTAAAAGTTGATTTGGAGGAGCTATCCTGCGCAGCTGTAAACGAACTGAAAAGGACAAACGACAGCAGCATCGCGCCGCTCAGGATATATGTTTTTATAAAAGTTGTGGTATAATTCATTTAAGCGGATAGACTAATAAATTTTGCCGTGGTTTAGTTTGCGTTGGTGGCGGCACATTTTGGGCACACACCTTTAGCGGTAAAATCAAAGCTTTGCAGTTGAAAACCTTCGGGCAAAGTTATTTTAGGGAAATCATGATCGTCCAGGCAATACACGTTGTTGCATACGGTGCAGTTAAAATGCAGGTGCTCGTCGCGGTGATCGTGTTCGTCACAGTCTGAAGAGCAAAGGGCATAGTTGGCCGTGCCGTTAAGGTCAAATACTTTATGGATGATGCCTTTCTCTTCAAAGGCGCTTAGGATGCGATAAAGCGTAACACGGTCAACATCATTGATCACACTCTCCAGGTCGGGTTGCGATGTGGCTACCTTTTTTTTAGATAACATTGCTAAAACCCGCAGCCTTGGCTCGGTGCGTTTAAGCTGATGCTTTTTTAATAAGCTTTCAAAATGTTGCGTATGATCGTGTGCCATAATGAACAGGAGGTAAAATTACCACCCACAAAATTACTAACAATTTAACGCTGAACGAAAAATTATAGTCTTTTTGCAGCGTGATTATGTTTTTCGTGCCGGCCGTGCTTAAAGTGGAAAAAGTGCGTGGTAGTACTGCAGGCATCCACATACTTAAAATTAATAAAGTGAGCTGCCGCGATAGTTAAACCACCCAGTGGTACTACAATAGCTTCAACCCATCCTTTTAAAAATATATGCCCCAATATAATGGCCGCAAAGCCGGCCAACAGCATTAATAAAGGCAAAGGCTTGCGGTGTGTACGCAGGTAAGCTAAAAATATAGATGATACGCCCAGTAAAATTGCCAGTATGATCATCCCCCACTCAAACACCGGGTTGGCCAAAAAACCTACCCCCAGCAAGGGCACAAAAGTTAAAAGCAAAGGCACCACAGCACAATGCACAGCGCATAATGTTGACGCCGTCATTCCTAAAGTATCTAAGCGTTTTAAGTGCCTTGGATTTTTCACAGCGCAAATATAGGGTTTAATGCAACTTTATTGCATTATATTTTTATAAATTATATTATACTGACAATGTGCACTATAAAAAACTGAAGCAAAATTTGCGTATTATTGTTATACCGATAATCGATTGCTTTGTGTAAAATTTTTACATTTACAACCAATAGGAGTATAACCTTTTAATTTACATCTACGTATAAACCTGACATATGAGTACCACCGGCAAACCTGTAAGCATTTTATTGGTTGATGATGATGAGATTAACAATTTCATATCCATTAAGTTAATAAAGAAAGCGATCGAAAACACGCAGATATCAGCATGTTTAAACGGGAAGTTTGCTATTGACGAATTAGCTGCTATACAAGATCCTAATCAACTACCCGATTTTATTTTATTGGACATTAATATGCCCATTATGAACGGTTGGGAGTTTTTAGAAGAATACAAACGCCTTAATATCGACCCACAAGGCAAAAGCAAGATATTTATCATCTCGTCATCGGTGTTCAGCAACGATATTAACAAAGCGCGCTCTTACCCGCTGGTAAAGAATTTTATATCAAAACCATTAAGCGTAGAAAAGATCAAAGAGATGTTTAGCGCGCAATAAACTTTGCGGATACGAGACTCCTACGGAGTCTTTTCATGTTTAAATTATTCCTATAAACACGAGGCTCCTAACGGAGCCTTTTGCGTTTAGATAATTTGTTGAGCACGATAACTTTACCAATGATAACACTCTGTAGGAGCATCGTGTTTATAGCATCGAGACCAATCAGGCTTTAGGCTACGTTAGGAGCCTCGTGTAACATTATTTAACCGGCGTTATCAAAAAATGATCATCATTATAACTTATGGTGCCTACCGGCGATGATTTGGCGTGATAGAACAAGCATGTCCACCCTTCTTCGGCAGCTATTTTGCCGTAGTCGTCGCGCAATTGCATGGCTTTGCGGCCGTCATAATCATACTTAGCTACAAAGCGGCGGATCAGTTGCTCCGGTTCGGGCAGTTCATCACCGCCGAAAAAGCATTTGTCCGCGCCATCTTCTATCCAAAATACCTGGTGAAACTGGCTATGTCCACCTGAAAGTTCGTAACGGATACCTGGTTTAAACTCGCCGCTGCCTTCTACAAAAGTGATGTTGGCCGAGCGTTGCAGCACGTCGAATATATCGGTATGGTATGACGATGATTTGCCGCTGTAAGCTGTTTCCCATTCGTCGCGCTGTATCACGTGTTCGGCAGCGGGGAATGCGGGTTCAAATTTACCATCGCGCTCAACTACTAAACCTCCCGAGTGGTCATAATGCAAGTGCGACATTAAGACCAAAGTAACATCCTCCGGATCAAAACCCGCGTTGCGGATATGTTGTTGGATGATCAGTTCGCCCTGCTCATTTTTATAGCCAAGGCCGGTATCAAATAAGATCAGATCGGTAGCCGTTTTCACCAAAAACGGATTTACGTGGATAAATAACGAACCCGGCCTGTCGCGAAAATTATGGATCTGCGGATCAAAAGGAATAAACTTTTTTGTGGAATCTACCGAGTAAGAGCCTTCGCCCAGGGGGAATATTTTCATGGTGTGGATATGCAGATGTGCGGATATGCAAATGTGCAGATGATGATTTAATGTATTGTAATATTAAATAAACGTTAATTATAAAAAACAGTTTGCAACTCTTTCACTATCTGCACATTTGGCTATTTACACCTTAACCCGTTCAAAAAATCTGCACATCCGCACATTTGCACATCTGCACATCCAAAAGTATCTTTACTGTTTTAAGCAACAAAGATAATGAATAAACGGTGGGCGATAAGGGAAATTCCGGCAATTGAGGAGGTAAACAACTTATCTGGAACGTTAAACATTGATCCGGTACTGAGTACGCTGCTCATACAGAGAGGGATAAGCAACTTTGAAGAAGCTAAATACTTCTTCCGACCCGATGAGCGCCACCTGCATGATCCCTTCCTGATGGCCGATATGGAAAAAGCCATCGCCCGTATCGATATCGCGTTAGCAAAAAACGAAAAAATAATGATCTATGGCGATTACGATGTGGATGGCACCACTTCTGTAGCCCTGGTTTATAGCTTTTTCAGTAAGATCCACCGTAATATTGATTATTATATTCCCGACAGGTATAAAGAAGGCTACGGTATATCAACCCAGGGTATTGATTATGCTGCCGCGAATGGATTTACCTTAATTATAGCGCTGGATTGCGGCATCAAGTCGGTTGATAAAATTGCCTATGCCAATGAGCTTGGTGTTAATTTTATCATTTGCGATCACCACACGCCCGGGGATGAACTACCCGAAGCTGTAGCCGTGCTCGACCCAAAACGCGCCGACTGCGGATATCCTTTTAAAGAACTCCCCGGCTGTGGCATTGGCTTTAAACTGGCCCAGGCCTATGCCGAAACCCACGACATACCTTTTGAAGAAGTAAGCCGTTATTACGACCTGGTAGCCGTAAGTATTGCATGCGATATTGTACCCATAGTTGGTGAGAACCGCACGCTGGCCTACTTCGGTCTACAAAAATTAAATAATAACCCATGCACAGGCTTAAAAACCCTAATGGGTGTAGCCGGAAAAACTATCACCTATACTATTAGCGATATTGTTTTCCTGCTGGGCCCACGCATTAATGCCGCAGGCCGTATTGATGACGCCAAGCATGCGGTTGAACTACTCATCTCATGCAACGAAGCCGAAGCCCAGGAAAAAGGCGAACTCATCAACTTAAAAAATGTAGAGCGCAAAAGCCACGATCTGCAAATAACTGACGAAGCTTTAGCATTAATTGATAACGATGATATTTTGATCGCCCGCAAATCAACCGTTGTATTTAACGAGGGCTGGCACAAGGGCGTGATAGGCATTGTCGCTTCGCGATTAACAGAAAAATATTATCGCCCTACGGTGGTGCTTACACAATCCAACGGTCACGTGGCCGGGTCGGCGCGCTCGGTTTTGGGGTATGATCTGTATGAGGCCTTATGTGGCTGCAGCGATCTGCTTATTCAATTTGGAGGGCATAAATATGCGGCTGGTTTAACTATGCATCCCGAAAACGTAGAGGCTTTTAAGCTGAAGTTTGAGGAAGTGGTTAGTGCCAGCATTACCGAAGAACAGTTAACCCAGCAAATACAAATTGACGCCGAAATACGTTTAGAGCAGATAGATGCTAAATTTTTCAGGATACTGAACCAAATAGCGCCTTTCGGGCCGGGCAATATGTCGCCGGTGTTCATCAGCAAAAATGTGTATGTTAGTGCCGCACCTGCATTGGTAGGCACCAACCATTTAAAAATGACGGTGATGCAGCCCGGTTCGGCATTGTTTAATTGCATTGCCTTTGGCCATGGCGAATTTATTAACCAGATACAAAAGGATGTACCTTTTGATATTTGCTATACCATTGAAGAAAATGTATGGCGCGAAACGCGCACTTTACAGTTAAATATAAAAGGGATAAGGGTGTGACCCCTCCCAACCCTTCCAGAGGGGGAGGGCTTTTTTTTAAACGCTATTTCAAATCTCCCCCTTTGGGAGAGATTTAGAGGGGGTACAATGAACTTAAGAGCAGAAAACTTAATTAAAAAATACAAGCAGCGCGCTGTGGTTAACGATGTATCTTTCAACGTATCGCAGGGCGAAATTGTGGGTTTGCTGGGACCGAATGGCGCCGGTAAAACTACTTCGTTTTACATGATCGTGGGCTTGATAAAACCTAACGAGGGCCGGATATTTTTGGAGGACGAAGAGATCACTACCGACCCGATGTATCGCCGCGCTCAAAAAGGCATTGGTTATTTGGCGCAGGAAGCTTCGGTTTTTCGTAAACTTTCTGTTGAGGATAACATTAAGGCGGTGTTGGAAATGGGCAATATTCCGAAGGCTGAACACGAAGAAAAACTGGAATCGCTGATAGATGAGTTTAGCCTGCACAAAGTACGCCGTAACCGTGGCGATTTGCTTTCCGGTGGTGAGCGTCGCCGTACCGAAATAGCGCGTGCCCTTGCCGCTAATCCTAATTTTATTTTGCTGGATGAGCCCTTTGCCGGGGTTGACCCGATTGCGGTAGAGGAAATCCAATCCATTGTTGCAAAACTAAAACACCGCAACATAGGCATCCTGATAACCGACCACAACGTACAGGAAACACTATCCATTACCGACCGCGCGTACTTATTGTTCGAAGGGAAAATACTGGAATCGGGCGTGCCCGAGGTATTGGCCGAAAACGAAATGGTGCGTAAAGTTTACCTGGGCGCCAACTTTGTTTTAAAACGTAAAAACTTTGCGGTATAAACCTTAGCTTTAAGTATGACAATTTTCAACTCCGTTTTTACCTGGTTCATGAAAAAGCGTATCCACCAGATAGAGCTTTTTATGAAATACCCTAACGAGGTGCAGGAAGAATGGTTTGAACAATTGATCAGTCGCGCAGAAAGCACCGAATGGGGCAAAAAATACGGTTATAAAAGCATCACCAGTCTTACCGAGTTTAAGCAGCGCGTACCCATACAAACGTACGATACGCTGAAACCCTACATTGAGCGCATGCTCAAAGGTGAGCAAAATATCCTATGGCCTTCAGAGATCCGCTGGTTCGCCAAATCATCAGGCACTACCAGCGACAGGAGTAAATTCATCCCGGTAAGTGAAGAATCACTGGAAGAATGCCACTTTAAAGGCGGTAAAGATCTGCTTACCATATACTTTAATAATAGGCCCGATGCTAAGATGTTTACGGGTAAAATATTGACGCTAGGTGGTAGTCACCAGATCAGTCAGCTAAGCCCGGATACTTCTTTTGGCGATCTTTCGGCCGTATTAATGAAAAACCTGCCGCTTTGGGCCGAGTTTCATCGTACACCACACCTGGACATTGCACTCCTCGAAAACTTTGAGGAGAAAATAGAAAAGATGGCCCATGCTACCAAGGATGTTAACGTAACCAGCATAAGCGGCGTACCAACCTGGAACCTGCTGCTGTTTAAGCGCATCCTGGAAATTACCGGCAAAAAAAATCTGCTGGAAGTGTGGCCCAACCTGGAAATGTACTTCCACGGCGCGGTAAACTTCACCCCTTATCGCGAGCAATTTAAAAAGCTCATTCCGGATGATAACATGTATTACCTGGAGAATTATAACGCATCTGAAGGCTTCTTTGGCATACAGGATACTACCGAGCCAGGCGAAATGTTGCTAATGCTGGACTACGGCGTTTTCTACGAGTTTTTACCCTTAGAAAACCTGCACGATGAAAACCCGCAAACACTAACGCTTGATGAGGTTGAGCTGGATAAAAACTATGCTTTAATTATAAGCACCAATGCCGGCCTTTGGCGCTATTTAATTGGTGACACCATTAAATTCACCTCGCTTGCCCCATACCGCATACAGATTACCGGCCGTACAAAGCATTTTATTAATGCCTTTGGCGAGGAAGTAATTATTGACAATGCCGAGCGCGCCCTCGAAGAAGCCTGCGCCCAAACCGGTGCCATCATTCGCGATTATACCGCTGCCCCCGTTTACTTCAGCGGCGACCAATGCGGCGCCCACGAATGGCTCATAGAATTTGAAAAGAAACCTGCCGAGTTTGAGCGTTTTGTTGATATTATGGACGAAACCCTTCGCCGCATCAATTCCGACTACGACGCCAAGCGTTTTAAAGACATGGCCCTGCGCCGCCCCATAGTACATCGCGTGCCCGAAAACACTTTTTTTAACTGGATGAAGGAAAAAGGTAAACTGGGCGGGCAACACAAAGTACCACGCCTGGCTAATAACCGGGAGTATGTGGATGCGATTTTGAAATCGACTGAAATTGTAGGTCTACATGAAAACTAAGGCGATAATATTATCTATCGTTGTTAATCTGCTTTTGTTTACTACGCTCATTTTTCTCTTTTTTATTAGCGCGATTGTTTTCGCATACGGTTCACCCAACGGTTCTGTAGTTGAAAAACTTCTTTTTGCAGGCTTTGCATTACTTCATATTGTCCTGAATCTAACCGTCATTACACGCCCTTCAAAAAGTAGTTTGAGCATGGCTATAGGCAGCTCGGTTTTTGTTGTTTGTCTCTTTGTTGCCACGGCTTACCTATAAAATAACGGGGTTTAAAGACTAAATATTTATCTTAGTGTAACCTAAATCTAAGATGAAAAAAGCATTACTTACATTTTTCCTTTTTATTCTATCATTTGCAGCTTTTAGCCAGGTTGTTATTCCCGATTTTGAGAATAACGTAGATGACAAAACTCATCCTTTTGATGAGGTATACACAAATTTCCAATTAATAATTGCTTCCGGCAGCGGACCGTCAAGATTTGGTTACTCTAAAACCTATTTAGTCTACCTATTACAAAACAACCATTGGCGAAAGGCAATTTATACGGAACCAAATCCAACCGCGCCAAAACTTTTCCAAATACCGATCAAAGAAATAGCAACAACCGATAGTTCATGTAATGCCCTTTACGGCAAGCTAATCAACTTGAAGCTTTTCACAATAGAAGATGACGTAAAACTACCGCCATGTAATGAAACATTGCAAATTGATCATCCAACCACATCCAGCCTTTGGATCATTACACCATCAAAGGTAAGGCACTTGTATTACACCAATCTATTTTTTGGTGATTGTATTAAAGACGAATCAAGGCAAAAAGCCCATAAGATATTAAGCGCTTTGTACGAAGGAAAATAAAGCCAAGATTCACTCACCCATTCCATCATTCACTCCCTCACTCATTAATCTCCCCTCCCACAACCTGCATCATAAACCCAATCGCCTCATCCGAGTGCAAAGCATCCGTCGATACCAACGACACCTCGGCTATTTCCGCCCCGCGTGCTAACATTCTTTTTTCATATGCAGCGATAGCGTTGTAAATATCAGCATGAGTATCATCCAACAAACAATGGCTCAGCTCCACCGCATCCAGCATCGCCATATTCACACCTTCGCCGGCGAAGGGTGGCATCAGGTGCGCGGCATCGCCTAGCATGGTTAGGTTGGGGCGGGGTTTCCAATTTTGATCAAGCGGCATGCAGTTTATGAGACGGGGTACATATTTGCCGGTGCTGTTTTCCAATAGTTCGGTCCATACATCGGCCCAGGTGGCGTAGTCGGTTTTAAACCAATCGAGCATTTGCTCTTTGTTGTTAAAATCCAGGCCGCTTTGCGCTATCCATTTATCGCAGGCTTTAAAGCTCAGGTAAAACACCAACGAGCCATCGCCCTTGCTGCTTACTATCAAATTTTGTTGATTTCCGAAGGCGAATATCTTACCGCCGTTTAACAACTTATGCACCTGCGGACTATTAATTGCCGAATCTTCCACAGCGCCTTCTATCATGATAACACCAGCATAAAAAGGTTTAATATCGGTAAGGTACGAGCGTATTCTTGAGTTGGCACCATCGGCAGCTATTACTATATCGGCGAAGGCTTCGGTACCGTTTTTAAACTCTAGTCGCCATACATTGTTTTGCTCGGTCATGTTTACAAAATAGCTATCCCAAACTACAGTACCAGGTTGTAAGGAGTTAAGCAAAATACTTTGCAGCGGACCGCGATCAATCTCGGGCCGGGCATTGGCGCCTTCTTTATCAATATCTTCTTCGGCTATGGTTATAGCCTGACTGTTCATTAGGTGCATACGGTCGGCGCCGGGGCGGTAGTTGGCGTTAAATTCGTCTATTAAGCCGGCTTCACGCAAGGCTCGCAGCCCCGATTCATCATGCAGATCCAACGTAGCGCCTTGCGGACGGGCATTGGCATCCGCGTCGCGCTCGTATACGTTTACATCAACACCCTGCATTTGTAAAAGGCGGACAAGGGTTAAGCCGCCCGGTCCACCGCCTACTATAGCTATTTTTTTATCTGTGAGTTTGTTCATCTTCTGTAGTGATTGTTATTGATGAAGACGAGCATCGGCTCAAAACATTTTAAAATATTGTAATTTTTTGTGAGCGAAACAAATTTGCTTATGTTAAAAAATAGACGGAAATTGCTGCACAGGATCATCCCAACAAAATAATAAGCACCCTTAAATATGAAAAAAGTAACAGGCCTTGGCGGCGTATTTTTTAAATGCGACGACGCGAAAGCAATGAACGATTGGTACGCCAAAAACCTTGGCTTGCCCACAACAGCCTACGGTACCACCTTTGAATGGCGCGATGCCGAAAACCCGGAGAAAAAAGGCTCAACTACCTGGAGCACTTTCCCGGCAGATACCAAATATTTCAACCCATCCACCAAGCCATTTATGATCAACTACCGCGTTGAAAATCTGGTTGAACTGGTTGAAGAACTGAAAAAGGAAAACGTAACCATTGTTGACAAAATAGCCGAATACGACTACGGCAAGTTTGTGCACATACTAGATCCGGAAGGAAATATTATTGAACTTTGGGAGCCGAAGGATTAAACTGCTATTACCACACGCTATTCATTCATTGCCGTTGACTTTAGTCAACGGAATTTGAAATAAGCACAAATGGCTTTAGCCGAACAAACGAATTTTGGCTAAAGCCACTCCTTACTGCTTGGTAACCCGTTGGCTGAAGCCAACGGCAATGAAAACTGTCGATTTTATCAAGGGATCGGGTTATTTCTCTACCGGACTATACTGATAAACCACCTGGTAGGGTTTATCTTTCAGGCTGGCCGATAGCTGACCAATTTTCAGATCTTCTTTTTGCGGCGTAGGCTCGCACACCGAATAGGTTTTGCCTTTATATACTATCGGGCTGCCTACCGGTTTATTAAACTGCACGGCCATGGTAATGTGCGTTGGGTAAAGCAGCGCTATCATGGGCAGGTTGTAGATCTCTTTCACCAGGTAAAAAAACAGGGCGGCGCGGTCGTCGCAATCGCTGTAATCCGCAAACAGGGTACCTTCGGGCGAAAGACGTTTCTCTTTGCCAAAGCTTTCCTCATCCGGCTCATACAAAAACGCGTGACGGGTAAAGCGCATCAGGTAATCAACCCCGGTTTTCTGATCCATACCCGCGATGTTTTTCTTCAACAGCGGGATCAGCGAACCATAGGTTTCCTTACTCAGCGGAATGTTAAAATAGCTTTCAAAATCAACCACTGGATAATTTTTAAATATATCTGCAACCTGGTTGTTCAATTTTATGCTGAACTGGTAAACTTTGTGCTTGTAGGTAAACTGTAGTTCCTTGTCAAAATAATCAGCCGGTTTAAAATCGGGCATCTTATTGATTTTGTAGGAGAATGGGTTAACCGCCTCCGGCACGTTTACAGCTACCGGTACCGGCGGGTCGGCGTTCAGGTCAGCGTTGGCGTAGTCGTGGTAATTAAGGCAGGTGTATTTTTTGCCGTCGATGGTGAAGAATGGCAGATCCTCTACATCTTCATTATTATAAACGTAGAAGATCACTTTATCCTCGGTCAGCGCCAACCTCGCGTCATAGCCGGATTTGGTGAGCAAAAACCATTTATATAAAGTATAACGGCTATAATTTTCTGCTTTAGGGCTTAGCTGCTGGGCAACTTTACGTATGAGTTGATAGTATAACCAATCATTTAGCTCATGGCGTTTTTTGTAGGTCATGAGCGAATCGACAACAGGTTTATAGTTGCCGCCGTTAACAGTATTATAAAATCTTCTTACAGTTCGTGGGGTTAATTGGGCGGACACATCGGGCAACAGGTCTTTGTCAATTTCGCTATTGAAGGTGCCGTCGTAAAATTCAAAGCAAATGCGTTGGGTTTTGCTTTGCGCCCTGGCTAAGGGGGCCGCAAAAACCATCAGTAAAAACACATATATCAAACTCGCACGCATTCAAATTTTAATTGGTATATTAAAGTTAAGTTAATTTAATGATACTTCAATGTTAAGCTTATGTTAACGCATGTTACGACTATTGACAGCAAACATTTTGCTATCTTGCATTACATTAACCTGCATGAGCAATCCAGTATTTAACCGACCGATACGCATACTTGTAGCCAAGGTGGGCCTTGACGGGCACGATCGTGGCGCACGTATCATAGCCACATCGCTACGCGATGCCGGGATGGAGGTTATCTATACCGGTCTGCGCCAAACGCCGGAGATGGTTGTTAACACCGCCTTGCAGGAAGATGTGGATGCTATAGGTATATCCATCTTATCGGGCGCGCACATGACGGTCTTCCCGAAGATCATGAAACTCATCGCCGATAAAAAAATGGACGATGTGCTGGTAACCGGCGGCGGCATCATACCCGAGGACGACCGCGCAGAGCTAAAGAACATAGGCGTTGGCGAGCTTTTCCCGCCAGGCACCAATACGCATGATATTGTAACCTATATAACTAACTGGGTGCACACGCATCGCAACTTTTAATTGGGGAAACATGGCTTATCAAAACTTACTGATCGAAACCAAAGCGCGGATACAGTACATCACCATCAATCGCGAAAGCAAGCTCAACGCGCTTAACAGACTAACACTGCAGGAACTGCATAAAGCTTTTACAGCCGCTTTTGCCGATGAGCAAGTTGGTGGCATTATCATAACCGGCGCCGGCCCCAAGGCCTTTGTTGCCGGTGCAGACATTGCCGAGTTTGTAAACGTAAATGTTGACGCCGCCCACAAAATTGCCCGAGAGGCCCATAATGATGTTTTCGACCTGATTGCTGCCGGGTCTAAACCTGTGATAGCCGCAGTTAATGGTTTTGCTTTAGGCGGCGGGTTAGAGCTGGCGCTGGCTTGCCATATCCGCATAGCATCTGATAATGCCAAAATGGGTTTGCCAGAAGTTACTTTGGGTTTGATACCCGGTTATGGCGGCACGCAACGCCTTACCCATTTGCTTGGCCGGGGCAAGGCCATGGAAATGATCATGACGGCGGATATGATTCCCGCCGCCGAAGCGCTGCAACTGGGCCTGGTTAATCATGTAGTTGCGCAGGATGGGTTGATCCCTAAAGCTGAAGAAATTCTTCAAAAAATATTAAGCCGTGGGCCACTGGCTATCGCGGCAGCTATCACCGCTGTTAACGCTGCCAATGCGTCGGGGGTTAATGGCTTTGATGTGGAGATAAAAGAGTTTTCTAAGTGTTTTGACACGGCCGATTTTAAGGAGGGTATAGCCGGATTTATGGAAAAACGCAAGCCCGAATTTAAAGGTAGATAGTATTTTTGCTGTCGCGATATTTTCTAAAATCGCCCCTGAGAGCCCACAATCTAGCTTTTCTGACAATACCCTGACTAAATAACCTTAATGGTCAAAAAATAAATCATTGCTAATCAATTGATTAATTAAACGTGACAATTGCGTGAAAATTTGAATATATTTTGTTGTGTTACTTTGACACCGTGTTCTACCAACACACACAACAATTAATATTTAAACATCATGAAAAACGTTTTAAAAATCTCAACCTTGATCTTAGCTTTCGCAGGTTTTACCTACAGCGCACAAGCTCAGACCGCCCCTACATCTACCTCAACTACAAGTAATGGAATTCGTTTAAGCATCGGCGTTGAGTCGGGTATACCTACGGGTAACTTCTCCGACGCATACAGCTGGAACCTGGGTGGTTCGGTACAAGCCGATATCCCTGTCGCCAACCAATTATTTGCCACCGTTAACGCGGGTTACAACAATATTTTTGGTAAAGACAATATTGCGGGTACGAGCCTTTCGGCAACCGATATTCAGTTACTGCCTGTTAAAGCGGGTTTAAAATATTTCCCGGTTAGTAATTTCTACGTACAAGGTGAAGCCGGTGCTGCATTTGCCTTAAATAAAAGCAAAGTAGGCTTTGATAACGGCGCGGCCTTTATATGGGCACCACAAGTAGGTATCCAATTCCCGATAGGCGACAAAAACTACCTTGATGCAGGCGTACGTTATGAGGCTAGCAGCAAATTTGCAAGCAACATTAGCAACAGCAAAGTAAACTTCTTTGGCATCCGCTTAGCTTATGCTTTTGATACCAAGTAATTTTTAAACACACAACAACCCCAAAGAGCCCGTCCCCATGTTTGTGGGTACGGGTTTGTTATTTAATGTTAAAAATTTTTTAAAACCGAAAGGGATGTTAGCTTTGCAGAAATTTAACGTATACTATACGCCAATAAGGCATTAAGCGTTTAACAACATAGCTTGAACATAATAACACATGACCAATACATTTAAATCACTGCTGTTTTCGTTATTAATTACCGGTTTATCGTTTACCGCTTCGGCGCAGCGCTCGTTTCCTGATAGCGTACGTGTAGGCGCGGGTATTGAAGCCGGTATGGTAAATGGCAGCTTTGGCGAACAATACAAGACTGTTTTCGGTGGTTCTTTAAGGCTTGATTATCCTGTATTGCATAAATTATATGTTACGGCCAATGTAGGCTTTAACCTGATGAACCCTGCCGGCAGCTACACCGGTAATCAGGCCATTGCCGGCGTTTCAACCGCTGTTTTAAAAACTATCCCGGTAAAACTGGGCATTAAATACATATTATTTGATGGTTTTTACGCGCAGGGCGAAGTTGGCCAAACCCTGCTAACCAATCGTAAAGAGGCTTATGCCATTTACAGCCGCTCGTTTACTTTCGCACCGCAATTTGGCATGCTATTCCCTATACGCAACAACAAGGCTTTTATCGATGCCGGTGTACGCTACGAGCAGGTAGCTTCATTTTACAACACTAAAGACGGCTTTAATTTTTGGGCCGCTCACATCACTTATACCTTCAAGCTCTAATATTTAATACATTCTTACAGGCTTTGTTATTAACTATTTAACGGTAGCAATAATTGCTATTGCTTTATAAAAATTTAGTATAATTAGCATTTTTGTGTAACTTAACAGCTGATTACATTTACCTGTTAACACTTATTTGCTGGTATGAAAAAAATACTCATCATAGACGATGAAGTTAACGTAGCCCTGCTGCTATCAAAATTTTTAACGCGCAATGGTTTTGATGTAAGTACAGCATCTACAGGAAACTCCGGGCTTGAGTACCTGGCCAATGATGCTTTTGACCTGGTGCTGTGCGACTTCCGCCTGGAGGATACCGACGGCCGCGAAATGTTGCGCAAAATAAAAACCCAATACCCTAAAACGGGCGTAATTATTATAACCGGCTACTCGGACATTAAAATGGCTGTGGAGCTGATCAAGATGGGGGCCTATGATTACATTAGCAAACCCCTATATCCCGACGAGATTTTAAACACCATTAATAAAGCTATTGAAATGCATAACGCCATTATCAATAGCGAAGATGAAGCACCCGTTGCAGCCGCCAAGCCCGGCAAGCAAAAAACCGGCAATACTGATTACGTTGTAGGCGGCAGCCGTGCTTCAAAAGAATTGGCCCGCCAGATAGAACTGGTGGCCCCTACCGGTTATAGCGTTATTATTTTAGGCGAAAGCGGTACCGGTAAAGAAGAAGTGGCCAAAAGCATCCACATGCACAGTCACCGCCGCAATCAGCCATTTATCGCGATGGACTGCGGATCATTAACTAAAGAACTTGCCGCAAGCGAATTCTTCGGGCACGAAAAAGGATCATTTACAGGTGCTTTTGCAACTAAAATCGGTCACTTTGAAATGGCTAATGGCGGTACTTTATTTTTGGATGAAGTAGGTAACTTATCTTACGAGATACAAGCAGCGCTGCTGCGTACCGTGCAGGAGCGTAAGGTAAAACGCATAGGCAGCACCAAAGAAATTGATCTGGACGTACGCATCATTGTAGCCACTAACGAAAACCTGCAGGACGGCATCCAAAAAGGCCGTTTCCGCGAAGATCTTTACCATCGTTTTAACGAGTTTGGCATATACATGCCGCCACTGCGCGAGCGTGGTAACGACATCATCTTGCTGGCAGAGCATTTCCTGGAAATGGCTAACAAAGAGCTGGAGCGCCACGTAACACATTTCTCGCCCGAGGTGATTGAATGTTTTATGAACTACCGCTGGCCGGGTAATGTGCGCGAACTGAAAAACATTGTACGCCGCGCTGCTTTAATTAGCGAAGGTACCGAGATCACCACCAAATCATTACCGCTGGAAATATCAAACTATAAACTGCCGGTATTTGATTATTCGCAGCCGGCAAACCATGGTGGCGGTAATGATGCCCCCGAGGTAAAAGCGGCCCCAAAACACGACCTGAAAAACGCTGCATTGGAAGCCGAATACGAAACTATTTTAAAAGTACTACGCGAGGTTAATTTCAACAAAACCAAAGCTGCCGAGATACTGAAGATAGATCGTAAAACGCTTTACAATAAAATGAAAGCTATCAACTTAAAATAGTTGTACATGAGCGCTGATGAGGAAAAGCTGAAGATAATGAGGCATGATATTAAAAATCAGCTTTCAAACATTCAATTGGCTTTAAATTCGCTCAAATACGAAGTTGCTAACCCTACCGATGATGTTACCTTTTGTATTGACACGATCGCGCAAAGCGCAAAAAAAATTGATGAGCTTTTAGGGCAAATAGATTAAGCCTTACTTAACAACGATATAATACTGAACGTCAAAACTTTTTGGCGTTTTTTTGTTTTATAGGTGTTGCATACATAGCACCCCATATGTCAATTTTTAACTATAAACAACGTAACACCATTATCCTGGTAAGCATTATTGTGCTGGGATGCTTTTTGCTGTACGCACTAAGCGGCTTCTTCAGCTCTATTTTAGGAGCTGTGGTATTGTTCACTATTTTCAGGCCGGCGTACCTTTATCTAACCGAGCGCCGCGGATGGAACAAACCGGCTGTTGCTGTATTGGTCATTTTATTCTCCTTAACGGTTATTGTATTGCCCTTTATAGCGCTTAGCTTTATGGTAATAGGGAAGATATCCGAAATAAACAGCCGCACCTTCCCGATAGAACAATGGCTGCAAAAAATAGATCACTTTGCAGGCACTACTTTTAATCAGCCCCGCTTTGCCGAAAACACTATTCAAAAATTGGGTACTTACGTTACCGATCTGTTTCCATCCCTGATAGGCAGCGCGGCCAACATTATATTAACGCTTTTGGTAATGTATTTCCTGCTTTACTTTATGCTAGTGCAGATGCGTCAGTTTGAAGCAGGTATGATGAAATATGCACCCTTCCGCGAGCAGTATGCTTTGAAATTTGCGATGGAGCTACGTAACTCAACCTACTCTAACGTGCTGGGCCAAGGGCTTATCGCTATTGTACAGGGCGCTTTACTGGCCAATGGTTTTTGGTTATTTGGCATAGCCGATC
Source organism: Mucilaginibacter sp. A3364 (assembly GCF_059690715.1). NCBI lineage: Bacteria > Pseudomonadati > Bacteroidota > Sphingobacteriia > Sphingobacteriales > Sphingobacteriaceae > Mucilaginibacter > Mucilaginibacter sp. A3364. The sequence goes on from NZ_JCAWED010000002.1 coordinate 405,539, forward strand.
CTATTTTCTGGGGCGTTATAGGTGCCTTTATTTCGTTTTTACCGGTTGTTGGCGCGCCTACGCTAACCATCCCTGCAGGCCTGATGTTGTTTGCCGATGGCAAAGAATGGCAGGGCATTGTGCTCATCGCATATGGGGTGTTGTTTATCGGCAATATTGATAATGTGCTGCGCCTTATTATTAACAAAAGGGTAGCAAATACGCATCCGCTGATATCGGTAGTTGGGGTATTTATCGGGTTGCCGCTGTTTGGCATTCTAGGGTTGGTGTTCGGGCCGCTGTTGTTGTCGTACTTTTTATTACTGGTTGAAATTTACGAAACCAATCGCCTGGCGGCAGATAGGCTTGAAAGGATACAAACCAGCCCCGAAACGATACAGACTAACCCCGAAACCTAAATTCATATTGTTCTAAACAATTTTGTGCAGGCTACTGTTAGAAATAATGTAAATATAGCTTAACTTAACAAAAAAACGGTTTGACTATATTTGACTTGACATTTGAGCCGTTATAGATCAAGAACCGAATGTTCAACTTAAAAACTTATTTAATATGAATGATAACACAAAAGTAGTTGTTGCCTTACTTGCAGGATTAGCAGCAGGCGCGGCTTTAGGAATTTTATTTGCCCCTGATAAAGGTGAAGAAACACGCGACAAGCTAAGCGAATCATTAAAAAACCTTGGCGACTCGATAAAAGAAACCGCTGCTGCCGAAATTGAAAATTTGGTTGGCTTTAAAGACAAAGTTGTAGAGAACATTAAAACAAAAATTAAAGGCGCCGAAGAAGAGTACCAGGACGACCTTGAACACGCATAAGGCTATTTTATAAACAGGGAGGTGACTCATCTGCACCTCTCTGTTTAAAAACTCACAACCTATCTATGGAAAACGAACAACAAGCACAGCAGCAGGAGCACGAACAACAACCGCAACCGCTGCTTGACCAACTGAAGGATTATGCCGAGATACGCTTTAAAATAGCCAAATTTAAAGCTATTGACAGGGGTACATCCATAGCAGGCAGCTTGATTGCCGATGTTGTTGTTGTATTGGGGATTTTGCTGGCATTCATCTTCGCCAGCTTTACCTTGGCCTTTTACCTGGCGGATGTTTTACAATCAACCTGGAAAGGTTTTGGATCGGTAGGGTTAATATACCTGCTAATTGCCATCATAGTAAAACTGGGCAAGGGTGCCATTTCAAGATTCCTGGCAAGCACACTTGTTCGCAAATTATTTAAAGACTAGCTATGAACATCTCTCCTATATACAACAGCAATGATCTGCGTGCCGAAATAGCTAGATTGGAAAACCTGGAACGCGAAAAGGGAGCTGTCATCAAAAAACACTTCAGTAGCCCGGGTGCTATTTTTTCTACCGTGATGTCTTTATTTAAAGGCGATAGCAACGAGAAGGATAACGACGGCGGCATATTTAAACAGGATTTTATAGGTTTAATATCCCGCTTTGTATTGCCTTTGGCATTGAATAAAACCCTGTTCAGAAACTCCAACTTTATCATTAAAGCTTTGGTGGGCCTGGTATCGCAAAAAGCCTCAACCTTTATTTCCGAGGATAGCGTAACCGGCGTTTGGGATAAAGCAAAAGGCTTGTTTGGCAAATTATTTCATAAAGAGAAAAAGCCTGCGCCATCTTTTAAAAAAATCAAGAAAGATTAAGCGTATAATCAAATAAAACAAAAACGGCCTGTTGATCAACAGGCCATTTTTGTTAGCAGAATGTTTTAGCGGCAATACTTATTGATCGCATCCTTACCCTCTTTCGACCCTAAACCAGCGGCAGTAGTAAAATCCTTACATGCCCCTGTCAGGTCGTTTTCTTCCATTTTAGACATGCCTCGCTTCACGTAAATATCAGCATTCTTAGGGTCGCTATTGATGGCTAACGTATAATAAGTTATCGCTTTACCGTGATGCCTTAAATTGATCTCGGCCTGCGCGCGTAACAGGTATATCTCTTCGTTTTTGGGTTGCAGTTTCTGCGCGTAATCAAAGTCTAGCGTCATGCGCGCCTCGTTTGGCACCAGGCTTTGGGCGTACGCGCGGGCCGCGTAGGCTTTAATGTTATCCAGGTTAACAAACAAGGTAGTATTATAATCGTCTACAGCGTCTGCATAATCCTTCTGCGCCATTTTTACCGTAGCGCGCATAAAGTATGCCTCATCGTTATCTTCGTTTATCTTAACGGCTTTATTCAGGTCTTCAATAGCTCCCTTATAATCAAGCAAAGCCGTTTTGGCGCTGCCGCGATTTTGATAAGCATATGTTGAATTCGTATCTATTTGCAGCGCCATATTATAATCTTCAATAGCGCCGGGCACATTGCCCAGGTTTTGGCGGGCTACCCCGCGACCAACATAGTACTGCGGGTTTTTAGGGAACTTTAAGATCAAGCTCTCAAACATGGCCTGGCTTTCTTTAAAAAACTTACCCTCGGTCATCACATGCCCCAGGCGCACATTCAAACTTGAGTCGCGCGAGTTCATGGCGGCTATGTGTTTAAAATCAGCCAGCGCGCCCGTTTTATCGCTTACACGCAAACGGGCGGTGCCGCGTTTCAGGTAGTTTTCGGTATTACTACTGTTGTATTGTACAGCCTTGGTATAATCGGCCAAAGCACCCTGGAAATTACTCTGCTTCATGCGTAGGTCTCCACGCACCGCGTAAGGGTAATCACTACTAGGGTTTATGGCGATAGATTTATTCAGATCGGCCATCGCGCCAACAGTATCTTCCTTCTTGATCTTGATCAACGCGCGAACAGTATAGGCAGCGGCGTTATTTTCATCAAGATCAATAGCCTCGTTGGCATCTTCCATCGCCTCATAATATTGCTTGATGCTAAACCTGGCATCAGCGCGGTACTGGTAAGCTTCCGAGTTGTCTTCCTTCAGTTCAATGGCTTTATCAAAATCGGCAATGGCGCCTGCTTTGTCATTTAAATTGGCACGCACCATACCGTTGTATAGGTAAAGTTCGGGGTTTTCGGGGTGAGCTTTGATCAGATCGCCGAAGAACGCAAGCGCTGTTTTTTCATCGTGTCCATTGGCTAACGCATTGGCGACATAGCGGTAAACGTTTTGCTTTTTAGGATCGAGCGCAATAACATTTTTGTAGTCGGTTATGGCTGCATCATACTCACGCAGGTTGCTGTAGGCATTACCACGGTAAAAAAGGGCATCGCTGTTTTTTGGGTCAAGCGCAAGGGCTTTGGTATAGTCGGCAATGGCACCTTTATAATCAGGGATATTTCCTTTCGCGTTAGCACGATAGAATATAGCCTCGGCGTTATTGGGCGATAGTTTTACCGCCATATCATAATCAGCAACAGCACTTACGTTATCGCCTAAATTAGCTTTGGCAACGCCACGGTACATGTACAAACCTGCGTCAGTCGGCTTTATCTGGATGGCTTTGGTGAAATCTTCCACTGCCGCTTTGTAGTCGCCCATGTTTGATTTGGCGTCAGCACGGTAGTGGTAAATATCCACGTTTTTAGGCATCAGCGTTAGTGCCTTGCTAAAATCGGCGATAGCCTCTGCGTAGTTTTTATTGGCATTATAAGCGTTACCGCGATAAAAAATAGCGAAGGGATCGGTATTACCCAGTTCGATGGATTTGGTAAAATCGCTGATAGCCGAAGGGTAATCTTTGGTATCAGAATAAGCATTAGCCCTATAATAGTAAACTTTGGCATTTTGTGCATTGAGCTCAATGGCACGGGTATAGTCGGCAATGGCGCCTTTATAATCTTTAGCGCCCGCCTTGGTACTGCCAGATGTTATGTACTGGTCGGCTGTTTGCGCGGCGCACCATAAGGGTAAAAACAAAAAGGCTATGAGTATTTTATACATAGTTTTATTCACTAAAACGGCTTGATGATAAACGCTGCCGAGCCACTTGAACCATGACCCGTGTTACGACCGTCAACAAATGTACCGACGGTTAAAAATAGCGACAATCTTTTGTTAAACGAATAACCATAGCTTGCCGATACCTGGTTAAACGCGAAATTTTTATTAGCGGCTATTTTAGTAGGATCATAACCCGAGCTTAAACTACTGGTTGAGTAAAACCCACCGAACGATGCCGAAAGCTGGTGCTTAAAGCGACGATCCAAAGTCATACCTACTGTTGCAGTATACCTGTCTTGTAACGGCCCCGAATCGCCGAAGTATTGGCGTATGCCGTTCTCAACCGTAAAATAATAGTTCTTACCTAAAAACTTGCCGCTGCCTGCAAACGATAACTTAATCTCGGCGCCTTCCTGTCCGTAACCTAAGTTTACGTTATTGCGGTAGGTTGGCATAATAAATGTACCCTGCAATGAGAAATAATAAATGTAATTAATATTGGCCAGGTAATATTTAATACCTAATTCCAGGTCGGTAAGGCCATTGGTACGGCTTTCGTAGCCGGTATCATCTACGTAATGGTTCATTACATAAGGCATCACCGCAACAGCACTAAAGCGTTTGCTAATACCATACTCGGCAAATAACGAATAGCTTATCGACTCGAACTGGCCACCATTTTTAAACGGAGCCTGCACACGCAGCGAATCCCAACCTTTATTGGCATAAAAGTAGTTTACAGACGGCGACAGCATAAAGCTACGCGGCCTTACCGGGAACCCACCTGCATGGCTATTGTTATTAAAAGCAAAAAGAAGCATGGCCGTTGCCAGCACAAACTTTAAACGCATTGTAGTAAATTTCATATCCATAGGTGCTTAAAATAAGGCAAACGCGTCTCGCATCCACCGTCCTTCTAATTCTTTATATGCCTGGTTAATTTCGTGGCCCAGATCTTTAAATACCATTATGCGTTTGTTGCCTTTTATGTTGTTATAAGTGGCATACTCGTTAAATGGCGGCGCAAAAGGGTCAAGCAAACCTATACCCATAATAGTAGGGCATTCCAGGTTGTCGGCAAAGTTTTTGGCGTCAAAATAATCCAGCTCGGTCAACACTTTATTTAGTGTAAGGCCGGGTTGTGTTCCTATATATTTTTTTATACTGGTCATGGGCCATTCATCATCCCACACCAGATTACGTACATCGCATAAAATTGGGTTCTGGGCCGAGCATAGTTTAACCCGTTTATCTAAACTTGCTGTCGCGATAGCTAAATAACCACCCATACTACCGCCCGATACCAGGATCTGGTCGCTGCGCAGGTCATCCCGCGAAACGATGAAATCAACCGCGCGCAAACAATCGGCCACTACACCACGCATTACATAGCGGTTACGGTCTTCAATATGGTAAAATATAAACTCGTCCTTACGGGTATTAATAGGCCCGCGACTAGTACCCTGCCCCCGCACGTTAAGGGTGATAATAGCCAGGTCATCATCCTGCCCCATGAGTGGCTTCAGGTCAACCTGGTAGCCCGGTAAACCTAACAATACCGAGAATTTTTTGTTCTTTTTAACAATGGGTATCGTCATCCAGCCGCTAATGGTCATATCGCCTAACGATTGCATCTCGAACATGTACACATGGCGGTTGTCCTTATCCATCTCGGGGTGTGCCGTAACACGGAAACGTGGAGCAACCTGCGCCAGTTCGCCTTTTAACCTGGCCCAAAAGCTGTCAAAATCGGCGGGTTTTTTATTGGGCGATGCTATTTTTTCGGGTTTTATACCAAAAACGCGGCGGGTAGTATCATCATACTCGCTCACGTTGATCATAAAATTCACTTTGTAAAAACCTACGCCGTTTGCCGGTATCTCGAAGTTATATTTGGCCTGGCTTTTTTTGCCGATCTTAACCGCTATCGAATCTGTGTGCAACAGTTTACCTTGATCGTTACGCAGGGTATAGGATACTTTACCCACCTGTTCGGTACCCGTTGGGTTAAACACCTCGAAGGTATATTTAGCCTTATCCTCAAACAACGCATTTTTATTGGCCGGGGTTAAAACGGTTGATATCTCCTCGCCGTGTTCTTCACTTGTTTCCTGTGCAAGGGCAACGCCGCTCCATGCAAGCATCGGCATAAAAAAAGCTAAGCTTAAAAATTTGTAAAGCGTTCTCATCATACTATAACATTCTATTTATAAGCCATGGTTAAAATAAGCCAAAATTATCGCGTAGCCAACGGCCATTATAACTCGTGTATTCCTGCCCAATCTCGTGCGCCAGATCTTTAAACACGATAATGTGTTTTTTGCCCGGTATATTGTTGTAAACCGCGTAAGCATTGGCAGGCGGCACCAGGTTATCTAACAAACCAATGCCTAATAACGTTTGGCACTTTAAATTGCTTGCAAAATTTTTGGTGTCGAAATAGTCCAACACGCCAAGCACTTTTTCAAAGGTAAGGCCGGGCTGTGTTTTTATGTATCGTTGGATATCCTCGATGGGCCAGTCAACCTGCCCCTCTAAATTACGCACGTCACTCATTATCGGATTTTGGGTAGCGCATAATTTAACCCGGTTATCCAGCGAAGCCAAAGCTATAGCCAAAAAGCCGCCCATACTACCGCCCGATGCCACAATCCTGTCTCCATCCAACTCGGGGCGCGACATAATAAAATCAACCGCGCGCACGCAGTCCATTATCGCCCCGCGCATTACATATTTGTTTTTATCATCAATATGATGAAATATGTATTCATCGCGCGTGGTATGTATTTCATCACGGCTCAGGCCCTGTCCGCGAACGTCCAGCGTCATGATGGCCAGGTCCTCATCATCGCCATACAGCGGCGCTACCGATACCTGGTAACCCGGCAAACCTAACAGCACCGGGAATTTTTTATTCTTTTTGGTTGATTTTGGCACCGTTAAATACGCGTTGATGAGTATACCATCTAACGAGCGCATTTGTATCTGGTAACCTTGTCTGTTCCCGCTTTTATCGGTAGCGGGCAACTCGGTTACTTTAAACTGTGGTACTACGCGGCCCAATTCGCCCAGGGTACCTGCCCAAAACTTATCAAAGTCTTTTGGTTTAAGGTGGGTTGACCTGATCTCTTCCGGGCGGATACCAAACGCTTTGCGGGTGGTGTCGTCATAATCGGTGGTGTTGATCAGGAAGTGCACCTTGTAAAAACCTGCCTTTAAGCCCGGTATATCAAAATTATAGCTGCTGCTGCCTTTGGCAGGCACCTTAACTTTTACCGATTGTTGCTTTAAAGTATCGCCCTTCCTGTCGAATACGCAATACCCTACGGTGCCTTCCTGCGGACGGGCATAGGTGTTTTTAACCTCGAACTTGTAATTGACCGACTTATCAAAAATTGCATTTTTAGTGGCCGAAGTAAGGAAAGTTTCCACCTCGCCCTCTTCCTCCCCCTCGGCATGATCCTGCGCCACAGCGCTGCTCATCCCCACTAAAAGAATAAAGCAGTAAAGTATAGCTAAAAATTTATATGCCCTGGTTGCCTGCATGCTGTTGTAAAGCGCTTTTTATTTTATTTGTGCCGATTCGTTTTCCGGATTGCGCGGCTTGTTTTTGATTAAAAAGTTTGACTTGCGGATGTAATGGTTCAGCGGCTCCTCGATCAACTTAAACAGGGTAACGGCTACTATGTTTAAAATGATGAAAGCGTACAACAAATTCAACTTATCAAACTCGAAGGGCGATTTCCAATCTACCCCCCATTTATCGTACAACTCAAACGCGTAATCGTTCAGCTTATCCCAACTGGTATGCAGCAGGGTATACATCCAACCTAAATGGATCAGGTAAAATATGTACGAGCTTTTACCTAGCAGTTCAATAAATGGTAAAGCCAGGAAGCGTTTAATTAAAGTATTCTCGGTTAATATACCGTAAAAGAATATCGCCACCGCTATACATAAAAAGTAATTATTGGTAATTATACCCGTAGGGCTTTGCACCCCGGCCACCCAGCCTTGCGGCACCGGCTGAAACGCCATTACCAGCACACACAGCGCCATCAGCAACAGACCGATATAGGTATAGGCAATTTTGTTGGTACGCTCAAAGCCCTTGTTCAATATTATCCGCGCCAGCTGCACCCCTACAAAAAATTCAAAGCAACGCCCGAAGAACGTAAACAGCATTACAAACGGAAAATTACCGAAGAAGCCATGCCAGTTAACATCTTTAAATATGAGCACCATGCCAATGGCAAAGGCCGTTATCACAATGGGCTGCAGGTAAAACTTATTGTATTTTTTGGCGATGAGGAAGATGACAGGCGCCGAAAAGTAAAAACATTCTTCTACCGTTAAGCTCCAGCCCTGGGCTATGCCGGTATCCCAAAACTGGTAAAAGAAACCACGAATGAAGGTGATGTTGAGCACCATCAGCAGAATCGGGTTATCATATCCTTTGGTAACCGCCTGGTCTTTGGTGATGAAATAATAAACAAAGGCCGCTACCGTGAGCAAAAAGTACATGGGATAGATACGCGCTACCCGGTTTTTGAGGTATTGCTTAAACCAATCGGTTGTAAGATGAAAATTATTATAATATCTGAAGGTGATCAAAAAGCCCGAAAGCACAAAGAAAATGGACACCCCAATGTGGAATTCGCCCAAAAAACGCTGCACTATATGGGGAAAAACATCATCAAACACATAGTAGTAATGCGAGATAAATACCAGGTATGCGGCCATTGCACGCACGCCCGTTAATGCCGGAATGTAGTTTTGTACAGGTTTTGATGCCAATGGGCTAAAATTTAATTCCCCTAAAAATACTGGTTATAGTTTTAAGTGCAAAATTTATGCCGATACCCCGTTACCCCACCCCAGCCCTCCCCGAGGGGGAGGGGGCTTTTATGAATAGTTTTAGATGCGTTGAATACCCGTTTGCTAAGAGCTCCTCCCCTTTGGGGAGGCCGGGAGGGGTTAAAGCGCGCTGCCCTGCACCACCCCGCTATTCAATATTTTCTGATCAATATAATACTGGATCTCTGATTTTTTCAAGCCCCAATTAGGCGCTATCAGCAACTCACGATCGCTTAGACCGAAGAGACGTTGGATCACTACATCGGGGCGTACCAGTGGTAATAATTCGCAAAGGAACTGCGCGTACTCATCCAGCTCAAAAAGTTTGAATGGGTTGCGTTTGTATCTAACACCCATTACCGAGCCTTCTACCACATACAGGTGATGAAACTTCACAAATTTTATCTGCGGATGGCGGTTGATCTCGTCAGCATATTTGAGCATCATCTCCCTGCTTTCGCCCGGGAAGCCGAATACGGTGTGCACGCAAATATCCAGCTTGCTATTTTCTACCAGTTTTAGTGCCGTTAGCAGGTCTTCATGACTACAGCCACGATTTATTTGATCGAGGGTTTCGTTGTAGATGCTTTCCATGCCCATTTCCAGGTCAACGTCAAAGCGATCTGTATAGCTTTCCAGCAGGGCCACTTTTTCGGCGTCTATACAATCGGGGCGTGTGCCTATGCTCAAGCCCACAATGTCTTCGGTGCCATAGCTCAGCGCCTCGTCATACATCATTTTTAAATAATGCGCCGGGGCGTAAGTGTTGGTATTGGGTTGAAAGTAGATGATAAATTTATCGGCCTTGTTGCCACGACGGGCACGCTCCATACCATCAATAACCTGCTGGCGCACGGTTGGCGCATCGCGGGTAACGGATGGGGTAAACGAGTCGACATTGCAATAGGTGCAGCCGCCATAGCCTTTGCTGCCATCGCGGTTAGGGCAGGTAAAACCGCCGTCAACTATCACCTTAAACACCCGGTGCCCCTTATACTTCTCCTTTAACCACGGCCCGTAGTTGTTATATCCCTTTTCCCAAATAGTTGCTGTAGTGTCTGTTAATTGCATTGCGGGGGCAAAGATACGGAATGATGTGCAGATGTGCGGATATGCAGATGTGCAAATTGCAGTAGGTCAACAAATCACCGCGAAAAATAACCCCGGAACCGCGGGGAGCGAAACGATACTTACACCAGCAGGCAACAATTTATAGACCACACCAATGTGCCTGTGGTTTTGCGTAAGTACCGCTCCGCTCCCCGCAGCCCGGGGTTATCGAAGTGTAAGGCGGACAAACATACACTTAACAAAAAACCGCCCTTACTTCCAGCCGCCGCCCAGGTCGCGGTATACGCGGGTTACGGCGTTTAACTGCTTCTGCTTGGTTTCTATCAGTTCAAGCTTGGCCTCAAGGGCATCTCGCTGGGTCATTAAAACCTCTAAGTAATCAGCTCTCGCGGCGCGGAACAGGTCGTTCGAGATATCTATCGAACGGTTGAGCGCAGCCACCTGCTGTTGCTTTAAACTGTAGCTTTTTTGCAGATTGCCCACAGCCGAAAGTTGGTTTGCAACCTCGATGTAAGCGTTTAGCACTGTTTTTTCGTAATTGTACAAAGCCTGTAACTGCTTCGCGTTAGCATTTTTAAATTCGGCCTTGATGGCGTTGCGATTGATCAGCGGACCGGCAATATCGCCCACCAACGAGTATAAAATAGACTCGGGGAAGGTTACCAGGTACGATGGTTTAAAAGCCTGCACACCTACCGCTGCCGATATATTCAGCGATGGATAAAACTCGGCCCTGGCAACTTTTACATCCAGTTTAGCGGCGGCCAGTTCCAACTCGGCTTGTTTAATATCCGGGCGCCGGGCCATCAGTTGCGATGGGATGCCCGCGCTAACCGTTGCCGGGTTCAGGCTCAAAAATTCGCCGCTGTAGCGTTGCACATGCTGCGGGTATCGCGCCAGCAAAAAGTTAATTTTATTTTCGGCTTCCTGTATCTGCTGCGCGATGTCAAACTCCAGGCTTTGCGATTTTAAAACCTCCGCCTGGAACTTTTGTACCGCCAGTTCGTTGGCACGTGCCGCCTGCTTTTGCGCTTTAATAATTTCCAGCGCGTTTTTTTGCAGGCTGATGTTTTGCTGCACTACCGATAGTTGGTTATCTAAAGCCAAAAGCTCGTAATACGACGCCGATACCTCGCCCACCAAACTGGTGATCACAAAGTTTTTACCCTCAACGGTTGACAGGTAGCGGATAACGGCTGCCTTTTTAGCGTTGCGCAGTTTCTTCCAAACGTCAACCTCCCAGTTGGCCTGGATGGCCGCGGTAAAATCGGGCAGCGGGTCGGGCGTCTCGCGGCCCGGCTCTATCTCGGTGGTGGCATCACCGGCACCCTGGCTGGTGTAACGGCCTACTTTTTCCACGCCTGCGCCTATCCGCGCCTCCACCGTTGGCACCAATTTGCCGTGGCGAAGCTTGATATCGTTTTGCGCCATTTCAACCTCCTGCAAGGTGGTTAGCAGTTCCTGGTTGTTTTTAAGGGCGGTATCTATCAGCGTTATTAAATTATTATCGGTAATAAAGTTGCGCCATGGCTGGGCGGCAACATTGGTAGTATCGCCACCGTTGGCATAGCCCTGCGGCACGGCGATGTTGGCCTCGCGTTGCGTAACGGCCGGTATTTTACAGCCTGCGGCGGCCAGGCAAAGGCCGGCCACTACTAAGCTTTTATATATGCTGTGCTTATACATTATGATCAATTTCTTCGGTTAACGGATTCTCATCTTCGTGTTTAGGCTGGTAACGCTCGGCTATGCGGCCAAATATGTAGTACAGGCCCGGGATAATTAATACCCCGAACACGGTACCGAATATCATACCTCCGGCGGCAGCCGAACCAATGGTACGGTTACCAATAGCACCCGGACCGGTAGCGAATACCAACGGTATCAAGCCGGCGATGAACGCGAACGAGGTCATCAAAATTGGCCTGAACCTTACGGCAGAACCTTCGATAGCGGCCTGCAATACCGTTGAGCCTGCACGATGCTTCTGCACCGCGAACTCCACGATCAATACCGCGTTTTTACCCAGCAAACCAATGAGCATTACCATGGCTACCTGCGCGTAAATGTTATTCTCTAACCCGGTTATCTTCAGCAACAAAAAAGCGCCGAAAATACCCGCAGGTAAGGATAGAATAACCGGGAACGGCAGCAGGAAGCTTTCATACTGCGCAGCCAGTAACAGGTAAACAAAGCCCAAACAAATCAGGAAGATGTAGATAGCCTGGTTACCACGCGCCACTTCATCGGCAGATATACCTGCCCAGGCAATACCAAAGCCACGTGGCAGCTTAGCCGCCGCAACCTCGTTAACGGCGTTGATAGCCGCGCCGCTACTGTAACCGGGGGCCGCGGCACCGCTTATCTCGGAAGCGTTATACATGTTATGGCGGGTGATCTCTGAAAGACCGTAAACTTTCTCCAAATGCATAAAGGCCGAGAAAGGCACCATTTCATCCTTGTCATTCTTAACATACAGCTTCAGCACATCCTCAGGTAAGGCACGGTATTGCGGCAGGGCCTGCACCATTACCTTGTACTGGCGGTCGTACTTAATAAAGCTGGTTTCGTAGTTACTACCTATCAGGGTTGATAGCGTGTTCATCGCGTTTTCAATGGTTACGCCTTTTTGCTGCGCGATGTCGTTATCAATGCGCAACATGTATTGCGGGAAACTGGCGCTGTAAAAGGTAAACACCGAAGCAAGCTCGGGGCGTTTTTCCAGTTCGCGCACAAAATCGCGGCTTACGGTTTCCATTTTCTTGTAATCGCCGCTACCAGCTTTATCCAACAAGCGCAACTCAAAACCACCCGCGGCACCATAGCCTGGTACGGCAGGCGGTTGGAAGAATTCGATAGTTGCCCCGGTGATATCTTTTGATTTTTCTTCTATCTCGTTAATAACCTCCTGTACCGAGTGCTTACGGTCTTCCCAGCTTTTCAAGTTGATCAAACAGGTACCCGAGTTAGCGCCTGTACCTTCTGTTAATATCTCGTAACCGGCCAGTGATGATACCGATTTTACGTCTTCAATACCTTCGGCAATTTTTTGCAGGCGTTCAGATATCTGGTTGGTACGCTCCAATGACGAACCCGGCGGCGTTTGTATTACCGCGTAAAACATACCCTGATCTTCGTTAGGGATAAAGCCTGCCGGTACGCTGTTGTTCAGGAAGAATATACCCGTACAAAAACCTATCAGCATTAAAAACGTAAGCGAACGGCGGTTAACAATTTTAGTTAACACATTTTGATACCTGCCCGCAACGCGGTTAAACCAGCGGTTAAAAGCATCAAGGCCTTTATCCAACACAGATTTCTTCCTGGCTTTACCATGGTTGTTTTTCAGCATCAGGGCGCACAGGGCCGGGGTTAGGGTTAACGCCACTACACCCGACAATATGATGGACGTAGCCATGGTGATGGAGAACTGCCTGTAAAATATACCCACCGGACCAGACATGAACGCTACCGGGATAAATACCGCCGCCATTACAAAGGTGATAGCGATAATAGCGCCGCTAATTTCGTGCATGGCCGCCTGCGTGGCTTTCAATGGCGATAGGTGCTTCTCTTCCATATTGGCGTGTACGGCCTCAATTACCACGATGGCGTTGTCCACTACAATACCGATGGCCAGTACCAGCGCGAAGAGCGTAATCAGGTTCAATGTTATGCCGAAATACTGCATAAACATGAACGTACCTATCAACGATACCGGCACCGCGATGGCGGGGATTAGGGTTGATCGCCAGTCGCCCAGGAAGATGAATACTACAATACCCACCAGGATGAAAGCCTCAACGAGGGTGTGCAGTACTTTTTCTATTGATGCGTCCAAAAACTTAGACACGTCATAACTGATCTCGTAATCCATGCCCTTAGGGAATGAACTTGCTTTGATCTCTTCCAGCTTGGCTTTAACATCTTTGATGGCCTGGCTGGCGTTACTGCCGTACGATTGTTTTAACACGATAGCTGCTGAAGCTTTGCCATTCAGGTTAGAATACAAATCGTAAAACGAGCTACCGAACTCGATAGTAGCTACATCTTTCAGGCGCAATATCTCGCCTTTATTGCTTGATCTGAGGATGATGTTTTCATAACCCTCTTTGGTATTGTACCTGCCGGGATATTTCAATACATACTCAAAAGCTTGCGAGCGCTTGCCCGAGCTTTCGCCCGTTTTACCCGGCGATGCTTCTAAACTTTGTTCATCCAAAGCTTTCATCACCTCATCGGCCGATATCTTGTAGGCCAGCATGCGGTCGGGTTTTAACCAGATACGCATGGCGTACTCGCGGTTACCCAAAATATCGGCGAAGCCCACACCGTCCACACGCTTGAGCTCAGACAGTAAATTAATATCCGCGAAGTTGAACAGGAATTTCTGATCCATTTTAGGATCAGTACTGAACAAGTTTACATACATCAACATGCTCGATTCCTCACGGGTAATTTTAACACCCTCGCGCACTACCAGTGGTGGCAGTTTATTAATTACCGAAGCCACCCGGTTTTGTATAGCTACCGATGCCAGGTTGGGATCTGTACCCAAATTAAATACTACCTGTATGGTGGCCTCACCGTCGTTACCGGCATCGCTGGCCATGTATTTCATGCCGGGTGTACCGTTAATGGCACGCTCTAGCGGTATTAAAACCGATTTGGTCATCAACTCGCCGTTGGCACCGGGGTACTCGGCGGTTACATTCACCTTTGGCGGCGATATGGAAGGGAACTGTGTAATAGGCAAGGTAGTTATCGCCAGCCCGCCCAAAAACACAATCAGGAGCGATATTACGATTGATAATACCGGCCTGCTTATAAATTTATTAAACATTGCTTTCTACGTTTTAAATACCTACTCTGCCTTTAACTGCAGGCTACCAATCACCTCTTTAGGCTGGCGGTATTCTGCCTCTATTTTGTCATCATCCTTCACTTTTTGAACGCCTTCAAGCAATATCTTGTCGCTGGCGGTAATACCGCTGCCTACGATGTATAGGTCGGGCATTTGGCTGGCAATGGTAATGTTGCGGGAGTGTACCACGCCTTTACCGTCCACCACAAAAACGTAAACCTTATCCTGAATCTCGTAAGTAGCTTTTTGCGGGATAACCAGCGCGTTACGCAAAGGAACCGTCATTTGTACTTTGCCGGTTTCGCCGTTACGTAGCAGCCTGTCGGGATTAGGGAATTTAGCGCGGAAGGCAATGTTGCCGGTCTCGCTGTCAAACTCGCTTTCGATGGTTTGCACATCGCCTTTGTATTTTAATAAGGTATTGTTGGCCAGCAGCAGGCCCACTTTGTTATCGGCACGACCTTTTACATCCGTTTCATAGTTCAGATATTCCGGCTCGGAAACGTTGAAGTAGGCAAACATGTTCGAGTTGTCGGACAGGCTGGTTAACAGCGCGCCTTCGTCAACCAGGCTACCTAATTTCAATGGGATACGGTCAATCGTGCCATCAAACGGTGCCCTGATCTCGGTAAACGAAAGGTGGGTTTTAGCCATAGAAGCCGCCGCTTTGGCCTGCGCCAGTTTAGCCTGCGCCATAGCCAGTTCGTTTTTTGATACGATGTCTTTATCGCTTAACGAGCGGGTATTTTGCAGCTCAATTTCGGCTGCTTTGGTTTCGGCCTCGGCACGGTCGGCTTCGGCTTCGTAAACTTTAGGCATGATACGGAACAGCAGCTGACCGGCCTTTACCGCCTGGCCCTCGTCAACATAAATGTTCTGTAAAAAACCTTTCTCCTGCGCCCGTATCTCAATGTTGCGCACCGAGCGTATTTGCGAAACATATTCTTTGGTGTACGAAGTATCCAGCTGCAACGCACTCGTGGTGGTGTATTTGTAGGCTTCTTCCTTCTCTTCTTTTTTTGATGTGCAGCCCGTAGCGTATAACAGCGCGCACAGGCCTATCAGCATTACATTTTTATTCATGATAATTAAGTGTTGTTTAGCAATTAAATTGTTAGATGCCCGGGGCGGGAAATTTGAAACCAGCGCAGGGCCAAAGCGGCGTACGGCGCAGGTAGCTTATGCTAAACCAAAGGTTATTGCTATAAAAATGTAATGGATATTTGCGGCCACCGCAGGCCGCTTAATCACATTGCTCTACCTGTACACGTAACGCGGGGGGAACGTGCGAATATCAGATACGCAATGCGCTTAGTATCGGGCTATAACCCGGGCCAAAAGCCAGCATATGCCCGCGGGGATGCAGGCTTTCTTTTATTTTATCAAAACCAAAAAGCACGAAGGCGGCATACACCATCACTAGCAAACTGCGCGAAGGCATGGCCAGTTTCCTGCCGAAATCAGCGTCCTCATCCTCATCGTCGGCTTTTACTATGTTAAGTTTGTTTTGGGCGGGGGTAGTGGCAGTAATTGCCGCATCGTGATGGGCAAATTCGTCAAAACGTATTACAGGGGCTTTTTCTACAGCGTGCGTTTTTGAATGCCCGTGGTTAAGTGTACGTCCGTGGGCATAGCGGTAGCCGCCAAACAGAAGGAGGCAGCAGCTTACCATATACACGATCAGGGTTTTCACGTTTTAATTGAGTGCAAAATTAGTACCGGGGGCCAAATGTAAAGCATTATTAACATTTTTTAACATACGGTATGTAATATGTTGGTGGCAATTGGGTTTGAGGCGGTTGGGGGATGTGGTGGGTGTTGCTTTTTTTGGGTAGGAGAATCCCCGAGAGATAGCAACTACTAATTGCCCGGCCTTAGCTGGTAAGATAACAGGCTAAGGCCGAAACGAGGCTATAATGCTACAAACTCACCATAATGTATTTTCGTACCCTTGAAGTATAAGCTATGGGTTGAGTTGTTTCGGTTGTAAATCCGGTAATGTTGTCTCTAAATATAAGTGTCAGCATTTTCAGGTCGTCAGATAGCGTGAACTCAACTTTTATTGTGCTCTCGGGAGCTGTAAATGGAGATTTGTACTTGTCGGGCTGATAGTAAAGATAGTTTTTGCCATTTTCAATACGCACGTCGGATGCCGTGTTATCGTTAATCGGGCTTTCGCCGCTTGCGTAGCTTACCGCGGTATAGCTCGGGTTAACTACTAAACCGTCACCAAATAGCAAATAAGCATTAGCGGGAACCGCTTTTGCAAAAGTACCAATCTCTATTGCTCCCGAATAATAAGTATAATAAACCTGCTTCAGGTTTTTGTTGCTGCCCTGGCTTAGTTTATTTAAAAGTATGCCTTGGGGCGTGCTATGGTCATATCCGCGCGGCGACTCTTCCGGCGTTTTGGTTTCAGCCTTTTTACATGAAGAAATTAATAGAAATAAGCAGACAATAGGGAGCAGTAGATTTTTTATCATGATGTGGTTTAAATTTAAGCGAAAGTAAAAAAAATATCCTAATACTCACGCAGCATTTGATAATACAAAGACCGGTAAAGTGCTGGCGTAACGATACCCGGCCCCCGCGCGCCGGCCACGTTAGCGATAGGAAGGGTTAGCCACGACGAAGGAGTGGCCGCAGCGAAGCGGAGCCCTGGATAGCGCGGGCCGCAGGCAACGCCCTACTTTAAATATCAAGTAGCTAGACAATGAAAAGCCCGATGGCTACCTAAAAAGTCCTGCTACCTGATACTAAATACATGATATTAATATGATAACCGTGTCAATGCGCCCATTTAAGGCCTTCAACATTAAATTCCATTTGCTGGTTACCTGATTGGTAAAACTCGGCTTCCAGGATAACTTTTTTGGCCGCTTTACATTTTTTGATGAACTGGCTTGCCGAGTTGATGAATAAAACTTCGGTACTACCGTCGGACGGGCCGCTGCAGCTATAGGTTTTCGGCTTTTCGTCATCAAACTTGGCCCGGATGCTGCAACCGTCGTACGAATTACATAGAAACTGGCCTTTTGATACGATCAGCATCACATCCGTACTGCCTTCTTTATTTCGTATAGAAATTGCAGCTGTAGAACCGCCGTCGTACGGAAATTCAAAATTCAACAACTCGTTGGCCACAACGCGGGCAAAATAGGATGGTTTACCCGCCATCTTATCCTCCTTTTCAGAATATTCCCAGGTGTTTGCAGCCGCCGCATCCGTTGTATCGCTGCCGGCAGCCAAGGTGGTGGTATCTACCAGTGTCGAATCGACAACTAAACTATCTGCAGCCGAAGTGTTTTTATCAGGAGCGTTACAGCCCATTAAATATGCCGCGCAGGCAATAAGAATTAGTTTTTTGTTCATGTTATTGTAATAAGGATAGCACAATATAAACACAATGCAACTACATACCAAATTTTTTAGCATTTTGCCACATACGGTTGGCGTACCTCTAAGCCATTGTTCAATAAACTATCGCGCAACCAAAGTCATAAACCTCAACCCCAACAACTTAACTAAAACAATTTCGGCAACGTTTGCGTATTAAGTAATAATCAATTTATCACCCTCCCGCACCCCCAAACCGGGACTAACCAACAAATCCCTACAATTATGAAAAAAGCATCTATGCTATTTTTAGGTCTTTGCCTTGCCTTTACCTCGTGTAAAAAAAACGGCACCGAACCGCAAACCGAAGCCGAAAAACTCGCCGGCGAGGAAACCGAAACAGTAAAAGCCAACCGCCTTGCCGTAGCAGCTTCTGTTTACTGGAACACCGCCACCGCCAACACCGCCTGGACCGCCTTTAACAACGCCTGCTACAACCCTACCGGCAAACTGTACTACGGCACCACGCAAAAAACCGGCGTGGCCGCCATATGGACCCAGGCCATTTTCTGGGACATGGCCATGGACGTGTACCTGCGCCGCAAACAGGCGGCCGACCTTACCCGCGTTACCGACATGTATACCGGTAACTACAACCAATATGCCGGGTACGACTGGAACAATACCACCGTTTGGTTTATTTATGATGATATTATGTGGTGGGTTATTGCCCTTGCACGCGCCCACCAAATTACGGGCAACGCCACCTATTTGGCCAAGGCCCAATCGGGTTTTGACCGGGTTTGGAACGGATCATACGACCCCGTTGGCGGCGGCATGTACTGGGATTTTAACCACACCGGCAAAAACTCGTGCATTAACTTCCCTACCGTTATTGCGGCCATGCGTTTGTATACCATTACCGGTAACAGCGCTTACCTAACTAAAGCGCAGAACATCTACTCATGGTCGAAAACCAATTTGACTAATACTACCACCGGCAAGGTGTTCGACAATAAAATTGGCAGCAACCCGCCGGGGGGCCAGGCCTATACCTACAACGCGGGCACGGCTATTGGCGCAGCGTATATGCTGTACAAGCAGTCGGGCAATGTGGCTTACCTTGACGATGCCAAACGCTATGCCGATTACGTGAAGAACACCCTTTGCACCAACAGCATACTGCCTGCCGAAGGCGACTTTAACGAACAGGGCACCATGAAGGCCATTTTTGCCAACTACATGATGCAGCTCATCAACGAAGGCAAGCAAACCCAATACCTAAGCTGGATAGAAACCAACGTTGATACCGGCTGGGGCAACCGCGACGCCTCGCGCAACCTAACTTACCGCAACTATGCCGTGCCATGCCCTACCGGCTACATACAAACTTACGAAGCCTGTAGCCTGGTGGCCTTTTTGCAACTGGCGCCGGGTGTGGTGTTTTACCAAAACACGCTGTACGGCGGCACAAGTTCGGGCATATTGCCTAAGGGGAATTACACCATAAGCCAACTACAAGCCCTGGGCTTTGTTAACGACTGGGCATCATCAGTAAAAATTCCACCGGGCTGGACCGTTACCATGTACAAGGATGATAATTTCACGGGCCAATCATGGGTGCTAACGTCTGATACGCCGCACTTCCCTAACCTATCGCCTACGGCTAATGATGTGGTTACTTCGGTGAAGATACAGTAATGAGGTTTTAAAGATTAAAGATTGGTTGAACTATCCAACTGATCTTTAATCTTTACTAACCAATCTTCAATAGCTGACCTTAATCCGCCAGTTCTATAATTACCGGGTGATCGCTTGTGCTTAGTATTACTTCGTTAGTGTTTTTTCGCGTAGCGATAGTTTGTGTGCCCGTGGTTGGGTCATACACATTCGCCCGCTTAAACTTTTTTCCGAGGCTGATTTTTAGCTCGTCGGTGGCGGTGGCGCGTTCATTCCAGATGATGAGATGCAGTTTGCCATTGCTATTTTGCAGCAGCAGATCGTGCACGGTTTCGGGTTGGTTGTATATGTAGTAAGCCAGTGATGTCAGCTTTTTAGGCGTTGCCCTGTCCTGCAATATGGTGGTAAAATTATGCAGGTAGCTGGCTGCTTTGCGTGGCTTATAATCTTTTGTGTAAAAGCCGAAGGTTTGGTTGCCGGCCTCGTCGCTCCTGTCGCGTAGTAAATAGATGGCGGTATGGCTGTAACCGCGTTTAAACTGGGCGAGGTAGAGGTTAAGGTACAGGCGGGCCTGTTTCTCTTCGGTAAAATCGCCACCAATGGTTACGCCGGTTTCGGTAGTAATGCGGGGGAGTTTGGCCAGCTCGTCATCATTATAACCTTTAAACTTTTTGAGCCAGGTGGTGCCGTAGTTGCCGTATAGTCCGTCCACTTTACAGTCCCGTCCGGGTGCTGCAGCGTTCCAGGTTTGGTTATCATACAGGCCCGGGTGCGAAGGGTGCGAAAAGTAATTATGCACATTGGCAGCATCGGCGAAGTGAATATTTCGGCCCGACGGCGTTTCTATATACTGCAGGTTTTGCAGACCCACGTTATCCGTCTGCGCGCCATTCTCGCTGATACTCCATACTGGATATTTACTAAGCGCGGCGTCAAACTTAACCGCGTTATAGAGGTCAGCCTGCAGGTTGGCTACGGCTTGCCAGCTTAGGTTTTTGCCGCCTTTTGTGCCTTTGTAGGTAATTGGCCAGTTATTGGGTTCGTTAACGCCCTCGAAGGCCAGCAACGCATCGGCATCTGCCAGTTGGCGACCACCTTGCAGCAGGCGGGCAATGTCGGTACCGCCACTCATCAAGCCGTAGCTAAATTTAGCCCCCGCCTCCCGGCGCAGGCGCAGGTAATCAGCCATAGGGGCATTCCCTTCATAGCCGCTACGGATCCAGCGCAGGCCGGTGTATTGCATGGCCTCAATGGTTTTATCAATCTTCTCGCCGCGTGATGAGATGGCGCTGTTAACGCCCATGCTATTTAAAAACGTGTTGGTAGCTATGGGCTGCACTGGTATCACCACGAGCTCATTGGCCCCCAGCAACATTACCGAAACGCAGGCCACGGCCAGCAAGCCTAAAGTTCTTTTCATTTCGTCGCCTCTAAAATTTCATAACTATACAGCGCATAAGTATGCTTCCCCGGCAGGGTAAAAAAAGCTTTACCTTCGGCATTGGTGGTAATGGTTTTTTGGGTACCGCTGCCCAGTAAAGGCGTTAGCTTAACCCGCTTGTTGGGCGGAAGCCAGGTTTGCAGTTGGGCGCCGGCGGCGGAAGTATATTCGCGCAGCAAAAGCAAATAGCCTGTGTTGCCTTTAATGGATTGAAAGCCGGTGAAACTTGCCCCGCTTGGTTCATTGCCTATGGGGAATATCCTGCCGGCATGAATATCGGCCTGCAGGCTACGGTATTTTTTAATTACCGGCGCCAGTGCAAAAGCCTTCTCAGGCAAACCCGTAGCCTCAAACCAGGCCAGCGGCTGGGCCATCATGGTCAGCGCGAAGGTGTATTCAAAGCTGATCTTCTGCGGAGCCAGCACATCCCCGGCAGGGTATTTATCGGCGTTGCGCGTGTTGTTTAAAAACTCTATCTGCAGGTTTTGCGCGGGTACGTAGCGCGATAGCATCCAAAGGTTGCGCAGCGTGGTGTGGGGGTAATAGTTGGCCCAGTCGGTGTAGCGGTTTTCCAGGAAAATGTTGCCGTACTCGTTAAAATAATGGTAGCCGTAGCGCCTGCCGGCGGTAACATCCAGGTTAAACATCACGCGGTTATTGCTGGCCGCCATTACCGTATCAAACATATGGCGCAGGTTTACTTCGCCTTGCTTATCCAGCACCTGCACGCCGTCTATCTTAAAAATGTTGATACCCTCGCGGTGCAGGGCCAGCAGGGCATCGGCGTCATTGCGCCAGTGCGCGTAGCTGCTATCCTTGCTGGGGTTAAACCACAGCGCCACCTGCACGCCCAGCTTTTTGCCCAGGGCCACTACAGGCGCCAGCCCGTTCGGGAACTTCACTTTATCGGGCTTCCAGTAATCGGGGTTGCGCCAAATATTGGTTAGCGTGCCGCCCGCGAAAGCCGAGTTAGCCGACCGCCCCGTTTGCCAGCCATCATCAATCTGGAAATGCGTAATACCCAGCCGGTGCGCCGCTTCAATTTCTTTCAGGGTAAAAGCCTCGCCTATATGTTTATCCTGGCTGCGGTCGCCCCAGGTGTTCATCAGTATCATGTCGTCGCGGGTGGGTTGGCGCGTGCGCACCTTTTCCTGGTATTGGCGCAGGGCCGTTAGTCGCCCTATCTCACCGCCGGTGGTAACGCCGGTTGCAAAACCGTAGCAGCGCAGCCATTGGTCGGGTTTAATATCCGCAGGTTGCACGCCAATGCCCACGGCCTGCACGCGCGCCGCCGAAACCAAAAAATCGAAGCCATGAAAACCCAGCTGCACCTCCGCCGCCGGCGATTCCTTCAACACAAAAAGCCCCCTATCTGCCAGTACCTCGTCGGCAAAAAGCAGGTTGCCCGTAAGCCTGCTTTCGGCCCGGTACGGCAGTTCCTCGCGCTGTTGCACCAGGTTGTTATTTTGGTCGGTAATGTCAAAAAATTGCACGGTTTTAATGCGCCAGTTGGCGCCCTGCAGGGTCAGCTGCTCCATCACCGTAACCGGCGAATAGCTTTTTTTGCCCTCGGCCAGGCTCTCAACATTCTTCAAATCAGCCGCCGAAACCATGGCCGAGCCTGCCCAGCTGGCCCTCACCGTGCCGCGCAGGTAAAACGTGCAGGCAATAGCCGGGCAGTCGGGGTAAATTTTAAAAACACGTTTCACTTCCAGTTGGCCCAGCTTGGCGCTGCACTCAGCCCGCAGGTAGGGGCCGCTTATTGCGGTGGCCGCCACCTGCCGCACTTCCAGCTTGCCCGCGCCGGGTTGTACCGCGCCGGCATTGGGTAACACCGCGTCGGGCCGGTCGGCTTTGTAGGCCCAGGTGTGGTTGGTTTGTTTATCGGTAATGCGCAGGGTTTTCAGGTCGCCATGGTTAAACTGGTAGGCCCGGGCCATGCGGCTGTTTTGCAGGGTGAGCACGCCGCCGGTTAAAGTAGCGCTGCATTGGGTTAGTCCGTCCGTCTGCGCCGGCACACTGTTGCCGAATAACAGCAGCAGGCCCGTCAACAAAATCGCTACGCGTACAGGTACTTTAACCATCCGGATGTTTATAATTGCCAGGCGCTAATATAACAAGTGATTGGTTGACTAGTGACTAGTTGATTAGTTTTTGTTGCAGGTTATCAACGCCCTCCCTTGGGAGGAGTGCGCCGGCTTGTGTAGTGGTGGGGAGGGGTTTCTGCGCCGTCCAAATATCCCCGGCACGTTGGCAAAACCCCTCCCTGCCCCTCCCGAGGGAGGGAATCGCGCGGGGCCATTGCACTATTGCGTTCTCGCCATTAAAACCCACGTTAATCATTTTTTTGAAAATAAATTTGCGTAATCAAATGATTACATATATAATTGCGTAACCAAATGATTACACAATATGGCAGCAGAAGCAAGAAGAGATGTTTTCCAGGCAATAGCCGACCCAACCCGGCGCGAAATATTGGGCCATATAGCCTTTACCCCTATGACTTTAAATGCCATTGCCGATAAGTTTGAGATAAGCCGACCGGCAATTTCAAACCACATTAAAATTTTAACCGAGTGTGGTATGGTGGTTATTAAACAGCAGGGGCGCGAGCGTTACTGCGAGGCTAAACTGGATACGCTGGGCGAGGTAAACGACTGGATAGATCAATACCGCCAGTTGTGGATGGAGAAACTCGATTCGTTAGATAAATACATTAAAAAAGTTCAACATAAAAATCAAGCAAAATGATAGATCACACTAAACCGGGGCTTAAAATAGTACGCCATTTTAACGCGCCCAAACAAATTGTATTTGATGCCTTTGCCAATGCCGAAGCCATGGGCGAATGGTGGGGCCCGGCAGGAATGGCGCTAACGGTAAAAACTTTCGACTTTATACCCGGCGGCAGGTTCCATTACAAAATGGAAGCCGGCGAGCAAAGCATGTGGGGCCTTTTTCAATATGTTAACATTAACAACCCCGACCTGATAGAATTTATCAGCTCATTTTCGGACGAAGAGGGCAACATCCGCACCTCGCCCTTCCCGATGGATTTCCCCTTAGAAATATTTAACCAGGTAACGTTCACCGAAGCCACTGGCCGCACTACCTTAACGCTGCAAGGCCACCCGGTAAATGCCACCGCAGCGCAAGAGGAAACCTACCATGCCATTAAAGAAAATATGGAGCAAGGCTTTGGCGGTACCTTTGATAAATTGGATCGTTATATTGAAGCGCGCCTTTCGGTTTAACAAGCACGGAAAAGTCTTTTTACAGGGCGAAGTTTAGCGTGGTGCAAACTTCGTCCTGAATATGTTGCGCTGGTTTGATACAGCCCGCTGCCGCAAGCGTCCTCGCTTGCGGCTTTTTGTTTTGTTACCCAGTTGCTTTATTATTTAGCGCTTACCCACAATCGGGGACGCTTGCGGTAGCGGAGAATGTCTTTTCTAAAAGGTTGATACAAATAAATTTATTGTTAACTTTATTCAACCTAAATTTTAAACCATGGATGATGATTTTTTCAAAGAGCAAACCTCTTCCTCTGAAGTTAAAGCTAAAATAGTTTCAGAATACTTCCCACAATATTGCCGAATCTTACTTAAAAAACCCCAAAAGACAATCAGGTACATTGATCTTTTTGCAGGGCCTGGGAAATACGAAGACCAAAAACATTCAACTCCTTTATTATTAGCGAAAGAATGTGCAGAGGATCCAATATTAAGCGAAAAAGTTCATTTGATATTTAATGACAAAGTATTTGCTAAAGAACTGGAAGAAAATTTCAATTCATTATTTCCGGCGGACACGTTTAAAAACCCACCCAGATTTGGAGATAAAACTGTAGGAGAAGATGATGCAATAAAAAAGTTTTTGAATAAAGAGCCTAGTAAAACGAACCCGAATCCTACTTTACTTTTCTTTGATCCGTTTGGTTATAAGGGTATCGATACATCTATTCTCGCCAAATTTTTAGGGAATTGGGGGAATGAGTTGTTTTTATTTGTTAATATAAAGCGAATAAACCAAGCCGTTTCGGTAGGGAAATTTGATGAAATGATGCAGGCTCTCTTTCCCACGACAATTAATGAATTAAGAAAAAGCCGCCAGTATAAAGCATCGGTACAAGAGAGATTAAATTTGATAATGAATAATTTAGCTGATGAGTTTAATAAAGCGGCGGGAGTCAAACTCTATCATTGTTCGTTTAGATTTCAAGAAGAAGATAGCACAGCCACAAGTCACTACATTATTCATTTTACTAAGAATGACAAAGGATATGAGCTAGTCAAAAATGTGTATCACTCGTATGATAACATTGGTGCAACTTTAGAAAAGGATGGTAATTATACATATGACGCAAAAAAAACGTCAAGCACTAACAATATAAATTTTGGCAATCCGAATATAGATGCGCTATCCGCTCAACTGGTGAATATTTATAATGGTCGACAAGTTACAGCTAAAGCGCTTTATGATGAGCACCAAAAAAATACAAAATTTAGTTGGTCTCATTATACAGATACTTTAAGGAAGATGGTTGAAAATGGAAAAGTAAAAGCTACTTTTACAGACAACGTTAACCACAAAGTTCGTGTTTTACTAACAGATACTTGCATATTGAATTTTTAAAAATGTCAAAATCGTCAATAGAATGGACCGAAATGACCTGGAATCCTACAACGGGTTGTGACAAGCTTTCAGCAGGCTGTAAATTTTGCTATGCCGAAACGATGACGAAAAGGTTGAAGGGGATGGGACAAGAAAAATATAGCCAGGGATTTAAATTTCGAATTCACCCTGCTACATTACTGGTACCATATACTTGGACTAAACCACAGTTGGTATTTGTCAATTCGATGAGTGATCTCTTCCACAAAGATGTGCCGTTAGAGTATGTACAAAGCGTTTTCAAGGTTATGAACGACACTCCACAGCATACATATCAAGTCTTAACAAAACGGGGAGATGTACTAGAAAACTATGCTCCATTTTTAACATTTACACCTAATATTTGGATTGGAGTTAGCGTTGAAGACGATCGCGTGCTAGATAGGATAGATCATTTAAGAAAAGTAAATGCTTACACTCGATTTTTATCTATTGAACCTTTGTTAGATGCACTGCCAAACCTGAATTTGGATGGAATTCATTGGGTTATAGTTGGCGGAGAAAGCGGATTTAAAGCTCGACCAATGGAAAGTAGTTGGGTTGAAGATATTAGATTGCAATGTGAAAATGCTAAAGTCCCTTTTTTCTTTAAACAGTGGGGTGGAAAAAATAAAAAGGCTGCTGGACGCATTTTAAATGGAAGGACTTACGACGAAATGCCTTCCACATTGAAAACCGCATGAGTTGGTTTATTTAATGGATATCGAGGAAATCATAGAGTGTTTTTCTGAGGAAATAGATTTAGTTAGCAGAAAATTATACTATACTAAATCAGATAAGGCTATTTTAAAATGGTTGCAGAATTTTGAAAATGATGATTGGTTATACGCACTAGAGATTTTGCAAAATATCTATTTTGTAAGTGAAGGGGACTTATACGCTGAGTGCGATAATATGATAGATAACTTACTGAAAGAAGTTGATCAAGAAAAACATATCTATTTTAACGCAATTGCGAAGTATGGTAAAAGCGCAACGCTTTTAACGTATTACATGGAAAAATCCAAAATATTTAGGAGATTGATGGATTCCGGTAAGGCAACTTACTTGGTTACTAAAAACGACCTTGAGAAGACTGTTTATAATGAGAATAGTGTAATTGTTTTTTTTGATGATTTTTTTGGAACTGGGGGATCTTTCAAAAGCCATTACAAGGAATTTCTGAAACTATCTGACACTTCGGCAAGCTTGGTAAGTGATACTTACAGTATCTGCATTTACTACATGAGTAGCGCAGAATCTCACATATTACAAGACTTTCCTAATGTTAAAATCAGGGGAAAAATTCATGATAAAATTTTTGGATACAACCCAAATCATTTTACTACTACCTCTATTTGCGACAAGCTAAAGAAAATCTCTCATGACTACGCAGCAAAAAAATTTTTATTCACCGGACGATCTAGAAGTCATAATTTGGGGTACAAAGATTCCGAAGCATTAATTAGCTTTGCATATTCTCCTCCGAATAATACAATACCAATAATCTGGTCAGCAAAATCTAACTGGACTCCTTTGCTGCCTAGGGATATTGACGAGGTTTTAGCGGCAAATAATCGCTTCAGAGAAGAATTAGCGTTCGCAGCCTCTAGGCTCGAGTTAAATATCCCTAACGAAATCCAGCTTGGCCATGGAAATTCGAAAAAAAAATTTATTGTATTTGGGTTGCTCCGATTAATAAACAAAAGCTATGCGTTGCCTATAATCGCAAAAAAACTGGGAGTATTAAGTCAAGACCTAGACCATTACATTGAAATTGCAAGACAAATGAAGTTAATTGATATTGAAAACCGATTGACTGCGGAGGGAAAATTGCAACTTGAAAAAGTTATTGAACATATAAAAACATTAAAAAAGGAAGAAAAAAGAGTTTTCAATTTTGCAGATGTTGATTACTTTCCAAAAAAATTCTCTGGGTAATGAAATGGTTGTATAATTAGCGTATTAATAACTTATGTTATTTGCTCGGTATCATTAGGACTGGGTTCCGTTGAAGTATCTTATTATATAAGAGATATTTATGTTGTATTTAATTTATGACTTTCTGTATTTAGCGTAATTAGCAATCATGGAGTTATCCAGGGAATTTTTTGAAAAAAATAAAGCCTTAGGTAGAAATCCAATCTTAATCGACCAGCTAGAATCTTATGCTGGAAAATTATTAGAGAAGGAGCTTCCTGTTATATTTTCACCCCAACATTTAGCGTTAATGATGGG
The DNA here is from genome assembly GCF_059690715.1 of Mucilaginibacter sp. A3364. Lineage (NCBI taxonomy): Bacteria > Pseudomonadati > Bacteroidota > Sphingobacteriia > Sphingobacteriales > Sphingobacteriaceae > Mucilaginibacter > Mucilaginibacter sp. A3364. The sequence continues at coordinate 433,552 of NZ_JCAWED010000002.1, forward strand.
GATTCGGTATGACATCCTAAACCTATTATTAGAAAATAGGCAAACACATTATATTGAATTTGGCATAAAAAAACGGCAAGGTGGAATACGGTATGTCATGGCACCTTCTGACGAAATTAAAGCTGTACAATATTGGATAAAAAAATACATTTTAGACAATTTAAAATTTCCTCAATATGTTACTGCGTATCAACATGGTAAATCAATTGTAGATAACGCCAAACCTCATGTCAATCAGGAATTGGTTATGAAGTTTGATTTAAAAAACTATTTTGACTCTATAAGTGAAGCTCGCGTATATGGCCTATTTAGAATAATAGGCTATAGCAAAGCGGTGTCGGTTGATTTAGCAAAAGCGTGTTGCGTTGCTCCTACTGAAACTCATAAAATGCGTCTGAAAAAGATGAATATATCGCCTGAACTTTACAGTCAACATATAAACTTTTTACCACAAGGAGCCCCAACTAGTCCTGCAATTTCCAACTTAGCAGCCTTTAGAATTGATATTAGGCTAAATGAATATGCTACAAAAAATGGGTATAGTTACACCAGATATGCCGACGACTTAACATTTTCCGGGCCCGTAAAAAAAAAATTAAAAAGAAGTGTAATAAAAAAGATAATTGAAGAAGAGCAGTTTAAACTCAACGAAAGAAAAGGTAGTTATAGAACGCGTGCTAACAGACAAATGGTCACTGGTTTAAATGTTAACGAGGGTGTTACTATTGGAAAAAAGTTTCGAAGAAACATAGAAACGCATTTGCATAACTGTATCAGCTTTGGGCCTTATCAAAATTTAAATAAAATGGGGCTTGGTTACAAGACTAACTACAGAGAGTGGTTACTTGGTAACATACTTTACATAATCTCGGTGCATCCTACTCAGGGTTTAAGAATGAAACACAAATTTGATAAAATTAACTGGCTTTAAAAGCCCACCTTAAACCCCACCTCATGAAAAAGATCGTTATCCTTTTATTTATACTAATTGCCGGCACTGTTGTAACGGTGCAGGTATTTAATTGGTATAATTCCACCCACGTATTGAGTTCGCAGGCTGTATTCAGGATATACCTGGATGTTAAGGAAGATGAGGTAGACGACTTTTTCGGCGCGGAAAAAGGCACGTTCGACCCGGCCAGACATACCATAATTTGCCAGGTACCCATCCTGGGTAGATCCAGCACCACCAAGACCGTAAGTGTACATTTAGCTTCGGACGGTATAAACTGCGACAAAGGATACGACCGCCGGCAAGACTATAAGTTTGACAGAAAGGACCTGGAAGGCAATGATTTTAGGGTAATGCTTGTAAAAAACAATATAGCGGGTGGATTTTTTGATCCGGATGAATCTGTATATCGCATGCTTATCCTTAAATCAAAATATATAACTGCAGAGTATAGCGGTGGTAAAATTAATACGATTGTTGTGAAGAGAGATAGCACGTATAATCCCTGTGCAAAGTAAAATGCAGGTGGGGTTATCCACACGGGCGCGGGTATGCAGGGCAGATAGAAGTATGGCGCATAAACCCCTCCCCGCTTTTGCGCACATGGCTTGCCGCACCCCTCCCGGGGGAAGGAGTTTTTGGGCTTTGTGCGTCGGCTCGCGTTAGTGATAGTAGCGGATACCGGCCGGCGAGGGCCTCAGCGCGGGCGCCGCGACTAAGGCTTCGTGCAGTATAAGCGGATAGCACGGGCCGCAGGCAACGCCATTATTTTTGAGAACTAGTAGCTAGTATCAAGCAGCTGGATTGCTTGCCGTTTTCGATAAACTTAATTTTGCACTGCCAACAACAAACGCCTATATTGCGCTACCCCAAACCTTATGTGTGCAATGAAGAAACTGATTTTTATTTCGTGCTTTTTAGTATTGACGGCCATGTATGCGCGCGCTCAAAACAACCGACCGGTGGCTAACGTGAATTCGGTAGTGGTGGATTCGAGCGGGATGAAGTACCCGGCTTTTGTGTGGCAAAAAATGGTGCAAAGCGGCGATTACTGGCTCAGGCCGGTTTACCCTACGCAGGCCGATACGCATTTTTTACTGGTGCCTTTTACCCAGGCCCAAAAAGAGGCCAACTATGCCCGCTGGCCTAAACCGGCCGAGAGCACCTTTTTTAAAACGGGCGACAAGATAAAACCTTTTAAGATACGCGACATTACGGGCAAAAAAATTGAGGCTAAAGACTGGGCGGGCAAAACGCTGGTTTTTAATTTCTGGTTTATTGGCTGCCCGCCCTGCCGCGCCGAGATACCCGAGCTTAACCGCATTGCCTTGAAATACAAGGACGACCCGAATGTGATATTCGTTGGTTTCGCGCTTGACGCGGAGGAGGATATTAAGGAGTTTACGGTTAAAAACCCTTTCGGCTACCGCCTGGTGAGCAACGCGCAATGGTTTGCCGGTCTGTTTAAAATTAACCTGTACCCTACCAACGTGGTTATTGATAAAACCGGTGCCGTGCGGCTACACTATGTTAGCGCCCCGCTACACGGCGGTTATTGGATCGACAAAACGATCAAAGAGAGCGCCGCCCTGTAATAACCAAAGTTTAGCCGTAGCGCGTTTACATAACATTTGCGTAATTAGCCCCGATGAAGTATTATTGACGCGTATACAGTTAAAGGCATGAATTATACTTTTAGACAGGCTACTTTAGGCGAAACCGGGCAGATATGGCCAATTTTAGAAGCGGCCATAGCGCGTCGCAAGGCCGACGGCAGCCTGCAATGGCAGGATGGCTACCCCAACCCCGATGTTATTAAACGCGACATTGAGCGCGGCTGCGGCTTTGTACTGCTGCATGATGACACCATAATTGGCTACACCGCCATTATGATCAATGATGAACCCGAATACGCCAAAATTAAAGGCCAATGGCTAAGCACGGGCGATTTTGTGGTGCTGCACCGCGTAGCTATTGCCCCGGCCTGGCTGGGCAAAGGCCTGGCCCGGCAGATCATAACGTTTGTGGAAGCCTATGCCCTTAGCCAAAACATATACAGCGTAAAAGCTGATACCAATTTTGACAATGCGCCCATGCTGCACCTGTTTGAAAAACTGGGCTATACCTACTGCGGCGAGGTATATTTTAGAGGCAGCGCCCGCAAAGCTTTTGAAAAGGTATTGAGCGACAGCAATGCCTGACGCACCTAATAAAACGCGCCATAAACACCCTGCTGACAAAACAGTGTCACCAAAAAATTCAAGCACCTGATAAACAGCGCTGTAGCGCTGCTACACCAGGTGTAGCGGTGTAGCGTGCTACGCATACGGCGCTACACTGCGCCGCCTTTACTTCAGCGCTTTCATGATGGCTTTTCCCCAGAACTCGCCCAGGGCTTCGGCGCCTTTTTGATTGGGGTGCAGATAAAATATGCCTGCGGGACCACGCTCAACCTGGTGGTCGGTTTTATAGTTTTTCTTGAAATAGTCGAAGGCCTTGGTATCGCCCACGAAAACCTGGTTGGGGTTGCTGGTTTTATAGCTCTTCACCACGGCATCTATTATGGGGATGTAGGATTGGAGTCGGTTAAGGCCATCTTGCAGGTACATCGAGCCGTTTTGGGTGCTGGGGCTGTACCATAGCGGATGGTGGATTACAATTTTACAGTTGGCAAAGTTGCGGAGTAATTCGTTAATGATGGTTTTCAGATTCAGCTCATAATCCGTCACCGAAACGGGGGAACCGTGGGGGCCTTTCATGGCGCTATCGTTAGTACCAATTTTAATGCTAAAAACCAGCTGAGCATCCTGGTTGCTGAAGGCTCGCGCGGCGGCTTGTGCAGCGTTTAACGCAGCTGTGCCCGGCACCCAATCAAGCGTGGTGTAGCCGCTGTGGCCCTGGTTGCTGTAATCTACCATACCGATATTGCTTTGGGCTTTGATGTAAGCCGCGGCAATGGCAGGCGGGGCTTGGGTTTGGCGGTCGGAAAGGCCGGCGCCGTAAGTTATGCTGTTACCTATGAAAACCAGGTTAACATCTTTACGTTGGGCAAAGGCTGCAATGGTATTTAACAATAAAACTGCGATGAGCAGCGCGGTGGTTTTCCTGATATTCATAAAGGCATATTTTGGTTATGCAATTTGCACAAAAAAAGCCCCCGAACAATCGGGGGCTTTAATATTTTTATTGGGGAGGCGATGGGTTACTTGGTAACGTACATCACTTCTTTTACCGCTTTAACAACGCGCTCGGCATTTGGCAGGTATTCTTGTATCAGGGTTGGTGCGTAAGGCAGGGGCACGTCGCCACCCATGATGCGCAGTATTGGGGCATCAAGGTAGTCGAAAGCGTCTTTTTGTACCTTGAACGCGATCTCGGTAGCGATAGAGCCCAGTGGCCAGCTTTCTTCAACCAGTACCAAACGGTTGGTTTTCTTAACGGAAGCTATAACGGTATCATAATCAATCGGGCGAACGGTACGCAGGTCGATCACCTCGGCGCTGATGCCTTCTTTTTCCAGATCGGCAGCGGCAGCATTAACCACTTTCATTATTTTACCGAAACCGACCAGGGTTACATCGGTACCTTCGCGGGTTACGGCGGCTTTGCCTATCGGGGTGTAATAAGTTTCTTCAGGAACAAGGCCTTTATCGCCATACATCAACTCCGACTCCATAAAAATTACCGGATCGGGATCAATGATTGCCGATTTCAATAAACCTTTGGCATCGGCAGGGTTTGATGGTACAACCACCTTTAAGCCCGGGCAGTTGGCATACCAGTTTTCAAAACACTGGCTGTGCTGCGAGCTTAACATACCCGCGTTACCGGTTGGGCCACGGAAAACAATCGGTACCGAAAACTGGCCACCACTCATTGACATGATCTTGGCAGCGCCGTTTATCACCTGGTCAATAGCCACCAGCGAGAAGTTGAAGGTCATGAACTCGATGATGGGTTTTAAACCATTCATGGCCGAGCCTATGCCTATACCGGCAAAACCTAATTCAGAGATTGGTGTATCAATAACGCGTTTAGCGCCAAACTCGTCAAGCATACCCTGGCTAACTTTGTAGGCACCGTTATACTCGGCAACCTCTTCGCCCATCAGGTATATATTCTCATCATTGCGCATCTCCTCCTGCATTGCTTCTCGAAGTGCTTCTCTGAATTGTATTTCTCTCATCGTTATTATAGTAAATGATGTTTTTTGGAAGCGCAAATATAAGCACTAATGTGTTAAATGCAATTTGTGAGCCGCTAAGGCATAAGGTTTTTACATCTAAAGCTTAAAATAGTTACATTAGATGGATATTAAACCTGAGCACATGAAGTTTCCATCCATAAAAAACCTGGCCGAAGGCGCCATAAATACCGTTAAACGCTTTCCTATCGAGATACTATTTGCGCTTACCGGCACTATCGCGGCTACTGTTAATGTCGAACTAACCAACATCAACCCCGTTGCTGAAAGCTGGTGCATACGCATTATCATGATGGCTAACCTGGGCTTACTGCTTAGCTTGGCGGCTACGTTGTATACGGGCAGCCATAAATTTAGTAAGGGTAAAACATGGGGCATCAAAGGAGCAGCCATCGTGTTAGCAATTTTATTGCTATTGCTGATAGATCCCAACCGCACGCAATCCGACTGGATACGGTTTTTCCTGCTTAGCCTGGCCTTTCACCTCGTGGTTGCCTATGCGGCGTATACCGGTAAAGGGCATGTACAGGGTTTTTGGCAGTTTAATAAAACGTTGTTTCTGCGGATCTTAACCAGCGCGTTATATAGCGCGGTACTTTTTGGCGGACTGGCCGCGGCATTGGGCGCTGTTAACCTGCTGTTTAATGTGACTTTTGAAGACGACACATTTATAATTTTATGGTTGTGGATAGTAGGTATGTTCAATACCGTGTTTTTCCTGGCGGGAGTACCATCCGGCTACGTTGAACTGGATGCCGATACCACCTACCCCAAAGGCCTTAAGGTTTTTACGCAGTTTGTGTTGATACCTTTGGCCACCATTTACCTGGCTATACTACTGGCCTACGAAGCTAAAATTTTAATACAATGGAACTTACCGAAGGGGTACGTATCCTACCTCATTTTAGGCTATGCAGTATTCGGCATATTATCTCTCTTGCTGGTTTATCCCATCCGCGAGCACGAGGAGAACAAATGGCTCAAAACCTTCGCGCGCAGCTTTTACTTTCTGTTACTGCCTTTGTTGGTGTTGCTTTTTGTAGCGGTAGGTACGCGCGTATTTGAATACGGTATTACCGAGCAACGTTACTTTTTAATAGCCCTGGCACTGTGGCTGTTATTTATATCGATATACTTTTTGTTATTTAAGAAGCAGAACATCAAGCTCATCCCCATCTCGCTATCCATCATTACGCTGATATCGGTTTACGGGCCACAAGGGGCATTCTCGGTATCACAGTATTCGCAAACGCGGATATTGGTGAATATCTTTAAAAAACATAAAGCCTTTAAGGATGGCAAGCTGGTAAAGGTCACCAAAATTGATTCGGCTGATGCCGCCAATGCGGTAGATAAACTGGATTATCTGATCAAACAACACGACCTCGTATCACTTCAACCCTATATTGATAAAGATCTAAAAGCGGTAAGCGATTCTATAGCCCAAATTAAAGGCACTTACCGCACCTATACAACGCTTAACCGTTATGAACAGCGGCAGAAAAAATTGAGCTGGATAATCAATTATCTAGGGTTAAAACAGTACGCCAACAGATATGACGCTATAGTAGTGTTACAAGACCACTATCAATTTAATACTAACAATTTGATCGATATAAAAGGATACGATTACCTGGCCGACGTTAATGAAGCAGATACTACAAAATTTAACGGTATTCATATCGAGCGTAAAGTGGTTGATGATACACAACTTATGCTAAAGGTTGATAAGGATCTCTTTATATTCAAAGACAACCAATTGGCAGATAGCCTGTTAAAGACACCTCATCTGTCTAAATATTTAGTTGACAGCAACGCCCACAAATATATAGTGCCGCCTGATATGTTAACTTTAACACAGCAAGGCAAAAAGTACAGCGTTAAGCTGATCATTGATAACTTTTCATTCGATAAAACCGGCAAAGAAAAAGTAAGACCGATGTATGTTTCGGGAGTATATCTGATCAAAAAGATCAAGTAACAAAAAAGCGGGCTTTAGGCCCGCTTTTTTGTTATCAGTTAATTTTAATTACCGATGATTTTTGTTCTGTTGGCGAAAAGCTGACTTTTCCAACTATGTTAAAAGTGTTTTTTCCGGTTGGTATAATCCGTACAGATAAAGTAGCATCCCTTGGCAAAGTTGGATATTTTTTAAAAACATCGGCAGTAGGCGTTAATACATAATTACAGTCATCAAGCCATTTTACTTTAAAAGTAGTAGGAACTTTTGCATTGTCATAATATTCAAGCTGTGTTTCCTTAAACCTCTTTATGATGGTAGTTTTACCTTTATAAACCATTTTAAAGGTGCCGGTTTTAAAATTCTTACAATCAACATTCTGAGCGTTAACCGTTAGCGAAAAAAACATCACGGCAACAAAAAACATTAAACAAATTTTCATCCTATTATTTCGCCTTCCTATCGCCTTTTAACTTACTGGCCAGTTGCAATGCTTTAGCGGCATTTACTATACCACCGGTTTTGCTCAGGCTGCTAAACTCAACCTTTTCGGTTTTGCTGCCGGGTTTTAAAGTTAAGGTACCGGCAGGCAGCGGCGTAGCCGAACCCATTATTACCTGTTTTAGTTGCAGGGCGCTCAGGTTTGGATAATACTCCAAAACCAAAGCAGCAATACCTGCTACAATAGGCGAGGCAAAGCTTGTACCATCGGCAGTGTTAAACTCTTCATCTTTATCTATTGATGTTACTTTGGCACCCGGTGCAAAAACGTCTACATTTTTTTTGCCGTAGTTGCTGAAAGTCGCCGCCAGTTCATCGCCAATTTTAGCGCCCGATGCGCCAACGTTGATCACGTTAGGCATATCGGTAACGGTACCATCTTCAAAAGTATCGCTCGGGAATTGCGGGGTTACATCAACATCCTGGTTATCATTGCCCGATGCCTGTACCAGCAATACATCTTTTGACGCGGCATATTTAAAGGCAGCATCAACCCAATCTTTATGTGGCGATATTTTTTTACCGAAGCTCATGTTAATGATCTTGGCACCGTTATCAACCGCGTAGCGTATCGCGTTAGCAATATCTTTATCATACTCATCGCCGTTAGGCACAGCTTTAATACCCATCAGGCGCACGTTATCGGCTACGCCATCAATACCATATTTATTACCACGTACAGCCGCTATTAAACCCGATACGCCTGTACCGTGTGATGCGTCAGGAAACTTGATCAGGTTGCTGCCGTAAGCTTTACCATCCTGCACATTCGGGTCATCGCCAACAATATTTTTGCGCGAGTTCAAATCGGGATTAACGTCGTTATTCAGCTTCTCCATGTATTGGGCAAGCTCTTTAATTACTTTACCGTTATCGCCGTCAACCTGCTCAAACATTTGCATCCATATGCTTTTGCTTTGAATAAGGGTATCATTACTAGCTGTTAACTTTTCCAGGTCGGCTTTGGTGAAAGTGGCCGATGGGGCCAGTTTCAAGCCGCGTTTAATAAAGCCGCTGGTTACCATCAGGGCATTCATCATGGGTTGATACTGCTGCAGTTCTTCTGCCGATTTGGTAGTGGTAGCCACATAAGTATCTTTCACTTTTAACCAGTATGCGTACTCTTTTTCGCTACCGGCGGGGGCCGAAGTTTTACCTGCGTATTTATCTTTCAGGCGGTTAAACTCGCGTACCTCTTCGGTGGTTTCGGTATAATCGCATTTTCCACCCGGGCCGCCTAAAAAGTTCCAGCCATGTATATCGTCAATGTATCCGTTGTTATCATCATCCTTGCCGTTACCGGGAATTTCTTTGGTATTAACCCACAGGATAGGCTTCAAATCAGCCTGCGCGGTATCAACACCACTATCAATAGTAGCCACCACTACCGTTTTGCTTTTTTTGCCTTTAACCAATTGGTACGCATTATCCAGGCTGATACCGTAGTAACCGCTGGTTTTCAAATCAAGCGTATGCCAGTTTTTTGGCAATTCGGCCTCTGCTTTAGGGGCTTGTGCGGCAGCGCCAAAGCTTAATAATAAAGCCCCGCTTAAGGCAGAGCCAAAAAGGTAGTTGCGTATATTCTTCATCTGTATCATTTGTATCTATTTAAAATCTAATGTATTAAAATTATTTACCATCCAAACAATCCTCCCTCCCCCTCGGGGAGGCCGGGGTGAGGTCGCGGGGTTTAAAGGTCAAACTTTATCCCCTGCGCCAAAGGCAAACTGCTGGAGTAATTAATGGTATTGGTTTGCCGGCGCATGTATACCTTCCAGGCATCCGAGCCCGATTCGCGACCGCCTCCGGTTTCCTTTTCGCCACCAAATGCTCCCCCAATCTCGGCGCCCGATGTGCCAATGTTAACATTGGCAATACCACAATCGCTACCGGCAGAAGATAAGAACGCCTCAGCCTCGCGTAAATTGTTGGTCATGATGGCCGATGATAAACCTTGCGGTACATCATTCTGCATCGTGATAGCCTCATCAAGCGTGCTGTATTTTATGAGATATAAAATTGGGGCAAAGGTTTCATGCTGCACAATAATAAATTTATTCTGCACCTCGGCCACGCAGGGTTTTACGTAGCAACCCGAGGTATAATCGGCCCCGCCAAGCTTGCCACCTTCAACCACAAACCTGCCGCCTTCGGCTTTACATTTTTCGATGGCCTGCAGATAGGTATCAACCGCATGGGTATCGATCAGCGGGCCCATGTGGTTATTTTCATTCAGCGGGTCGCCAATACGTATCTGCCCGTAGGCCTTTACCAGTTTATCTTTAAAGTTATCGTATACACTTTCGTGGATGATGAGCCTGCGCGTAGTGGTACAGCGCTGCCCGGCAGTACCCACCGCGCCAAAAACAGCTCCTATCAGGGCCATATCCAGGTCGGCGTCAGGGGTAATGATGATGGCGTTGTTGCCACCCAATTCTAACAAACTGCGGCCCAACCTCGCCCCAACAGCAGCACTCACCGCTTTACCCATACGGGTTGAGCCGGTGGCTGATATTAGCGGCAGGCGGGTATCATTAGCCATAAGCTCACCAATCTCTTTATCACCAATAATCAGGCACGACACGCCTTCCTCGATCCCATTCGCTTTAAAAACTGAGGCAGCTATATGCTGACAGGCAATGGCCGTCAATGGCGTTTTCTCCGAAGGCTTCCAAACACAAACATCGCCGCAAACCCAGGCCAGCATGGCGTTCCAGCTCCATACCGCCACGGGGAAATTAAAGGCCGATATAATGCCTACCACACCCAGCGGATGGTACTGCTCATACATGCGGTGCTGCGGACGTTCGCTGTGCATGGTGAGGCCATACAACTGGCGGCTTAACCCAACGGCAAAATCGGCAATGTCTATCATTTCCTGCACCTCGCCCAGGCCCTCTTGCAGGCTTTTACCCATTTCGTAGGATACCAGCGTACCCAATTGCTGCTTGTTTTGGCGTAGCGCCTCGCCTATCTGGCGCACAATTTCGCCGCGTTTGGGTGCGGGGATGGCTCGCCAGGTTTTAAAGGCTTCCTGTGCTTGGGCAACTACTGTATTGCAATCATCGGCAGTAGCCATATTAACCGAGGCAATTAACTGACCATCTACCGGTGAGGTGATTTTCTTCACTGTAGCACCGTTGCTGCTGCCCCAATTTTGGCCCGTGCTGTAGGCCGGGTTATTGACATCTATATGTAAATGTTTGATGATCTCGGTAATATCCACGCGCATATTTCGTACTTTTGTTAAAGATAAAATCTTTTAGGGCAAACATCAACTCACCTCACAGCCCGCATTATTTTGCTTTGTATTCATAATCAATGCTTTGCAATATGCGATGTTAAAAATGTTTGTATGTTGAAAACTTAATTGCCTTAAAGGGGCTTTATTAGTGTAATTTAAACTCAGTTAAAAAGCTGCCTAAGCCATATAACTGCTTTAATAAACTATTGTTCTGCAAACATTACTGAATGGAAGAAGAATTTGAATTTGGGTTCTCCGAAGATCCAAAATTTTCGGTAGAACGGTACGAGGAGATGATCAGGAATCACGACCAGTACTTTTTTGATGCCCAGGCGTTTGAGAACATTATCGATTACTACATCGAAAAAAACGACCCCGCCAAGGCGCAACAGGTAGCAGAGTATGCCATTAACCAACACCCTTTTGCCGCCGTATTTTTAATTAAAAAAGCCCAGCTATTAGTGCTTACCAATCGTATTGGCGAAGCCTTTGAGGCGCTGGACAAAGCCGCCATGCTTGAGGCATCAGACGCGGATATATACATCATACGCGGTAATATTTATGAGAGCATGGAGCGTTTCCCCGAGGCTTTGGAGAACTACGAAAAAGCGCTTGACCTTGCCGAGGAAACCGACGAAATACTTTTACACATTGCCTACGTTTACCAAAACATGGGCGATTATGAAACATCGGTTACCTACCTTAAGCTTTGCTTAAAGCAAAACATGGAGAACCAGGATGCCCTGTACGAACTGGCTTTTTGCTATGACGTGCTCGACAACCAGGAAGAAAGCGTACAGTTTTATCAGCAATATATTGATAACGAACCCTACAGCTATGCCGCCTGGTATAACCTGGGCAACGCTTTTACCAAACTAAGCTTATTTGAAAAAGCGATAGACGCGTATGACTATGCCATCCTGATAAAAGACAGCTTTGCATCGGCCTATTTTAATAAAGGTAACGCCCTGGTTAACCTGGAGAAATATGCCGAGGCTATTGAGGTTTACCGCCATACTTTTGAGTACGAGCAGCCAAACGCCGATACCTATTGCGCTATTGGCGAATGCTACGAAAAGCTGGAGCAGATGGATGACGCGCGTGCCTTCTACAAAAAATCGGTTAAAATGGACCCGCAACTGGGCGATGCCTGGTTTGGTATTGGTGTGACACTTGATTTTGAAGAACGTTATTTTGAGGCCCTGCACTTTTACCGCAAGGCTTTAGGGCTTGATATTGCCAATGCCGACTATTGGTTTGCCATTGCCGATGCCGAGTACAAACTTGGCCATTTAGACGAGGCCGAACAAGCTTATGAAAAAGTGGTTGAACTTAACCCGCTGGATATTGATGCCTGGTTAGATTACTCATCTATTTTATATGAGCAGGAGCGTTTAATAGGCGCGATCGAGATCATGTCGCAAGCTATTAAAAACAACCCTGAGGCTGCCGAATTGTATTACCGCATGGTAGCTTACCTGTTTGCCAAAGGCGAATACAACGAAGCTTTAAGCTTTTTAGAGCAGGCCCTGGCTGCCGACCCCGAGAAGCATTATATACTATTTGAATACCTGCCACAACTGCAGGAAAATAAGATAATATTGGATATCATCAACCGCTACTCGAAGTAACGCGTGGCTGTTAACCTAAATTTAAACTAAAACATCTTTCGGTGTTTTAGTTTTTTTTATGACTTTTACAGCCGATATTACATTTTGCCTGATATGAATTATACCATCAACAACCTTCCAACCCGAATTGAAAAACCGCGTGACAGCGGCATGACCATGGTGATGGACAAAGGCCTTAGCCTAAGGCAGGTTGAAGATATGATAGAGGTTGCCGGTGTGTATACAGATATTGTGAAGCTGGGCTGGGCAACATCATACGTTACCCCAAATCTTGATCAAAAACTAAAATTATATAAGGATGCCGGCATACCGGTGTACTTTGGCGGCACCCTGTTCGAAGCCATGATCGTACGCGGGCAGTTTGATGACTACCGCCGCCTGCTGGATAAATACGAGCTGCAATACGCCGAAGTATCCGACGGTTCGATAGAGATACCGCACGAGGTAAAATGCTCTTACATTAAACAACTGGCTACACAGGTTACGGTAATATCCGAAGTTGGCTCAAAAGACGTGCAGAAGATCTTCGCGCCCTACAAATGGATCCAACTGATGCAGGCCGAGATAGACGCCGGATCATGGAAAGTAATTGCCGAAGCCCGCGAAAGCGGCAACGTAGGCATCTACCGCGATTCGGGCGAAGTGCGCCAGGGTTTGGTGGATGAGATCCTGACCCAGATACCTGAGCAAAAAATTATATGGGAAGCTCCTCAAAAAGCCCAGCAGGTATGGTTCATTAAACTGATAGGCTCCAACGTTAGCTTAGGCAACATTGCCCCTGCAGATATCATCCCTTTGGAAACCCTTCGCCTGGGTATCCGCAGCGATACTTTTGATCATTTCCTGGAGCAATAATCCCGGTTATTATTTCTTACATTTACTAAGCAGCAGGGCTTCGGCTTAAACCGAACCATTACCCCCCCTTTGCGCCCTGATCTTAAACATTTGCATGCTCCGGCTGTTGTGTTAATGTTTTTAGCCGATTTCATTTTTTATATGTTAGATAGTTAGGCATTAAACCTAGCTGCAAACGAATGCATTGAATAAAATATTGATGATTTTATGGATTAATTTCTATCACATTTATAAAATACATAACAAATAATTGCAAATACTTCAAAATAAACTTGCAATTATCATAAAACAGTTCATATATTTCACTTTTAAACAACAATAAATCGATAAGATTTAAAATTAACCCTAATTTTTAATGCAGGAATCAGCCTATTTTGATAATTATTCGCCCGAAAGCAATGTTTGGGATGAAATGTATGGCAGCGATTCCCGCGTTCGCGATCATTACCGCAAGGTAATTGATTATATCTCGCGCGAATCGGCCGACGACCTGAATAAAAAAGAAGAGCTGGCCAAACGCTTGTTTATGAGCCAGGGGATAACCTTTACCGTGTACAATAGCGGCGAGGGTATTGAAAAGATTTTCCCGTTTGATATCATCCCCCGCATCATCACCGCGTCCGAATGGGCTTTTATAGAGAAAGGTATAAAGCAGCGCCTAACCGCGTTGAACCATTTCCTGAAAGATATTTACCACAATCAGTTCATCATAAAAGATGGCATTGTGCCGATAGATATTATTTACTCGTGCCCACATTTTCTGCGCGAAATGTGGCAGGTAAACGTACCGCACGATATTTATGTACATATATCAGGCATTGACCTGATCCGTGATAACGACGGCACTTTTTACGTGTTGGAAGATAACCTGCGTACCCCATCGGGCGTGAGCTATATGCTGGAGAACCGCGAAATAACCAAACGCCTCTTCCCCGATCTGCTGCCGCAATGCGGCGTACGCAGCGTTACTGAGTATCCGTCCATACTCTATAAAAACCTAATGGCGCTATCGCCTCGCCAGATATCAAACCCTAACGTGGTATTGTTGAGTCCGGGCATTTACAACTCGGCTTATTTTGAGCATACTACGCTGGCCCGCCTAATGGGTGTTGAACTGGTAGAGGGCCGCGATTTGGTGGTGAACAACCACAAAGTATACATGAAAACCACCACCGGCCTGCAACAGGTTGACGTGATCTATCGCCGGGTGGATGATGATTACCTGGACCCATTGGTATTCAACCCATCAAGTATGTTGGGTGTGGCGGGCATTATGGGTGCTTACCGCAAAGGCAACGTGGCCATTGTAAACGCCATAGGTAACGGCGTAGCCGATGATAAGGCTATTTACACCTATGTGCCGGATATGATCAAATATTACCTCAACGAAGAGCCGATATTAAAGAATGTACCCACCTACCAGCTAGGCAATCCCGACGAACGCAAGCATGTGTTTGCCAACTTGAATAAAATGGTAGTGAAACGCACTAACGGCAGCGGTGGCTACGGCATGCTAATGGGCCATGCGGCAAGCGAGCAGGAGATAGATGACTACAAAAAAGAGATCATTAAAGAGCCTCGCAATTTCATCGCGCAGCCAACTATCAGTCTTTCTGCAGCGCCGTGCTACATGCAGGGGCAACTAACTCCAAGGCGTATTGACCTTAGGCCATATGCTCTTTGCGGCCCCGACGGCATTGAAATTGTACCGGGCGGTTTAACCCGCGTGGCTTTGAAAGAAGGCTCGTTGGTAGTAAACAGTTCGCAGGGTGGCGGTAGTAAGGACACGTGGGTGTTGGCGTAGCCGATAAGCAGATGTGCAAATGAATAATCAATCAAAAAATTAAATTCGAATCGAACATTCGACATTCGAAATAAAAAAAGCATATGCTTAGTAGAGTAGCAGCAAGTTTTTACTGGATGAGTCGGTACATTGAGCGTAGCGACGGCATGTTGCGCATGCTGAAGATAAACTACGCCTCATCGCAGGATACGATACAGGAGTTTACCTGGGAAACCGTTATCCGTATATACGCCGGGTTAGAGGAAGGCGAGAACGACTATTTTAATAATGATAGTCGCGCGGTGCTGAAGTATATGGTTACCGGCAAGGATAATTCCAATTCCATTATCAGCATCATTACCCAGGCGCGCGAAAACGCCCGTGGTGTGCAGGAACATATCCCCAAGGACCTATGGCAATGCCTCAATGAATATTACCATGCGGTAAAAGACAACAAGCTTGATCGTCAACTGCAACGCGAGGACCCGATAAGTGTGCTCGACGTACTGATAAAACAGGTAATGCTATATTACGGCACCGTGGAGATTACCATGGAACGCGGCGAGGCCCGTTGCTTTATGAATATTGGCAAATACCTGGAGCGCGCTATCCAGTCGGTTGATATTTTGGATACCAAATTTGGGTCGATAAGTGAAAATCCCGATCTGTTAACAGATACCACCTATTGGAAGCATTTGTTGCTATCATTAGGCGGCTATGAACTCTACCTGAAAACTTACCGCGAAGGATTTGAGGCCGAAAACGTATTAGAGCAGGTGGTTTTGAATAATGATTTCCCGCGCTCGGTAATTTACTCGGTAGGTAACATACAGCGTTATTTTGAGCGACTGAAAAGCGATGCCAATATGGATGATTTCCGCGAAATGTCGTTTAGAATAGGCAGGTTACAAAGTCGTATTAAATATAGTTCGGTGCGCAGTATAAGGCAGGAGGGTTTACACACTTTCTTAACCCAGATACGCGGCGAACTGTACGGTATAGGCACCGCCTTGAATGAATATTATTTTGCTAATAGCTAGCGATTTGAAAATTTAAAGATGTGCTGATTTAAAAATGATCACCCCCATCTTCAAATCCTCAAATCTTCAAATCAATAAATCATAGTCCATGCCCGAATTTCAGATACAACATACCACCAAATACCTGTATGATAGCCTTGTGCGCGACAGTGCGAACCAGATCATACTATTCCCGATACAGGATGAGTACCAGGATGTGATCAGGCAGGATCTGATCATTACGGGCAATCCATCGGTGGATACGCATACCGATTACTATGGCAACAAAGTGGGCGATTTTACCTACAGCGAACGACATAACGCGCTTATCATTACCACGCGCATGGTTGTGTCTACCAGTCACAGACCCTTGCCGGTAAATGATATTTTCCCCGCGCAACAATGGGAGGACCTGAAGCCATTGATGAACATGGTTCCGTTTATAGATTTTTTAAGGCAGGAGTATTTTGAAGGCTTGACCGAACTGGAAAAAATAGTAGAACAGGAACGCTCAAAAGATGACACTCCTTACCAGGTGGCCCTGCGTTTTTGTCAGTATGTGTATGATAATTTTGAATATATAAAGGGTGTAACCAGTGTTGAAACAACGCTGGATGAAATATGGAAAATCAAAGCCGGCGTGTGCCAGGATTTTGCGCACATACTAACCGAAATGCTGCGCCTGGTTAAAATACCGGCACGCTACGTAAGTGGTTATATATGCACCTACAAAAACGGCATGCGCGGCGAAGGTGCCACCCACGCCTGGGCCGAGGCTTACATCCCCGACTATGGTTGGCTGGGCCTCGACCCTACCAACAACTGCATAGCCAACGAAACACACGTACGTTTGGCTGTAGGCAGAAATTTCACCGATTGCTCGCCGGTTAAAGGGGTTTACAAGGGCGCGTCGGGGCATAAGCTGGAGGTATCGGTAACGGTAGATGATGACAACCCGAATATCAACCGCGAAACATCGGCGGCTACCGTTGATGTGATATCGGCACCAAGCCCGGCCAGTGCCAACGTGGTAACCAAAAACAGTTACCAGCGGTATATGGAAATGATACAGCAGCAGCAACAACAGCAGCAGCAATAAAAATATTGGCTTTAGGCCAGGCATTGTGAAGCTTTCTGTGACAGGATAGCGAAAAGAAAATACGTATTAACTGATCTTATTATTTTGATAAAGGGCGCTGCAAAAATGAGGATTTGCGGTTTAGGGAAGCTTACGGGCTTCTCTATCCCCTTTGTCATGCAAGTTGCAAACAGAAAATGTTGTCATTGCCAGCGTAGCGAAGCAATCGCACAGAGAAAAGCAGCAGACTTGCAAATTTCGCGATTGCCATGCTTCGCTCGCAATGACATATCTCATCCCCCCCTCTCTCCATCACACAATTGATACAATAGTTAGAAACACTGAAACGTATTTACGATGAATTGCATTGTTTTTTTGCGTATTGTTGTTACGCCTTATAAACTGGTAATCAAATCGTAATGAAAAATTTAAAATACACCTTGTTAGGTGCTGTAATTTTGTGGGCCAATACCTCCCTGGCTCAAAAAAAAGATTCGCTCAGGGTTTTGTTTGTTGGCAATAGCTACACCTATGTATCTAACATGCCGCATATGGTTCAGCTGATATCCGACAGTACAAATACCAAACTCATTACCCGTAAAAGCACTTTCGGTGGCTCCACATTAGCAAACCATTGGAATGGCGAAAAGGGCCTTAAATCAAAAGAACTGATCAAAAACGGGCATTTTGATATTGTGGTGATACAAGAACATAGTATGGGCCCAATCAGTAAACCCGATAGCTTTTTAGTTTATGCTAAAAAGTTTTGCGACCTGATAAAAGCAAGCGGAGCCAAACCGTACCTGTATGAAACATGGAATCGCAAAAAAACTCCTGAAACCCAAAAGATCCTCACCGAGATGTATACCAAAGCCGCCAAAGAAAACGGCGCCCAACTGGTGCGTGTAGGCGAAGCCCGCGAACTTGCCTTAAAGCAAAAACCCGAGCTGGAACTTTACCTGAAAGACGAAAGCCACCCATCGCCTCCGGCAGCATTATTAGCAGCGTGCATGTTTGTTAAGGCATTCACAGGTCAGATTCCACGCGGTTTACGCGACAGGTATATCATTAGCGATAAAAATAATGAATCAGTAATTTTGATGGAGTTTATAGAAAAGGATGAGGCCAAATTTGATTTGGGGATAGTGGAGCAGATGTATAAGTAATTGCCCTATATGTCATTTCTCCCGTTGGTCAAAATGACATATTTTTCTTACAACTGCACCTTTTTAACCGTAGGCAAAACATCATCCAACTCCGGCGATTTATCAAATGATTTTACCAGTTTGCCAGCTTTGTTAAATACCGCAATAAAAGGTGTGGTTTGTACCTGGTAATAACGCTGTACCAGGTAGTTTGGATATTCGGTACCCAGGGTAATGTTTTTGTACTTGCCTATCTCGTAATCGCGTTTAAAGTTGCGCAGCATGCCCATCCATGGATATTCGGTTTTGTTAAACGATATCATTACGATCTGCATGTTTTTGAATGCCGACATCTTGTTCTTCATCTGCAGTGTAAACTTCTGGCAATGCGGGCAATCCGGCGAAAAGTAGATCAGAATAACGGGCTTCCCTTTTTTCAGGTCGGCCCAGGTTTTATAGGTGCTATCGGCCTGCAAAATTTTGTAATGTGGTATTGCGGTTGGCGTTTGCGCCTGCGTGCAGCCAACAAATATGATCAGGCTAAAAAATAGAATCAGTTTTTTCATTGTCTTTATTAAATATAAAACGGGCCTACGCTTCCAGCATTTCCATCTGCCAGCTCATATGCTCTTCTGTTATCGGATATAACGCATTATCACGCAAAGCATGATATACCGCGTAAAATAAATTATTGTAATCGCCTTTTATGGCAGGTGTATATTCAATACTTTTTTCGCCATCGGCACCAATGGTTAACAGTTTGCCTTCGCCGCCAACGGGTTCAATGCCATAAGCGTCGTCGGTAGGCAGCATCTCGGCAATTAACTGGGCTTCCTGTACATCTAAACGATGCTTACTGTAGCTACCCACAGTGCCATGCACCACAAAGGCCGGTAAAGCATCGGGTATAAGCAAGCCCGATACCACATGCACCACCATCCCGTTAGGATATAATAAACGGAAGCTTACGTAATCCTCCACCTCCGACAGATCGCGCTGTATGGTGGTAATTTTATCGAATGATAGCGGTTTTCCAAACAAATGAATAACCTGGTCAATCAAATGCGGACAAAGTTCATAAACAATACCGTTTATAGGCGTGTCCTTAGTTTCTTTAAATGGTTTGGGATTAAGTTGAGGTTTATACCTATCGTACCTGAAAGTAGCCTCGGTTATCCGGCCCAGCCTGCCGCTTTCCACCACTTCCTTTACCGACAGGAAATCACTATCCCAACGGCGGTTTTGGTATGGGAAAACCATTTTACCGGCCTCGCGCGCCACATCGTACAGTTCTTTGATCTCGGCAACATTACCTGCAACAGGCTTTTCAACCAGCACGTGTTTACCAGCCCGTAAAGCCTGTTTGGCAAAATCAAAGTGGGTGAAATTTGGCGTGTTAACGATGATCAGTTCAATCTCGCTATCGTTCAATATCTCTTCAACCGAATTATAGCTGATAATATCCGGGTAGCGATCGGCCATTTTTTTCTGGCTGCGCTCAACCACTGCTTTTAATTTAAACTGTGGATTAGTACTTAAAAAAGGCGCGTGAAATACCCGGCCTGACATTCCGTAAGCTAATAAGCCGGCTACAATAGGTGTTGGCATGCTGATAGATGATTTTATGCTGCCAAGTTATGCTTTTAACAAGGCTTATGCAAAAGCAGCTTAGTTTTTGCTGTCGCGGATAGCATCAATGGCGTCAAGATGGCGCATCAGGTTAAGGGCGCTTCGGCGGGCAAACTTTTTAATGTCATTATCAAAACGGTGTTTCCCTGCATCAACAAATATATCTATGGCCTGCCGGTGTTCACCCACCATGTATTTAATGTAGGCCTGGTCAAACTGGGGGCCGGTCATTTTATCCAGTGAGTCTATATGCTGAAATTTAAACTCCGCGGGGGCGTCCATCAGCATTATTTTTTTTGAATGAGCAAGGGCGACCAGGCGGCTATCCAGCTTCATGTAATCCTTCACCATCATGGCGCCGAAGTTTTTTATCCGTTTGTCTGACCCTTTGTTAACGGCCAGCCGGCCCAAAGCAATCTCTCCATTCAAAAACAGGTCGGCATCAACTATAAATTTAGCATCGTCCGGATCTGCCACTAAGTTTACTTCCCGGCGGGGATTTTTACGTTCGGTTTCTTCTTCATTAATACACCCCGGCAAGCAACCAGTTACGATAAGACAAAGTATAATTAGGTGTAACTTTTTCATACAATCAGGGTCGTTTAGCAGGCTGCAATCAGTATATTCAGTACAGCAGCAATTAAAAATAAGCTTTATTAGTTTAATTAATTATTGTTGCATAAAGTTTTATTATTTTTGGGCGAATCAAAAACTGATCATATGAATTTTCCTTCAGAATTAAAATACACTAAAGACCACGAATGGATAAGAGTTGAAGGCGATACCGCCACTATTGGTATAACCGAATTTGCGCAGCGCGAGCTGGGCGATATTGTTTATATCGACATTAACTCGGTTGGAAAAGAAGTAAGCAAAGACGATGTTTTTGGCACCGTTGAAGCGGTTAAAACTGTATCAGACCTGTTTATGCCGGTAACCGGTACTATTACCGAGGTTAACAAGGGCTTAGATAGCCAACCTGAGCTGGTAAACAGCGACCCTTACGGCGATGGCTGGATGGTAAAAATTACCCTGGCAAACGCTGCCGACGCTGACGGCCTGCTAAGCGCCGATGCGTACCAGGAATTGGTAGGCGAATAATTATTGGATGAAATTATTATTGAAATATCATAGGCTCACAATTTTGTGGGCCTTATTTGTTTTTGTGATGTGCAATATCGACATGGGCGGTATTGGCGGCTCGGGCCTGTTCTTCCCGGGTTTTGATAAGCTGACACATTGCGGTTTCTTTTTTTTGCTGGTAGTATTTTGGGCCAACGGAAATATACGACAACAAAACAATCAACGTTTAACGTATAAAGCAGCGTTAACCATAACGCTGCTTTCAATAATATTTGGTGGGGTGATCGAGTTATTACAGCTTTACATATTCACCTGGCGCAGCGGCGAGTGGCCCGACCTGTTTGCCGATACCGTTGGCGCCTGTATGGCCACCTTTAGCATTTTAATAACGCAACATGCTGTTAAACATGAAGAATAAATTTTTAATAATGGGCCTGTTGGCTATACTCTGCACCACCTCTTGCGGCATCTTTAAAAAAGACTGCGGCTGTCCTAAGTTTGGCAAAGTAAAAACTCACACTACTACCATAGCCTAGCTTACCACAGCTTCTGCTTTAGGCGTTTTACGCTTTAATATCAGGGCGGTAATCAAGGCAACAACCACACCTACAGGCAATATTTCCAGGTAGGTGGCTGCGGCTACTCCGAATGGCGTTTTATACATGGCTGCCCAACCGGCCATTTCCTCGCGCTTGGCTGCAATTTCCTGAGCTGATTTTCCGCTAGCTTTCATTTGCTCCAGGTTGTGGGCCGAGAATTTTTCCATAAAATCGGGATAATAATTATAGTACAGCACCATCCAGGTAAGCACATAAATGGTTGAGGTTACCAGCGCCATAAACAGGCCCATTTTAAGTGCCTCGCCGAAGGTTATAATACCGCCATGATGTTTGTCACGGTAATTTTTTACGCCGACGAATATTAACGAGAACGCCAGGAACATTGCCGCGAAGCCAAGCAGCATGTTACCTTCATAGTCGCCGGTGTTATAACAGTGGCCGATGGAGAATGTCATAAAGCCGGCTATCAATATGCCGGAAATTATTCCGTAAACCCATACATTTTTTTTCATGTTCGTTTTGTTTAAAAGTTTATGGCTCAAAGGTGAGATATAGCGGAAATATCGCCCTCATACTTTCGGGTGATTTTAATAAAAATAAGAAAATTAATACTAAAGTACGAGACTCGGCTACGGGATCAAACTCAATTGCCGCGCCTTTTCTACCGCCTGGGTACGGCGCTGCACTTCCAGTTTTTCGAATACTTTTGAGGAATGCGTTTTGATGGTGTTCAATGACACAAACAATCGCTCGGCTATTTGCTGGTTACTGAGGCCGCCGGCCATTAACTCCAGCACTTCCAGCTCGCGTTTGCTGAGGCCGAGGCGCACCAGTTCGGCTTCATTGAGGATGAAATTGTCGGTTTTGATGATCACCTGCTTTTCTACTACAACAGTTTTGGGGGTGGTGAGTTTTTTGGCGAGCCATATGCCCAGAAGGGTAAAGATAATGGCCAGCGCGCCCGCGTAAATTTCAAAGGCATGGTCAAGCACTATGAAACGCCATTCGAGCCATTTCATTAACAACAGTAATACTGCCAGCGTAACGCCATACAATATTACCGACTTATGCTTCTCCCAAAAACTTAATGCCATTTCAATTTTTAAATTTAACGGAATTTAAAATTATGGCAAATATTTAATGGCGTAAATGAGGGCGCAGTGTAGCGCTGTATGCGTAGCACGCTACACTGCTACACCTGGTGTAGCAGCGCTACAGCATTGGCTGTTAGATGGTTGTATTTTTTGGTGGCGGTGTTTTGTCAGTGAACTATGCTACAGTTAATTTGGTCTTTATTCACGTCGCTTTGTTGCTTTCCTTACTTCTGAAATCGGCCCTCTCTTTGTCACTTTTAGAGGCCCTTTACGCACGTGGCTTGCCCCGCTCATTTGCCGCGGCGGCTGTTAGTTTTTCGTGTGTTTAATTTGTTTTTTAAAGGTACTCAAGAGGGCTTCGCCGTTTGTCATAGCCACAAAGTAATTAAAAGGCCTAGCCGGCCCATAGGCTTCTTTGCCGCACTAGGCTTCTGCGCTGAAAAGCGGGCAGAAGCACGGGCTGCATTATTGGCTGCTGCTTCGCACGCACGAGGCTGCCACACACGCCAACAACGCTATGCCCTTCCCAGCGCACCTCCCACCGCCTTCTGCCCGCTTTCGCCCGAAGTTGAGGGCCGACGGTTCCGGTGCTAACCGAGATTTCGGAAAATAATGAGAATCAAAAAATGAGCGCAGTGGCCTGCCAGGGTGCGCGGCCGGGAGTCTGGCCTGTGTGGTGGCAGCGATCAGCCTGGCTTGATTTTTTTTGTTACTTTTTTGTATCAAGACAAAAAAGTAAAACGCCTCCGCGGCTATGGAGCGGGGCAAGGTACGTGCGTGAAGGGCCTGACCAAGCGACAGTCTGAGCGCTTGGAGAAACCCCTCCCTTCCTCTCCCGTGGGCTGGGAACCGCAAAAACGTTGCTTGCATAGTGATAAATAACAAAGCGAAGAACCTTATCGCTTGTATAAGATCCTTCGCTTTGCTCAGGATGACAATCCGTTAGTGCTTCTCCCCTTCGGGGAGGCCGGGGCAGGTTCTACTCCGCTAACCAAACCGCATCGATAAACCATCTCTTACTATCGTAAAAACGATTGATAGCTTTAAAGCCTGTGTTGGCGGCCATTTGGTCGGTTTGCATGATGGTGAACTTTTGCGAGATCTCCATGTAAATGTATTCGTCTTTGATGAAGCGGATGGTTTGTTTGCCTACCGTCACCAACTGATCGGCCAGGCTGATGAGGTAGCTTTTGCAGGCACCGCTCTCGGGGTCGTAAGTGGCGTAGTGGTCGAATTGGGTGGTATCAAAATCGGCATCCAGTTCGCGGTTAATGCGGTCCAATAAATTCAGGTTAAAACGCTTGGTTATGCCTTCCTTGTCGTTGTAGGCAGCCAGTATAGTTTTCGGATTTTTTTTCAGGTCGATACCGATCAGCACCATATCGCCGGGCGAAAGATGGTTGCGCAATTCGCGGCAAAAACCGATGGCTTCGTTCACGGGCATATTGCCCACGTTCGATCCCAGGAACATCACCACCTTACGGCGTTTAGACATGGCGGCGGCTTTATTCAGCATATCAAAATACTCGCCGTTAAGGCCTATAATATGCAGATCAGGCATAGTCAACGGCAGCGTGGCGTTAAGGTAGTTGATCACGTTGGTTGATATATCAATCGGCAGGTAATTAAAATCGGCCTTTTGCTCAAGCAGGTGCTTTAGCAGGTAGCTTGATTTCATGGCATCGCCGGCACCCAGTTCTATCAGGTCAAAGCCATCACCATCGGCAATGAGGGCTTCGGCCAGTTCGGCGGTTTTTTTCGAGAATATTTCCAGCTCGCAATTGGTGGGATAGTATTCTTTGCATTTCATCAACTCCTGGAATATCCTGTCGCCCACGGCATCATAAAAATACTTGGATTGCAGGCGCTTTGGTGTTGACGTTAAACCGGCTATCACATCATCATAGAACTGTTTTTTAGTATCTACTGATGCTTCTTCGGCTGGTTGGTTTTTCATAACAGGTTGGTGCATGTCTCTGTTGTTTTTTGGTAGATGTTTTTATTTAGCTAACCTGATGCCGGTAAACTGCCAGCGCAGGTTGGTTTGAAAAAAGTTACGGTAAGTAGCCCGGCTATGCCCCGGCGATGTCACTTCGCTGGCACCGCGCAATACCTTTTGGTTCACCATAAACTTGCCGTTGTACTCGCCAATGGCTCCGGGTGCTTTGGCAAAACCGGGATACGGCAGGTAGGAGCTTTCGGTCCACTCCCACGCCTTGCCCCAGGCAAATTTATCGCTGGCCGCTTCCCACTCAAACTCGGTAGGCAGGCGCAGGCCCTTCCAGGCGGCGTAGGCATAAGCTTCGTAATAGCTGATGTGGCAAACCGGCTCCTGCAATTTAAGGGCTTGCAGGCCATGGAAAGTGTATACATGCCACTCACCATCTATCTGGTGCCAGTACATAGGCGCTTCTACCTGGTTGGTTTTTACCCAATCCCAGGCCTCGGCGTGCCAGTGGCGGAAATCATGGTAACCATTGGCGTTAATAAACTCCAGGTACTCGGCATTGGTTACCAGGTTAGGGCTTATTTCAAAACTATTAAGGTAAACTTTATGGCGATTCAGTTCATTATCAAAGCAAAAGCCTTCGCCTTCAAAACCTATTTCATAAACGCCTTCGTCCAGTTTGATGAATTCGCCGTCGCTATTTTCCGCCGCAGGCGAAACATAATTCAGATCATAAGCAGGCATCAACGGGTTATTGCCCAAAATATATTTAATATCGGTATACAACAACTCCTGGTGCTGCTCTTCGTGGTTAAGGCCCAATACCAGCAGTTCCATTACATCTGCCGCAGGCGAAACACAAAGAAAACTCTCCATGGCCTCGTCCACATAATGGCGGTATTTATAAATATCGGCTACCGTGGGGCGACTTAAGTTACCCCTATCCGTACGCACTACGCGACTACCCACGGCTTCGTAATAGCTGTTAAAAACGAAGTTGTAGTTTTCGTTATACACTTGGTAGGCCGAAAAATAAGGCATCAAAATAAAGGTCTCGAAAAACCAGGTGGTATGGCCTATGTGCCATTTAGGCGGACTAACATCAACAACAGGCTGCACCACGTAGTCTTCGGTTTGCAGCGGGGCACAAATCATTTCAGTACGGGCACGAACTTGTTTATAGCGGGTAAGTATATCCATTTATTTATCAAGGTATTGTTTAAGGTTCGATATAGTTTTAACACCCAATTCCCGCGCTTGTTTTCGGCGCATCATTAAAGCGTAGGCATTATTAAACCCAATGGGTTTTAGCCAGCTAATATGATATTTGTTTTTAAAACCATTTTTAACATAAGTATAAGTTTTATCCTTATCGCCGTTCAGGGCATCAATTTCGCGTTGCGGAGGTTGTAAAATAGCTAACAGCCCGGTGCCGGTATATTCGGGATACAGATCTATCTGGTTGTTGGTCATGGCATCAAAACAAATTTTGGTGCCGCCCAGGCCGGTTTTAGTGCTCACGTTGTAGTCGGTATTGCCCTTTATTAGCATGCTGTACATTTCGGCCAGTATGTATTGTTCGCCAAATATTTTGGAGCCGATACGAACCGTGCCTGCATTACCGTTGCGCGAGGGCTTGAATAATTTGTGGGCCACCAAAAAATCTTTGGCTACGCGCTCGGGCGTTTGGTGAAGATAGTCGGTACGATAGTTTAAATCGGTCATTACGCTATCATTTATTTGGCCGGCCAGCAGGTTCAGCGTTTTTTCCAGTTCGGGGAATTTTACCAACGCATCCTCGCGCACGATGGGCGCGGCATAATACGGCGGGAAGATCTTTTTGTCGTCCTCCAGCACTACCAGGTCATAAGCCTTCAGGCGGCCATCGGTGGAGTAGCCGCTGATCACGTCCAGCTCCTTTTCAAAAGCGGCTTTGTACATCACCGCGTCGCTGATAACGATGGTGTGAATTTTCAAGCCGTATTTACTTTGCAGGCCCAGGTTACCATCCTGCCTTCCCATAAACTCGGGCGTAAAGCCGGCGGTTAGTTTTCCCGCGGTAGCGGAAGGAATAAAATAAAAAGCCCCCATTACCAACATGGCCGCCAGTGTGCCTATGCCGACGATTTTTAATTTTTTGAGGTTGACGTGTTGAAGCAGCGACAATAGCTGATCGAACAATACCGCCAAAAGCGCCGCCGGGATGGCTCCCGCCAAAATCATGTTGGTATTGTTAAGCGATATACCGCCGAAAATAAACTCGCCTAAGCCACCCGCGGCAATGTAGGAGGCCAGTGTTGCCACGCCCACATTGATGACGGTAGCGGTGCGAATACCGGCCAATATAACGGGCATAGCCAGCGGCAATTCAACCTTGAATAATATCTGCCATTTACTCATGCCCATAGCTACGGCAGCTTCTTTTACCGATGCATCCACGCCGGTAATGCCCGTGTAGGTATTACGAATGATGGGTAGCAAAGCGTACAGCAGCAAGGCCACAATAGCGGGCTTAGGACCAATACCCAACAGCGGGATCATGAAACCCAGCAAGGCAATGCTCGGGATAGTTTGCAGCACCCCTGCTACGCCCAGTACCGAACCTGAAAACTTCCGTTTACGGGCTATCAAAATGCCCAATGGCAGGCCTATCAGCACCGCTATAATTAAAGAAATAAAAGTAAGCCCAATGTGTTGCAGTGTTTGGGTTAACAGTTTATCGCTTTGCTGAACCATAAACTGCCACAGGGTTTGCTGCTGCTCGTTCATGGTTTTGCTTTTTGTTTTTTATATTGATAAAAGGCAGCCATCAGCTCATCAAAACCAAGGCTTTTTAATTTTTTATGCTGATGATCATAAACCGATAAACTATCGCGCCCCGCGAATTTAAATACCTCTAAAACCGACCAAAAATCACTTTCGGCCTTAATATCTTCTTCGTGCAGTTTAAAGGTTTGCCCTTCGGGGATGACATTACTTAAAGTAACTGCCTTAAATTCCAATTGTAAGCGTTGTTGATCCAAAAAATCCTTCACAAAATCATTCGCTGGGTTAAACAACAGCTCAGCAGGTGTGCCGTTTTGGATGATCTTACCTTTATCCATCAGCGCGATGCGGTCGCCCAATTCAAAGGCTTCCTGCACATCGTGTGTCACCATCACAATAGTTTTGCGTTTCAGTTCATCAAGCGCCTTAAACTCGGCATGAATTTTTGAGCGGGTAACATTGTCCAGCGCGCCGAAGGGTTCGTCCATCAGCAATACGGGTGGGTCGGCAACTAAGGCGCGGGCAAGGCCTACGCGTTGTTGCTGTCCGCCGCTTAGTTCGGCAGGGTAAGCTTTTAAATAGCGTTTATCCAGGTGCAGTTTTTCTATTAATTCGCTAACGCGATGGTCGGTTCGTTTTTTATCCCAGCCCAACAGCTGCGGTACAATGGCTATGTTTTGCGCCACAGTATAATGCGGAAAGAGGCCGTTGTTTTGTAACACATACCCAATGCCCCGGCGCAGTTGCTCGGGCTGTTGTTGGGTTACGTCTTCGCCATTAATAAATACTTTGCCGGCGTCGGGCTCTATCAGGCGGTTAAGCATTTTAAGCGTGGTAGTTTTGCCGCAGCCGCTGGTTCCCAACAGCACCAGCGTTTCCTGCTCCTGCACTTCAAAAGAAATGCCGGCAACAGCTTTAACCCTATTAAACGACTTGCTTAATTGCTCAACCCTGATCATGCTATTGATCTAAACTCATGAACAGGTTATTTAATGATTCGGAGTACAGCGGGTGCGCGAACACACAGTAGCGCATCCTGTCATAAGTAATATCGCCCTCCATAGCCATTTGCAGTACCGACATGATCTCGCCGCCTTCTTCGGCCAGGATAGCGGCGCCCAGTATCTTTTTTGTTTTAGGGTCCACCACCGCTTTCATAAAGCCACGGGTATCGCCCACCTCAACAGCGCGGGCCACGCGGGCCATGGGGAGTTTGGCTACCAGCACATCCAGTCCTTGTTCCTTGGCTTCGCTTTCGCTGATGCCGATACGGCCCAGTTGGGGGTCGGTAAACATGCAATAGGGTACGGGACGATCGGTAGCCTTATAATTAGTTTTTTCGATGAGGTTGCGGTAAACAATAGTATAATCGTTGTAAGCGATGTGCGTAAACGCCGGACCGCCCTTTACATCGCCCAGGACATAAATGCCTTTTACGTTGGTTTCCAGTTTGGCATTTACTTTAACAAAGCCTTTATCGTCCAGCTTTACACCGGTTTTATCCAGCCCCAGCCTGTCCGTTTGCGGGGCACGGCCAACGGCTACCAGCACATGGCTGCATTTAATTTTCTTTTCGTGCCCGGCGTTTTTAACCGTAGCGGTTATGCCGCCTTTGGCGCGCTTTTTAAATTTAATAGCTTCCGAGCCGGTTTGTATGCTGATGTTTTCCAGCTCCAGTATTTTGCGCATTTCGATGGAAATGTCCTCGTCCTCGCGGGGCACCAATCGCGCCGAGCGCTCCAACACAGTCACTTTGCTACCAAAACGGGCGAACATCTGTCCAAACTCCAAACCAATGTAGTTGCCGCCCAGTATCAGTAAATGTTTCGGCACTTTTTCCAGTTCGAGGATGGAGGTGGAGGTTAAAAAATCAATGTCATGTAATCCTTCAATTTCGGGGATAACGGTGCGGTTGCCGGTATTAATAAAGATCCATTCGCCTTTGATCATCTTAGTGCCGCCTTCGTTTAGTTTTACCTGCAGGGTTTTAACATCGGTAAACTCGGCTTCGCCAAAGATAAGGTCGAGGTTATCGGTACTCTCCAAAGCCTTAGTGCTACCATTGCGGGCATTTAGCACAATATCGTCCTTGCGTTTTTTTATCTGCACCATGTCCACCTTAACCCCTTTCACCTTAACACCTACATGGGCGCTGTTAGCAGCCGTGTAAGCCGCCTTGGCTGATCCTATCCAGGTTTTGGTAGGCGTGCAGCCATCGTTAACGCAGGTACCACCTACCCAGCGCATCTCAACCAGCGCGGTTTTTTTGCCGGCTTTGGCCAGCTTTTTGGCCAGCGGCACACCGGCCTGCCCGGCGCCAATAATAATAGCATCGTATTGTTTTGGCTTCATAAGCTTATGCGGTTATTTTAACGCCACGCCAAAAGGCAATGTAATTTTTAATGTGGGCCGCCTCTGCCTTAGGCTCGGGATAATACCAGGCCGCGTCGGTATTGGTCTGGCCGTCAACCACCACGCTGTGGTAAGAGGCCACGCCCTTCCAGGGGCAAACCGTGTTGGTGCCCGAGCCGCAGAGAAACTCGGGCTTCACGCTGTCGGCCGGGAAATAATGATTGTTTTCAACCACAATGGTATCGTCGCTTTCGGCAATAACCTGGTTGTTCCAGATAGCTTTCATAGGTTAGCAGGTTTACTAAATAAAGATAAGTGTATGTTTTGATAGAAATACAATGCCTGAGCGCCCTTTTTGTTTGGGCAGCGTCACGATTTGGATGTGACGGAGAGGAAAAAAATATTTTTTTAAATTTTATTTTTGTTTTAGCGGCAGATGTCTATCTTTGCAATCCCAAAACGAAGGAAATATCCTTCAAAAAGACGGCCCGTTCGTCTAGGGGTTAGGACAGGAGATTTTCATTCTTCAAACAGGGGTTCGATTCCCCTACGGGCTACAAAACAAAAGCCGCTTTACGAAAGTAAGGCGGCTTTTTTATTTACGGCCGTGTTGATCAAAAATTTAAATATTCAAAGGCCTTCTCTCCCTCGCCCGGCATATTTTTTTAATTTATCTACTCCCTGTGGTTTAATTAGCTGTCATGCATTTAATACAAGGATTATAAACCAATAAACCAGGTACTCACTAAATCAGCCGGTGGCAATTACTGCTGCAAAACGCTCATAGCGACTATCAGTCTTTGTCAAGAAATTTGACCTAAGATGGTAGGGCTTTTATTTGATGTACTGAAATAAATTTAAACTACTAATATCTATGAGAA
Organism: Mucilaginibacter sp. A3364; assembly: GCF_059690715.1. NCBI lineage: Bacteria > Pseudomonadati > Bacteroidota > Sphingobacteriia > Sphingobacteriales > Sphingobacteriaceae > Mucilaginibacter > Mucilaginibacter sp. A3364. The sequence goes on from NZ_JCAWED010000002.1 coordinate 464,237, forward strand.
CTATCAACATCATGGCTACTTGCGTGTTAACCGCGTTTTTGGCCATTGGCTGCACGGCCTGTAAAAAACTGAAACCCGAAGAAAAAAAGGTGACGCCCGACCCACCGAAACCCGACCCGGTTACCTACGAGTACACTGGCCCCGGCGAGTATAATATCGGTGTGTTTTATTATCCCGGCTGGCGCGATAATGTTATCCCATCAAACGCGGCCCCATGGAACCTGATCAAAGCCTCAACACCCGAGCGCGAACCACTGCTGGGCTGGTACCCAGAAGGTACCATAACCCTGGCCGAGCAGCAATTACAATGGATGCATGATTATGGCATTGATTACGTGGTGTATGATTGGTACTGGAACAAAAACAACTACGTTGATTACGGACATGCGCTGTCTGCTTACCTATCAGCCAAAAACAAAAACCTGCTAAAATTTTCTATCCTGTGGGATAACGTATCAACTGCGGTACTGAATGAACCCCAATTTACCACTATGGTTAACAACTGGATAACCACGCTGTTCAATCAGCCGCAGTTTTTAAAAATAGACGGCGCGCCGGTAGTGTACATATTCTCGATGTATAACCTGCACGAGGATGCCAAAAAGTTTAACACCACCACCAAAGAGCTGCTTGACAAAGCCGAAGCCATGGCCAAAGCCGCCGGCTACACAGGCATAACCTTCGTAGGTGGCAGTACCGGCCAGCCGGGCGATGAATACTGGATGGATTACGGAACCAAAAACAGCTATGATCTGTATTCGGCTTATAATTACCATCGCGGGGCGGATATTAATACACAATCAACCTCGTACCAGGACCTGAGTGATGGCTACCAGGCACACTGGCAGTTTGTACTCAACAAAAGCCACGGTTACAAATTTATTGTGCCCATGACGTCCGGCTGGAACAAAAAGCCCTGGGGTGGCAGCGCCAACCCCTTACATGACAACAGCGTAAGCACGCCCGAAACCTTTGAACAGCACTTGCTACGCGGCAAAGCTTTTATGGATGCCAACGCCGCCCGCACCATGAAAATGGGTGTAATATGCGCCTGGAATGAATACGGCGAAGGATCGTACATTGAGCCAACCAAAGCCTTCCAGATGCAGTATCTCGAAAAAATTAAAAAGGTTTTTGGCACACCGTAACCAATACTATGGCGGGTATTTAGGTATATTTAAATAACAACAATTATAAGTGCAAAGCTGCAATGCGTTTACTGATCATGAATTGATAGTTCTTGTAAAAGAGGGCCGTGAGGCTGCTTTTGCCGAATTGTATAACCGGTACAAAGGCAGTTTGTACCTGCATGCCTATCGCATGCTGCAGGATAAGGACGAGGCTATGGATATTGTACAAGAGTTTTTTGCCGCCATCTGGGGCAAACGCGAAACGCTTGTAGTACCCAACTCGGTTAACGATTACCTGTACGCGTCAATACGCAACCGCATTTTAAATTTTATTGCCCACCAAAAAGTGATAGCCCGCTACACCAGCACACTTAACGCTTACCTGGAGACCGATGGCTCGGCAACCGATGAGCGCTTTATACAAAAAGAACTGATCAGGCTGATTGAAACTGAAGTTGCCCAATTGCCCGCTAAAATGCGTGAGGTGTTTGAGTTAAGCCGCAAGCATGACCTATCGCATAAACAAATAGCGCAGCATTTAAATATATCAGACAAAACCGTGAAAAAGCAAGTAAGCAACGCCATTAAAATTATCAAGCTTAAGCTTAACCTGAATGTTTTACTTACGTTTTTTATGTAGAGGGGAAGTTTTTTGAAAATTAATCTGCTACCAGTAGCGCGACAGCTTGTCTTACGATTTTAGGCTCATTAACAGCTATGGGCCTGCCTTAATAAACCGGGTGCAAACCCTACATACCAATAGTGATGAACAAAAACGGAGCCGAGCAGCTTTTAGAAAAATACCGTAACGGTGAGCTTACCGAACAGGAGCGTTTAGATCTGTATGGATGGTACACGCACCAGGCCGGCCAGTCCGAGCCGTTGGCCGACGAAGAAATTTTTAAACAGCAAATGGCGGCGCTTGATGATGCTTTCCCGTTTCAGCGGGAAGCGCCTGTTAAACGCATTAACCTATTGCCGCGCGTTGCTGCTGCGGCTTTGATATTGGTAACCTTGGGTGCCGGCTTTTATTTTTATGCAGATAAGGGATCAAAGCAGTCCTCGCAAAAAAACGTAGCTGTTAAGCACGATGCGCCATACGGTAACAATAAAGCCTACTTAACCCTTGCCGATGGCAAACGTATTGAATTAACAGATGCCGGCAATGGCACTATAGCTGTACAACAGGGTATTGATATTACAAAAACACCCGATGGTCAGCTTGTTTATAAAGTAGCCAAAACCGACCCTGCATCTACCAGCAACGCAGCCGGCTTTAACACCATTGAAACGCCGCGTGGCGGCCAGTACCAGGTTTACCTGCCCGATGGTACGCACGTTTGGCTAAATGCCGAATCGTCACTAAAATACCAAACTTCGTACGCGGGCTTAAGCACCCGTAAGGTTGAACTAAGCGGCGAGGCTTATTTCGAAGTGGCTAAAGACAAAACCAAACCCTTCATCGTATCAACCAAAAATCATACAATTGAGGTGTTGGGCACCCATTTTAATGTAAGCGCTTACGCGGATGATGCTAACGCCAAAACCACCTTGCTGGAAGGCTCGGTAAAAATTGTGGCCGGCAGTGTAACCCGCCTGTTAAAGCCTGGTCAGGAAGCTGCTATCGGTAACACTATTGAAATAAACGAAGTAGATGTAGACGAAGCCATAGCCTGGAAAAATGGCTTTTTCCGTTTTGATGATGAGCGGCTGGAAAGCGTAATGCGCAAAATTGCCCGCTGGTATGATGTGGATGTGAGCTACCAAAACGAGGCGCTAAAAAACGAAACCTACGCGGCGGTAAGCACCCGTTTTACCAACGTATCTGCTCTGCTTAAAATGCTGGAGCAAACCGGCGATGCCAGGTTCACTATCGAGAACAAGAAGATCATTATCGCTCCAAAAAAATAAACCAAACAGGGCTAACCACCCGCATAAACCAATAATTATAACCTAATCAATTTTAAAATTATGAAGAGAAGAAAAGATCAGAATACCTCCTGAGCGGAAGCGTACATAAGGCTTATAAAAGGCAAGATCAGAAACACTCGCAATGTCTCTGATCTCTGGCCTGTATAGCGCCTTAATGCAATTTGTGGTTCACATTTTTTTACTATTAAAACAGACTAACCAAATGTATAAAAATTTTATAACAAACATTTGCAGGCCCTCGGCGTGCAAAAAAAAGTGCGTTTTAATAATGAAGATCACCTTCCTGTTATTCTTTGCTACTTTAATGCAGGTAAGCGCGGCTTCATTCGCACAAAAAATTACGTATACCCAAAAGGATGCTACCTTAAAGCAGGTATTCACCGAGATAAATAAACAAACGGGGTATAACGTTTTCTGGTCGCCCAAGCTGATAAAAAAAGCCGGCAAAATAACCGTAAGCTTTAACCAAACCCCGCTTGATGAAGCGCTGTTTTTTTGTTTGGATGGTTTCTCGCTAACCTACGCGCTTGATCAGAAAACCATCATCATTAAAGAAAAAGAAAAAACCTTTACCGAGCGTATAAAAGCCGCAATTGATATTACCGGTAAAGTGATCGATCAAACAGGCAAAGGCCTGCCCGGTGTAACCGTAAAAGTTAAAGGCGCAACCCTCGCCACTGCCACTAATGCAGATGGCACTTATACCATTAAAGACGCCGACAACAACGCGGTGCTGGTATTCAGCTTTATAGGTTTTGCTACACAGGAAGTGGTCATCAATGGCCGCACCAATATTGATGTAACCCTGCTGGAAGAAACATCAAAACTAAACGAAGTTGTGGTAGTTGGTTACGGCACCCAAAAACGTAAGGACCTTACCGGCTCGGTATCATCCATCAGCGCTAAGGATATAAAGATGCAACCCATCAACTCGTTTAACCAGGCCTTACAGGGTAAGGTTGCGGGTGTGCAAATTACCCAGGCCTCAAACGCTCCGGGCGGTGGTATTACCATCAGGGTAAGGGGCGCAGGTTCTATATCGGGTAGTAATGATCCCTTATATGTGGTTGACGGTTATCCGCTGGCGGTGCCCGACGCGCCTTCAGGTCCCTCAAATGGTGGTGCGCCTTATGCCAACCCTTTATCAACCATCAACCCAAATGATATTGAATCGATAGAGGTTTTAAAAGACGCCTCGGCAACAGCTATTTACGGTTCGCGCGGTGCCAATGGCGTAGTTATAGTAACCACCCGCCGCGGCAAAGCAGGCCAAACCCAGGTTGACCTGGAAACCTACACCGGTATTCAACGTGTTACCAAAATGTTGGAACTGGGCGATGCTATGGATCATTTAAACCTGAAGAACGAGCAACTGGCTAACCTTGGTTTTGCATTGCGCTATGGCATTCCGGGTAGCCTTTACCCAAAACCTATCGCATCCTACGGCACGGGCACCAATTGGCAGCATGAAATTTTTACAGACGCGGTAATGCAAAACCACCAGGTATCTATAACCGGCGGAACCGAAAAAGCCCGCTACCTGGTAAGCGCCAACTATTTTGACCAGGATGGTATTGTGATAGAAAACAAATTTAAACGCTACGCCACCCGCTTTAACCTGGATGCCGCTATTTCTGACCGTTTAAAATTTGGCAGCAATTTTACCATATCGCGCACGGTGAATAATGGTGTTAACGAAACGGGGGCTTCTTACAGCCCTGTTGGCGCAGCTGTAACTATATCGCCGGCCAGCCCTGTTTATGATGCTAATGGCAACTTTCAATTGATAAACTTTGGCCCGGGTAGTGGTTTTTCAACCGTGGCCAACCCGGTAGCCATGCAAAAAACATCAACCAATGCTTTAATTAGCGACAGGGTGCTGGGCAACATATTTGGGCAGGTTAACATACTACCCGGCCTTTCGGCGCGTGTAAGTGTTGGTGCCGACGTATTGAACTCCCGTCGCTCGGTATTTTATACCCCGCAAACATTGGTCGGAAGTGATCGTAATGGTTATGGCAGCAGCGGCTCAACAAACAACATCAACTTATTAAATGAGAATACAATTACCTATAACAAACAAATTAACGTTGACCACGCTTTTGAGTTTTTAGCCGGTGCAACCTTTCAAACCAATACCGAAGACAGGGCCTACCTGGAAACAGAAAACTTCCCTAACTATACCCTGGGTGCCAACAACCTTGGCGCAGGCGAAAAGTTGATAGCTTCAAGAACGGCATTGAACAAATGGGCGCTTAACTCGTACCTGGCACGCGTAAACTATCGTTTTAAAGACCGCTATTTATTTACTGTTACCGCTCGCGAAGACGGGTCATCACGCTTTGGTGCCAATAACAAGTATGGCTTTTTCCCTTCGGGTGCATTTGCATGGCGGGTGAGCGAGGAAAGCTTCCTGAAAAACAATAAAACTTTAAGCGACCTTAAACTTCGCGCCAGCTATGGTATTACCGGTAACGATGGTATTGGTTTATACAATTCACTATCGCGCTACATAGTAGGCCGTACCGTGTTTAACGATGTGGAAGTATTAACCAACCAGGTTGAACGTATTGAAAACCCCGATTTGAAATGGGAGAAAACGGCACAGCTTGATCTGGGTGTTGATGTAGGCTTTTTTAACAGCCGCTTAAATATCACCGCCGACTACTACATTAAAAAAACCACCGACTTGTTGCTGAGCGTTGAACTACCGGCCACCACCGGCTCAACCAGCGTTTTACGTAACGTGGGCAGTGTAGAGAACCGTGGTTTTGAGTTGGCAGTTAACACGGTAAATATCCAGGCAAAAGGCAATGGCTTGAACTGGACAACATCGGCCAATATATCGTTTAACCGTAATAAAGTATTGGCATTAGCCAATGGCGTAAACCGCTTCTTCGTGTCAAACGGGGTTGTGCAGGTAGGCGAATCAGTAGGCTCGTATTATGGTAACGTGTTTGGCGGCATTTGGCAAAGCCAGGCAGAGATAACAGCTGCCGGCCCGTTGGCTGCCGCAGGCGTACTGCCGGGTGCTTACCGCTTTGCGGATGTTGACGGTAATGGTATTTATAACGAAGCCAATGATCGTAAGATATTAGGCAATGGTTTGCCACGTTTCATTTTCGGTTTTACCAATACCATGACCTTTAAAGGGTTTGACCTTTCGGTGTTTTTACAAGGTGTGCAGGGTAACAAAGTATATAACATTCCGCGCACGTTGTTGGATGGATCTGACCCTAGCACCAACATGCTGAAAGCAGCTATAAATGATCACTTCACCGCAAATAACCCAAGCAACAAAAGGGCTTCTATCCGCCAGTGGCGCACCCCAACTACGTTTGATTATTATTTGGAGGATGGATCATTTATGCGTGTAAAAAATGTAACGCTGGGTTACCAGTTACCGGTTAAAAGTGGATTGGTTAAAAAGGCCCGTGTTTATGTAAGCGCGCAAAACCTGCTCACCATTACCAACTACCAGGGTTTTGACCCGGAGGTTAATGCCGCCTTTAACAATGCAACGGTATATGGCTTGGATAATTTTAACTATCCGCCGGCACGTACCTTCATTTTGGGCGCAACAGTTTCATTTTAGTAAGTAATTCATTTATAATAATATATACGATGAAAAGATTTAAAAATATAAGCAATAAATGGAAAGCGGTATGCTGCTGCATAGTGGCTTTAATGTTATCGGCAGGTTGCAACAAGCAGCTAAAAGAAGTGCCGTATTCATTTTTGGGAGAGGATAATTCCTACCAATCGGGCGCCGACGCGGTTACAGCTATTAACGCGGTTTATGATCGTTTAAGATCAATATATGGCATGCCGATGCTGATTTTGGCTGATATGAACGGCGAGGAAATGATGCTGCGCCCCGACGGTGGCGCCAACGTTTTGGAGATTGACAAAAACACTTACACCGCAGCCAATGGCAACTTTGATGGTTATTATACCAATTGCTACCTCATTATAGATCGTGCTAACCGCGTGCTTAAAAATGTACCACGCATTACCATGAACGAAACCCAGAAAGCCCAGATATTAGGCGAAGCCAAATTTTTGCGCGCCTTAATTTACTTCGACCTGGTGCAGGCATTTGGCGATGTGCCCCTGGTAATTGCCCCTACCAGCGACGTTGTTAACGTGGCTCTGCCACGCGACCCGGCCGCCGCCGTGTATGCCCAAATTGTAAAGGACCTTAAGGAAGCTGACGCTGCTAACCTGCCGGCAAAATACACAGTATCGGGCGAGATCGGTCGTGCAACTTCGGGAGCCGTAAAATCAATCCTGGCCAAAGTTTATTTAACGCAAAAAGATTGGACGAACGCTGCCGCGAAAGCCAAAGAGGTGATCGATGCTAACAACTACAGCCTGTTCCCTGATTATAAAGACATTTTTATACCAACTAATAAAAATGGTCGCGAGCATATTTTCTCGGTACAATACAGCTGCGTTAAAACGGCTTATGGCAGTAACATGGGCTTAAACTTTGCCATCTTCTTTTCATGGCCCATACAGCAAAGCGGCGGTAGTTGCCAGGTGGAGGACCTTTTTGCGGCATCATATTTAACCGATGATTATCGCAAAAAAGTAACCATTATTACCTCAAAAGTAAACCCGGCTACCGGCGTTAAGGTTGATTCGCGCACAGGCCCGCATTTGGATAAATACTGGGACCCATCGCCTTGTGGCCTTGAAACTGCGCGCAACAATTTTATGGTTATTCGCTACGCAGATGTGTTATTGATGTATGCCGAAGCGTTGAACGAATTAAGCGGCCCTACCACCCAGGCTTATGCTGCCATAAACCAGGTACGCGCCCGCGCCCGCAACGGCGTAGCCGCTGCCAACCCGCAGGACCTGGCCGGCTTAACGCAGGAGCAGTTTAGAGACGCCGTGTTAAAAGAACGCAGCTGGGAGCTTTGCTTTGAGGGCCATCGCCGTTGGGATTTGTTGCGTACCGGAAAATACACATCAGTACTAACAGCTGCCGGTATAGCAGTTCAGCCCAAAAACCTGCTGTACCCAATACCACAAAACGAAAGAGACGTTAATAGTGCCCTAACCCAAAACCCGGGTTATTAAGTTGAATAGCTCCCCTGCTGTTATGGCAGGGGGCTTTTAAAAGCTTTACAATATTGTTCATTATTGAAGCTGCTAGGGCTTCAGGCAATTCTCTTTATGAAAAAAATATTCTTTTTAATGGGCTTGCTCGCCATGCTATCGGGTGCGTTAAAGGCGCAAAAAAAATACCAGGTGGTGGTTTACGGTGGCACACCCGGCGGTATAACCGCGGCTGTTGCTGCTGCCCGGCAAGGGGCAAGCGTGCTGCTTATTGAACAAACCAAACACGTGGGCGGCCTTAACACCAGCGGCATCGGCACCGCTGAAACCGAGCATATGATAGAGCAAACTATATCGGGGCTGCCGCTTGAATTTTATACTGCGCTAGGCAAAAGCTACGGCTCGGATAAGCCTGCCTTCTATTTCGAATCGCACGTAGCCGAGCGTGTATTTAACAAAATGCTGGCGGATGCACACGTAAAAGTGATTTTTGATACCTATGTAAAGACGGTAAACAAAACCAACGGCGCCATAAAAACCATCAGCCTTACCAACGGTCAAAGCATTGCCGGCGATGTGTTTATTGATGCCACTTACGAAGGCGACCTGATGGCGCGTTCGGGCGTATCCTACACTTTCGGGCGCGAAAGTATTACGCAGTACAATGAACCGTTAGCGGGCATCCGTTTGCTGGATAAACCTATCGATGCTTCGCCTTATAATGATAATGGCCTACTGTTGCCGGGCTTTGTGGAGGCTTCTGCTTTGGAGAATGGCAAAGCCAGCAAGCGCGTTATCAATTATAACTTCAGGTTGATGTTATCTACGTTGGATAATAAAACACCTTTCCCGGCACCAAAAAATTATGATCCTAACCGTTTCCTGTTATTGAAACGCTTGCTGGCCAATCGTCCGCAAACTAAGCTGCAGGATATTATCGATCTCTATTCCTGGAACTATCCCAAAGGGAAATTCGAATCAAACAATAAGCAAAACTCATTGATATCATTGGGCCTGTTTGGTGGTAATGCCGAATATCCTGATGCTGATTATGCCAAACGTGCTATCATTTTTCAAGATCATAAAGACTGGACGCTGGGTTTATTTCATTTCCTGCTGAATGATCCATCGGTACCACCAACCCTAAAGGCCGAAACCGCAAAGTACGGTCTCTCGGCAGATGAGTTTACCGATAACGGCAACTTTCCGTACTACCTGTACGTGCGCGAAGCCCGCCGTATGATAGGCAGCTATGTGCACACGCAGAAAGATATTTTTGACGACCCCTATAAAAAAGATGCCATCGCCCTGGGCTCGCACTTTGTGGATTGCCACCATGTACAGCGCGTTGCTGTTTCCAAAACGCAATATGTAAATGAGGGGCGCATCTGGGTAAAAGTAGAGCAGCCTTACGAGATATCGTACCGAAGCATCATCCCCAAACAAACAGAATGTACCAACCTGCTGGTGCCGGTAGCGGCTTCAGCTTCGCATGTGGCATTTTGCTCTTTCCGGGTCGAAGTAACCTGGATGCAACTGGGGCAGGCTGCGGGTATAGCTGCTGCTATGGCGGCTAAAAGCAAGAAACCTGTGCAACAACAAAGCGTATCTGCCTTGCAACAGCAACTAAAAAAAGCGGGCGTTATCATCAGTCGCGATGCCCAACAATGGCATACCGACGATAAAATTTAAGTTTATGTGGAAGAAAATTTTAATCATAGCATTACTGCCAACATTGTTATCTGGCAGCAAAAGCAATGCGCAGGTAAAGCCTGCCCAAACCTATGATGTTATTGTTTACGGCGCTACGCCGGCAGGTGTTTGCGCGGCTATACAAGTGGCGCGGGTGGGCAAAAGTGTGTTACTTATTGAGCCAACAGCCAGCATAGGCGGCATTATGGTGAACGGTTTGGGCGGTACGGATATTGATAACCATAGCGATTTTCATAACAGCCCCGCGGTAAGCGGCATTGCCCTTGAGTTTTACCGCAAAGTAGCCAAACATTATGGCCGATTGGATGAGTTTGATACCAAGCTTAAAAATGGCATTAAAGAACCATCCATATGGCGCTTTGAACCGCATGTGGCCGATAGTATTATCACCCATTGGCTGAAGGAATATCGCATCCCCGTACAAACCAATACCGCTATTGCTGAAAGTGCAGGCGCGGTTAAAAAAACAGGAACTAACATCACCCAAATAAAAACCACCCAAGGCAAAGTTTATACGGCCCGTATTTTTATCGATGCATCGCTGGAAGGCGACCTGCTGGCTAAAGCTGGTGTAAGCTACACCTGGGGTCGCGAGAGTAATTCGCTTTACAACGAAACCAAGAACGGCATTATCCGCGAAACTACCAAAGCGCAGTTTTTGGTAAAGGTTGATCCCTACAAAATACCCGGTGAGCCTAACAGCGGCGTAATACCTACCATACAAGATGAACCTTTCGGCATACCCGGCGATGAGGATAGGTTGTTACAGGCGTATTGTTTCAGGATGTGCCTCACCAAAAACCCGCAAAACCGTATCCCGTTTAGCAAACCCGAAAACTACGACCGTGGCCAGTACGAGATCTACCTGCGCTACCTGAAAGCCGGCGGTAAATTGTATGTGCCCGATGTAAGCATCCCCAACGGTAAAACGGACCTGGGTGCCTGGCATGATCTGTCGCACAATTTATACGGCATGAACCGAGGCTATGCTAATGGCAATTACGAATTACGCAAACAGATATTTGATCAGCATAAAACATTTACGCAGGGTCTGTTTTACTTTTTGGCTAACGATGCCGAAGTGGGTAAACTAGCCCCTGCCTTGCAAGCCAGCTGGCAACAATGGGGGCTGAGTAAAGACGAATTTAAAGCCACCCAAGGCTGGCCCGCCCAGTTTTACGTGCGCGATGCAAGGAGAATGGTATCCGACTACGTAATTACCCAACACCATGTTAACCGCAACAATCCCATAGACGTGCCCGACCCGGTAACCATTGCCTACTGGCCCACAGATCTGCACTCGGTTAGGCGCATTGTTAAAGACGGTTATGCCTATAATGAGGGCTATGTTTTTGGCGGCAACGAATGGCGGCCCTTCGGCATATCATACCGCGCACTGGTGCCTAAAAAAGGCGAATGTACCAACCTGTTAACACCAACCTGCGTATCATCAAGCCATATCGCCTACGGTGCTATCCGCATTGAGTTTACTTATATGAATTTAGGGCAGGCTTGCGCGCTTGCGGCAGTACAGGCTATTGATAAGCGTGTTGCGGTACAGCAGGTAAACTACCTGCAATTGAAACAAAAATTATTGAACGCGACCATGAAACTTGATGCAACTAAAGTAGGCATGCCTGAAGGCCGCACTAAATAATACAACGTAAAACAATGATAAAAACCAACACATCTGCCGGGATAAACAATCAACCCATCAAGCTTTTTAGCGCCGCTGTGATCGTAGCATCGTTGGGTTATTTTGTTGATATATACGATCTGCTGCTTTTTAGTATAGTGCGGCTGCCCAGCTTAAAATCATTAGGCTTTATAGGCGACGAGCTGACCGATAACGGTATCTTCCTGCTCAATGTGCAAATGATAGGCTTGCTGGTTGGCGGTATATTCTGGGGCATAGCTGGCGATAAAAAAGGACGCTTGTCGGTATTATTCGGGTCGATATTTTTATATTCGGTGGCCAACATCGCCAACGGCTTTGTACAAAGTATTGAAGCTTATGCCGCCTGGCGTTTTATTGCAGGCTTTGGCCTGGCCGGCGAACTTGGTGCGGGCATTACCCTGGTAGCCGAATTAATGCCCAAACATAAACGCGGCTATGCCACTACCATCGTGGCCGCCGTAGGCGTAAGCGGCGCCGTCGTAGCTTTTATAGTGGCCCGCTATTTTGAATGGCGAACTTCGTTTTTTATTGGCGGAGGCTTAGGGCTTTCGCTATTGTTACTCCGTATCGGCGTTTCCGAATCGGGCGTGTTTGATAGCGCTAAGAACGCCCGGGCATCAAGGGGAAATTTCCTATCCTTATTCACAAACAGCGCGCAGTTCTTTAAATATCTGCGCTGCGTAATTATAGGCGTGCCTTTATGGTTTGTGGTGGGGATATTGATCACGCTATCGCCCGAATTTGGTTTCGCGCTAAACGTACAGGAGCCTGTTAATGCCGGGGCGGCGGTGGCCTGTTGTTATGCCGGTTTAGTTTTTGGCGATATTGCCAGCGGGCTGCTTAGCCAGTTTTTAAAAAGCCGCATCAAAGTGGTTTATGTATACCTCACCTTGGCCATGGTGGTTATAGCGGCTTACTTTACGCTGCATGGTATCAGCCTTACCACGTTTTATACCATTTGCTTTTTGCTGGGTTTTTCGGTGGGGTACTGGGTTATTTTCATGACTATAGCTACCGAGCAGTTTGGCACCAATATACGGGCTACGGTAACCACTACGGCACCAAACTTTGTGCGCGGGGCGGTTGTGCCCCTGTCTATGCTTTTTCAGTATTTAAAGGAGGTGTTTAACGGTTCTATTATTTACTCGGGCATCGCGGTTGGCTTATTGTGTATGGGCGCGGCGTTTTGGGCGCTGAGCAAAATGCAGGAAACTTTTTATAAAGACCTGGATTATATAGAATAGCCATAAATTTTTAAATTTATCTACACCCACAGGCGGCTGTTGCTGTCATGATTAAAAAGGGGAATAAGCCAATTACCCAAACCAATTTTAAATGAGAAACAAAACATACACCACATTGCTGATCCTGTTTATTGCTGCCGCGAACACTTTTGCGCAGGTGGTAGTAAAACCTGCGGTAACCGATAAACTTTCGCCGGCGCAGGCCGCGCAAATGAACGGCTATGTTGGCGCCAAACTGGAAGCATCGTACGAGCATCGCATCCTGGCTCAGGATGTGGACAGACTAATAGCGCCGTTTAAAGACCGCACGGAAACCAGCTGCTGGCAAACCGAGTTTTGGGGCAAATGGTTCACCTCGGCGGTGCTGGCCTATAAGTACAATCCTCAGCCAAAATTAAAAGCGGTGCTGGATAAAGCTGTGGCCGGATTACTGGCCACCCAAACGCCCGATGGCTACATTGGCAACTATACCGAAAAGGCGCAGTTTGAGCAGTGGGACATATGGGGCCGTAAATACTGTATGCTGGGCCTGCTGGCTTACTATGATCTTACAAAAGATCAAAAAGTGCTGTCCGCTACGCGTAAACTGGCTGATCATTTAATTAATGAACTGGCGGATAAAAAAGTATTAATAGTTAAAAAAGGAAACCACCGGGGCATGGCGGCTACATCGGTACTGGAGCCTGTTTGTTTGCTGTATACCCGCACGGGCGACAAGCGTTATCTCGCGTTCGCGGAAGAAATAGTGAATCAATGGGAATCGCCCGACGGGCCGCAGCTGATCAGTAAAGCAGGTGTTGATGTCGCCAAACGTTTTGCCAAGCCAAAAACATGGTTTGGCTGGGAACAGGGACAAAAGGCTTACGAAATGATGTCGTGCTATGAAGGTTTGTTGGAGCTGTACCGCATAACAGGCAAGGCCCCGTATCGCGAAGCGGTAGAAAAGACCTGGGAAAATATCCGTGATACCGAGATCAACATTGTAGGCTCGGGTTCGGCGGTGGAGTGTTGGTTCGGCGGCAAAAATATGCAGACACTGGGTATTGAACATTACCAGGAAACCTGCGTAACCGCCACCTGGATAAAATTAAGCCAGCAACTACTGCGACTTACCGGCGAAGCTAAATATGCCGATGTAATAGAGCAATCATACTATAATGCCCTACTGGGTGCTATGACACCTGATGGCAGCGACTGGGCCAAATACACCCCGCTGGCCGGCGAGCGTTTACAAGGAAACGAGCAATGCCACATGGGCCTTAATTGCTGTGTAGCTAGTGGCCCGCGAGGGTTGTTTACCTTGCCTTTAACAGCTGTTATGGGCGATAAGCAGGGCCTGCACGTTAACTTTTATGTGGACGGAAATTACAAGCTGCAAACACCGGCGGGACGTGCGGCCGAGTTGGTGCAGCAAACGGATTACCCGGCTTCGGGCAACATAAAACTTTCGCTAAAACTAGCGAAGGCTGAAAGCATGACCGTATTTGTGCGCATACCGGCATGGAGTAAGCAAAGTACACTAACCGTAAACGGCGAGCAAATTGCGTTAAAAGCCGGCGATTATGCCGCTGTAAACAGAACATGGAACACCGGCGACAATATTAAACTGACCATTGATATGCGCGGTCGAATTGAACACATAGGCACATCACCACAACACCTGGCCATTGTACGGGGCCCTATAGTTTTAGCTCGTGACGCACGTTTAGGCGGGCCTAATGTAGACGCGTCTATTGTGCCGGTGGCCGATAAAGACGGCTTTATTACGTTGGAACCTGCAGCCGCAAACGGCGACGAACTGTGGATGCGCTACAACGCACTATTTAAAATAGAATCATACAAAGAGGGCGGTAATAAGCCGGTGGCCATCGCGCTGTGCGATTACGCTTCGGCGGGTAATACGATTGATCAGCGGTCGTGGTTCAGGGTTTGGTTGCCGCAGTTGTTTGATCCGCGCTAGCAGTTAAAATAAAGAAATTTAAGGGGATGATATTTATCCGTGTATAAGTATCAGTGAGATCTTACGTGCTTGGTTCGTAAGTATGTATAATTGGTTGTAAGCAATGGTGGCGACTCCCCGTCGCCACCGCTTACTTAATGGCCGGATTACGTGTAAAAAGCAGGCATATTCAAGAAAATTTAATAAAAAAGCCCCGGTGAGAGAATCTCCCGGGGCTAACCAATTTATATCATACTTCTCGGACGAGTTGTAAAGGGAGGGACATGATTTATAGGTTCATCTGTTATTCAAAACTGATTGATTGTTTTTCGGAGCTGTTTCTAACAGTTAATTCATACACGTTACTGTTTAAATTGCCAACTGCTTTGCTTTGTAAGGGCGGCACAGGCGAACTAAAACCAACTGTATTTAAAGCTGCGTTATTAACTTTTAAACCCGGACCAAAGCCGTGTAACACCAATTTTAGATGATGAAATTTACTTGGTGCTCTGCCTGACAATTCGCCCATGCTGATAGTCTTTTGGCTTGGGTTAAATTCAAAAGTTCGTTTGTAAAACTCGTTTTTTTCGTAAGCGTAAGTTTTGCCGTCATCTTCATAATAAACAAATTTATTAGGCACGCTGCCATTGTAAATGTGCAGCGTCAGCGTATCTGTAGGCTGTTCGGCGGTTGACTGTACGAGGGATTGCATAGGGATGATGCTGCTTTCCTTTACATAAACCGGCAATTGGTCGATAGCCAGATCTTTAACCATTTCGGCATCGCCTGTCAGCTTTTTATCGGTGTAGAGATCATACCATGATCCTTTGGGCAGGTATATTTTACCAAATTCTTTATCGCTCTCAAACGGAGCAATCAGGAAGGAGTTGCCAAACAAAAACTGGTTTTGATAGGCCACATCGTAAACCTTGCTGTTAAAAGTATGATCAATAGCTAATGAGCGTACCACCGGCAAACCATTCTGTGTAGCCTCGTAAAAAGTAGAATACAGGTACGGCAGCAATTTATAACGCAGGTTAATGTAATTGCGACTTATTTCCAGTGCATCTTCACCAAAGGTCCAGGGCTCTGCTGATTTGGTGTTTAGCTGGGTATGGTTTCGGTAATAAGGCGTGAACGCGCCCAACTGCATCCAGCGGATGTATAATCCGGTACTGGGATTGCCGGTAAAACCGCCGACATCCATAGCCGTAAATGGCATACCGCTTATGCCTAAACTGGCCAATAATCTTACGCCCAGCAGCATATGGTTATCTTCTGCCCGGTTATCGCCTGTCCAGATAGCGCCGTAGCGTTGCAGACCGGCATAGCCTGAGCGGGTAAGTATAAAAGGCCGCTCTTTCATATGCTCACGGGCCCCTTCGTAGCTGGCGCGGGCCATTTGCATGCCGTAAGCGTTGTGCGCCTGAAGGTGGGTTGTTTTGGCACCATCGTAATCAAACAATACGTTTGATGGCATTTTTTGGCCCCAGGTGGCAATCTCGTTCATATCATTCCAGATACCGCTTATACCGGCATCGGCAAAAAATTTGGTTTGTTTGCGCCACCAGGTACGGCCCTTCTCGCTGGTAAAATCGGGGAAGTTGCACCAGCCCGGCCATACTTCGCCGGTGTAAGGTTTATTGTCTACGTACTTGATAAAAATATCTTCTTTAAGGCCGCTTTGGTAGGCCGCGGCATCTTGCTGTACTTTTATGCCCGGGTCAACAATAACCGTTAGTTTAAAGCCAAGTTTGTTCAATTGCGTTGATAGTCCTACCGGGTCGGGAAAACGCTTTTTGTCCCAGGTAAACAGCTGGTATTTATCCATGTAATGAATATCCAGTGTAATACCATCGCCCGGGATCTTTTTCTCGCGCAGTGTGTTGGCGATACGCAGCACTTCGGTATCCGGGTAGTAGCTGTAGCGGTTTTGCTGATAGCCTAAGCTCCACAATGGCGGCATCTTCATTTTGCCCGTAAGGGTGCTGTATGAGGTGATGATGTCAGCCAAACGGGTGTGATAGATAAAATAATAATTCATCTCGCCACCCTTAGCACCGAAGGATGAGAATCTGTCATTACTGGCACCGAAGTTAAAGTCACTTTGGTACGTGTTATCAAAAAACAGCCCGTAGTTAAGGTTGTGATGGATGCCTACATAAAATGGCACGGTAGCATACAGTGGATCCTGGTTTACCGAGTAGCCAAAGTTATCTTCGTTCCAATTGGTGTAGGCATTGCCTTTACGGTCTAAATTACCAACCTTTTCACCGAGGCCGATAAAGCGTTCATCGACATTCATGGTTTTGTAGGTGGTAACCTCGTCGCCTATCCACGAGGTGGTCAGGCCGGGTTCGTCCTGGTTTATTACTTTACCATCAGGCGTATAAAACGCTATCGCGAATGGCCGGGTAGTAACTTTCACCTTTACCGAGTCGGTGTTGATCCATATTTCGGTGGCCGATTGGGTGATCTTCACCTTCGTTTTCTGCGGCTGCTGGATAACGGCGTATGAAAAATCACGGCCCAGCTCTTTCTTATCCAGCCTTACCCGGATGACCGATGGAGTGTAGGCTGTGATACTTCCGAAAGCGCGCGTAGTTTTAAATGTTACGCCATTGGCATTTTCGCGCACACTTTGGATATTGCCGGGGCTTAGCACCGTACTTTGGGCAAATAGCCGCCCGTATTGCAGCAGCACCAGGGCCGCAATTAATTGGATAGTTCTCATGTATAAATGTTAGCTCAGCCTTTTGCAGGCTTAGATGTTATGTTGTTAGTTTGGCAATTCGCGCAGCCATATGTTTCTAAAGCTTAGTGGCTCGCTCCTGTCGCCGTGGGCCTGTAGCTTTATGGGCGATGCGCCGTGTTGTTTGTAGCTTGGTTTACCGATGTATTGTGTTTCGCCAACCAAATCAAGGCTGTTGTTAACCAGCACGCCGTTAAAAAATACGGTTACACGAGCAGGGGTTTTAATGGTACCATCAGCATTAAAAACAGGCGCCATCCACACCACATCATACGTTTGCCATTCGCCCGGTTTTTTGGCGGGATTGGCCAGTGGCGTAAATTGCTTGTATATGCTGCCGGCCATGCCGTTTACGTAGGTTTTGTTATTGTACGAATCCAGTATCTGCAACTCATAACCCGCGTCGCCTTTACCGGTTGATGCCAGGAAAATACCGCTGTTACCACGGCTCTGCCCCTCGCCGGTAATGCCCTCAGGCACCAGCCACTCCAGGTGCAGTTGGTAGTTGGTAAATGCTTGTTTGGTTTCAATATTGCCGGTTCCTTTTTTAACGGTAAGCGTGTTGTTGCTTACCGTCCATGCTGCTGTTTGCTCCCGGTTTGAGGTTGATACCCATTGGTCGAGATTTTTGCCGTCAAACAATACAATAGCATCCGATGGCGCATCTGTAAAAGGCTTTGCGGTGTTTACCGTTTTGGGGATAGGCTCCCACACTTCTGTATCCTGCGGCCGGCCGCGTTGCTGGGCATTAACTATGAAAAAGCTACCAACAAACGCTACCGTACCTATTATTTTTCTGATCATTGCTTCCATTATTTAAGATCCAACACTAACTCACCTTTAGCCGGGATAGTGAACGCAGTAGCCAGGTCAATATCCTTACCGGTTATCACGTCAGTACCGCTTTTATAAGTACCCATGATATCGCTAAAGCGATCTGTTTTTACAGACTGTTCTTTGTCCGAGCTGTTCAACACCACCATTACCCTGTGATTATCCTTCATACGTCCGTACACATAAATGCCACCCTTAGGCGCGTAGTGCATCATTTTGCCCTGGGTAACCGCTACGCTTTTTTTACGCCATTGCAATAGCTTCTGCATATAATCCCAGGCTTCATTTTGTTTGGCGCTGCGACCGGCTTTGGTAAACTCGTCTGTTTTATCGCCTGCCCATCCGCCAGGGAAATCTTTACGCAAACGGCCATCACCTTCTTCCTTGGTACCTGTCATCAACACTTCGGTACCATAGTATAACTGCGGGATGCCGCGCATGGTTAGCAGAAACGCGATGCCTTGCTTGTAGCGATTAAGCGTGCTGTCTTCCTTACGGTTAAAGCGGCCCAGGTCATGGTTGTCTAAAAAAGTAAGCAGGTGATAGGGATCCGGGTAGATAAAATCCTGCGCTATGTCTTCAAAAATGTTTTCCAGGCCTTTGTCCTCTTTAGCATCAAAAGCTTTTTGGGTGATAAAGGTTAACGAGAAATTCATCGATGTTTTCAGGAACGGATCTTTAGGGCTCAGCTTTGAGCCTTTTTGCCACCAGGCAGGCGAGGTACTTTTGTTATACCAGGTTTCGCCCACGATATCAAAATTCGGGTACTCGGCATACACCTCACGGTTCCAGCGGGCCAGGAAATCAAAGTCCATGTACGAGTAGGTGTCCTGGCGGATGCCATCAATACGGGCATATTCAATCCACCAGATACTGTTTTGGATCAAATAGGTTGCCACATGCGGGTTACGCTGATTCAGGTCGGGCATACCGCGGGTAAACCAGCCGTTAAGGAAAGTGTTTCTTTCGGTTGGTGATGCGTGCACATCCATTACCGATACGGTGGCGTGGTTGGTTTGCATAAATACGCCGCCATTGTTTATCCAGTCTTTTGATGGCATATCCTTAAACCACCAGTGCGAGCTGCCGCAATGGTTCAACACCATATCCATTACCATTTTAAGGCCTTTTTGATGGGCGGTTTTCGTCAGGTCCCGAAACTCTTCGTTGCTGCCATAGCGCGGGTCCATGTTATAAAAATCGGTAATGGCATAGCCGTGGTAAGAGCCACCGGGACCACCGTTTTCCTGTATCGGGTTCAACCAAACGGTAGTTATACCCAAGTCTTTCATATAATCCAGGTATTTGCCAACACCGGCTAAATCTCCGCCGTGCCTACCGTTAGGGCTGGTACGATTTACAGTTACGCCTAATAAGTTATCATTAGCCGGATTCGCGTTAGCAAACCTATCCGGCGTAATTAAATATAACACATCCGCAGGCGTAAAGCCCATAGCACCGCTTTTATCAGTACGTGCTTTTAGCGGATAGTTATGCGTAAATTTTTGCGTACCGGCGGTAAACACCATAGGCATATTACCGGCTTTGGTAGTTGGCGCAATATCAACATATACAAACAGGTAATTCGGGCTTTCCACCTTCTCTACACGGTTAATTTTAACGCCGGGATAGTTGATCGTTAGTTTGGCTTTGGAAATCTCAGGCCCGTGCACCAATATTTGCAGCTGGCGGTTTTTCATGCCCACCCACCAGTTGGCCGGTTCCACACGATCGATGCTTGCAGCTTTAACGGCCGGCGCGGCCAGTAATGCGGCAGCGCAAAGTAAAAGGGTATATATTTTCTTATTCATCATTCTTAATTTTTTAGCACCAGATAGGCGTACGGCTCCAGCTTTACGTTAGTGGTAAGTTTTGTTTTCGAGTTATTATAGGCGTCTTTCCATGAGGTGTTAGCCAGGTCGGCAGGCAATTCAAAAGTTACGGCCTTATCTCTCAGGTTTGATAGTACCAATACCTTTTCAGACCCGGCTGTTTTGGTGAACGCGGCTACGTCATCACTGCTGAATGATTTTAATTCGCCCCTGCGGATAGCGGTACTTTTGTTACGCAAAGCGATCACTTTTTTATACTCCTCGGTTACATCCTGGTTGCCTATCGTCCAATCTATTGAGCGGCTTTTAAAAGGGAACGTCAGCCTGAACGGTGTGGCTATCTCCTGCCCGTTATAGATCATCGGGATACCCTTCATATAAGCAATAACCACAAACGCGGCCATTGATCCTTTTTTGCCGCCGAACAGGTCGAGCGGCGTACCGTCAGAGCCGTTTACGTCGTGGTTGGTGGTATAACGTACCATGCCCTGGCCGTCTTCGGTAACGCCCTGGTATTCGCGCTGGTTTATGTCGTCAATAGACTTTACAGATTTGTTGTTTTTGTAAATGTTTTTCAGGTTACCAAAAAAGGTAAAGCCGAAATTATAATCGAACCCGGCGCCGAAATGCTCTTTACGGCTACCTTCGGCCAGCATCAGCAACTTATGGGTGCGGATGGTTTTTAGGGTATCCAAAGTTTGCTTCCAAAAGTCAACCGGCGGCCCATCGGCAAAATCGCAGCGGAAACCATCCACGTTTGCTTTCAAAACCCATGATTTCATCGACCTGATCAAACTCATCCGCACATCTTTATTATCAAAATTAAGCTGCGCCACGTCCCGCCAGGTGCGCGGATACTTTATGTTGCCTAACGAATCGGTTACATACCATCCTTTGTTGGCTATCCAGGGGTGATCCCATGAGGTATGATTGGCCACAATATCTATCATCACGGCCATTTTGCGTTTGTGCGATTCGTCAACCAGTTTGCGTAGATCGTCAAGCGAGCCGAACTCTTTTCCTACCGCGTCATAATCCTGTGTTGCATAGGGTGAATTAGCCCCTTTTAAGGTCCCTACAGGATAGATAGGCATGAGGTAGATAACATTTATGCCGAGGGCTTTTATCGAGTCCAGGCGGGCTGTAACGGCGTCTAATTTGCCATCTTTACTAAAGGCACGCATGTTAACCTGGTACATGGTTACATCCCGGCGGTCGGGCACCCCGGCGTAGGGTTTGCCATATTGCGGCGGATAAGCCTGTCCAAAGCTTGCGCAACTTGCCGTACACAACAAGGCGATGCTTAATAATTGGCGTATAGTTTTATTCATTTCAGTTCAATTAAAATACGTTATTTTTTAGTGTTTAATGGCGATTTAACAAACCTGATGTCTTTGGTAAACTCGGTTTGGAAATCGCCATCCTTTAGGTTGGTGAGCAGTTTGCCGCCCAGGTAGCAGTTATCAAAGGTTACGTCCTCCACAAAATTTTGCGGTACGCCTGCAATTACAAATGGCTTGTTGGTGTTTTCCCATTTAATATTTTTTAAATACACACCCACAATATTACCCGGTCCGGCGGTGCCATAGCGGCGCCCTTCGGTTACAATGATCTCCAGGTTCTTGTATTCAATTTCGCCTTCCACCCTTATGTCTTCAAAGCGAATGTTTTTCACCATCGAAGGGCCATCACACACAATACCAAAAGCAGCATGGCCACCCGTACGGCCCTGGCCGCGGGCACGCAAAATGTCGTTGTTTTTTACCAGCACATTTTGCACCACGCCGCCCTGCAATTCAAAGCCAAGTGTTACGCCATCTGCATGCTCCCACCCTACCAGCAAATTGTTGGTTATGGTAATGGAATCGGTATTAATATCCTTAACAGGGTTACGCTCGCTGCCTACCGGCGATTTAATAGCGATACAGTCATCCCGCGTGCGGATAAAGCAATCGTTAATTAAAAAGTCTTTGCATGATACCGGGTCAATACCATCTATGCCCCAAACGGTGCGGTAGGTAAATATTTTTACGTTGTTGTAAACGCTATGTCTGCAGTCGGTTAGTGTATTGGCCCAGCCATTGGTGCTGCGCATAAAAATGCCGTCAACCAATATATTTTTTGAGGCTGATATCCGCACGTTGCCATTCAGCATACCGCGGCCCATTATCTTCACATTCTCTACATTATTCCCACGCACATTGGCTTTAACCACGGCGCCTGCGGCGATGTAAATGGTTTGATTGCTCTTTAGATCTATCTGGCCAACGTTATGAAAACCGGGTTTGTAATAAACTACACCGGCATCGGTTTCCTTAGGTTTGTTAAGCTCTAAAGCGTTGGCGAATATGGCCAGGTGCGGCAGGTCGTTTATCTCTACATATAATTTACGCGGGCCACTGATTGTAAAGGAGAGCTCGCGCCCGTTAACTTTTCCAACTATACCTGCGCTTTTTGGCTTGATAGCGTACCTGGTAATATTGGCTGAAGCTATTATGGTAATGATTTGTGTACCGCTGCATTCAAAATTTGCGATGTTGAGATTTTCCATACCGCCATTGCCTACACGCTCGGTCCAGATGGGGGTGCCGTTTGATTTTACCGTAAAATCAGGACTTGTTACCAGCGTATCAACAGCCGGATAGGCTACAACCTTGCCTTTAGCGGGGGTAAGCTTACGCTGCGCATAGGCCTGCTGTAGCAGCAGCAAAAAACACAATGTGGTATAGATGGCAAATTTTTTATACATAGCTAGCAGCAATTAAATAACAGGAAGCGCTTGCGCGCCTCCTGTTATTTGCAATTATTTACCAATTAATAACCGGGGTTTTGTTTCAGGTTAGGGTTAGCGTTTATCCTGGCCGTAGGTATCGGGAATATCAGGAAGTGATCATCAACCGCCGGTACAAAACCATGTGCTTTGGTAAATGTGCCAAAGCGGATCATGTCCTGGCGGCGATGGCTCTCGCCAAATAACTCAAAGCCACGCTCGTTGTAAATATCATCGAGCGTTGGGTTTGCGGCAAGACCTGTTAAGCCTGCTCTAACACGTACCTGGTCAATAAATGGTTTGGCTGCTGCTGCATTGCCTAACCTTACATTACATTCGGCCTGCATTAACAGGATGTCCGCGTAGCGGAAGATCGGGAAGTCGTTGGAGTGACCGCCACCGTCTATTACGCCGGCAGGGTAAAATTTAACCCAGCGCACGCCTTCGTAAATCCCGGCACCCGGGTTAATCAAGCTGGTTACTTTTGGCGTGTAGGTTATGCCCGGTGTTTGCGGACCAACCAAAAATTGCTTTTTACGGATATCGGCATCATCAAACTTATTCCAGGTCTCTTCGGGCACGATAGTACCGTTCCAGCCCGAAATACCGGTGCCAAACAAGGCCACACCATGCGGACCGATCAGGCTTCGTAAGGCATAGCAGTTGTTACCAACTGTATTTTTTCTTATCCATACTGCCCAGATGGTTTCATCGGCAGGCAGTTCATCACCAAACATCTCAAAATACCTGTTGCCTAATGGCGATGACGCGTTAGCAGCACCCGAGTGCAACGTAAAACCACCTGTAGCTACCTTGTTACAAGCCGCTAAAGCTTCGGTCCATTTTGGGGTACCGGTATAAACACCTGCGTTAAGGTAAACTTTAGCCAAAATGGTATAGGCTACCCATTTGTTAATCCGGCCGTAAAATGTACCGCCTTTGGTTTCGGGTAACAGATCGGCGTTGGCTGTGATCTCTCCTACTATCCAGTTAAATATCTCTGTTCTGCTTTTAACTTTTAGCTCGGCAGTTGTAACGGTGTTCTCTAAATAGAAAGGCACGGCGCCATAGTCATCTATCAACAAATAATATATCCATGCACGAAACACTTTCATTTCAGCAATTTTAGCCGCAGGCGCGTTGGCCTTGGTTAACTGCTCAATGGCTAAGTTGGCCAGGTAGATGGTGTTATAGCAATCGCCCCATGGGTTGTTAAAGTTGCCCATATTAGGCAGCCATTGGCGGGTATATAATTGCGCGTTCTCGGGGCCCCAGTCGCCGCTTACACGGTGTGGTACCACCTGCTCATCCGTTGTCATGTTATTGGTATCGTAATACCGGTTATCGCCACCGAAAAACTGCGGCATACGGGCGTATACGGCTGCCAGTGCGATATCCGGTCCTTTAGGGTCTTCGTAAAACTCGTTGGATGGATACCTGTTGTAAATGTTTTCGTCAAGCTTGGTACAGCTTTGCGCCGCAAGCCCAACTAATAATGTGATGATTAATATCTTTTTCATGATGATCAATGATTATTTCAGTACAATATTTAAACCCATGGCGAAGGTTCTGATCCTTGGATAGATACCATTGTCGCCACCTGTTTCTTCCGGGTCGATACCTTTGTATTTGGTGATCAGTAACAGATTCTGGCCGGTAAGTGATAGGCGGAACGCGCTGATGTATTTCATTTTTGGTGTAGGAATTTTGTATCCCAAGGTAACGTTCTCTAAACGGATGAACGCGCCGCTCTCCAACCAATAATCAGAAGTACCGTAGTAGGCCGAAGTAAACATAGGATCGTCAATCGAGCTTGCCAGCAGGTTTGATTTACCCAGGTTTTCCAGGAAGCTTAAGTTAGCACGTAACTGGTTGTACAGTTTGTTACCACCCTGGCCGCGCCATACCATTGATGCATCAAAGTTTTTGTGGCTAAAGCTTGGCGTAAACGCGAAGGTGTATTTAGGCTGATTTTGACCGGCAACATATCGGTCTAAACTGGCCGCGCCGGCATCTATTGATCCATTGCCGTTCAGGTCTTCCATGGTTTCGGCACCGGCAGCTGTAACGCCTTTGTGTTTTAAAATACGGATGGTACCTACGGCCATACCTTCAACCAGGTAACCGTTTGCACCACCATAACCCGGGAAGTTAACCGTTAACGGGATGCCCATATAGGTACCGTTCAAACTCAATACTTTCGAATCCATTAGCGTACCGTTACCGGCTATGGTTAACCTGGTATTAGCGTTGCTTATCACATCATATGCTAATGATAACTCAATACCACGGGTGTAAAAGCTACCTATGTTGGCGGTAATGTTTGTTGAAGGGAACGGTGGCTGCGGTACGGTATAATTATACAATAGCTTGGTAGTGGTATTTTTGTAGGCATCAATACTACCGGTAAGGCGATTGTTAAAGAAACCAAAATCCAACCCAAAGTTTGTTGCTTTTTTGGTTTCCCACTCTACATCGGGGTTGGCATTCTGGTTAACCACGAAGTTGGTTTGCAGCTGACCGGCAAAATAAACCGTGCCCGAGCCATTAACAAACTGTTTTGACTGGCCGATGGCGATTGGTTGCTGGTTACCGGTTTCGCCATAGCCTGCGCGGAATTTCAAGGTTGAGAATATATTCTGCTCCTTCATAAAATCCTCCTGATCAATACGCCAGGCCACAGCTACTGATGGGAAATTACCCCACTTTTTGTTCTCGCCAAATACGGTCGAACCATCGCGGCTGATGCTGGCAGTGATCAAATAACGGTTTTTGTAAGAATAATTGGCTCTGCCTTTAAGCGATATACCACGGCGCTCGTCACGACCCGAGCGATAATCGCCGCTTTGTACTTTTGAAAAATCGCCAAGGCTTAAGTTATTGTATAAAGCCAAATCGTTAACAAACCCACGCGCGCTGGCACCAACACTATAACCAATGGCCGACTGCCATTCGTAAACGCCGGTTACATCAAAATGGTGTTCGCCGATATCTTTTCGGTAGCTTAACTGAGCGTCAAATAGTTTGTTATCGTCAAAATTGCTGTTAACACTGGCAAAGCCTTTCTGGCTGATGGCTGATGCCAGGGTTGAAGCTGCCGGGGTATAATTTGCCGACCATGCATCTGCCCTTAACCAGCTACCAAATACCTCGCCAGATAACCCAGGCAGAATTTGAAGATTAGCCCTTAATGATCCAACCAAACGGTTTTGGCTTATGGGGTTTTTGATGAGGTTTGCTGCTGCCAGAACGTTTAACGGCTCAAACAGTAAAGGATCGGTAAAATAGGTACCGTCTGCTTTGTAAATAGGGTCGGTAGGCCTGCTGATGTAAGCGTTTGATATCAGGTTTGAGGTAAACGCCGCACGACCAATGCTGCCCGAGTTATAGTTACCTGTATTCACCGAATTGTTCAGCGTCATGGTAATGGTTAACTTGTTGTCCAAAGCCTTCTGTGTGGCCTCTATACGCGCGTTGTAGCGTTTGTTATCCGAATTGATAACAATACCATTTTGCAGGATAGCGCCAAATGAGGCACGATAAGTAAAGTTATCGGTACCGCCGCCTAAAGCTATGGTATGGTTTTGGGTGAAACCATTGCGGGTAAGCAGGTCAAACCAATCGGTATTGGCACCAAAGTTTGATGATGCGGGGATGCCACGAGCGGCTGCTTCTTTACCCCATTCTTCGGCCGTAAACATTCTTAACTGGCGGGTTACCACGTCTACCGAAGCATTGGCATTATACTCTATCGAAGTTCTACCCGGGCGACCTTTCTTCATGGTTACGATAACCACACCCGTGGCACCACGAGAGCCATAGATGGCCGTAGCCGACGCATCTTTCAATATGTCGATACTTTCTATCTCCGAAGGTGATATTTGATTTAACAGGCCCACATCGCCCTGCACACCATCAATAACCACCAACGGGTTATTGCTGCCGTTAAATGATGATATACCACGGATTTTAATGTTAGGTGCCTGTCCCGGCTCACTGCCTGTTTGGGTAATGGCCACACCGGCTGCCTTGCCCGCTATTTGTTGCAGCGGGTTGGTAACCGGGCCGGGGTTAAAGTCTTTATTAGAGATATTAGTAACAGCGCCCGTAAGGTCTGATTTTTTGGCAGTACCGTAACCTACTACTACAACCTCTGCCAGTGATTTGGCGTTTGGCCTTAACTGTATGTTTACATTTTGGCCCATGCTTATGATACGCTCGCTGGCATCGTAGCCTAAAAAGCTTACACTAACAGTTATTGCTGTTTGGTTGATATTAATACTGAACTGGCCATTTGCATCGGTTGAGAAGCTTTGGTTGGTTCCTTTTACGCTTACGGTTGCACCGGGCAAGGGTTGAGCGTTTTCGTCAACCACCTTACCGGTAAAAGTTGACTGGGCATATACATTAATTGTACACACCATAAAGAGCACGGCAAGGCCATACTTAAATAAATACGAAAAGTAATTTTTTTCCATAATTCGGTTTATTAGGTTATTTGGTTTATGATTACCCGGCAAGGACTGCCTGTAACTCAAAATCAAAGTAAATGCTGTTTGAAAACCCAATCAAGAAATATGAAGGCGTATATTAAAAATAAAAGACGTTATTTTTAATTAAATAACTGAATATCAATTATTTAAAAAACAAGGAAGAGCCCGGATATATAGATAAATCCCTACCGCAATATTAACTTTCAAGACGATTTTTCATGAAAACCTATACTTTCGTTACACGTTTTTAGACGAAAAAACAGGCTTTTTCACCGGGAAATAAACCAAACGGTAAAGGCTATAAAAAAACAAGCCCCGTTGCGCTGCAAAGGGGCTTGTTGCTAAATGGTATTAAGCAATATTAAGAAACCGGTACGGTGTCGGGCTCTTTTACCGCTTTTATGCATAATATCTTTTCCTCAAATAACTCGTTAGGCACAAACGAGCGGTTTTTAACTTTGGTTTTGTAGGTGTAGATGGTATTAACCGAGTAGTTTAATATTTTGGCTATGGTTTCATTTTCATCAATACCTAAACGTATCAGCGCAAATATGCGCAGCTCATTGTTCAACAACTGACCCGGGGCAAGGTGTACCTGGTGTTCGGCATCAAACAAAGCATTAAAATCTTCCACAAAATTGGGGAACAGGTTTAAAAACACCTGGTCAAAACTATGCGACAGATTTTCGCGCTCGAAGTTTGTATTCAAACGGTTCAACACACTTTGCACTTCATCAAAGCGTTTTTCCTTCAACATCTTTTCGATGGAACGTTTCAGGCGGTCCAGCTTCTCAATATAATCCGAGTGGATATTAAAAAAATTACCGATATACTCATCCTTAATAAGGTTAACCTCATCCAGCTTTTTATTGGTTTGTTTTAATGATTGATTGGCAACATCTAACGAGGTATTGATATTTAACAGCGAAGCGTTGGCCGCATTCAGATCATTGTTTTTGTTGATGATCAACTGATCGGCAATACGTAATTTTTTCAATTGTTTTAGGGTGATGGAAGCAAACACCACCACCAATAATATTAACGAGGTGATGATAGAAGCATAAATGATCAATGATCGTTTTTGCTTTTCAATACCGGCAATCTGCTCGCGCTCGATAATGGGCAGTATCCGGCTTATTTGCACTTTACGGTGCCGTGCGCCGTAAAAGTTATTATCATATACAGCGTTGTTGATGTATTTAAACGCTGTTTCTATCTGCCCGTTTTGGTAATAATGGTTGGCTAGCTGCGTAAGCGCTACCGACTCTTTAGTAGCGTGCATATTATCAACAATAGCCGCCTTTATTAAAGTAGCCAAACCGCGCCGCGCATCGCCGGTTTGAAAATACAGGTAGCTTACGCAACTGTAATTAATGGCGCTATCCTGGTAAGGGCGTTTTATGGTCAGCATTTTTTCAAAAGGCTTTATCGCTGCCTTCATATCCTTTGCGCGCAATAACTTTAAACCCAAGCCAGACAGATATTCGTAAGAGTTAACGGGATTTTGATTAATGATCGAGTCGCAATAGCCTAAACCAATAGCGGTATACTTATTTGCATAATCTTCTACCTGGTCAAAATCGGCCAGGTCAAAATAGCTGCGCGCCTGCAAAAACATGTACTCGTATTTTTGCTGCTTATCCAGGTATTTCGACTTTACGGTACTCAGCGTATCAATCCCCTCCTTAAACATTCCTGACGATATGAGCACAAAACCCATTTTTACTTTGGCATCATTTATTCTGTTGGGATCATTTAACAGTCGTGCGCACGCTATCAGTTTCTTACTGTACACAAAAGCCGAATCATGAACGAAGGCTTTATACTCGTCAAACAGCTTTTGATAGTTATTGTAACGTAACGGCAATGATGCAAAGTTGGCATGAAGGCCTTTTTTAAGTGCCTCTATTTTATTCAGTTTACGTTGATGAATCAGGGCCTTGTTCTCAATTAAATTATCGAGGGTTTTAACCAGCACAGCAGGGTCATCAGACGGCCCATCCTGCCCGGCAAACACGTGTTGGGAGAATAATAGCAGCAGGCAAAAACCTGTAATAAAAGCAATTTTATTGCAGATACTCATTAGGGGTTACAAATGGTTATTGCAATATACGTTATCATGCCATACTTACAGCCTTATTTGTGTAACAAAATACTAAGATGAATTTTAGGCTACATCCGTAATATAAGGCTTGCCATCCTGTTATTTTGTTGACATATGTTTAAATCCCACCGTCAACCAGCCCAACAATTAACATTGGCATAACATTGGGCGCTTAACTTTGGCAAAAACACGGAGACGGCATGCACCTACCACCTACCGATGAAGAGTTAATGCGTTTGTTAAAACAGGATGATCACGCGGCGCTCGAAACACTATTTAATCGTTACTACAAAAGCTTGTGCCAGTTTTGCGCGGTATACACCAATAACATAGAAACCGCCGAAGAGATCATTGCCGACCTGTTTATTAAACTTTGGGATAACCGCCACAATCTTGCCATACTAAACATTAAATCGTACCTGTTTGTATCGGCTAAGAACCAGTCGTTAAACTTTATTCAGAAAAAGAAAGCACCGGTTGAGCTTCTGGATGACATTACCATCATACCACATACCCCGGCCGATGGCAACACACCGCTAAGAATTATCTCAGGCCGCGAATCATACTCGCAGATCATGAGCCTGATAGATACATTACCCAAAAGCCAGCGCCAGATACTGCTTATGAGCCGCATAGACAACCTGGAAAAACACGAGATCTCGCGCCTGCTCAAAATATCGGCACGCACCGTAGAGACCTCCTTGTACCAGGCCATCAAAAAGCTCCGCACGTTAATTCCCGACACTCATAATTTTATCAACGGCGCTTAACAATTCTTTAATGCAACGTTAATAAACTTCGCTACGTAAGCGTTGGGCCAAAATCTGTCTTTATTGGGAGAGACAGATAATGGAAGATCACTACTACCGATTAATATTAGCCTATTTTGATAAAACCATCAGCGATGATGGCCTTACCGAGTTACAGGACTGGATAGATGCCGGCCCCGATAACCAAACCCAGTTTATCGAAACCATCCGCATACTGGAAGCGGCGCGTGTATCGTTAAAAACACCACTGCACACCACCCAAAGCTGGGCTAAAATACAGGCTCATGCCGTAGCCAATCCGGCACCGGCAACATCCACCCTAAAAAAATGGAAATGGGCCTCTATAGCGGCAGCTTGCCTGGTGGCTAGCATTAGCGGCTGGTTAAGCTACAGCGCCTACCAAAACGGGCAGGAGCCCGAGTACGCCATTGTAAGCAATATAGATGGTAAACATGCCCAAATCGTACTGCCCGATAATTCAACCGTAATATTGAGCGGTGGCAGCTCATTAAAATATGCCAAAAACTTTAACGGCGACAAACGCATGCTGGTGCTTGATGGCGAAGCCTTTTTTGACGTAGTACACCACGACAAAAAACCCTTTGTAGTTAAAACCGGTAAAATAAGCACCATTGTGTTGGGCACCTCCTTCAACATAAAAGCTTACCGGGCCGATAATAAGGTTGCGGTTACTGTGCTCACCGGCAAAGTAGGCGTTGTTGCCAATATTGACGGGCAGGAGCAAATGGTAAAGCACCTGGTACGCAACGAACAGATCAACATCAACACGCAAAACGGCATTTACACCTTTAACGTTACAGACGCCGGCGCGGTGAAGGCATGGGTAGCCAACAACCTGGTTTTTTACGATACTTCTTTCAAAGACATCGCCGCCTCGTTGGAGCACCATTATGGGGTAAAGATAAGATTTACGGATGCCGAGCTGAGCAAAGTAAGGCTTACGGCCAAGTTTAATAACGCGTCGCTTAGCCAGGCTATGGATGACTTGTGTGCCTTGTCGGGACTGGCGTACACGCAAAAAAACAAACAGGTTTTTGTATCACAACACCATCAAAAAGGAGGCAGCATAATGAAATAATTATACATCAAAACCTATTAAAAAAACAAAGCCCCGGATTTGCTGGTAACAAACCGGGACTCAATGATCTGACAATTTAAACTCAATTCAAACAAGTATAAATTAAGTAAATATATGAAAAAGTTATGGTTAATAACCATGCTGATCCTGTTGCAATTGCCACTGGCTTACATCAATACCAGTGCACAGGCGATAGCCGCCAAAAAGATAGTTTTTGGGGCGGATGGGATCACTTTAAAAAATGCGTTTCAGCAGGTAGAGAAACTCGCTGATGTTTCTATAAGCTACAGCAACAATTTATTAAATGATAGCCGCACGGTAACTGTACCGCGCGCGCAGCGTTCGGTATCCGAAACTATCGATCTGTTATTAAAAGGCACTTCGCTTACTTTCAGGGCATCAGGCGAAAGCACTATTTTGATAGTAGCCCGCTCGCAAGGGAATGGCCGTATAGAGGGTAAAGTAAGCGATGAAAAAGGCGAGTCGCTGCCATCGGCAACCGTACGTATTGTAGGCACTAATGTGTCTGCCGCAACAAATGTTAACGGCGTTTACTCGCTTCCGGTTGCTGCAGGCACTTATTCGGTTGAGGTTAGTTATGTATCGTACCAAACACAGCGCATTGATAATGTTGTGGTTAACGCCAATGGCGCTACCGCTTTAAACTTTGTTTTAAAAGAAAGTGCCAGCGCCCTACAGGAAGTAGTAGTAACCGCCTTAGGTATTAAGCGCGAGCAAAAAGCCCTGGGTTACGCGGCCACTGTAGTTAAAGGCGACCAGTTAACCAACGCGCTTTCAAACAACTGGACCGACGCGCTTTCGGGCAAAGTGGCCGGCTTGAACCTTATCCGTTCAAACAGTGGGCCCGGCGGTTCAAACAAAATTATTTTACGTGGCGAAAACAACCTTACCGGCGATAACGAAGCGCTGATAGTGGTTGATGGTGTTGTAATAAACCAGGGTAGCGGCAGGCGTACTTCAAACGCGGGCGAAGTTACCTACGGCGTGGGCAGCGATAACATGCCGGCCGACTACGGCAGCAACCTGAACGACCTTAACCCCGAAGATATTGAAACAGTAACCGTGTTAAAAGGCCCCGGCGCATCGGCCCTTTACGGCCAGCGTGGTGCCAACGGTGCAATTATTATCACTACCAAATCGGGCTCGCGCCACCAGGGCCTGGGGGTTACCTTTAACTCTAACTCGGCATTTGAACAAGTTAACCGCTGGCCCGATCTGCAATATGAGTATGGCCAGGGTACTGCGGGTTCACGCTATTACTCGTTTTTGGCGGGGCCTGATGGAGCCAGCACCAGCGCGACAAGCTCGGCTTACGGTCCTAAGTTTGATGGGCAGATGTTCTACCAGCTTGACCCGGTAACACAGGCACAATCAAAAGTGCGCACACCATGGGTACCTTACAAAAACCAAAGCCGCGAGTTTTTTGAAACCGGCCAAACCTTTACCAATTCGGTAAGTATTGATGGCGGAAGCGATAAAACCAGCGCGCGTTTTTCGGCTACTAACGCTACTAACCACTGGATAACGCCAAATACAGGCTATACCCGTAACAGCATAGCGCTATCGGTTAACTCAAAAATAAATGATAAGCTAACCATTAGCTCAAAAGTAAACTACAACAACAAAAACAGCGGCAATTTGCCGGGTGCCGGTTATGGTAACCAGTCGTTAATGTACTGGTACATTTTCTGGCAGCCAAACGCCGATCTGAACTGGCTGAAAAATTATTGGAAGAACGGGCAGCAGGATAAAGCGATATTCTATCCGTTCTCGTCATTCCCCGAGAATCCATACGCGGTATCGTACGAATTCATCAACCGCTCAAACCGCAACTCGGTTACCGGTAACATTATGGCCGAATATGCTATAACCAAAGAATTAAGCATACAGGTACGTGCCACCCTTGATATGGGTTATGAGCAACGTGCACAGGAAAGGCCTTATGATGCCGGTACTAAATTCCCGAAGGGATCATATCGCACACAAAACATTTATTCGCAGGAAACAGGTGGCGATTTCCTGATCAGGTACAACAAAAAGATCGACAAGAATTTCACCATTACAGCAACTGGCGGTGGCAGCATGCTGCGTAACAATTATAACCGAGACGAGGTACGTGCCGACTCCCTGGTATACCCGGGCGTATTCTCTATGGCTAACAATGCCGGTCCGCTGGTAACAGCACCTTACAGATCGCGCTACGCGCTTAACAGCTTTTACGGTTTATTAACCGCCAGCTTTAAAGACTATTTATACCTTGACGTTACCGCCCGCCAGGATTGGGCAAGTACGCTTGCTACTAAAGACAGGCTTGACCGAGTTGGTTTCTTTTACCCGTCAACAAGTTTAAGCTTCATCGCTTCTGACGCTTTAAAACTTCCGCAGGTTATTGATTATGCAAAGTTAAGAGCGTCATTCTCGGGCGTTGGTAGCGGTACCACCACGCCATATCAAACCGCGTTAAATTATCAATCAGCCGGTAGTACCTACGCGGGTGGCTTGCAAAACCCTACCACGCTACCTAACATGGACCTGAAACCGCTACGTACCTTCACCCTGGAGTTAGGTGCCGAAATGCGCTTCTTTAAAGACCGTTTGGGCTTTGACGTAGCAGTATACAGCGGTGTTACCAAAGACCAGATACTTAACCGCAGACTTGATCAATCATCGGGTGCCTCATACGCGGTTATCAACATAGGTAAGGTAAATAACCAGGGTATTGAGCTTGCCCTTAACGGCACGCCTATACGCACCGGCAGCGGTTTCGATTGGAAGATATACGGAACATTCGCGGCCAATAAAAACACCATCAAGCAACTGGCAGATAGCGCCGTTGTATTACGCACCGGGCCGGTAGGTAACGGCCAGATAGTGGCGCAGGTAGGTGGCAGCATGGGCGATATGTATGGCCGTGGCTACTTACGCGCACCTGATGGACAAATAGTTTACGACCCGGCTACCGGCTTCGCCAAACTATCAGATCAATTGGTTTACCTGGGCAACACTCTGCCAAAATGGAAAACCAGCATGGCGCATGATTTTAGGTACAAGCAATTTAACCTCCATGTATTGTTCGACGCGCAGTTTGGCGGCGTAGCTTACTCGTTATCAAATTATAAACTGGCGGAACAGGGTAAAACCACCATTACCCTACCGGGCCGTTATAACGGCATTATAGGTACGGGTGTTATACAAAATGCCGATGGCAGCTACCGCCCTAACGATGCCATTGCGCAGGATATTGACGGTTACTATCGCTCGCACTATGGTATTGATAACGCCGAAGGAAACACGTTTTCAACCAACTTCCTGAAGTTTAGAGAGGCCCGTTTTGACTATTCACTTACACCAAAACTTACCAGCAAACTAGGCTTGCGCCGCGCTACCATTGGTGTATACGGTCGTGATCTGTTCATCTGGTCAAAATGGCCAATATTCGATCCGGAGTTTGGTACACTATCAGGCAACGACATTGTGCAAGGCTTTGAGGTTGCTCAATTCCCGTCAACACGCTCATTTGGTTTTAACCTGGTTATTGGCATTTAATCATCCCATAAAATGAAAAAGAGTTTTAAAATAATAACTATGATGCTAACGGGCTTGGTGCTTATATCATCATGCAAAAAGGGTTTTATTGAAATTAATACCGACCCTAACGGAACACCAAACGCGCTGCCGCAGCAATTGCTGGCACCCGCGCTGGTAAATACGCTTGGCATAAACATGCTGCGCAACCGCAATTTTAATAACGAGTTGATGCAGGTTACTGTTGACCCGGGCGATGCTGAAGGCAAAGTTTTCAGGTACGATATCCGCCGATCAATGGCTGACAATACCTGGAATGGCTGGTATACCCAGTTAACCAATTTTAAGGATATATATACCATAGCCAGCCAGCCTGTAACCTATAACCGTAGCTATATGGGTATATCATTAATATGCCAAAGCTGGTTATATTCTATGCTGACCGATACCTATGGCGATGTACCTTACTTTGAATCGAACAGAGGTAAGGAAGGCATTTTTACGCCTAAGTTTGACAAGCAGAAAGACATCTATCTTGATATTTTTAAACAACTGGAATCGGCAGATACGTTATTAAAAACCGGCCCCAACGTACAAGGCAACAGCGACCCGGTGTTTAACGGTAACGCTGCTAAATGGCGCAAGTTTGGCAATAGCCTTTACCTGCGCCTGCTACTGCGTTTATCCGGCAAAGCCGAAGTATCTGCACAGTGCATTGCCAAAATCAAAGACATTGTTGATACTCACCCGGCCGACTATCCTATTATGGCCGGCAACGAAGACGCGGCCGTATTACGCTGGACCGGCTCCGGATCGCTTACCTCACCTTTTATTGGTGGTGTTAGGGAGCAGGACTGGAGAGCATTAGGTATTTCAGAGTTTTTCATTAACAACCTGGCACAATGGGGCGACCCACGTTTAACCACCAACCGTTGGTCAATATCAACCTACCAGGGTGGTTACGCCGGTATCCCAAGCGGTTATCCGCCGGGCCAGGGTGTATCAAACCGCTCGTACTTTTTGTCAACAACATCGGCCACTTCGTTAATGAACGATCCGTTAACGGGCAACATTATGAACTATGCCGAGCTGCAATTTATACTGGCAGAAGCCGCGGCTAAAGGCTGGATAAGCAGTAGTGCCGAAAGCTATTACAAAGCAGGCGTACAGGCAGGTATTACCTTCTGGGTGCCTACATTCAATACGCCGATAGACACCTATTTAACCAGTGCCGATATTGTTTGGAACGAAGCGCAATCATTAGATGCCAAGATGGAAGATATCCACCTGCAAAAATACTACGCCATGTTCTTTACCGATTTTGAGCAATGGTTTGAGTATCGCCGTACCGGCCACCCGGTATTGCCAAAAGGCGCGGGCCTGCGTAATAACGGTGTTATGCCGGCACGCTTGCACTACCCGGTTTATGTACAATCTGCCAATCCTGATAATTACAAAACGGCGGTAGCCGCGCAGGGTGCCGACGAGATAAACACCCAGGTATGGTGGCAAAAACCATAATTCAAATCAGTGCTATAGTCAATACATAAACAAAATGAAAAAGATATATTTATTACTGATCATGATTGCGGGCCTGAGCTTTTCGGCCTGCAAAAAAGTAAACTATGCCGAGGGTACGTTAAGCCCCATCATAGCCGTTGTTGATCTGCGCGACCTATACAAAGGTGCCGACGTGGCCCTGGGTACCGAATCTTTGAACGGTGCCAAACAAATGGTAGGCGTTGTAATTTCCGACGCGGCAAAAGGCAATGCCCCATCAGGTTTACTGGTAGTGCAAAACAGCAGGCGTAACGCTTTGCGTGGTATTGCAGTAAACATCGGCGCGGCTGCATCAAACTACATTCCCGGCGACTCGGTGGTGATACAACTGACGGGCGCTACCTTAACCAAAGTAAACGGCAGTCTGCGTATTAACGGTGTTGCGGCATCGGCGGTTAGCAAAGTAGCATCGGGCAAGGCCTTAAGGGTACAATCTGTACCTTCATCTACCCTGATGGCTTCGCTGGATGTTTATGAGCATACCATGGTTACCATCAGCAAAGCGGTTACCACGCCGGAGCCAACCGCGGGCGAAAAATTTGCAGGCGATAAGCAGATAAACGATGGTTTTGGTACTATTACGCTGCATACCGAAGCTGCTGCATCATATGCTAATAAGGAACTGCCTTTCAGCGCCAACTTTACGGGCATCCCGGTTATTACTACTACAGGAACTACCACTAAAGTAGCTTTATGGCCACGTTCGGCAGATGATATCTTCGCGTTAGCGGCTACCAAGCCAACGCCCATAGTGATCACCGGTTACCTGACAGACCCAACCAGCACCGACGCCAATTACGAGTACATACAGTTTAAAGCAACCAAGGATATTGATTTCGCGGTTACGCCTTACTCGGTAGTTACCTGCAACAACGCGGGCACCAACCCACCGCATCCGGATGGCTGGGCGCAAGGTGGTGTACGTACTTACAAGATCAACATCACATCGGGTAAAGCTTTAAAAGGCCAGTATTTTTACGTGGGCGGAAATAAAAACATTTGGGGTGCAAGCACTACCGACATCAGCGCCGCCAACTGGGTAGCCAGCGTACTTTACGCCAACGGCCCGGGAGCTGATTTCGGCACCGCCACTACCAACCTGTTAGCCAACAGCGGTAATGTAGCGGGTATAGCGGTATTTGATGGACTTACCGTAACTTCAACCTCGGTTCCGCTTGATGTGGTGATGTACGGTGGCAACGGTTCGGTTTATGCTGCCGGTCCGCCGGAGATTGGTTACCGCATTACCAATACCGATTACTATAGCACCATTAATGCTTTAACCCGCCAGCCACAGGCATTCTACGCCGGTGGTACCAACACGGCCAAATTAGGTTTCCCGGCCACGGGTAACTTTACGCGCCTGGGCGGTGTTTATGATGCCCTGACGGGAAGATGGACAACCGGCAGAACGGTTACTAGCTTACCATTAACAGCAACTTCGCTATTAACGGTTATTGAAGCCGGCGAAGGTGTCACAGCTATTCAGAACTAAATAATTAATGAATGATACAATAGCCGTTTTACCCAGGTAAGGCGGCTATTTTTTGCTATACAAACCAGCTATTCCGCGCGCTAACGTAGCTGGCTTAACCTACGCTCTACCAGGCTCTGCCTATTAAATTTGTTACATTACGATCCTGATAAAACCGGCGAATGTAGCGGTATATTTAACTAATAATAAGCCCAATCAATATGCTTAGAATTAAAGCCATAAGTTTCCTTTCGTTATTGCTGTTAGCTGCGCCGTCTATGGGCCAGGTTAAGTGGCCGGCGGGCCAGTTGTTGCCGTCATTCCCGGCACCTGCGCCGGTTCAGGATCTGATCATGCTTGGGCGACAAAGTTCTTCGGCTGAGCAGTATTTATTTGCATCCTTAAAAGGATTGGTAAACCGCACCAAGCCGCGTATTTTTTCGTATGAGGGCAATGCCTCCGGCGAAGGGCCTTATACCTGGCTCAAGTCCTTAGATCTAAAATGGACAGAGCCTGCCGATAAGTGGGACCTGATCACAAAATACCGCAAAGAAATTTCGGGCCTGATCGTTTATGATACCGCCCAGGTACATACCGTAAACCTGGCCACCATGTTGGCAAAAAGCCAAAGCGCGCTTATCGCTTCGCCATCCTTATTAGCCAGGTTAACTGCCGCGCCTTATAACTTTCCGGTACTGCTTGATCTGCGCGGAAAATTTAACAGCAAGCTGGAAGTTTACCAGGCTTTATATGATACGTACTGGCCCAAACTTGACCACCGTTTGCTCATCGGCTTAAACCCGGCATCGCATAAAGCCGCACTGCGTGAATATGCCGTGGCCTTAGGTAATGCTACCGTTTGGCTCGATCCGAAAATCGCCGGCGAAAGTGAGCTGCTGGATAGATTTTTATCCACCATGTCGCCCGGCGCAAGCTATATGGGTTGGTGGCCCGAGGAAGCGCCCGGCATCACCAGGGCTTCTAAATATGGTATTGCTACCATTGCCAGCGATTGGTCGTATAACCTAACGATATACAGCGGCACATCCCGAAAGATCAACATTAAACCGGCTCCCCCAAAACCTGCCCTACAGAACAAGGTGTATGTCGCCTTTATATTGAGCGACGGCGATAACCTGCAGTTT
Source organism: Mucilaginibacter sp. A3364 (assembly GCF_059690715.1). NCBI lineage: Bacteria > Pseudomonadati > Bacteroidota > Sphingobacteriia > Sphingobacteriales > Sphingobacteriaceae > Mucilaginibacter > Mucilaginibacter sp. A3364. The sequence continues at coordinate 503,319 of NZ_JCAWED010000002.1, forward strand.
GTAGAACACCTGATGCGTAAACTTTGGGATAACCCCGACCGTGGCGCGGTACCCATGGGCTGGACCGTATCACCCGCCATGGTTGATGCCATGCCCGGCGCACTCAATTATTACTATCAAACAGCTACCAACAATGATAACCTAATTTCGGGACCATCCGGCTACGGTTATACTTATCCTAATACCTGGACAGACGAGAATTTCCTGAAAGCCTTCGTTGCAAAAACCGAGGATTATAACAAACGCGCCGGCCTGCGGGTAACCACCGTATGGAACACTATCACCGGCGGCATTAACCCTAATGTAGGGAAGATATTTGCCGGCGGCGCAAAAACACTGCTTGGCTTAACCGCGCAAAATACCGGTGGCGGATTAACGATTTATGACGACAATTTACCTGGCATGGCGCTATCCTGCAACTATTGCACCAATGAGCAGGCTATGAAAGATCATATTGCCCGTGCGGCGTCCGGTTGGGATAAGGCATCACCCCGTTTTGTGATCATACAGGCGCAGCCCTGGAAAGGCGTAACACCTACCAGCTTTAAAAATGTGGCCGCTTCATTAAATGAGGATTATGTAATTGTTCGCCCCGATCATCTTTTTCAGCTGCTTCGCGAGAAGAACGGGTTAGTTATTGATCCTAAATAATTACCGGATATATCCTTTTGAGGAAATCGCGATAATTTTTACCACTCCGCCAGGCTACCATCTTCCAGGCGCCAAACCGGGTTGGCCCAGTTATGGCCTATCTTTTGGGCTTCCAGTAAAGCGGCTTCGTTTATTTCGACGCCTAAGCCCGGTTTTTGGAACAGATCGATATAACCATCTTTAATGTCAAATATTTCCGGGTTGGCTACATAATCCAGCAGATCAAAGCCCTGGTTATAATGTATGCCGATACTGTTTTCCTGAATGATGGCGTTAGGGCAGCTAAAGTCAATATGTAAGGCCGATGCCAGCGATATTGGGCCCAGCGGGCAATGCGGCGCTATGGTTATGTCATAAGCCTCGGCCATACTGGCTATCCTGAATACTTCAGATATACCACCCGCGTGGCTCAGGTCGGGTTGGATGATATCCACGTGCCCGTCATGCAATAAATTTTTAAAATCCCAGCGCGAAAACATACGTTCGCCGGTGGCGATGGGGATGCTGGTGTACGAGGCTATCTGTTTAAGTGCTTCATTGTTTTCACTCAGCACGGGTTCTTCAATAAACATCGGGTTGTAGGGTTCCAACTCGTCTATCAGCCTACGCACCATGCCTTTGTGTACACGGCCATGAAAATCCAGGCCTACCTCCAGGTTGTCGCCAAATTCTTCGCGCAGCAATCGAATATTCTCGGAAACTTTTTTGATCTCTTTCTGGGTAGTGATCCATTCCAGGGGACCGGTGGCATTCATTTTTACAGCGGTAAAACCGGCATCCAGTTTTTCCTTCGCCTGCTGAATTACTACCTCAGGATTATCACCGCCTATCCAACAATACATTTTTACTTTATCGCGCACCGCGCCACCCAATAACTGGTAAACCGGCACACCCAAATGCTTGCCTTTAATATCCCAAAGGGCCTGGTCAATACCCGCTATCGCGCTCATTAATATGGGGCCGCCACGGTAAAAGCCCAGGCGGTACAGCATTTGCCAAATATCCTGAATACGGTGGGCGCTTTGCCCTATCAGGTACTGCTCCATCTCTTTAACGCAGGCCTCAACGGTATCGGCTTTGCCTTCAACAATTGGCTCGCCCCAGCCTACAATGCCTTCTTTGGTGGTGATCTTTAAAAACAGCCATCTCGGCGGGACTTTGAATAATTCAATGCGCTCAATTATTAATTCGTTTTGCATACCGTTTTCTATTTTTTGTTCGACAAAATTCCAGCCCGATCCAGCCAACCTGCGGCGATAAATTTAACATCTTTAAACGGGCTAAACAACGCTTAAAACAAACCCCTTCAAAAGCAAATAAAATAATAGCCATGCGGCGCAGTGTAGCGGCGTATGCGTAGCACCCTAAAACGCTACACCCCTAACACTCGCTACACCTATGGCTATCAGCAACTTACAAAAACAGCCGCTACACCTGTGCATTATTGCGCTACCCCTGTTTTTCAGTTTTACAGAATGGCTAACAGGGCATCAAACCCAAATTTGTAATTGCGGCTCCCGGCAAACCAACAAGGCACTTATTATTAAAAATATTAAATAGTTAACGAACACGATGTAGTAGCGTCAAAAAGCCGTCTATAGTTTAAAAAAGGCATTTTTTTGGTTGATAAGGCAAGGCCACAACTACAGGGTGTTTGAATTAGTGGCGAAAAACTTATAGTTTTATTGATTGGAGAGCTTATCATATCCTACTCCTTTATTAACCAGTTTTGCATTTGAACAGAGACGGAATAAGTGTTGAAGGTATACAGTCGCCCGGGCAGGATGACCACAACCGGCGTGCTTATACCAACCTGATCAAGCAATATTCCAAACAACTTTTCGACTTTGGTTACCGGTTTTGCCCTGATGAGGACATTGTTAAAGATTGCATCCAACAACTTTATCTCGACCTATGGAACCGTGGGTTTGACATCAGCGGCAGCAATACTATTAAAGCCTACCTTTTTAAAGCCATACGTAACCGCGTGCTGCGCGAAAAAGAGAAATGGGCCAAAAACAACCCTTTAAACGAGGATTACAGCTTTATGCTGGAGTTTGGCATTGAACATAAACTGATAGCCGACATTGCCGACCGCGAACTGGCCGAAAAGGTAAAAAAAGCACTGCAGGCCCTGCCCGAACGGCAACGCGAAATTATATACCTCAAATTTTTTGAGGGGCTTGATGTTCAGCAAATAGCTATTGTGATGAATATTAATAAGCAATCGGCACATAACCTTTTGCAAAAGGCCTACAACAGCATCAGGGCTGATTGGGGCGTACTTACCTTCTTCATCGCAGCGCTGCATTTGCAGCGCCCTTAAAGCATTCCCACTAATATCTTCACAGATTAATATATTGTTTTACAGTTATTTAATAATTATTTGAAAAAAATATCTATTAAATAGGGTAATATAAGCAGGTAAGCGGGTATTACTATTGAACCGATCAATAATACCTTTATGAAAGATTACCGGGACTTTACTGCCGAGGACCTCCTTAGCGATGAGTTTTTTATGGAATGGGTGCTTACCCCTGGCACCGAACATACCTTATTTTGGGACAAATGGCTCGCTGAAAACCCTGATCGCGTTCACGAGGTTCAGCGTGCAACCAATATTGTTAAAGCCCTATACATCAAACCCAACGACAGGCAGCTAACAGATGATGAGGTAGCCACCATGGCCGATCATTTTCTGCAAAACACGGGTGCCCCGCGTGCGCGCATTTTTACCTTACCTGTGCGATGGGCTGCTGCGGCTGCTGTTTTAATAGTGGCCCTGGTTTCAACACTAATGCTTTCCAAGCAAAATAGTAAGCCTGCTGAAACAGCTCAAACAAATGCTTCTGTAGCCCAACTCATCAACATAAAAAACGCTGAACAAACCTCAAAAATGCTGAAACTAAGCGATGGCAGTATCATCGTGCTTAAAGGGCATTCGGAGTTAAGTTATTCGCCTGCATTTGGTAAAGCTAAACGCGAGGTATTTTTAAAGGGCGAAGGCTTTTTTGAAGTAACAAAAAATCCCGCCAAGCCATTTTTAGTACATGCCGGCAATATGATAACCCGGGTATTGGGCACCAGTTTTACAGTAAGCGCCTACCACGGCGATGACGATTTTAAAGTGATTGTAAATACCGGCCGCGTACAAGTTTACGACAAACGCAAAACTGCCGATGGTACCGGCGACGGCGCAGTAATACTGATGCCAAACCAACAGGTTATACACCCGCGTGGCCTTGGATCGCTTAAAACAAGCACGTTGAAAGAGCCGCTTTTACTTTCGCCCGAGCTGGCTAAAAAAGAGTTTTTATTTACCGATGCGCCGCTGCCTACCATTATTGCCAAATTGGAACAAGCTTACGGCGCCACCATTAATTACGATAAAGCAAAATACTCCGATGTTACTGTAACCGCTTCTTTATCCAAGCTTCCGCTTGATGAGAAAGTGCGCGTTATTTGCAAGGCTATTGATGCCAAATGCGAATTCAAAGACGGCAACATCTGGATAAGATAAGAAACCAATCATAAAATTATAAACCAAAAATCCCTACACACTATGAGAAAAAACGATTCATAAAATCCCCATAAAAAAACAAAACCGATAGTATTCGCAGTACTACCGGTTATTGTAAGCCCTTTAATGATGTTGAGCCATTTTACACACCTTTTCAGGTTGTGCGGGGGCTTCTTTGTCGAGTTTTAATCAGAAAATTATAACCCAAATCAAATGTATGAAATATAAATATCTACTCGTAAAAATTATGAGAATAACATTTTTACAGTTAACTATTTTGATCTCGGTGTTTGGGACCGCGCTTGCCAAAAACAGTAAGGCGCAGGCGGTCTTAAACACTAAAATTACCATTAACGAGCCATCTATAGGTTTCGACAAACTGTTGAAACAACTGGAGAAAGATTACGATGTGAACTTTGTTTACAGCCCAAAAGCGGTAAATGTTAAAGTAAAAGTGAACGCCTTTAGCCAGGTGCGCCCTTTAGCCGAACTGCTTGACCAGATACTTACGCCGTTAAACCTTGAGTATGAGGCATCAGAAGATGTGATCATCATATCAAAAAAACAGGCCGATAAAAGCCTCCGCCAGCAAATTGCCGTAAACATCCCCATAACCGGTAAGGTGGTTGACGAGAAAACCGGCGAACCCTTACCCGGCGTAACCATAAAGGTAAAAGACAGTAATATTGGCACGGTTACAGATGAAAATGGTATTTACAAAATAACCGTTCCGAGCGAGCAATCTGTATTGGTTTTTTCCTACATCGGCTACGCTACCGATGAACACCTTGTCGGCACATCGGCCATTATTAACGTAGTACTAAAGCTTAACCAAAGCAACCTGAGCGAAGTGGTGGTAGTTGGTTACGGTAAACAAAAACGTACCAATGTAACCGGCTCAATTGCCAGCGCCAATTTAGAGGTATTTCGCGATGCGCCTAATACCAACATTGCGCAATCATTACAAGGCGCGGTGCCGGGCCTTAACGTTGGGCCGGTAACTGTAGCGGGTTCTACGCCATCCATCTCTATCCGGGGTCGTGGCTCGTTAAACGGTAACCAAAACGCGCTTATTATATTAGATGGTGTGCAATACAACAGTTCGCTGCAATCTATCAACCCTGATGATATAGAGAATATTGATGTTTTAAAAGATGCAAGTTCTACCGCAGTTTACGGTGCGCAGGCAGCCAATGGCGTGTTGTTAATTACCAGCCGCAAAGGCAAAGCCAATAGCAAGCCACGTATTACCTTTTCAAGTTCATTTACCACGCAAACCCAGTCGGGCAACTTACGCATGATGAACCGTGAAGAGACGCTTGAAAAAGTGCGTAACTTTTATTGGGACGAAGCCTTCCTGGCACCAACTTATACACAACCAAACCCGGCATTTAACATAGCCAACCGGGTAGACGTTTCGCAGCGCGATGCCAGCGGCAATCTGGTAAGCACCGATTTCGACTGGGAAAAAGCCGGCAGGCAAACCGGTATGATCAATGATAACCAGGTAAGTATTTCGGGTGGCGGCGATAAGATAAATTATCTTATCGCCGGCGCTTTTACCAACCAGAAAGGTATCGTAATTAATGACCTGTTTAAACGTAAAAGTTTGCGTGCCAATATTGAAACGCAACCGGCAAGCTGGTTTAAAGTAGGTGTACAGGCATTTGGTTCGTTTGTTAACCAGGATGGCGCCGAGCCTTCGCTTACCGACCTTCGCCGTCAGTCGCCGTTAAACCCGGCATACCGGGCCGATGGTACGCTTATAGTTAACACTTTTGAGGGTAACAACTCTACCAGCCCCTTGCTAACCTATGATGTTGACGATTTTGAGCGCCATAATTATTTCTTCGCCAATTTATATACCGACGTTAATGTCCCTTTTATAAAAGGCCTCAACTACCGCATGAACTTTGGCAACAACGCCCGTACAGATCAGCGTTACAGTGCCAGCATATACGCCGCAGGCCAAACCGGTGAAGCTTATAAACAAAACGAGCAGTATTACGACTATATGTTCGATCATATTTTAACATACAGCCGTATTTTTAGCAAACACTCTATTACCGCTACAGCGCTTTACGGTTCTATCGAACGTAAAGACGACTATACCGAGGCCAAGGCAAACGGCTTTACCAGGCTTACTTTGGGTTATAACAACCTGCAACAGGGTACCAACCGCTTCACCACATCAAATGCCTGGAAGGAAGCGCTGGCCTACCAAATGGGTCGCTTAAATTATGCTTATGACAATAAGTATTTATTAACCGCAACGGTAAGGCGCGATGGCTTTTCCGGCTTTGCTAAAAACTATAAATATGGCGTTTTCCCGTCGGCATCAGCAGGCTGGGTATTCACCGAGGAATCATTTGTAAAAGATGCCAAATGGTTAAACTTTGGTAAGTTAAGGGTGGGTTATGGTGTAAGCGGTAACCAAACCAGCCGCTATAGTTCTATTGACCGTGTACTTACGCAACCGGCTTACATATTTGGCGATGGCGGTACTACCCAATATGGCCAATACATTGAAATATTAGGCAACCCCGATTTGAAATGGGAGCGCACATTTGAGTTTAACGCCGGTGTTGATTTTACCGTGCTTAATAACCGGTTAACAGGTAGTGTTGATTTTTATGATCGAAACACCAAAGACCTTTTATACCTGGTTAACATACCAAGTATTACCGGGTACAACAATATAAATACCAACATTGGCCAGATCAATAACAGAGGTTTTGAGATAAGCCTGAATTCAAAAAATATTGAATCGGGCCCCTTTAAATGGAACACTACGGTATCATTCTCGCGTAACGTTAACAAGATCATCGAGTTGTTAGGTACAGGTGATTTGATAGCCAGCACCCTTTTTATAGGTAAACCAATCAGGTCTGTATACGGGTATCGCACCAACGGCATTTACCAGGTAGGCGAAACTACACCTACCGGCTACTTTACCGGTAACTATCGCGTGGTAGACAATAACGGCGACGGCGTTTTAAACACTGCCGACAGAAGCATACTAGGCTCTGAAGACCCTGCTTACCGTTTTAGTGTTTTAAACTCGTTTAAATACAAGGGCTTTTCGTTGAGTGTGTTTATCAACTCTATACAAGGTGGTACAAACGGCTATTTAGGCAATAACAGCCAATCGCGTCTGCGTACTGATAACGATATCAGGTGGAACTGGATAAGCTCTATCAATTTCTGGAACCCGAGAAACCCTGATGGCGAATATCCATTTTACCAAAAGGCACCTACTATTAACCCGGATGTATGGCGCAACAGAAGCTTTGTACGTATACAGGATGTAACCCTGTCATACAGTTTTCAAAACGCGTTTACCAAAAAGCTTAACATTCAAAACCTGAATGTATTTGCCAGCGGTAAAAACCTGCACACTTTTACGAAGTGGAAAGGCTGGGACCCTGAAACCAGCAATGGTGGCTACAACCTTGACGGCCGCCCATTACTGGTAGGCTATTCATTTGGTGTTAATTTAACTTTCTAACAGAAACAGACATGAAAAAAGTAACTTTTATAACAGGCCTGCTTGTCATTTCGTCCATATTATCATGCAAGAAAAGCTTTCTGGATGAAAAACCGCTTGACTTTTTAAGCGGCGCGAATGCCTATGTAACCAACTCTGATTTTACCATAGCTATAAACGATATGTACCGTGTAACCCGTACCGAGTTTTACACGCGCGATGAAAACTTCCCGTTTGATTACCTGTACGGATGCGACATTGTTTATGATGGCCAGCCTGATCCTGCCCGCCACACCAACATGGCGGCAGCTTATCAGCCAAGTGGCGGCCGTAATATTCCGCTAACGCACTGGTCGGCATTTTATAAGATCATCTCCGAGGCTAACATCATCATAGCCCGCGCGCCATCATCGCAAATGACGGATGCACAAAAAAACCTGGCTGTTGCCAAAGCCCGCTTTTTCAGGGCACTTGGATACCGCAGTTTGGCTTATTTATATGGTGGCGTACCTATTACCCTTAGCGAGGTTAGCGTACCCAAAACAGATTATGTACGTGCCACTAAAGCCGAGGTTTATAAACAATGCATTGAGGACCTGAAATTCGCGGTAGCAAACCTGCAACCTATTAATACGGTACAGGATGGTGAGATTAACGTAGCCGCAGCGGGCCATTTATTGGCCGAGGTGTACCTGGCAGCAGGCGAATTTCAAAATGCTGTTGACGCTGCTACAGCAGTTATCAGCAGCCCGCTGGTAAGTTTAATGAAAAACCGTTTCGGCACCAAATCAACTGTGGCTACAGGCAATGTGTACTGGGACCTTTTTCAGCAAGGCAACCAAAATCGCAAATCTGGCAATTTGGAGGCACTGTGGGTTATCCAGTTAGAAACCGATGTTCCGGGAGGCGCTTCCGTATCAACCCAGCAAGGTGGCAATTACTTACTGGAACGTCATCATGCACCGTACCTGGCACAGATCACTAAAGTGCCTAACCCGTTCCTGCACCCTATCAGCGACCTTACCGGTGGCCGTGGTATAGGCTGGGCCATATCAACCAATTACTTTAGTAACACCATTTGGCAAAGCGATTTTAGCAATGATATCCGTAACGCCAATATCAATATGGTACGCGAATTTGTTGCTACCAATCCGGCATCGCCACTATATAAAACGGTGATAACTACTGCTAACCCGCCGTCGGGCATGACTGCGCCTTCAAGGCCTTTTTACACCTTCCAGGCTAAATGTACCACACCGGGAGGCCACCCGGCGGGTTTGTTTCAAAACCCGGCTAATGGTTTGTTAAAAGCAACTGCAGGCGGAACTTACATGGATCAGTATATGTTTAGGCTGGCCGAAACCTATTTAATAAGGGCCGAAGCTTATTTGGGGCTTACGCGCACTGACCTTGCCGCTGCAGATCTGAACACCGTTCGCAGCCGTTCAAACGCATCAGCTGTATTGCCTGCCAATGTAAACATGGACTATATTTTAGATGAGCGCATGCGCGAATTAGGTGTTGAAGAAAAACGTCGCCTCACCTTGATGCGAACCGGCCTTTGGTATGACAGGGTAAAAAAATGTAACCCGTATTACAATGATGCAGATCCTAAATACAACCTATGGCCTATACCGGCCGACGAAATAGAGCGTAATAACACAGGCAAACTAACCCAAAACCCGGGTTACTTGTAAAACACTTCTCCCGGTTGCCATGCTTGGTTGGCGCCGGGGTTGCTACCACCAACCTGTACGGGGAAAGATATTAGCTCTAAAACAATACCCCTTATGGTTGGTTAGCCGCTTTACGAAAGTAGAGCGGCTTTTTTGTTTTGCATGCGCGATGCGACTAGATAGTTAAAAACTCGCGTTTATAATCCGAAGGGGTTTTGAGCATTTCATTACGGAATAGCTTATTGAAATTAGAAAGCGTTTTAAAACCCGAGCGCTCGCATATGGCCGCGATGCTCAGGTCTGTTTCGGTTAAAAGCTTGCAGGCATGCTTTACCCGCAGCTCGGTAACAAAGCGGGCGAAACCCTTGTTATTTACCTTGGCAAAATAACGGCTGAATGAGGATGAGGTCATACATAACAGGTCTGCCAGCTCATCCTGGTGGATCTTTTTCCGGTAGTTTTTCAATATATACTCATACACCTTCCCCATACGGATGGCTTCGGCATTGTTGATAGGGTCAACATATTCGGTATGCGATATAACGTGGTAATCTTTTGTGTTTGATAACAGGTTTAAAATTTGCAGCAGATGGATAAACGCGGCCATCCCTTTTAACGCTAATAGCTCCTTCATCAAGCCAATTACCTTACGTTTCACAGTGCCATGAAATTCAAGGCCCCGTGACGATCGTTGAAAGAGCTTGCTTAGTTGCGTCATCTCTTCTTTTGACATAATGTGCTCGCCCAATAAACTTTCCTGCAGGTATAGTACGATGCCCCTTATCCGCATATTACTGTTCTTCTCAAAATAAGCTTCATCACTACGCCACAAATGCGGAAGGTTGGAGCCTATTAATATAAGCTCGTTAGGTGCAAAGGCTTTTATACTATCGCCAATAAAGCGTGTGCCGGTGCCTTCCAACGGTACAAATAGCTGGTACTCGGAATGCGAATGCCAAACCGGGTCAAAAAAATGATCCTCCAGGGATTTGATCATAAATATCTGCGATTCGGGAATGGAAGATTTATGAATGGCCGCTTTCATTGAGTTATTATTTGCATCAAAGAAATCAAAAATAAAAAACAAGAGACAAAAAACAGTCAGAAATAGACAAAAAACAGAATGATTTGCTTTGGATATTTGTTAATACCCTGAAACCAATCAGGCATACAAACCTACTTTCAATAATTCATGAAAAAATATACCCTATTGGCTGCGCTGTGCATAGCAGCCCTCATCAGTATCAAGGGCGTTTTTATCAAAAGCGCGCCATCCCATCGTCTGGAAATTTTGCTGCTGGGGCACACTGCTCAGCATCATGAGTCGGGTAAACTGGCGGAGATTGTTCAGCAGTCTTTTTTTAAAGACGGCATTAATATCACCTACACAACAGATCCTAACGATTTGAACGACGTCACGTTATCCAAATACGATGGCCTGATGATCTATGCCAATTATGATACGATCTCTGCTTCGCAGGAAAAGGCCTTGCTGCAGTTTGTTAAAAGTGGCAAGGGTTTTATACCCGTGCATTGCGCGTCGTATTGCTTCCGCAACTCGGCAGAGTATGTTAAAATGGTAGGCGGCCAGTTCAGCACCCATAAAACGGATAGCTTTCCGATGGTCGCGGTTGATAAAAAACACCAGATCATGAAAGGCATCAACCCTTTCACTACCTGGGACGAGACCTATGTGCACACCAGCATCAACAAAAGCATCCATGTGCTAACCGAACGCGTGGAAGGCACACACCACGAACCTTACACCTGGACCAACAACTACGGCAAAGGTCGCGTATTTTACACCGCTTACGGGCACGACGAGCACACCTGGAAAAACCCGGAATTTTTAAAATTGTTAGAGAACGGCCTGATATGGGCAGTAGGAAAAAAAGCTGAAAAGGAATTAGCGAAACTCGCTAAACCAAACCCTGCTTATACTGATGCAGAGATCCCGAACTACGAAAATCGTAACCCCGTACCTAAACTGCAGGCACCCTTATCAGCCACCGAATCGCAATTGCTGACGCAGATACCGGTTGATTTTAAAATGGAGCTTTTTGCACAGGAGCCCGACATTGAAAAACCTATTGCCATGGCATGGGATGAGCGCGGCAGGTTGTGGATACTGGAAACCATTGATTACCCTAACACCGTACGAGAAAACAAAGGCGAGGGCCTTGACCGCATTAAAATTTGCGAAGACACCAACGGCGACGGCAAGGCCGATAAGTTCACCATATTTGCCGATAAACTAAACATCCCTACCAGCATTGTCTTCGCGCGTGGCGGAGTGATCATTTCGCAGGCGCCTGATTTTATTTTCCTGAAAGATGCCGACGGCGATGACAAGGCCGACATACGCGAAAAGCTGATTACCGGCTGGGGCACCTTTGATACGCATGCCGGCCCGTCAAACCTTAAATATGGTTTTGATAACAAAATTTGGGGCACTGTAGGCTACTCAGGCTTTAACGGCACCGTTGGCGATCAGAAATTTAACTTTAGCCAGGCGGCCTACCGATTTACCTCAGATGGTAAAAAACTGGAGCATTTGGGCGCTACCAGTAATAATACCTGGGGCCTGGGTTTTTCGGAGAATAATGATGTTTTCATCTCCACCGCCAACAACTCGCATAGCGATTACCTGGGTATTCCATTGACTTATCTGTCGCGCCTCGCAATTCCGCAGATGGAATCGGTGAGGAAGATAGACGGGCACTACAACATGCACGTGGTTACCAAAAACCTGCGCCAGGTGGATGTGTTTAACGGTTTTACAGCAGCCGCTGGTCATAACCTGTACACCGCCCGTAATTTCCCCGAAGAATACTGGAACAAAATTGCCTTTGTAAACGAGCCGACAGGTCGTGTTATTCACCGCGCGATATTGGAGCCGGATGGTTCTGGTTTTAAAGAAAAAGACGGCTGGAACTTTTTGGCCAGTGCCGATGAGTGGATGGGCCCCGTACAAGCCGAAGTAGGCCCTGATGGCGCCGTTTGGGTGAGCGATTGGTATAACTTTATCATTCAGCACAACCCTACGCCTAAAGGCTTCCAAAACGGCAAAGGCAACGCCTATATCAATCCGCTACGCGATCGCACACATGGCCGTATATACCGCATAGTCTACAACAACGCCAAACCATCAGCCATTACCAAACTGGATAAAAACGACCCGGCACAATTAGCAGCCGCCCTGCAAAGCGACAATATGTTTTGGCGAATGACAGCGCAGCGCTTGTTAGTTGAAGGATGGTACAAGCAAGTTGCGCCGCAGCTGTTTAACCTGGTGCGCAACAAAACTATAGATGCTATTGGCGTGAATGCGCCGGCCATCCACGCACTGTGGACGCTACATGGACTTGGCTTATTAGATGGCACTAATGCCGAAGCTTTAACTGTTGCCGAAGAAGCACTGCGCCATCCTGCTGCCGGAGTACGCAAGGCCGCTTTGCAAGTACTGCCTTTAACTGCCAGAACCATGACTGCTATTCAAAACGCAGGCTTGCTTAATGATGTTAATTTAAATACACGTTTAGCGGCGATATTGGTTATTGCAGATCTGCCTGCTTCTGAAGCAATGGGTAATACCTTGTTGGCTGTACAAAAAGTGCCTCAAAATGCGAATGATTATTGGATAAGTCGCGCTGTTAAAGCTGCCATAGGCACCCACGTAAAAGGCGCTTTAGAAGAAATGAAAGCCGAAAACGAAGCCGTGGCAGCCAAACGCGCTTTGGAACGCGCCCGCCCGGATCAAACGCTTAAAATAGAAGTGGTGCAAAATGAGATGAAATTTGATACCAAAACCTTCAGCGTAAAGGCGGGCAGCCTGGTAGAGATCGAGTTTAAAAACCCCGATTTTATGCAGCACAACTTGTTGATACTGCAAAAGGGTACCATGGATAAGGTAGGCGCAGCGGCCGATAAACTGGCCCAGGACCCAAAAGGACCTGAACAAAACTACGTACCTAAAATGCCGGAGGTACTGTTTGCCACCAAGCTTATCAACCCCGAAGAAACGGTGAAACTGAGATTCAGGGTACCTGCAGATGCTGGCGACTATCCTTTCATCTGCTCGTTCCCGGGGCATTGGCGTATTATGAACGGTATAATGAAAGTGACTAAATAAACAGCTATGCCATTACCTGTAAAATTTGCTGTAAGCACCTGGCTGTTTACCTCACCGTTTCAAACCTCGTCTATCGCAGAGCTTTTCCCGATGATTGCGGGTATGGGATATGATACTGTGGAGATAGCCGTAGAAGACCCGGCCTTGATAGATGGCAACGCGGTAAAGATCGCGCTAGCAGAATATAACCTGAAAGCCATTGTATGTGGCGCTTTCGGCCCCACCCGCGACCTTACCAATGAGGATCCGGCCGTGCACGAAAACTGTTTTAAATACATTGAAGAATGCCTTGACCTGTGCGCCCTTTGGGATACGAAATTTTTTGCCGGCCCCATGTATGCCGCGGTTGGAAAAGCCCGTATGCTGCCACCGGAGCAACGTAAATCGGAGTGGGATCTTGCGGTAAAAAACCTCAGAAAAGTGTGCCATATGGCCTCTGATCGAGGCCTGGAGCTAGCCATTGAGCCATTGAACAGGTTTGAATCAGACCTGGTAAATACGGCTAGTGATGTGGTACGTTTGATCAATGATATAAACCACCCGGCAGCTAAAATACTATTGGATGGCTTCCATATGAATATTGAAGAACCAAGCGTTGAAGAAGCTATTAAACTAGCTGGCGACAAACTGCTACATGTACAGGTAGCCGAAAACTACCGGGGAACTCCCGGCACGGGCCAGGTAAACTGGGATGCCTATCGCCGCGGCCTTGAGGCTATTAACTACCGGGGAACTATATCAATAGAAAGCTTTACGCCTGATAATAAAGAACTGGCGCAGGCGGTTTGTATATGGCACCCGCTGGCGGCCAGCCAGGATAAATTTGCATCAGAAGGACTAACATTTTTAAAGCAATGGGCACAATAGCCTAACCAAATCATATGGAAACAAAAAAAATAAACGTGGCCATTATCGGCTTAGGGTTCGGGGCAGAGTTTATACCTATTTATCAGCATCACCCCGATGCAAATATGTATGCAATTTGCCAGCGTGACCATACCAAACTTCACCAGATAGGCGATGCCTTTGGTATTGAAAAACGCTATACCGATTATGACGAATTGCTGCGCGACCTGGAAGTAGACGCGGTACATATTAACACGCCCATACAAAACCATGCAGAGCAATCAATAAAAGCCTTACGTGCCGGCAAACATGTGGCCTGTACGGTACCCATGGCTACCACAGTTGACGAATGCCGCCAGATAGTAGAAGCCGTTAAAGAAACCGGGCTTACCTATATGATGATGGAAACGGTAATATACAGTCGCGAGTTTTTGTTTGTAAAAGAACTTTATGAAAACGGCGAACTGGGCAAACTGCAATTTTTACGCGCATCGCACCAGCAAGAAATGGCCGGCTGGCCGGGCTATTGGGAAGGCTTACCTCCTATGCACTATGCCACCCATTGCGTAGGCCCTGTTTTGGCTTTAGCCAAAGCCGATGCTGAGTATGTTTCCTGCTTCGGCTCGGGCCGTATTGATGAAAACCTGATCAGCAAATACGGATCGCCGTTTGCTATCGAGAGTTGCCATATCAAGTTTAAAGATTCTGACCTGTCGGCAGAAGTTACCCGCTCGTTGTTCAATACCGCGAGGCAGTACCGCGAGAGCTTTGACGTGTACGGATCAAAAAAGAGTTTTGAATGGACCTTGGTAGAGCACGAGCCTTCTGTGATTCATACCGGGGAAGTGCCCGAAAAAGTGACGATACCTGATTATGCGCACCTGTTGCCGGAGCCAATACAAGCGTTTACCACAGGCGGTGTTTATGATGCGGATGATAACCAGCATCTGTCCTTCCTGCAAGGCTCAGGCCATGGCGGCTCGCACCCGCACCTGGTGAACGAGTTTGTCTCGGCACTGGTAAACAAACGTCAGCCATTCCCTAACGCGCGCCAGTCGGCCAACATCACCTGTGTGGGTATCCTGGCGCATGAGTCGGCCATGGATGGCGGCAAAAAAATAGACCTTCCTACCTTTACCTTAATAGATTAACATGAGTAGTAACCCCCGGTATAATACCGGGGGTTTATTGTTAATTGTCAAAATTTAGCTGGATGCTATTTTGCTGTGGATCAAGCCTGAATACTGCGCCGTTTTCGCCTTTGGCAAACGAACCTTTTTTGGCCAGCAGCTGATAATCATGTCCATCAAAACTATAGTTTAGTTTATTAGCATCGATGCCTTTTAGCGGTACTTTAGTTTGATCAGTAACCGCCAGCTCCAGGAACCAATTTGCGGCAGGAGCGCCTTTCGTGGTGATGCTTATCGCATTCTCTTTCAAATCAATCTCAAAACTACCACCGCCCGAAGGCCATGAAACATGCACGGTTTTGGCATCAACGTTAGTAAATATAGGGTTGCCGCCTTTTACAGGCACCGACTGGCCGTTTTCAAGCGTGTACAAACAGAGGCCTGTTGGCTTTCCCCTTTTACCCCACTGGAAACCATCAATAACAGGCAGCGTATAAAAAAAGCTCTGATTAATGGTAGTTACACCTGTATAGTACTTATCGGGAATAGCTTCGTTAAACAAATGCATATCGGCTATGCGCATATTGCCTTCGTCCCAAAGCAAATTAACCCGGTAAAAGCGACTGTTGTACCATATGGTTTTTTTATCGCTTTCGCCCAGGTCCTTACTTACTGCGAAGGTGGTGGCCGGGGTTACCTTATAAGTTTTTTTAAACCATTCTCCTGATGTTGACATGGTTTCAACACGCACTTTACCCTCGTCGCGCAGTTTAGCTATGATGGGCATTTGCCACTCCAATCCTTTCTGCATATCCTTCCAGGTGAATGAATTTTCCTGGCCGGCCTGGGTGTAATTAAAGCCCAGGGATGGATCATTAGCAAAGCTTTGAAAAAACCAGTTTATCCATTGCTCATTACCCCCGGCGTGCTTATAAACCGGCTCTAACGTGGTTACTGATCGTCCATCTGCATATTGTCTTATCGGGTCGCTTCCCAACATGCGGAATACAGGCACAGGCAATTGTTGCTTAGCATTTTGTGCCGGCATGTAGGCGTTAACACGACTAGGGTAATAAGCCTGGTTCCAGTAACCGCCCCAAAGCGTGAAGCCATCGGTACCTACCTGGTCTTTACAGTTTGCTGTCGCGACTATTTTGTACTTATCATACATATAATTCAGCGAGTGAGCGTCTATCACCCACGAAGCAACCGAGCGCGGATAGTAACCAAATATCTTTTTAAAATCGGCAAAATAAACGTCGATGATCTTCTCGCGCTCGGCGGGAGTGTAACCTACAGAAAAGCCCACATCCGAGTGCCAGTCCCAGGCGTACTTGCCGCGCCATTTAATGCCGGCTTTTTCAATCAGCGGTTGCGGAAGTTCCCACCAGGCGCCTATTTCAAACTCGCTTTTAGGCAGGGTTTTAAGCAGGGTTGTATAACGTTCGTCTATCAAAGCATCATACTGCAATAAAAAAGTACCGCCCAATTTATATTGCTGCATCAATTTGATCTGGCTTACTACAGTTTGGTACAGTACATCTTTGGTAATGCGGGCATCGCGCGGTTCAATATCCCGTATAAAATTGACGATATTAACTATACGCGGGCTACCTTTTGCAGGCTCATCTACCGGGCCATTGCCGGCAAACGAAGATAAGGCGAATATAAACAGCATACCTGCCAGCAGCCAAAAGCGGGCCATATAGTTTCTTTTCATATAATGATTATAATTGCTTACGAAGGTGAGGAAAATTAAGTAAATGACTACGGCCATCTGTCCTGCGCTATCCTGTTGTAGCGGGGAGGTGTCACCCTGAGGCACTCGAAGGGTGCGCGTAGAGGCCTTTGCCCGCATGCTTCGAGTGCCTCAGCATGACACCCTCTTTTTTAATTCGTCCAAACCGGGAAATATCGCGACAGCAAAAAAAGCCCCGGATAAAAATTTATCCGGGGCCATTAGTTTTATGAAGCAAGCCGTAACAATTATGCCGCTTTAAAAGCAACAAAAAAACTGGTGCCCTCGCCCAGGTCAGACTCTACCCAGATGCGGCCGTTGTGGCGTTCCAGTATCCGTTTTACAATGGTAAGGCCCATACCAACACCTTCGTATTGGCTGCTGCTGTTGTGCAAACGGCTAAATATTTCGAATATCTTTTTATGGTTTTCTTTGGCGATACCTATACCGTTATCCTTCACCGTAAATATTTGTTCGCCCTCCTGCTCAAAGCTGCGCACGGTAAGTTCGGGTGTTTTGCTGCCGCGATATTTAATACCGTTGCCCAACAGGTTTTGAAAAAGCTGCACCATTTGTACATAGTTGGCTTCAATGCCGGGCATATCTTCAATGGTTACCACGGCACCACATTCGTTCACTTTGTTTTGCAGGTTTCGCAAGGCTTCCTCGGCGGCTTTCTTCATATCAACCGGCACAAACGCATCCGCCTGCGAATCCAGCACGGTATACTGGTAAATACCTTCAATAGTATTGGTGATATTGTGCGATACATCGGTAAGCATACCCATGGTTTCCTGCAAATCGGGCGACAGGTCATCAGAAAGCATCTGCAAGGTATCAACCAGCAATATGGCCGAAGCAATAGGCGAACGCAGGTCATGGGCAATGATGTAGGCAAAGCGTTCAAGGTCCTGGTTTTTGATGCGCAACATCTCCAACAGGCCGCTATTGTAGGCTTCCAGCTTTTTGTAATTGAGGACAGATTTTACAATGGCCGGCAGCAACAGCATGTGTTCGCCCATGTTTTTATCTTTGATCAGGTAATCGGCCGCGCCGGCTTTCATTATCTCCACAGCCGTTTTTTCCGATCCCTGGCCCGTAGCTATCACTATCGGGATATCGGCTTCTTTAGCCATGGTGATCGAATCGAAAGCGGTACCATCGGGCAAATTAAAGTCGGATACGATAACATCATATCTTTTTTCACCCATCTGCTTTTGCAGATCAGCAACGGTTGATACAATGTCGCACTCGTATTGCGGGTTTAGCTTGATGAACTTCCGTTTGATGAAAGTGATATCGATCTCCTCATCTTCCAGGAATAGTATTTTGTTTTGCCCGGCCAGGGCCAAATGTTCATCAATTATTTGTAGAATAAGTGAAGGTAGCTGTGTAAGATAATTACCTTCAGCATCTTTAGTCAACTCATCGATCACATTATTTTTTACAGATTGTGATCCTTCGGCATCCCTTAAAACCAGCAGCGGGATTTTAGTTAATTCAAGAAAGGGAGTAAGCCGGTTATAAAAGATCCGGTTCACCACCGACTCCTGGACAATGATAAAATCGCAATTGTAAAGCTTTACTGATCGCTCAAAACCGTCCTGGTTCTCGCAGAAGGTAAGTTGGGCTCTTAGTGCTGCATCATTTAAGGCTTTGCTGATCAATGCCTGTTCTTTATTATCGGCTATAACAGTAATTCTCAGATTATTCATCATAAATTAATTACGGTTTTATAGTAAGAAGTTTGGAGAAAAATTTGCTCAGTTTACACTATTACTGTCCCGGTTTGGGTGGTTGATTAAGCATCAGCCAATACATCCCTAACTGCTTCACCGCATCGGCAAAGTTTACAAAGTTGATGGGTTTTACGATGTAGCTGTTCACGCCTAATTCATACGCTTTTTTAATATCTACATCCTCTTTTGAAGATGTCATGATAATTACCGGTATAGATTTTAGCCCCTCAGATGCTTTGATCTGCTCCAGCACCTCAAGGCCATTTACACGGGGTAGTTTAAGGTCAAGTAATATCAGTTTGGGGATAGCTTGCAGTACTTTTTCGGGGCCGGTGCCAAAAAGGTAATCAAGGGCATGCTGCCCGTCTTCCAGCCATTTTATTTCGTTTAACAGGTTGTGTTTTTTTAGCGCGCGAATAGTAAGCTTTGCATCCTCTTCGCGATCTTCTACCAGTAAAACTTCAGGGTATTCTACGGTGATCATAAGGGTAAAAATTACAATTGTTGTTGTGAAAAAATTACCTGCTTAAGCAACAGGCAAGCTGAAACTAAAGGTGGCACCCTCGCCTAAAACCCCATCGGCACTTACTGCACCGCCATGGCGCTCTATCACTTTCTTCACGATGCTCAGGCCAATACCGGTTCCTTCAAAATCACGATCGGTATGCAGGCGCGAAAATATTTTGAACAGCTTATCCTTATGTTTCTCATCAAACCCGGCACCATTATCTTTTACAGAATAGGTGGTACTGCCCTCAGTAGTTTCAGAGCTTACTACGATCTTTCTTTCGGCTTTGTTGCGCGAATATTTTAAAGCATTAGATATAAAGTTGGTTACCACCTGGATGATCATAGCCTGATCGCCAACTGATGGTGCCAGTTCGCCCAGTTCAAAAATTACGTTGTTGCCGGCCGGTTCCTGTTTTACCAATTCATCAAATACACTTTTAAATATGGCTTTCATGTCCAATATTGTATTGGTTTTTTCGGCCCGGCTTAGTTTGGAGAATGATAGAATATCATCAATAAGCATACCCATACGTAAGGCATTGCTAACAATGGTTTGTAGGGTTTCCTGTCCCTCTTCATCCAACTTATCGGCATAATCTTCCAGCATAATATTGCTAAAGCCGGCAATGGCGCGTAATGGCGCGCGCAAGTCATGACTAACAGAATAAGAGAATGCCTCCAACTCTTCGTTGGCACGCGTCAACGCGGCTGTACGCTCCTCTACCAATTTTTCCAAATGGTTTTTATGATCTAATATCTCGGCCCTGATGCGCCTGTTCTCGATAGCCAGGTTGGCAAAACGAGCGCCGTAGGCAATTCTTTCCAGATCGAGTTTTTTCGGTGTACGCGGTTCGCGATGGTAAATGGCGAAGGTACCCACCATATCGCCCGTGCCCGATAAAATGGGCTGCGACCAGCATGATTGTACGCCTGCTTTAAAAGCCAATTCCTTAAACGGAGCCCAATAAGGGTGCGTACCAATATCATCAACCGTTACCAGTTGTTTTGAGAAGGCCGCAGTACCGCACGAACCCACGCCAGCGCCCACACTTATACCATCAATAGCTTCGTTATAAAAATCGGGCATGCCCGGGCCTACGCCCGAACCTAAAGTGTTGGTTTCTTTATCGTATAATAAAATGGTACAAATAGAAGTAGCATCTTCCTCTTCTATCGACCGTACAATAGAGTGCATGACAACAGAAATATCTGCATCACCCGCTAGTTGTTCCAGTATTTTAGCGCGGTTACGTTCGCGTATGCGCAGCAGGTTACGTTCGGTTACATCTTTTATGGTACACTCATAAAAAGTGTCGCCGTTTTTATCAAAGCTGCGGTAGTTTATTTCAACCGGGAAGGTTGTGCCATCCTTTTTCCTGAAATCACGCTGCAGTATCAACGAGCTTTCTTTCAGGAAACTTGCCCAGTCTTTTTGTGTGGTAATAATTTCAAGGCCTACTTCCAGCTCCGCAATGTTCATGCGAAGCAATTCTTCTTTAGTATAGCCCAAAACCCGGCTGGCTTCCTGGTTGGCATCAATTAAACGCCCCTGGTCGTCATGCACCAGTATACTGTCTGAGTTTCCATCAAAATAGGCTGCATATTGTTCGTGGCCCTGCTGCAAAATTTCATCTGCAGCGAGGGTAGATCGGCTGTCATGTGTTTTCATATTTGGGGGTAAACTTGTTGAGTACTAAGATACAACACATCAAATCTGAACCTAAATTTAACTAACAACCAGCGGTTGTTTTGCTTAATGGTTAAATCAGGCATCTTAAAGCCGGCAGCACCGCCGCTTTGTTAAGCATAGGTTTAGTACTTGTTAAACTATTTTAAAGACAGAATTTTATTTTATTGTTAGCAGAAATTATACGAAAAAAGAATTATATTTAACGTGTAGCCACGGCTTATATACTACCTTGTAGTTGCCAATGGCTGCCATTGCTATACATGCGCATGTTGCGTATTTATAAAATGAATTAACTAAACCCTTATCATGAAAAAAATTTACACAACCCTGGTTGCAGTATTTGCAATTGCTCAATTTTCGTATGGCCAGTTTAGTACTACGGGCCACAAAACAACCACAACCGATACGGTAGGCATTGGAACTACATCTCCGACTGCCCTATTACATGTAAATGGTGAGATACATGGAAATACGGTAGGTTCATATGGCAAAATAGTTATTGGAAAAAACGTAAACCAGCCCACCGGTTACCGCTATTTATTGCTGGCCAAGTCAGGTAATGACGGAGGATCAGGCTATGGCAATATTGTAGGCAAACGTTCAAACGCTTCGGGTGCAGGCTCTAACTCGGCCAATTTTTATTTTAACATCCGAGGTGTAAACAGCGGCGGGTCCAGAGTTCATTGGGAGGCTGATATGGGGCCTGATGGCGCAGCCAAAACGGTTAGCTTAGTTACATTGACCTATAACGACGGTACGGGTGCAGCAACATGGTACGCTATTGATGCCGTTAATACTGGTGCATCTACTTTAACTTTTCAAACTGCAACCTTTACCGGCGCAATTGGAAGTCTGGCACTCAAATGGCTTGCTGACACCTCGGTAACCAATGTTGCCGTAAAGCCGTCCACCGCATTTAAAAACATTGGCGGCTGGGTGGGCATACACGAAAACGGTAACGTATCAATAGGAAGTACGGCAGACCCGGGCAGAAGGTTAAGTGAAACCGTAACAGATGCCACAATAAGTACTGTAACTTATGCGCAAAGGCACAATCACCTTACTACAGGTACACCCATAGTGGGTTTTGGCGTGGGCGAAGAGTATGCGGCGCAAAATGCTTCGGGGACCAACCGGTCATTAGGGGCACATGATTTTGCATATACGGATGTTGTTAACGGCACGGAAGATGCGCAGTATTCGCTAAGGTTACGCAAAGATGGGGTTATGACAAGTGCCCTGGTAGTGAACTCCTTAGGCCAGATCACTACCGGCACCTGGAGTGCCAGCACCATAGCCGTAAATAAAGGCGGCACAGGTACAACCACGTCAACCGGTACCGGGAGCGTAGTACTCTCCGCTTCGCCGGTGTTTACCGGGAAAATAGGCATAGGCACCGCATCTGCCGATGAAGCTTTAACAGTAAAAGGTAAAGTGCATGCCGAAGCTGTAAAGGTTGATGCAGCCATCCCCATCCCCGATTATGTATTTGAACCCGATTATAACCTAACCCCACTAACCGAGGTAGCTACCTACGTTGACAAAAACCACCACTTACCCGAAATACCCTCGGCCAAACAAATAGCTAAAGAAGGCCTTGACCTGGGTGATATGAACCTTAAGCTACTTAAGAAGGTAGAAGAGCTAACCCTATACCTGATAGACCAAAACAAAAAGCTAACCGAGCAGGAGAAAATAAACAAAGCTTTGCAACAGCAGATTGATGAGTTGAAGAAGGGGAAATAGGGCGATGGAATTGCATGAAACTGCGCCGGGTGCGCCACTTTAAAAGTGGCGCACTTGGCGCAGTTGTTTTTGGCTAAGTTATTGACTATTTGGCATTTGCGCAAAAAAGCGGCGCACCCTGGCGCAGACTTATTCGTCAGGATTTTTCAGGTTCAGATTAAGATAAATAGCTGGTAATCAGGATGAAGAAAATCGGAAAATTTACGGTAAAAGTGGCTCACTTTTGGCGCTGACCCGTCCTAAAAAAGTTTACATTTCTGGTGCGAGTATGCAGCGACGGCCAAAAGCGTGGTGTACTCGCGACTTTAATTAGCAAATCAAAGGATCTACTAATGTTATTTCCATCAGGCCCGGCAAGTCGTAATAGTTACGTGCGCTACTGTATAAATAGTCTTCGGGGGTTTCTACTATACCTAACATAACAGGATTATTATGAATGTAATCCAGTTTTTGATGAAGTATTTTAGGGTCAAATAAGAGTACACAGTCGCACAGGCCGTCGCTGCATACTCGCGCCAGATTGAGGGGAATACCCGCACAAAATTAAATTACATTGGCTTTAAATAATTAAAAAAACCGACTCTCCAAGACTTGTAAATAGCGGCTTCCATATTTTCTTTAGTTACGTCAAGAACAACTATCAAATTTGGAATAGCTATATAAATTTCCTCTTCGATATCTTGCGCTAATCTAACTGGATCATAAAAGCACATCTTATATTTTAACGAATTAGGTAACGTTACGTAAACATGTTCACAGTAACCTTTCATCCTTATAATCTCTTCGTAAACATAAATATCAAATCCATACTCTACAATTAGGTTAGGCTCCATTTTTATTCAACTTTCTTTACTTTTATTTGGTTTAAAAGTTTTTGGAAATCATCTTTGGACATTTCGTGTTTTGGAACAATTTCAAAATGATCCGCATCCTTTCCTCTTTGTATGATCGACAACTCGTCAGGAATACTCTCAATTTGATAAGCTCCACCAAAACTAGACATTTTCTCGGGATTTGTATGAAGGGAAAGACCATGTGTAGGTTTAACCATACCATTTTCGGGATTAATTTTAATCTCCATGTCTCTAAGTTTAAAAGTATTTCCGCCTCTATATACAAGTTTAGCCTCTTTATTCACAAACACAGTAATCTTTGCTTCAGTTTTAGCCGCAGATGCCACTTCGGCTAAAACTTTGAGTTCACCGGTCGCGACTATACCTTCTGACGATAACTTCGCCCCTCTAGCTTCAGGAGCAAGCAATAATACCCCATATTTTGCCACAAACATACCTGCAGCATATGCCCCTTCTTGTTCATCTCTAAGAAATGTAGAGCCGACTAGGGCTGCATCAATTACTGCCCGTATTGCTTCTTTTCTAATCGCTTTTGAAAGGGATTTGTCTATGCTCGAAAGCAATTTAATCGGATCTTTCATGGCTTGACTCGCCATTTCATCAAGTTTTTGTTGCCCTTCTTTACTTGAAAGCAATTCAATCACCGCTGCTGCATCATTAGCCTGTTGATTCAAGCCATTCTGAATCCCCTTAATAAATAATACCAAATTATCATCCTGGCGACTAGGTTTAGCTGGTTCAAGACCATCTGCATCTATAAAAGCAATAGGATTGTCTCCTCCAAACTGATATGGCGTTAAATTAGGAAGTTCTCTACTTATCGGATCCACGCTCAAAAACCTCGCAATCCTCGGATCATATATCCGCATACCATAATCCTGCTGGTTGCCGGTGCCTTTTACATCATTATCATTTTCCTTACCATTAAAGCCATAGCGATATACCTTATCAGCCGTATAACTTCTATCGGTTATCAAGCTACCAAAAGCGTAATAATCATTAGCGGTGCTAACATCAGGTTTATAGTAAGCTACGGTGGTATCGCCGGGGGCCGCTTGTTGCGTGCGCCTGTCGGTAATGGTGGCCAGTACGTTACCCAGGTGGTTGCTTAGCTCGTATTGCTTGCGGCCCAGGGTGTCCCATGTAACGCGGCTGCTGTCGGTGCCTACGCGTATGTTTGGCGTCCATAAACCCAGGCGACTGCTGCCGTACAGGTGTTGCTCGCGCCAGTTGCTGGCGCCGCCTTTGTTATCATATACGGCCAGGGTGTTGCCCTGCGCGTCGCGCACGTAGTAGGTGTTTACACCGCCAAAGCGTTTTTTGGTGCGCTGTTGTGCGCTGTTGTAATCATACTTAAGCGAGCCTGTTTTCGTTATGCCTCTTATTTTGCCGTAAACGTTCCAATCAACATTGGTAATGCCGGCCTGGGTATCTTTTATCAGGTTGCCAATGGCATCATAGGTATAGTTATTGGCACTTTGGTTTGTGCCCATCTGGCTTACGCCGCTGTTGCCGGCTACATAATTTAGGCGGTTGTTTAGCAGCCTGCCGCCGCTTTTGTTGTAGTTGTAGGTAAACTGGTCGGAAACCGGGCTTGTGCCCGCGCCGTAGCGTACCGCGGTTTTAATGTTACCGTTACCATCATAACTAAACACCTCGCCATTAGCCAGCGGACTGGCAGAATCATACCCCACAAAGTTGGAGCTGATGAGACGGTTTAGCTGGTCGTAGCTGTAAATACGGTCGGCATAGTGTGCGGTCAGCTGTGGTATGTTTAAGCTGCTGGCGGTAATATTGCCATTGTACAACTCACGTATCACATTGGTTGATGCCAGTGTAGTTTCAAACGGCTGCGAGCCGCGTACAGGAGCATAGTCAAGCCTTGTGCTGTTGCCGTAGTAGTGCAGGCTATAACCAAAGGCATCAGTAGGTATGGTAGTTTGGCTGATTGCATCGCCGCCCATGTCTGCGCTTCCTGTATTAGCTATGCCGTTAACACCTTTTAGCCAACCTTGTAGGGTGTAGGCATAGTCAATACCCTGTACTTTGCCATACAGGTCGCCCAGCTCTACGCGGGCCAGCGGGCCGTGCAGGTAGTAGGCGTAATGTGCATCAAGCTTGCGGTTATATTTTAATAGTTCGCTGCCGGTGTTGGTGTTAACCATGGCTTTGGTGCCGCTCCAGGCGTCAATCAGGCGGTTTTCGGCATCGTAGCTATAGCGGTAGTAAAACCGGTCGGGCTGGCCATCCTGGTAGCGTACAAAGTTTACCTTACCGCTTACCAGGTCGTACTCGTAATCAACGCGCTTGGTGCCCAGGCTATCCACCTGTTGCCATAGGGTTTTTACGTTCCCCGCCAGGTCATAATCATAATAAGTGGCCTGGCGCACAGCTACGCCAACGGTATCGGTATAGGTAGTGGCCGATACACGCTTGCGCAGGTTGTTTTGCGGCAGCGTAGTTTGTACCCCGCTCACCGCTGCCGGCGCGCCATCATAATAAGTAGTGGTTATCTGGCTGTTAGCCGGTTGCGCTTTGAATGATGTTATCGTGGCGTCGGCCAAATAATCGGGCGAGCCAAGGCTTACCGCGGTTTGCTTTTTCTGGCCCACCTGTGTAATGCGGCCCAAATCATCATACAAGGTATAACTGTAGTTATTAACCGTAGTCTGCTTATCATTTTGCGATATGTTGAGTCTGCTTAGTATGTCATACCAAAACTTATTGGTACCACCATCGGGCGAGTATTGTTTTACAACCTGGTTGGTAGCATTGTAGGCGTAAACCGTACGTAATACGTGCGCCGGGTAAATTTTAAATATGCGGCTTTCTACGGTGCTACCCGCTGCAATTGTTGTACTATCGCCGGCTGTTGGCACGTTAAAGCGGAACCAGGTCATGCCGCTATTGTTTGACGGCAACAAGCAGGTGTTGGCGGCGTTAGCAGCAATTTCGCCGGATGTAAGCAGGCGGTTATAAGTACGTAAATGTTTAAGCGTAGCAATATTATCCGGATACACCACCGGTGTGCCGCCTGTTACCGTCCAGGCGCAATCGCAAGTTTGCGGAGCGGTTGCCGCGGTTAGCTGCGTACCATTTAAATATACCTGCATACTGCGCGATGTAAGCGTATCGCCCTGTATTACCAGGTGTGCCCAGGCATTTATTGGTATGCTGCCGGCATTGGCTGCAAAGTGATTTGACAGGGTAAAAGTAACACCACCTGTGTATGGGGTTAAACTAAATACGTCAACATTTACTTTACCATTGCTAACACATAGCTGGAACAGGTATTTACCATCAGATGTTTTTTGTATAACCTGGCTTGGGGTGCTGTTTGAATTAAACAGCCAAAACTCCATTGCCCTGTTGGTGGTTGACGATAATACATTTGATACCGTATCAAAAGCCCTGGTTTTATTATTTGCAATTATGGACGATAGGTAAGCGTTGAAATCAGCTTCGCAGTTTATACCTGCCACATCATAATTACGGGCTTCGTCAATAGCATCAAATTTTGATTTGTCGATCAGCGTAACACCCTCGGGCGGTATGGTGGCCAGCAGGTTATCGGCCTGGTCATAATAATACAAGGTGTAATGATACAACTGCTGCTTGGTGGTAATCATGGCGCTTGGGTTGGCTTGTTTACACACATCGACATAACTTATGCGGAAAGCTTTGCGGGCAGCTTCAATATAAAGTGTATACTCCTCGTGGCCCTTATTAATGGCTTGGGTAACCACGCTTTTTATGTCGGCATAACGGTCAACATTTGCAGGTCCTGCGGCATACCTGTTGCATAATATGGCTGATGTATCGGTAACTATCAGTTTTTCATAGGCCCTATAATCTTCATAAACCAATGCAAAACCAAAGCGGTGATTCATGAAGGTAGCCAGGATGGTGCGGTAATTAATACCAGCCGTATCAAGCGGCGTCGCGAAATTTGAATTCAGCGCACTTAGCGCTGTTACGTAATCTGTGCGTTTGATAGTTCCTTTTGATCCCGGATCAAGAAACACGGGCAGGCTTACATCCTTAGCCAGTAAAAACTTACAGTTTCCGCAGGCATTTTGCAGGTCGGTAACATTATCTGCGGTGAGGGTCATGGCCTCGCCGTAAGTGGATACCAAATAGTTATACAGCGTCATGCTTGCAGCAGAAGCTTTGGTAGAATAAGTCGCCAGTAAACTACATATGTCGACGTTGGCCTTGCTAACAGACCTTGGCGCGGCCTGTACCGGCGTGCTATACGGATAAGGCGACTCGATAAGCCATGGATTGAAAAACGGCGTAAAGTCTGTTATACCAATAACGCCTTTTATAGCAGCACCAAAACTCATATAATCCAGGCCGGTGGGCGGCGATGGATGACCGGCCAGGTCGCTTACGCCGTTAATACGTTTGGCATCGGCACCGGCCCTGCTTAGTTCAATAAATTTTGCTTTTAAAGTATCCTTCAACTGCTGACGCACTACAGGGTCGCTAATGCTTCTGAAACCCGAATCAAGCGCCATTATCCACTGGTCGGCCTCGCTGGTAGAAAGTGAGTCGGTGTAAGAGTGTGTTTGGGCATCAATGTCGGCTATCAGAGCGTCTTTTTCTTCGTTGCTCATGCTGCCGTCCGAGCCCGCGGTCAAAGAGGAAGGTAAAGTGTATTTAGGGAACCGCGATTTTTTGGACGCGTAAGCATTGCACGGCGATTCTGCATAGGTATATATGTAGCCGGGGTGATTTATATATGACCCTATGCACTCTATTGCCCTGTTGGGCAGGTAAGGAGGTACTAAATTAGGAAGTGTGTAGCCTGGATTTATGACAGCGTTGTCTAACTCAAGGACACAATGAAAATACATGGGGTCTGTTCCGCACGCATTTTCAATATCTTGTTCCCCGGTTATATGAGTGTAGTGGAAAGAAGTTTCGCCATATATTACAGTATCTCTATACGTACCCGTAAGATCCCTAAAATAGCGTAGTTTCACACGTACGGTTTTAGGCGGAGTGATTCTGGTTCCGGTATTATCTACAAAGAAAATGTCGGTTCTATATGACGCACAGTTGGAACCTACAATCGATGATGAATTTTCATTAACGACTAAAATTACATTGGTTATAACCGTACTATCTACAACAACCGGAGCCACCGGTACACCAATCGGGCATGAACCAATGCAAGTTGCATCTCCTACCTTCTCAAAATAAGTTTTCTTTAGGTTGAGATACATATCGCGGTAAGTGGTCCACTCGCGGTCAATCACCCGGCATGAAGGATCAGGAGTGCAATAATCCCAGTTATTAGGGTTTGAAGAGGTATTGGTAGTAGTACCCGCGGTATCGGCACAATACAATAAAAAATCAGTAAAAGCGGTAAGGCCTTTTACGGCAGCACCAACGGGTGCTTTTACTATATTGGTCGAGTAATTCAGCAAGTCATTTTGCATGGCGGTTTTATAGGCAGCGCCCGTCGCCCCTGTTTTAAAGAAGGGGTCGGCGCTTAATAACCAGTCACCCGCGTTGCTTGAGCTATATGACATTGCCGATGCACCCGGAATGGTATGTATATCGGCAGCCAGATCAGTTTGCTCAACTTGTGCATCCCAATTGCCCGAGGTGCTGTTATTCATACAAAACTGCAGCTTGCAATACTCGGGGTGATACTTTAAAAAGCGGGTTGCCCATTCGGGTTTCCAGTATTTTATCACCTTGTCCAAAGTAAAGTCGGGGGCGTAGGCTGATGTTATGGTACCATCGTCCTGGGTTATCAATTGGCTTTTATAGGTAACGTTTGAGGTATCGGAAATAGTTGGGAACTCTGCCAGCCAGTTCTCTATTTTCAATACGTTTATGGCTGGCTCTAATGGTACTCCGCTACTGTTAAACAAAGCGTACTGCCCGCCGGGCGAAACGTCATCAGATAATAAACGCTCGATAGAAACACAAGGTTGATAATCGCAATGTGCCCTTGCCGAGTCGCACCGTGTTTTTAAGGCGGTGTATAAGCTATCGGCCCAATTTTTAAATTGTATGCCGCCGGTAGCTCCGGTGTCGATACTAAGCGTTTTAAATTTATCGGTTAATGCTTTAGTAAATTCTGATTGTTGGCCGAGCAAGGTACTGCAGGTTTGGCAATCGGCGTAAAGGCCGTTCACGTCAAGCGTATCCAGGTAACGCTTTTTAATGTAGCTAAACTCCTGCTCCAGGTAGCCGCTTAGCTTGCTTTGGGCAACAAAGTTGTCGGTATAATCATTAACTACCTTTTCATCAAAAGCCAGTTCTACTTTAATGTAGTATTCGCCAAGCTTGGCAAAGTTAGGTATGGTAACTAAGGTTTGATGATAAGCTACAGTATCGCCGGGGTTAGATGTTTTCGAACCAATTTGAATGGTGTCTGTTATCGGCAGCAAGTCTACACCGCAGTCGTCTGTTATCCGCACCGTCATGTTATAAAAACAGTTGCTGCAAACCTGGAAAGCGCCGCCCGGATAGTAATTAATTAATTTTTTTACATCGATAGTTATTGGCGCCTCGCCTATTACCGATGCCAGGTAGGTTGTTGTAGCGGTAAGCTTCAGTTCGGTAGCGTCAAAAGCAAACTGCGAAGGTTGCAATACCTTAACGTTTTGATAGGTTTTTGACCCAGGTGCCACCAACGAGTCAAGGTTAGCAGGCGACTTGCCGGTTAACGCGGTAGCAATGGTTTTACCACTAGAGTTAAGATAGCTTATACTGGCTTGCCCGTTAGGATCGATCACCATGTTTTTCATGTATCGCTCTGCAAAACCCACGTCGTTACCAAATAATTGATTAAGCTCCCACTGTTCGGGCTTACCGTAATAGTATTTTGTAGTATGGCTAAGACTGGTAGAATCTCCGGCTCCCGGCTGAAAAACGGGGCCTACACCACCTTGTATTTTTATTCGGCCGGTATTATCGGCTGTATACTGGGTAACAGATAATGGGTAACCCCCGGCATTCGGAATAAAATTATTGTAGGGCTTATCATTCAAAAACTGGTTTTGATTTGAATAATATCTTGAAGCGCCCGAACTAGTTTTAAGCGGCTGTGGCAGGGGTTCACAGGCACTGGCATCCAGGCCCGTTATGT
Source organism: Mucilaginibacter sp. A3364 (assembly GCF_059690715.1). Lineage (NCBI taxonomy): Bacteria > Pseudomonadati > Bacteroidota > Sphingobacteriia > Sphingobacteriales > Sphingobacteriaceae > Mucilaginibacter > Mucilaginibacter sp. A3364. The sequence goes on from NZ_JCAWED010000002.1 coordinate 534,149, forward strand.
TTTTGTAATTATAGGCCAATTCCGATGAATCAACATTAAACTTCGGAATGTAATGTAAGTACGGTTTGGCCGGAGAGTAATAAGGGGCGGGTAAAATACTGGCTACCGGCCTGCCAAATTGGTCGTATACATTTTCCTGGGCAACGGCAACATTGTCAGTATTATTTATAGTAACTGTTTGCCGGCCGCGCAAGGTTCCGTCAAAATAACTTATCACTTCCTTCTTCTTACCATCTTCGGCAAACGAGGCTGAGTACTGCCAGTTCAAATTTTGATGGTGCCAGTGCCCTATCGGCAGCATGGCAAATCCGGCGGCTTTTAGTTTATAATCCCAGTTACCGGTTTTCCGGATACCACTATCTGCATACTGCACCTGCCTTATCCGCAACAACATATACGGATCGGTAGCTATAGCCTCAATAACATAACTATTGGCCGATGTGGTAATACGGCTGGCATTATTTCTGAAAGCTTTCTCTAACATAGCCTGGTATGCTGCCGAGTCTGTTACGGCGGAGGTAAGTGCGCTGTAATAAGGGTTTCCGTTGTTGATGGTAGTCCATTCCAGGTCAAACTCCTCGGCGCCGTTAACAGGCGTCCAGGTGGTATTTATAAGGGTGCTATCGTTAGTATAGGTATATTCGGTATACAGGCGGCTTGTTGGCGAAAAAAGATAGGTACGATCAATAATAACATCAGCCCTCAGCTCAACCATCGACCCTGCAGGCGCGGCGGTACCATTCATTGCCAAAACGCTATCAACAGTAACCTCTACACGGTAAGCGCCTGTAAACTCATAGCTATCCATGTTTTTATAGGTACTGTGCGCAACGGGATCATAGCTTACACGCAGGTACTTACTTTCAACAATAGGGGCGTTAGTTATCGTATCGGCAGACCAATACCTTTTTACTTTTAATTTTACCCTGTAATCAAAGGCATAGTTGATCAGCGTATCATCCGAAACACGTAAAGTAACCGCATTTTTAACTGACTTGTTGGTAATATTAGCCCAGTTAACCAGGGGGTTTAAATACTTAACATCAGTTACAGAAAACTTACTGTGCCCCGGGTTAAAAGGCCCTTTAAGCGTGGTGCTATAAGGGTCAATACCTGCAAAACTTTTTACAGACGTTAACAGCAATATAATACTGCTCAATATCAGCAACCGGACTTTTGTAACACTACGCATATTTATATACATCAATAAATATTATCTTACTATGAGTTGATATTTTAAAAACTTGCCGGTTGTGCGCCAGCTGCCGCCTTTTTTTGCTACCACGTTGCTACTGGTTAAATACATAGCCAGATTGGCCTTATCGTCAAAGCGGTTAACCTTTACATCAAGTACTTTTTCTTTATCTTTTCTTTCGGGTTCATCAATATTGGTAAGCCTTACGTACAGCCGTTTCAGCTGCGACGTGGCCGGCACAAACGATATCGAATACTGTTTGCAGGTAATATGCCGTTCGTTTAAAAAGGTGATGGTTTGCTGGCCGTTTACGGTGGCACTACTCATGGTATAATCTTCAGCTTTCAGATTTTCGGCCATTTTGGTGAAACTGCTTAGCGGCACCTGCGGGTTGATCATTTCTTTTTGCTCGGATAGCATGATAACCTTTGCCTGGTTATCAACCACCAGGTATAAGCCATTGGCATTAATGGTTTCGGTTTTACCCATTTTGTAGTAAAAACTTTTGCCTACCCTGCACATGGTGAAGCCTACATTTTGCAGCTTGCCGGCAGTATCGGCCTTATTAATCAGGTTAATGATGCCGCTTATGGTATAATTTTTCTGGCTTAACTGCTCATACTTTTTATTGACAGCCATAAAGCGGCTCAGTAATTTTTGATCATAAGCCTGGACCTTACGCACGGTATCGGTAGTAAGCACCCGTACAGGTTGCTTTTTAACCGGCGCCGGTTGCCATGCGCGCGCGGCCAGCGCAACTGTTGCCAGCAACAGCGTTATGCCTACGGTTTTATAAATGTGGCGTTGCTGTATCATGGCGTTGTTGTTTTTTTGTAAGATGATCTGCTTTCCTTAATGGTCATGATACCGCGTTCGGTTTCTTTTTTAACCCGTATCAGTAAGCCCTCATCATCATATTCATAAAATGTAGCGAAACCATTTTCATCCAGCTCGGCCATCAGGCGCATTGTTTTGTCATCGTAGGCATAGGTTTTCATATGCGCCGCGGCAGGGTGTATGCGGATGTCGTCAATGTAAATGGTAGCGCCGCTGTTTGGAGTAATGGTAATAACCTGGTTACCACTTGCTCCGGTGGTAAATTTGCCTTCTACCAGTTTCCAACCTTCTACTATTGCTTTGCAGGTAAGCGGTATGGTGGTGCCATTAAGTTTCAATGCCACCAGGTTGGCATTTTTCTTAGTAACGCTGTCGTCCTTTATCCAGGCGTTGAAAATGTATGGGCTGCTTGGTTTGGGTTCGAAGCCGTTAGGGTACAAGCCGTTATCTCCCTTGGTTACATATTGTTTATCAGCATCCAGATTTAAATAAGTGTTACCTGATTTGTGTGTTGCAGAGTGTGCAATGGTCAATAGCTTAATACCATCAGCAGGTAGTTTAACGCTATAGTTGCCGCTATGAGATTGTGTCGTATCTATCAATAATTTGATATTTTGCTTGGTAGATGGCCTTACAAACTCTCTTACGTTCACTGTATCTACAGCTGTAGATGTACCCGGCACAAAGCGGGCATCTTCAAGGCTTGCAGTATAGATCTCACGGTTCATCGCATTTGATGCTACCGCCGAAGGCAACTCACCGTTAAAATCAAACTTGGCCGCGCTGTACCTGTTCAGGGCATCCTTATTCTCCAATTGCTGGCCGTATCTATCGTATTGTGTTACGGTATTAGCTGTTATCCATTTATTACCGTTAGGGTTAACGGCCCATGCTGTGCTGTTGTAATCCCAGTACGAGTAGAAACCGTCTATGTAGCCGGCATTTTTTATATCTAATGATGTTCGGTTTGCAGCAAACAAGTCGACGTACTTGCGGTTTTTCTGGTAAACTTTAGTTTGGTATTGGCGCCAACTACCTACGTAGCCAGAGATGTAGGGGTTGGATACTGTAGCTAAAAAAACTTTAAAGTCAATCGGATTACACGCGTCAATCGGAATTCCAAATGGATTAGTGAAGCGATATCGCGTAGGAGAACCGTTATACGACTGAAAAGTACGAACATTACTTATGTTTTTAAGATTATTAGCACTGAAAATAACGTTAATGCCCATCCCTGTTGTGTCTTTACTAAGCAATTGGGCTTTTGTATTGTCATATATTTCTAATCCAATATATTTAGGTTGTCCTGAAAGTTCATAAAATTCTACTGACAATCTATGCTTCCCTGCGGTCAAATAGCCTTTCGGGTGATTAATAACTAAGTTCCACGCTGAGAAAGTACTTGAATTATTATATATTGTACCAACCCACGAATTTCCATCTATCTTGACGAAGCATCCAGATGTTCCAATATTATATTGTTTAGTTTCAGGCACCGTTATACAAGTATCGAATCCCCCTCCCCAAAAACTTCCTGTTGAGGTTTTAGTATAAGAAACTAATGAATTTGCTCGTTGACTAAATGATTTAAAATAAGAGGAATCTAATGCTACATGGCCCCCTGTGCTATCATGTAAAAACGCGAGCCGTCCTGAAGATTGCGACAAACTTAAACCGTTAAAATCCAATCCTAAATCATTGTCTACTACGGCGTTATTGTAGTATTTCGGCACTTCCTTCTCCACCGCCCACTCCTCATCAAACGTAGTAACCGATGCATTAATAACCTTTAAAGCCGTCAAATCATCACCTTTGGTAATGCGTAATTTGGTTACCCCGCTTTCGGTTATAAACGGGTTGTTTAGGCACACTATGCTGCTGGTGGTTGCTGTTAGCATATTACGATTACCTGAACGAAGAACTTTTACCAGCAATGGCGGAAAACTCGTCATCAGTGTACCATCGCGCTTAATCAGCTTTTTGGTATTGCCGCCGCCGGAGTACGCGGCGTTGTTTATTACCCAAAACCGATCTGCCGTCAACGTTAGGCCGTTGAGATAAACCGCCAATACCTCATCACCTGCTTGTAAGTGGTCGCTGTATTTATTAAGCTCGCCGTGGCTGTTGGTGCTAAATCCTGTTAACACAGTCCCCAGGTTTTTATACGCTCCACCCATGCCCTGGTAAACCCAGTAAGCCGGCATGTTTACCGAATAGATATCGCCGCCAAACTCGTTATTGGTTTTGGTTACCAGCGGTTCGCCTGTCAGGCGGCTAAAGGCTACGTTTTGCGTGGTTACAGATGAACCATTTTGCGTTTTAACGATCTTATCTACTATAGCATAGGTTTGTATCGTTTTCATGGCGCATGCCGAGCGGAATCGTTTTACATCATCGTTGCCCCCACGCGGCCAATGTGGTATAGGTAAAGGAAAAGGTATCCAGCCCATAGGTATTACATCTAAACCTATATTAACCGCGGTGCCTTTATTTTCGCTCAAATTCTCCCTAAAATCGGTAAAAAACTCAATGTCGCGGCCCAGTACTTCTTTTTTAACTACGCCTTTCTCGTCTACGGCATCTACCCGGTTATCCAGGTCGCCGTTCCTGTTTTGCTTGTAATAGTATACGGTTGATGATACTTCGCTGCCACCCTTGTTTAATATGCGCGTTGCCTTGGGTTTACCATGCATATCATTCAACTCAATACTATAACCTTGCGACAGGGTGAGGTAATCATAACTATTGGTATTTGTGATAGAAAACGAATTACGTGGATTATAATGAATCGGGTCTATAACCAGGGCAGTAACTTTAACCGGGAAGTCCCTGGCGGTATAAAACTCGTTAATCACATAACCAGTTTGGTTTGATGCTTCATGATCGGCACCCAGGTCATTAACTGTTACCTTGCTGTAGCCTACCGATGGCGATGGATATAGCGATTCGGCAAAAGGTTTCTCTAACTGGTAATAGTTGTTTATACCGCCTTTTACATTCTGGCCGTAAAGCACAGGCTGTTTCAAAGCGTTCTCATCGTTACCAATGGCAGGTTCATAGGTTGCCACACCGCTACTTATTACCTTATTCTGGCTTACGGTAGTGTAGTTATAAGCCTGGCCATACATACCGGCCACGGCTGTGTTGTCTCCGCTCATGTTTTGCCAGTCATCGGTAATGGCAATTTTTTTTACACGGGTGCCGCCGCCCAGTTTAAAGCCATCAATCTTGGTTAGTTTAACAAAACTTTTGGCCAGTTGCACCTCCGAGGCGTAACCACGACTATCGGCTTTTTTGTAAAAGTTTTGCCTAAGTTCGGCCAGGTTGCCAATAGCGTGGGCAATGGCCGAAACAGCCGCCGACAAGCCCCCACCTTCTGAAGGCCGGTTATCAAAACCCGGGTAGGCGTAACGCGGATATTCATTCTTCATGCGCTGCCAGGCTGCTATGCTTATCGGGTTGCGTTTAAGGCCCGCTTCGTCCATATCAGCAAGCCAGATCTTAGCTTTGCCCGAGCTTATGCTTACCGAATTGATTTTTGAATATACCGGCACATAGTCATAATCACGCCCGAACGAACGGCTTGCACTGGTAGACAGTTTAACATACATTTTGGTATACAGGTAGTCCGAGCCGTTTAAAAACACGTCTTTAAACCACCGCGTAGGGTCCATACTACCCGGACTTGCCGTGCCGATATCTACCTGTAAACCCTTGGCTTTATTTAACTGGTTTGTTGTATTAGTGCCGTCTAACATGGCCTCGATGGGCGCCATGGCCATGGCCCTTTTATCCTGCACGAAGGCATAATCGTTCGATTCGTAATTGAGGTTGATCTGGCCGCCCGTTGGCAGGCCAATTTTCTTTAAATGCCATAGCGCGGCATTCTGGTCGGCAGTTGATTTGTTTTGATTAGTGTATGGATAGAAATCGTTGTTAAGGCCATTGGTGTTCTCATCGCTATTTTTATACATGCCCCACCTGTCGGTTGATAGCGTGGCGTAAGTCACTTCGGCCCCCGAGTGTAGCGTTGTGGCCTTGTTGTACTCAAATGTATAAGGGTGATATTTGCCTTTATCAGTGTTTCCGTACTCAAACCAAACGCGTTTTAAAGTAAGTTTTCCGCCTTTTGCCGGGTCGGTTGTCCCGTAGTCGGCCGAGTTTGGTATGCCGCGGCAAAGTTCATAGTTGTACTGAAACTTAACTACCTTAATAGGCCGGCTCATGTCGCTTTTTGAGTAAAGCCTTATTTCTTTTAAAAGCCTTTGTTTATTGGTTGTATCCCGGCCTCCGTTTTGCCATCCGGCCACGCCTAAAGCATCGCGCCTTTCCTGTGTTATAAAGTAGGCCACTTTGGTTTTCGACTCGACAGAACTTACATACCAAATTTCTTTTGTACCATAAACAATACTGCCCTTGTCATCATCGGGGTCGGCCAGCAAACCTTTATTTAGCGTTGCACCTTCATAGGGCGTTCTCCACTTGAACAGAGCAGGCTGTTTGGTGTAGTTAAATTTTATAGCAGTACCCAGGTCATCATCGGTTATACCATTACCGGTTTTATCCATATAATCGGGCGATAAGATGGAGGTAAGTAAAAAACTGCTGGCATAGGCCGGTTTTATTTCTCGCTGATAATAGTTATCTATACCCAGGCCATTATCTACCGGGTTTGACGGGGTTGTTACCTGGTTAAGCGTACCCGGTATCAGGCTGGGATTACTACCAACAGCAAACGTAAATTCATCGTGCGAAGTGTTGTATACAGGTATACCATAAACCAAACGCTTGCCGCCATCATCGGTAACCGTCATTTCAGACAGGTGATGTGCCTGACGAACGCCGGCTGACCTTAGCAGGCTATCGGTATGAACCGGTTTATTATTTGCCGGTACGTGGAAACCTGCGTAATCATTATTAGGGTATATCCGCAGTTTTTTATCCAATGCAGCGGATGCTGCTTCGCTGGCTGTTAAATATGATATAACGGTACGGTTTAACCTATGGGTATTTTTATAGCCCCTTGCAGACGATTTGCCACCACTGCTATTAGTTCTAAATTGCGGATATGCTTTTGATTCGCCTATGGTAACAGCAACCGGTTCTCTGTTATTTACATACAAGGCGGTATCCTGATCTTCAACGCCTTTTTCGCCAACCTGTTTAAAATATACATGCTGTGCGTTAGGGTTAGTGGTTGATACGTCCTGAAAATCGCCGCCAAAAGGCAGATAATAGTTTTGTTCTGTCCATTTATACGATTCAGTATTAGTTTTTTGATCAAACAATGTTAACCCGGTATGTGCAAAAAGGCCGCCACCCAAGTCAAGGCCCAAAGTTCCAACTCGCGATTCATCTGTAGATTTATTATCGAAAAAAGCGCCCGTTCCGCCCCTGTACAGTTTAAACTGCCCGCTGCCCGACTGGCTGTTATACGACCATAGATCGGGCGTATGGATAGGTATGGCCAGGTTAGGCATTTCGGGGATAATGGGGTTATCTTTTTCCCTGATAAAATCCATCACCGCATCGGCATTGTTTTTACCACGTTCGGCATATAAAAAGCCATAGGTCGGTTTTCTTGTATCAAACTGTTTTACATCGCGCACGTTTTTATACCCGGCAAAGCCTGCGCCCACAAACCCGCCAAAAACAGCCGGGCCTAAATCAATACTAAATGTATTATAGGTTGATTTGTAAGGTACCTGTATTGCCGGTGAAATTGGCGGCGTATTGTAGCTGATACTTGAGCCAGACGAGAAAAAATCGGGCAAGTGTATTTTAGCCTTAGTGGGGTCGGCTTCCTTATCCATGTTTGAGGTTCCGCCAAAGCTTTTACTTAAACTGAGATTTTTCATGCCCGACCGCGTGTTATAACCCAACGAGGCGGTAAGGCCGGCATCAATGGTTGTATGCTCGGTGGCTTTTTGTTTTATTGATAATGAAATATAGGGCGTAGCATCAACCCCCGACTGGGTGTTTGATAATACCCCAACACCCAGGCCTGCAGTTAAATAACTATCGGTACCCCGTGAAAACGATATACCGGCATTTGCCCCAAACTCTCCGCCTATACCGGTGTAACTATCATTAAAAAGTCCTACAGACAACGAACCTTTGGTACGCCCGCCAAAAAACTCGGCTTTTACACTTATCGTACCCCCTACGGTAACTTTAGGTTTTATTTTTTGGTCGATTTCATTCACATCGCCTGAAAAATCATCCGGAACACCCCTAACCTGTCGGTTTATAGCGCCGGGTGTTAAGCTCCAACCCAGGCCTACCCAACTTGCTTCGTCATCCATACCCACGCCCGATTGATAGTTTAGGTTGATGGGGTAACCATCCACATCAAGCAGCGGGATATTATACTTAAAATCGCCTGATTGAACATCAACCATATCAGAAACGCCGGCCGGTTGAAAACCTTTAGTTTCGGGCTGCACCGGCCCCGAGGTTAGTGCATACGAAACGGATGGAGCCAAGGTATTGAACACCATTATAGTTAATAATGCCGTTGCAATTCTTTTTTTAGCCGGTTGTTTAAATTCTTTAAAAATCACTTTAAAAAAGCTTTAGTCGTTATTTTAAATTGTACTTTTTATGGGTAAGATATTTATCGGCGTATACCATTTCCATACCTTTTACTTTCTCTTTAGCTATCTCAAAATCAAGCATATACTCATAACTTCCGGCAACGCCGTTAGCTACTGCCTGTACAAATACAGGATAAACTTTTTGTATGCCATTTTGAAGGTAAAAGCAGCTGTCCATTTTGTATAACAGATGGGTTTTTTGCTGCCCGCTTACCTGTTGCTGCAGGCTTTTATCGGGTATTACCCTGGCTTGGTAGCTCGCCGTCTGGTTGTCGCCGGGCTGGTTTGCTACAGTTAAAACCTGCACGGTTAAATCCTTATCGGTAGCCTGTAACATGTTTTTACGGTTGCAGCCAATAGTCCCTATTACTGCCAATGCCAGCACTATAATTAGCTTCTTCATTTTACATCCTTATATAAAAAACGTAAGCTTTTGGTTGAACCATCGGGTAGCCACACGGTCATGATATAATATTGCCCATCGGCAAGTGTGTTACTTGTTGAAAAATCAATAATCAATTGGTTATCACCATTCTTTAATTTCAGTTTAGGTATTGATTTTATTTTACGATCGGGCGTATTAACAGCATGTATCTCATACTTCAGGTCCCGGGCCTGGTATGGGTTAACTGTCGCAAACTTTATCTTGCCTTCGGCTATGTAATAATTGCCTTTGGCCAGGTCTTCTATATCCCGGTAGCCATCATTCGGTTCCTTTTTAACGCTATCCTGGCAATCAACCGTGAACGACCATATTTCTGACCTGTTCAATACCGTTTGATCTTTAAAGGCGGTTACCTGCCAGGCATAAGTTTTTTTAGTAGCCAGATCGCGCACTATTGCCGGGAACGGTAATACCGGCGATACAATATTATTTTGGTTAATAAGCGGCATGTTATAGTTCAAAGCCTCGGTAGGATTCTGCCCGCTTTTAACTTCGGTAAGCACCAGTTGATAGTATGCTCCCGGTACTGCCGGAATTAGCGGCTGCCATGTTAGCATCGGCCTTTTGTCGCATATTTTATCTTTATCATACGGGTCAACCAAACTCAGGTCGGCAAATGGTGCCAGCATGTACGAAAAACATTGCTCATCGGGCGGGTTATCCGAGTGCAGGTATGACAAGCTAAAGCAGTACTCATAATCACCCTGCGGCAATAAGTGATTTGTCTTGATTAAAGCGCCCAGCTTATTGTTTGCAAACTGTACAGATGAAGTACGTATTGCTTGCGTAGGCAACGGATTTACACCCGGAGCAATGTCAAAAAGTGGCGTTTTTATAATAAACACCGTTCCTTGCTGACGCTCGCTTACCGTTATAGTTAATGTGGCGGTTTGTTTGGCAAACGGGTTAAGTATACGGCAATTGAACACGCCCTCTGTTGTCCGTCCGTTAATTTCAGGGATGAACTGAACGCTTATCTGGCTAAATGCCCTAAAGCTTAGTAAACTCAATATTATGGCTATATATATACGCATTGCCTATTTGCTTATATGGTATTTAATGGATAATTCTGCCCTGCATGCCGAATACAGATCGGGATACAGCGGCGTGATCAGGTTTTTTCGTAAATCGATATAAGTATCAAAGTCGAAATGCGAACTGGCGTACAGTTGCAGCCCCTGGCGTATACCGGCTTGTTGCGCGATACCTGTGTTTGACAGGTAGGTTACAGCCGACGAAAGATTTAGGGTATTGAGTACTTTATATTGGTACGAAACATCAGATGTAAACATGTCGCCAATTAATTTAAGCGACGATAATTCTTTGTTATAAAACAGCGTTGCGGTTAGGGCGTTGGTGTTTAAAATAACACTTTGGGTGTAGTTAAACATTAACATGGTACCATTTGACTGCGACACAGCACCATTAGCAAAGCTTTGCGTGCCCACGCTGAAATGACTTACCGTATACTTCTTTCCTATCTTATAATTTGAGTTACCCTCTAACTGAAATTTTTGGAGCGAATAAACGGATGAAGCGATACCATCAACCTTTTTGTTGGTACTTACGTTAGCGTACTTAAGGCTCATGTTAAATTTCCTGCTCAACACGTACCGCCCGTCAAGTTGTATATTGGCTGTTTTCCACTTATCATCTGATGTGTAGCTAATAGGCATATTGCTAAAATCAGTACGAACGTTCACGCTAAGTTTATTTTGGTAGAATGATTTTTTGAGGTTACCGCCAAACTTCATCCGGCCCCCGCCAAATCCGTTATTCCCCGGGTTTTGGTATCCCATGCCCGAATATTTGAAGTAAACATTATCTGACGCGTTTAACCCCTCTAAATCTAAATGATGATTAACACCAAAAGACAACGACTGCATCATATCTGTACCCAGGTTGTTGGTTAAGCCTCCCTGGCGGCTCAATATGGCTTCGGTTTGATAGTTATTGCTGAACAGGGTTGTCGACTTGGATACATCGACAGATACGTTACCTAGTTTTCTGAAATTAAAATCCTTAGTAATGGTAAATGCCACATTATTTGATGATACTGTGGGAATGGTATAACGCGAATTATTCATTTCACGATTTACCGAACCAATTACCGAAAACTTAACATTGCCGCCACCTATACCGCGCAAAGTTGTACCTAGGTAAGTAATGTTTTTAGGGCTGTTATATATCGACCCCTGGTAATTAGCATCCTTGGCAGAACCGATATCGTTCATCACACCATAACCTAAAGTGATGGGGATGTTGCCTGTTTTAACAGTTGCGGTTGTACCGGTTATAAATAGATCCTTATTATCTGTGTTGCCCGCCACCTTATCAGCAAACGATCCTATTTTAAAAGCTTGCACTGCGGCAAATGCAGATTGTAAACCGCTACCAGGTTTCCTGGCCAACAGTTTGCTTTCCTGTTCGGTCAGCAATCTTTTGCCCGCGGCACCGTTCATGTAGTTTTGCATTTGCATCATTTTACCTACGTCAAAACCTTCCTTCGCCAATTTAGATCTGATGCCGGTAATGGTTGATGCTGCGCTGTCAACCAAAGTAGCGTTATGCTCATTTTCAAAGGCTGACAAGCTATCAGCTAACCCGGCGGGGATATTTAACTTAGTAACCTTAAACAATTGTTCGGCTGATGGTTGATTACCGGAGGTTTTATACTGTTCAATATTTCCTACTATTTCATTTAATGCGCCATCCTCATTTGCCAACAGTGAATCTGCCGGATTTTTCTTTATTAATCCCGATAGCTTTTCCTTGATCTCATCTTTTGACAAACCTTTTAACTGCTCAAGATTAGCCGGCGATTTTAGAAATGAGCTTAAGCTGCTATTGGCAGAAAGCGATGTGATCGCCTGCTGTTGTTGCTGCAATTTACTAAGCACCAATTGTTTTGCACCTGCCGAAAGTTTGCTCGATAAAATGGCATTAGCATCCGGCATTTTAGCCGATAAACCTTTTTCAGTGGCTACGGTCATCAGCTTGTCCTTCAATTGCCTTTCGTTCAATTGCAACAGCTCGCTTACGTTAACTTTATTTGACAGGTATTTACCTAATGCCCCGCCGCCTGATACGCTACCGGCTGTTTTCTCACCTTCATTCTTAAGTTTATCAACCAGAGCCTTGCTGGTATAACCCTGCACATCAAGCCCCCCCAACATGTTCTTTTTCAGGTTATAGTACTGTTCCATATCGCTTTTAAACATGTTCGAGAACTGCTTGGGATCAAAATCGAACTTGAACATATCATGCCCCATCCCCGGAAAAGCGGAATACGGCGACCTATCAGTGGTAAAATTTACATTTAAAGGTATGCCCCACGCCTCGACAAGGCCGGTTACGTTGAAAATATTGACAAACTTTTGGCTATAGCTGTTCCCCACAAAACCAATCGGGCGCGGTGGTTGGTACCGGGTGGCATTCTCGATGGTTAAGTTTAATGCAAGCGATTTCTTTTTTAATTTTTTTAGCCTGCCATCAATATCATCTGTAATGGCGCTTAACTTGCTTTCGGCTTCGTTTTTTAGTCTACTAACTTTTTTTGATGGATCTAGTTGATTGAGTTTATTTTTAGCATCGTTTTTTGCTTTAATGAACTTATCGGTAGGGTCCATTAATTTTAGTTTACCCTCGGCATCATTTTTTAGCTTATCAATGTTTTGAGCCGGGTTGGCAATTTCCTTAAGCTCGGCAACGCCGGTTAAGGGTAATACAGGCTTTATAGAAAATGATGATTTTGAGGTAGAATCAACCTTAATGGTATCCTGTACGGATACAGATTGCCCCATTGCTACTGCGGCACGCATGCTCACAGCAAAAAGCACGAAAAAAGTCATTAAACTTCTTTTCATTTTTTGTGATAATAAATTCCAAAGGTTATGGCCTTTGAAACCGGTCAGGTTGTTAAGTTTTTATATTGGCTGAAAACGGGGTATATTTTTCATCCCAATATTGCGGGCAAAAGATCTTTTTCCTTTACCCATACTATGTAAGCTTTGTGATAAGTTACGCCAACTAAATTATAGCTTTTTAATTTTTAAACAAATTTTATTTCGCATAATTTTAAATTATAATAATTTAATAACATACCGACCTCAAAAACGAAAGCACCAAATACCTTGTCGACAAAAAATAATCCTATACTAAACCTAATTATCCAATACTTAACATCAACTTAATCTTACAGTGCTTAATTTGCCGGCTCGCCGGTTTGTAAACTCCCGGCGTTATTTTAATTTTATATAAAAAACCAACACTCAACATGACACATAAAAGCCTGCTAACTGCCGCCTTGCTTTCAAGCTTAGGTTTTACTGCCGCTGCCGCGACAATAAATAATCCTGTTCCGGCGGCGCCTATTGCTTATGCAGATACTGCAACTACCGGCACTCCCGCGGTGGTTAAACCCGGCGATTTCACCATAGCGGTTTTGCCTGATACCCAATACTACCTGGCCCAGGCCCAGCTTGGCGGTAACTTTGATATGTTTAAAGCGCAGATAGCCTGGATACAGAAAAACCAGGTTAAAGAAAATATTGCCTTCGTGGCGCATATGGGTGATATTACAGAGCACGGCGACAACCCCGCAACCCAAGCCGCCGAATGGTACCTGGCCAAAACCGCCATCTATGGTTTGGAAAAGCCGGTAAGCATCCCTTACGGTTTGGCGGTAGGTAACCATGATCAGTTCCCGGCGCAGTACCCGGTTAAGGGTACTACCAATGGTTACAACAAATTTTTCGGTGTGCAGCATTTTGAGGGCAGGCCATATTATGGCGGTCATTATGGTAATAATAACGATAGCCACTACGACAAGTTCACGGCCGGCGGGGTTGACTTCCTGGTCATATTCCTGGAATTTGATTCGCATAACGAGGACCAGGCTAACCTATACGCCTGGGCCAACAAGGTAATGAAGGACAATGCCACCCGCAAAGCCATCGTGGTAAGTCACTCTATATTACACTTCGGGCCGGTTACGGGCAGCAACACGCCGCAGGCACCGCTTAATGCCGAGGGCAAGGCTATTTACGAGGGCCTGAAAGATAACCCCAACCTTTTTATGATGTTAAGCGGCCACGTGGGCGACAACGGCGAAGGCTACCGCGTGGAAACCAATAACGGCCGCACCGTAAAATTCTTTTTAAGCGATTACCAGAGCAGGCCAAACGGCGGCAACGGCTTAATGCGCCTCTACAAATTTTCGGTAAAAAACAACCAGCTTAGCGTGCGCACTTTTTCGCCTTATGCTAATGTGAACGAGACGGATGGTGACAGCCAATTTACCGTACAACTTTTTGACACACCGGTAAAGTAACCAAGGGCGCAGTGTAGCGGCTTATGCGTAGCACGCTACACTGCTACACCTAGTGTAGCGCGCTACACGGCTGATTTTCAAACCCTTGATTTTTTTGGTGGCACTGTTTTGTCAGTGAGCTTGCTACACCATTTTCTTGAGGTTATTCGGGCCTTGTTTTCTATCCCGCTACGCGGGGCGTTTGTTAACATTTACTTAATATTGATTTACGTAATTTGTTGACAGATTTTGTCAGTCCCCTATAAATGAGAGCTTTCCTGTTTCTTACGGTCGCGTTAATTGCCCTGTCCTTCGGTACGAAGGCGCAGTTTAAGGCGGTGGATGCTATCAGCCAGCAACATCCGGATTCGGCACTCATTATTTTAAGGAAGATACAGGCCGAGGCGGTCGAAAAACATGATGCCGTTACCGAGGGCCTTTGCCTGCAAAAGATGGGGCAGATCTGTTATACCCAAAGCCATTATGCGCAGGCGCTAGAGTTTTACCTGCGTGCCGACAAAGTTTTTGACGACCTCAGCGACAAAAACCTGAACGCCGATAACCTGGGCGAAATGGGCGTGCTGTACTATTACAACAAACAACTTGGCCTGGCCCGTAAAACTTATAACGAGGCCCTTTCGCTTTACAAGCAAACCAACAACGTAAAAGGACAGGCTGATATTTTTGGCAAAATTGGTCACCTGTACGAAAAACGCCACCAATACGATAGCGCTTTTTATTACCAGCACCTGGCCTTGCAAAAATATAACTCGGTTAATTATGGCAGAGGGGCCGCCAAGATCTATGAAAACCTGGGCAGTATTTATGAAGATTTGGCCAAGTACGACTCGGCTTATGTGAGTTTTGAGCGTTCGCTTCAATTGTACCAGGCCGAACATAACGAACCGGCCACCATCGAAGTAATTAATAACCTGGGCGATATGCTGCGCAAAACCGGCAAATACGCGGCAAGCATCGTACAATCGCAAAAGGCGCTGGCCATGGCTACGCGGATGGGTAATATTTATCAGCAGGCATCATGTACCAAGGACCTTGGCCAGGCTTATTCTTTAATGGGCAAGCCCGATAGCGCCTATCACTATTCCGAGCTGAGTCGCCGCTACTCGCTGGATGTTTACTCGAAGGATGGTGCCAACCAAACCGCGTTTTTACAGGTGCTTTATGATATCAGCAAGAAAAGTGATGAGATAGATCGGTTAAATAACATCCGCAAAATAAACCGCATTGTGGTAACCGCCGTTGTTATTGTGGTGGTGTTACTGGTGATATTGAGTATAGTTATCTTCAGTAGGCAACGCCTGAAAATACGCGATCAGCAGGCGCAGCACGAGTTGAAAAAACTGGAAGAGGAAAGCCTGAAACAACAACTCGAACTGAAGAGCAAAGAACTATCCAGCCATACCCTCAACCTGATTAAAAACAACCAGCTGTTGGAAAACCTGCGCAGCACTTTACAGGCTATGGTAAAAGAGGATAAGCGCGACCAGAAAAAACAAATGCAGCAAATTATTTTGCAGATAAACGAAAGTTTTAATCATGAGCAGCACTGGAAGGAGTTTACCACCGCCTTTGAGCAGGTGCACCAAAGCTTTTTTGATACGCTGAAAAATTATAGCAATGAGTTGACTTCGGCGGATATGCGTTTGATCGCTTTGCTGAAGATCAACCTGGATTCGACGGATATTGCTACGTTGTTGGGTATCTCGCCGGATAGTTTGCGGGTGTCGCGGTATAGGTTGCGTAAGAAGTTGAATATTCCACAGGGGGATAATTTGACGGCGTTTATACAGGGGTTGTAACTGCATATTGTCTCTACCCATCGAGCCTACCCAATATGTCATTACGAGCGCAGCGTGGCAATCGCACGAAGATCGGTCTGCTGCTTTTCTACGTGCGATTGCTTCGTCGTTCCTCCTCGCAATGACATAATTTGTTATTCTTCCGTCTCAGCAGGGTCTCTCGATAGAGGACCCTGCGCGGGGGGTATCGCAATCGCAGGGTCCTCTATCGAGAGACCCTGCTCGGACAGAAAAGAATCCAGCCCCACCCGTTACATCCAACTCAAAAATCCGCCACCAAGTACCTGTTTCCCGCCCTTAACATTTACTTAATGTAACGGTAATAAAATCATAACGGCGTTTTGAATACATTATAATTAACTCATTATCAACAATATATATTTTTGTGTTGCTTTTTGATATACGTGCTTTGTAACGCTGTTGCTTTTATGTAACTCCACTTATTTCATTTGTACATCGCGGCCTTCACACTTTTGCGGCATCATTTAAAAAACGCAAATAATTATCGCAATGAATAAATTTTTACAGATCCTGTTGCCGCTACTATTCAGCATTGGTGTAGCAAGCGCAACCACCGTAAAAGGCTACGTGTACGACAAGGAAACCGGCGAACCCCTTGTTGGCGCTACAGTAGTGCTTGAAAAAACAGGGAAAGCCACCAGTACCGGCCTCGACGGTAAATTTGAATTTAAAGGCCTTTCTGCCGGACCCGCCAGCGTACGTGTAAGCTACGTTACCTACAAACCCTTTGTGCAGGCTTTTACGGTTTTAAGTGAAGATACCCCTCACCTAAAAATTTATATGGAACACACCGGCAACTTGCAGGAAGTGACCATAAACGCCCGCAATAACGGGGTGACTGATCGTGACGCGCGCCGCCTGGAGCAAAACGCTACCCAGGTGGTTAACGTGGTATCGGCCCGCGCTATTGAGGTATCGCCGGATTTGACCGTGGCCAATGTGATACAACGTGTATCGGGCGTATCGGTTGAGCGCAACAGCAATGGCGATGGACAGTACGCTATTTTACGCGGTATGGATAAACGCTACAACTACACGTTGGTTAATGGCGTGAAAATTCCTAGTCCGGATAATAAATACCGTTATGTACCGCTTGACCTTTTCCCGTCGGACCTGTTAGATCGTTTGGAAGTTTACAAAACCCTTACGCCAAACCTGGAAGGCGACGCTATTGGCGGTGTGGTTAACATGGTGATGAAAAACGCGTCCGAGCAATTGCAGGTAAATGTTAACCTGGCAACCGGTTATAACCAATTGTTTTTCGACAGAAATTTTACCAGCTATAACTCTTCGGATATCAGCAGCAAATCGCCTTATGAACTGCGTGGCCGCGATTTCAATGCCACCCAGGCCGATTTCCCGAAAGGCCCTTTAAGCTATACCTCAAAAAAACCTGCGCCAAATTTGGTGGGGAGCCTTTCTATAGGTCAGCGTTTTTTAAATAATAAATTGGGTGTTGTTTTGGCCGGAAGCTACCAGAATACCTATCGCGGCAGCAACAGTACGTTTTATAACTCGGCTGTTGCGGGTACAGATCAGTACGCCGTTATTACCAACAAGGTTTACCGCGAATACTCTGATCAGCAAAAACGTTTAGGCTTGCATGGCAAGGTTGACTATGTGTTTGATGCCAATAACAAGATCAGCTTGTACAACGTTTATGTAAACCTGGTAAACAAACAACTGCGCGATGCTTTAAGCACCAACTACACCGGTAGTACTTATCAGCCTGCCGCCGGCAATGCCGAGTTAACCTACGAAACCCGTAGCCGTTTAACCCAGCAGCAGATTTACAACAGCACCTTGCATGGCGATCATAAATTCTTCGACAGCAAATTTAAAGTGCAATGGTCGGCTGTTTACGCTTCGGCTCAAAACGAGGTGCCTGATAATACTACCATCAGCGTAAACGGTATCCAAACCAACTTTCAGCAAAAAAAGCTTTCGTTAGTGAACACCAACCCGGTTGAGCGCCGTTGGGAACGTAATACCGACGAAGATAAAGCCGGTTACTTAGACCTGGCCTACAACATTTTAAATGGTAAGAGTAAGTTTGATGTGATGGCCGGTGGTTTATACCGCGATAAACAAAGAAGCAGCTTCGCCAACAAATACAACCTTTACGCGCCGCTAAAAAGCGATGGCACCGCGCCGCGTTACGGTGTTGATTTTCAAAACTACAGCGATTTAAACCTGTTGGTATCAAACCCTACAGGCGCGGTTAAAAACCCGCTTACTTATAACGCCAGCGAGAAAACTACAGCGGCTTATGGTATGCTTAAAATTATATCGGGCAAAACCGAAATTACAGGTGGCGTAAGGGTTGAGCATACCGACCAGGGTTATGACCTATTATTCCCTGCCGGGGAAAGCAGGCCATCGGGCAGCCAGGTATATACCGACGTCTTGCCAAGCATTACCGTTAAACATCATTTAACTGATAAAGCACAGTTACACGCTTCATACTACAAGGCGCTTAACCGCCCGGGCTTTTACGAAATTGTACCTAGCAAAGTGGTTAACGAGGAGTATGTTGAGCGCGGTAACCCTGACCTGAAACGTGCCCTTGCCGATAACTACGACCTGCGCTACGAACTGTTCCCGGGTGCTGCAGAGCAGTTGTTAGTTGGTGCTTTCTATAAACGTATTCAAAACCCTATCGAGTACACCTTCCAGCCGGATGCTACCCGCGGACAGGATATTTACTATACACCGGGCAACTTTGGTACGGCCAATAACTACGGCGCGGAAGTTGACTACATCAAATTCTTTAACAAAATTGGTATCAAGGCTAACTATACCTACACCCACTCGCGCCTTACTACGCCAAAAACATCGCGCCGCATCAACAGCACTACCGGCAATATTGAACCCTTTTTGGTTGACCAATCAAGACCATTGTATGGCCAGAGCGAACACGTTGGTAACCTGTCCTTACTATACAAAAACACTAAAAACGGTGTGGAGCTACAACTGGCAGGCGCCTACACCGGCGAGCGTATAAACACGGTATCGCAGTTTTTGAACAATGACCTTTGGCAAAAAGGCTTTGTGCAGATGGATGCGTCGGCCGAGAAGAAATTTAAAAGCGGCATCAGCATATTTGTTAAAGCCAATAACCTGCTAAACACACCTGCCAAACTATTTATTAAAGGCACCAACCCGGTTAACAATGTAATACCCGAAAACATTGTATCAAACGGACAAACCCTGATACGTAACGACTCGTTCGGTCAAAGTTACCTTATTGGGTTACGCTATAAATTGAATTAAGATATAACCACACCTATTAAAAAATTAAAGAAATGAAACTAACAAAATTACTCACCCTGTTAAGCTTTGCAGCCCTGGCATTTACGGGTTGCGAAAAAGCGAATATTAATGTTGACACCACGCCCGAGAATGGATCGGCCATTGGCGAAATATCAGGCATATGGACCAAAGGCAGCGTGCACGAAATTAAAGGCGATATTGTTATCCCGGCAGGCAAAAGCCTGACCATTGAAGAAGGTGTAACCGTGTTAATGGATGTTACCGCTAAACCCGAGGTTGTGGTTAAAGGTAACCTATACGCGTTAGGTACTGCCGATAACCCGGTTAAATTTACCGTGAGCGATGCTTACCGTACCGAAGCCAACAAGTTTGGTAAACTTTGGGGTGGTATATTAGCTACACCAACTTGTGCCGAGCTGGTGCTTGATCATACTATTTTAGAGTATGGCGGCGCTACAACTTCTGATGCTTCTACATCAGTAAAACAAGGTTTGTACAAAGCCGTAGCCGGCGAGAATTTACCTGCGCTTTGGTTCTCCAACATCAATGGTAAACTGATCGTTGTTAACAGCATCATCCGTAATTTCCAGGAAGATTGTACTTATATTGAAGGTGGTAAAAGCATATTTGCCAATAACGTATTTTACACAACCGGCGTAAGCGGTGGCGAGGCGATGAACTTTAAATCGGGCTGTATTGCCGATGTGGCTTACAACCTGGTGTACAGCACCAACACCAATGCGCTTAAACTATCAAACAGTGGCGACCGTATTCCGCAGGCTTACATTATTGCCTACAACAATACTATGGTTAACACCGGTTGGAGAAGGCCAACTGCTAAAGGTGGTTCGGTTTGGATAGAAGCCAGCGTGCGTACCGAGTTGTACAATAACCTGTTTGCCAATACCCGTTTTGGCGTGAAACGCGATACCAAAAAACCGGAAGACAACCGCTCAAAATACAGCAACAACTGGTACTATGGTTATGACCAGGTTACCGTTGACCAGTTTCAGCCTAACAGCGAGATCGTTGGTGGCACAAACGACGTGATTAGCAAAACGGCAGGTGCTAACGATCCTAAATTTGTTAACTACCCGCTAAGCACTTCAATGACCAGTCCGGATTTTAATACCGCTTGGGATTTCCACCTGCAAGGTAACTCGCCTGCCCTTACAGCAGGTACTACCGCCTTTACCCGCAACCACGCGGCTGGTATTGTTGTAAACGGAACTACTTATACATCACCGGCCCCGGCAAATTTTGTAGGTGCATATGGCGTGAAATTATAATATCGATAAAATCTATAATTAATGAACAGAAAGATAAATATATTTTATATAGCGCCTTTAGCGGCGCTCCTGATGGCTTCTGCGTGCAATCAGGGCGCAGATTCTTCATCAGCAACTGCTACAGATACAGCCACCATAACCGAAGTTAAACCGGTTATTATTACCGAGCCGGTAAAGTATGATACCGATGATCCCGCTATATGGGTTAACAAAGCCGACCCGGCGAAAAGTTTGGTAATTGGTACAGATAAGGATGCCGATGGGGCACTGTATGTGTTTGACCTGCAAGGCAAGATCATCCAGGATAAAGTAGTACGCGGCCTTAAACGCCCCAATAACGTCGACCTGGCTTACGGCCTGGTACTCGGCGGCAAACCAACCGACATTGCCATAGCCAGCGAACGCATCACCCACAAGCTGCGCATATTTTCCCTGCCGGATATGAAACCGGTGGATAATGGCGGCATTGAAATTTTCCAGGGTGAAACCGGCCCCGAGTATCGTGACCTGATGGGTATTTCGATATACACCGCTGCTGATGGTAAAATGTACGCCATTGCCGGCAGGAAAAACGGCCCAACCAACGGTGGCTACCTGTGGCAGTATTTGCTGGGCGATGATGGTACCGGTCATGTTAAAGCAACGCTGGTGCGTAAATTCGGTACTTACAGCGGCAAGAAGGAGATTGAATCAATAGCGGTTGATAATAAGTTGAAACACATCTACTACTCGGACGAGCAGATAGGCGTGCGCCAATATGATGCCGACCCGGATAAAGGCGACAAGCAATTAGGCATGTTTGGCACCACCGGCTTTGAGGTTGATCATGAAGGTATCTCTATTTATAAGCTGACAGATTCAACCGGTTACATCCTGGTATCTGACCAGGGCGCTAACCGTTTCCAGATCTTCAGCCGCGAGGGTACCAAAGCAAACCCTTACGAGCACAAACTACTAAAAGTAGTTAACGTAGCCGCCCGCCAAAGCGATGGATCTGACGTAGTGAATGTACCGCTGAACGACACCTTTAAACACGGCTTATTCGTTACCATGAGCGATGACAAAACTTTCCACTTTTACCGTTGGGAGGACATTGCCGGTAAGGAACTGAAATCTAAATAATTGTTATTGCAGCGCGCCTGAATCAGGTACGCTGCAATTTACAATCTCCTACCTCACCACCGGGAAGGCCACTATCCTTACCTTGGTAAAGCCATAAGGCACCAGTGTAACCTTTTCTACTTTTGAGCCTGTTGGGCCTTTGTATATACCCTCGCGGGCGTTTACGGGTTGTGGGGCTACGTCGTTGGCCATGGTCCAGTCGGGTATTTTGCGGGCATAGGCAGTAAGCTCGATGGGGGCGTGTTCAAGGTCCCATTTAAAATCGCTGGTAACGGGGGTTTGCTTTGTGCAAGCGCGCCAGAAGCCATTGCACCGGCCAGTGCCGTGCATATAAATTGTTTCGTTAACATTACTGAAATAGGTTTGTATTAGCATACATTTTAGGCCGTGTATGCCGGTTTTTGCGCTAAATATAGCATGTTTATGCCAATTTGTGCCGCTTAACAAAAACGCCACTCTAAATACTTAGAATGGCGTTCGTGTTTTATATTATAGATCTTTCGTTTTTAACTAAACCAATCGCTCCAGGTTGGTGCGCACAAATGTGGTAAGCATTACCAATGCGGGATGATCATCTGTGGCAAATACTTCGGTCAGTTTGCGGGGATTAGTATAAGCTTCCATTTGCGCTATCTCTTTGGCGGTTGCTATTTGAAAACCCATAGACCATTCGCCAAAATTACGCTCTTTCAAGTCACCTTCGTTAACCACCATAATTTGCCTGTGCGAAGGGTCTTCGCTTATCCGCCTAAGTTTCGTCAACAGCGCTTGCTTCACCTTCAAGCAATTGTATAAAACTACCGTCATGATAAAGTAATACGCCGGTAACGTTGTTTGCTTTATTGCGGCTACGGCTTTTAACTAATAATTGCTGCAATGCCTGCTCGTCGCGCAATTTTACGGAGGTGCTTAAATAGATAAGATATTTCATGGTACCTATATATACGAAATGGGAATATTCCGGGTTTGGTTAACCTTACAACGTTGAGTTGTTTATGCCTTAAAAAAGTAAAGCCCCTGATGGGCAGGGGCCTTTACTAAACCAATTGTAAACCTAAAAGATATGAGAGAGAGAGAATTTTAAACGAGGCGTGAGAATGGGATCGAACCATTGTATAGCGTTTTGCAGACGCCCACCTAACCACTCGGCCACTCCGCCTTATTGACATTACAAAAATAAAAATATATTCTATAAAAACCATAGACTATATAGAATATATTTTTATTTTTCTCTACTGCTGTTTATTTTATAGTATCGAGGGCGAGCGTAATCCCTTTTATTTAAGTAGCTTCGCTCCATAAATCTATTGTAACACCTGGTAAATTAATTTAAACACAGCCCCCGGTTTTTAATTAATGAAAGCTGTACTTGTCTGCTCGACCATAACACTTCGGTTACCGAGGGCTATCCTGTTATTATTTTTAGCCTGCCTGGTCTCTTTTTCAGCAAACGCGCAAAACCGGGATACGCTAAGCAATGCCCGGGCACTTACCATTACCAACTATGAGGTGTTACCTGATAAAGGATACGATCTTAACAGGATACTCACAGACCGGTCGTTGTTTTTTAAGAATGATTCGTTAGTACTATCGGGGACCGATCAATACTGGGCACGATTGACGATCACCAATCCTTACCCTACAGATGAGCCTTATGTATTTTCGCTTGCGCAGCCTATAAATTACCGATTATACTATTTTGACAGGTACAGCAAGGCGTGGATTGGGCGGGCAACCGGCCTGGACGTAGCCGATGGCCGACGACGGGCGGGCATAGTAAAATTGGTGCTTCCCCGGCAATCAACCCAAACCATTTATTTAAAAATCAACTTAAAAGATATACGCGGGGAGTTGAAGGCTATAAAGCCTGCTGCCAATTTTGAAAAAGAGTTTACTTTTAATGCTGACGAACAGTTTATAAGCCTGATATACATATTTTGCTGCGTAGCGCTTATATGTTTTGCCGGATATTATTTGTACGCCTATTTTGAGCTGAAAGATAAGGCCTACTTATACTACGTAATAACGCAGTGCGGCGCATTGATCTATATTAGCGGGCACCGCTTTTTTATCAACTTAATACCTTTACGCTTATATTCCATCAGGGTGAGGCCAGATGGTGCCATATTTGCTTTTTCGTTAAATTCTTATGTCGATCATATTGGTCCGGTGTTTATTTTTTGGGGATTTTTGTTTTTTACGCGATCATACCTAAACACCAGGGCTATATTACCAACCTATGATAAGCTGTTAAAAACATTGGCTTATGTATACCTGGTTATTGAAACCGTATTTCCTACCTTAACACTGCTGCACCTCAGCAGCTTCGAAACATCTATTATAGCCAATATCGTTATCCTGGTCATTATACCCTGCGTAATTTTAACCGGCATTATGGCCCATAATAAAGGCGTAAAAACAGCCGGGATATTTTTGGCGGCCAACTTAATACCCATGATCTTCGCGGCCGGCACTTCTATCAGTATTATTAATGATGGCGGAAACCCTTTGCTGCCCGCGCTGGCCATATTATCGCAAATATTCACTTTCGCGCTGGCATTGGTTGCACGTTTAAAACTGATCAATGACGATTTGAAAGCCAAAGAAATTGAAGCCGTAAAACTGGAAAAAGATCTCACTATTACACAATACCAACGTTTGCTGATAGAGGAAGAAAATAAAACCATAGCCCTTACAGTTGCTTTTGAAAAAGAACGTAACGAACTGTTGCAGCAACAACTGGAGGCCAACCAGCGCGAACTGGTAGGCAACAGCTTATACATCCACCAAAAAAACAAATTACTGGCCGATCTGAAAACGCAGGTGCAGCACATGGATAGTTTGGACGATGACACCGGCGTTTTAAAAAGCATACGTTCATCGTTAAACGACGGTGAATACCTGGATGACGAATGGAATAAATTTAAACTGCATTTTGAGAAGGTGCATCCAAGTTTTTTTAGCGACCTGCAGGCCACAAACCCAAACCTAACCCGCAATGAATTAAGGCTATATGCCTACTTCCACATTAACCTTTCAACCAAAGAAATTGCGGCCCTTTTAAACATTGCGCCAACAAGTGTGCGGCAGGCAAAAATGCGTTTATATAAAAAGTTGGCTAAGTAAGCCCGCGGCTTAATGTTTAAACACCAATAACAACTTACTGAAATACAATAATTTACAGCTTTAACAATCTGCCACTTGTAGACGCTTTGTATACACCGGCTCTTGGTGTTATTATTTTTTATATGCTGTAATTTGCGCTTCCTTTAACTGATCTCCGATTTGACTTATTAATTTTTTTTCAGAAAACAGATTTTTTATAAAACATTTGGATGCCAACCTGCGTTTAAGCGCCGCCTTAAAATTGTCCCCCAATTGTACCCCTACGGGCATAAGTATTTGACTTATTTTGGCCAAACATTAACTGCAAGTCAAGTACTTAACCTAAACATAAAACCAAGCACTAAAAACAATCATTATATATGGAGAATTTTTACCCCCTAAGCTCACCATCAATTTTTAAAAAGTTAGCGCAATATATAGCGCTTACTTTTATGGTGTTAAGCGTTGGTAACCTGGCAGCCAGGGCACAAACGCCATCGATAACCTATGCCAGTCCCAAAACTTTTGGTACAGGCGCGGCTATCGCCACCTTTGGGCCAACCAGCAGTACCGATGTATCGGCGCTGAGTTATGCATCTTCAACCGTTGTTCCATACACGGTCGATTTCCCGGGCACTTTGGCTATAGACGCGGCAGGTAACCTCTATTACGGTACAAGCGACCAAGTATTTAAAGTACCGGTAGGCAGCGATAGCGGAACAAGCATTGCTTCAGGATTTAGCTATATTTCTTGTCTCGCTTTTGATGCAGGCGGTAATCTTTATATTGGCGATGGCTCCGCTAAAACTATTATAAAAATAACTGAACCCGGAGAAGTTGGTAGCATCAGATCCACTGTAGCTACTACGTTAGGCGTGCCGGGCGGGATTGCCTTTGATCAGCAAAGCCACATGTTTGTAACCGAATATAATGGCCCTGCGGATTTGATAAGATTTACCTTATCTGGTGGTGTTGGCACTAACAAAACGGTTATTGTTCAAAACATGATGTCGCCCAGAGCTATGTCTTTTGACAATGCCGGCAATCTTTTTATTGCCGACTTTGGAAATGTTTATAAAATGGCAGCTACCATTACCTCGTATCCAATTCAGGCATCAAGCCTTGAAGTTTTAGCTTCAGACCTGGATGGCACAGACGGGCTGGCGCTTGATAACAGTGGTAGTATATACGTCACCGGTTTTGGTAGTAGCAAATTACACCGTATAGACGCTGTTACCAAAGCTGTTACTGATTTGCCGGGGGACCATTTTAGCCCGGGAGCTGTTGTGCGTGATGTTGTTGGAAATATATATGTTGTTGCTGCAAACGGTCAAAATATCACCAAATATGTACAAACAGGCGGATATACCATATCTGGTTTACCGTTTGGCTTAGCTTTAAATGCTAATACAGGCGAAATAAGCGGAACGCCGACAACCGTAACTTCTGCCACTGATTATACCATTACCGGCCATAATACTAATGGTAACAGTGCAAGTGCCGTTGTAAACATGCAGGTATTATCAGGCAATGCCAATTTATCGGGCATTACCTTAAATTCGGGAACGCTTATGCCTACGTTTAACGGTAATACAATTACATACAGCGCCTCGGTTATTAACAGCGTGAGTACTTTAACCGTTGGTGCTACCGGCGCTGACGCTGGTAGCACGATCAGCATCAACGGCGCATCGGCCACTTTGGGCACTGCTTCGACAGACGTTCCCTTAACGGTGGGTGCTAACGCGATCACTATTTTAATTACCGCGCCGGGTACCAATACCAAAACCTATACTTTAAATATAACCAGGCAAGGTGAGCTTTCATTAGCTTACGCGGGCCCGCAAAAATATGTGGCAGGTGCAGCTATAACGCCATTAGTGCCTTCGAGTGGCGGTACAGAGCCATTTGGTTATAATACCCAGGCATCGTTTTTTGCGGCCGGGGCCGCGCCTAATGGCATAGCGGTTGACAAAAACGGAAACATAGCGGTAGCGGTAGGTACCAACGTACGAAAAATAGCCGCGAACGGAACGCAAACCGCCAGTGTGGCTATGAGCTATACACCGGCATATGTTACTTTTGACGACGCCGGCAACATTTATACGTTAAGCTCGGGCACAGGCGGTGTTTTAAAGAAAATAGCGGCCAGCAATAACGCTGTTACTACGGTTGCCAGTGGCATTACCATCACATCGTCGGGAGGTTTAGCTATTGACCCAACAGGCACTTATTTATATTATACGTCAGGGGCAAATCTAAGGCGTGTAATAATTAGTAGTACTAATAACACCGTTGTATGCAGCGGATTAACCACGGCTACTGGCCTGGCCGCTAATAAGGCCGGCGATATTTTCTTTACCGACAACAGCGGGCTTTACAAGATACCCGGCAGCGCTACTTTTCCGGTAACGAAAGCAAGCCTGGGCGTATATGCAACCGGCTTTAGCAGCATGAGTGGTATTGCAGCGGGTAATGCCGGCGAGGTTTTTGTATCGGACCAAACGAACAAGGTAGTTAAACGTATTGACCCCAGCGGCGCTATAACTACTATTAGCGGCACACTTACGGGCCCCAAATGGTTAGCATCAGACGCCAATGGGCATGTATTTGTGTCTGACAACGGAGGCACAAACATTTACAAAATAGCGCAAAACGGAGGTTATTATATTAGCCCGGTATTACCAACCGGTTTAACGTTGAATACCGCAACCGGCGCAATAAGTGGCACCCCATCTAAAGCTTCAGCCGCAACAATTTACACCGGCATAGCGTATGGCACCAGCGGCGCTACGGTAACCAATAACGTTACTATATCGGTTGTTGACCCAACCCTGTCAGGCCTGGCATTAAACCAGGCAGGCCTAAGCCCCGCATTTAATTCGGCCACCGAAAATTACACCGCAACGGTAGGTGCCGCAACGCTTAAAATTACGCCTACTGTTAACAATGCATCGTCTACCGTTACCGTTAATGGTGTTACGGCAACATCCGGCCAGGCCTCAACCGTAGCTTTAAGCGTTGGTAGTAATATTGTGCCCGTAGTGGTAACAACAGGCGATGGGCTTGATACTAAAACGTATACCTTAACCATTACCCGTGTGCCCGTACCAACAGTGGCCTATTCGGGCGGTCCTTATACGTTTTTGGCAGGTTCTGCTCCTATCACGCCAATTAGTACTGGTGTAGCTGCCCATGGTTATGAATCATACAACCTTTATTACAATACCATATCGTCTACAGCGCAACAAGCTGCTGCCGATGGACTGGGTAATGTATATACCATATCGGGTACTGTTTTAAAAATTCCACCGGGCGGGGGCACCGCTATCACGGTAACTTCAGACGCTTTGGTAACATTCGGGGCCGTAATGACGTCAGACGCTGCCGGTAACCTTTATTTTGGCACATCATCAGCTGTACATAAAGTAACCCCGGCCGGTGTTCTTACAACGTTAGTTACAGGTCTTACCGGCACTGTTTCGGGCATAGCGGTTGATGCGGCAGGAAATATTTACTTTAATGATGGCGCCATCAAAAAAATTAATACAAGCAACGTAGTAAGCAATGTAACCGCATCAGGTATCATTGCTAACGCCAGCCAGTTAGCAGCAGACAGGGCCGGTAATATATATGTAACCGGCGGTTTGAGTACGCAATACGTATATAAGATACCCGCTACCGCGTCATACCCGGTAGCGCTTGCGCAAATGATACCTATGGGCGTAGGGCTAAGCAACATGAGTGGCGTTGCTGTTGATAACCTTGGTAATTTAATTGTTATTGAAGGGCAAAGAACTGTTAAAAAAATTACGCCGGCGAACGTAACAACTACACTGTTTACCGTGCCTAGCGCGGGTATCGGTATAGCGGTTGACGCGGTTGGCAATATTTATACCCCAAGCCAGGGTACACCGTTAGGTTTCCTGCAAAACAAACAGGTGGGCGGCTATTATGTAAGCCCGGCCCTGCCTACCGGCCTTACTATTGACCCCAATACCGGCGTTATAAGCGGCACGCCTACGCAAACCACACCCGCTACTGACTATACGATATATGCCTATAACCTTGGTGATAATTATGGCGTAACTACTGTAAACATTCAAACTATTGATGCAACGCTTTCGGGCCTTACTACAAACAGGGGCGCTGTAGTGCCGGCATTTACCTCATCAACAAACAACTATACCTTAACTACTATACAGCCTACAATTACGGTTACGCCAACAACTACGGTGGCAGGCGCCACCATTAAGGTTAATAATATTACGGTAGCTTCGGGCGCTGCTTCGCAGGTTATTAATCTGGTAAAAGGAGAAAATGTTATCCCTGTTACTGTTACTACCGCCGATGGCTTAACCACCGGTACTTATACATTAACCGTAACCAAAACTGTTGATGCCAGTTTATCTGCCCTTACCACAACAGCCGGCTCAATAAGCCCGGCATTTAGTGGCGCAACCACCGGCTATACAGTGTCTACTATAGCGTCTTCAATAACTATAACACCTACTGTATTAGTACCAGCCTCTGCTGTTACCGTTAATGGAACTGCTGTAGCCTCGGCCGCAGCATCAGAGCCTATAGCATTGTCTATTGGTCAAAATATAATCCCTGTTGTAGTTACAGGCGACGACGGTACAACCACCCAAACTTATACGCTAACTATTACCAGGTTAATACCACCAACTGTTGATTACGCCCTTGCCGGCACCAAAGTTTACAACGTTGGCGCCGCTATTACAGCGTTAACACCAACAAGCAGTGGTGTAAGCTCATTTGGCACCAGCGGCTACCTGGCTGATAAGGCTGCATTAACAACCGTAACAACGGGCATTGCCGACCCATGGGCGGTGGCCGTAGATCCGACGGGAAACCTATACGTTGTAACCGTAACTCTTGCCAAAAAAATAATAGGTGGCACAGTATCAGCCCTTAGCGGTACTTACACAAACCCATATGGCGTAGCAACTGATGCTGCAGGAAATGTTTATGTTGCCGACTACACCCGGGGAATTATTAAAAACGGGGCATCCTTCGGCACTGGTATTACTAACGCACTAGCCATAGCTGTTGACGGCTCGGGGAATATATACGTGGGAACAAACAACAACACCGTGATGAAAATTGCTGCCGGTGCCACCGCCGCCACTACATTTGCGACAAGCATGAGCAGCCCTTACGGGGTTGCCACAGATGGTGCCGGAAACGTGTATGTTACCAAATCAACTTCATCAGGCTCATTAACTAAAATAAGCCCGGCCGGCGTTAAAACCGTATTGGTATCATCGGGCCTGAATTATCCTGCCGGTGTTGAGGTTGACGGAAGCGGGAACATTTACATTGCTACTATCGACAAATTGTTAACTATACCGGCAAGTGTAACATCTTTCCCAACCACGCCTGTCAATTTATTAGGTACCGGCACTTTCACCAGCCCTGGCCTTGGAGACGTTACTGTTGACCAGGCTAATAACTTATACCTAACCGTTGACGGCTCGTCAACAGACCTTGTTCAAAAACTAACGCCAAATGGTGGTTACTTTATTAACCCGGGTTTACCTGCCGGATTAAGTTTTGATAATACTACCGGTATTATAAGCGGTACGCCTACAGCAAGCAGCGCTACCAAAACCTATACTATCTCAGCTTATAATGCCGCGGGCATTGCAGGCACAACTACCATATCACTAAAAACCGCGGGTACTGATGCGACACTTTCTGCATTGGCGACTAACGGCGGCGCGTTATCGCCGGCGTTTAGCGGTGCTACTACCGAATATGCCAGTACCACTGCGGGTTCATCCATCATCATAACCCCAACTGCTACCGACGCGAGTGCAACTATAAAGGTTAATGGCGTTGAAACCGCTTCGGGCTCACCATCGGCAAGTGTGCCATTAACATTGGGTACAAATGCTATTCCGGTGATCGTTACTTCAGGCGATAGCTCCAGCGTTAAAACCTATAATTTAACTATTAACCGTGTAGCGGGCCTGCAAACTTTAACGGCCAGTACGGGTACATTCTCGCCAACATTTACTACGGGTACGTTAAGTTACACCTTACCAGTGTCAAGCGCTACCTCAAGCATAACCTTTACCCCGACTAATCCTGATGCTACAATAACTGTAAATGGCAACACTGTTACTTCGGGTACAGCGTCGCAATCTATTTCATTAACATCGGGCGCAAACCCGGTTAGTATTGTGGTAAATGTAGGCGATAGCACGCGCACTTATAACATCAGCGTTAACAGGTTATTACCACAAACTATTACCTTCCCGGCCTATGTTGGTAACCAGCCTACCGGTAATCCTGATAGTTCGCCGGCAACGGCAAGCTCGGGCCTGCCGGTTAACTATGCGTCATCAAACACCTCAAGGGCAACCATTGTAGGTGGTAAGATCCATTTACAAGCTACGGGGTCGGTTACCATAACAGCGTCTCAACCCGGCAATAGCGTTTACGAAGCTGCAACTTCTGTACAACAATCGTTAACCGTTAGTAAAGGCACCGCCGTTATTACCCTGGCAGCCTTAGATACAGTTGCCTATGGCGACGCCAATTATTCGCCTGCGGTAAGTACCAATACCGGCACTGCCGTTACTTACGCTACCAATAACAGTAGCGTGATAGCTTTGGCAAGTGGCAACACCTTAAGGGTTGCCGGCTTAGGTACAGCAACTATTACCGCGTCGCAGGTAGGCACATCAAACTACAATGCACCAACCAACAAAACACAAACTATTTTGGTGGTTAAAGGCCAGGCAACAGCACCTATCGTGTTCCCACCGCTTACAGCTGTTAACCACAACACGCCTGATTTTTCGCCGGGCGCAACAAGCACATTGCCAAACGTTATAACTTATACCAGCAGTGATACCACGGTAGCCAAGATCGTTGACGGAAAAATACACCCGGTTTATAGTGGCACCACTACCATTACCGCATCGCAGGCTGCCGAAGATGGCAATCACCTGTCGCCGGCTGACGTTGCACAGGTATTAACCGTTAAAGCAATACCGGTGTTATTAGACAGCCTTTCGGCAAGTTCGGGTATTATCACCAAGGTTAACAATGCGCGGTACAATATCCTGGTATACGGGCGCGGTACCGATCGTATTAAAATCACCCCCAGGACTACTGATTCCACCGCGGTAATTTTGCTAAACGGCGCACAGGTACAATCAGGCCATCCATCGGCTGATGTGATGCTTAACCCGATAGGTACGCCGACCAGCGTTCCGTTGGTAATTCAGAATCCTGCCGGTGGCGATAACCAGGAAATCACCATAAACATCACCCGCAAAGCATCGCCAATTGCCGACCTAAGTTTGCTATCGGTAAGCGAAGGTGTGCGCACCCGTGTGGGGCCCGAAGAGTTTAATGTGGTGATATACAACCTGGGCGTTACGCAGGTAACACAAAGAGTTTTAACGCTGGATACCGGCGCCCGTGTAACTGTTAATGGCGTGCCAACACTATCCGGCAAAAACTCGGCCTTCATAACGCTGCAAGCCAGCGGCACAACGTTAATAACTACGGTTGTTACTGCCGAGGATGGCATTGCCACCAAAACCTATAAGGTAAACATTACCAAAGCCGCGGCAAGCAATGCCAACCTGGCTAAGCTTGACCTTACCGGCGGTACATTAACTAAAATAGATGCAACAACTTACACCGCTACCGTTGCCGGTTTAACCACCGCCATCATAAAACAACTGGCCCGTACCGACGATCCGAATGCTACTATTAAAGTAAATGGCGCAGACGTTGTATCTAACGTTAATACAACCTTTGCTTTAAATGCCGTAGGCACTACCATTTTAAACACCGTAGTAACAGCCGAGGATGGTGTAACCACTAAAACCTATACCGTCACCATCACTAAAGTTGGGGCCGCCAATGCTAACCTGGCCAAGCTTGACCTGAGCGAGGGCACGGTGACCAAGATCGATGCGATAACGTTCACCGGTAACGTACCGCTTATTACCAGGGTAAAAGCACAGGTACGCACCGACGACCCTAACGCAACGGTGACCGTAAATGGCGTATTGGTAACAGGTACCAGTTCGGACTATATTCCGTTAACAACGGTTAATACGGTTATTACCGCGGTTGTAACTGCGGAAGACGGCACTACTACCAAAACCTACACGTTAACTGTTACCAGGCCACCTACAACTAATACTAACCTGGCCAGGCTTGACCTGAGCGACGGTAAATTAGTAAAGGTTGACCCTATAACTTATACCGCTACTGTGATAGGTGTTACACGCCTGAAAGTACTGACACGTGCTGAAGACGCGAATGCTACCGTAACGGTAAATGGCCAGCCGGTTATAAACGGCAGTTCAGATTATATTACGCTGAATGCAACCGGCAGCACGCCAATAACCACGGTAGTTACTGCAGAAGATGGTACTACTAAAAAAACATATACCATTACAGTGAGCAAAGCCGCGGCAAGCAATGCCAACCTGGCTAAGCTTGACCTTACCGGCGGTATATTAACTAAAATAGATGCAACAACTTACACCGCTACCGTTGCCGGTTTAACCACGACCACCATAAAACAACTGGCCCGTACCGACGACCCGAACGCTACTATTAAAGTAAATGGCGCAGACGTTGTATCTAACGTTAATACAACCTTTGCTTTAAATGCCGTAGGCACTACCATTTTAAACACCGTAGTAACGGCCGAGGATGGTGTAACCACTAAAACCTATACCATCACCATCACTAAAGTTGGGGCGGCCAATGCTAACCTGGCCAAGCTTGACCTTACAGGCGGTACAATTACCAAAATTGATCCGCTTACTTATACCGCTACGGTTGTTGGGTTAACTACGGCTACTATCAAACAGCTGGCCCGTACCGATGATCCGAATGCTACACTAAAAGTGAATGGTATGACAGTGACATCAAATGTAAACACAACGTTTGCTTTAAACGCTGTTGGCACTACTACCTTAAATACCGTAGTAACCGCCGAAGATGGCACCACTACAAAAACTTACACCATTACCATCACCAAAGTTGGCGCGGCCAATGCTAACCTGGCCAAACTTGATTTTAGCGAGGGTACTTTAACCAAACTTGATGCCGTAACCTACACCCTTGCCTTAAACTCGGCAAGCACAACCCGCATTAAACAGCTGGCGCGTACAGATGATCCAAATGCCTCGTTGAAGGTGAACGATGTTGCTACCCCATCTAACGTGAGCACTTATTTTCCGCTTAATGCTTCGGGTTCAACAGTACTTACCACCGTGGTTACTGCCGAAGATGGTACAACCACCAAAACCTACACAGTTACGGTTACCAAACCGGCCATGCGCATGGTAGCAGCTACCGTTGATAAAACTAATACGCTCATCAACAATGGCCCGGCAACCGAAGGGGATGAACTTGTTCCGCATCAGTCATTATCACCTAATGGTGATGGTATTGGTGATGTGTTTAAGATCGATGGCATTACCAACTTTAAAAACAACTCGGTAACCATTATTAACCGCAGCGGCGCCAAGGTTTACGAGGTGAAGAATTATGATAACACTTCAAAAGTGTTCGACGGACATTCAAACCTAACCGGATCCTTAGTACCGGCAGGTACTTATTTCTTCCTGATAGAATATCAGAAAGAAGGACAGTCCTTACGCAAAACAGGCTATCTAATAGTGAAATACTAACCCCCCCTTCCCTTAATTGCAAACGCCGTTCCTCAAAAAGGAGCGGCGTTTTTGCTTACAGGCTCCGTTGTTTTCAATATTTACTTAACAATATAATTTTTATGAGGTTTTGCGATTTAGGCGATATCAAACACATTTAATACATTAGCTTAATACCAATTGATTGTACGCGACATGAACCATAACCTTTTTTTCAAACTTACTGCTAACCTAACGTTGCTCGCAAATACCCTTGTCGCTACAGCGCAGGTAAAACAAACAACACTCACCGTCAACCCCTCTAAAACCTATCAAACCATCAACAACTTTGGCGGCTCGGATGCCTGGGCGGCGCAATTTGTGGGCAACTGGCCCGACGAAAAGCGTAATGCCATTGCCGATCTATTGTTCAGCAATGAAAACCGGGCGGATGGTTCGCCGAAAGGTATCGGTTTATCCCTATGGCGCTTTAACATTGGCGCAGGTAGTGCAGAGCAGGGTCGCGAGAGCGGGATAAGAGACGAGTGGCGCCGCGCCGAATCTTTCCTCAATAACGATGGCACTTACAACTGGCAAAAGCAAGCCGGGCAGCTTTGGTTTTTAAAGGCGGCAAAGCAGCGCGGGGTTACACAATTTTTAGGATTTAATAATAGCCCACCTGTGCAGTTTACTTTGAACGGGAAGGCTTATGCAGTTAAAGGGCAGGCCAATATCGCGCCAGCTAAGTATGCCGATTTTGCTACCTTTTTAGCCAATGTGGTAAAAGGCATTGAGCAAGGCGTCAAAATAAAGCTCAACTACATCAGCCCGGTAAACGAACCGCAATGGGATTGGAGCGATGGCGGCCAGGAAGGCGCGCCCTACAACAACACCGAAATTGCTGGATTGGTACGTGCAATTAATACGGCTTTTGTGCAAAACAAAATAAGTTCAAAGATCATTATCGGCGAAGCCGGGAAAATAGATTACCTATTTACCAAAGGTGATAAGCCGGGCAAGGGTTTCCAGATCAATGATTTTTTTAAACCCGTATCGCCCAACTACATCGGCAACCTGCCAACTGTAGCCAAAACCATAACGGCTCATAGTTATTTTACCACTTCGCCTATTGCTACATCCATCAAAATGCGCAAGGCATTGGCGGATAGTATAGCACGGGTAAAAGGCCTCGATTATTGGCAATCTGAATACTGCATTTTGGGCGATAACGCCGGCGAGATAAACGGCAGCAAGCGAGATCTGGGCATAGATGCCGCTTTGTATATGGCGTCAGTTATCCACAACGATCTGACCGTAGCCAACGCCACCGCCTGGCAGTGGTGGACATCTATATCGGCCTATGATTATAAAGACGGCCTGGTATACGTAGACAAAAACAAAACCGACGGCAATTTTTACAGCAGCAAAATGCTGTGGGTACTGGGCAATTACAGCCGGTTTATCAAGCCCGGTTTTGTACGGGTTGATGCATCGTTGGGTGGCATTGATATGCCTAAACCGTTAATGCTATCAGCCTACAAAAAAGATAAAAATTTGGTGTTGGTTATGGTGAATGCTAACAGCGAAGACTTCAGCCTGGATATTGCAAACGCAGGCATTAAACCCGGTACGGCATCGGCCTATACCACCTCGGCAGATAGCGATCTGAAATTTGCTAAAGTAAGCGGCACTTCGGTGCAGGTTAAGGCGCGCTCGGTTGTTACTATAACTGCCAAATTGTAAAACTACCATCTGCCACTGACGATGATAAATGCTCGCTAACGAATTGCTTTGTCCGATATCGAACGCTTTTTGAAAATAACAAACACACAAATAGCTGATTTATAATATTTTATCTTTGGTATAGCTCTTGCAAAATCCCCGGCAAATAATTGCTATGGATAAAGAAATTACGCAAGAGGTCAACGCGCAAAAACGCAAGCGAACTATCTTCATCACTATAATTGCCGCCATTGTGGTACTTGGGCTGATATGGCTAATGCGCGTGTGGCTCAACTCATCTATAAGTCGTACCGAAATTACTACCGCGCCTGTTGAAATTGGCAGTGTAGAAAATACCATCAACGCCAGCGGCGAGGTGTTGCCCGAGTTTGAAGAGATCATCACCAGCTCGGTAAACGGATCGATAAAACGGGTGCTGAGCGAGGCCGGTGCTACCGTGAACCCGGGCCAGTCTATTATCGAGTTGGATAAATCGGCATCAGAGAACGATTACATCAAACTCAAATTCCAGCTGGAGACCAAACGCAACGAGATAGCCAAACTGAGGCTGGATCTGAACCAAAGCTTTTACGACATCAAATCCAACAACGATATTAAACAACTGCGCATAGGCGACCTCACCAATGCCGTTGAAAACGCCAAGCGCCTGTTCAAAGCCGGCGGCGGCACCCGCGAGGATATTCAACAAGCCGAGCTAAACCTACAGGTGGCCCAACTGGAAAAAAAGCAACTGGAAAACGAGGTGCGCAACAAGCAAAAAACCATGATGCTGGAACAAAAGCAAGCCGAACTTGCCGCCAGCATACAGGAGCGCGACATGCAGCAGTTAGAGCGCAAACTGCAACTGGCCAGCGTGGCCGCCACCCGCAAGGGCGTTATTACCTACGTTAACAAAAACATTGGCGCCAATGTTAAAGAGGGTGAAACCTTGTTACGCATTGCCGACCTGAGCAGCTTTAAAGTAAGCGCCAGCGTAGCCGATAGCTATATGAACGATCTACACAACGGCATGCCCGTAATTGTACGCATTAACGATACCCAACTGCAGGGCCATGTATCCAATGTGTCTCCATCGGTACAAAACAATCTGGTGAGTTTTGATATACAACTTAACGAACGCAACAACAAACAGCTGCGCCCTAACCTGAAGGTTGATGTTTACCTGGTTACCGCCGTGCATAACAAAATAATGCGGGTGGCAAACGGAGCAGCGTTTAAAGGCGCTAGTCCGCAGGATGTGTTTGTGGTGGAGGGCAACAAGGCCGTGCGCAAAAGCGTGCACACCGGCCTGAGCAACTTTGATAACATTGAACTGCTTGATGGTGTAAAAACCGGCGACTTGGTCATCACGTCGGACATGTCATCCTTCAAAAACAGTAAACAGGTAACCATAACCGATTAAGCGCGCGATGAAACGAGTAACCACAATATTGCTATTAGTTTTTGCGGGCGCGATGAGCAGCCGGGCACAAACCGATACGCTGCGTCTTTCATTATCGGATGTGGTAGAGCTGGCCAAGGGCAATTCCATAGCCTCCAAACAAGCGTCAACCACCCGCGAAACGCAGTACTGGCGCTGGCGTTCGTTTAAATCGAATTATAATCCGCAGCTGTCTTTAAACGGCACCCTGCCGGGATATAGCAAAACCAGTCAGCAGGTTATACAGCCGGATGGAACGATTTTATTTCAACAGATACATAACGATAACTCGCAGCTAACACTCAACTTTAGCCAGAGCATTACCGCCACCGGCGCCACTATTTACGGCATGAGCCAACTGCAGCGCTTCAGCGATCTGGATCGCAATAATACCCTTTACAACGGCGTGCCTTATGCCATTGGATTGAGCCAGCCGTTGGGGCAGTTCAACAAGTTAAAGTGGGATAAAAAAATTCAGCCGCTGCTTTACAACGAAAGTATACAGGCTTACATAGAAGCTAAAGAGCAGATAGCTATTAAAGCGACTTCGCTTTTTTTTGACCTGCTGCTGGCGCAGGTGAGCCTGCAAATAGCCGAAACAAATTTTGCCAATACCACCAACATCCTCAAAATAGCCAACGCCAAGTTTGAGATGGGAAAAGTTAGCCGCAATGAGCTGCTGCAACTCCAGCTGGAGTTAGTTAATGCGCGTAAAGCCACCGGCGCCGCCAAGCGCGACATGGAGGTAGCGGGGCTGGCGTTGCGCAGCTACATTGGGCAGGAAGGCAACGAAAAATTTAAACTGGAAGTACCCCAAAACATCAGCCTGATGACTGTTACGGCCGACAGCGTTTTACAACAAGCTTACAGCAACCGATCAGACGCTATTGGCTTTGTGCGCCGCCTGGCGGAAGCTAAGCGCGATGTAGCCATAGCTCGCGGCGAAACCGGTTTAACTGCATCTTTAACGGCCAACCTGGGCTTTAGTAATAGTGCACGTAATATCCCGGATGTTTACCGTTCGCCGCAAAACCAGCAGTTATTGCAGTTAACTTTTAGCTTGCCAATACTGGATTGGGGCCGTTCGCGCGCCAAGATAAAAACGGCCGAGGCCAACGAGCAGTTTACCAACTATGCCGTGGAGCAGGACAAGCAAACCTTCCGCCAGGAAATTGTAACGCAGGTTACCTTGTTTGACCAGATGAAGGACCAGGTAAGCCTGAGCGCCGAGGCCGACGAGATAGCCGGCGAAAAATACAAGATAGCCCGCGAGCGCTACGTGTTGGGTAACTTAAGCATTACCGACCTCAGCATCGCCTTCCAGGAAAACGACCGCGCCAAACGCGACCATGTTACCGCTCTGCGCGATTTTTGGGGAGCCTATTATCAGCTTCGCTACCTATCGCTTTATGATTTTGAGAACAAACAAAAAATAACGTATAAATAAACCTTAATACAGCTAACAAAATGATCAGCTTAAAAAACATAGAAAAAGTTTACCGTACCGACACGGTAGAAACTCTGGCGCTAAACAGCATTAGTTTGGATGTAGCCAAGGGCGAGTTCCTGTCTATAATGGGTCCTTCGGGCTGCGGCAAAAGCACCCTGTTAAATATTATGGGTTTGCTGGATGCGCCCAGCAAAGGGCAGGTAGATATAGACGGCCATCAAACCATCAGTTTAAATGATAAAAAGCTTGCGGCTTTCCGTAACCAAAAGCTGGGATTCATTTTCCAGAGCTACCATTTGATCAATGACCTGCAGGTATTGGATAATGTGGAACTACCCCTATTGTACCGCAACGTATCTGCCAAAGAACGCCGCGAACTGGCCGAGGCAGCACTGGCTAAAGTAGGCCTGGCTAACCGCATGAAACACTTCCCTACCCAGCTATCGGGCGGACAGCGCCAGCGTGTGGCCATTGCCCGAGCCATTGTGGGCAAGCCCGAAATTATACTGGCGGATGAGCCTACCGGTAACCTTGACAGCGCCATGGGTAACGAAATTATGGACATATTGATGCAGCTGAACAAAGACGACGGCACCACCATAGTAATGGTAACGCACGACGAGAACATGGCCCACAAAACCCACCGCTTGGTGCGCTTGTTCGACGGATCGCAGGTACAGTAACAATCAACCTAAACAGAGTAAATCATGCTTAAAAATTATTTTAAAATAGCCATAGCCGTATTAAAGCGCCGTAAGTTTTTTACGTTCATCAGCTTGTTCGGCATCAGCTTTACGCTAACGATCTTGATGGTGTTGACTGCCTTTATGGATAATGTGATAAACCCTACTTATCCTGATCTGAAACGCGACCGCTCGTTATATGTTAATCGCGTTGAGCTGCGTAACACTAAAGAAGGCTGGATCAATATTTCATCACCATCCTTTTACTTTTTAACTCATTACGCGGGCAGCCTTAAAACGCCGGTAAAAATGGGTATCTCATCGGGTACCAAATCATCAAACGCTTACGTGGGCGACAAAAAAATTGTTTTGGATATTAAGTATACCAATGCCCCATTTTGGGAGGTGGCCGATTTTGTTTTTGTGGAAGGCAAACCTTATGACCAGGCACAAATAGCACAATCGCAAAAGCTGGCTGTAATTACCGAGCGCACCAAAGCCAATTATTTTGGCGACGGATATGATGTGGTAGGCAGATATATTGAAACCGACAATATTAAATACCGGGTAATTGGCGTTGTAAAAGACCCGCCCATTACCAGCGAAACCTATTATGCCGACATCTATCTGCCTTACACCCTTACAAAAAGTAATTTTAAAGACCAGGGGCATATGGGCGATTTCAAGGCTGTTCTGTTAGCAAAATCAACAGATGACGTTGAAAAAATGCGTGCAGAATATGCGCAGCTTGTAACCAAAATACCCACCAATGATAAGGGTATGGATAAACTGTACAGCAATGCCGACACCTATTTTGGCGACAAGGTACGCGGCCTTTATGGCGATGGCCCAAAATCGGGCTTTACAAGGTTTATGCTGCTATTTGTTGGTGCTGTTTTACTGTTTGTTTTGCTACCTACCATCAACCTGGTAAACATCAATATCACCCGTATCATGGAGCGCTCGTCAGAGATCGGCGTGCGCAAAGCATTCGGTGCATCGTCAAAAACATTGGTTTACCAGTTCATTATCGAAAACGTTATCCTCACTGTTATTGGCGGCTTACTGGGCGTCGTGTTTTCGGCCATAGCGCTGGCGGTTATCAACGAGTCTGACTTTCTGATAGGCCTCCATCTTACGTTAAACTTCACCATCCTGTTTTATGGCTTTTTGGCTTGTTTGGTATTTGGTGTCATGTCTGGCGTTTACCCGGCCTGGCGCATGTCAAAGCTGCACATTGTTACGGCCCTAAAAGCACAGTAGATCCATTCAATCACAATTAATCAAAACATTATGTTTAAGCATTTATTTAAACTGATCTGGAACAAAAAGAAACAAAACGCCTTGCTGATAACCGAAATGCTGGTATCGTTCATGGTGATGTTCTTCGTGTTTACCATGATCGTAAAGTTTTACTATAACTACCGCAAACCTATGGGTTTCGAGTACGAGAAGGTGTGGGATATCAATATCAGTAACCCTACCCATTTTGACGACGCCGATTCGGCCATTACCTATTACAAGTATGTGCGGAACATCATAAAAGCCATGCCCGAGGTTGTTGAGGTAAGCTATAGCGGCAACAATTCGCCCTTTACCAGCAACGTGCAAAGTACCGGCTATACTTATAAAGGCAAAAAGATCAACTACGTTAATTATTTCAGGGCCGATGAGCATTTTAAAGATGCGTTAAAGCTGCAGTTGCTGCAGGGCCGTTGGTTTATCAAGGCCGATTTTAGCAGCTCGTTTAAACCAATAATTATTAATGAATCTATTCAAAAAGAAGTTTTCGGCACCGCCAACCCGTTAGGTAAATCATTTGACGATTGGGAGGGCAAACCATCTAAAAACCGCATCATAGGCGTAGTGGCTGATATTAAAGATAAAGGCGATTATAGAGCACCGGCCCTGGGCATATTTAATCTGCTTGATTCGGGTTCGTACAAATGGATGAACCGCATTATGATCAAGGTAGCCCCATCTGCCGATGCCGCTTTCGAGGCGCGCCTGTATAAAACCGTAGCCAACCTGATGAAAGAATCAACCATAGACATAAAACACCTCACCCAAATGCGCGACAACATGAACAAGGAGGCCTTAACGCCAACCATCATCATCATGATACTGGCCACTTTTCTCATCATTAACGTGGCGCTGGGTTTATTCGGCGTGCTGTGGTACAACATTAACAAGCGCCGCGGCGAGATTGGTTTGCGCAGAGCCATTGGCGCAACGGGCAACTCCGTATCATGGCAAATAGTGGCCGAATCAATGGTGCTGGCAACCTTATCATTAGCTATCGGGACATTTTTCGCGGCGCAGTTTCCGCTGCTAAACCTGTTCGACCTGGCTGCCGGTGTATACATTACCGCTATAGTTCTATCGGTAATTTTTATTTACCTGCTGGTGCTGCTGTGCTCCCTTTACCCGGGCAAACAGGCGGCAGCGGTTTATCCGGCCGTGGCTTTACACGAAGAATAATTTTATCATAATTAAAACAACCAATCATGAAATTCAGAATATTAATTGCTTTATGTTTATTGATAAACATGGGCTGCGATGCACGCCAAAAAAGCAGAACAGAATCTGTTAGCACCGATGAGATTAAGGTAACTCTTACAGAAAATGACAATGGCTACGAAATGTATGCCAAATTTGATCCGGAAAAAACGGATAAGATCCGAAAGTACATGACGGAAACAATAGCTAAAGGCTCAAGTACCGCGTTTACCAATACTACCGTTGATGCCGATATGCGCCTTGACAATGGCGCGTTCTTCCATGTGGTATTGAAACCCGGAAAATTGGAACTGAAATTAGATAAACGAAAAAATTCTGCCGAGATTTATGCACGCTTCAAAAAGATGTGTGAGGGCATAAAAAACATCATTGGCGAAAAATAAATGATATTAGTTATAGATGACGATATAGCCGTACGTACCTCGCTTTGCTTACTATTGCAAGGCGAGGGCTACGCTGTTACCCAGGCCGAAAAGCCCGTGGAGGCCCTGTCTGTCATCAAAAAAAAGCAACCCGACCTGATCATTCTCGATCTTAATTTTTCGATCGAAACATCGGGCAATGAGGGCATGACCCTGCTGGGCAAGATCAAACAAAACAATCCGCACATACCTGTTATTTTGCTCACCGGCTGGGGCAGCATTGAGCTGGCCGTGCGCGGCATGAAATTGGGGGCCAACGATTTTATTAACAAGCCCTGGAGCAACGACCACCTATTGCAAAGCGTGCGCACATTGCTTGATCTGCAAGATTCCAAAACCGTGCACCACACCCGTAAGCAGTTGGATGCCCAATATAATTTCCAACACATCATAGGGCAGGATGCTAAAATGCTGGATATACTGGAAACTATCGGTCGCGTAGCGGCTACGGATGCTTCGGTGTTGATCATGGGCGAAAGCGGTACGGGCAAGGAGTTAATTGCCGAAGCCATACACCATAATAGCCAGCGCCGTAACCGGGCTTTTATAAAAGTTAACCTGGGTGGGATATCAACCACCTTGTTCGAGAGCGAAATGTTTGGCCACGTGCGCGGGGCTTTTACCGACGCGCGCTTTGATCGTATCGGTCGTTTTGAAATGGCCAACAAGGGCACTATTTTTTTAGATGAGATAGGCGAATTGGATGCCGGCAGCCAAGTAAAATTGCTGCGGGTTTTGCAGGATAGAACCTACGAAGTACTAGGCAGCAGTCGCACCAAAAGTGTGGACGTACGCATTGTGTGCGCCACCAACAAAAACCTGCCCGATATGGTTACGCGCCACACCTTCCGCGAGGACTTGTTGTACCGCATTAACCTCATCACCATATACCTGCCGCCCCTGCGCGAGCGGCCAAAGGATATCCCACTACTGGTTGATTTC
The DNA here is from genome assembly GCF_059690715.1 of Mucilaginibacter sp. A3364. Classification (NCBI taxonomy): domain Bacteria; kingdom Pseudomonadati; phylum Bacteroidota; class Sphingobacteriia; order Sphingobacteriales; family Sphingobacteriaceae; genus Mucilaginibacter; species Mucilaginibacter sp. A3364. The sequence continues at coordinate 577,999 of NZ_JCAWED010000002.1, forward strand.
TTTTTGGGGAATTTGAAGGAGATCTATAACCGCCCTAAACTTTCGGTAGCGCCGGCGGCGATGAAATGGCTGCAGCAGCTGCCTTTGCCCGGCAATATCCGCCAGTTAAAAAATTTGGTGGAGCGCTCTATTTTGGTGAGTAGAAAAGATGAGTTGAGCATTGATGATTTCCGCTCGCAGTTGGATCTTTCGCCGGTTAAAACGGGCAGTCAGCAGTTGCCCGGTGTGGGCGCGCTTACGCTGGAAGAAATGGAAGTGGGGATGATCAAAAAGGCGTTGGAGCATCATCATAATCACATTGCCAAAACCGCCCGCTCGTTAGGCATAACCCGAAGTGCTTTGTACCGCCGCTTAGAAAAATACCAGATCCCATACGATGAAGCTGCGGACTAAATACCTGTTGTTCGTTATCATCCTGCACGGGCTGGCCCTTGGCCTTAGCTGGGTTATTTTTGAACAGGACCGTATTTATTTCATTATTGCCGAAGCGGTTATCCTTGTTTCGGCAGCCATATCCTGGAGTTTGTACCGCCAATTGCTGATGCCCCTGAAGGCCATGATGCAGGGCATTGATGCCATGAAGGACAAGGACTTTAACGTAAAATTCGTCACCACCGGCAGGCACGAAGTGGATAAGTTAATAGGCGTTTATAACCAAATGATGGACGAGCTGCGTACTGAGCGCACCCGCCAGCAGGAGCAGCATTTTTTCCTGGAGCAGTTGATATTGACCTCTCCCACCGGCATCATTATTTTAGATCACGATGGGCTTATTCAGCAGCTTAACCCCAAGGCTGCCGAGATAATGCAGGTGGACGTAAAAGCGGTGCTGCAGCAATCGGTAACCAATCTGCCTGATACTTTTGGCAATGCCATTGCCCCCCTTAAAACCGGCGACGCCAGGCTTGTTAAACTGCAGGGTGCCGCTACCTACAAAATTCAATGCGCGCATTTTATTGATCGTGGTTTCGCGCGTAATTTTATTATGATAGAGGAGCTGACGGCCGAAATACTAGCGGCCGAGAAGAATGTGTACGGCAAGGTGATCCGCATGATGGCGCACGAAGTGAACAATACCATTGGCCCGGTGAACTCCATCATACAAACCGCGCTTAAAACAGACAAGATCTGGGAGGGCCACGAGCACGATCTGCTGAAAGACGCCATGCGCGTAGCGTCAGACCGTAACCAAAACCTCAACCTTTTCATGCGCAATTTTGCCGACCTGGTAAAACTGCCATCCCCCAACAAAATACAGATAGACCTGTGTAACACGGTTAACAAAGTAGCGCAGCTAATGCACCTGCCAGCCACCGAAAAGCGCGTGGCGATCAACCTTGACCTGCCCGCACAACCACTCTACATCATGGCTGATGAGCAGCAGTTGGAACAAGCGCTCATTAACATTGTAAAGAACGCCATCGAAGCCATTGGCACCGATGGAAGCATTGATATCAGCATCAACACCAAACAACGCAGCCTGAGCATTACCGATAGCGGCAAAGGCATCAGCGCCGAGCAAAGTGCCCAGCTGTTCACACCTTTTTACACCACCAAAGCCGACGGGCAAGGCATCGGTCTGACACTGGTTCGTGAAATTTTAATGAACCATGGTTTTGATTTTTCTTTAAAAACTGTGGCGCCGGGGCAAACGGTTTTCCTCATCAGTTTGTAAATTGCAGTGCCGGGCAAAACCATCGCGTTAGCGCCCTGTTCTACCAACACACAACCATGAAAAACTGCGACGTACTCGTTATAGGCGCCGGCGCTGCCGGGTTAATGGCGGCTTATCAGCTGGCTATCGCCGGCAAACGTGTTATTGTACTAGAAGCGCGTGGGCGCCTGGGTGGCCGTATCCATACCCTTAACAACGAGTTGTTTTTTGAGCATGCCGAGTTAGGTGCCGAGTTTATTCATGGCGATTTGCCCGTAACTTTTGAGTTGCTTAAAACAGCAAACATAGCCATCGAACCCGCCGAAGGCGAAATGTGGCACTATGCCAACGGCGCTTTTGTAACCGATGACGACGCGGGGCCCAACTGGGGCCTGCTCATGGAAAAGCTTCATAACTTGAAACAGGATTGCAGCATAGAAAATTTCTTACAGCTTGAATTTTCGGGCGATGAACATACTGAACTACGCCATGCCGTGCGCCAATTTGCTGCCGGCTACGACACTGCCGATCCGCAGCAGGCCAGCGCGTTCGCACTTCGCAACGAGTGGGAACACGAGGGTGATAACAATCAGCACCGCGTAAAAGGCGGCTATTGCAGCATGATCAATTTTTTGGCCGATGAGTGTAAAAACCGCGGCGGGAAGATCTACCTTAACTCGCCCGTTACTGATATTTATCACGAGCAGGGGTCGGTACAGGCAAGTACTGCCGAGGGCGATGTGTGTACCGCGGATCAAATTATTGTGGCGCTGCCGCTAGGCATTTTGCAGACTACCAAGGGCGAAGGTGCTATAAGTTTTCATCCGCCAATACCACAGCAACGCACCGCGTTTAACGATATTGGTTTTGGTGCCATCATTAAAATATTACTGGAGTTTAACGCCCCGTTTTGGGAGGACGAAGCGATTGCCAAACTCACCGGCAAGGCCCCTAAAAGTATGGGCTTTTTAATATCCGACCAGGCTGTACCCACCTGGTGGGCGCAATACCCTAAGCAAAGCCCGCTGCTTACCGGCTGGCTGGGTGGTCCTGCGGCAGCCGCGCTTAAAGATGCAAGTGCCGAAGAATTGCTAAGCCTGGGCCTGCAATCGCTGGCTGCTATTTTTAATAAGGATGCTGCCGACTTGCGCGATCAGTTGGTGGCCTTTAACTGCGTAAACTGGACGGTTGACCCATACACCCGCGGCTCATATGCCTACGATAAAGTTGCATCGGCAGCGGCACGAAAAATATTGAGTGAGCCGGTAAACCAAACCTTGTTTTTTGCCGGTGAATATTTATATGAGGGCACCGCCATGGGTACTGTTGAAGCGGCCTTAACCAGCGGGCAGCAGGCCGCGGAGCGGATTGTTAACGGCTAATTAACCAATTGTCATTTCGACCAAAGGGAGAAATCTTATGCGAGCGAAAAGTAGCGAGGTGTATAAGATTTTTTCGCTACGCTCAAGAGAGTAGTTCTCCTCGTTCCTCGTCGAAATGACATTTTTTATATTATTCTGTATCGGGTATTAGTCGTTCAATCCCTTACCCGCTAAAATTTGAGGAATATATTTTTCGATGCGGGCCTCGCGGGTCTTCACCTGTTTGGCGGCCGAAAAATGCAGCAGGTAAGCCCTTTGCCTGCCGGGTGTAAGCGCTTCAAAAGCGGCTTTCAACGGCGCAAAGGCATCCAGTTCTTGCTGAAATTCTTCGGGCATGTTAAATTCTTCTGTTTTTTTGAGGGTGACTTTTAGCCCGGATTGCTCTATCGCTATCGCCTCAAAAATATGCGCCTTTAGTCGCTGCTCTTGTTCATCCACCTGGCCGGCGGATGTGAACCTGATTTGGCGGGCGGCCTGTACGTTCTCACTTTGTTGTACCAGGATACCGTATGTATCGGTTAGCAGTGCGCCTTTAAAAAACAGGTAGGCGCAGTATTCTTTAAACGTATGGATGAGCACAACGTTGGCACCATTCCAGGTGTAGCAGGGGCTACCCCATTTCAGCTCCTCGGTCAGGCCACAGGCCAGTGCTATAGTGCGCATTTTGTTGATGGCCTGTTGCCACTGGTCGGCTTTGTTAAAGTAGAAATCGGTTTTTGGATTCATGGTGGTTGATGATTAGCATACGCAGGGTCCCTTTCAGGAGACCGTGCTAAGACTTTCTTTTATTGTCCAAGCAGGGTCTCTCGCAGAGGACCCTGCGATAGGCGATTTACTTACACTTTTAACATCCCCCTAAAAGCCCTCGCTGCATAATATGATTCCGCGCCATTGTGATAGGTAAACACGGTATCGTATCTTCTATCGCAAAATAGCGCACCGCCAAGTTTACGGATAGGGGCCGGGGTAGCTATCCAGCTTGATGTTTTCAAGTCGAACTTACCAAGCGTTTGCAGGTGGCGGTACTGCTCTTCGGTTAATATTCCAATACCCATTTCGGCAGCGGCTGTCAGGGCATCGTTAGCGGGTTTATGTTCCTTGCGGGAATTGAGGGCCTCGCGGTCATAGCAAAAGCTGCGGCGATTTTTAGGGGTTTCGGCAGCGCAATCAACAAAAGTAAAATCGCCTGCGGCCTCATCGCCAAAAACAACTACGTCAGGTTCGCCGCCGGTAACTTCCATTTCATCCAACACCCAAAGTTTTTCGGGGTTGGCTTCCAGCTTGGTTTGCACATCGTCCCAGTTAATGCTCTTATGGCGTTCGGTGTTTTTGTTAAAACGGGCTTTCAGCGTGGCCAGTAGTTCGGCGTTTTGTTCGGGTGATAATATTTTCTTGCTCATGGCTTAAACAGTTTTTCTATCAGCGGGCCTGAAATACCAGGACACCACAGTTAATACAATTAATAACACGGGACCAAATAATTCCATTGCCGCATCATTGACGGCTATGTGCGAATATACAGCGCCCGTCATGGCAAAGACAAAGCCCGCATAGGCCCACTCTTTTACCAACGGAAATTTAGGAATTAAAATAGCAATCACCCCTAAAATTTTCCATATCCCCAACAGGGTTAAAACATACAACGGGTAACCCAGGTGCTGCATTTTTGTTGCTTCCTGTTTCATCTGCATCAGTTGCACCACGCCTGTGGAAGTCATGCCCAAGGCCAGCCACAGCGTGGACACCCAGTAAATAATTTTGTTGCGTTTGCTCATCTTATTTTAGTTTACTAACAATGTCTTCCAAGCGGTTATGTGCCCAGTTAATGCCTTGCACAAATGGCAGCTGCAGTATCTGGTTGCGCACATCAACGCTGCGGTATACTACGTGCATGTTGAGTTTACTGGTGGTTTCGCTCAGCTTTTCAAACTCTAAAAACTCCAGCTGCACACCGAAGGGCGTATTCTCCATCTCAAAGGTGCGGATGATGCGCTGGTTTGGCGTAAACTCGTGAATGGTGCCGCTAAAAGCGTGGATGTTTCCTTTCGAGTCTGTGGTTTCAAACTGGTAGCCGCCTTGCTTTCTATTCTCCAGCTTGAGTACTTTGGTGCCCATCCATTGTTCCACAATGGCAGCATCCTCATAGGCTTTAAAAAGCAGTTCAACCGGCAGGTCAAACTCGCGGGTGATGGTAATTTCCTGTTTGCCGTCAAGGGCGTTAACCTTTGTTTTCAGTTCCATTGGGATTGTTTTTTTGATAGGTTTTCATAATATCTTCCAGCTTGTTAAAACGGTCGTCCCACATCTGGCGGAAGGGTTCAATAAAATCGGCCACTTGTTTCATTTTTTTGGCGTTAATGTGGTAATGAATTTCTCTTCCGCTTTGCTCCTGGGCAAGTAGTTCGCATTCGGTCAATATTTGTAAGTGTTTAGATATGGTTGGCCTGGCCGTATCAAAGTTGGCGGCTATAGCCCCGGCGGTAAGCGATTGCGAGGCAACCAATAACAGTATGGCCCGGCGGGTTGGGTCGGCAATGGCCTGGAAAACATCCCTGCGTAAATTCATATATGTAGCTATTTGACTACAAATATAATATGTAGCTATTTAACTACGCAAATTTATTTTAAAAAAGCTGATGTAATATTTTACATCAGCTTCAAAACAAATGAAAAGGTTAGGTATTAGTATTTTTTCTTCAGGATCAACTCATTGATTTCATCACGCAGGGCTCTTTGTAAGAGACCCCGCTTAGACGAAAACAAAACAAAATATACTATTTCATAGCAGGTAATTTATACTGCAAACTACCTATATCGCCCCCGGTACTTTGCCCCTGCATGTTAACAGTGTAACCCGCAGGTATATCGGCCGAATAGAATGATACTTTGGCTTTGCCATTGGCATCGGTAGTAATATTAGGCTCCCAATAAACGGTAGAGCGGTAATCGGGCATACCGGTAGTTGTGGTTTTTACGGCATAACGCGGACTGTAAAACTGCTGCGGCCTGGTTACCGGTAATGGCCTGTAGCTAGCCGTTGCCGGTTTAGGACCGCCGTCATACCAGCCGGCGCCGCTTATGGTAGTAATAAATACAATGGCGCCCTGGGTTTGAATATCCCGGTAACGCACAGCGGTAAAGTTATTTAATAGTGGATCGAACACAGGGCGTACGGTATAGTCTCCGCTAAATGCAACCTCCAGCCCTTTGATGTTTGAAACCGGGATGTTGCGTAAGGCCTCAATTACGTCATCGATAGTTGGTGTGGTATTGGGCAGATCTAATCTTAAAGGCGCTCCATCCATCCTCATATCGCGTGCGTGTATCATTTTATCGCTTCCAAATTTAAAAACCGGTGTAAATGAGGTTCGGCCTCTTTCTTCCACTTCTACCACATCCCGAACCCATATACCCGGTATTTTCTGTAGCAGCAGGTCCCACAAATTGGTAACTGCCGATACCTTGATATCTTTTTGATCATAAACCAAATCGGCATTACCCGATCCATATATGTTTCGCGAACCCGGTATTATTTTTTTGGCTTTGATGCCAACCTCGCGCAGTAGTTTACCGCTGGCCTTAAAATTAGCATCATCGGCCATTTCGGCTTTGCGTTTTATGTAGTTAAGCTGCACACTATCCGGGTTAACATACCAGGGCATGATCTGGTCGCGCAGGGTTAAAGGCACCGATGGAAATGTTGTACGGTCGACAGTTACGGCGCCAAAACTCATGGCCTTGCCGTTTTTGTTAAGGCCCTGCAAAAAGAAAGCGGTCGAGTCAACCGGGGGTAGTTTATCAAAAACATAGCGACCGTTGGCATCCGTTTGCGCCTTTAGCACAAAATTGGGCTTTTCTGATGATAACAAAACTTCTGCATTCGCTACCGGCTTATTTGATAGGTTGGTGACCAGCCCGGTTAACTTCATGTCCTTTTCAGGTTGAAATTCAATTTTACGCGTGGCGGGATCAAACGCGTCTTTCCAGTCATAAGCTGTCCACCCCTGTGTAAGCAGCAAGTTATTTAAAGCCGCCCAGGCATCTTTATCCTTACGGTCAAGGTAATAGCCGGGTTCTTCAATATGACCTTTTAAATCCGAATTTAGCAGCAGGCCGGCGGCAATATTGTTATTGCCAAGGCTATCCGGCCGCACCTGCGTATCATCAGTGACAGCCAGCGAGAACGTGCCCTGCACCGGCATACCGGTTTTATCTTTCACCTCTATCTCCAAACCAATGCTATCGCGTTTAAGGTGATTACTTTTGTTGGGTTTCATGTTAAAGTTCAGTGCATCCTTACGGTCAATAAACACGATGCGCTCGTTAAGCGGACGCTGGCCCCTGAACAAGGTAAAACGCGCTATGCCCGAAGGGAACAAATTTTTAGGCACTGATACGCCCATCGGGTTCAGGTTCACTTTTTCGGAGTAATAAACTGTGCCGCGCGATGTGCCCACCAGGTAGTAAGCACTATCAATAACCAGAGCATTGCCGGCGCCGTTAACGCTGATACTTAAATGATCATCCTGCTCGTAATTGCTGATTTGCATCACCGTGCCGTCGGTATTTACTTTTGGCAATTCAAACATTTTGGTGGTTGGCTGTATGATCTTTACCGAATAGGTTTCGCCCGCTTTAGGGGTAAAAACAAAGGAACCCATGCCGTTATGAATGGACGCGAAATCGGCCACTTTAATACCTTTGCTGTCGCAGATCTCGCCCATGACGGCTGCGCCCTTGCCATCTTCATTAATAGCTTTAAACCCAACTACCGAGCTAAGCCCTGCCACCAGCTGGCCACCTTCGGGTAAAAACTGCACATCGATTCTTTGTGAGCGGATGATGTTAAGCGGCACCTGCATGGTTCTGTCGCCATCAGCTTTTTCAACACCGACGATCTGTACACGCATGCGCCGGCCGTCGGCTTTGTCTTTTAGCTGCTGGGTAATTTTCAGGCCGCCGTCAATGTCTGTCAGCATTTGCTCTTTGTAGATGTAATGGTGGTCTTCGGGCAGGTTTTTGCGGTGCAGATCTTCGTAAACCCTCACCTCTACCTTGTGCAGCCCCAGTGGTAATTTATCGGGCTTGCTTAGTTTTAAATTTACCTCCAGTTGATCCTTATCGTTGACGGTCTTGATCTCGGATTTCGAATTTACTAACCAGGCATCTGCCACCGGCACACCTAAATAAAAACGCTGGGTAAACACATAGTCTTCGCCAAAATTGCGCATCCAGGTAGTATAAGCCCGCAGGTTTACGCCGCCTTCGTGAAATATGTCTTTAATAAGCGGAATTTGCGCCCAGGCCGCGCCATTCTTTACCGGCACACTTATGCGGCGCACTACATGTCCGCTATCATTAGCCAGCTCAACATATAATAACTTGCTTATGGTTGATGGGGTAAGGTTGGTGCCATTTACCACATAACTTTTAAACCACAGCGTATCGCCAATATTGTAGTAAGGTTTATCGGTATGCAGGTATACCTTTTCAACCGGCAGCTTTTTGCGCAGGGTATCTAATGATGCGCTGATGTTTTTGGCCACCGCGTCGCGGTTGTCGGCCTGTGGCATAAATGAGGTAACGGTGGCTGCTTCCACATTATACCTGAACACCTGGCGGCCCAGTTCGCCATCGGCATTTAAACCTTCTACAGTTACTTTGTAGGTGCCAGGGCCATCGGCATTAAAATAGTTAAAGCTGGTTTGGCCGTTAGCATCGGTTTTTAGGTAGGGGTTCCAGTAAGCGGTGGTGCGCAGGTCGGGTACTAACTCGTCTTGCGGGTTGGTGTACTTTGGCATATAAAACTCGCGCGCTTTATTAAAACCTTTGGGCTTTACGTTAGCAATGTTAAAGTTGTTTTGCTTACGCATGTACGTGTTTTTGGTATAGATCATTAACGATGCGCCGCCCAGGTAACTCATCAGGGGCAGGCTGGTACGTATCACGTCAAGCTTAAGCACATCCTCGGGCTGCACGCCACCGTCTAAAACTTCCGATGCTTCCTCGGGCAGTAATTTCCGGCCGTTCAAAATAATTTGCATGGCACCGTTGTAACGCGGGTCTATCACGCTGGCTAAAGCCCCGGTATTAACCCGTACGGCGGGCAGCGTGGCCTGCAGGTAATGCGCCAGGGTTTGAAAACGCTCGGCTTCTTCGGGTCTGACAACCACGGTCCTGTCTGCCGACGATGAATTGATCCGGTACAAGCCCTGCGGCGCCATATCAACTATTTTAACGCGCTTCTCGTTTATCCGTACCTCGCGCAGGCGCTGCACTTTATCCAGCTGACCAAGCTTTTCGTAAAGGTCGTCCTGCTTTTTGGCATTGGCAATGTAATCCTTCAGCGTAGTGCTCATATTGGTACTTACGTCGGCAATGTTGCGGTTTTTGGCCAGTTTTACTTTGGGTATGCTGTCGATAAATATCAGTGCCTTATCTGTCCCCTTTGCGGTATTGGCCTGTATGGCAAAGTTGATACTGTCGGTAGCGAAGATCTTATCAAACTTAAACCTGCCAAGGCTATCAGCCTTGGTTTGCAGCACAACGTTAGCTTTTACAGCCATTAAGGTTACGTTAGCGCCCGGCATGGGTTTGTTGCCCAACGTGTGTACCTTGCCCGATATGGTGGTACCCAAACCCTCTATATCAAACAGCGGTTTAGCTTCCGTGCCGTTTATAATATCCTTCCATACAAAACGGCGATAACCCTGGGTAAGCATCAGGTTGTCCAGCGCCTTGTCAACTCCTTCGGCGTTGGTAAAGTAATAGTTAGGTTTTTCTATGTAGCCTTTCAGATCAGATGTTAGCAATATGTTGGAGAAGATGGTGTTCTCGGCACTTTCTTCCGCAGGCACCTTGCTCTCGTTAACCACGCTTACCGAAAAATTGCCGAAGGTAGGTTCGCCTTTGCTGTTTTTGGCGTTTAGCAAAACTTGTATCTGTTCCTTGCTTTTGTAGCTGGCTTTGGCGGTTTTAAGGCTTAGCTGTAAATGATCATTGTTTTTAATAAAAGCTATACGTTCGTTCAGCGGTTGGTTATTGCTATCAAACAAAGTGAACTGTGCTATGCCTGTCGGGAAATCTTTTTTAGCCAGCCATATGGATGTAATGCCCTTATCAATTTTAAACGATGTCGCTAACATATTGTCGCCGCCGGTTTGCGCTACCAGGCTTAGTGTTGGCTGGTTTTGCAGCTGTTTGGCCGCTGTGTTTACGCGCACCAAAACACTGTCTTTATTAGGCTGATAGATGCTGAGCACAAAACCATCATCCTGCGCTTTGGGCAGGGCCAGGCTTTTTGTTGAACCATCGGCAAAAGTAATTTTAGCGGTATAGGTTTTACCGGCTTCGGGATGTAAATTGAAGCTACCCATACCTGCATGCATGCTTTGTACCAGGGCAACTTCTTTACCCTCGTTATCGGTAACATTACCTTTGATCTCAACGCCCGCACCATTCACGCCCACGGCCTTAAAGCCTACCCGCGAGTTGATACCATTTACCAGGTTACCACCTTCGGGGAAAAACTGCACATCGCTTTGGGTTAGGTTGGCTACTATCGGGAAGTTTTTGTCCACCCTATCGTTAGCGTTATTACGGATGGTGGTTTTGATATAAGCCCCGCGCAGGTCAACATTATCTTTATTGGCTATACTCACCAGCAAATTTCCTTTATCGTCGGTTTGGGTTGATTTTGTCCAAACCACCTTGCTGTTTACCATAATGCGGTATTCTACATTTTTATTGGCGAGCGGTTTGCCGGCATCGTCTGTATAGGTTAAGGTAGCCTGTAGCTCGGGCTTGCTGCCTTCGGTTAAATACTGATAGTCTACCTTGCCGTTCACCCCTTGGTTAGCTACAGATGCAACGGCAATGGTTCTGTCGAAAAAATAATCCTCACCGGCATTACGCATCCAGCGCGTGTAGGCCCGCAGGCGGTAGCTTCCCTCCGTAAAATCATCCGCCAGTACAAAATCACCCATTACCATACCCGATGTTACCGGCAGTTTTAGCGACCGGATAACCGAGTCCTGCTCGGTAACCAGGTCAACATACAAAGCCCCGCTTAGCGCCGAAAGCTGGTGCTTGCTACCCGCCATTAAATAACCTTTAAACCAAATGGTATCGCCCAGGGCATAATACGGCTTATCGGTATGCAGGTAAATTTTTTCCTGCAGGTTTTTATCCGTCCAGCGTTGCAGGGCAGCAACAATTTTGTCGATCGGGTCATCTGCCTTTGGTTTAAAGGCGGCGAACAACAGTAATGCACAAAGCATTACGGCGCTAATTGGGAGGGCTTTTTTCATAGGTGATATAGGGTAGTTCTATTTAGGTAAAAGCCTTACTGTTGGGTGCGCGGTAAGGTATTAGGTTAATTGTATGATAAAGCTAGATAATAAAAATGAATGTTGCAACAAAAATTTGCAAAGTTGCTGCAACTTTATGCATTTTGTTGCATAAACGTTTAAGCAGGCCCTAAACAATAGTATTTACGCCCGAATAGTGCGAAATGTTAAATGATCCGTTAACAATTTGTAAATGTCAGACACAAAATCGTTGCCTATTTTTGCGCGTAAAACCGCGTTATCGAGAGATAATGTTAAAAATGTGCGACCCTGGCGGGCATCATCGCGAATGAGACGGAACGACGTGTTTTTGATCGGTTCACTGTCAATAAAAATAAATAACTTGTGTAACCCAAATTATAAACAAAATAGCATACTATACCATGAAATTTAAATTTGCTGTCGCGATAGCATTATCCGTTTGTGTTACGGCCCATGCTTCGGCTCAAACCGCGCCTATAAGTCAGCCCGGCGCTTCGCTAAAACTTATTAAAACCGGTACCGGCAAACCGCGTAACATTATATTTATCCTGGCGGATGATCACCGTTATGATGCCCTGGGATTTCTGCATGCGCAGGATTTTATCCAAACCCCCAACCTCGATCGTATGGCCAAAGAAGGCGCTTACCTGCCCAACGCTTTTGTAAATAACTCGTTGTGCTCGCCATCAAGGGCTACTATATTGACCGGCCTGTATTCGCATAAGCATACGGTTATCGATAATAATCACTCGGTACCCGCCAAACTGATATTCTTCCCGCAGTATTTGCAGGCAGCCGGTTACCAAACAGCCATGGTGGGCAAGTGGCACGCCGGTAACGATGGCGACGAACCAAAACGCGGCTTTAACTATTGGGTATCGTTTAAAGGACAAGGATCATACCTGCCCGAGAAGAACGGCCTGAATGTTAACGGCAAGCATGTAAAGCAAAAAGGTTATATCACCGATGAGCTGACCGACTATGCCCTTAACTTTTTAAACACCCGCAAAAAGGATAAACCCTTTATGCTATACCTGGCCCACAAAGGCGTGCATGCCGATTTTGTGCCGCGCGAACAGGACAAAGGCAAAGCCGATCAGTACACCTTTAAACCACCCCTTACTATGGACCCTGCCAACCTGAAAGGTTCGCCGATGTGGGTGCAAAACCAGCGTAACTCGTGGCATGGTGTTGATTTCCCTTATCACAGCGATTTGAACATCGGCGACTACTATAAACGCTATGCCGAAACCCTGTATGGTGTTGATGCCTCGGTTGGCCGTGTGATGGATTATTTGAAAAAAGAAGGCCTGCTGGAATCAACCCTGATCGTTTATATGGGCGATAACGGTTTCCAGTTTGGCGAACATGGTTTGATAGACAAACGCAATGCTTACGAAGCATCTATGCGCGTGCCCTTACTGGCCTATTGCCCGCAAATTATCAAACCGGGAACCGTTGTTAACCAGGTTGTATCAAACATTGACGTGGCCCCAACCTTGCTGGAAGCCGCCGGCCTTAAACAGCCGAAATACATGGATGGCCTGAGCTACCTGCCGCTGCTGCAAGGTAAAACCGTTGCCAAATGGCGCGATGGCCTGTTGTATGAATATTACTGGGAACGCAATTTCCCGCAAACGCCAACCATGCATGCCCTGCGCAACGACCAGTTTAAATACATCCACTACAACGGCATCTGGGATACCGACGAACTGTACGACCTGAAAGCCGATCCGGAAGAAACCACCAACCTGATACGCGACCCGAAATATACCGCCACCGTTAAAAGCATGAACACCCTGCTGTTTAAAATGCTGCAGGAATCGGGCGGTATGTATATGCCACTACAAACAGACGGCGCTGGTCAGCAAAACCTGCGCAGGAAAGCGGGATCGCCGGAGGCAAAATTTCCCGAGTACCTGATGCGTAATAAAAACGCACGCAATTAGCTGGCTGCCCAAAACTTAAGGGCAATGTTGTGATAAAATATATCAAATTTGTACAAGTATGGCGCTATCACAAGCGCCATATTTGTAAGCGATCAATTTATATATCAACCATAAAATCCCGTATGTTAACCAGCTCCCGCATTGCCTTAGCGAGTATAATTGCCATAGGCGCATTACCACTATGCAGCCAGGCCCAGCAAGCCCGCATTACTGTAGATGCCGCCAAAGTAACCAACACCATCCCACGCCTGCTATATGGCTCGTGCATTGAGGATGTTAACCACGAGATATACGGCGGACTGTATGACCAGCGCCTTTATGGCGAAAGCTTTGAGGAGCCAAAACCCGGCTCGCGCTTTACCGGCTGGAAAACCCTTGGCGGCGAGTGGACCAACATCCCCGACGGCGTACGCATAGGCCGCGGCGAGGGTTATAAACTGCTAAGCGATAAAGGCAACGCGGCAAACGGAACCATATCCACACAGATCAAATTCAACACACCTACGGGTACCGCCGGCTTTATTGTACGCGTAAGCAATGAGCGTATAGGTGCTGATAGCTTTAGCGGCTATGAAATTGGCCTTGACCCCGGCAAGCAAACCATGCTACTGGGCAAACACCGCGATAACTGGAACCTGATCAAAGAAGAAAAAGTCAGCTTTAACCGCAGCGAATGGAACACCATTAAAGTGCAATTGGATGGCGCCCATATCCAGATATTTCTGAATAACGATACCAAACCCGTAATTGATTATACCGATCCTCGTCCGTTATTAGAAGGCAAAGTTGGCCTGCGCACTTATGCTGCCGATGCCGATTTTCAAAACGTTACCATCAATGGCGATAAATTAACTTTCCCGGCCTTGCCATCGTTGGATCTGAGCGGTATATGGGATGATATCAATACCACCAAAACCGGCGTGCTTAAAATTGATGGCGCTAATGCCTATACCGGCAAACAATCGCAGATCATTCAGCATATGGGTGGCACGGGTAAAGTGGGCATTGTAAATAAGGGACTAAACCGCTGGGGCATCGGCCTGCGTAAAGGTCAGGTTTTCGCGGGGCGGATATATATTAATCCCGAGCAGGTTGGCGTGCCGGTTACGGTGGCTTTGCAAAATGCGACAGGCACCATTACCTACGGCACGCAAACTCTTCGCGCCGGCAAAAAAGGATGGAACAAATATGTGTTTAACCTAACCAGTAACGCTACCGACCCTAAAGCCCGCTTTGCCATATATCTTACCCAAAAAGGCAAAATATGGGTTGACCAGGCGGTGCTGATGTCTACCGGTAAAGATCAGTTTAAAGGCTATCCGCTACGCGCCGATATTGCTACCAAGATGCAGCAACAGGGCCTTAACTTTTTGCGCTACGGTGGCACGATGGTAAACGCGCCCGAATACCGCTGGAAAAAAATGATTGGCGACCGCGATAAACGCCCGCCATATAAAGGCCATTGGTACCCTTACTCATCAAACGGTTTTGGTATTGAGGAGTTCATACAGCTTTGCGAAGCCGCGGGCTTTGAACCGGCCGTGGCTATCAACATTGAAGAAACGCCGCAGGATATTGCCGATATGGTGGAATACCTAAAAGGCAGCATCAGCACTCCTTGGGGTAAAAAACGCGCGGAGAACGGGCACCCGGCACCATATAAGATCAATCACCTGGAAATAGGCAACGAAGAGATACTATTTAACACGCGCGATGAGGCCCAATACAAACATTATGTAGAGCGCTTTAACCTGCTGCACGATGCTATTAAAAGCAAAGACAAAGGCATCAAACTGATCAACGCGGTTTGGTGGCGCCCGGAATCAAAATTCTCGGAATACATTTTTAAAGAACTAAACGGCAAAGCCGATTACTGGGACCTGCACGTTGGCGGCGACAACCCGCGCACCGGCGAAGAGGTTGATCGCGACCTGACCCAAATGCATAACCTCTGGCTAAAATGGGACCCGAACACCAAAATGAAAGTCGCTATTTTTGAAGAGAACGGCGGCACCCACGGCATGGCCCGCGCGCTGGGCCATGCCTCAACTCTTAACGCGGTACGCAAGCACGGCGAGTTTGTAATAACCTCGTGCCCTGCCAACGCCCTACAGGCCCTGGGCCAAAATGATAACGGCTGGGACCAGGGGCAGATCTTCTTCACGCCATCGCAGGTATGGGGCATGCCCCCTTTCTACTCGCAGCAAATGGCGGCTGCAAATCATTTACCGCTACGTGTTTCCAGCGAAGCTGACAACGGCCTTGATGTAAGCGCCACCCGCAGCGAAGACGGCAAAACGCTCATCCTGCACATTGTAAACGCTGCTGAAAAAGAAGTAAATACATCGGTACAACTAGCCGGGTTTGATAAAGCCAAAACTTCGGTACAGGCAACTACGCTGGCTGCTGGTTTAAGGGAAGTTAATACACCCGAGCAACCTGATAGGATAAGCCCTAAGAAAACGACCGCACAGGTAAGTGGCGGACAGTTAAGTTATACTTTCGCTCCAACATCGTATACTATTTTGAAGTTTGAGCGCTAAGCTTCCATAAACAAAAAGAGCCGCCCGATAAGGCGGCTCTTTTTGTTTATACTATATGGACTACTTAGTTTCTACAGGCAAAGCCGTAGGCGTACTTTTATTGGCAGACGCGCTGCTCTTAGCCCCTGAAGCCCCATACCAATACGTAGTAGCCGCAAAATCGGCATCGCCGTTTTGCCAGCCCAGCATTTCAAGTTTGTAAACAAAGTTTTGTGTAAAGGGCACCGCATCCAAATTACGCGTACGGGTGAAAGTGTTATGGCCGAAGGAATCATTTTTATCAGCCCGCGGCGCGTTGGCAAACGGGGTTTGATACAGCACCACAGGCGCCCACGAGGTGTTATAATAATCTTCGGCACCGGTACCATATTCTGTTGGGAAGGTGGCGCCATCAACCCAAAGCTTTTGGTCGCCTTCGCCGTACCATTTGTGCATGTGGTTGTAAACGGCCAGGGCGTCGCCTACAAAAATGCCTTTGCCGGTTATACTGTTCAGCGTCCATTCTTTGGGGCCTTCTTTTTCTGCGTGTTTAATGGCTACGTTGTTTTCGGCTTTCCAGTCGGCGTGGAAGTAGAGGCTGTTCTTGTCCCATTTCCAGTCGCCGGTTACCAGGGTTATGGCTACGCGTACTTTGGCATCAGAGGGATTATCAACGGTAACCGTCACTTTTTTCTTGTACGGCATAACCCAGCGGCTTATCAACAAACTATCGGCGGTAATGGTTCTGTACCAGCTCTGCAGCGGTTTAGCCCCTACGCCCGCGCCGGCAAAATCGCCCACCGGGCACCAAACAGTTTCTTCGCCATCAAAAGAAATTCGCAATATCATGGAGCGCAGTAATTGCTCATAACCGGCTTGCTTTTCGGGCGTTATTTTTATGGCGAGGTATTTAACTGCACCCGCCGAACCGGCGCGTTCTACCGTTGCACTTGTTCCTTTTTCTAATACAAACGGCGACGGTCTGCCGGTTAAATTTTCGGGGGCCAAAAGTTTGTTATTCACCTTGTCGGCCAGTTCATGCATACTGCTAAAATCAGCCATGGTAAAAGTTTTCACTTTAGTGCCTTTGGCGTAGGTGCGATAATTTACCTGGTAATAGCGGGGCTGAAAGTCGGTATCCTTATCCTCAAAAGTTATTTTGCAGTGTTTGGCGTACGGCATGGGCAGGTATAGCGTGTTGCCGCCTTTTTCTTTAGGCTCGTAGCTGGAGTGTGGTTGCAGCAGCGCCTTGCCCAGGTTAAGGCCGCTTTGCATCAGGTCGTAAGCGGGGATGGTAATTTCGGGTTCGGCATTGCTGTCAAAGTAGATGCGGATGGTACCATTGCGTTTAAAGGTGGTAAGCCAAAACCTTACCACGGCGCCGGGGCCGTCGGCATCCATCATTACCTGCTCTTTGCGGCCGTTGGTGGTTTCGGTGCGAATGTATTGCGAGCGGTCATCATTAGCATACCATCCGGGCTGGTTTTCGTTAACCGATTTACGGTCATAACTGCTGGCCTGGTATTCGCGGTAATCAAACGCAGGCCATTTGGCCACAGCACTAATATCGCCCAGCTCAGTTAATAATGATTGTAGCGTTACGGTATTTTTTTGTGCGAAGCTATTAAACGCGACCGTGCATAAAAGCAGGGCAAGCAGATATGGATTTTTCATAATCGGTTTTCATAAAATTAGTAAAAGGCATTAACAAACCTTACATTTTTTTGCTGCGGATGTTATTGTGTAAATTAGCACAAACCAATTATGACGATGTTGAAACGCCTGCTGCTTTTTACCACTTTACTGATATCCGCACTAAAACTAAGCGCGCAAACCGCCGCATGGATACGCCCGGCGAATGCAAAGAGTCCGGCTGTTTGGGGTATTAAAGGCGGTTTGGTTTTTAGTATCTGGCCTTCGGCGATTGAGGGAGACAATCAAGATGCCGGCGGTCCGCGCGGATTGATAAGGGTGGGGTATGAAAAGGGCGGCAAGGTTTACCTGATCAATTTTTTGGCGATAGAACCCGTGGTTGATGGCAAGATGGAATTTAGCGAAATATCCAACTCGTTAATAGATAACCGCTGGGGTAAGTTGATGTGGGCGGGCGATAACGAAAACCAAAGCGAATACTTTGCCGGCGCCCATACCCGTGGCGTAATTTCGCATCCTGACAATGCGCATCCCGAAGTACAAGAACTATCCATTTACCTGTTCATCGAACGTTTTATGAACGGCGCGCACCCCTACTTTCGCCTGTCTATCCGCAGCGATAAACCGGGCGAACTGGGCATCCAAATTTTTAACCACAAAGGCAGCGCCGTAATGCAACGCTGCGCCATTAGCGCCACCATGGGTAACTATGGCCGCCTGCGTAATTTGTATTTGAAGGACGGCGTGATCAGCTCCAAAGATGTATACAAAGATTTTGAGGGCATAGATTTTATTGAAAAACCGGGCTATCCCGCCACACGCATGCTGCACGACAAAAACGGCAACCTGATAGCCATTGCCGAATCCGATGAAACGCTAACCCAACTAACAAGCTGGCCTCAAACCGAGGCCTACAAGGCTAAAGCAGGCTGGCGCTATCGCCCTAATTTTAAGCTTACGCAATATTGGCGTAAGGATGGCGGTAAGTTTGACCCGTCGCTGCACATACGTGTTAACGGTCGCGCTAAATACTGGGCGGTGGCCAGTCCTAATAAAAACGATTACGTGAACCTTCCAGGCGGACCGGCGTTTGAGAATTTTGAGTTGCGGGAGAATTATTACAGCGGGCAGCAGTTTTATTTTGGGTTGACAGAAATAGGGGTTGAGGGGTTGATGAAAAAGGATATTAAATAAAACATGCTCTTTTTTGCATTAGCGATAGCAGCGGATACCGGCCTCGCGCATAAGGCCTGCAGGCGTATGAGCAGATAGCGCGGGCCGCAGGTAATGCCAAATCAACAACAGCCTCTGTCAACCCTGTGCCAAAAACGGTTAAATTTGTTCAATAAATTACGGCGCTTAAAGTTCAATTTGCGGCATCCGATTTATACAACACATACACCAGCATTATGGCGCGTTTTAACAAATATTTTATCCCTTGTGTGATAGGTTTGCTTGGCTTTTCGGTAAGTGATACCGTAGCCCAAACCACCAAAATTATCAAACCCTTAAGCTTTGAGCAGGTGCGGGTTGACGACGCTTTTTGGAGCCCGAAACTAAAAGTTTGGAGCACCAAAACGGTTTATGATGTGCTGGATAAACTGGAAGGCAAATACGAACCCGACCGCCAGGACATTATCAACGAAAAAGCCAAATGGGGCCGTACGCGCAACGCCTTTTTAAACTTCGATCTGGTGGCGCAGGGTAAAAGTAATACTCAAACGCACGATGGCCCACCATGGTACGATGGTTTGGTGTATGAAACCATACGCGGCGCGGCCGATATTTTGGCCGAATACCCGGATAAGGCGCTGGAAGCTAAAATTGACGGCTATGTTGGCCGCATTGTCGCCGCCCAGGCTGCGGATAAGGACGGCTACATTAACACCTACACCACCATGATGCGCCCTACGCAGCGTTTCGGCACCAATGGCGGCGACGATAACTGGCAGCACGATGTTTATAACGCGGGCATGCTGATAGAAGCGGGTGTGCATTATTACGAAGCCACCGGCAAAACCAAGCTGTTAAATGTGGCTGTGAAGCTGAGCAATTATATGTGCCGTTTTATGGGCCCGGCACCCAAAAAGAACGTGATCCCCGGGCATGCCGGGCCGGAAGAGGCGATTTTGAAACTATCGCAATTGTTTAATGCCGATCCTGCCCTTAAAGCCAAAATGAGCGAACCCGTTAACCCCGATGCTTACTTTGCCTTAGGAAAATTCTGGATTGAAAACCGCGGGCATTACGAGGATATGAACGGCACCACCCGCCAAAACTTCAAAGCTTACGGACAGGATAATAAGCCGATGTTCGACCAAAAAACTATTGAGGGCCATGCCGTGCGTGCCACCTTGTTTGCTACCGGCGTCGCAGCCAATGCTTTGGCAACTAAAGATCAGCGATACATCATCACCGCCAACAACTATTGGGATAATATGATTGGCAAGCGCCTGTTTATTACCGGCGGCGAGGGTGCCATACCACAGGATGAAAAATTTGGCCCGGATTATTTTTTGCCCGAGACAGCTTATGGCGAAACCTGCGCCTCAATAGGCGCGGCCTTCTTTAGCGCGCGCATGAACGAGCTGCAGGCCGATGGCAAATACATGGATGAGTTTGAGCGGGTGTTGTATAATAACCTGCTGTCGGGCGTATCATTATCGGGCGACAAGTATTTTTACGAAAACCCGTTGATCTCGACCAACCACAAACGCTGGGCCTGGCATGACTGCCCTTGCTGCCCGCCCATGATATTGAAAATGATAGGCACTTTCCCTGAATATATTTATGCTACAGGTCCTAATGCAGTTTACGTTAACCTGTTCATCGGCAGCGAAGCGCAGCTGAACGTGGGCAAAATCAAAGTACAGTTAAAACAAGTTACCGGCTACCCTTGGAAGGGCAATAATACCATCACGGTTAACCCGGGTGTTACGGCTAGTTTCGCAGTAGATGTTCGGGTGCCGGGATGGGCGCAGGGTAAAGAAAACCCCTTCGATCTGTATACTTCTAACCTTAAACAAACCGTGAGCTTTAAACTTAACGGCCAAACCATTAAACCAAAAATAACAAACGGCTACGCCACAATCACCCGCACCTGGAAAAAAGGCGACCGCATTGAAATGATCCTACCCGTAGAGCCTCGTTTGGTTGCAGCGCATGATTCGGTGCAGGCCGTTAAGGGTAAGCTCGCTATTGCGGCGGGGCCGGTGGTTTATGGGTTTGAGTCGGTTGATAACCCGGGGTTGAAGGATTATAAGCTGAACGCTACCGCACCTTTAAAAATGGAATATAAAGCAGGTACGTTGAATAATGTAAATGTTATAACCGGCCAGGCTGTTGATGGCAGCGGCAAGCAGGTAAATTTTACCGCCGTGCCTTTTTATTCTTTCGGCAACCGGGAGCTGGGTGCACCTTACCAGGTTTGGATGACCACCAAATAGCTTTTTGTTTTTAGCCGATATATGTATACATTAGATGGCATCCGTGTTAAAGCCGGGTGCCATTTGCATTTAGTATGAGGATCTTCCGCGAAAACATTGTAAACCCCGACAACCTTATTGTAGTTAAGGAGGAGCGTTTTAAATACAATGATTTCCCCTTCCATTTCCACCCCGAGTACGAGATTATCCTGATACTGGAAAGTGCAGGCAGACGTATTGTGGGCGATAGCATTACCGAATATAGCGCCGTTGACCTGTGCATGTTCGGCAGCAATTTGCCGCATACGTTTATAACCCGCGGACTGAGCAATAACGAAGCCGTGCACCAGGTGGTTATCCAGTTTCATGAGAATTTTTTAGGCCCGGGATTTTTTGATCGCAAGGCTTTCCAGGCTATTAAAGAATTACTGCAACGTTCATCGCGCGGTATTGTGTTTGACGGGCTAACGCGACAAAACCTCACCAACCACATCATTAAACTGGCGGAAGCTACCGCGACCGAAAAGATCATCGGCCTACTGGATATTTTAAATACGCTATCCACCACCGCCGAGTACACGCTACTATCAAGCCCCGGCTTTATGCAAAGCCTTAGCATGGATAGCTCCAGCCGCATGAGTGTGGTTTATGATTACATTTTGCAAAACTACAAGCGCGATATTACGCTGGATGAGGTAGCCTCATTGGCCTTTCTTTCGCCTTCGGCTTTTTGCCGCTATTTTAAAAAGTTTACCCGCAAAACCCTATCTGAGTTTATGATCGACCTGCGCATTGGGCACGCCTGCAAACTGCTGCAAAATAACAGCATGGGGATATCGCAGGTAAGTGTGGAAGTGGGTTTTAATAATGTAAGCTACTTTAACCGCAAGTTTAAAGCTATAAAAGGCTTAACGCCGATGGAGTATCAGCGCCAATTTATAGTGCGGAAGGCGCATTAGCATTCTACAACAATTCATGCTTTTTTAAGAGCGATTTCAACACTGCTACATCCTGTTCCATGTGGCCTATAACCTCATTTTGCGCCATACTTAATTTAGTTGCGCCTTGGTCGACACCACCTAATGGGTATTCATAATGTAGCACTAGGGGGCCTTTAATATCGTACTGTTTCAGCAGCGAAAAATATTTGTCGAAATCTACCGCACCTTCGCTCAGCGGTACATTTTGCACCACCCATTTGTCTGCTTTTTTTACCCAGGTAAAATCTTTTATGGTGATGCAATTGATATACTTTTTAATAAGCTCCATATTTAGCGGCCAGGCTTTGGCACCATCAACCGTGGCATGGTTAATATCAAACTGGCAGCCGATGTATTTGGGATCAAGATCTTTCAACACTTCCCAAAGGTCCCATATCGAACCTCCAAACAGATCGGTGTGGTTTTCATAATCGCCATGAATGTTGTACCGGGCATTTAGTTCGGCCAATAGTTTAAAGTCTTTTTTAAACACATCGATATTAGCGACAGGGCTTAGTTTTTTATCGTAGCTATACCAGCCCATGCGGTAGTTTTTAATGCCCAGTTGTACCGCGGTGCTGAGTATATCGTCAGTGTATCTATCATTGGCATGCACAATGCCAGTTGTAAACGTGTGCACATTTAATCCCGCTTTTCTGATAGCTTCCACACAACGCGGCAGGTCTGTTTTCACCCGCTCGGGCAACACATGCCCGCCCGGGCGCACAGTTATGTCTATGCCATCAAAGCCCAACTTAGCCGACAGGGCAGCCATATCCGTATAGTTTAACCATTGTAGGTTTTTAGAGAAAATATTAATGCTGAAGTTTTTGTCGGCGTGCGTAGGCGTCGCAAACAAACTATTTGTAGCGAAGGGTACGGTTAGTAAACCCAGTGCCGATGTTTTAATAAAGTCCTTGCGGGAAATGTCTTCCATTTCACTAAAATTACCGCTAATATCCCAAACAAAAAAGCCCCGCGATAATCGCGGGGCCGGGTATAGCACAATTAACTACTTATTAAAAAACGTATCCATTAACACATAGCGTTTCAAATTCTTCTCCCCTTCCGAGTGGCTGTTGGCGTCGATCACCATCACCTTCGGTATACTGCTTTGCAAGCCGAACCATTTTGGCAGGCCATCGCCGTTGGGGTTGCCGTTCTTCACAAAATTTACAAAATAGTTTTGCATGGTTTCTGAGGCTTTGTAGTCGTCGGCTGTCCAGTTAAAGGCTTTGATGAGCGGCAGGTTGCCCAGCGCGTATTCAATGTCCGAAGCGTGAGTAGCGCCAAGATATTTATCAGTGGTTGCAGGCGCGCCGTTAGGTATCGGGCGTTTCTGCGCAAATAGGTAACGGTAAACCGGGTGACCGTTCGTTTTGCTATGCAAATCAATAAACTTCCAGGTAGCGTAAGCAATAAATCTGTCAGATGCCAGATCGGTAGCCACTTGCTCCACATCGGCTTCGGTGGCCGGGGCGTATGCTTTCAGCATTTCGTCGGCACGGTTGCCGTATAGTTTTTTAACGGCCGCGGTGTAGTTGTCCATGGTCGGCGCGTTCTTGTCCAACAGCGAGTGATAGTTTACTTCGGCGCTGTTCCAACCGGCTAACAACGGTATATCCATTTGTTTGCCGGTGGCGAATATTTGCTGTGGCGATTCGGGCAGGAAATAGCCGTCAACCGCTGTCGGAAAGCCATATGGCGTAGCCAGTTCCAACAATTTTTCAGCCGGAATTTTACGCAGATCAGCCAATGAAGTCGCCCCTATTTTGGCGGCAAACTGGCTGCCGCGTTCTTCCACTTCTTTTAATGGCGAGGGCGACAAATTACCCAACATCGATCCACTCTCACCAATAGCGCCTCTAAATAATCCTTTAGACAATGGTGAAGCCATCTGCGCGCAAACCGACATGGAACCGGCCGACTCGCCCGCTATGGTCACTTTATTCGGGTCGCCGCCAAAGGCCGCTATGTTTTTCTTCACCCAAACCAGCGCCTCATGCTGATCCATCAGTCCGTAATTGCCCGATGCTTTGTTGGGCGATTCTTTCGTCAGTTCGGGGTGCGCCAAAAAGCCGAACACGCCCAAACGGTAATTCACCGTCAGTGTAATAATACCTTTTTTGGCCAACACTTCGCCGTCGTAACGATACTCCGAGCCATCGCCCGCGCGTAGTCCTCCCCCATAAAAATAAACCAGCACCGGTAGTTTTTCGTTAGCGCTTTTGGCGGGTGTCCATACGTTCAGGTACAGGCAATCCTCGCTTTTGCCCGAACTTCTAAACAGCATGTCGGCCCATATAAATGGCTGCATAGCCTGGCCGCCAAATTTATCCGCTTTCTTGACGCCTATCCAGTTTTTAACCGGCTGGGGGGCTTTCCAACGCAGATCGCCAACAGGTGGCTGGGCAAAGGGGATGCCTTTAAACGAGCGCACGCCGCTGGCTTCGGTAACGCCTTGCAGCGTGCCGTTAGTGGTTTTAACCTGCGGCCCCTCGCCCTGCGCAAACGCCGCGAAACCGTTTATCATCAACAGTAAAAAACTGAGTCTTTTCATTATTATCTTTTTACTAAGCTAAAAAAATTACCATACATAAGTCGCTACAGACCTGTTAGGTAGCGTAGCGCTAAACGTTTTGCCGCCGCTGCTCACGTTAAAAGCTTGGTCGGCAGTGCCTTTGTTGGTTACTACCAGTACCGTTTTACCTTGCGGCGTTATAAAGGCCACATTGGCCAGGCCATCGGGCATATTACTTTCTATACGGGTTGAGCCATCGGGCACAAATTTAGAGAAGTGGCCAATGGTATAATAAGCCAGGTTGCGGCTTACATTATTGCCATCAATAGTAATAGCGCCCTGGCACGATCCGCAACCGCCGTTATCAGTATGTGGTTTGTTAAACTGGTCGGCAGCCAGGTTCCATAAAATTACATTGCGGCTCCAGTTGCGGGTGGCGCCTATGGCAATGCGCTCCACCGGGTTGGCAGTGTTAAAATCGTTGCGGCTAACGGCCATCATTTCGGTAAAATATAAACCTTTATCGGGGAAAGCCTCATGCACCTTGCTCAAAGCCGTAATTGGCCCGGCATACAGGTGAAAGCCCGAACCATCAATATATTTACGAGCTTCCGGATCAGTCAAAATAGAGATAGGATACTCAGGTGCGTCGCAGTTATGATCATACAAAATAATTTTGGTTTTGATGCCCGCCGCTTTAAACGCCGGACCTAAATTATCCCTGATAAAACGCATTTCTTCTTTCGCCAAAAATTGCATGCTCGGCGTGTTGCCGTCGTTAAAAGGTTCGTTCTGCACGGTAATGGCATCAATGTTAATGCCGTGCTTTTTCATGCCCTCCACGTACTTTACAAAGTATTTGGCATAGGCCGGATAGTATTCATCCTTTAGCCTGCCACCCTGGATGTTGTTGTTTGATTTCATCCACAAAGGCCCCGACCATGGCGAACCCAATATCTTGATCTTCGGGTTTACGGCCAGTATTTCCTTCATCACCGGTATCACATCCTTCTCATCTTCCGCCAGGCTAAACTTATCCATGTTCACATCGGTTTGCCCTGCGGGGATATCATCGTAAGAGAAAGTATGGTCGTTCAGATCTGACGAACCTATGCTTACCCGCAGGTAATTAATACCAACGCCATTGCCTTCGGTACTAAACAGTTCCTGTATCAATTGCTTGCGTTCGGCCGCGCCCATGCGTATCATATGCTGTGCGCTGCCGCCAGTTAGCGCAAAGCCAAAGCCATCCATGGTTTGGTAGCGTTGTGCCGGGTTTACAGTAATGGTTGCCTTTCCTTCTGCGGTTTTGCCGGTGGCGATGGCGCTTTGCTGTGTTAGCAGGCCCGTTTTATCATTGGTGGTGAGCCACCAGTTTACGGTGCCCTGCGCAAAGCTGCAATAGCCCGGCAACAGGCAAGCCAGGGCCAGTAATGTTTTTAATTTCATGTTGTTTTCGGGTTGATAATTGTATTTACAAATAAAGCCCG
This sequence comes from Mucilaginibacter sp. A3364, assembly GCF_059690715.1. Taxonomy (NCBI): domain Bacteria; kingdom Pseudomonadati; phylum Bacteroidota; class Sphingobacteriia; order Sphingobacteriales; family Sphingobacteriaceae; genus Mucilaginibacter; species Mucilaginibacter sp. A3364. The sequence goes on from NZ_JCAWED010000002.1 coordinate 603,905, forward strand.
GACAAGGCCCGAGCTTTAATGTTTTATTTACATAATATGATGTTTTATTGCTGTAATGTCATTGTTACTATTCAAAACCCAGCCATTTAAATTTAATGAGGCCATCGTTAGGTTTGGTGCGTTTCATGGCATAAAAATATACATCGTGCCTACCGGTGATAAACTGGTTAAGTCTACCTTTAATTTCGGCAACCTTATCAAACGACCCGGTTTTGGCAAAGGCCACCGTGCTGATAACCGGCCCCGCGCGCGAATCCAGTCGCACTTCTATCTCCCCATCATACCTTGCGCCGTATTTATATACAAACTGACTGATACCTGTCAGGTCAATATTCTTCATCAACAAATAAGCTTTATTACTGCCATCAGAAAGCTCATCCCTGAATCGTGAAAAGCCAACATGCGCATCAACAAAAGCAGGGTTCAAACCCGCCTTACGCAAGCTAATAATGCTCGTACTTTTCAGCGGACCAACAACTTTTCCTCCCTTATCGGTATAAGCGGCAATAAAGGTGTATTCGCCCTGCGGCTCGGCCTCGTTATAGCTTAGGTTGATGCTGCCCTTTGCGGGGATATTAACAATGCTACTGGTCTTTTTATCCGTTAACGAAAAGATGTATCGCACGATCTCTTTCGCGTCGCTTACGCTGATCTGCGGGTGCGCGCTCATCACATGATCTTTGCTCCAGTTACCACCGCCGCCGGCGATAATTTTGGCCGCCAGTTTATCAGGCGAAGCCGGATCGGCTTTGTAGCGTGACGCTACCGCCATAAAACTCGGTCCAACAGCCGTAGCATTGAGTTGGTGGCAAGCCTTACAATCGCTGGCTGCCATCAAAGCCTTACCGGGGTAGTTCAATTCCCCAAAACCTGGTTTAACAATATCCTCAGCCGTAATATTTGCCGGGGTAGCGTTGTAAACATAAAAAGCTTTTACCCTGGCGGGATCTATCCGCCTATCTTCCTTATCGCTCACGTTTACCGCGTACTGAAAGGGTTTATCTTTCCAGTAAAACGATTGATTGCCCGGGCTGGTAAACTTGACCACCGGCGCGGTATTACCTACTTTGATGATCAACGTATCGCGACCAGCTAAACCTGCTTTGTCGGTCACTTTTAAAATAGCTTTGTAGATGCCCGGCGTGCGGTAAGTATAGTCGGCAGCCTGTGTTTTGGCGCCCGGTGTTTTACCATCAAAAAACCACTGGTATTTAACATCGTCGTTATCATCCAAATCGGCACTGCCACGGCCCGAAACACTTATTTTTAGAGGTGCCTGTCCGCTGATAGTTTTAAGTTGCGGTACGCCGAAATCGCTGGTTAAATGCGCACGGCGGTTCACCTCGGCTTCCACAGCGGTATCAATTATTGTGGCTTTGGCGATAGGCGCGCGGTTGCCACGATTGTAGGTGATCTTTACCAGCCGCGCATCCTTATTGGCCACACCATAAACCGAGCCATACTCCAACACATACAGAATACCGTCATTACTAAAAGCCATATCTATCGGCCTGCGGAAATCGCCGTTGGCAGCCATGAAAGGTTCGGTGCGGGTATAGTTTTCGTTGGCATCAAAACGCATGGCCATAACCCAATTGCGCATCCAGTCGGCCACAAACAAAGCGCCGTCGTAATAATCGGGGAAACGGCCCGGGTTGGTGCTGTTTTTATTGTAGCTATACACATCGCCACCAATGGCACAACGGCCACCCAAACCCAGCTCAGGGAATTGCGTAGATGCCGCGTAAGGATACCAAACCATAGGCGCTTGTGCCGGCGGCAGCTCATTTAAACCGGTGTTGTTGGGCGAATTATTTACCGGTGCTTTCGGGTCGAAATTAGGACCAGCTTTGCCGGTGGCGAAATCCCATCTCGCATAGGCAAAATTGTTGCCTACAAAATAGGGCCAGCCGTAATTGCCCGGTTTTTTGGCCTGGTTAAACTCATCATAACCACGCGGACCGCGAGGCGAATCATTACCGGCATCCGGACCAACCTCGCCCCAGTAAAGGGTATTGGTACGTTTATTTATGGCGATGCGATACGGGTTACGCGCGCCCATTACATAAATTTCGGGCAGGGTTTTGGCCATGCCTTTGGGGAACAGGTTCCCGTCGGGGATGGTGTAAGATCCATCGGCTTCAGGGTGGATGCGTAAAATCTTTCCTTTCAGATCGTTGGTGTTAGCCGCGCTGCGCTGCGAGTCTTCGCTATAGTATTTGGGGTCGGGGCGCTCATCCATTGGGGAATAACCGTTGGATGGAAATGGTGTTGAACTATCTCCTGTAGACAGGAACAAATTGCCCTTACCATCCCAGGCTAGTGAGCCGCCATGATGCGAACCGCTGTTTTTTTGCACAGGCACTTTTAATAACACTTTTTCGGATGCCAGGTCAAGCACATTGGCCGTGCTCAATTTAAATCGCGACAGCTGAAAATACAGAGGATCTTCGGTTTGGCCTGCCGGCGCATAGTATAAATACACAAAGCCGTTAGTGCTGAAATTAGGATCGAGCGTAAGGCCGATCAAACCGGTACCGCCAATGTTAGTTATCGGGAATTTATGGATCAACTTGCGCTGATTGGTTTTGGTATTGAACACCGAAAATTCGCCAAACAACTGTGTGTAAAATACCCGGCCATCATTTGCAACCGCCAGTTCCATCGGCGAATTGATATCACTGGTGAGTACCGTTTTTACAAAGCGGTTTTGTTCGGGCGTAACTTTCGAATAGGATTTGGAATAGTCTAGCGGTTTACCATCGCCCATGGCGTATTGGATACCGCCTTGCAGATGCTTTAAAAACATGGCTTCGCTATAGCTTTCGTCTGTATGCCCGCAGCCCGTGTAGAATGCCCTGCCGCCGTCATAATCATGATACCAGCTAATAGGGTGGTTGCTGCCATTGGTGCCGCCCTCGTAACTGTTCTCATCCAGATTGGCCAGCACTTTAATGCCTGAGTATAGTGAGCGATAGCTATACCATTCGTCGGTACGTTTCCAATGTTGGGGCAGGCCCGCGGTGGCGGGGTGCTTGTCGTCCACAATATCAACAACCGCTTCACGGATATTGGATGCATGCGGATGGCTTTCAAAATAGCCGCCAACCAGTTTGTTGTACCATGGCCAATCGTACTCGGTATCAGCAGCCGCGTGCACACCCGCATAGCCGCCGCCGGCCTGGATGTAACGCTCGAAAGCGGCCTGTTGCTCGCCGTTAAGTACGTTGCCGGTGGTGCTTAAAAATATCACCGCGCGGTATTGTTTCAGGTTGCTTTCGGTGAAGAGAGCAGCATTGGTTGTGGTATCAACCTTATATCCATTTTCGGCACCTAGTTTTTGGATGGCCGGGATACCCAAAGCGATGGAGTTATGATGATAACCCCTTGTTTTTGAGAACACTAAAATACGCGGGTTATCCACCGTTTTAGGATTACTCACAAACGAACTAAGCAATAAAATTGCCATGGCGGTTAAAAAACCGGCCCTATGATTTTTGAATAACATAAAGGATATATTAGGTTATTTAGTTTTCGCTTTGCTGTAATTTAGTTTGACGTTATTGCCGATGGCGTACAGTATACCCGCCCTTAAATGCTCCACAAAAAGCGGATCGACATAGGCCGCGTAAAAATGGCCAAGCCCGGTGTAAAACGAGCGACCGCCATCATAATCATGCCACCAGGCCAGCGGGTGGTTAGGGCCGTTGTTTCCGCCTTTGTAAGTGCTTTCGTCTGCCTTAAACAACACATGCAGATCGGGCTGGATCTCTTTAAAATTATACCATTCATCGCGCCAGGCCCAGCGGGCCGGGAGGTGTTTAGTAGATGCATGGGTGCGGTCGGTTACGTCAATAGTGCCCGCCTGCGGCTCGGGGTGACCGGTAAAAATAGCGCCCACTAGCTTGGTATACCAAAGCCATTCTTTTTCGGTTGATGAGGCGCAATGAATGCCCACAAAACCACCACCCGCTTCTACAAAGCGTTGCATGGCCAGCTTTTGATCAGGACTAAGCACATTGCCCGAGGTATTGCAGAAGATGATAGCCGCGTACTTTTTCAGGTTATCATCGGTAAAATAAGTGCTATCCGCGGTAGCGTAAATTTTAAAATTGTTCTCGCTGCCTATCTTTTCTACGGCCTTTACAGCCGCGGGTATCGACTCGTGATGATACCTTGCCGTTTTGGTAAATACCAGCACCTGTTTTACCGCCTGCGCGTTGGCACAAACAGCGGCCAGCAGGCAGCATAGCGTAATTAAATATCTTTTCATTTTAGGTTTCCTTGTTATAAAAAATTCGTTGTAAAAGTTTACGCGACTCGCCATCGGGGTCGTTCATCACTTCGCATTTATTGTTGAACACCATCATGGCGCCATTGACATCGCTAAAGGCCGGCCACTTGGGCAGGCCAGAGTGGTTAGGGTTGCCGTTACGCGCAAAGTTGATCCAGGCCTTGGCCACCTTGTCGCCCAGTTTGCGTGCCTCGGCGCTGCCGCCGGTGTAGTTGGCCGTTTTATCCGTATTGGCAAACGCGAACGGGATCTCGCTGCAATGAAACGAACGCGGCCGCCCATCCAACTGCGGCGTATGCCAGCTGAACATATACAGAAACACCGGCGCGGCATTTTGCGCTGCTTTTCTGCTCGCTTTTAAAAACGCCATCGGGTTTTGCGCGCCGATGAAGGATAATATCTCTACCGGTTTCACATCCGTGTGCGACTGACGCAGCACCCGGTAAACTTCCTCCCCTTTTTTGCCGAAGCGCTGGTTTATGCGCTCCTTCAGCATGTCCTCGGTCATATCTTCCGCGGCAGCATTATTGATACTTGCCGAACCTTCGTTACGTGTAGTGCCCACCATAAACGGCACATTAGCCGATTGCCCCGGCGCACCTGGGTCAAACGGATGCGTAGGCAAAACCTTACCATCTACAACAGGCTGCAAGCCCGCGCGACCAACATCCGCAGGTACTTTGCTACCCATCTTGCGTTCGGCGGCGAGGATGGCTTCTACCAGGCGTGCGGGGGTAACCTTACGCAAATCTTCTATTTTTTTAGGTTTTATTTTTAGGTCGTCCAATACCAGTTTGGTGATCTGCCTCGCATAGGCCGGAGTGGATACCTGCACTATGGAATTGCTTTGCGCGATAGCTTTATGAAACAAACCATTCGCCGAAGGCATAGCCATTAAAGTAATAACTTTAGTACCACCACCCGATTGCCCGAAGATGGTCACATTGTTTTTATCGCCGCCGAAGTTTTCGATGTTATCACGCACCCATTCTAATGCGGCAACGATATCCAGCATGCCTACGTTGGCTGATGAAGCATATTTATCCCCGTATTCCGAAAGATCCAAGTGTCCAAAAATATTTAAACGGTGATTGATGGAAACCACCACCACATCACCCAGTGTGGCCAGGTTCTCGCCGTCGTACGACGGATGCTCCTGGCTGGAACCTGTAGTGAAACCGCCGCCATGCATCCAGAACATTACCGGGCGTTTTTTACTATCAAGGGCCGGTGTCCAAACATTCAGGCGTAGGCAGTCTTCATCCTGAAAGCCGTCTATCCATTCGTACAAAAAGCCGTACTCTGCCTGCAGCCAGCCGGTGTTGGTGCGCTGCGGACAAATGGGGCCATAAACCAAACAATCCTTCACATCATTCCAGGCTTTGGGTTTTTGCGGTGGCATAAAACGGCTGTCGCCGCCGGTTGGTGCGCCGTAGGGTATGCCCTTGAAAGTGAATATATCATTGCGGGTATACCCGCGCACCGTGCCCGAGGTGGTTGCCGCAACGGCGGTTTTGGCCGAGGCTTTTACAGTATCTTTTTCGTCGGCATTTGGGGTGGCTGCATTGGCGGTGGCGGGCGCTATGTAAGCCAAACCGGTTGCCGATGCCAGCAAACCTGCCTTCTGTAAAAACCCTCTGCGATCGTTCTTCATGTGGTATTATTATTTAATTGGTTTATTCCGGAGGATTAAAAATAGTGGTTCTTTATGATTTGTGGTGCTATCGCTTGTATAATATCCGTTACCCAACGCCAGGTCGGGGCGACCGTCGCCGTCCAGATCGCCGGCATCTATGGTTATACCCTTTTGAAAAGGCGTACCCGGGGGCAGCGAATATGGCTCAAACTTCATCCCGCCTCGGTTATGCAAAAACACAAAAGCCTCCTCGGGCTGCGCCGATGAAGGATAAAAACTAATAGCCGCTATATCGGGCAAGCCGTCTCCGTCAAAATCGCGGATAATGGCTTTGTTACAGCCGTTGATGGGGTAAAAATATTTCCGCGCGAAATGGTTTTTGTCGTCGTTGATATAGATGTAAACACCGTGATAGGGTTTCAGCACCTGGGTAAAATCGCCGTTATCGCCGCAGGTGTAAATTATGTCGGGGTGGCCGTCGCCGTTCATATCCATCAGCTCAAACCCGGTAGAGCCGTAGGTTGGCGGGAAGCTTAGTAAACGCTGTTCTTCAAACCGCCCTTTACCTGTGTTGGTGTACAAAAATATGGCTTCATCGCCTTGTGCAAACTGAGCGTAAATATCGGGCAGGCCATCGTGATTATAGTCGTAAACTATGGCACCTAAAGCCCCCGGGGCTTTGCGTAATAGATGCTTTTGGTAATTGCCGTCGCCGAGGTTTTCCATCCATGACAGGTCGCCTACCAGGTTGCCAAATTGGGGAATGATGTAGTCGGTTTTGCCATCGTTATTTAAATCCGCAGGGATAGTTTTTACCGGTCGTGCCAGCTTATTGAACAGGGGTTTGCCTGGTAAAACCTCGTTGTTTTTGTTGATGCTGATAGGGATCACCTCGCCATCCATCCTGTTATTAGCTTCAAGATTTTTGCCAATGCTGGTAGCCAGCAAGCCGTCTTTACCGAAGCTTACATCAACAACAGGTCCATTGGTGGCAAAGCCGTTCAGGAAGTTGAGTTGGGTGTCCAGCAAAATAAAACGCTTGTTAATGCCGTCGTTCACCATTATGCGGTGCGGGATAACCGTGGTATCAATTTTTATGTACGAGGTCATGGAGGTAGTGCCATAAAAAAACTTCGACCTCGGCAGTTCTACTGTAAAAAAAAGCAGTTCTTTTTTGATCGCCGCGGGTTTGGTTTGCTCGGGTAATACATCGGGCGCGGCGGTCATAAAGTATTTTACGATATCGCTCCACTCCTGTTCGGTCACTATCGGCTGCGCCGGAAAGTAAGATGTTGATACATCATTAGCCCGGTAATAGGGTTTGCCGTCGTGAGTAACAATCCCCAAAAAAGGCCCCATATGTGGCAGCACGCCTTCGTCCCACATGGCTTTGGGTAAGAGCGCCGGGTCGGGCAGTTGATGGCAGCCGGTGCAATACCGCGCGGCCAGTTGCTTGCCGCGCTGCACGCTTTCTGTTTCCGCTTTGCGGGATGTTACATCAACCAAAATATAGGTACCAATTGCCAGCACTACAGCAGTTACGATTAAGCTTTTTTTGTGTTTTATCAATTGGTTAAACATTGGTTTCGCGTGGCGATATTTTAACAAGATAGGTATTAAAAAATATTGCCGCCGTATTTACACGGCAGCAATACATTCATTATTTACCAAATTTAACCAAACATGATGTTAGGGTAGTTTTAACGCGTCAACATCAATAATGATGATGATCCTGGCGTTGGTGGCGCTCAGCGTATATTTTGTTGGGGCGGCCAGCGCAAAACTCAGGGCTACTTTTTTGCCCGCGTAAGTTTTTAGCGTAGGCATATCAATAACCAGGTTAAAGTTTTGCTGATAACTGCCCTCGGCCACCGAAACCGCGGATGGAATAGTATAAGCCGATGCCGGCAACAACTCCACCGTTTTGGTTGGGTTGGGGTTAACCTTGATCGTCCCGGCGGTTATCATTTTACCAATGGTATCCGGCTTGGCTACTACGTTTACGGTATAACCTTCGGCTTTGGCTTTGCCTGATCGGGCTACGCCTAAAAATACGTTCACCTTGCCGGCGGCTTTATCAATTTTAAAGTTATAAGTGGTCGAGTCCATGCCCGATGGCACCAGGTAATTCTGGTTTACGTTGCCCGATTGGGTAGACTGCGGGATAAATATGGCAGTGTTGCCAAAAGCCTCGTCGCTATCTACCTTGGCGCAGCCAGCTAAAAAGCTGCCCAGGGTAAGCGTTAGCGCTACCGCGCCCGCAAGCTGTTTTATATGTTGTTTAAATTTCATTGTCTATCAGTTTAAATAAATTAATAGCCCGGGTTTTGTACCAGCGTACCGTTTGAGTTGGCAATTTCTGACTGCGCGAACGGATAATAATAGTTAGCCGAAGCTTTGAATACCCGTTGTGCAACCGTTATTGGCGTGTACACATAGTTAGCGCCCGGTTTGGTTACCTGCACACCACGGATAGGTTGGTTTAATACCGTTTCGGCATCTTTCCAGCGTAGCAGATCCCAGTAACGGTGATCCTCAAAGGCCAACTCAATGCGGCGCTCGTGCTTCAGAGCGTTCCTGAAATCGGTAACCGAGGTAGCGGTAACCACAGGCAATAAATTGCTGGCGCGATTACGTACCATGGCCAAGGCCTGGCGGGCCGACATTGGGAAACCTGCCGGCGTTGCATCTGCACCATAGGCTTCATTCATGGCTTCGGCATAGTTTAATAAAATTTCCGCGTAGCGATAAACCACCCATTGGTTTTGCGCCGTACCGCCTTGTACCAGGTTCAGGTTATCGGTCAAAAATTTCTTTAAATAATAACCGGTTTTGCTGGTGTTGGCTTTGGTCATATCATCAACCCCACCTGGTGACATTACAATGGTACGGTTGTTCCAGGTGCTGCCGTTGGTTACTATACTGGCCGCCAAACGAGGGTCGCGGTTTGCATACGGGTTTAATGGGTCGGCTGCGCCGATGTATTCATAGTCTGATACCAGGTTCTCCGACGGAGCTACACCGCTATTACCACCCGGCGTACCGATAGGATAGTTAGCCGTTTCGGGCGTATTATTAGCCGGACGACGAACAACAAATATCGACTCGTTACTAGTGAGCGGATTGGCGCCCTGGAAGTACGCCTGGTACCCCCCTGTTGACAGGGCCAGGTTTAAGCCGGCCTGCGTGATCACATCGCGCGAAGCTGCCGCGGCGGCCTGCCATTTGGCAATATCATTGGTTGGGTTGTTAAGCGGACTAGCGGCATACAACAACACCCTGGCCTTAATAGCCAATGCCGAACCTAACGAAAAACGACCGTCATTACCCGAAAAGCTACTGGTTTTCCAGTTTACCTGCAGGGCGGCTTTGTTGTTATCAATTTCTGATACGATGAAGTTAACCACATCGGCATAACTTGATTTAGGTATGTACAGCGAAGTCGCGTTCTGCATAGTGCTGTTAATTATCGGCACACCACCATAACGTTTGATCAACTCGGCATAGTAGTAGGCCTTAGCCACATGGGCCTCGGCACGTAACCAGCCAAAGTTTTGCAGGTCGTTTTTATAGTTAACCGCGTCAAACAAAGTATCGCGGTTAAGCGATAAAAGGGCGCGGGCGTTTTTAGAATAATCTAAAAAGAAATTCGCGGCGCGGATACCATCGTAGTAGTTTTTATACCAACCGCCATCGGGGTTAATGTTTGGGTTTATACCGCCCTGGTTAAATATCTGCGCGTTTGATACGGGCGCGGTTTGCTGCGCTTCGTCGCTCACGGTAGCAAAAAGGTTATTATCTATAGCGGTAAAACCATATTGCAGCGAGGTGTAAAACGCGTTACCAAACTGGAACAGCGTAGCACGGTCTGTAGCCGCCGCTTCGGGCGTCCGGAAGGTATCTATCTTGGTTTCCAGGAAATCCTTTTTACAGCCGGCAAGGACAATAAAGGCACCAGCCGCAAGCGTAAGTATATATCTGTATTTCATATTCATCAGGTTAATTATTTGAAAGTAGCGGTTATACCAATGTTCACCGATTTAAGCGCCGGGTAACCGTTATACACGCCGTTGTTGGTAGCGCTGTAGCTTTCCGGGTCGATGTTATTATCGGTCATCAGCTTGCTCCAGGTTATAGGGTTAACCGCGTTTGCATAAATGCGCAGTTTTGACAGCATTAGCTTATCGGCCACCGCCGTACCAAAGGTGTAACCCAGTTCGGCATTACGCACACGCAGGAAATCGGCATTCTTGATCCAGAATGAGCTTGGGCGATAGTTATTATTATTGCCTTGGGTAGTCAATCGTGGATAGGTTGCCGTAGCACGGGTATCAATACCCTGGGCCGGGTAATAGGCCCAGGCACCCTGCGCATTGGCATACGCGTTACCGTTATTTACAAAAGCTACTGTTTGCGGGTTAAGCGTGGTGTTTACCGGGCTGCTGTAAAGCGTATTTACCGTAGCGCCGCCGGTACCTTGCAGAAAAACCGACAGGTCAAAACCTTTGTAATTGATGCTACCACCAAATGAATACGTTAGCGTTGGATAAACAGAGTTACCGATCTGGGTAACGTCGGTTTGGTCTATTTTACCGTCGTTGTTCAGGTCCTGGTATTTCAGATCCCCGGGTTGTACTTTGCCAAAGGCGGGTACCGGGTTGCCTGCTTTTAAGCTACCATCCGGATTAAAATCGCCGAGTTGATAAAAACCGTTTGACTGTAAACCTATCTGTGTGCCGTAAGGGCGACCTGTTTGCGCATTGTAAGCATAAGCCGGTGTTACCTCGGCCTGGTAATCAATAGTGTTTTTGTTGTATGATGCCATGCCGGTTAAGTTGTAACCTAAAGCGCCGCTGTTATTGCTGTAGCTGGCGGTTACTTCAAAACCTTTGTTGGTCATTTTACCTACGTTGTTAAAGTAAATGTTGTTACCAAATGATGCAGGGATAGAATTATCCAGCGTGATTATGTTGCTGCGTTTATCCATAAAGGCATCCACTGTAACGTTTAGGGCTTTAAACCAAACCATATCTAAACCCACATTGTATTTAAGGCTTTGTTCGGCAAAAATGTTAGGGTTAGCTATGAACAGTGGTGCCAGAGTACCAGCCTGCGTTGGCGTACCATTACCCTGGTAAAACACACCCGTTGAACCGGTGTAATACTGCTGGTAAAGGAAACGACCGTTTGAACCAAACGTTGACAAGGCATTACCCGACGAGTTTGAATCGGAATTACCGGTTTTACCTGCCGATACACGCAGCTTAAAGTAGTTAAGCGTAGTGTTGTTTTTCAGGAAATCTTCGTTTGATATTACCCACGCGGCAGACAAGGCCGGGTAAAATCCCCAGCGATTACCAGGTGCGTAGGAATCGGTACCGAAGTACGAGAAACCAAACTCGGCAATGTATTTGTTTTTAACGTTGTAGTTGGCTCTACCGGCAATGTTTTGGTAGTGGTAGATGTAACCAAACAGGCCATCGCCCCTAAAATCACTTTGATGATAGTTTACGGCGGCGGTCAGGTGGTTTTCACCTAGTTGCCTGTCGTAGCCCAAAGTCAGGGTCATCTGTTTCCAGTCTTCCTGCGATACCGGGTTCAAGGCGCTGGCCACAATTGGTGTAGTGGTAGCCGTGGTAGTGGTAGTACCGCCAAAGTAACGCGCGTAGTTTGAAGTTTTGTTGTATGAGCTTAACGAGTAGCTGTTGAATGACACCGCTTCGTCTAAATACAAGCCCGGGGTGATAAAATCTAACCTTTCTTTCAGCCCAAAATTACCTTGCAAAATTTTGGTATGGGTTGATTGCCAGCCCAAGGCACGCGTTGATGCATAAGGGTTGTTTGGATACAATGACGTACCCGAATACTGGGTAGCGTTTTGCATAACCGGGTAAATGTTTGACGGGTAGCTGGCCAGATCTGTAAATAACTGCGCCGATGAATAGTTTGGCGATTTACGATCCTCTAAACGGCCACCCAAATCAACCCTTGCTTCAAACATCCTGAACAGGTTAAAGTTTAAATTGGTGCGCAGGTTATACTTTACAAAGGTTTGGTTTTTGGTGATATCATTAGATGCCACATTGTACAAACCTTTTTGATTGGCGTAGTTAAACACCACGTTGTAACGTGCGGTAGTATCGCCGCCGTTGAAGATCAGGTCTCCATCAGTATAGGGCGTGTTATTGCGCAATACCTCTTTGTAAAAATCAACATTAGTGCCGGTGCCATTTTGGTAAGCGGCCAGCTGCGCATCAGTATAACGTGGCGCCCAGGTCATGTTGTTATCATTGCTGATGGCCTGGTTGTACAGGTTGGCGTAATTATAAGCATCAAAAGGCTTATTCAACCTGGTAGGGCTTTGAAAACCGGTACGGGTTTGAAAGCTGATGGTAGCCTTACCCACTTTACCGCGTTTGGTAGTAACCCAGATCACGCCGTTGGAGCCGCGCATGCCGAAGGTTGCCAATGATGCCGCGTCTTTCAACACGCTTACGCTTTCAATTTCGGCAGGCGACAGGTAGTTAAAGTAGTTGGCATTGGTTTCAAAACCATCAACAAAATACTTAAACGTGTTGTAGCCGCTGGTGCTGCCGCCCACGCCGTAGGTGCCCACGCCGCGTATGCCCAGCAGGGCCGCGTCGTTACCCGGTTCGCCGGACCCTTGCCCTACGCTAAGGCCGGCTAAACGACCATAAAGCGTGTTGGTTAAGTTAGGGGTAGGAGTTTTGTACAGATCGTCTCCGCTAACGGTTGATACCGCCCCGGTATTACTGTTTTTGCCCGGGTTAAAGAACCTGCCCGGCACGGCGCTGCTATCAGCCTTACCGCCCGTTTGAGCCATTAATGGCCCCGCGGTTGCGGTAAGCATGGTGCCCAGGAGCAAGCTTTTTATGATATATCTTTTATTCATTTTTCTCTTCTATAATTAGTGATAAAATCGGGTGGCTTTAGTAGCCCGGGTTTTGTATTACAGCCAGCTTGTTCACCTCGCTTTGCGGAAACGGCTCCAGGTACATTTTATCTGCCCAGTATGCTGTGTAAGCAACCGCGTCATAATATTGCGTGGTTAGTATAGAGCTACGCAGGTTAATGTTTTGAGGCTTGCTGGTATTGTTGTTCGGGAACATGAACACAAACTCGCGCATCTGGCCGCCAATAATGTTGTTTCCTGCCGGAAGTTTCCAGTGTTTCACATCGTAGTAGCGGTGGCTCTCGTTGTAATACTCAACCGCCCACTCGCGTTGTATGATGGTGCGCAGTTTATCTTTATCGGTTTCGGTAATGGTTGGTAAGCCCGCACGGTTGTGCACCTTGTTCAAATTCTCCAATGCTTTGGTCGAATTGCCTACCTCATTATAAGCCTCGGCCAGGTTCAAATAGGTTTCCGCTACGCGGAACAAAGGGAACTCAAACCATAAGCGCGAACCTGCTTTGTAATAATACTTGGTAGTTTGCGCGTCGCCAATATCGCCGGCAGGGTTAGGGTAAACGTTGGTGTTTGCCATACCGCGGCCCCAACCATTGGTGCTCCAGTTGTTATCGCCGGGGTTGTTGGCTGCATCAAAACCGGGACCTAAGTGGTCGGCCAGGAAGCGTGGTTCCATCTCTGCAATCCTGTTCAGGTAGTCAGATCCGGGGCGCAGTGGCTCACCCGGCAATGGCCAGTTTTGGTCGCCGCCATTGGCTTTGTAATAGTTAGGCAAAAAGTTGCTTAACACACCGCTGTTATCCGTATCGTATCGGTTTGAAGTAAAGTATGGCGAAAAGTTGAACCATTTTGAAGCGGTACCACCGTCGCTGTTGTTATTGTTATCGTTTTTGTAAGCTAAAATAACCTCTTTATTGCCAGGGGTTGATGTTGCCGTAGCGTAATCGTCAAAGGCATTAGGGTTAGGGCCGTTAGTTACGCCACCGGTATTAATTAAACCGTAACCATTGGCGGTGGCCCAGGTTAACACGGCTTCGTTAGCGGTAATGGCTGCGGTCCAGCGGGTCTGGTCGGCGCTGCCAAAGCAAATCAAATTCGCGTTAGCAAAAGGCAAATATGGCGTAGCCGAATTGAACAGCGGCCTTGCAGCATACATTAAAGCCTTAGCTTTTACGGCCATGATGGCGCCTTTGGTTAAACGCCCGGTTTGATCGCCACCGGTTGAGTTTGGCGCCCATTTATCCGGTAGACCGGCAATAGCGGCATCGCATAGGCCTAAAGTGAAATCTAAAGTCTGTTGCAAAGTAGCGCGCGGGGCGGCCAGGTCATCCGTAGGCAAATATGCTTTCTTGATCAGTGGCACACCACCATAACGGATAAACATACCCATATAGCGGTAAGCTAACAGGCCCTGCACTTCGGCCTTAACCCAGGCTTTGTTGGTGGCGTCCATATCAGGCACCTTGTCAATATTCTCGCTTACCAAATAGGCCGCGCGGATATTGGTAAAGTTGGCTGCAAAGTTATCCGCACCGGCATCAGACCCGCCTGCGCCGTTAGGTGTTAAGCCGGTGGCCGCAATGGCATAGCTACCGTGCCAGGTATATCCACGGGCATGCTCGCCTGATATACTGGCCAGCGCGCCATGTGCATAACCTATACCACCCGGCCATCCCTGTATCAGCGAACCGCGATAGCATTGCAGCAAAGCTGATACGGCGTTAACTGATGATGAATAAACGGTTTCCAAAGATGCGGTACCGGATGTATCAGGTTTTTGAAGGAAAACTTTCTGACAGGAGTATAATGCTACCAGCAGTATGCCTGTTATTAATGTCAATATCTTTTTCATATCTGTACTATTTAAAATCTGATGTTTGCACCAAAGCTGAATACTCGTGTAAGCGGGTAGATGTATGATGATCCGTCGGCGCTTTCAGGGTCAATACCGTATTTTTCAAGGGCATTATCCCAGGTCATTAAGTTGTTGCCGTTGGCGTATATTCTTATCGAACTGATCTTAGCGCGTTTCAGGAAATTATTGTTGCTGAAAGTGTAACCGATCTCGGCATTCTTAAGGCGCTTAAAGTTGTTTGATACCAGCCAGAAATCGCTCGTCAGGAAATCATTTGCACTGCTTGAACCATTGATGGTTGGCGCAGGGTAAGTGATCTTTTCGCCCGATGCTGCTTTTGATGGCGTCCACCTTCCGTCGTATTGCCATTTCCAGGCGTTACCGGCATTTTTAAAGAATGGAATAGCCAAACCCGAGTTAATGTAGTACGAGCCATTAGCCGTACCGTTAAACAACAGGTTAACATCAAAGCCTTTATAGGCCATGGTAATACGCATGTTAAACGCATACTGCGCCAGGTTAGGGAAACCTATAGGGGCAACGTCTCGGTTATCAATTAAACCATCGCCGCTGATGTCTTTGTAGCGGATACTGCCCAGGTTGGCCTGGTTGCTGGTGTAGGTATTGTACGGACGGTTAGCCAGCTCCTGCGGGGTATTGTAAAAGCCATCGCTTATCAAACCATATTTTTGGTTGATAGGGAAGCCGGTAGCATACATCCAGTAGTAAGGTTTTGGCGCTTCGGCGTTGTAAACAATTTTGCTTTTGGCGTAGCTGACGGCACCGGTTATGCCATAGGTGAAGTCTGATACCTTATCGGTATAGCCCAGCAATACCTCGTAGCCTTTATTGGTGGTTTTACCCACGTTAACCGGCGGAACCGAGCCTGACGACACACCGTAAGTAGCCGGGATGGTACCCAAAGCGGTAAGAATGTTATCGCGGTCCTCTTTAAACAAATCAACCGTTAAGCTCAATTTGTCTTTCAGGAAACGGGCCTCTAAGCCAATATCGGTTTTCTTGGCGCGCTCCCAGGTTACATCAGGGTTACCAATGGCGCCCTCGGTAGTACCCGGGTAATAAGCGTTTTGTGCCGAACCGTTGCTGTTACCCAAATAGTAACCTTGCGTACTGTTAGGGTTGCTCAGGTTTTGGTTGTAGGTGTTTGGCAGATACAAATACCTGCGGATAGTACCGCCAAGGTTAACCTGATCGTTACCCACAACACCGTATGATCCGCGGAACTTTACGAAAGTAACCACATCATTTTTGGGGAAAAAGCGCTCGCTGCTTGGCACCCAACCTGCCGATACTACAGGAAAGAAACCAAAGCGTTTACCCGGCGCAAATTGCTCGGTGCCGTTATAGGCACCATCAAAGGCGGCCAGGTATTTGTCTTTAAAGGCATACGTAACACGTGCCGACAAACCCTCAACACCCGATGGGGTACGGTTGGCGTCGCCCGGCATGGTATATAACAATGCCTTGCCCAATATTAAACCGGTTACAGCATGACTGCCAAAAGTGCGGTTATAATCTAAACCAGCCTCGAAATAGGTTTTGCGCCAGGTATAGTTACCACTTGGTGTAGCGTTAAATGTGTTGGTACCTACAGCTCCACCATAAAAATCAAGGTTATTGGGGTTTAACGGGCTACGGCGCACGGTATAACTTGGCAGTGCCGGGTTATAGGTAACTACTTTATTGTAGTTATCATCATAAGCTGCCGTAGCGTGTGCTGTTAAGCCTTGCGTAAGGTAATCCAACGTATGGTTTATGCGGATGTTGCTGGTTAACAGGCTGGCATAAATGGTTTGTGTACCGCTTATCAGCAAGTTGTAAACCGCGTTCTGGTTACCTATCGAGCTGCCCGATTTTATACCCAGCGGGTTATCCAACGTACCGGCAACGCCTGCAAAACCGCTTACCAGTTTACCGTCAATCAAACCCGGACTAATAAACGGGTTACCGTCATAAATATATTGCTCTATCAGTTTGTAGCGTGTGCCCAGGTTGTATGGGTCGTTACCGTTACCGCCCGGGCCCTTGCTGGTACCAAACTCGCCGGCAATATTTACCGCTATACTGATATTTTTAGTGGCCTGGATATCAAAGTTCGAACGGAAGTTATACCTGTCAAAACTTGAACCGGTACTGGCACCTTTGTAGGTGGTATTATTTAAAATACTGCCCTGGTTAAAGTTACCTAAGGATACATAGTACTTCACTTTTTCGGTACCGCCGCTTACGTTTAAATTTAACTGGCGCTGCGGGCCCGTACCACCAAACTGCTCTTTATACAGGTCATGACTGGTATAATACAATGCCGGGCTGTTGGCCAGCTGCGCTTTTTGCGCATCGGTTATGGTAAGGGCCGCAATTTGTGCGGCGGTATAATCACGGTTGTTCTGGAATTTCCACAAGTCGTCCGCGTCAAATAAATAAGCGTTGTAGGTGTTATTACCGTAAGCACCTATAGCGGTGCGGATAGCCTCGTTACGCATTAAAGCATATTCGTACGATGTTACGCCCTGCTGCAGGTTGGTAGCTTTGGTAAAACCAAAATTGCTTGAAAGGCTCAACTGCGGCTTGCCCACTTTACCACGTTTGGTGGTAATGATAACAACACCATTAGCACCACGTATACCGTATACCGCGGCCGATGCAGCATCTTTTAGTAAAGATATGCTGGCTATATCGTTTGCGTCCATCGAGTTTAGCTGATCTACCGAGTTTTCGGTAGGTTGCTCAATACCGTCAATAACAATAAGCGGGTTGGTGTTACCGTAAGTGGCCACGTTACGTATCTTAATGGTCGAGGCATTCTGACCTGGCTCACCGCTGTTTTGTATAGCGCTGATGCCTGGGGCCGCGCCCACCAAAGCGTTGGTAATGTTTGATACCGGGGTTGCCACCAGGTCTTTACCACTAATGGTAGAAATAGCGCCCGTAACGTTAATTTTCTTTTGTGTACCAAAGGCCACAACTACTACCTCGTCTAATGCCTTAGATGAAGTTTTAAGTGCTACGTTTATGGTAGCTGTTGCGGCGGCACGCTCCACATTTTCAAAGCCGATAAAGCTAAATACCAACACCGAAGCGGCCGAAGGTACATTGATGGTGTATTTACCATCCAGATCGGTCAGGGTGCCGTTGCTGCTACCCTTAACCATTACAGTTACACCGGGTACGGTTGCACCCTTGTCATCGGTAACTGTGCCTTTAATTATTCTTTGCTGTGCCAGTACCGAGCCGGTATTAAGCGCAACAAAAAATATGCACATCATAAATGCGCGTAGAAGTTTTTCCATGCTAATAATTTTATTTAAATACTGGGTTTAACCGGTTTATAATTGTATAACAATATTAGCTGATGGACACGCCTACTTATTAATGTTATTTTAACAATATGTAATATTAAAACTAAATTTTAGCCCCTTTTTGGCCATCGGTGGTGAAAAAGAGGCCAAATGTCTGCCAACGGGTAACAATTTTGATAAAAAACCGGTGGTGGTTTTGGGGTGAAAACGACATGTCTTGGCGGCACATATTGCCCCCAACCTCAACCACTTAGCCATTAAAAATTTGTGGGTTTGCTGTCGCGATTTTGGGTTGAAGAATACAGGCAATCGGCCTTCATAATCCCTTTTGATATTGTTAAAGGCACATTTTTGTTTTTTGCTGCGCGATGGTATCGATTTAGCAGAACTAATGAGATGGCGCTAAAAACAAACCGGTCGCCCTTTCAAAAAAGACGACCGGTTAATTATTTGTTGATGTTAAAATACTACACACCCCGAAAGAATGATACTATTTTAACCTATGCTGATAGCACATAGGAGTTTCACCACTTCCAGTGCAGATTGATTGATAGTATTTTACCAAAGCTTTTTAGGCCTTCGCCGCCAGCATTTCGCGCTCGCTTAAATATTGTTTGTTGCTTTTGATCAAACCAATAACCTGCTTCACCGACGAGTCTGATGTTAAACCATCTTCAGGTGTGTTTACCACATAGTCAACCAACCTGTCCAAAGTAGAAGTGGCCACATGCATGCGCGTATCTGACGATGCATAGTAAATGAAAACCGTACCATCATCATCCAATATCCATCCGTTTGAGAATACTACGTTTGATACATCGCCTACGCGCTCTTCCCCCTCCGGGGCCAGTAAATAGCCTGCCGGTTTGTGTATCACTTTGGTAATATCTTCCAGGTCGGTCATGAACATGTACAGGGTATAGCGCAGGCCCGCGGCAGTGTTACGCACGCCATGTGCCAGGTGCAGCCAACCTTTTTCTGTTTTTATAGGGGCCGGGCCTAAGCCGTTCTTCGCTTCGTAAATGGTGTGGTAAACTTTCTCGTCTATCACAATTTCCTGCGGAACAACGGGGTTCAAAATATCATCAACCAAACCAAAGCCTATACCGCCGCCGCTTCCGGCTTCAATAAAGCTATCCTGCGGACGGGTATAAAAACAGTACTTTCCATCCACAAACTCCGGGTGCAATACCACGTTGCGCTGTTGCGGCGATGGGGTTATCAAATCGGGCAGGCGATCCCATTTTTTCAGGTCCTTGCTGCGCACCAAACCACATTGTGCAATAGCGGCAGATTGGTCGCCTTTTGGCGCGCTTTCGTCACGACGCTCGGTGCAGAAAATACCGTAGATCCAGCCATCCTCATGCTGTACCAGGCGCATATCGTAAATATTGGTATCGCGGTCGGCAGTTTGGGGGATAATGATCGGCTCATCCCAAAAAGTAAAGCCAATGCCATCGGCACTTTCCGCCACGGCAAAAAACGATTTACGGTCGACCCCCTCTACCCGCGCCACCATTAAATATTTACCGTTCCATTTAATGGCGCCTGCATTAAACACGGCGTTAATACCGAAACGCTCCATCAAATACGGGTTGGTTTCGGGGTTCAGATCGTACTTCCAGTTTAGGGGCACATGGGCAGCAGTAAGTACCGGGTATTGGTATCGCTCGTAAATACCGTTGCCATCGGGCAATACGGCATTTGGCCGGGCAATAAGTTCGTTATATGCTTTACGCAGATTATTCAAGCGCTCGTTAAATGCACTACTCATGTTGTTGTATTTGGATGTAAATTTTTAAATCTGTTTTGTTAATCTTCCAGCCTGTCCCACCAGGTACGTTTTAATATAAAGCCTATAACGGCCAGTATAATTACCACAACCAGCAGCTCCATATTCATGTGCGTAATGGCGTACATGGGCAGTATGGTTAAGCATAGCTGCGCGATGGTGCCTATCACCACGTTAAACATATCCAGTCTGAAATTTTTATTGGCTTTAAACCGCGGATCATCGGCCACTACCAGCTCATGTACCGGCTGCCAGAACCCCCATGGGCGCACTGTTTTGTAAAATGATTTGAGCACCACCATATCTGTAGCCGACGCGGCGTAAGTACCCACCACACTAGCAGTCATTGACAGGGCGAACAGTACCGGCCACCAATACAATGGCAAGCCTGTGGTAACATAAGGCATCACCAGCGCAGCCACTATACCAACCACCATTCCCCAAAAAAAGCCGTTGGCATTAAAGCGCCACCAAAACCATTTCAAGATGTTGGCTGCTACGTAACCTCCGTATAAGCCGCCTACTATCCACTGCAAAATATCATTCACGTTGCGGGCCATAAAGCCAAACACAACGCCCACAATAACCACCACCACACCGGTAGCGTAATTGATGTACAGCGTGCGGGTATTGCCGGCGTTAGGGTTAATGTATTTTAGGTAAATATCGTTTACAATGTAAGCCTGCGCCGCGTTAAGCGTACCGCTAAAAGTGCCCATAAAAGCGCCCATTAAACCGGTTAATACCAAACCCAGTATCCCGACAGGTAAAAATGTGTTGATTGATGCCGGCAGGATACGCTCAAAATCGGCTACGCCATCCGGTCCTTTAATGTTGATCTGGTTGTAGTAAAGCAGCGCCAATACCGTTAACCCGATAACTAGTGAATAACGGATAGGCAGCAAAATAATGCTCACAAAGCCGGTCATTTTACTAGCATCCTTAGGACTGCGCGTGCTCAGCACTTTTTGCATATCGTAGTTAGGCGCCGGGCCAGCCAGCGAAGCGAACACCCCTTTCAGCAACATCATGATAAAGAAAATGCCGAACAGGCTAAAACCATCGTCTACTATCTTTTTGTTAGCATCGGGCACAATGCCTTTCCAATCAAGGTCGAGCTTCCAGCCGAAGAACGGGTTTGCCCAGCCCGATGGCGTGTGCAGGGTTTGCCCATCCATATGCTGCCAGGCGATAAAACCTACCGAAAGACAAGCCACTATCATGACCATGTACTTGATCACATCGCCCAACACAATACTGTGCATGCCCCCTAAAATGGAGTACAGCATGGCAATAATGGTGAATGTGATGCCATAGAAATGCGGCACATATTTGGCGCTTACCTCAAACGGCACATAGCCTTTTACCAAATCCCACGGGATGAAGATCTCTACAAACTTACCCAGGCCAATAAAGCCATAAGCCATAAAGCCCAGGCAGCCTATAAGCGCGAAAGCGATAACAATGATGTGCGAGGCTTTGATGCCGGCACCCGTAACACCAAAACGGGTTTGCAGCCACTCGGCACCGGTATTGGCATTGCTGCGGCGCAGCCATTTGCTTAAAAACATCATCATAAACACCTGGTTAAACACCGGCCACAGCCAGGGTATCCAGATGCTTTTAAAGCCGTAAACAAAGCACAGCGCCACCATCCACATGGTGCCGCTAATATCAAACATGTCCGACGCGTCGCTTAGCCCCAGCATGTACCAGGGCAGGCTTTTGCCGCCCATTAAATAGCTATCCTTATTTGCAGCGGCCTTTTTGCGCAGCCAGAAACCAATAAAGATCATGGTTGCCAGGTAGGCCAGCAAAATAAGTACGTCTATGAGTTGTAGTTTCATGTATATCTGGTATATAATTGGTTGGCCCGCGGGCCTTTTCTGTTTTACTTAAGGCGTGCATTTACATGCGGGTCCCATCCCCCTTAAGCCTAACAGCTTATTAATATTATTTTATCGATCAAGTTGCGTTCGACAAGTGGCGGAAGTATCCTTTCGCTTGGTGAACACCCCCCTGCAGCCGCACTGCCCTTCGCGCCCCCTCTCAAGAGGGGAACTGAATAGAGCTTGACTAGTGTTTCCTGCAATTAATTAATGTCTCCAAAAATAGAGCGCTGCAATCCATTGCCGTTAATACTATTTTAACCAAAGATCGTATTAAGGTTACACCTTGAATTTATTTCAGGCGCGTTATCATTTCCATGCAGGCACGGCTGTTATGGTAAGGGCATTTCCAGAACCCGGCTTTGCCGTAACCCGGCATTAAACTGCCATCGGCATTGCGGCCCCAAAACCATTCGCCCTTTTCAGAATCAATGATGTGGCCGCGGGTGTAGCCCCATATGTTGAGGGCCTGCGCTAAAAATTGTTCGTCACCACTTATCTGGAAGGCATTGTAAAAACCCACCACCGCTTCGGCCTGTACCCACCAGTGGCGTTCGGCCATGAGGTGATCAGTATCCGGTTCATATTCGTAGTTCATGCTGCCGTCGCTATTTAAGCCTTCGGCAGATGCGCGGGCGATGTTTACGGCGAGTTGTTTGATCTCAGCTATCAGCGCTTCGTCATGCAAAATCTCCGCTGCTTCCAGCAATAACCACGATGCCTCGATATCATGCCCGTAGGATATGGTGTTGGCCTTTGACTGCCAGTCCTCGTTAAAAAACAGTTTAAGGTGATGGCTTTCGGCATCAACAATATGCTCCGTAAATTTTTTGATGAGGCCACGGATCTGCACGGCCAAACCTGCATCCGGCCAAACGCGGTAAAGCGTGGTGTAGGCCTCCAAAATGTGCAGGTGGGTGTTCATGGTTTTCTTTTCGTTGGCGTCCTTGTCGCTTAGGCGCAGGTCGGCAATGGGCTGCCAGTCGCGGGTGAACGCTTCCAGGTAGCCACCGCGGGTGGTATCAAAGCTGTGCTTTTCAATATCATTGTACAAGGCAATGGCCAGTTGTAAAGCTTCGTGTGTTTTGCTGGCGCGATAATATTCTGCCAGGCCGTAAATGGTAAAAGCTATGGCGTAGATCTGTTTTTTGGTATCCACAGGTGCACACTCAGCCGTTACCGACCAATACACCCCGCCCATTTCCTTATCCACAAAATGCGCGCGGATATAGTCAAAAGCACGCTTTGCCAAGGGCAGATAATCAGCATCGCCGGTAACATTATGCCCAGCCGAAAAACTCCACAATATCCGCGCGTTAAGTATCGAGCCTTTCAGCGCGCGGGGGATAACCTGGTTATCATTCGTTAGTTCGCCGTAAAAGCCGCCTTGCTCGTGGTCTACGGCATGCATGGCCCAATAGTTCAGGATGTTGTGCAGCTCGGTGGTGAAACCGGTTTGCAGGGTGCGCTTATCTATAGCGATGTTGTTCATCAATTATTTAAATAGCTTTTGTAAAAATTGGGCCAGCTCTACGCGCCATACCTTCCACTCGTGGCCACCCGGCGTTTCATGGAAAGTGTTTTTGATTCCTTTTTTATTCAGCGCGTCAACCAGCAGCACGTGGCCGGGGTAGCGCGGATCATTTTGACCGATGCCTATCCACAGCAGTTTTAGTTTGGGGTTGATGTTGTTAGCCGTCATGATGCCGGGCAATAACTCATCCACTTTAAAATCTTTGTCGCTCATCAGTCCGGCGCTAAATTCGCCTATGTAGGCAAACTTATCCAGGTTATGCAAACCCATTACAAAAGCCTGCCCGCCCCCCATGGAAAGGCCGGCAATGGCGCGGTTCTGTTTGCCGGGCAACACGCGGTAATTCTTTTCAACCAGTGGAATCACATCGACCAATAACTCCTGTTCCAAAGCTTTCATAGCCTCTGGCGTGCTGCCACCGGCCCAGGTGCCATCGGTAAGGCCGTTGGTCATCACAATGATCATAGGCGTAGCTTTTTGCTGCGCGATGAGGTTTTCTAAAATTACATCGGCTCTGCCGGCGGCTTGTGTCCAACTAGTTTCATCATCGCCCCCGCCATGGCGTAAATACAACACCGGGAATTTGCGGTTTGGTTCACTTTGATATTGCGGCGGCAGATAAACGTTCAAGCCGCGCAGCCTTTTCAACGAGGTTGAATTATACCGGTGCACCTGCATTACACCATGCGATACGTTCTGCACTTCATCAAAGCGCGCCGGCGCGCCGGGAACTTCAACAATGCTGCCATAGATCTCGGTGCCAATTTTGGTTACCGGGTTGTGCATATCCAAAGCCTGCACGCCATCAATACTAAACACATACGAATACACATCAGGCTGCACCGGTTTTATGGTGATACTCCAAATGCCCGTGGTATCTTTGCTTAGTGGCTGAGGTTTGATATCCCATTCGCCAAACAACAGATCAACCGTGTTAGCCTTGGGCGCCTTCACCCTAAAGGTTATCGACCTGTCCGCGTTCACCACCGGCGAAAACGGCGGTGGCGGCGGCCCCCACCAGGCTTTTATGCTGTAGGTGTTAGCGGGTAAGGTTTGCGCCTGCGTGCTGGCTGTCGCCAGTAATACCAGCGCGGTTATCAATAGCTTTCTCATCTTATTTACCCCAGCCCGGCATTTGGTTTAACTTAATTGTATTTGGCGCGGCGTAAACGGCTTTGATCTCGCTTTCAGTGTTTTTCTCGAAAGTCAGTTCCGACCAGGTCATGAAGAAGGTCCACTTTGGCTGCTCCTTCAGTTGTTGCGCCGATGGCAGTTTCTGGCACTCGCCAATGGCGATGGGCTTGCCATTGCTTACTGATACCATCACATCATATTTCTCCTTGCTGAAACCGCTTTTATCGTCGTAAATATCCAGCGCGGCTACGTCCCAGTATTTGTCGCCGGGGTTGTAGGCTTTGGCGTCTTCGGCCAGGGTTTTAAAATCCTGTATGTCCCAAACCCAGATCAGGTTGGTTAATTTTTTCTTTTCGGTCATGTAGTCGTGCATCATCTGGTACAGCTTCAGCGTACCCTCCGGCCCCGGGCGACCGCCCCACCAGAACACCTTCTGATTCATCTCGTGCATCGGCCGCCAAAGCACTTCTACGCCTTTGTCTTTTAACTGCTGCAGGTATACGCAAACCTCGTCAACCCGTTGTTTCCAAGTGGTGTTGAGCGGGGTGCCGTCGGTGGTCATTTCTTTCCATTGCTCGTCGCTTAGTTTGCTTAATACACCTTGCTTGTCCCAGCCGCAGGGTTCTAACAAAGCCGGGTTGCAGGCATGCCACATAATATTCACTACCGATCCTTTTTTCCATTGCTTCACGGCCTCGTCAATCATGATCTGGCGGTTATCAATATTATCGCGCTGAAACAGAAAGTCGCCGCTCCACAAGCCGGGGAAGGCGCCGGTGAGGGAATCTATTTTATTCGTCCATTGCGCGGGCTTGGCGTTAGGTTCGCGATTATGGATGCCGGCAATAGTTTTCTTGCCCGAAACGCTGTTTAGGTAATTCAGCATTTTAAAGCGCGACTTTTTTTGCGCCTCGGCAGTAAGGGTTAAAGTTATCAGGGCAAGCGCGCTTAGCCATGCGGTAGTTCTTCTCATAAAATTCAATTTACATTATTGAAAGCAATGTGCCAAAGCCGGAGACGGCCGGGCACACCGGTTTATTAATTGATACCGCCAAAGCTACGCCCGGTAGCACACTATTATTAATACTTTTTTAACCTTTGTTTGTACTAATGCGATAAATTTTATCAGCTACGCTAAAACACACATTTCACCGATCTGCATTTTTATACTTAAAACAGGTAAAAATCAAACTTTTATCACCCTAACTTATACTTACCGGCCATTTGCCACGATTTTTGTTTTTATAATTTTATTTTAACATTTGTATTGAACAAACCCAATTATAAGCACTTGCTTATCTAAATTTTTAGGATTATGGATATTGTAAGAGAGATAACTCCTTTAACGCAAAACGACTGCTTCACCATTTTCTCGCGCGAGAAATCGGAGTTTGATTTCCCGTTGCATACGCACGATGATATGGAGCTTAACCTCATCCTGGATGCCCCCGGCGCCCAGCGCATTGTAGGCGACCATATTGGAGAGATCGAATCCTGCGAACTGGTTTGTGTTGGCTCGAACGTAGCCCACGGCTGGTTCACCCACAACTGCACCAGCAAGAACATTAAGGAGGTTACCATACAGTTCCACAAGGACCTGTTCGACGAGCGTTTCCTGAAGCGTAACCAGCTCATCAACATCCGCAACATGTTCGAAAATTCCAAGCGTGGGGTATCGTTCTCCAAAGCAACCATCGAGGCTATTACCCCCCGCATCCTCAACCTGAGCAAAAAAAGCGGGTTCGATTCTATATTGGAGCTGTTGTCTATTATTCATGACCTGTCTATTTCGCGGGATGTGAAACTCCTGTCGGATTCTACGTTTACGGTAGAGCAGTTTAGCTATAACAGCCGTCGGGTTGAGCGCGTGTTTGAGTTTATGAATAACAACTTCAGCAAGCAAATTACCCTGGCCGATGTAGCTAAAATTGCCAACATGCCCGAAGCGTCTTTTAGTCGCTTTATTAAAAAGCGTACCGGTTACAGTTTTGTGGATAGCCTCACCGAGATCCGCCTGGGCCACGTATCGCGCATGCTGATAGACACTACCCAAAGCATTGCCGAAGTGGCCTTTAAATGCGGCTTTAATAACATGGCTAACTTTAACCGCACCTTTAAAAAGAAAAAGGGTTATACGCCGAAGGAGTTTAGAGAGAATTATGTAGGAAAAAGGATATTTATTTAGTCCTTCTGCACTAGCCTCGCTTTTATGTCGCTTTGTTAAGCCCTTCACGCACGTACCTTGCCCCGCTCTTGGCCGCGGGGGCCGTTACTTTTGTCATAGCCACAAAAGTAACCAAAAAGGCCTAGTTGGCCGAAAGGCTTCTGCGCGCAAGGCCACATCGCACAGCGGGCAGAAGCACGGGCTGCATTATTTGCCCGCTCGCGCTTTTGCCTTGCGCGCATGGGCAAACAACGCTATGCCCTTCCCGCCGCACGGCCCACCTTCTTCTGCCCGCTTCGCCCGAAGCTCACTCGGGCAACGATTTCGGTGCTACCCGAGATCTCGGAAATAATGAGAGTCAAAAAAGAGCGTAAAGGCCTGCCAGGGTGCGCGGCCGGGTGTCTGGCCTGTGTCGTGGCAGCGATCAGCCTGGCTTGATTTTTTTTGTTACTTTTTTGTATCAAGACAAAAAAGTAAAACGCCTCCGCGGCTATGGAGCGGGGCAAGGTGCGTGCGTGAAGGGCCTAACCGCGCGCAATCCAACGTGCAGGGCCTTAACAAGCGATAAGCCAGCCGCAAGGTATCCACAATAAAATTCAAGCTAATCCCAAAATCCCATAAATCATGGTCTCAAATAAAGTGGGAGGCGGTTGGGAGCCGCCTAGCCACTTAACCAATTTATGCACTTAGGGACTAAGTATCTTTAAGGCCCGTAAAATTCCCAAGGCCGTTATTTCATTATTTTGTTGCGCAGGCAATTGCTGTCGCGCTCGTCGAACCGTATTTCTGCCAGTAAAACCTGTCTTAGTAATTGCGTTATCCGGGTTTGTTTAGGTAGCTCTTAATCGGCTCTGCAATACAATATTAACTACTAAATAAATAGGTAGTATAAAAACAGCAAAATAGTATCACAAAAGGATAAAAAAGGCTCATTAAAGCGCTTTTTTAGGCCATTTTGATCAAAAAATATCGCTACTGGTATACTTTGTTTGTAACATATGTATGTACTACATGTATAGTATAAATTAAACTATATACAAAGCAAACTCACAACAATGTTTTTTATTGTGCCTCAACATTGTAACTTATTTGTTGCCGCATTTAAAACACATGTTTTGGTTAATAAAGTATTAATACCGGCGCCATTCCGGCCAATATCTTTGGTGTTATTATAACCCTAAAACAAACCATCGTTTACAATGAAGAAATTTTGCATGGCAATGTTGTGCCTTTTGGCCGCACACACTTCTATCGCCCAAATAAAAAAAGCTACCCTTATAACCGATAAGCCCACCCAATACCGCAAGGCCGAGTGGGAGATCCTCATCAATGGCACCTGGGATAACCCCTACCTGAAACAGGATGTTACGCTGGATATGTTCATCACCTCGCCATCCGGCAAAAAACTGGAGCTGCCCTGCTATTTCGAAACCGGCGAAAGCGGCAAGGAAAGTTTATGGAAAGCCCGTTTCGCGCCGCAGGAAATGGGTAAATACACCTACTTTTTCCGATACAGCAAGTTTGGGTCAAATTTAAATGAGTCGGCACCCGCTACTTTTGTGGTTACGGCATCTACATCCAACGGCTTTTTGCATGCCAAAAACAAATGGGAGTTTCAGTTTGATAATGGCAAGCCCTTCCGTGGTATTGGCGAGAACATTGGCTGGGAATCGCGCGCTAATGACGACTCTAAATATTTTAAAGCCCTGCACGAGCAGCCTAAGTATAATTATGAATATATGCTGCGTTCGCTGGCTGCGCATGGGGGCAATTACTTCCGCACCTGGGTATCGGCGTTTAACTTGCCTATCGACTGGAAACGCGGGTTCAACAGCAAACGCTACCAGGAAACCGACCAGTATTTTAACCCCAGCGCCATTAAAAAAATGGACCGCATGGTTGAGCTTTCTGATTCGTTGGGGCTGTATGTAATGCTGACTTTAGGACAGGGTGCTTCGGGCTTGCGCGATGGCGGTTTCTCGCCCAATTCGGCCGATTTCTTTGTTAATCCTAAATCAAAAGAACGCTACCGCAACCGCCTGCGCTATTTTGTGGCCCGTTGGGGATACGCCACAAGCATTGGTGCCTGGGAGTTTTTTAACGAGGTGGATAATGTACAGTTCAACAATCGCCCTAAACCTATCAGTGCCGATTCTATCACCGCGTGGCACGATGAAATGAGCACTTATTTAAAAGAGATCGATCCCTACCATCACCTGGTAACCACCAGTATTTCGCACCGCGATATCGGGGGTATGAACT
The DNA here is from genome assembly GCF_059690715.1 of Mucilaginibacter sp. A3364. Taxonomy (NCBI): domain Bacteria; kingdom Pseudomonadati; phylum Bacteroidota; class Sphingobacteriia; order Sphingobacteriales; family Sphingobacteriaceae; genus Mucilaginibacter; species Mucilaginibacter sp. A3364. The sequence goes on from NZ_JCAWED010000002.1 coordinate 632,716, forward strand.
CGCTTAAAAACATTGATTTTAACCAAAAACACGTTTACCGCAACACGGCTTCACTGCCTGCAACCATCATCCGTTACGAGGCCGATTATAAAAAACCATACGTAATTGGCGAGTACAGCTATGAGTGGGACTGGAGTAAAAACTTCGACGATTTTGCCCCGCAAATGGACAGCGATTTTAAGCGCGGTATGTGGTACGGCCTGTTTGCGCCAACCCCTATTTTGCCGCTAAGCTGGTGGTGGGAATACTTTGATAACCGTGGCACCGATGTTTATTTTAACCGCATCCGCCAGATATCTGATAAAATGCTGGCTGCCGGCAGAGGTTCGTTTGAGCAGGTGGCTGTTAGCGGTGCCGATACTTCGGTAGTTACCTACGGCGTAAAATGTGGCGAGCAAACTTTTGTGTATGCCTACAACAAAGGCGCATCGGCACAAAACTTTACTTTACAGTTTGCTGGCGCTAATAAGGCTAAAAGCAGCTTGACCATTTTTGATTGCGAAACGGGCAAATACAGCCCGGCTACCACGCTTGCATCTGCCGCAGGCCAGCAAAAAATTAACGGGCACTTGGCCGCCGGTATGGACGCGGTTTATATTATTGGCCCTGCCGGGAAGTAAAATGACGCGCGCATTTACCCTACTGATGCTGATGGTCGCACTGGCCTCATGCTCCAAAAAACCGGCGGCAAATAACCCCACAGGAGGCGAGGTAGTAACACCGCCGGTGGTGGTGCCGCCGGCTACCATTAATTTTAAATCGCTTAGCTATTTAAAAAGCATCAGCGGTAGCAAAACCCTGTCGGGGATACATAACCGCGAGCCGAATAATAAGCCCGGCATGTGGACCGATTCTGTCTTCCGCACCACGGGCAAATACCCGGCTTTGTGGAGCGGCGATTTTCTGTTTCAGCAGGATAATATCAACAACCGGCAGCTGATGATAGACGAGGCCGTGCGGCAATGGAACAACGGTGCCGTAATTAACATTATGTGGCATGCCTGTAACCCGGGCCTATCCCGCCCCTGCGGTTGGGATGCCAACGGGGTGCTAAGCAAACTGAACGACCAGCAATGGGCCGATCTGCTCACCCCCGGCACCAGCATTAACACCAACTGGCGCGCCATGATGAACGAGGTTTGCATATATCTGCAACAGCTTAAAGAGAAAAACATTGAAGTACTTTGGCGCCCCTTGCACGAAATGAACCAGGACCAGTTTTGGTGGGGAGGCCGCCCTGGTGCGGGCGGCACGCTCAAACTATACCAGCAGATGCATGATTACATGGTGAACACCAAAAAGCTCACCAACCTGGTATGGGTTTGGGATATACAGGATTTTGGCACCCTGGCCAGCGATGCCATTACCTACAACCCCGGCGATGCTTATTGGGATATTGCCGCTTTGGATATTTACGATGGCAGTGGTTTCAGCACCGCTAAATACAATACCATGGTAAGCGTGGCTAACGGCAAACCCATTGCTATTGGCGAATGCAGTACCCTGCCTACCGCCGCCATTTTGCAGGCCCAACCCAAATGGACCTTCTTCATGACCTGGGCCGAACTGACCTACAAAGACAATACCGCCGCGCAAATACAGGCCATTTACGGCAGCGCCAACGTGCTTACGCGAGACAAACTACCCGGCTGGAAATAGGGCGATGAAAAAAGCCGCGCTGCTATCGGTATTATTTTTTATGGCGATGTTAAGCGCCCGGGCACAGGTATGCCTGGGTTCGCACGGGGTGCCGGTGGCCGATTATAATTTTTACAACGGGTTGCCGACACCGAGCGACATGAATTATACCGACGAGGTGCCGACACACGGTTTCTTCAGCATAAAAAAAAGCACCGCAAACCTAAACCCCAATTGGATAACCGTAACCGCGGCAGGCAACGGGCAGGTGGTTATTGTTAACGCGGCATCAACCCCCAAATACATTTACCACGAAACGCTGCACACCTTATGCGCAGGCACGCAATATGCCTTTACCGCCTACATGCATAACCTGGTTCGCGATCTGACATCAAATGCCAGCGTAACTTTTGTTGTAGAAACCACCGAAGGCATACAGCGGCAGGTTCAGTACACCCCAACCAGTGGCTTAAACGGCGACGAAATAGGCTATATATTTGCTACACCGCTTACCGGGGGCGATGTTACCCTGTCTATTATAGCAAACCCTGCACTTACGGTTAACGATGAGGTTTTTTCAATAACAGGCATTCGCGTGGAGGTTTGCGGTCCGCGTATTACGGCCAGTTTTAGCAAGCCCGATATTGTTACCCGCGAAGATGTGTGCGAGGGCACTACCCAAACATTTAACCTGAGCAGTATTATGTTTGAGTATTATGACAACCCCTTTTACCAATGGCAAATGCGCAATCCGGGTACAATAACCTGGGTGGATATACCGGGAGCTATCGGTCGTGACTATATTTACCGGTTGATCAAAGGCGTAGCCGGACAATATTCGTTCAGGTTGATGAGCGGGCGCACAGAAAACCGCAACTCACCTACCTGTGTAAGCTACTCATCGGCGGCTACCATCATCGTTAATAAATACCCGGTGGTAACACCAGGCGTTTCCTCGCCCGTATGCGAGGGCGGCAGCCTCACGCTGGATGCAACCGGCGGCGGCACTTATTACTGGACGGGCCCAAACGGGTTTACATCTGCCAAAAAATCACCCCTGATAAATAACCTTACCCAAGCCAATGCGGGCACTTATTATGTTGCCGTAACCCTTAACGGCTGCACCACCAGCGCTAAAATAAACGTAGTAATAAACGCAAAACCAACAGCGGTAGTAAGTGCTAACGCGACGATATGCAAAGGCGGCCAAACTACCTTAAACGTCGGCGGAGGCGTGGCCTACGAATGGCTGCCTGCTACGGGTTTGTCAGACCCTAAAATAGCCAATCCCATCGCCTCGCCTACGGCAACCACTACCTACACCGTAAAAGTATTTAACACCGCCGGCTGTACCGATGAAGCAAGCACCACCGTAACTGTAAACCAGGCCCCAACCGCCAATGCCGGCCCCGATAAAGCAACCGTAAAGGAAAAACCAATAATACTTAACGGCAAGGTAAGTAATGCAGCCGGCTACTATTGGACGCCTGCCGATTATTTGAATGACCCAACAACCCTAAATCCTATAGCTACGCCACCGGCTGATATCACGTACACCCTGCACACCCTGCCGCTTAGCCCCTGTGCCACCGAAAGCACCGACGAGGTAGCCATAAAAGTGTACAACAAAGTAAGCATACCTAATACCTTTAGCCCTAATGCCGATGGCGTGAACGACCTTTGGACCATCATTGGACTGGACGGCTACCCCACATCACTTACCCAGGTATTTAACCGCTACGGCACCGAAATTTTTCGAGCTGTAGGCTATCCCAAACCCTGGGATGGGCGGGTTAACGGCAAGCTACCGGCCACCGGCACTTATTACTATAAAATTGATTTGAAGAATGGGGTGGTGATGGCGGGGTGGGTAGCAGTGGTGAGGTGATTAGGCAAATTTATGTATGCGTCAACTGCGAGGAACGAAGCTCCTGACAGCTATCGGGACTCTTCACTTGCTTAGCCGCTTCGGTAGGCCCTTCACGCACATCGTTTGCCCCGCTCTTGGCCCGGAGGCCCGGTACGTGAAGGGCCCACCAAAGCGACTTGGTAACGCATTTCAACATATGTATAGTTATCCTGTTACTTACCCTGCGTAAACGCCATCCCATCCGAATAATAAAACTCACTTACCTGCCGGTACGAGCGGTGCAGGTTATTGGGCGAGAACTCGCGGCGGCACCAGGTTTCGCGGTACCATTTCTCAAATGGAGGGCGCTCGGCTTTTAGTATCTCGGCCTCGTAGGTCACGAGCGGATCCAAGGCCAGGCGTACCCGGGCCATAATGTCGGCTTTGCTGGTTTTCTTCAGCGCTTCGGCCAGCTGCAGGGCGGCCTGGGTTGGTCGCCAGTCTACCAGCAGGCCCAGCGTAACCTGCTCGTGCAAGTATTGTTGCTGCTGCTGATTCATGCCTTTAGCTGCTTTTTGTATTTGCTGATAAAGCGTTGCAAACTGTTTTTCGCGGGTGCGGAATTCTGCCAGGCGTTGTTCGCTAACCAGCGGAACGTCTTTACCTTTTAGCTTATCCAGTAGCAGGCGCAATATTTCCTGCACCAGGTCGGCACCGCGCCAAAGGGTGTCTGATGCGTTGAAGTACTGGTAATAGCTTTGGTAAATTTTGGCAACATCCGCCGCGCTGTCAAAATACTCGCGCGCCCACCAGTTGATGAAGGCATCGGCCGGGTTTTGGGTTTCCATCAGGCCGCTATCGCCCCAGGTAATTTCAGCCAGCAGGCGAGCCTCCATAATAAATTCGCGCAGTTCAGAAACATTGGTCAGCACATATTCGGTAGCGCCCGAATTAATGATCGACTTAAATTCGCCCGCGATTTTGGCCGGCGACACCACATGCGTAATTTGCTTGGTTATCCGCTGCGGACCCATATAGGCCAGGTGATAGTAAACGCCGTGTTTATGCTTTCCTTGCTCTTTGGGCAGGTCGCGCATGTGGCCGTCGTTATCATCGGGCCATATAATAATTACATCATCCGGCAGGTTAAAAGCCGCTTTATTACGGTTGTATTTATCCAGCATTTCTGTATACAGCGTAAAGTGGAACAGCGGTTGTTTATCCTTCGGCACAATGCTTTTTACCAGTTGCACCTGCGTGTTAATGGCTTCGTTAAAAACGGCTATCTGTTTGGTTTCAGGGGTATCTTTCGGGAATTCGTATTGGTGGTCATCCGTCGCACGCAGGCCAACCGGCCATATCGCGTCAAGCGCTTTATTCTCGTCCACACCGGCCTTCCAGTATTTTACCATATTGCCCTTGTTCTCAAACCAGTTCCATTGTGGGGTTACGCCGCGCGCTTCCGCCAGTTTAAAATTTTCAAAACCGAAAGGGTTGGACAACAGAATATCATAATGGTGCGAGGTATAATAAAGGCCCCAATCGCTGGCCATTTTTTGTATCTCGTAACGGCGGTGCACACGGGTGTATGGGGCCACCATGTTCATGCGCAGGCGTAGGGCGGTTTCAAAAAAACGCTCGTACCAAACGGTGGCTACATCGCCGGTCCAGATAGGGAGGTCTATCACGTTAAAAGGGCGTGGCAAAATATCTTCATCATCATGAAAAAAGCCGCGGTATTTAAATTTAGGCGAAGGGGTAAAATGTGCCGTTTTCTTTAGCACCAGCTGCTCGTTTTGAATGGGGCGGTAATTGGTCCACATGTATAAAGGGTCAATACCCAGGCGTTCGCTCAGGGTGTAAGCTGCATACGCCGTCCCACGGGCTTCGGCACCTATCAGCCAAACGGTATTATCCGCAGTAATGATTTGGTAAGCTTCCCATTGGCCTTTAAGTTTAGCGGTATCAATACCTGGCGGGATATGCGGACTACCTAAAGTGACTAACCTGATGTTTGTTTTGCTGCCATCCACTGTGCCCCGCACCAAAACATCAGCATTGCTTATCTTTTGAATATCACCCGCCAAAACGCGACCCGCCTTTTGCACTATCGAACCCTCGGCGCTATCTATCACCACCTGGCAATTATGCAGGGCCACATCGCCCGCCTGCATTTTGCCCGTTTGCACCCACGAGCCACGGCGCGTGCCGGTATAGTTGGCAAAATACTCCTCGCCATCGCTGTCGGCGTGCCTCGTACTTTGAGCCAGCAATTGCGGTGCCGCCAGTACCGATGCTAAAGCTGTGGCACCGGTTTTTAAAAATCCTTTACGTGATATAGCTTTTTCCATGACAGGGTTGTATAAATGGGTTAAGTGGCCCGGTGGGGCAATGCAACACCAAATGTAAAACAAACGATTGCGTAAAAGCAAATAATATTTCAGTTTAATTTGAAACTATCCAGCTATTTATAAAAAACAAACGTTTGTTTAAAAATTTGCGTAACTGGTTTAATTTTTTGTAGGTTTGTTGTAACGATGGAAAAGAAAGCAACTATTATTGATGTAGCCCGGCACCTGGGCGTGGCGCCGTCAACCGTGTCGCGCGCCTTGCAAAACCACCCCACCATCAGCGCTAAAACACGCAAACTGGTACTTAACGCGGTACAGCAGCTTAACTATTCGCCCAACAAAACGGCGGCTAATTTGCGCAGCGGCAGCGGCAGTTCTATAGGTGTGATCATCCCTAAGATCAATAGTAACTTTATGTCAAACTGTGTATATGGTATCGAAAAGGTGATCTATCCTTCGGGCTATAATCTCATCATCTGCCAATCAACCGAACATTATGAAAAAGAGGTAAGCAATATGCGCACGCTGATAGCCAGCCAGGTATCGGGCATCATCATCTCGCTATCCAACGAAACCGTTTCTGCCGAGCACCTGCACCTGGCGAAAGCCAATAGCATACCCTTGTTGATGTTTGACAGGATAGATGAAAACATAGCCGTAAACAGCGTAGTTAACGACGATGTAAAAACCGCTGCCGAAGTAGTTGATCATTTATTTGATGGCGGTTACGGCCGGATAGCATTACTGAACGGCCCTGAACATATTTATGTATATAAAAACCGCTTTAACGGTTACCGGCAGGCTTTAGCTTTAAAAGGTAAAGTGTTTGAGGCCGGCCTGGTGGTGCAAAACATTAATAACCAACAGGAAGCTTACGAGGCCGCCAAAAAACTGTTTGACGGCCCTAACTCGCCCGACGCGGTATTTTGCGCCGGTGATGTGCTGGCGCTGGGCGTGCTGGCTTTGTTAAAAGAGCGGGGCATCCAATCGCCGGCCGAGGTGGGTGTGGTAGGTTATGGTAATGATGTTTTTGGCGAACATACCACACCGGCTTTAACATCGGTTGAGCAGTATCCGCAGGAAATTGGTGCCAACGCTGCACAAATGATGCTGCAGGCCCTGCAGGATAAAAACCAGGAAGCCATCCCCAAAACCGTATCTATTAAACCCCGGTTGATCATTCGTGAATCATCATCGGGCAAAAAAACAAACGTGTAATTTAATGGAGTTAAAGGATAAAGTAATTGTAGTGACCGGTGGCACGGGCGTGCTGGGCGAATCGTTTGTGAATGCCATAAGCCAGGCAGGCGGCAGTGTGGTGATACTGGGCCGGAACCTGCAGGTTGCCGAACAAAGGGCGCACGCTATTTGTACACACGGCGGCAGCGCTATAGCCATTAAGGCCGATGTGCTTGACCAAAGCAGTATTGAAAACGCCTTAAGCAATATTCAAAACCACTACGGCCGTATTGACGGATTAGTAAATGGCGCCGGCGGCAATATGCCCGAGGGGGTGCTACAACCAGAGGCCGATATTTTTGAGCTGAACATTGCAGGCATGCAAAATGTAATGAACCTAAACCTGTGGGGAACGGTTATCCCTACGCAGGTGTTTGGTAAAGCTATTGCCAACGCGGGGGGCGGAAGTATCGTAAATATTTCGTCCATGAGTTCGCAGCAAGCTATTACCAAAGTAATGGGCTATAGTTTGGGCAAAGCGGCCATTGATTGTTATACCCGTTGGTTTGCGGTAGAGCTGGCCAACCGCTATGGCGATAAGCTGCGCATGAACGCTATTGCCCCCGGCTTTTTTGTGACCGAACAAAACCGCACTCTGCTTACCAATACCGATGGCAGCTACACCCAACGCGGCGGTCTGGTAATACAAAACACCCCCTACAAACGTTTTGGCGAACCCGAAGAGCTTAGCGGTGCGCTGCTTTGGCTGCTTAGCGACCAATCAAAATTTGTAACCGGGACGGTGATAGCCATTGATGGTGGGTTTTCTGCTTTTAGCGGGGTGTAAGAGTTGCGGAATTTTTACTTCACGCGACTAACGTTTACATGGAATTTTGAACTACTGACAAAACACCGCCACCAAAAAAATCAACTGTCTAAAAATGAACGCTGTAGCGCGCTACACCAGGTGTAGCAGTGTAGCGTGCTACGCATACGGCGCTACACTGCGCCTCTATTCCTTGTCCTTATCCAGCACGGTAAACCGCAATTGTGTAGTATTTCCTTTACCATCCACCAGCGTAAGCAAATGGTTGCCGGGCGGTGGCGCCAGCGCCATTTGGTGAAAGCCCCGGGTAGTGCCCACGAAGTTATTGTCCAGGCTCCAGAAGATCTTGGCCCCTGCCTCCCGGTGGGCCACGTTACAGATCATGCGCCCGCGGCTGCCGTCAATTTCCAGCGGGATGTAAACTTTGGCGCCGTCTTTCGGGTAGATCACTTCCATGGGGGTAACGCGTTCGGTTGGGGCGCAGCCGTCCTTGTAAGGCGGCAGGATCTTGTATTGGTAGTTTTTGGTTTTGTAATAGTATTCCATAGCCGGGGGCAGTATAAACCAGCTTTTGTTCACGATGCGATCGGGCGGGGTGCAGTCGCTGTTTACCTGGTATTGTTCGGTGGCATCCAGGTGTACCAGCTGGTGGTAAGGGCACACCGGCGAGCGCAGGCCGGCGGTGGGTATCCATAGCGCGTCGGCATCGGTGCAGTATTCGCCCGCCCGGTAGCCGCTTTGGTGACAAACTTTTACCCGGACCATCTCGTCGGTAGGCATGTCAAACCATCCCCGCGTAACCGGCAGCAGCCTAAATATCTCGAACATGGCCGGCGCAGCGGTATTGATGCCGGTAAGCCCGGTGCGGCCCTCGCCATTGGTATTGCCCACCCAAACCCCCACCACGTAACGCGGCGTAACCCCAATTGCCCAACCATCCCGGAAGCCAAAGCTGGTGCCGGTTTTCCAGGCAATGCGCTGGGTGGAGCCAAATTGCTGCCATAGCATTTCCTCGCCGGGGCGCATCACCTCTTCCATAGCCTGGAGGGTATAGTAAATAGAACCCGCATCCAGCAGCCCGGCTTTTTCCAGTTCGGGTTTGGGGTTATCGGCTTTGGTGTAGATGGGGTGATGGTAGTCGGCAGGGTTATATTGGCCCTTGTAGGTGCTGTGGTTATTCAGCACGCGGGCCATATCGGCGTACATGCCGGCGGTTTCCCAAAGGGTGTTCTCGCAGCCGCCCAGGATGAGGGACAGGCCGTAGTAGTCGGCAGGTTGTTTGTAGGTGGTAACGCCCATCTTTTTCAGGAAATCGTAAAAGCGTTCGTACTTGTACTTCTGCAGCATTTTAACCGCCGGCACGTTTAGCGATCGCGCCAGCGCCATAGAAGCCGGGACCGCGCCATCATAACCCAGGTCAAAATTTTGCGGGTTATAGCCTGCTATCTGGGTGGGGATATCCGGCATCAGCGTATTGGGCAACAGGTAGCCATCGTGCAGCATAGTGGCATACAGCAGCGGTTTGAGCGTACTGCCCGGACTGCGGGGCGCGCCTATCACATCCACATGGCTTTCCAGCTGGCTATCCTCGGGATGGAAAACATTACCCGCGTAGGCAAGCGCGGCGCCGGTTTGCACATCCAGCACAACAGCGGCAATATTGTTGATATGATTTGCCCGCAGGATGCCGTTATGGCGGTCAATAATATCGGTAACCTGCTGCTGTAGTTCCAAGTGTAGGGTGGTGGTGATGCGGGTGGTGCCTTCCATTTTGCCTGCTTTATAATCAGCTTTGAAACGCTCGAGCAGGTGCGGGGCCAATTGGGGTAGCGGTACCGGTTTATCCGGCATGGGTTCCAGCTTGGCCAGTTGGGCGGTGCCAGGGTCTATAACTTTTTGTTGGGCGAGTTTATCCAGCAGCTGGTTGCGCTTACGGAGCAGCACGTTCCGATTTTTACCCGGGTGGACCAGCGATGGCGAATTAGGCAGTACCGCCATGGCCGCCATTTCGCCCCAGGAAAGCTTATCCGCGCTGCGGCCGAAGTATCGCCAGGAGGCCGCGTCAATCCCCACCACATTACTACCGAAAGGGGCGTTGCTGGCGTAAAGAGCAAGTATTTCCTTCTTACTGTAGGTGAGTTCCAGGCGCAGGGCCATTACCATTTCCAATAGTTTATTGGCAAAGGTTCGTTTGTGTTTGCTGGCCAGGCGGATAACCTGCATCGTAATGGTGCTACCTCCGCTGGTTACCCGGCCGGCGCTCAGGTTTTGCCGGATGGCCCGGCCAAAGGCCAGCGCATCAACGCCGGGATGGTGCTCGAAACGTTTATCCTCGAAGGCTATGATGCACCGCTTGAACTTCTCGGGCACGTTAGGGTTATAGGGGAAACGCCATTGCCCGTCAGCGGCTATGGACGCACCCAGCAGTTCGCCTTTATCATCGTCAATAACAAAACTGGTGGGCTTGCTAAGCAGCGTGCCCGGTATGCTGAACCAAAACAGGATCAACATAACCAGCAAAACTGTAATTCCTATCAAACGTCGCCTTGTTAGCCAGGCGATATCCCTCTTCCCTATCCGCATGCTATCCTACTTCACCACATCAACCCAACGGCCCTTTTGCAGCGCGTTTATAGATGCATTATACATGGCCTCGCAATAAGCCGCAGGCAGGTAATAGCGCCCGGTGTAAGCCGCGTTCAGCATTACGTAGAACGTTGCCGTATGTCCCTGCTCAATGCTGAAATAAGTATTAGCGCGATCATCGCGGATATCACGATAATCCGACGGCGACGATTTAAACACTTCATCACCTATCATCCGGCTGTTCAAAATTTCCCAGCCTGAAGGGAAGATCTGCGTTAGCGCCATATTATCATATCTGCCTATGTGGCCTGTATTTTTTATGGTTACCTGGGCCACAAAATCGGTGCCTTGTTTTATGCTGTTGATATCTAACGGCTGGCCTTTTAGCGTGATATAATTAACCGACATCTTCAACGATTCCGGATGATTCACCGCATCGGTTTCCTGGCCCGGGGCAGGTTGGCCCTGCTGTATCAGTCGTACAAATAAAACGTTGCCGCCTTTGTTTTGTAAGGCTAGTTGTCCGCCATTTGGTGCTAAAGCGCTTTGCCACACGTAAGAGTTGGAGTTGATAGCCCCCTTAGCACCACCACCCTGGTAATTAAACAACAACTTAGTGCCCGACTTATTCTGCCCGCAATACTGCGCAATGGCCAACAACGAGTAAGCCGTTGTTTGCGTACTGTACCAATCATCCGTAGCCAAACGCGCGGCAACACTTTGCAACACTGTAGAAGCTTTTTGACGCTGGCCAAGCAAAGTCAACGTTTCCAAAATCATCGCCTCATCACGCACATCTGACCCATAGGTACCGTACAGTTGGTTGTAAGGTTTGATGGTGGTTGGCAAGCCGTTTACCATTTGGTTACCTACCTCGGGTTGCCCGGCCAGTTTATAAGCGGCTGCTAAACGCCAGCGGGCCTCTATGCTGATGTATTTAAATTCTTTCAGGCGGTTCATCGAACCTAGTTCCGGCACCCTTGCCAAAGCCAATAAGTATAGGCGGTAAGCCTGGATCAGATCAGACCCATAAAAACTGCGGCTATCCGGCTCCCAGTTAAGGGCCTTTTGTTTTTGGTAGCGTTTCCAGGCATCAATAAAGCCGACCGGTAAGCTATAGCCTTTCGCTTGCGCGGATAGCATGAAGTGACCGGCGTAATTGGTGCCCCATTCGTCGGCATCGCCAAAGCCCGGCCAGTAGCTTAAGCCACCGTTGCGCAGTTGGAAGCCGTTAAGCCTGCTGATAGCCATTTTGATGTTGCGTTCTGATTCTGCTTTTTGCCTGTCGGTCAAATCTGTCAGCTGCGCTATAAACAATTGCGGGAAGGCGGCCGATGTAGTTTGCTCCACGCAACCATGCGGGTATTGCACCAGGTAGCTTAGTCGCTTGGCCAGGTTTAAGGCCGGTATAGCCGAAACTTCCAGCGTGGCCTTGTTAGTGCCTGCCATGCCCGGCGCGGTGTAAGGCGCGTTCCATGTTTCGCCCGGTTTAAGGGTTTTGATCAGGGTTTTGGTTACCGGCGGGTTAGGGTTGCGCACGTTCAGTTCCACATCGTAGGCCGCAGTTTCATTTCCGCTGCGCGCTATAACTTTTACTTTCCCAATGCCGATGAAGTTCTTCACGGCCAGATCAAACGTAACCAGTTTATCGCCCGGCGCAGTAAACGTTAGCGATTGCTTATTGCTTCCCGCCAGGTTACTAAACGCGTTCGATTGTACTTCCACGCTCACCGTCTTGATGTTATTTTCCAAAGCAAAAACCGTAACCGGTAGCTGCACTTTTTCGCCCGGACCCAGCACACGCGGCAGGGTAGCCAGCATCATCAAAGGTTTTTTAACCGCCACGGCTTTTTCGGCTGCGCCGTAAGCACCATTTTGCCCGGCTATTACCATGGCTTTAATAGAGCCAATGTATTGCGGCAGGGTAAACTTGTGGGTTTGTTTTTGCCCTTTGCCCAAACGGAAAGGCCCCATAAATTTCACCACCGGTTTAAAGCGGTTAACCGATACGTTTTTATTGTTGCTGAGCGACTCATCGCCACCTATACCCAGTATTCTTTCCAGGCCTCCGCCATAGGCTCCTATCACATAATCAAACAGGTCCCAGGTTTTTACGCCGAGGGCCTCGCGGGCGTAGAATACACTGTGCGGGTCGGGAAGTTTGTAATTGGTCAGGTCAAGCAAACCCTCATCAACCAACGCCACCGTATAGGTCATCTCATTGCCGCCGGCTTCGGATACGGTGATGGTTGAAGGTGTTTCAGGCCTGATCTTATCGGCCATTGTTATAACCGGTTTCAATACCGTTGCCGGGTCGTCCACCTGTAACGGTATCACACCATACATGCGTATCGGCAAATCGTTAACAGCCTGGGCGTGGTGTTGCAGCAACGTAACGTTAACAAACACGTTTGGCGCCATGCTGCTTTCTACCTTAAACTTATATTGCGTTTGGCCCTTGCGGGTATCAATCCAAACCGATTTAATGATCTTGCTGCCGTTTTCAAAGCTGATCAGCGCACGACCGTCATTACCTGTCGGGATGGTTAAGGTTGCTTCCTCGCCAACTTTGTATTTTTGTTTGTCGGATGTGAAAGATAGCATGGTAGCTTCTGTCGAATTGCCCTCCTGCAGGCGTTCAGCCCAATCCATGTACACAATTTTACCGGTTGAGTGGCCTGTCTCCGGATCGCGCACTTTGATCAGGTAGCGGCCCCAATCGTCCTGGTTAACGCGGAAACTCCATTTGGCTTTGCCGTTGTTAACCTGTACCGTTTCGGTTTTTACCAGTTTGTTGTATTGGTTTTGGGTGAAATTGCTCAACTCGTCGCCGGTTTGATCCCACCACCAGCGCCACTGTATCTTATATAGCTCCACCTCCACATTGCGGGTACCCGCAAAGGCCTTGCCATCAACATCCACATCAGCAATGTCTATCGTATGGTTTTGGTTTACGCCCAGCATGCCGCTAAAAGCGCTACCCTCAGGCGTTTTTATGCCCACATAGCCCGGGTAAACATTGTAAGGCATGCTGCTGGTTTGTATACTGAAGTTGCCGCCCGGCTCAAAAACTTTTACCAGGAAATTGGCGCGTAGCTGACCAGGGGCCTGTCCATCCACATTAATATTGGCATTTATAGCGGCTGCGCCGGATGCGTTCAAGCGGCCATCAAACACCGTTTGTGTTTGGGTTTTGAAAATGAGTGTCGGGTCGTCAAATACATAATCATCATAGCCCTTAAAGCGGGTACTTTGCTGCGACAGGAAGGCATCTATCTTCGCTTTTAAATTTTGCGCTATCCCGCCAAACAGCCATTTAGCTGTCAAGGTACCATTCCTGCTGCTACCCTTAGTCAAAGCCGTTTGTCCGCCGAAGGACAGGTCCAGCTTCAGCCGGTTAGGCATAATGGTCTCTATCTTGATACTTTTTTCAAACACCGCGCCGCCCGCTTTTACGCGCGCCTGCCAGGTACCTGTTGGCGAGCCGGTGCTTGTTGCCGTATGGAAACTATAAAAACCATTAACCGAACTAGTTTTCGTAATGCGTTTATATAACTGGCCCGATGGGTTATAAAACTCAAAAGTAACCGGGTGATCTTTCGGGAAGTTATTCAGTTTATCCTCTAAAATAAACGAAACAAATATCGAATCGCCGGGGCGCCAAACGCCGCGCTCGCCGTAGATGAACCCTTTTAGGCCGTTTTGTACCTGCTCGCCGCCTACGTCAAATTTGGAAAGCAGCAATGAACTACCATCATCAAGTTTTAAATAGCCCCGCTCGTTGCCTTTTTTGGCCACCAGCAGGTACGGTTTGCGTTTCAGGCTAAAATTGGCGAAGCCATTAGCATCGCTCTGTGTTTTAAACATTACCTGTTTCTGATAATCCAGCAGCTCCAGGGTAACATTGCTCATAGGCGCGGCATCCAAAATATTAGTTACCGCCACCAGCATGTTGTTATCGTTGCCACGCTTAACAATGAGGCCAATGTTTGATGCCAGGATATTGCGGCTTGCCCATTTATCGCGGGTGTAGTACGAGTCGGTACATGGGTCGTCGCGGTCCTTCCAGTTGTAGCTGCCAAAAGTATAGCGTTGGTAATTTTGCCAAAACTCGTCGTCTTCATCAATATTGTCGCCATAGTATTCGCCATCACCTTCCCCTTCTTCGTAACCTTCGTCGCCCTCATCATCGGCCGTGCCAACCTTGGCACCGCCGGCTTTGCAGCTGTATAGCGAGTACTCGTGCTTAAAGCCCAGCACCACGCGGTAAATAGCGCCCGGTTCGGCATGCAGCAGGTGGTCAATATCCAACAGGAAGCGGTTCTTTTTATGCAGATCGAGGGTTTTATCTTTATCCAGCCTGATGGTTGTACGCACTACGGGCTTGGCCACCTGGCGCAACTGTTGTTCGCCATCATAAGCGTTATTCTGCAAAAACTGCGGTATGTTGTTTTGGTAAATTTTAATGATCACTACATCCACCGCGTTCAGGTTTGAAGCCTCGAAAGGCATGCGTAGTTTGCCGCTGCCGGGTAGTATAGTGCCCTTGCCAGGGATACTTACCGCAGGCAGGCGGTTCTCAAAAAACAGGTTAGCCTCGCTTGGCTGGGTAATTTTGGCGCGGGTAATATCCTGCACACCTTCGTTTACAAATGCGCGGTGATTACCTTCCAATCGCTCCGGGGCGTAAACTTTTACCACGCTGCCGTCGATTGTGAAGGCCGCGTCGCTGATGCCGTCAATACCGATCAAACCATTCAGATCCTGGCCCACCAGCACAGGCCTTGAAAAGCGTACTTCTACATACTGCTCATCATCCTGCACAGCACGGATGCCCAGCACTTTAAATTCCCCTGTCGGCGGAACCTCAAATAACTTGCTATCTTTTTGATCAATACCTAGCGGACTACCATCCCACTGTACTGATAGCTGGTTAGTTTTATTGGTGCTGATAATATTGTTCACCACAAAGCGATGACTATTATCGGCCGGGTTATGCTGCCAGGTAAAAGTTGTGGGCGATGGATAACTGGCCGTTATCATTTTTTCTACTTTGGCATTGTCCTCCTTATCGGCGGTTTGTATCACGCCGGTTAATTTCAGCCTGTCCAGCGATGTGCTGGTGGCACTTTGCAGGCCCTCAAAATCAACAGTAAAGTCGGGCTTTAGGGTTTGTATATCAAACTTAAAATGGCTCAGTTTGGCTGGCACATCGGTTATCTTACCTAAGTTAAAATCAACCTTATAATTTTTATCGGGCGTTAAATAAGTGGCGGGTTTAAACTCAATAGTGCGCTCGTCGGCCCAATAGGCTTTGCCCTTTACCGATGGCGAAAAATCAAACACATCGGCATTAACCTCTTCATGCCGGGCATGGGTGGTTTGTACATCCCCCGCCAGGCGTATGCGGATGGTACCGGTTTTGGAGATCATCCCGGCGGTGTATGATTCTACATACTTGTTAAAGTCGGGATCTATATCGCTTTTCTGCTTTTTGTATAGGAAGAAAAATATCCCCGCGAACAAAATGAGCAAGGCTGCGCCTACAGCAATTAATTGCTTGCGGCCAAAGGTTTGGGTGGCAAATATCATGGTAGATGAGATGAGTTTGTATCAAATATACTTAGGTTAACTTAAATAAAATATGGGGTGCGATAAATTTTTAAAAGTTAAATCAGCTCTCCTGTCGATAAAAAAATTTAATTAATACATCAGATTTTTTACCATAAAAGGACTTGTTTTTTTTAAAAAATGTACTACTTTAACCGCACCAAAACCCTTACATAATTTATGAAATTGATAAAATTTCTACTCGTGGCCTTAGTTGCGCTTCCGGGTATCTCTTCGGCCCAAAAAAGCGGGCTTATTAATTCCGGCGAAATTCTGAAACAAGGCTCTGTATTGCACGATTCAACCCAATACAAACAAGCATTGGTTTTATATGATAAAGTTAGCCGCAGCGATACCAATTACGTTAGGGTATTATACGAAAAAGCACTTACCTGCCAGGCCGATAGCCAATTTACGCAAGCGGTAAAATATTGCCGCGAAGCACTGGCGCTTAAAGAACAACGCGAGTACGAACCCGATATTTATAATGTTTACGGTACCACGCTTAACACCATGGGCCAAAGCGAAGAAGCGCTTAAAGTGTTTGATGAGGGGATAGCCAAATTTCCATCTTCGCCATTATTATATTACAACAAGGCGGTAACCTACGCAACCCTTAAGCAATATGATAAGGCCGAAGAGCTGTTTAAAAAAACCATACTTACCAACCCTTACATGTACAGCGCGCATTACCAGCTGGGTTTGGCCGCTTTAAACCAGGGCAAAATAATCCCCGCCTACCTAAGTACTGTAGGCTATTTATTAATGACTCCGCAGGGCAGGTTTGCCTCATCGGCCATTGGCTTGTTAAGCAAAATGTCAAAAGGTACTGATGAGATATTGGAGTTTAAAGCTAAGCGTACGATACAGCCAACGGGCGATTACCAGATGGCCGAAGAGATTCTGCTATCGAAAATAGCTTTCGACAAGCAGTACAAACCCATTATAGCGCTTGACGACCAGATATCGCGCCAGATACAGGTATTGTTTGAAAAACTGGAATACAACCCGGGCGATGCCGACTTTTGGAACCAGTACTATTTGCCTTATTACAAACAGGTATTTACCACCGGCCGTTTCGAGCCTTTTATAAACCACCTGTTTATGGGCGTTAATGTTGATGAGATACAGAATTATGTGAAGAAAAATAAAAAGCTGATGGACGGTTTTGAAACCGAAGCCGCTACTTATTTTAATCAGCTACGCTCAACCCGCGAATTGATGAAACCCCGTCGCGATACCATAAGCCAGCAGTACATGTATGATGACGGCACTTTGGTGGGCCTGGGTAAACTGGTTGATAATGGTAAAACACTGGTTGGCCACTGGAAATTTTTATATCCGGCAGGTAATTTAAAAAGCGAGGGCGATTACAGCGCCACCGGCAAACGCGAAGGCAACTGGAAGTTTTATCATCCTTCGGGCATTGTAAAAGCTGTCGAGATCTATAAGAACGGCGAAGTTGACGGGGTGCTTAATTCGTATTATGACAATGGGAACCAATCAACCCGGGAGAATTATGTTAACGGCAATGCAGAGGGTTTAACTACTTTTTGGTTTTATGGCGGTAATGTAAAATCGCTTACCAATTATAAAGCGGGAAAGAAAGATGGCGAGGAGCGCTTGTTTTATAACAATGGCAGTTTAAAAAACATTAACCATTACACCGCCGGCGTAGTTAACGGCCTGGTGCAGGAATACTATAAAAGCGGTCAGCTAAAAAACACGGCCAATTATGTTAATGGCAAAATGGAAGGCCCTTATAAGGTATACCACGAAAACGGTGCTCTTTCTGCCGAAATGCAGGCCGTTAATGATATTGTTATCGGCGAGTGGAAATCATACTACAACAGCGGCAAACTTAAAGAAAAACGGAATTACAGCAATAAAGACGAAGACGGCCTGCACCAGGAATACTATGAAAATGGCAAGCTGGGCACCAGCTACACCATGGTAAAGGGCAAAGTAAACGGCCCTGCCGAGTATTATACCAGGGATGGCGCTTTGTATGCTAAATACACGTTTGATAACGGCGTTATTAAAAACACCCAGTTTTTAAGTGCTGATGGTAAGCAGCTAAGCGCCTCGGCTTTAAAAGGTGATTTTATTGATGTTACATCGTATATGTATGGTGTTAAAAAAGCGCATTTCAGGCATGATAAGAAAGGCAATTTAACCGGCGTGGATACTTTGTTTTACCCGTCGGGGAAAGTAAACCAAATCGCGAACTATAAAGAGGGCAGCCAAACCGGCCTAACCACTACTTACCACTTAAACGGCCGCAAAAAATCAGAGATAAACGCAACCGATAACGAAGAGGATGGCTACTACCAAAGCTATTATGCCAACGGCCAACCCGAAATTGAAGGCTGGGTTGTAGCCGGGCAAAAGCAAGGCGATTGGGTGTTTTATGATGTTCGTGGTAAGGTAACCAGTACGGCGTATTACAACTATGATGAGCTGCATGGCTACAAACAGGAATTTGACGGCAATGGCAAGTTGCATACCGAGTACAAGTATGATTATAGCCTGCTGGATAAAATTACCCACTACGATCCAAGCGGCAAAATTATCGGCGTTGATGAGTTCCCTAAAGCGACGGGCACGTTTAAGTTGCTTTACCCTAAAGGGCAGGTGATGGAACAGGCGGGTTACAGCAAAGGCAATTTCCACGGCGCATACAAAACGTTTTATGTGGATGGGTCTGTCGAGTCGAGTTTCTTCTACAAAAACGGGCTTATTGATAGTACCTATGTAAGCTATTATCACGGCGGACAAAAACATAACGAAGGACAATATAAAAACGGCGATAAAACAGGTACCTGGAAAACCTATAACGAGGATGGCACGCTTTTCTGCAATGTTGTTTATGATAATGTTGGCAACAATAAACGCACGTATTATCACCCCGACGGAACAAAGGACCGCGTAGCCGACTATAAAGAAAACGAGCTTAATGGCCTGTTAACCAAATATGATCCTGATGGTACTTTAGCCTACCAAATGATGTATGACAATGGCGATGCAAAATCATACAGCTATACCGGCAAAGACGGCAAACCAACACCTTTTGTTGATATTACCAATGGCCACATGCAAGCCTACTTCCCTAACGGCAAGCTGGCCCGCGAGTGCACCTTTGCCGATGGCAACAAAGAGGGCGAACTGAAGATATACTACACCAACGGGCAGCTCAGCGTATCGGACGTAACCAAAGCGGGCTTGCTGCAAGGGCCATCAAGGGATTTTTACCCTAGCGGCAAACTGGCATCGGAACTTTTATATGTTGACGACCAGCTTGACGGCCTGGCCCGCGAGTTTTATAAAGACGGAACCCTAAAAAAAGAAACCATGTATGTAAGCGGCTACAACCATGGCCCTGTAAAATTCTACAACGCGCAAGGTAAGCTGGTTAAAACCCTGCAATATGAATACGATAAGATCGTAGCAATAACGAATGAAAAATAAACGCAACCTGATACTTACTGCCGCCTGCCTGTTTTTAGGCGGTACGGGCGCCCTGGCACAAACCTTTGACGAACTTCGCAAAAGCTTCCCCGACGAAAAAGCGGTGATGTTTAACCGTATGATGGAGTACCGCATCGGCGTAAAAAATGGGCAACCTAATGTGGAGAGCCAGGAAACACAGCAAATTGCTTACTTAACCAGCAATGCGACAGCCTTCATGGGCGAATCCGGGTTTTCGCATTCTGATTTTCAGAAGTTGATAACCTACCAGGCTTATACACGTACGCCCGACAACAAAAAACTAAAGGTTACCGAGTTTAAGGAAGCATCAAACAAAGAGTCCTCTGTTTTTTATGATGATGTGAAGTACACCACCTTTAATTTTCCGGCGGTGGGGCCGGGCGCGGTGGGTAACCTGGAGGTATCGCGCGTGCATACTAATCCGCATATGCTTTCGCCTTATTATTTTGAGAGCTATTTGCCAATTGTTACCAATACACTAAAAATAACCGTATCAAAAGATGTAAATATTAAGTACCGTTTATTAGGGCTTGATACATCGAAAATAACTGTTAATGTAGAAAAATCACGGGGCGATAAAGTTTACACCTTTCAATATAAAAACAGCCCGTCGGACAGGAGCTACCCGGATGCGCCCGACTATAGCTGGTACGAGCCTCATGTAATATTTAATATCGAAAACTACCGCAATGATAAGGGCGAAAACGTATCCTACCTGTCAAACCTGGATGACCTGTATCGCCTTAATTACAGCTTTATTAAAAACATAAACGGCAGTATTAGCTCCGAGCTAAAACACATTGTTGACTCGCTTACAGCTAACGTTACATCTGCCGAAACAAAAACACGTAACATTTATGGCTGGGTGCAGCACAACATTAAATATGTAGCCTTTGAAAACGGTATGGAAGGCTTTGTGCCGCGCGATGCCGGCCTGGTGTGCAGCCGCCGCTTTGGCGATTGTAAGGATATGGCCAGCATACTTACCCAGATGCTAACAAGCGCGGGTGTAAAAGCCCATTTTACCTGGCTGGGCACCCGCGATCTGCCTTACAAATTTACCCAACTGCCCCTACCGCTGGTTAGCAACCACATGATATGCACTGCCGAAATCGACGGCAAATTCATTTTCCTGGACGGGACAGATGCTACCTGCATATTCGGCGCGCCGTCATATGCCATACAGGGCAAGGAAGCTATGATCGCGGTAAACGAGAAGGACTATAAAGTACTCAATATCCCCGTTATCGAAAAAAACAACAATATGCTGGTTGATACTACCTGGCTGGAGCTTACGCCAACCGGTATTAAGGGCCATATTAAACAGTTGCGCGAAGGTTACTACGCCTCCAACACCTACGCCAAGCTGATGTACATGAACAGCAAAAGCGCGCTCGAAAGCATGAAAGACGAATTTGGTCGTGGCTCGAACAAGTTTTTGCTGGATACTTTCGATATTAAAAAACAGAGCCCGGACAAGTTAACCTTGTCTGCCTCATTCAGCCTGGCCGATTATGCCAAAAAACTGGGCGACGAATATTACCTTAACCTAAACCTTTTTAAGTTTTATACCAACGGGCAAATTGATTATCCGCGCCGCAAAGTGCCTATTGAGTATAATTTTAAGTTCAGCAAAAAATATGTAACCCTGTTAAAAGTACCTGCGGGTTATAAAATATCATACATGCCGCAGGGTAAAAAATTTAATAACAACGTATGGGGCTTTAACATACAGTACGAAAAAAAAGGCGACTGGGTAATTTTAACCCAGGAGTTTGACAACGAAAACCTGCTACTTACCCAAGAACAGTTTGAACCCTGGAACAAAGTACTTGAAAACCTTTTCCCACTTTATAAAGAAACCCTAAGCCTAAGCAAAATATAACTATTGAATATGAAAAAACACCTGGTCGCCGCATTGGCGCTATTACTATCAGCCGGCAACCTTTACAGCCAGAATGCCAAAATTGAAACCGAAAACTGGGCAGAAAAGCCTGCGCTATACAAACCGGCCGGCAATCACCAAAAAGAATCGGCCGTTATTGTGTTTGATAAGCGCCGTGTTGAATACATCGCCGAAGGTAAAAGTGAAGTTGGCGTATATTATACCCTGCATCGCATCATCCATATTAATGACGACCGCGGTATTGAAACTTTCAATAAAATTTATTTAGGCGTTAGCGATAATTCAGAACTATTGGCTGTAAAGGCCCGCACCATATTGCCAACCGGCAAGATCATTGAATTGAATAAAAGCAATATTAAGGATGTTAAAGAGCAGGACGGATCAATCTATAAAATATTCGCCCTTGACGGGCTTAGTGCCGGTTGCGATGTAGAGTATTACTACACTTTTAAAAAGGCCACCTCTTTTTTTGGGCGCGAAAACATACAAAGCGGTTACCCCGCGTTGCGCAGCGTTTTCCAGCTGATAAAACCGGCGCATTTAAAATTTGACATTAAAGGCTATAACTGTACCCCGATAGTTACCGACTCGTTGGTTGGCGACAAAAAAATAACCCAATGTATTTTTACCGAAACACCGGGCCTTGAAGAAGAGAAATATGCTTTCCGCGATGTTAACATTCAGCGCGTGGAGTATAAGCTATCCTACAACGAAGGCGCTCAGACACGCGAACGCATGTTTACCTGGAACGAATTGGCTAAACGGGTGTACGGTACCTATACCTCTGTTAGCGAAAAAGAAGTAAAAAAAGTACAGGACCTTATTAAAGCCAATGGCTGGGATAAAATTGACGGCGAGGTAAATAAAGTAATAGCCGTTGAGAATTACATTAAAAAAACCTACACCTACAACGAGGAAGCCAACCACGAAGCAGCGGCTACTATTGATGGTGTACTACAAAACAAAATTGCCGGTACGATTGGTATAGCCCGCCTGTACGGCACCATTTTTCAAAACCTGGGTGTTAAGTTTCAGTATGTGTTAACTGCTGATAGAAGTAAATCTGTTATTGACAAAGATTTTGAAAACTGGAACAACTGCGACTACCCGCTGGTTTATTTTACCAACCTTAATAAATACATTGCTTTAACCCGTGCAGATTATCGTTACCCGATGATATACCCACTTTGGGGTGCTGCCAACGGGCTTTTTCTGAAGGGTACCTCTATAGGTACTTTTGTAACCGCTATTGCCGAGGTTAAACCGGTTGAGCTGGAAGAATATACCAAATCATTCAGTAACATCGAATCGCGGATGGAGCTTACCAAAGAGCTTGACTCGTTAACCATCGAGGCCAAACAACTATTTGGCGGTTATAGCGGCGCTGTATATAAAAACATATTTAACTACGCTAACGAAGACCAGAAGAAAGAGATTGTAAAGGATATGGCTCAGCGCTTATCCAACACAGATCATATCCTGTTTTCGGAAACCTTGAACAAAGAATTTGAGGCTACCGATAAGCCATTTATCCTGCATACCAAAACCCGTTCGACTGATTTTGTAGAACGCGCCGGCAACAAAATTTTGATTAAACTAGGCCTGGCTATCGGCCAGCAGGTAGAAATGTACCAGGAAAAAACAAGACAGGAGCCTGTCAACATGGATTTTGGCAACGTTCAAAACCGTAAGCTGGAGTTGGTTATTCCCGAAGGTTACGTAGTCAAAAACCTGAACGACATTAACCTTAATCAAACCTATAAAGAAAATGGTGTACAAACCATGGGCTTTACATCGGGCTATGAACTTAAAGGAAATGTGCTGACCATCAATATCCAGGAAAACTATTTGAACACTTTCTATCCGCTTAGCCAGATAGAACCATTTATAAAAGTGATCAATACCTCGTCTGATTTTAACAAGGTAGTATTGGTGCTGGAAAAGAAGAGCTAAGCATAAAGCATAAAAAAGCCCCGGCAAATTACCGGGGCTTTTTTATAGTGCAAGGCCGTCCCAACTCAAGGTTCAAGACTCTAAACTCCTGACTCAAGACTCCCCACTAAATCTCCCCTTTTTTCATCTGCCCCACGGCATAATCAACCGCGCGGGCGGTGAAGGCCATATAGGTTAACGAAGGGTTTTGGGTGGAAGTCGATGTCATGCAGGCGCCGTCGGTTACAAATACGTTTTTTACATCGTGCATCTGGTTCCATTTGTTAAGTACCGATGTTTTTGGATCGTTACCCATGCGTGCGCCGCCCATTTCGTGGATATCAAGGCCCGGTGCCTGGCTGGCAGCGGCAAGTTTAATGTTGGTGAAGCCGGCGCTGGTAAACATTTCCTGCATCTGCTCAAAATAATCCTTCTTCATTTTTACGTCGTTATCGTCGTAATCCATGTTGATCTTGAGCAGCGGCATACCCCAGGCGTCTGTCTGGTTTTTATCCAGGCTTACGGTACTTTTTTCCTTCGGGATGGTTTCGCCCATCATGTGCGAACCTACTTTCCAGCTACCATCCTTAGGATGCAGCAAACTTGCTTTCAGATCGGCACCAATGCCGGATGTGTCGCTGCCCGATTCGCGGTAGGCCGAGAAACCCGCGGCGTAGCCACGTAAAAAGTTGGTTTCCTGCTTAAACACGTTACGGAACCTTGGCATATAACCACCGCCGGCCGGGTTTCGGCCATCGGTTTTGTATTGTTTCATGCCATCAAAATCTGCATAGATACGGGCGCTGTAATTGTGGAAGGCCACGTATTTACCCAACACACCGCTATCATTACCCAAACCATTAGGAAAGCGTTTTGAGGTTGAGTTTAACAGCAGCAAATTGGTATTTAAAGCCGCCGCGTTTACAAACATCACCTTGGCATAGTACTCAATGGTTTCTTTAGTATTGGTATCAATCACCCTAACGCCGGTAGCTTTACCTTTCTGCTCGTCATAAATAATCGACTCTACAACCGAAAACGGACGCAGCGTTAAATTGCCCGTTTTAGCCGCCCAGGGCAACGTTGACGAGTTACTGCTAAAGTATCCACCAAATGGACAACCACGCTGGCATAGCGTACGGTTTTGGCACTGGCCACGCCCCTGCTGCGCATGTATAGGCTGCGGTTTTGATAAGTGCGCCGCCCGGGCGCTTATAACGTGCCTGTTTTGGTATTTACTGCTGATGTGTTTTTTGAAATGATCTTCCACCGCGTTAAGCGGGTAGCCGGGTAAAAAATCACCATCGGGTAATTCCTGCAGACCGTCTTTGTTGCCTGCTATACCTGCAAACTTTTCCACGTAGCTGTACCATGGGGCTATATCCGCGTAGCGGATGGGCCAGTCCACGGCAAAGCCATCGCGTTGCGGGCCCTGGAAATCGAAATCGCTCCAGCGCTGGGTTTGGCGAGCCCATAGTAATGATTTGCCACCCACCTGGTAGCCGCGGATCCAGTCGAAAGGTTTTTCCTGCACGTAAGGATGCTCCTTGTCCTTCACAAAAAAGTGCATGGCATCTTCCTTAAAAGCATAACAGCGACTTACTACCGGATTTTCTTTTTGTATAGCCAACGGCACCTCGCCGCGGTGCTCAAACTCGTAAGGCATTTTAAAAGTGGTGGGATAATCCACAATGTGTTTCACATCGCGGCCACGCTCCAAAACCAATGTTTTAAAACCCTTTTCGGTAAACTCCTTCGCGGCCCAGCCGCCACTAATGCCCGAGCCTATTACTATCGCGTCAAACGTGCGCTCGGCCAGGCTATCGCCATTTATATTGAACATATCTTATCCTTTAGCAGGTGTTGTTTTTGCGGGGAAATAACCATTGTAACGGCCCGGCACCATTTCGTAAACCAATTGTTTGGTCATTACATATTTTGAGTTAAGATAGCCCTGTACAGTGCGCGCTTTAGTGATACGATAAAAATCGACCACATCGCCGCTGTAACCGTTTTGTTTATCTACATTACCCAATATCTCGCGGCGTTTTAAAGCGGGCAGATCGGCGAATGATTTGCCGGTTTGTTTTTTGGTAATAGCGTCCAGCTCATGCAGTCCGTTTATGAATTTTTGTTGCGGGGCTTTGTCATAGCAATCGTCCACCATTTTCATTACGAAAAGGTGTACGCCCAGGTCCTTAGCGCCGGGGGTGTCGGTGCGCGGTATCAGTGTTTCCACCACGGCAGCCAGCAGCCTGTCCTGCGCCACGTCAATATCAAAATTATGGTAACGGATCAGCGGCAGCGAGGCCCCCTGCAAATATGCGGGCAAAGCCAACATTCCTCCCGTAGCTATCAACAAATTTCTAATGGCTGTCCTTCTCTGCATATCAGTTTTTTGGTAATTATAAATTTACGCGTTTATGCGGTATCAAACTAATCATTTTTTAACAGAAGCGTATACTTTAACGGCTTTATAAAGGGTGTATTGCTGATATGACAGGTTTAGGGGCCTGTGGTAGTAGTTTAACCCCTTTAAGTTCCCCCCTTGAGAGGGGGCGCGTGAGGCGGTGCGCTGGTAGGGGGGTGTTAAGCGCGCGAAATGACACATCTTGTCCCCCTCTCAAGAGGGGAATCGCACAGGCCATCGCTTTTTACTTTGTAGTAGCCGCCACTGTTTTAACCACTCCATTCACCTTAACCTTCACTTTTTTAGCCTGCGGCGAAGTGATTTTGTAGGCGATTACCTTCCCATCTTTCCATTCCAGATCCACCGTAAAATTACCGCGCGCCTTCAGGCCCTTTACGCTTCCAGAGGCTTTCCACGCATCAGGGATAGCGGGTAGCAGATTAATGTAACCTTCGTGGCTTTGCAGCAGCATCTCGGCAATGCCGGCGGTGGCACCAAAGTTACCGTCTATCTGGAACGGCGGACCGGCAGATAACAGGTTGGGATAAATGCCCCCACCCGCTGTGTAGTTGATACCCGTACCGGTTGTTGGTCGCATGAGTTGCGAGTATAGTTTGAAGGCGCGGTTACCGTCATGCAATCTGGCCCAAAATAGTTGCTTGTAGGCGATGGCCCAGCTTGGCCCGTCATCACCCCTAACATTCAAGGTTTTTTTGGCGGCCTCGGCTAAGGCAGGTGTGTCGTCGGCTGTTATTTCTGCCGCCGGGTAAACGCCGTACAGGTGTGATATGTGACGATGCTCGGGTTCGGTTTCCTTATAATCTTCCAGCCACTCCTGTATGCGGCCGTCTTTGCTGATGATACCCGGGGGCGGGATCTCTTTCAGGCGTCTTTTTAAGGTCGCACGGAAATCGGCATCAACACCTAAAATTTCCGACGCGGTGATCACGTTATTAAACAGCTCATGCATGATCTGGTTATCGATAGTCGCCCCCACACAAATGCTGGCATGTTTGCCGCTGCCATCGGGCATCATAAAACTGTTCTCGGGCGATGAGGACGGCGAGGTAACCAGGTACTTGCTCTTAGGGTCCAGTATCAAAATACTGTTATAAAATTGCGCCGAACCTTTGATGATGGGGTAAATACTTTTCAGGTACGCCTTATCATTGGTAAAGGCATAATGATCCCACAAGTTGCTGCACATCCAGCCCGAACCCGCTTTGGTAATACCCCATGAGGCGCTCTCGCCCGGCTCGGTGAAACCCCAAACATTGGTGATCACGTGGGCCACCCAGCCATCGGCATTGTAGTAGGCTTTGGCCGTGCGTTCTCCGTTTTTTACCAGGCCACGCACCAGTTCGGCAAGCGGCAGGTTAAGTTCGGAAAGGTTAGCCACCTCTACCGGGAAATGGTTCATCTGCACGTTCACGTCCAGGTGATAATCGCCGTTCCACGGGGTATGGATCTGGTTGGCCCATAAGCCTTGCAGGTTAGGTGGCAGCAAGCCAACACGGGTGCTGCTTATACTCAGGTAACGGCCGTATTGAAAAAACAGCACCGGCAAAAATTTATCCCTGGCAGGGTTCTTTTGAAAACTATTGAGCCGCTGGTCGGTAGTGGTTGCTTCGTTGTCATCGTCGCCTAAGTTCACGCTTACCCTATCAAATAGTTTTTTGTAGTGGCTGACGTGTTCATTGCGAAGCTGAGCATAAGGCTTTTTCATCGCGGCAGCTAATTTGGTCGCCATTAAAGTTTTGTAGTCCGGGCTTTTAAAATCAGTCGTGGCCGATAGGTAGATGATCACCTCGGTAGCGTTTTTTATAACCAGGTTGTTATCTGTAATGCTTTGCATGCCGCCGGTCAATTTGGTTTTTAGCTGCGCTATGTATTGCATGCCATTGCCATCGGTACCGTTATCCAGCCGGCCTTCCATTTGCAGCGCGTTGCCTTGGGTAGTGGTGGTAAATCGCTCGGGGCGGTTAAGGGCGATAGTCAGGTTCAGTTTGCCGGGTTTGTCCGCCGTTAAACGCACCACATCCAAATCATCGCCGAAGGCTGTAAAATACTCCCGTTTGTAGGTAACGCCATCCAGCTTATAGCCGCTGTTGGCTATGGCGTTATTTAGCGATAGCTGTCTTTGGTAATTCTCCGCTTTACTCACATCGGCCCCGCCATAATTAAAATTGATAATCAGGTTACCCAGCGTTTGAAAACAGCCCCATTGCTTACCGCCCGATCCCGGGCCTTTGCACACAAAATCTTTATCGATCAAAGCCTGCGCTTCTACATTTTTGCCGGCCAAAAGCAGGGCGTTTATTTCGGGGAGTTTTTTGTAGGCCTCGTAATTATTTGCATCCTGCTGCGAGCCCGACCATAGCGTAATATCATTCAGAACAATATTTTCTGTAGCTATGCCGCTGTTGGGCATCATACCTAAACGCCCGTTGCCCAGCGGCAGGGTTTCTTCCCAGGTGGCGGCCGGTTTGGTGTAGTGCAGGCGCAGTTGTTTTTGTGCCGATGAGGGTATAGCGGAACACATTACAATAACTACGATTAGCAGCGCTTTGGTTAATTTCATAAGTACAGGCTCATAATTTTTATCAATATTAAAAACTAAAAACGGCTTGTGCAATCGATTGCATAAGATTTATTTATTTTGTCCCCATTTGCCGATATCTGTGTATATTGTTGCTGCAAACCAATAACATATCCTTCATCATGAAAAAAACCGTGTGCTGTTTACTGGCCCTGGCGTATTGTGCAGCTGCTTTTGCCCAGCAAGCCGATACCGCCAAAAAAGCGGTGGTTAATACCCCCAAACCGCCGGCAACCGACCCCTTCCGTTTGGACTACAAGGATGTGTTTGACAATATGAATTACGACCAGCCCCTGCGGCCACAGGTACACTACACGCCCATTACCGGCCAGATTGCCGATGCCACCGGGCTGGTAAAATATAAAGGCACCTACCATTTGTTTTATATGTATGATGAATGGTCGAAACAGCGCCGCGACAATAAAAACTGGGGCCATGCCACCAGCACCGACCTCATTTACTGGACACAAGAATCACAGGTAACCAATTCGGTTATTGATAACCGGCCGGGAAGTGGCAGCGGCATTGTTGATTGGAACAACTCGCTGGGCCTGCGTCGGGGGGTAGAGAAAACCCTAGTTCTGTTTTATACTGATTATGGCCGCGGCGTAGCACTGGAGTACAGCAACGATGCCGGCAAAACCTGGATACGCCACAAAGCCAACCCGGTTATACCCATGCGCAATGACCTGCGCGACCCTAACGTGTTTTGGTACAAACCCGATAAATCATGGCGCATGGTGGTTTATGAGCGCAACGGCTTTTTGTTCTATAAATCAACCGACCTGCTGAAATGGGAGCTTTTGAGCCGACTGGATGGCTTTTACGAATGCCCGGATTTTATGGAAATACCCATTGATAATAACCCGAACAACAAAAAATGGGTACTGATAGATGGCAATGGCGCGCACCAGATAGGTAGTTTTGACGGCATTAAATTCACGCCCGAAACGCCGCACATCCCGCTAGGAAATGAAATTTATATGGATGGCGGTCGCACGCATAAATACGTGAAGGACATTTACGCCACCCAAACCTGGAAACAATCCTACGAAGGTGACGGGCCGTTTTACCAGCTGGGTTTTCTGCTGATCAATCAGGCGCCAAATCATAACCGGGTTTGGAGCCAGCAACTTTTCTTCCCGGTAGAGCTTACATTAAAAACCATCAACAAAAAGATAACCCTGTGCCGCAACCCTATTGACGGCATTAAACAATTACGCTACGACCCACAACTGTGGACCAACGCCCCGCTAAAACCGGGCGACAATCCGTTAAGTAACACCAAAGGCGACGTGTTTGAAATGATAGCCAATATCAACATCGGCAGCGCCAAACAAATAGCGTTTAACATTCGGGGCCAAAAGGCGGTTTATAATGTAAAGGAAAAGCAACTGGAGTTTTTGGATAGTAAGGTTACGGTTGACGCGCCGGGCAATAAACTGTGGCTGCATTTTATTATCGACCGAAACTCGGTAGAAATATACGGTAACCAAGGCGAAGCGAATATAACGCGCCTGTTTTACCCTGCCGAAGCTGATAGAAATTTGGGATTGGAAGTCACCGGCGGCGAATGTGTGCTGACAAATCTTGAACTTTACCGCCTGGAATCCATATGGCTAAAACGCAGCCAGGAATTGGGTTATCAGCGGGAAGCACAACCATTAAAATAATTTATGCGGAAACTTTGTAGAAGCTTTTTTCTTATGTTTTTATCCGGCTACGCCGCGACATTATTTGCCCAACCACTGGCCGCGACAGACGGCCTTGGCCGTACCTTGCCGCAGCAACAGGAAGTGGGTACGCCGAGGACGGACCGGCATGTGGCTATCTTTTACTTTCTATGGCAGGGCGATCCCACTTCGCCAACGTCTGAACGCGCCTGGGACCTGAGCGAATTGCAGCAAAAACACCCGGAGGTTTTTAATGATTTTGATAACCCGGCATGGGGCGGCGGAGCCGGAAAAGCGGGCAAATACTATTTCTGGGGCCAACCGATATATGGCTATTACAACGGCAACGATTATTGGGTGCAGCTAAAAAACATGCAGCTGCTAACGGATGCAGGGGTGGACATTTTGATCATGGACGCCACCAATACGCTCATCTACCCCACACAATGCACGGCTGTTTTTAAGGCTTTGGAAGCCTTGCGAAAACAGGGCCGCAAGGCGCCGCAGGTGGTGTACTATACCAACACGCAATCGGGTAAAACCATGCAGGCTATTTATGATACTTTTTATAAGGATGGCGCGCCTATCCGCTATTCGGATACATGGTATATGCTAGACGGCAAACCTTTAATTATTGGCTTGGCCGATGAGGCTAAGGGAAGGAATTATGAGCAATTTTTTACCATGCGGCAATCGCAATGGCCTAACGAGCGGAAGAAGGTTGACGGCTGGCCCTGGATAGAATTTAAGCGCCCGCAAAAGGTTTACCAAAACGCCAAAGGCGAGCGCGAGATAGTCAACGTAGCTACCGCCCAGCACCCCAATCTGGATGCCAGCATGGGTGGTTCGGCCTTTCATGGGGCTCTGGGTAACTGGGGCAGGAGCTATCATAACGGCTCGCCCGGAAACCCGGAGAAAGATCTGCCTTACGGTTATAACATACAAGAGCAATGGGATTTCGCCCTGAAACAAAATGTGCCCTATATTTTTGTTACCGGCTGGAACGAATGGATAGCTGGCAAATGGCGACGTACCGATGATAAGAAAAACGAAGCCCTGTTTGTAGACCAGGCGAATGCAGAATTTAGCCGGGATATTGAACCATCGTTAACCGGTAATTTGCAGGACCATTATTATATGCAACTGGTGGCCAACATCAGGCGCTATAAAGGGCTTGAAGCGCAGCCATCTGTTGCAAAGAAAACCATTAAAACCCTGGCCGACTGGCAAAAAATCCCCCTTGAATTTAAAGACTATACCGGCGATGTGATAGATCGCAACCATAAAGGCGCGCAAAGCGAACCTGTGGTTACCTACACCAACAAAACAGGCCGTAATGATTTTGATGTGCTAAAGGTATGTCGCGACAGCAAACAGCTTTACTTTTACGCCAAAACCAAAGCTGTTATTAGCAAACCCGAAGGCGATAACTGGATGCGCCTGTACCTGGATACCGACCGCTCGCACAAAACAGGTTGGTGCGGCTATGATTTTCGGATAATCTATGGCAATCAATTACAGCGTTACGCCCGTGGTAAATGGGAAACGATAGCTAAAGTAAACAGGCAGGTGTTGGGCAACGAAATGATGATCAGCATACCATCAAAAACTCTCAAACTATCTGCAGAAAAACTAAATCTTGAGTTTAAATGGACCGATAACATGCAAAGCGAAGACCCGCTGGACTGGTACGTAAACGGAGATGCCGCACCCGGTGCCCGCTTTAATTTTGTAGCGCAGGGTGCGCCACTTTTAAGTTATTGATTTTACATAAAATATCAACTAACTAATAATCAACATATTGTGTTTTTTACAGGGTGCGCCGCATTGCGCCGCTTTTTTGCATAAACAACTAACAAACAATAAGTTATAAAAAATAGCTGCGCCAAGTGCGCCACTTTTAAAGTGGCGCACCCTTATTCGATACAACACCCCTACCAACAATAAAAGGGCCGTCATTGCTGATGGCCCCTACTTATATTAAAGTATTAAACTGGTTTACATTGAGCCGGTAAAATGGTAGCTGCCCGAGCCTACATTAACCGCGGTGTAGCCTGCCACTTTCTCCACGTTGTTAGCCTCCGGGATAGTTAAAGCCTTGCCATCCTCTAAAACCGGGCTGCCGCCTTTGCTTGGGATGTAAACGGTAGCGGTGGTGTTGGCCGGTATTACTACGTCAAGTGCAAGACTGCCATTGTTCAGCTTCCATTTGGCGCTTACTTTACCGTAATTGGTATCGTACTCGGCCGAGGCGTAAGTAAACTTGCCGCCCGGCGTTGGTTTAATGGTGATGCCTTTGTAGCCCGGCTGGTCGGCCTTGGTATCAATACCCACCGCGGTGCGGTACATCCAATCGCCAATGGCGCCGTAGGCGTAGTGGTTGTACGAATTCATTGATGGTACTTCGAAAGTGCCGTCTGTCTTGATACCATCCCAACGTTCCCAAATGGTGGTAGCACCCATTTTAACCGGGTACAGCCATGACGGATAGCTTTGTTGGAAAAGCAAACGGTAAGCCACATCGGTATAGCCAAAACGGCTTAAAGCGCTGCACAGGTAAGGCGTGCCCAAAAAGCCGGTAGTGAGGTGGTTGCCGTAGCGGCTAACATTAGCGGCCAAGCGTGCGGCGGCTTGCTGGCGCAGATCCACCGGCAGCATATCAAACTGCAGCGCCAGTGCGTAGGCGGTCTGCGTGTCTGACGAGATCAGGCCGTTCGGCGTAACGTACTCTTTCAGGTAAGCGGCTTTAACATCAGCCAGTAATTTGGTATACGCCGCTACGTCATCCGTTTTACCTAAAACCTGCGCCGTGTTGATGAGCAACTGGGTTGAGTAAGCATAAAAGCACTGCGCTATCAGGTATTTGCTGGTGATGGCGGCAGTACCGTCGTTATCATCGTTTTTGGTGAAGAACAGCCAGTCGCCAAAGTGGCCGCCGGTATTCCATAAGTTGTTTCGACTGCGTTTGGTCATGCAATCAACCCAGGCTTTCATGCTTGGGTATTGGGTTGTTAAAATATCCTTGTCGCCATAAGCCTGGTACATTGTCCACGGGATGATGGTAGCGGCGTCGCTCCATCCGGCACTGCCGCCCCCGCCCGAAGGTTTACCATTGTCAAATGCATCGGGTATAACGTGTGGCAGACTGCCATCGGCATATTGGTCGGCAGCAACATCCTTCAGCCATTTGGTGAAGAAGGCGTGCACGTTCATGTTAAACGTTGCGGTACGGGCAAACACCTGCGCGTCGCCGGTCCAGCCCAGGCGCTCATCGCGCTGCGGGCAGTCGGTTGGTATATCAATAAAGTTGCCTTTCTGGCCCCATACAATGTTGCGTTGCAGTTGGTTGATCAGCGAATCAGAGCTGTTAAAGCTGCCGGTTACCGGCATAGCCGAGTATACAGCAGTTGCGGTAAAATCTTCCGGTTTGATCTCGCCCGGATAGCCTTCTATCCTGATATAACGGAAGCCCTGCCAGGTAAACCTTGGCTCCAGCACTTCCTGGGCACCGCCCTTTAAAATAAAGGTGTTTTGCGAAGTGGCCGAACGCAGGTTCTCAGTATAAAAATTGCCCGCCTTGTCAATAACCTCGGCATGCGATATCACGATCTTATCACCGGCCTTGCCTGTCACTTTAAACTTTACCCAACCTACCAGGTTTTGACCAAAGTCTATCACCTTTTCGCCCTTCGGGGTGGTGAATAGCTTAAGGGCCTTAAAGGTTTCGTGTTTTCTAACCGGTTCGTTCTGGGTGGCTATCAATACATTTTTAGGGTAGTTCTGCACCGCAACGGCGGCCCAGCTTTTATCATCAAAGCCGACTGTAGACCAGCCCTGTTTCTGTAAACGATTATCAATGGTCGATCCTAGATAGATCTCGGCCGTTAGTACTTGCGCCGTGGTGGTTTTCCAGCTGTTATCGGTACCTATAGTGGCTGTGGTGCCATCGGTATACGTAATATCCAACTGTAGCAGTAAGGCAATATCACGACCGTAAACATAGCGCCTGTCGCCAATGCCGTAAAAACCACGATACCAGCCGCTACCCAGGGTAGCACCTATGGCGTTGCCGCCTTGCTTCAATAACGAAGTAACATCATAAGCCTGGTATTGGATGCGCTTGTTGTAGCTGGTATAGCCCGGTGTAAGGTAATCCTGGCCGATGCGCTGGCCGTTTATCTCGGCCTCGTAAATACCGTGCGCGGTTATATAAGCGGTAGCACTTTTTATTTGCTTCGCGACAGCAAACTCTTTTCTGAATACAGGGCTCGGTTGTGATTTATCTTCGGTAACCGGTCCTATCCATTGGGCCTTCCAGTCGGTTGGTGTTAACAAGCCCATTTGGAAATAAGCCGGTGTGCTCCAGGCGCTGGCTTTGCCTTTATTATCCCAAACGCGTACCTGCCAGCTATATTTGTGGCCCGCCAATAAAGGCTTGCCTGTATATTTTACATAAACCGATTGATCGGTAGCCACCTTGCCAGTACTCCATGCCGAGCCTTTTACCGAAGCAGCAGCATAATCGCCCACCTTAACTTCGTAAGCCGACTGTAACACATTGCGCGAGTTACCTGCGTCCATCTTCCAGCTAAAGCGGGGTGTGGTGGCATCGATACCCAGCGGGTTGGTTAAATTTTCGGTTTTAAGACTTTGGACTTTTACCTGTGCAACACAGATGTTAGCCGCAAACACGGCACATAAAAGGAGCGCTTTCTTCATAATTGGCGAAAAGGGTGTATAATGGTTATACAAGTTAACAAAAATCATTTCTGTTAACTATCCTTTACTGTCCTGTAACGACCTATAATTTATCCAACCTGAAATAACCCAGATGGATCTCGTCTTCGGGTAAGCCCGCCTTTGGTGTTATGCTAACGTGGTACCGGGCTTTGTGAGCCGGTGTAAGCATTTCTTCAATGTTATAAATATCGTCTACATCAATGCCATATTTATCGTCGATATGGGCGTTGGCGCCTTTCACGCCGGCTATGGTATTGGCTTTAAAAAAGGCGGCCCGTTTCGCTGCCTGTACTGCCTGCCCACGGTCGGTATTTACGGATAGGATAACGTAGTGCTGCTCCTCCAATCTGCCCTTGGTGTAGCCGCCAAGATTGATGAAGAACAGCTTTTCGCTCTGCATTTCCGGGCCGTTTTCACGTGGAACAACTTCTATTTTATAACCATCCACCGCGTTCACTTCGCGATAGCCATCAATATGAATGTTGGCTGCCGCGCCGCGCCAAAACTTTTTGATATCGGGTACCAACTCTTTTAGCGAGTGGGCAATGCCGAAGAAAAAGTCGTGCTGCTCCACGTGCCGGCCGGGGGCTTTTGAGCCCAGCAGTAACATATATAGTTTTGGCGTAGCCGATGTTTGATCAGTCATAAATAAATGGATCAAATATATTTTTAACAATAACCTCTGATGCAGCCTCGCAAAAATCAAGCCCTGAGTAATCGGGATTGTAACCGCCTATGTAGGGAACGGCCATCATATACAGGCGCGCGTTGTAAGCACCATATTCATCAACCGGCTGGTAATGATCATTGATGGCAATGCCGGGCACATTGAGATAGTATTTGTCCAGGCCGTTAAATACTACCTTATCATTACCTTGTTCCATTTCGCTTTTACCGGTTTCGGCATCTTTGAATTGAACGCGGGCCGGTGTCAGCGTATGTTTGGTTTTCAGGCCTTCAAAAGGCACGCTTTCAAAATTAAGATGCGGCTGGCCAATGCTATCCACAAAGGTTTTGTAACGGGTAGCGTGATGTTCGTTATTGTCATCGGTATAATGGTAAATAATGCCGCCTTCATCTACCGGTTCAACCTCGCTGGCATCGCCTACGGAAATAATTTCCAGCACACCAGCGTCATGCAGCGCAAACAACTCTTCGCATGAACTTTGCGGTACGAACGCGATCACCACACTGATCAATGGCATTAACACTTTTTGCAGGCGCTGCATATCCTCGGCGCACAAGTATTTGGCCGGGTAATTCATCGCGAAGCTAAGGATAGCCAGCGCCTCCTTCCAGTACACCGATCGCTCATGCTCGATGGACTTTTCGGCCTCTACGTATTCTGCTTTAAACAGATCGAACGCATCCTGGCTTTGGCGCATGGTCATCATGGTGTTAACGAAAGTTTCCAGGTCCATGTGTTTGATCTGCTCATAAAATGTCGGGCGCTTATCCTTAAATATTGCTTTAAAATTGCGCTCAAAAAGCAGATCGAGCGGTATGAAGCCGCCGCACTCGTCGCGATACCGCTGAATCTCTTCCCTGCTCATGGTTTTATCGTCAGACAGATGGGAATCTTCCAAATGAAACCTCACCGCCGGCAGCAGGCCATTGCGCGAGTGCATAACCAGTTTAAAACCGGCGCTATCTTCATTTAATTTATAGCTGCGGCGTTTACCATCTTCGGCCAGGGTAAACTCACCATTGGCGCGGGCCAGGGTACGGATGGCGTCAATAGCCGTAAGGGATGAACCTCGCACCGCTATTGGATGATCAACCTTAAACCGCAGCTTTGCCGGCGGGTAGGGCGAATCGAAATAGCCCTCCACTTTACCCTCATACGTTTTTGGCCAGTTGTGGCCGGTGCTGATGATGGCTTGATGAAAATCAAATCTGTCCTCTCCGTTAACTATCACAGTAATTTTATTGCCTTCGGGATGGTCGATGATATCGGTAACGCAGCTACCCAAATGTAGTTTGTCGAGTATGCCCATAGCCTCGGCCTTCTTCTTCAGCATATCAAATTGCGCCGACAGGTAATGTCCAAACAACAATCGCGGTAGCACTTTATAATCGTTGTAATGTTGCGGGGTGATGTTGAATTGCTGCAGCAGGGCCTTGGGGGCTATTTCTATCCATTCGGTAACAGTGGTTACTAACTCTGGTATTTCGTTGCCGGATACGTTGGTGATGTGCTCCTCGCTAGCACCATCGTGGCTGTAAGGCATGCCTACACCCAGTTCATGGTTTTTCTCAAAAATAGTAAGACTGATATCGGTACGACCGGCATCCACAAAATGCTTCAACAGGAATAATGCGGCGGGACCTCCGCCTAGTATGGCTATGCGTTTTTTTGTTTCCAATTAGTGTGCGCTGTTTGCGCTATGGATAATGGCGAAGAGGGCTAAATTGTTTTGAGAGGTAAGGAAATTTCTTAGGACGATTTTTGCAAGTATGTCATTTCAACGAGGAGCGAGGAGAAATCTTATACGCCTTGCTACTCGTTGCTTGTATAAGATTTCTCCCGTTGGTCGAAATGACATAAGGGTGTATTGCCTTTACTTCCTCCCCACCAACGGAAACTGTGCTATCCTTAACATAGTACAACCATAAGGCACTAAAGTAATATCCTCTTCCTGTCGTTCAGACTCCAAACCGAACACATGGCTATAAGGTATCGGCCCCGCCATATCATTGTATAACGTCCATGACGGGATACGCCTGCCTTTGGTTTTGATCTGTATTGGGGCGTTCTCCAGGTTCCATGGGTAGCTGGTAGTTTTGCCGGTGCTTTCTACTTTGAAAAATTGATCCAGCTTGGCGTCGCTTACTTCATATAAGCCGTAATTCCATGGCGTAGTTGGGCGTACCTCGGTGTAGCTGGCACCGTAGTTTAACGAGTCTTTGGTGTTTTTAACAACCTTTACATCCTCGCCAATTTTTAAGGCATAAGTTATCGGCCCGCGCTCTATCGACATGGAGTTTTCATACCAACGGCTTTTGCTTAAGTGCATTGGTAATTGCAGTTCAACCACATCGCCGGCTTTCCATTCGCGGTCTATCTTCACTA
This sequence comes from Mucilaginibacter sp. A3364, assembly GCF_059690715.1. NCBI lineage: Bacteria > Pseudomonadati > Bacteroidota > Sphingobacteriia > Sphingobacteriales > Sphingobacteriaceae > Mucilaginibacter > Mucilaginibacter sp. A3364. The sequence goes on from NZ_JCAWED010000002.1 coordinate 670,577, forward strand.
TCTGGTTGCCGTTAACTTCCTGGTGTACCTGGCCGTTAATTTTGATGGTGGCTTTGGTGCACCATTCCGGTATGCGCAGATGGAATGGGAAGGTGGCTTTCTTTTTAGGTTTGAGGGTGAATTTGATGCTTTCTTCAAACGGGTAATTGGTTTCTTCAACAATGTTTAAAGCAACATTATCGCCAACGGTAGTGTTCACTTCCGCAGGCGAATAAACCAATGCAGCCACACCCTTATCCAGCGTACTGTAAAACAGGTTCTGCGTAAATTTTGGCCAGCCCTGGTGCATGTTTGACGTACAGCATGGGTAGCCGGTCAGCAAGCCGTAAACCACATCGGTACCGCCATGGTTATCACCGAAATTGTGCATCTGGCGGGTTAGCATCACCTGGTTGGCTTGTTGAAAGTATTGGCGCGACATATAGTCGTCGCTGGTTTGTGTAGGCAGCGCGTTAAACGCCACTTTCTCTAACTTATCCGCATAGTCTACATCACCGGTTATGGCTAATGTATTTTCCAGGGTAAACATCATTTCCACCGCCGTACAAAGTTCTGATCCCTGCGTTGGGTTATTGCCATGCAGGGCCTCATCTCCGCCATATAAACCATGCGCCATGCCATTGAATTTTTTCAGATCGGCAAAACCTTTTTTCATGGCGTCCAGGTATTTCTGTTCGGGATGCATCTGGTAATAAATAGCCGGCTCTTTCATGCCTTGCGACAGGTTAACCGTGTGAATACTGTTAAAGCGCGTTAGCATATCAGTATTTAAAAAGCCGCCGGTAAAATCAAAGGTTTGTTTGTGCAGCAGTTCGCCAAGATCCAATAAAAACTTGTCGCCGGTTATGTTGTACAACCAATACACCGCCATTAGGTTATCGCCGGCGCGGAAGCGGGCCCAGTAGGTCCAATGATCAAGCGGTGTAGCGGGTAATTCTTTAAGCTGATACTTGAAATAGTTGGTCATGAGGGTTATGACCCTTTTATCCTGCGTGGCCGAATAGTATTGCTGTAGAATTTTCAGCATCACCATTTTTGGCCACCAGTCGCGGGCGTTGTTACGTTGTATGCCACGTTCGCCGGGGTAATCTTTGGTTGGGCCGAAGTGGCCGTCGGGTGTCTGGCTTTTTATAGCCCACTCCACCCAGGGTTTGCATTTAGCAATTAGTGCCTTGTCATCTAAAATATAAGCCAATGGTAGCAGGCCATCTATCCAGTAAGGGCCGCGTTCCCATTGATCGCCGTCGCCACCCAACCAACCATTGCGTTGGCCCATTACAAGTGGGTAAAGCTTGTCCAGGTTACCCGTAGCACCATCGCGTTGGCGTACCAGCATTTCGCGCAGCCAGCCTTTGGGTTTAATGGTGCCCAGCGGCAATTCTTTATATGGATTTTGGCGTTGCGGCGTTTGGGCAAAGGCATTGCCGGCAAGTACCAGGAACAGGGCAACTAATTTTACTTTCATGAAGATGGTAAATTGGGCGGTTTAATTACTGCCCAATTTACAAATCATTTTTCAATAAGCTTAGTTGTAAATGTTATCGCGTTTTAGCATAGCAATATCATCGGGCGATATTTTTACAATAGCGCGCATCGCGTTATTGGTAATGTTCAATTCGTCCATTATAGCAACCAGGTTTTTATAGTTTGATTGTGCGCTCGGTTTTATCAGCACCATCATCTCCTTTCCTTGTTCGTTACGCACTTTTTGGCTTTGCTGCATCAATACCTGCCGTATGCCTTTACCGTCGTAATTTTCAACTTTGGGGGTAGTGAGTGGTTCTTGTGGTCGGCCCATGTACCATGTTAATTTATCCTTTGCGCCCAAAACTACAGTCATGGTACGGCTTTCTGGCACATCGCCGGTTTCGATGCCATCATCAGGCATGGTTAATTTCATGCTTCTCGGCTTTTGCAACGTGGTGGTTAAAATAAAGAAAGTGATCAATAAAAACGCAAGATCAACCATAGCGGTTAAATCAACACGAGGCATAGGGCGGCGGGTGCGGCCTTTAGCGTTGCCTGTTTTTGCGGAAGTGTTCAGCTCTGCCATAATGATAAGTTTTGTGCCCCAAAAGGCGGTTAATAATTAGGTTTGTTATGCTAAAGATAAGCATTTAATTATTAAACGCAATATTGTTGCATTTGTTTTTTTTGGCAGAAATATTTTTAGATATTATACCGCTCCAATTCATCAGCGATTAAATGCAGTAATTCATCCTTTACTACACCGGGATTTTTACAGATCTGCAACTCATGCCGGCCGTGTGGCTCTAGCGAGCCAATAAACTCGCCTTCCTTAAATATTTCGTATTTGCATTGCTCGCCGTCGTGGTGCATATAGTCGCGCACCTCAAAGTGCAGGTTCTCTTTTTTGTAGTTTACAGATAGCTCAAACTTTTCCATGGATAGTTATTGTGTTTTAATACAAACCATTAAGCACCACCTATTGTTGTAAAATAAATTAAAACGAAAATATTATGGACAATAAGGAAAACATTGGCAGCCCTGATCGTGACCGTGTTAATGTACATGAGGACTACGAATTACAGTATTGGACAGAAAAATTTGGCGTTGATGCCGAACGGTTAAAAAATGCCATGCAGGCCGTAGGTACATCCGCCAGAGATATAGAAGAATATTTGAAACGATAAACCACCAACCATGGGACTGAAAGAATATGTTAAAAAGCGCGACTTTACCAAAACGGCCGAACCAAAGGCCGGCATGAGTAAAGACAAGGATCATTTAATGTTTGTGATACAGAAGCATGATGCCTCGCGCCTGCACTATGATTTCAGGCTGGAAATGGATGGTGTGTTAAAAAGCTGGGCAGTGCCCAAAGGCCCGTCAACCGACCCCAAGAACAAGCGCCTGGCCATGATGGTGGAAGATCATCCGTTTGACTACCGCAACTTTGAAGGCATCATCCCCCAAGGCGAATACGGCGGCGGTACCGTTATTGTTTGGGACGAGGGCACCTACGAACCCATCGAGGAAATTAAAGGCAAAAAAGCGCAGGAAAAACACTTATTAAAGCAGCTTAAAGAAGGCTCAGTTAAAATAAAACTCCACGGCGAAAAACTGGAGGGAGAATACGCCCTGGTGAAAACGCATGGTATGGGCGAGAACGGCTGGCTACTCATTAAACATAAAGACGAGTTCGCCTCCGAAAAAGATATCACCAAAAAAGACAAATCCATCCTGAGCGGTAAAACCATCGAGACGATGGAGAAAACCAGCGAAAAGGTTTGGCAGCACGGCCACGAGGAGGACCTGGAAAAACCCCAAAAAGGCGGTAAAAAAAAAGCCCCGGCAAAGCCCGATGAGGAAGTAGCAGCCGAAGTCGGAGAGGGTGAATTAACAGAAGATACGTTCGATGTTAAAAAGCTGATCAAAGACGCGCCCAAATCTGCCATTCCCAAAAAAATAAAACCCATGAAGGCCACCCTGGTGGACGCGCCCTTTGACGACCCGGATTGGGTGTACGAGGTTAAGTGGGACGGCTACCGTGCTATTGCCACCATTAACAAAGGTGAGGTGGAGCTGATATCGCGCAATAACATCACTTTCGACAAGTACTACCCGATCAATAAACTGTTGAAAGATTGGGACGTTGATGCCGTGATTGATGGCGAAATATTAGTGTTGAACGACAAGGGCATTTCTGATTTCGGCGCGCTGCAAAACTGGCGCAGCGAGGCTGATGGACATTTGGTATTTTATGTATTCGATATTTTGTGGTACGAAGGGAAGAATCTAACCCAACTACCTTTAATACAACGCCAGGCCATTTTGAAAGAGGTGTTACCAACCAATGACGACAGCTTGCGCCAAAGCAAAGTTTTCGCGGCCAATGGCAAGGAGTTTTTCGCGGCCGCGGAGAAGATAGGGCTGGAAGGTATCATTGCCAAAAAAGCGGATAGCGTTTACACATCTGATCTGCGCTCAAAAGAATGGCTGAAGATAAAAGTACAGCGTAGGCAGGAAGTCGTTATAGCCGGCTTTACTAAAAATGAGGGCACTGCCAAATCGTTCAGCGCCCTGGTGCTGGGTGTTTATGATGGTAAAAAGCTTAAATATGTGGGCAAGGTGGGTACCGGCTTTTCGGATAAATTGCAGAAGGAAATGATGGCGCAGTTTAGGCCTTTAATAACCGATAAAGTGCCGTTTGATGTGGAGCCAGATGTAGATAAACCATCACGTTTCCGCCCGCAACGTTTGGGGGCCAAACCAACCTGGCTTAAACCTGAATTGGTTTGCGAGGTAAACTATGCCGAGGTAACCAGCGATGGCATTTTCCGCCAGGCTTCATTTAAAGGTATGCGCGAAGACAAAAAAGCAAAAGATGTGGTTTTGGAAACCCCTGTCGATACGGAAGAAACCGTTGACGAGGCCGAAAAACCATCAACAATTAAAAAAGAAAAGAAAGTAGTGGAGCCACCTAAAGACAAGGACCGCAAAACCCTGCTTAACCCCAAAGACGAGACCCAGGTACGTAAAATTTGCGGGCACGAATTAAAGTTTACGCATCTGAGTAAAGTTTACTGGCCCGAGGACGGCATTACCAAGCGCGATATGTTTAACTATTATTATCGCGTAGCGGAGTATATTTTGCCTTATTTGAAAGACAGGCCCATGTCCCTTAACCGTTTCCCAAACGGGATACACGGCCCAAGCTTTTACCAAAAGGATGTAAAAGGTAAAGCGCCTGATTGGGTGACCAAAACCTTCCCCTACACTAACGGCGAGGGTGAGCATAAAGAGTATTTGGTTGGCTCGGATGAATCGTATTTATTATGGATGGCATCTTTGGGTTGTATTGAAATGAACCCCTGGTTTAGTCGCGTTAAAACACCGGATAACCCTGATTATTGCGTGATAGACCTTGACCCTGACAAACATACCTTCGACCAGGTGATTGAGGCTGCGCAGGAGGTTAAGAAAGTATTGGATGCTATCGATGTGCCATCGTACCCTAAAACCTCTGGTTCAACAGGTATGCATATTTATATCCCGCTGGCTGCGAAATATGATTATGACCAATCGCAAATGTTTGCCAAAATTGTGGTGCAGCTGGTGCATAAACAAATCCCCGATTATACCAGTTTGGAACGCATGATATCCGCCAGAAAAGGCAAAATGTACCTCGACTTTTTACAGAACCGCCCGGGCGCTACCATAGCGGGACCTTACTCGCTTCGCCCAAAACCCGGCGCAACGGTATCTATGCCGCTGGACTGGGACGAAGTGAAACCCGGCTTAACCATGCGCGATTTCACCATCCATAATTCGTTGGACAGATTGAAAGAAACAGGCGACCTGTTTAAAGGTGTGTTGGGTAAGGGTATAGACCTGGAAAAAACATTAAAGAAGGCTAAGAGTATTTTTGGGTAAACAGATATCCGGATTCATGCCTTTTATTTATACCACAAGGGTAACATAATGTAAAAGCGGATAAAGGTGAACGAGATAACCAACCAAAGGCCAATGGCAACGGCTCCCGACAGGATCGACTTTGAAATACCTAAAAACGTATTTTTTTGTCGAGCCACGCCGTGGTATACAATGGCAATATAAGTGGCGTGGATAGCCAACATGAGCCACAAAACGGTTTGGTATAACTGCGGGTCGGGCACGAAGTGCATCAACGGGGTAAATATAAAAATGGAGAGCAGGTTGAGCACCGAGTTAACGAAGGTCATCACCACCAGGTTCTCTGCATAATTAACCGTCCGCCAGTAAAGCAAAAACATAATAAGTGCAATGAACGGCGTGCTTATGCCCAAAACTATGTTTGTTTTGGTATTCATAAAGTTCATTACCGATGATGAACGTCTGGCAATCATATCGTAATTGGCTTTATAGCGGGCACGTTGCTCAGGCGTTTTTACAGAAGCCGGGTAACTTACATGCTGTTGTTCGTCGGTGATGCTCTTTACCCTGTCGAAGGGTTTAAAGAAAGCGTTGGACAGCACATAGATGCCCAGCACAATAAAGAAAAAACTAAAGGGGTTAAAATACTTTTTATGCCTGCCATCCAGGTACTTGCGTATGGTGGTGCCTGGCTGTGTGAACAGGGCCTTGATCAGATACAAAAAACCTTTATCGGCATGCGTAAACGCGTGGAAAACCTCGTGGGCGATATGGCCCATAGTCATGCGCTTATGGGTATTGGTGGGTTGCCCGCATTTGTAGCAAAACCTGTACTCGGTATGCAGCGGCGTCTCGCAGTTTAAGCAATTAGCGGGTATTGACATATCAGTTTTTTGTTACCCGAAAAGTACACAATTGCTTTTAAATAATAAAGCCGCTTTATGGGCGGCTTTATCGGTTTCTATTTCACTTTAGCTTTCAGCGCCTGCACTTCTTGCTTCAGTTGTTCTATCTGGGCTTGTTGCTCTTTAATGGCGCCAACCAGCAGCGGCACTAGCTCGTCCACATCTACTTTATTGGTGGTTATAGCCCTGTGGTTGCCCTTACCTGCGGTTATCCAATGATTGTCGGTTTTTACAACCTCGGGCAATACCTGTTTTACATCGTCGGCATTAAAGCCAAAATTGCGGCCTGCCGGCAGTTTTAATTGTTTGTGTTTGCTGTTATCAAACTCAAAACTTAAAGGCTCCAATTTGGTGAGGTAACTCATGGGGTTATTTACCGGGCTTATGTTTTTCTTGATGTCTTTATCGCTTACGTTTTGGGCTTTTGCCGCATTTATAGTGAAAGCTACGGCTACTATAGCCATGGCTGCTTTAATTCCAATTTTCATGTTTAAATAAATTTTAATTGATATTCAATAGGGCCGATACCCTTAAACAGGGCCGGCACGGTTTAACTTGTATAATTAAACCTGAAAATTGGGTGGCGGGGTAGCAACCGGCGGATACCAACTCAAATGATGATCATCTGCCTCGGTGTAATATTTAACCGGAAAAGTATAAACGGCGAGCTGTGCGGGCATCATATCATTAAACACCGCCCAATACTCACGTATCTCTATGCGTTTGGCTTCGGTTTCGCTGGTATCATTGTTTTGATTGCTCGCCTGGTCGTCGGTAGTCACTGTAATGTGTGCTTTTAAAAAAAGGCATAGCGTTGATATGCCCGCTGTCTCGATGATAGAGAACAGGCATAGCATTACAAAAAGATATTTTACGCCGCTTAGCTTCATTTTTTATTGCCGTTGCAAATCATACAATAATAACCAATAGTGCTTAATTAGGTGTGTATTTATAACCAAAATCATAAAAAATGGCATAATTGCAACAAAATGAAATTTTTATTAAAAAAAGGGGTAACAAAAGCGGGATATGCTTGATATACTATCAAACAAACCAAAAACAAAAATTAAAAGTCATGAGAGCATTAATATTAACCACCGCATTAGTTTTAGTAAGTATAGTAAGCGCATTAGCCCAGGAAGCCAAACCGGGCCAGCCAATAGGCGGCATTGTTGTTAAAGGTGGCCAAAACCCAAGGCCAAAAGATAATAATCGCGGAAACGTTAGCCCCCTATATAACGCCAGCGGCTATGAGACCGTAAACCCTATGGCCGGCAAAATGATTGACAAAGGAAGCCAAACCAACCCTTATTTCCAGGAAAACCAAAATGAGGGCGAAATAGCAGGTTTTGTTTCCGGCAACCCTATTGGTGGCATTATTGTAAAAGGTGGCAGCAATGGCGGTCCTAAAGCTATAACATCCAATCCGCTTTATACTGGTTCTGGCTCAACAGGCAGCAACCCACTTTATAAAGGCGATAAATAAGCTCACCCTGCATCTAACCTAACGATACAAAAAAGGCCGGCATCTCTCGCAGATGCCGGCCTTTCAATAAACCTGATCATTATTAATTATTGCCTAACGTACGGGCAATGCTTTTATAAATGTGCCGCTGGCATTAAAGCGCAGCGCATATTTGGTATTGTTTGCGGTGATGAATACATCATACTCTTCTATCACGCCGTTTTTACTGGCCGAAAACGCTTTATCAAATACATAAGCCGGGTAGGTTGTGCTTAAATATGTTGTGATAGCGGCAGGCAAAGCGGCTTGCGTTACCGACGTGTGTTTGCCACGCACATTGTTTATCTGCATACGTTTAACCTGTACGCCTGCTGCACTTATCGCGGTAGCAAACAAACCATTGTTTTTGCTGATGAGGATATAATTACCATCGTGCGCTATGCCGGCATGCAGCAAGGTATCGGTAGCGTAAGCCGCAACAAACGTAGCCTTAACTACAGCAGGTATGGCCGACAATGCAATAGTATCGGGCCTTGCACCGCCACGTATCTGGAACGGGCCGCCCGGGTGCCAGCCACGGCCACCTTTTAAATCGGCCCCGGTGCGCTGCTCCAATACGCTAACAAACACGCCAGCCGCGGTAAATTTTAAACCTACCGGTGCGTTGTTAAACTTAATGGCAACAACATAGTTGGTAACTGTACCGGTATTGTCGGTTATTTTATGAGCCCTGATAAAAGAATAGCCGGCATAGTTGTCGATCAAATAAGTGGTGATAGCTGTTGATAGCGAAGCGAAGGCCACCGTGTCTTTCTTCCCGCGAGGACCTACGCAATTAAGCAGGTATACGCTGTCTTTGGTCGATTCGGTAACACCGCTTAGCGCCAATGAATTTACGCTTGCTACCGCGATGGCGCCCGAGGAAGCCGCAACTGCTGCTATTCCGTTATCGTCTTTTGCGTTAGTGTCGCCAATGGCACCTTTCTGGCAGGCACTAAACAGACTGATTCCTGCGGCCAACATCATTAGGGGGTAAATACTTTTCCTTTTCATAGTTCTTTAAGTTTAATGGTAATTTCTGAGTCGATACAACACTGTTGTTTTGTTGAGATGAAATTACCTACCCCTTACCCCTAAATAAAAAATGTGCCGATGAAGGCACATTTAAAACCGATGAATGAAAGTCGGATCGTATTACGTAGCTAATTATCAACTACTTTGACTTATTTAAACCATCGGTACTTGATGCGTCGTCTGGTTTGATCAATAGCGCTTTTTCAAAAAAAGCACGAGCCTCGGCTTTCTTACCCAGCATCAGGTTTGACCATGCCAGCATGTGGTTCCCGTCATAATCAAACGGATATAAATTAATTACCACTTTAAAGCAATTAATAGCCGAGCCATACTGTTTGCGATTATAATAAACCACCCCGGCCCAATAGTTAGCCTGTGTATTTTGCGGATCTATTTTGATAATAGCCAGGTATTGATCTAACACCTTATCCCAGCTTTGTAAAAACGAAAGCGGCTTAACGTAACCAAACTTAGCTTCGATAGCAACGGGCCTGGCGGCAATTGCTTTGAGATAATAATTTTGCGAAGCCGGATAGTTTTTGTTCAGGTAATTTAACCAGCCCAGGCGCACGTTGATCTCGTAATTGCCATCAGAGTAATACGGTGAAATATCGTTTATTGCAGCGGTGTAGTTTTTATTCGTTTCATTAGCATAGCTATTGCGGAAAGCTTTTTGCAATACGGCATTGGTTTGCGCCTTTACCTGGAGCGTGGCCATGGCCAGCACGATGATGAGAACAGGTTTTTTTAAAATTTCCATAGTATTCCGGCTGTTATAGAGTTTTGATTATAGATATAATTATGAGTGAAGTCTGTTTTTTGTTCGTAAGTGTAGTTAAGCTGTAGCTGCGCATGTTTGCCTAACTGGTAAAAAAGCGATTGACCGGCTTTTACCTTGGTAACGTCGATAGCGTTATAAACATACAGCCCGTCGGCATCAATAAAACTATCCAACGTGCCGATGTTGGCCGAGCTTTCGGTCCACAAATTTTTGGCTATTTTAAACCCAAGCGCAGGGCTAAATACAAAAGTACTGGTGGAACCCTGATCATTGTACGAACCTTTAACAGACGCATACAGATCCAGGTTACCAAACGGATAAATGGTTGCCCCTGCACTGTATTGCACCAACGTAGTGCCTATCAGGCTGCCAAATACCGCATCGCCCTGCAAACTAAAATAAGCGCCGTTATAGCGTAAACCGGCAAAGGCAATGTGGCTGTTATACTGGTTGCTGATAAATTGGGTATGCAGGTAATGGTAGCCGCCCATTAATACCAGGTTGCTTTTAAGCGCGTAGTTTAGTTTGCCGTAGTATTCCAGCTGGCTGTTCTCATCAACATTGGCCCTTGCCGGTTGGTTGCTATTATTAAGCATTTGCTTGTAATAAGCTACCGACTGATCCAACCGCAAGCGCCAACCCAACCTGTTACTCAGCGAAACGCGTGTATAATTGGCGCTGCCGCGATAAGTGTTATCCGGTATTTTAAAGCTGTTCTCTAAACCGGCGCTAACCAACCCAAATGCCGAAAGACCTTCGGCTTTTAAAGTTGCGCTATCTAAATAGGATGCATGTACCGAAGCGCCAGATTCCTGGTTTAAATACCGGCTGCTTAAGTAAGCATAGTAGCGCGCAGCGGGATTATATGAATCGCTTTTGAGCACTACGTCATAATCGCGCAGCGCGACACCGTAGTCTCCGCTTACTAAGTGGGCGTAACCCAAACGCTGGCGAAGGCCGGGATAATCTATGCCTTTATCAATAGCCTGCTGCCCGGTAGCCAGTAACTGTTCCCAATTGCCGGCCAGGCTTTGCGCGTTGGTAAGGCTATCCACCTCGGCAAATGTTTGCGCTTTAGCCGTGTTTATGGCCAACAGCAACGCTATAACTAATAGGTATTTTCTGTTATCCATTGGGCTTCAATTTTTTTATTGTTGAGGGTTATGGTGAATGCTTTAAGCGTTCCGTGTTCAAGCGTCAACTGCGCGTGCATCGGTGTTTTAGTGCTGCCAAATACTTCGCGGGTTTGCGATGAATACACGCTCACACCCCAGCCATTGGCTTTTGCATGGCTTTGATAAGTTAGTTTTATAAATTGGCAGAATGGGGCCAGTAGATCATGCAGCCATAACGTGGCTTTATCAGTAGTTAGCTGGGTTGGATATACATCGTTAACGGCAATATCGGCATCGGCAGTAAATACAATTTTATAGGCGGCCAGGTAAAAATAATACAGCAGCGAGCTTTGACTACCGTAAAAACTTGTAAAGTAAAACGAGGTTCCGTTATTGATAAAATAGGCGGTAGCGCCGGTTGTTTTACTATAGATATAAGTTTGATTCCAGGCATCGGTAAATACTTCCAGGTACTCGGGCTCATGATCGGGGGCGGTTAGTATAGCCATGTAGCCGGGCTGAAATTTGAAAGCCTGTTTTATGGTCGCGTTAATAGCGATCTGGCTTAGCTCGGCACCTTCCGTAGGAATGCTGAAAGTTTTTAATTTGCTCTGGCCGTCGCTGTCATCCAAATAATAAGCAAAAGGATAAGCCAGCGTTTTTGACCCTATGTAAGGTGTTGCCTGCACCTGGAAATGCAAATGTGGCTCGGGCGAACGGCCTGAGCTGCCACACATGCCCAACACATCGCCTTGTTTAACCACATCGCCGGGTTTAACCTTTACCGAACCTTTTTTAAGGTGCGATACTTTGCTGTATAAACCGGTAACATGCTTAATAACTACGCTGTTTCCCCAGTTATCCAACAGGTTTACCTGCCCTATTTCGTTATCTTCTACATGGTTTACCACTTCTTCTACAATGCCATCGCCGCAGGCTAAAACAGGTTTGTTGTAGCAGTAAAAATGCTCCGGGCGCGTGCCGGGATATTTAAAAGTTTGCTGCTCTTCGTCCTTGATTACAAAATCAAGCGCCTTGCCCCATTCCTGTTTGTGGGTAATATCGCCATCATAGCCCTGCGATACCGACCACACGCCCATAAAGGGTAAATGCAGGTTAAAGTATTTCAGATCTTCCAAACGTTCTTTGCCGTTTAGGTATTGGTACAGATTACGCTCGGGCGAATAATGCTGCAATGGCGTGAGTTGTAATTTCCCGGTATTGATACGCAACCTGAAAAAGCCCAGGAATAGGATAATAACCAAACAAAACGGCAATGATAGTACCGGCAGATCATACATGCCAAAAATTTTGGTGCTTGCGTTTATCAGCACAAATACTACCGGAACCGCCAACATGGCCCATAGATACGAGCGTAATGAAGGTATCAAAAAGAAACTTCCTAATGCCGCCGATGCCATAACCACGTTGCTGCCTAAATGGTAATAACTTATTCCTTCGGGATAGGTATAGGTAAGCGAGTTGAGTAAGCAAGCGCTGATAAATGCCAGTACGATCAAACTAAATTTGATACGCGAATGGATGATCAGCCCCAAACAGATCACAATGCCCGATATCACATTATTTTGAAATAATACCGCGCTCAGCGACCTGAAGAACAAACTAAGTAACGAAGGTATCTGCACAAAGCTTAAAGCGCCGGGGAAGCAATAAGGCATGCCCTCGCCGGCGGTGTACATTTCATTGATGATGGCACTGTTGCTTTGCGCCAGGCCCATGTGGTACACACTGTTTACGGCAGATAACACCAACCAGAATGTTATTACAAACGGGAACGACAGTAAAGGAAATCCTCGTTTACCCAGCGATGCAGCCAAAACCACGCTCAGCATGGTTACCGCTAAACAAGCAACGATCAGCCAGATAAAAAACGAAAGATTGAACGCGTAAAAAGTACCGAAGCCGATGCCTAATAACAAGGCATTAAAGCTGTAAAAGCCCATACGGGTGCTTTCACGATCATAGCCCAACAACGAAACTAAACTTACAGAAAACATCACGCAAGCCAACCCGGCAGCGCCCGCAACCGGGTTAAAAAACGACGCCATAAGCAGCAATACACCCAGCACCTTATTTTGCGAAAAAAACAAGATGGCATAACTATTAATGATAGCCTGGATGGTAAAAGCAATTTTCCTGTTCACTATTCCTTATTCGTTGTTAAATGTGCGGGCATCCCTTCCGGGGTTTCCATGTATTCCAAACTTTCCGCTTTGCGGATGAGGTGGGTATGCAGGTTTTCATCTATCAAGACCACGGCAGGGCGTGTCATGATAAATTGCATCCACTGCGTCATGTTATAAGCGCCTACTTTATGCACCACCAGGTTATCGCCGGGGTTTAGCAGGGGCAGGTTAATGCTTTCGCGCACCACATCAATATTCATGCAAAGCGGACCGTAAAGCACCATGTTCTCGGCATGCTGGCCAAAATCCTGCGCCGGGCTGATTTGGTGATCGTACCAAAACGAAGTAAACAAAGTATTCACCCCAAAATCCAATATGGCGGCACGGCGGCCATCACTTAAGCGTTTATTAGCAACCACGCTGCCTACCAGGTAACCAGCATCGTCAATCAGTACCCTGCCGCTTTCCAATATCAGCATGGGTAACTCTTCCTGCTTGAAGCCATAGCTTAATATGGCCGATGTTATCGCGTCAGCAAAATCATCAACAGAAGGTACCGTGTCAACTCCCGGCAGGTAAGCGCCTTTTAAAGTATTGGTTGATGGGAAACCACCGCCCAGATCAAGGTATTGCACCGGGTTATTCAGTTGGTTTTTGCAACGCATGGCCAGGCTGCATAATTTGGTTGCCGCCACGCTGTAAGCATTAACCGATAACATAAAAGTACCGATATGGCAGTGCAGACCCACCAGTTGTAATTTGCCGGATGATACAATTTTGGTGATAGCGCTCCAGGCTTCTTCATTCTCAAAATTAAACCCAAACCTGTCCCATACCGGGTATACGCCGGTGTCCATATTTACACGGATGGCCACGCGCGGCTTTTTGCTAACTGTATTGCAAAGTTCCAGCAATAAGTACAACTCATCAAAATGATCAATATGTATTAGCGAATCATGCTCAATAGCCAACAAAAGATCCTCCCGCTGTTTCCCCGGACCATTAAAAATGATCTCGGCACCGGGAACACCGTTGCCTAATGCTTTGCGGTATTCCATACCCGACACCACCTCAGCCCAGCTACCTTCCTGGTGAAATATGTTGCAAACGGCGTTTATATAATTGGTTTTATAGCTCCAGGCAAATTGTACTGAAGGATAGCGTGTGGTAAAAGCGCGTACGGCAGCCCGGGTATTTCTGCGGATCTGTTTTTCGCTCAACACAAATAAGGGTGAGCCATATTGCTCCGCTAGTTTTTTAACCGCTACGCCGTCAATACTTTTTACAGCCTGTGTTTCGGGACGGGTGCCGAATTTGTTCATGGCACCGGCGTTCAGCTTTTTAATAAAAGGGCGCTCGTACTTTAGTTTCTGTGCCATCCCTTACAAATTAACTTTAGCTACAGATAATTCGCCGAAGGCAGAGAACTGTTGAAAATCGGCAATATCAGCCAAATGATCCCACGAATAACGAATGAACATTTTGCCAACTGTGTATTCTGTAAACGGCTCCACCTCTTCGCCCATGGCCATTTTAACCAAGGCGGCCGGTTGGTTCTGGCCTGCACCGGCAGTTAAATAGATCCATGCCGGGAAGCGTGGGTTGATCTCCATAATGTACAGGTCGCCTTCGGCATCACGCATAATTTCCAGCTCGAAGCCGCCTTTCCATTTGGTGGCGCGGGTAAACTGTTTGGCCAGCTCTATCAAGGCGTTATCCTCAATGGTAATACCTGCCCAGGCTTTGCCTTTATCGGTAATATATAACTTGCGCATAGGCACCACGCTAATGGCATTGCCCTCACCATCGCCCAGGCCGGCAATGTTTATTTCGGTACCTTTTATAAATTGTTGAGCTATTACCGGCAAGCCCCATTTGGCACTTAGCTGATGAAATGATTTTTGCGCAGCATCGGCCGTGTAGGCCACATAGGCTTCGTAAAATTTGCCTTTTACAACCAATGGATAGTTTAAGTCTTCAGCAGCATTGCGCAGATCGCTAAGTGAATTTACCCGCATATCCGCAGGCACTTTAAAGCCGTATTTTTTACCAAACTCGCCCAGGTTTACTTTATCGCGGGCGGCCAGTTGCTCGTGGCTAGGTAAAAAAGTTTTAATGCCCATGCTTTGCAGGCGAGGGGCTATTTTGATGTAATTATACAGTTCCGAATCAAAATTGGGGATGATCAGGTCAAGGCCCTCTTGCTGATGGATGTATTCCAGGCGCTCTACCAACGCTGATGTGCCCGCGCTTGGGTAAGGTACCTGATAAGTTTTATCAACCACGTTATCCAGGTAAATGCCCGGCTCAAGCGACTCGTAGCTTAAACCAATTACGGTTAAGCAATGCCCAAACTCCTCGCGCAGCGATCGGATAACGGCTACACCCGGCCCCGGGTTATCATTGGCGTTTAAGCCTGTAATACCTACTACCATAAAAATTTGTGTAAAAGTCTTCTCTATAAATCTATCAAATTAGCTTCTTTCAACTGCACTATCCAATCTTCCCAATCGCGCTCCAGCTGGTCGGCGCTTACTTCATACTTGTCTAAAATGCTTTGCTTAATATCTTCCACAGCGTCGCCGTTTTTCATGTTCAGCAAAATTTCGGAAGCCAGGGCATTGCCCGAAAATGAATCGCCGGTGGCGGGGTTAAAAACAAACCCGTTCTCGCTGGTAGCTATGTTCTTTTTAATTCTCATTTTTTAATTGGTTGATTGATTAGACGAGGGCAGCCTGTAATTCCTTCTGTAATTTATCAGGATGCCATCAGGTAATCCATGCGCGACGCCAGTACTTCCATATCAAGCGGTTTTATAAATAGGGCATCGCATTTATAATAATCCGCACGTGCTTTTTTGGTTCTGAAGGCGCTTACAATAATAATAGGTACGCCACTTAGTTCGACATCCTCTTTAAAATCGCGGCAGATCAGTTCACAATCGTTATCCAGTAAGAAATAGTCGAGGATGATCAGGTCGGGTTTCTTGGCTTTGGCCAGGTCAAACACCGAATATGGGTCGTAGGTTATCGATATATCCCAGTCGCCATAACCGGTTATTTCATCGACTACCGATAGGATACGGTTGTCCTTATCTAGCACCAGAATCTCTTTTCGCTTTTTTAACCCTTCCATAACACGTTCAATAAAGTTTAACAATTAAAAATCATGTTATTGGCACACATGCGCATACAGGTATCGGTAAATAAGGTTAATGTGTCGATAAACGCGCTAAGCCGACCAATGCTTTACCACATCAACATAACTACCGCCAACCGGTAATTCCATAGACGGTAGTTGCACCTTACGATTGTGGATAGATCTCACCTGGTCAATGGCCACGGCATAACTGCGATGTATGCGGGCGAATTGCTTTTCGGGCAGTTTCTCCAGCATGTTTTTTAGGGTGAGCAGGGTTAATATAGGTTTGGGGTTATTGAGCAGGTATATTTTAACATAATCCTGCATACTTTCTACATACTCAATATCTTTCAGGTTTATTTTTATGGTGCGATATTCGGAATGCACGTAAATGCTTTCGTCGCTTGTAGTCTTCTCGCGGGTTTTGTATTGGTGATAATCGATAGCTTTATTTACCGCGGCCGAGAAGCGATTAAAAGCAATAGGTTTTAACAAGTAGTCAAGCGCTTGCAGCTCGAAACCTTCTACAGCGAAATTTTTATAGGCGGTGGTAAATATCACCATAGGCTTATGTTCCATCGAGCGCACCAGGTCAATACCGGTAATATCAGGCATGTTGATGTCGATAAATAACAGATCGATCTTGTTGCGTTTTAAAAACTCGGCGCCGGATATGGCATCTTCAAACGTTTGCGCCATTTGCAGGGCTGCAAACTCGCCTACATATTTTTTGATGATCTCCAGCGCCAGGGGCTCGTCGTCAATAGCTACACATTTTAATTGCATAAATCAGGAATGAGCGTTTACGATTCGATTTCGAGGGTCACGGTAAACTTATTATTGTCGGTATCCACCGCTAACAGGTGTTTATCGGGATACAAGTGATTAAGCCTTTGGCGGGTGTTGGCAATGCCTATGCCCGTGCGCTTAGCCGCCGAACCATTTTCAACAATAGTATTCTGGCAAAAAAACTTGAGCTTGTTGCCGTTCACCATCAGGCGGATAATTATCTCGGTGGCTTCGTGTTTACTGATGCCGTATTTGAATACATTTTCAATAAAGGTCATTAACACCAACGGCGCTATTTGCTGATGTTGAATTTCGCCCTGCAATTCAAAATTGAGTTTTGTTTTTTTGCCCAGGCGGAGTTTTTGCAGATCGATATAGTCATTGATACAATCCCACTCGCTTTGCAGCGATACCAGGTTTTCCGAAACATCATCGGTAACATAGCGCATAATGTTAGATAGTTTCATGATACTTTCCGACGTATGCTCGCTATCCGTAACCGAAAGCGCGTAAATATTATTCAGCGTATTAAATAAAAAGTGAGGATTGATCTGTGCTTTTAAAAATGAGAGTTCAGCCTGGGCCTTATCGGCTTCGGCTTTGATGATGCGCTGCTCGGTAAGCTGCCATTTTTGTACTGTGCTTACACCCATACTCAGGCCCATTATCATAATAAAAATAAAAAGGCCCACCATATCTACATTAGCCATCGGCGGCTTGCCGGGTTGTTTAAACCGTGGGTCCTGCATACGCATGTCCTGGTGCGGTAGGGGGCCAAATGGTAATGCCTGGCTGTTTGGGGCCAGCGTATCAGCCATGTTTAAACCCGGTCCGGGCATTCCGGGCGGAACCATTGCAGGCATACCTTTACGCAGGTTATGGCCCAGCAAATTGTCAAAAGGCTTGATATAGTAAACCGATACTGAAAGCAATAAAACAACAGCGCTATACACCACATATTTTTTATGAAATACCAACCTTGGCACCAGGTACCAGGCATTAAGGTAAAACATAAACATATAGGTGAAACAAAACAACCAGTACCAGGGCGATAAAATGATTGCGAAGGATGCCGAACTATTCTCCTGCGTGCGGTTCATAAACAGCAGCGGAAAGCCCAGGAACACCAACCAACCGGCAGCATGTATAAAAAAACTGGTGATCTTTGAACGCGACATCCCGACTGTTTTAAAAATTGCCTTTAAATAAAGCGCCCGCTTACACGGGCGCATTATTGATAATAAAAACAAACATACCTACCTCAGCACTATACTCATCACACCTACCAAGGGTAAATATTACATATCAAAATTGCGGAAATAGGCGCTGCCCGCCAAGCAAGTATCGGTGAATGGTAGTTTTGTATAGATGAATGAACCTATCTACACTACTATCGCCAGCGTTTAACCCATTCGGCCTGTGCATCGGCATTAAAAAATGTCCAGGCTAGTACACGGCTTACCTTTTGGCCCTGGGCCATATTAATAATCTTTACTTCGGCAGCTTTATGGTATCCTAGTACTTTTTGCGCTTTGTCCAATGTTTCTTTTTTGGATACCAGCGTGGTAAACCATAGGGCGCTATCTACAAACTGTTTACTTTCCTCAACCATTGAGGTAACAAACTTACTCTCGCCACCCGGTGCCCAAAGCTCATTGCTTTTACCGCCAAAGTTTAAGGTTGGGTGTGGCGTTTTACCTTTACCCAGGTTTTCCCATTTACGGTTAGCCGTGGCCCAGGCCTCCTGTCGCGAGGCATGGAACGGCGGATTACAAACTACCAGGTCAAACTTTTCACCGGGATCTACTATGCCTTTAAATATCTCGGTCTTTTCGGTCTGCAGGCGACAATCAATGTTTTTCCTGATAGCAGGATTTGCCGCAAGCGTTTGTTTAAATGCAGTTAAGGCGAATGGCTCAATATCGCTGGCTACAAATTGCCAGCCGTATATGCTGTTGCCAAGTAAAGGGTAAATGCCGTTTGCCCCGGTGCCAATATCAAGCACTTTTATTTGTTTTCCTGTCGGGATGCTACCATTGTTGCTGTCGGCCAGCATATCGGCCACGTAATGCATGTAATCGGCCCTGCCCGGGATGGGCGGACACAGAAAGCCTTCGGGGATATTCCAGTTATCAATTTGATAAAAATTCTTAAGCAAAGCTTTATTCAACGCCAGCACCGCCTGCGGATCATTAAAATCAACCGAACGGTTACCGTATTGATTGGGTTTTACAAAATCTGCCAAGCCGGGGCTTGTTTTAATTAACGCGTCAAAATCATAGCCCTTACGGTGTGCGTTACGCTTATGCAGATTCTCTTTCTCGGTTGGTGTCCCTTTTTGCATGGCGCAATATACCGAATATAAAGGGGTACAAAAAAGCCCCGCAACGGCAGGGCTCCTTAATTGTTAAAAGGTACAGGTTTGGTGTAATAAAAGTACGCAAAATATTATTATTAAAAATATCTAACTCAAAATAGTTGCATATACACTCAAACAAAAATCAACCTCTTATATATTTATTTTTTATCGCCAAAGGCAAAAACTATGATACAACAAAAAACCCCTGAGAAAATTTCAGGGGTTTTTATATAGGGGGTAATCTGCACTCATGGCGCTTAAATTTTGGTGGTGGTGGTGTTAGTTAACAGGTTTGCAATTTTAGCGTTGTTAACTTGTTTTGCGTAGTCTAACGCGGTTAATTTGTCGGCATCTTTTACATTCGCTTTTGCGCCGTAAGCCAATAAAGCTTGTACTGCTTCTGCATTGTTTGCACTTACTGCAACCATTAATGCAGTTGTACCATTGTTGTTTTTAGCATCAAGCGCAGGGAAATGGCTTACTAACGAGTAAACATTATCACCATTGTTGTTCATTGCGGCTAACATTAAAGCAGTGTTGCCTTTTGCGTCTTTTACGTCCACATCAGCATTTTTTTGCAATAACATTTTAACAATGCGGTTTTGGCCGGTTTTAGCTGCTAACATTAACGCGGTGTTGCCATTGGCATCTTTAGCGTTTACATTAAAGCCATCTTTGCTCATTAAATGTTTTACTGCTAACGCATCGTTTTCTTCGATTGCGGTAAACACGGTTTGCGCTTTAAGCGACAGGCACGTCAGTAGAAGTGCGCTCAAAAAAATTAACTTTTTTGTCATTTTAATAGGGGTTTTTAATTTTAACTTGTTGTAAATCACCCCCCAATTACGTAAAAAAAATTGGTAACGGTTTTTCCGGTTTCACAACTTTTAGGAGATGTGGAAGATTAACGGTTGCACATTTTCTTTTAACTAAAATTTTTGAGTATATAAATGATTGGCGAAAATCATTGCTTCAAAGCATAAAACGCCATGGTTTTAAGCAATCTTTAATGGAGTTGCAGAAATAATTAACCGGTCGCTCTCCCAAAATTTCCTTTAACGATAATTTACTTTTTCGCGCTTATGACATGAACATGACACAAAAAAACCCGGACCATGCCGGGTTTTTATCATTTTGAGGAGAAATTATTAATCAAGTTTTTTGATCTCGACGCGGCGGTTAAGTATGCGGCCCGCTTCGGTTGTATTGTCAGCAATAGGTTTGCTTTCGCCCCAGCCTTTGGCATCTAACCTGCTTGCATCGATACCTGAGTTTACCAGGTATGCTTTAACAGCCGTAGCACGCTCAACAGATAATGATTGATTATGCGCGGCAGTACCTTCGGCTGATGAATTTCCGTTCAGAACAAATCTTACCGATTGATCTTTCTTCATTTCGGCAACAGCTTTGTCCATAATAGGGTATGATGCTGTTTTTAATATGCCCGAGTTAAACTCAAATTGTATGTTGCTGAAGTTGTAATCCGGTTTCTCAACAACAGGCTGCGGGGCCGGTGTTGGCGCAGGTGTAGGCTCCGGTTTCGGTTCCTCTTTTGCTGGCGGAGGTGTTGGCGGTGTTTCCTGTACAGGGGTTTGCTGTACAACTTTTTTTGCCTTACAGGCTTGCATGGTAATTGTCGCTGCTATAAACAGCACGGGTAGATAGATTGCTTTTGATAGTTTCATAAATAAAAATTAACGGTTTGTGGTACATATTTAACGGCCATGCCTAAGCTATTATTGCCATTATTATATCCGGCGCTGAAAGTAGCCCATTTTTTTTGAACTGAAAAAAAGAGGATTTTAACTTTCTTTTTAAAACATACTATTTTTATTAAATGAATATATAATTAACCATTACTATATTTGATGATCGCTAAATCAATTCCCTGTGTTGATGTTTGCTATCGCTAATAACCCTTGTAAACAATTGCTCACCGGCCTGGCCCTATTGGGCCTGATGGCTTGTAATAACAGTAGCAAGAGCAGCGAAGACGGTGCCCAGGCAAACCCCGACAGCAGCGAGATAACCAAACAAATTACCCTAGGCAAAAAGCTTACTACCAGCAACCAGGACTCGCTTAAAACTGTCATCCAAAAGCTTTACGGTCTGCATCAAAAAACAGGGGATAAAAAAGCGTTTGTATACGCGCAAAAGTTTGAAGCCCATTATTACTGGAATGCCGCTGATCATAAAAAAGCTACACAATTTGCTATGAAAAGCCTGGCTGCAGCACAGCAATATAACATCAGCAACGCTATACCCGATATTTATTATACCATAGCCAACCTTAACAAAGAAACCACAAACTACAATATGGCCTTTGAGGCCGCCGATAGTGGTTTAAATGCGGCTAAAAAAAACAAGGATACTACCGAGATTATATCAGGACTGGGGCTTAAAGCCATGTTTACCCGCGGGGTGGCCTTACGAGCCCGCAAACCAAAATCAGACACCACGAGTATTGTATTAAACCTGGCCGCGTTAAAAATAGCCGAGTCAAACCCCAGGTATGAGCGCTTACGTATTCGCTTTTATAATAATATTGGCCAGTACTACAAAGATGTCCGCAAGTTAGACAGTGCCCTGTTTTACGTTAACAAGGCCATCGCGTTAGCCAATAAATATAACCAAACCCGCTCATTAACCTACTCGTACGCCTGGCTTGGGCAAGCTACTTATTACATGGGGCAGCATGAACAGGGCATTGCGTATTTAAATAAGGCTTTGCAAATAGCCCGCGATTTGGATCAGCCTTTTAGGGTGATGGAGATAAACGAGCATATGTATGATTGCTACATATCCAGCGGCAATTATAAAGAGGCGCTACATTATTTTGACCGGGGTAAAACCATGCGCGATTCGCTTAAAGTGCTTGATAATGTAAAGCAAATAGGCGAGCTGCAGGTGAAGTACGAATCGGCAAAGAAGGACAAAGAAATAAGCGCGTTGAACGCCAAAGCCAAAATAGAAGCCTGGCAACGAAATACTTCTGTTGTGGTTTTGATATTGATATGCGTTATTGGCGTACTTATTTATATCAAAGAAAAGAAAAATAAGAGGTTGCTTTTGGCAGATAAGCAGCTGGTTGACGAAGAGTTACGCAACGCTACCCTGGAGCTAAATCACTTTACCGAGAGCCTTCGCCATAAAAACGAGCTGATTGAAGAATTTAAAGCACAAATAGAGCAGTTGCACCTGCAGCACGTAAACAAAGCGGATATTGATAGTCTTGAAGCTTTAATGAAGGCCCATATTATGACCGATGAAAACTGGGACAGTTTCAGAAAGCTTTTTATTAAAGTGCATGGGAACTTTTTTGAAACGGTTAAAAAGCGTTATCCAAGCCTTACCACAAATGACAATCGCATGCTATCGCTTATAAAAATGCAATTGGGTAATAACGAAATGGCTAACATGTTAGGGGTTACGATTGAAGGCGTTAAAAAATCAAAACAGCGTTTACGCAAAAAAATGAACCTGAGCATAGAAGAAAACCTGAACGAGATCATCACTGCGCTTTAAGTTCATGTCTCTTTAATCGTGCGTAAAAACTTTACGATTGTCCACCCATTATTAGAATCCGTAATTAAATCAACTAATTTCTACGCCGGTTTTTGTCCATCATTTGTCCACACCCGGGCAATATTAAAACATGTAGTTTTACTAATAGTTAATCAACGCGCCCCCGCAATCATCTACCACATATAAATTAAGGTGCCCGAAATGAACATTTTTATTGTTGAAGATTCGCCGTTACTGGCGGCCGCGCTTAAGCAACTTGTTTTAAAGTTAGGCCATAGTATAGCCGGTATGGCATCATCCTATGACGATGCTGTAAATAAAATCGACACCAACGTTGATATGGTTATAAGCGACATTATGTTGATGGGGCAAAAAAACGGTATTGAGTTGGGCGCCTATATTAAAAGCCGTTTCAATATCCCGATAATCTACCAATCGTCAATTACGGATAGCGAAACAGTTTATAATGCCATGCTTAATTGCCCCCTGGCTTACCTGGTAAAGCCGGTTGACCAAACCCAATTGTTCAACGCGCTGGAAGATGCAGAGCACGCCTTAAACAGACAATAGCATACCCCTACTTTAAAATAATCCGTGGAAAAACAAAACGAACGACGACAATGCCCTAAATGTAAACGAGGGCAATTAAGCACCCGTGTTAAACGCTCAGCATTGGTTAGGGCGTTGCTATTTTGGTTACCTATTAAGCGCTACATGTGCGGCAATTGCGGCAGCAAGGTGTATATTTTTAATTAAAACTGATGTATTGTGTGTAAAAGGCGCTAATGTTTATTAGCGCCTTTATTTAATGTTCATTTACAAAGCACGTATCTTTAGGTTTTTGTAGGCTACCGGGCCATGATGATCCTGTAATTGAATGCGGCCTTTGGCTACCGTACCGAACATCGGCTCCACTTTGCTGAATTTACTATCAGCTACGCCTGCAGCATAAGCAGCGCTGCCCCGCTCGTACTCCAGCACTTTAACGCCATTTACAAAATGTTGTACGTTTTTGCCTTTGGCTATCACTTTTATGGTGTTCCATTGGCCGGGTGGGTTTACTTTCTTTTTTGACTCAACAGGTGGCAGCACATCATATAACGAACCCAGCAGGTGATCGGCCAGTTTGTTGTCTTCGCCCAGCACATCGTCAATTATCTGGAATTCGCAACCCAGGTTTCCACCTTTATCATACTTCGTAAAAAAGTATTTAATGCCCGTATTAGTGCCCGGTTCAATGTTGAAATCGGCAGTGAATTCAAAATCGCCAAACTCTTCGGCAGTAAAAATATCGCCGCCTTTGGCATCCTTTTTTAGCGTTAAAGCTCCGTTAACAACTTCCCACGCTCCAGGTGCCGCGGCTATGGCTTTCCCATCGCCGGCTACCCAACCAGTGGCAGTGGTGCCGTCAAACAGTAGTTTCCAATTGTCTTTTTTTTCTTTGGCTGATAGGGTATTATCCTTTTGCGCAAAAGCCGGCATTATACAGACAGCAGCCAGTAAGGTAAAAAGTATCTTTCTCATATATATAATTTATTAAATAAACATATTAACTATTAACACACCAAAAAGCCCGAAAACCGACACCAGCGTTTCCATTAAGGACCATGACATAAAGGTTTGTTTCATGGTTAGGCCAAAATACTCTTTAGTAACCCAAAACGCGGTATCATTAACATGCGAGCAAAACAAACTACCCGCGCCTATGGATAGCACCATCAGGTTGGGGTCAACCGGTATTTGTTGCATCAGGGGGAAAATAATACCTGCCGCGGTTAAACCGGCCGCGGTTGCCGACCCTATGGCCAGCCGGATGATAGCCGCAATTAACCAGCCCAGTACCAACGGCGGCATATGCAGGCTTTGCAGGCTTCCGGCAATTACGGCACTGGCACCGCTATCTATAAATATTTGCTTTAATATGCCGGCGCTGCCGATGATGAGCAAAATGCCGGCAATTTCTTTAATGGCATCTGCATAGCCATTCATTACCTCGCTAATCTTCATGCCCTTGCCTACGCCAAGTGTATAGGTTGCAATGAGTATGGTAAGCAGCATGGCTATGTTAGGATCGGCTATAAATGCGGCCCAGTCTGCCATTTGAACATTATCTCCCGCCAGGCTTTTTATCAATGTGCTTACGCCGATAATAATAACAGGCAACAGCGACGACAGGATACTATTAGCCAGTCCGGGCAGTTTATCGTCGGGCATTTCCTGTACTGAAGTAGCAAACGGCGAGATGGTTTTGATATTCTTCAAAAAACGCGAAAACAGTGGCCCGGCAATGGCGCAGGTCGGCACCGCCACAATAAAGCCGTACATAAACACCTTGGTTACATCGGCATGAAACTGTTTGGTAAGCGCAATGGGCGATGGATGCGGCGGTAAAAAACCATGCATTACCGATAGTGATGCCAGCATAGGTATACCCACATACACATAAGGCAATTTATATCGGCTTGCTGCCGCGAAAATAATAGGCACCAGTAAAAAGAAGCCCACATTATAAAACAGCGGTATGCCTACAATAAACCCGGTTGTACACATGGCCCAGGCCAGGTACTTTTCGCCAAATATGGCCCGCATAGAATTAGCTATTTTTTGCGCCGCGCCACTTGCACCCACCAGTTTACCCAACATAGCACCAAGCACAATGGTGATCACGATGGATCCCAGCATATCACCAAGGCCCTTGTTAATCGTGCTATTGATCTTGGCCACCGGCATACCCAGCAGCAATGCCGCCATTACCGATACGATAAGGAAGCTTAAAAACACATTGAACTTTCCCCAGGTAACTAAAAGTACCAGGGTTATTAAGCAGATGATGAGAATTGTGATTACCATAGTATGATACCCCCTCTAAATCTCCCCCGAGGGGGAGACTTTTGATTTTGTATTTCTTTATTAACTTTATTTATATTTTTTCAAAGCCCTTTCCCTCGGGGAGGGTTGGGAGGGGTCAATGCGAATCCCTCAAAACTTCCGACCCTGAACCGCCTACTAAAAAATCCAGATCGGCACCTTTATCAGCCTGTAAAACATGGTTAACGTACAGGTGTACATAACCCCGGTTTGACGCTGGCGGCGGTGCTGCCCAATTTTTTCTGCGGGTGTCCAGTTCTTCGTCAGATACCTCCAGGTGTATGCGGCGGGCCTCAACATCAAGGGTTATCATATCGCCGTTTTGTACAAGCCCAAGGTTGCCTCCGATAGCCGACTCCGGCGATACATGTAGTATCACCGTACCAAAGGCTGTTCCGCTCATGCGGCCGTCAGATATTCGAACCATATCTGTTATGCCTTTGGCCAGTATCTTTTTAGGTAAGGTCATATTACCCACTTCGGGCATACCGGGATAACCTACGGGGCCTACACATTTTAGCACCATTACGCAGGTTTCGTCAATATCCAGATTTGGGTCGTCAACGCGGGCATGATAATCTTCTATATTTTCAAACACTACCGCCCTGCCGGTATGCTGCATCAGCGCGGGCGTAGCTGCCGATGGTTTGATAACCGCGCCGTTTAATGCCAGGTTACCTTTTACTACCACGATACCTGCTTCATTTATCAAAGGTTGTTGGTATGGGTGGATAACGTCGCTGTTATAAATAGTGCCGGTATCCTGTATATTTTCGCGGTGCGATCTGCCGCTTACGGTGATGGTATCCATATCCAGCACATCTGCCATTTGCCTGATGATGGCCGGTAGTCCGCCAGCATAGTAAAAATCCTCCATCAGGAATTTACCCGAAGGCATCAGGTTTAATAATAGTGGCATTTTGCTGCCTATGCTGTCAAAATCTTGCAGGTTAAGCTCAACGCCTATGCGGCCTGCAATGGCGGTTAAATGTATCACGAAATTTGATGAACCACCTATAGCCGCGTTAACTTTTATCGCGTTTTCAAAAGCCGCGCGGGTAAGCACTTTGCTCATACGCAGATCCTCCTTCACCATCTCCACAATACGCCTGCCTGATAGTTGTGCTATGCGTTTACGTCTTGAATCAACCGCCGGGATAGCGGCTCCGCCGGATAAAGACATACCCAACGATTCAACCATACACGCCATGGTGGAGGCGGTCCCCATCGTCATACAATGCCCCGGACTGCGGGACATGCAGCTTTCAGCTTCCTGGAACTCGGCATAGCTCATTTTACCCGTTTTCAGGTCGTCGGTAAACGTCCATACGTTGGTACCGGAGCCAATATCATGACCCTTGTATTTACCATTCAACATCGGGCCGCCTTGTACCACAATGGTGGGCAGATCAACACTGGCCGCGCCCATCAGCGTTGCGGGCGTAGTTTTATCGCAGCCGGTTAACAGCACAACGCCGTCCATGGGGTTGCCACGGATCGATTCCTCGGTATCCATACTACCCAGGTTTCTAAACAACATAGCAGTTGGCTTCAACAGTGTTTCGCCTAAGGACATGATTGGGAACTCCACCGGGAATCCTCCGGCCTCTAACACGCCGCGTTTCACGCTTTCGGCAATATCACGCAAGTGAGCGTTACAAGGCGTAAGCTCAGACCATGTGTTGCATATACCTATCACCGGCCGGCCGTCAAACATATCCTCGGGCATGCCTTGGTTTTTCATCCAGCTGCGGTATATAAAACCCATCTTATCTCTTTTGCCAAACCAGTCGGCGCTGCGAAATGCGGTCATACGGTATAAATAAAGCACGTGTTGCCCATTGGCGTAACAGCGCAGCTTGAATGTTTTTTAGAAAATGGTTTATTAATCGGTGTTAATGTAATGCAAAGTAATAAATTCTTTGTTAATGTGTTAGGCCAGGGCCATTGTATTAAAAAAATCACCTATCGGCATAAATAAAATTTGCATAATCCACTTTTAATCCATTACTTTGAAACACAAAGTGCTTTAAATGAAAGAAAAAGACATACAGGATGACCTGGCCTCCATCCGCAGTTTGATGGAGCGTTCATCAAAGTTTATCTCGCTAAGTGGCCTTTCTGGCGTGCTGGCCGGTGTTTACGCGTTGATAGGCGCAGTGGCTGCCTATTTTGTGATGGACAGATCCATAAATTTTGACGGCCTTAATCTTTTACCTTCGCTTAATGCATTGCCGCAACTGGCGGGCATTGCTATAGCAGTATTAGTGTTTTCTGTTATTACAGCCACCGTGCTGTCACGCCGCAAGGCTAAACGCAAAGCACAACAATTCTGGAGCAAGACAAGTCGCGAATTACTTTTTCATATGATAGTGCCTTTATTAAGTGGCGGGGCGCTGATATTTATATTGCTTTACCGTGGGCATTTTGGTTTAATTGCACCTTCAATGCTCATATTTTATGGCCTGGCTTTAATTGCAGCAAGTAATTTTACGTTTACCGATGTTAAATATTTAGGTTTGTGCCAAATTGCATTAGGTTTGTTAGCTGCCGCTATACCGGGTTATGGGCTTATATTCTGGGCATTGGGCTTCGGCGTTTTGCATGTTATTTACGGTAGTGTGATGTATTTAAAATACGATAGGTGAAAATACCCTTTGATAAATTAGACAAAGCTTTTGAGAACCGTGTGCGGTTGCAGATTATGAGCGTACTGGTGGCCAACCAGCGGTACGATTTTAATTCGCTGAAGGAACTGTTGGAAATAACCGACGGTAACCTGGCATCGCACCTTAAAGCTTTGGAGAAAGAAGAATACATACTGGTTAATAAATCATTCCTGGGCCGTAAACCCAACACCAATTACGAGGCGACTGATAAAGGCAAAAAAGCTTTTAAAGCTCACCTTGACGCATTGGAACAATTGATATTTTTTCAGCAAAAACTAAAATAGATCTATTTTTTTATTCACTTACTTTGAAAAACAAAGTTCTTTTATGGGCGCAAAAAACGCATTTCGAGTTGTTACTTACACCACTAAAGTTTGGTTGACATCTGTATTCGTGGCCCCCTTCATTTGCCTTACCTTGATGAATTTGGCATCCTCGGGTCGGTTTAATTGGGAGTTTGTAAAACACATTAGCGAGCTATACCAGTTTGTGGTATTAGCTGAGTTTGTCTTTTCAATCTTTACCTGGTTATTATTCACTTGCGTTGCGGGCTATTTCGCGCAGCACGTTTCAGACCCTGTTAAGCGCAGGGTATCCCTTGTACTATCCGGACTCATTGCCACTCTTTTAACATTTGTAATAGTTTGCTGCTTCTTTTTCGGCGCCGATAAGGGAATATTATTATTTGGCGCAGTAAATTGCTTATGTATTGCCACAGGGTGCTGGTTTTACAAACTTGATCTTAAATACTATTAACTATCTCATAAAGACTCTTTAAAATTTTCCATCATGACAACATCAATCAACCCCGCATTACTTTACACCGTAAAACTCTTGTTTAAAAGCCTTGCTGTATCCGCAATAATAGCCGCTATTGGATTGCGGGTTTTTATTTCGCCAACGGATAACGATCTTCCGTTTGCCTTGCTCTGCATATTGCTGTTTGGTATACAGCTAATAGGCTCCATCATTCCGGGCTTACTGCTTAGCTTTATTATTCAAAAAACATCTGTGGGGGTGCAGAAATGGGCAATATGGCTGGGGGCCATCTTGTTGATCGCCGTCCTGTGCATTACCTATACTTTATTTGCCGGCGAGCCCCGCGGCGCGGCGGCGACTGTAATACACGGCGTGGATGACCTGGTAACGCTTTGCTTTGTGGGTAATTTGATAGGCTTGTCGTTTTTTATCTGGCAGCAGGATCTTCCGTCTCTTTCTTCGCAGTTAAACGCCTGATACAACAAAAAATCATCCACCATAAAAACAACACATTATGTACACCAGCAAACATTGGATCAACCATTTTAAAGCTAATGCTTTAGAGAAACGCGTGAATTGGGAGCAAAGCCCCGCAATTACACCAACCGAAACTGCAACCATCTTAAAATCATTACAAGCCTGGCAACTGGGCGAAACTTCGGAAGGTTTGCACCTTATCGCAGCAGCAACAAAATACGCCAACAAAATAGGCGACCAGCATTATGTAGATGCCGTTAAGCTGTTCATCAAAGAAGAACAAAAACATGGCAATAACCTGGGCATGTACCTGGATAATATCGGTCAGTCACGTATTAAAAAAGACTGGGGCGATAGCCTGTTTAGAAAAGTGCGCTACTACAATACCAGTATGGAGATTTGGACACTGGCGGTTATTGTTGTTGAAAGCACCGCGCAAATCTTCTATCAGTCATTAAAAGATGCGACCAAGTGCAAGTTGCTGCAGGAAATATGTACCGATATTTTAATAGACGAAGCCTATCACATCACTTTTCAGAATGAACGCCTGGCCATAATTTTTGAGAGCAAAAGTGAGTTTTCAAAAGCCTGGCGAAAGGTAGCCTACAAATATTTCTTCTACGCTACTTCGTTATTGGTATGGTTAGCGCATAAAAAGTTGTTCAAAGCCGGTGGTAACACCTTTGCTTGGTACAGCAAAAAAATGGAACACAAGTATTTAAAAACGCTGAAACGTATTACAGATACTGAAGTTGCACTGTGGGTTTAGCGGTATTAGTAAGTACTGATATATTTTTTAGCCATTAACTTTGAAAATAAAAGTTCTTTCGAATGAAAAACACGTCCGTCAATAACAAAAAACAATCGGGTTTCAGGCAATATCTCTCGCTTATTTTATTGTTTGTGCCACCTGTGCTTTTTATAGGGTTACTTGCCGTATTTCCGGTGGCAGGCAAGCTCCCAATATCTACATTCCCTTACCTGCCATGGCAATTTTTCATTGTTGGCGTAGCCGGAATTATAGCCACAGCAGGCGGTGTTCTTGATTGGAAATACCATCGCGACCCGCTGAATCTAAAACTCCCCAAAAAAGAACGCGACGCTGAGGCTGCAGCACTTGGTTTAGGTGGCGTGCCCATGTTCTTTTTAATGTGGTTTGCCATGCATAGCGCAAAGCCTACCTGGTATCTCATCCCTATTGTGATAGTACTTATATACACCGTAGTGGCTATCAGTTATGACGAGTTTGTTTTCCATATAAAGCGCTGCACCAAAATTGAGAATATATATCATCGCATGCTGGTATTTGGTAATGGCGTTGCCTGGTTGGCCTGGTTCCATTTTATTTACTGCTGATGTTTTACATACAGCTAATAAACCGGAGCATTGTGCAGCGGGGCGCCCGTCCGCCGGAGGCCGGGGTGGCGCCGTCGTTTCAGGTATTTGATGACGGAGCGCGGTGGATGAGTCAGATATTGCGTATAGCCGACGGGGCAACAAGCGCTACTAACTACACGTTTTACGGCCTGCTAAAGTATGGCGTTTGCATTGGGTTAATGACATTATCGGCTTGGGGGTTTGCTGCTGTGCATATGGCTTTGACTCCTCTAGCTGTATTAATATTTTATTGGGCCGAAGTTCATTTCCTGTTTTTGTTTCCTTTATTAATTGATGGCGTGCGTAATCCTTTAAAAACAAGCATACGGGCAACTTATCGGGTTGGTTTATGGCGGGCGATAATGAATGTGATGCCAATAGGTGTTTACATGGTATCGGGCCTGTTTAACTTTAAAGACCCGTTTAAACGCTGGCATATTGGCTGTATGTGTATTGTAATTTGGTATTGTGATGAAGTTAGAGATAGGCTATAAAAACAGCTTCGACATACGCCACGAAACCATACAAGGTGGCATAGCCGGCGATATCCGGGTGATGCATATAACCGACCTGCATTTAACGGGCCGCTCCGGTTTTATCGTGACCGAATTGATCAAAACCGTACAAAAGCTCGATCCGCATGTAATACTGCTGGGTGGAGATTATGTTGATACACTGGGCGGCCTCAAACAACTATCAGCTTTGCTAAAACACATCACAGCCGGCAAGCGGGTATTTGCCATACCCGGCAATCATGATCAGTTTTTGTGGGCGAAGAAAATTAAAAACACCATTTTGGCCGAAGAGGTGTGCTGGTTGGATAATAGCGCCACCAAATTCATCATTAACAAAACCACTATACACATCGACGGAGGAAAGCCATCAGTCAATAACATTGATGCAGCTATAGCTATTCTGCTTTTACATCAGCCAATAACCATTACCGCTTATCAAAACAAATACAACCTGGCACTGGCCGGGCATCTGCATGGCTGCCAGTTTGTATTTTGGGAAACCGAAAAGGGCCTTTATCCCGGCAGGCTATTTTACCAATGGAACATCCTAAAAAAGCAAACAGGGCGCTGCCTGTACCTGGTAAGCAAAGGCGTGGGCGACACGCTGCCTGTGAGGTATAATTGCAGGAAAGATATTATACTCATTACTATCACACAATAACCCCATCGCGCATAGCAACATAACATTTTACTTACAATAACAGCATTTGATGATTGAAGGCGTTTAGGGCTTTAGGTGTTAATATCCATTTACTATATTTACGCCCCGTAATAACCCAATTTATCATTATGTTACATAAAAAAACAATGTATAAAATATCGGCAGCGGCTTTAGTGGCGGCAGCAGGTGTTTTATTTTCATTTATTGGCGATAACCCGGCAAAGCCCGACGAAAGCCGCTTTACCCCGGTTACCCTAACCGCCCCCGGCGACCTGGACGAACCGAATACTTTTGAGGTGCTAAAAGACGGTCGCGTTTTTATCAGCGAGCGTAAGGGCGCTATCAAGTTGTTTGACCCTATTACCAAAATGGTTACGGTTATTGCAACCTTGCCGGTTAACACTAAATACACTAGCGCTAAAGGTGTGGTTACCGAAGCCGAGGAAGGCTTACTGGGCCTGACCATCGACCCTAATTTCGAAAAAAATCATTTTGTATACACGTTCTACTCGCACGCTACCGAAAGTAAGTTTCAGCTTACCCGCTGGAAGTTTACAGAGGACGAGAAACTGGTAGGCGAAAAAGTAATGCTGGAGTTCCCTACCCAACGCGAGGTTTGCTGCCATACCGGCGGTGGTATGACCTGGGATGCTAAAAACAACCTTTACCTAACCGTTGGTAACAACACAGGTACTTCGTTGTCATCATCAACCGATGAGCGCCCCAACCGCAAAAACTGGGACGACCAGCGTGGTACTGCCAACACTAACAGCTTACTGGGTAAAATTTTACGTATCCACCCGGAAGCTAACGGTACCTATACCATCCCGGCAGGTAACCTATTCCCTAAAGGCATGGCTAAAACCCGTCCGGAGATCTATACCATGGGTCACCGTAACCCATGGAGACCATCAATCGACAGCAAAACCGGCTATTTATACTGGGGCGATATTGGCCCGGATAATACCGAGGATAGTGACATAGGCCCTAAAGGCTATGACGAGCTAAACCAGGCCCGCAAACCGGGTTTCTATGGCTGGCCATACTTTGTTGGCCCTAACACGCCGTTCCCTATTTTTGATTATGTAGGCGGCGACCTGGGGGATCCTAAAAAAGGCGACAAACCAACCAATACATCAGTTAACAACACCGGTTTAACCGAGTTGCCCGCTGTTGCAAAACCATTCATTTATTATCCTTACACCGCTTCGGCCGAGTTCCCGTTAGTGGGTAGCGGTAGCCGCAGCGCGGTAGGCGGCCCGGTTTATCACCGTTCTGACCGCCCATTGGCTAAACGCCCTTGGCCTGCTTATTACGAAGGTAAATGGATAGCTACCGACCTGGCCCGCGGCTGGATCATGTCTATCGGCATGAAACCTAACGGCGATTATAACAGCATGGAGCAATTCCTGCCATCATATCACCCTATTGAGCCTATTGATATTAAATTTGGCCCGGATGGCGATTTGTACGTGTTGGAATATGGCAGCGTTTGGTTTGGCAAAAGCGATAACGCTAAACTGGTACGTATTGAATATAATGCCGGTAACCGCAAACCAATTGTTGCGGTATCAACCAATAAACAAGGTGGTACAGTGCCATTAAACATCACTTTATCATCAGCCGGTACCAAAGATGCCGACGGCGATAAATTAACTTATAGCTGGAAGGTAACTTCGCCGGGTGTTGCACCAAAGGTATATCCTACGGCTAATCCTGCTATTACCTTAACCAAAGCAGGTGTGTACATGGCTACGTTAACGGTTACCGATGCTAAAGGCGCCAAAAACAGTAAAGCCGTACAAATTATTGCTGGTAACGAAGCGCCGGCAGTTACAGTAGCTTTGGGTGAAAACAGCACGTTTTTCTTCCCGGGTAAAACTATTAATTATACAGTTAGCGTAGCGGATAAAGAGGATGGTAGCTTAGAATCAGGTATCAGTGCCGACCAGGTGGCTATCAGCGCCAACTATGCTTCGGAAGGTTTTGACGTGGCCGAGCTTACCCAGGCGCAGCGCAGTGTGGATGCTTCTACCAAATTTGCGGTAGCGCAAGCCATCATGAGCAAAACCGACTGTAAAAACTGCCACAGCGTAAACACACCAAACATTGGCCCAATGTTTACCGAGATTGCTGCTAAATACAAAGGCAACCAGAAAGAGATAGACCGTTTACCTACAGCTATTGTTAAAGGTACCAGTGGTCACTGGAACAAGCCTATCGCTATGCCTGCTCACCCAAGTGTGGCTTTGGCCGATGCTAAAACCATTGTGGAATATATAATGAACAGCGCCAATAATAACATTAACACCATGCCGGCAAAAGGTACTTATACAACCAAAACCCCGGAAGGCGATAATGGCAAAGGCACCTTCATCATCCGCGCGGCTTATACCGATAAAGGTAATAAGAGCATCCCTAAGCAAACTTCGGAGCAAACAATAGTGTTGCGTAACCCTGAGCTTTCGCCTGCCTCTGCATCTGTTATTAAAGGCGCCAGCGCCAAGGTTAACGGGTTAGATGGTACTACCAATGTGGTAGCTAAACAAAACGGCTACGTAGCGTTTAAAAACATCGACCTCACAGGCATTAAACAACTACGCATAGGCGCAACTGCCAGCGCATTGGAAAACAACCCGGGTGGTGTTATTGAAGTGCGTACAGGTTCGCCTACCGGTGCGTTGGTTGGCCAGGTATCTGTTGAGGTATTGGACGAAAAACCAAAAACACCGGTATTGTTAAAAACCGATGTTGCACCTACTACAGGTAAGCACGATATCTACTTCGTATTTAAAAATGATAAAGCTAAGCCTAGCGAGGCGCTGTTGTTATTTAATACCGTGGTGTTTGATGATGAGAAGAAATAACGATCAATATGCTTTCTCCAGAGCAACAACAACTGGCCGACCTGATGAGTGATATTTCTGAGAGATGTTACTCAGCAAGTTGGATGTCAGGATTAGAGTACGATTTATGGAATTGCTTGGCGAAAGGTGAAACCAAATATGGGTTGGGCAGAATTACCGAAAAAGATATTGACAACCTACAACGTTTGTCAACGGCTGCTAACTGCTGGATAATCTATAATGAAAGTGAAGAAGTAGCTGTAAGTTTACAAGAATGGCGAGAAATCGCCAAGAAACGTTAGGCAAATAAAAAAGGGAGCAATGTTGACACATCGCTCCCTTTTTTATATACTTAAGGTTTTATTTAACCCTGTTCAATGTACCGGTAAAGTTCACATTTTGAAAGTTTACAGTAACATCCATTTTATCCCCGCTAATTTTCCCTTTTACAGAGTTTACCGCAAAACCATTAAAGGTGAATTTTTTAAATACAATTTCATCACCGGTCCGCACGCCATCTTTTAGGGGCACGTCACCTATTTCGGTAGCTACGGTGCCATTGTATTTGCCGTTGGCTTCCTTCATGTCCAGCTTTACGTCATAAACTAAAGCGATGGTGCCGGTCCATTTGCCGGTTGCTACGGTATCGGGCGCAAATGCCATCGCGCTAGCAATTAAAACTACTAAAGCTGATAAAAAAACAAATCTTTTCATTACTCTCCTTGTTGCACTAATCTCAATTATAGACAAAATTAAGTTATTCAGGTTTAATGTATTAAACATTTTATACAACATTAAACTAACAAAGCCTTAATTTTAGTATAACATGATGAAGCAAAACAGGCGATCGGCCATTAAAAATATAGTAGCAGCAGGTGGGGTTATCGCGGTTGGTAATAGCCTGGCGGGATGCTCGCCTAAGTTGGCTGCAAAGCCGGTTACGGGTTTAAAAGGCAATATCAATCACGCCGTTTGCCGCTGGTGTTTCCCGGATATTCCGCTGGATGTGCTTTGTGCCGAAGCCAAACAAATGGGCATGAAAGGCATAGACCTGGTTGGCCCGGGTGAATGGCCGACTTTACAGAAGTACGGCCTGTATTCATCTATGTGCAATGGCGCGGGTTTTGGCATCCCCAACGGTTGGAATGATAAAGATCGTCACGAAGCGCTCATCGAATCATACACCAACATCATCCCTAAAGTAGCTGCCGCCGGCTATAAAAAACTCATCTGCTTTAGCGGCAACCGCCGGGGAATGGACGATAAAACCGGCCTAACCAACTGCGCTGAAGGACTGAAACAAATTATGCCCCTGGCCGAAAAGCATGGTGTGGTATTGTGCATGGAACTGCTCAACAGCAAACTCACCCATAAAGATTACCAATGCGACCGCACCGAATGGGGTGTGCAGCTATGCAAAATGATAGGCTCCGAAAATTTTAAGCTGCTGTATGATATCTTCCACATGCAGATTGACGAAGGCGATGTGATAGCTACCATTCGCGCCAATTATCAGTATATAGCCCATTACCATGTGGCCGGTGTACCGGGCCGACATGAGCCCGACGATACGCAGGAACTATACTACCCTGCTATCATCAAAGCGATAAAAGAAACAGGTTTTAAAGGTTTTGTAGCACAGGAATATCTGCCCATCAGCAAAGAGCGCGATAAACAAATCGCATCGCTAAAAGCAGCTATTCATATTTGCGATGTATAAAACAAAAAACACAAAAAAAGCCTGCTGAAATTCAGCAGGCTTTTTTATGTCAGATAGTCAGGGTTATTTTGCCGGAGCTGGTGCCTGACGCAAAGTTGCTTTAATGTTTTGAGTACCAAAAGTGGTAGTTAATACCAATTTACCGTCAACGATAGAACCTACGTAGTTAACAGGTTTGCCGTTAAAAGTAGTAGTAAAGCTAACTTTATCACCTTCAACTTTACCATTGCTGATCTCGTTTTTGCCTAATTGAGCAGCTACGTATGGGGTGTAACCTGCATCATCAGGGTTTTCTGATTTTGGGTTATTATCAACTAACGCAAAAGTACCGGTTAGTTTAGTTCCTTCAGTTTTTAAGGTAACGGTTAGGTTGTACTGACCTTCAATATAGCCTTTCCATACGCCGTCTACCGCTGCTGCCATACAAATTGCTACTGCTGCAAACACTACAACGGCTGATAACAATAATTTTTTCATCTTACTTAAATTGGTTTGTATTTATTATTCGTGTTATTCTGTTTTTTACAAATTTATCAATTTCTACTTAAAGTACTGTAACACTTTCGTGTTAAAAGTTTATGAAGTGCCTTTCGCGGCTGGCTTCCGTCTCAGCCTGTATGCTTACTTTTTCGGGCGAAACACCGTTCTCGTCAAAAATAACCAACTCGTTTTCGCCTGCTTTAAACCAGCATTCGGGGATGTACATGCCCCATATTTTTATCTTTTCGGGGTACCTGCCCAGGTTATGGCCGTTAAACCAAACCGAGCCACTACTTAAACTGGTAGTGTTTACCCTCCATACCGTTTTAGAGCCATTTAACGCCGAAAGGTTTAATGTAGTATAATAAAATTGAGGTGTATTTGTTTGGGGTGACGTGAATGGCTGCCACCCTGCAACAGCAAACGGATCGCCGGGACCGCCCTTCATCCGCCAGTTTATTACTTTAATAACGTTGCCCGTGCCATCCGCTTTTTGCAGCGTTACCGGGCCCGATAATCCTTTAACATCAAGTGTATCAATAACCCCAACTTTAAATATCAGTTTATTGCGACCGGTATGTGCGGCAAATACAGCTATAGAATGCCAGACTTCTCTCTTCAACTCAATATTAACCGTTTTACCAAACACGGCACCGGTATCCACGCGTTTACCATCTATAAATACAGCCCCAATTTCGGGCGCGTTTTTAAAGCTCAGGGTGTAGGTTCCGCTTTCCTGCACCATAACACGGGTACGGTACCAGGCATTCGCGGTGATGTCGCCGTCGGCACCCATTTGCAGTGGGTCAACACTGGCTTTCCATTTGCTATCGTCAAAACCGGGTTGGGCTTGTTGCGCCGCGTCTTTTACCTGCCATTTGCCTAAGGGTAAAGTGGTGGCATACCTTACCTGCGGCCAGTTTGGCTCACGTTTAATAACCGCGCCTGTTGGCTTATATATCCAGATGGGGAAGTTGTTGGCACCCCAGGTACGCTCGGTAATTAAAGTCAGTTTTTTGTTTTGGGCCGTGATCTGTTCGACGTAATCCGGGCCTATTACCAAGTTCGTTTCTTTTCCTTGCTCTACAAACCAGGTGCGTTTGGCCAGGTCGTCATTTACAATAATAACGCGTATGCGCTGCGAACCTACCATAAAGCTATGAGCCGAGGGTTCATCAGCCGAAACAGTTGCATTGAGCTTAACTGAAGCGCCGTTTTGTTGAAACCGCTTATCGTTAAACGAAGCTTTTCCACTCACTGTAAAATAGAGCTGCGCTATGGTGTTGGCTTTTCCATTTACAATTATGGTAGTTGTTTTTCCTTGCGGGATGATGCCATAAATGCGCGATGGTGCCCAGCTTATTTTTACCTTAGCTGTAAGGGCGTAATTCTGCACCACCGGAAATATCTCTCCAACATCCAACTTTACACCGGCCGCAATCCCGCCAGGAGATTTAAAGTGAATATCGTGCGCTACCGAATCCTGGTTATCTAAAAACACCACGCTACCCGCCGCGCTTTTGCGTGCGAAAACTTTTACAGAGGTATCTGATACGGTCCCTTTAGGGTTTGGATCATCCGAACTATTCTCCAATATATTTTGAAAACTGCGGGCAAACCAATTGGCACGTTTAAAGCTATAATATATCGGGCGCAGATCGCCGGTTTGGCCGACGGCGGCGCCGTAATCGTAAGATGCAGCCATTTCGCGGTCGTTATTGTACTCAAAATTACTGCCGCCATGCGCCATGTACAGGTTGTAGCCGTTTCCGCCGTGGGCGAGGATCTTCCAGGTGCGGCGATCATACAAGGTTGAATCATCTGGCTGCGGGCCGTAATTGGTGATCCATACTCCCCAGTACTCGGTACTGAACCAGGGGTTAGGGCGCTTCGGGTCGTCAAAGTTTGTTTCCTCACCCGCGGGGTCATTGCCAGGGTGCAGTCCGCTGAAAAAGTAAGGCACCTGCAAACCCAGCGATACCGTTTTTTCCTTTAAAAATTGGAAATACCCGTTAGGCGTCACAGTACCCCAGCCCGCGCGGTGCTCATTCTCCAACTGCACCATTATAACGGCCCCTCCTTTATGTATCTGGTTAGCCGATACTATCGGCATCAGCTTATCAAAAAACTTACCTACCGAGGCTTTAAACGCAGGGTCATCTTCGCGTACGCGGATGCCCTGTTTCACTTTTAACCAGATAGGATATCCGCCCAAATTCCACTCGCCGCAATAGTAGGGGCCAACACGAACGATGGCATACATATTCAGGCTTTTGATAAGTTTGAGGTAGGCGTTCAGGTCATGGTCGCCAGTAAAGTTGAATTGACCTTCTTTAGCTTCGTGGAAATTCCAGAAGGTGTACATTTCAACTGCGTTAAAACCCGCCCGTTTAAGTCGTAGCAGCCTGTCGCGCCACAAGCCACGCGGTACACGGGCGTACTCCATACCTGCTGAGGCAATAAAAGTGCGCTTGCCATTGATCAAAAAGCCTTTTGCATCGTAATTTATAAACGGCTTAGCTTGTGCAGCGGCGGGGAATATATGATCATTACGAGAGGGCACTTGCGCCTGCGCGCAGTTTATGATTGCGTAAATGAAAAGAAGTATGGGTAGAAGTTTTCGCATGGCGTTATATGACGTCGTTCTCCAGCATGTCATCTCGACCAACGGGAGAGATCTATACATTGATATGGGGCGACCTACCCGTGTATAGATTTCTCGCTATCGCTCGAAATGACATCGAGGCGGACGTTCACAGATATTTTAACGCCGCAATATACCAATTGTTATGAAAACCCTTTTTCCAGCCCCTCCAAAACAAAAAAGGAGGCCACCTTTCAGCGCCTCCTTTATTATATACGTTATGTAGTTATTAGATACCTGACAATTTGTAGCCCGCTCTGTACTCGCGTTTAACGAACTGGTTAACTTCCGGTACGTTGGTAACCTGCATTTTTGCTGCATCGTAAATCAAATCGATATAACGTGCAGGGTATGAACCGCCACGACGACGACCGGTAGCTGCAGCATCTGCTTCAACTAATTTAGGTACGTTAACACCGCGGATAGCTAAGTTACACATTAACATCGCTTCGGTTAATAATGCGGCTTCTTCAAACGGTGAAGAAGTTTCCATTTTACCGTAACCTGCTAAACAAGCCTCAACCCATTGTGCATAGTGACCGCCTTCGCCGCCATTAACACGTGCAATTTTTTGAGGAACGCTAACATCATCCATACGTGATACAGGTAACAAGCGAGGGCGTGAAGCGTAGCAACCAGCGTGCATTTTACCTTTGGTACCCATAAACAGCATACCGCCGTCGCCGCTACCCCATGGCTCAGCCGGATCAAGCTCAACCGGACGAGGAGGAATAATACCACCATCCATCCAGTGTACACGTACCGGGCCGCTGGTTTTTGATGTTTTAGGGAAGGTCATAATAGTATAGTTAGCACCAGGACCTACTTCTAAGTTACCCGCGCCGTTAACACTGGTTTGTACTGATGATACATACTGTAAACCTAAAATTTTCATTGGAGCATGCAGGATGTGTGCACCCATGTCGCCTAATACGCCGGTACCGTATTCCCACCAACCTCTCCAGTTAAATGGCAATAATTTAATACCATCAGGGTTTTCAGCGCTTTGAGCAGCCGGGAACGGACGCTCTTTAGCAGTACCTTGCCATAAATCCCAGTTAAGGGTGCTTGGCGCAGTACCATTTTGTTTAGGCCATTTTAAGCCATCGCCTTGCGGCCATACCGGGCGGTTAGTCCAGCAGTATACTTCGGTAACGTCACCAATTACACCGGCATCAAACCACTCTTGTAACTGACGTACACCGTCGCCAGATGAACCCTGGTTACCCATTTGGGTTATAACTTTAAACTTTTTACCCATGTTAGCCATCATACGCGCTTCGTAGACGTCGTGCGCCATAGGTTTTTGTACATAAATGTGTTTTTTCATGGCCATAGCTGCAGTAGCAATGGCAGCGTGCATATGATCGGGAGTAGCGCAATGCACCGCATCAAAGTTTTTGCTTTCCTTCTCAAACATCTCTCTCCAATCCACATATTTTTTTGCGGCCGGATACTGATTGTAAACCTTAGCAGCATAATCCTGGTCTACGTCGCACAGGAAAGCCGGTTTAGCTTTACCACTTTTAACAAAGGCAGCGTTATCGCTGTTACCTTTACCACCTAAACCCACACTGGCGTAGTATAAGGTGTCGCTTGGCGCGGTGTAACCTTTACCTAATACAAAACGAGGTACAATGGTAAATCCGGCCGCTGCAAGAGCACTGTTCTTCACAAAATCTCTGCGTGAA
The DNA here is from genome assembly GCF_059690715.1 of Mucilaginibacter sp. A3364. Taxonomy (NCBI): domain Bacteria; kingdom Pseudomonadati; phylum Bacteroidota; class Sphingobacteriia; order Sphingobacteriales; family Sphingobacteriaceae; genus Mucilaginibacter; species Mucilaginibacter sp. A3364. Next base: position 711,961 of record NZ_JCAWED010000002.1, read on the forward strand.
GCGCCGCTCTTTTCTTCTTGTTCTTTCATTTTATTGGTGTTTAATAGTTTACTTTAAATGTTATGTGTACCGGCAGCAAATTATTATTTACGCGCATACCGCTTAATCAACGCTCCGAATATAATATGTTGTATATTAAAACTGGTTTACAATAGTGTTATGTATTTGCACACAACGGTTGGTGAAATTATAAATTAAAATACAAATTCAATAAAAATCTTAACTTATTCATCGTAACATTTTTAATATACACTTAGCGTACAGTGTACACCTTACAGCCGTTGTAGGGCCGTCAAATTAGAAAAACATGCACTTTAAACGATAAAAACGGACATTTTCACCCTTTTTCTATATCGATTTAGTAGATTTTTTCAAATTATTTTTGTCGTAATTTGTCGATGAAAATCTTAAAAAAAGGGCCCATATGCGCTGTATCGACCGATTTAATATATTTTAGGTCATTTAATGGATATGTATTGATTATATATTGACATAAAGATTGTTATATATTAACAAAATACATATTACTTTTGCCCCCTAGCATCATTATGAAAACTACCGAACCACAGCTAAAAGTTCTGTCGATAGACATTGGCGGATCGAATGTTAAAGCTACTGTTTTAAACAAGGCAGGCGAACTGCTGATGGAATACCAAAAGGTAGAAACCCCGCAACCGGCAAACCCCGAAAACATTATTAAAGCCATTAAAAAACTAGCGAAAAACTTCGCAGAGTTTGACCGTATATCGGTTGGTTTCCCCGGCTATGTGCGCGATGGTATTGTTAAAACCGCGCCTAACCTGGATAATGATGCCTGGGCCAATTTTAACTTCGCAGAAGCACTTAGCAAACAATTGGGCAAACCTGCCCGCGTTGTAAACGATGCTGATATGGCAGGCCTTGGCGTAGTAAAAGGCCAGGGGCTTGAATTGGTGCTTACCCTGGGTACCGGCTTCGGCACCGCTTTGCTGTTAGACGGACAGTTATTACCCCACCTGGAAGTTGGCCAAAGCCCGGCAACCAAAAGCAAAACTTACGACCTGTACATTGGCGACAAAGCCTTTGAGAAAGACGGTAAAGACAAGTGGAATGTCAAACTAAAGAAAGTTTTTAAAAACATGAAAACACTCTTTAACTATGACCACTTATATATAGGCGGCGGCAACTCGCGCGAGATCGACTTCAAACTGGAGAAAAACATGACCGTAGTTACCAACCGCGACGGTATTAAAGGCGGCGCCCGCTTATGGAGCGATGAGCTAAAACCTTCGCCAATAGTGCCTTCGTCAACTATTAAACCTATCTCCTAAATAATTTATATCAACAACAAATAAAAATGGACGCAAAAAGTAAAAACATCGAGGAATTAGCAATTAATACGGTGCGCATTTTGTCGGCAGATGCTGTACAAAAGGCAAACTCGGGCCACCCGGGTACCGCAATGGCACTGGCACCGCTGGGCCATGTACTTTGGAAAGAATTTATCAATTTCAACCCAAAGAACCCTGATTGGGCTAACCGCGACAGGTTCATTTTATCAGCAGGTCACGCTTGTATTTTACAATACAGCTTTTTGCACCTGTTAGGTTATGATCTTTCTTTAGACGATATTAAAAACTTCCGCCAGTTACACAGCAAAACCGCAGGTCACCCTGAGTACGGTTTGGCTCCGGGCGTTGACGTTACTACCGGTCCGTTGGGCCAGGGTTTCGCTAACGGTGTAGGTTTCGCCATCGCACAAAAACACTTAGCAGCTTACTATAACAAACCGGGCTTTAACCTTTTTGACTACCACGTTTACGCTATCTGCAGCGATGGTGATATGATGGAAGGTGTAACTTCTGAGGCTGCTTCATTAGCAGGTCACCTGGAGTTGGGTAACATTATCTATTTATATGATGATAACAAGATCTCTATCGAAGGCAGCACAGATATCGCTTTCAACGAAGATGTTGACGCGCGTTTCCGTTCATACGGCTGGCACGTACAATCTGTTGGCGATGCTAACGATGTTGCCGGTTTACAACAAGCTATAGTTAACGCTAAAGCCGAAACTCAAAAACCATCAATGATCCGTGTTCGTTCATTGATCGCTTACGGTAGCCCTAACAAATCGGGTACTGCAGGTTCACACGGTTCGCCGCTGGGTGCTGACGAGATCAAATTGGTTAAAGAATTCTTTGGTTTCGATCAGGAGAAATCATTCAACATCCCTGCTGAGGTTGCTGATTACTACAAAGAGATCGGCGCACGTGGTATCGAGACCGAGAAAAAATGGAACGACCTGTTCGCTAAATACAAAGCTGAATTCCCTGAACTGGCTGCTGAGTACGAAGCTGCTGTTAAAGACGAATTGCCTAAAGGCTGGTTAGATAAACTACCGGTATTTAGCGCAGCTGATCCTAAAATGGCCACCCGCCAGGCATCTGGTAAAGTATTGAACGCTATCGCTGACAGCTTCCCTCACCTGATTGGTGGCGCGGCTGACTTAGCGCCATCAACAGAAACAACCTTAAAAAAATACGACTCATTTACGTCTGAGAACCGTAACGGCCGCAACTTCCACTTCGGTATCCGCGAGCATGCTATGGGTTCGGCATTGGTTGGTATGTCATTAACTAAAGGTATTAAACCTTTTGGTGCAACCTTCCTGATGTTCTCTGAGTACATGCGCCCGCCGATCCGTTTGGCAGCGATTATGAAAATAAGCCCGATCTTCGTTTATACGCACGACAGTATAGGTTTAGGCGAGGACGGTACTACCCACCAGCCTATTGAGCAATTAATTTCATTGCGCTCTATCCCTAATATCACGGTTATCCGCCCGGCTGATGCTAACGAAACCGCGCACGCCTGGAGAGTAGCTATCGAGAAACAAGGTGGCCCCACTGTATTGGTATTCACCCGTCAAGGTCTGCCAATTTTAGACCAGGATAAATTGGGTAAAGCAAGCCAGTTAGATAAAGGTGCTTATATCCTTTCTGACAGCGAAGGTACTCCTGATGTGATCCTGATGGCTACCGGTTCGGAAGTTGCTTTGATCATGGACGCTAAAGCTAAATTAGAAGCTGACGGTGTTAAGGTACGTGTTGTGAGCTTCCCATCATGGGAGTTGTTTGAGAAACAAGATGCAGCTTACAAAGAGTCGGTATTCCCTAAAGCGGTTAAAAAACGTTTAGCTGTTGAAATGGCTTCGCCACTGGGCTGGCACAAATATGTTACCGACGAAGGTGACATCCTGGCCATGGAAACATTCGGCGAATCGGCTCCGGCAGACGAACTGTACAAATACTTCGGCTTCACGGTTGATAACGTGGTTAAAAAAGCAAAAGCATTAGTAAAATAAGCTTAGCCAAATGAAAAAAAGAGGTTTTATATTCATAAGCATGATCATACTTAGTATGGTTATGCTTTTTGATGCCAGATCTCAATCGCCTGCGGCTGATAAAGAGGCGGCTCGTGTTTTTGTACAGAAATTTTACGATTGGTATGCCGTGATGGATGCCGATGATAATTTCGCCAAACAACACAACACTTCGCCTTTTGCATACACGGTTAAGCATAAGGCAACTTATTTTGACGCGCCGCTTTATAAAGCATTAACAAATTATTTTGCCATCGACAGTGAGGAACCGGGTTTAGATTTCGACCCAATATCTGCCGCGCAGGATACACGCAGCGGGTTTGAAACCGTAGTTGTTAAACAGGTGGGCAAAAAGTTTTTTGTTGAACTGCATGACATTAAAAAAGGCGCCACTAAAAAAGCTGTTTTAGCTACACCGGTGTTTGTTACTGCCGAAGTTGTCAAAACCGGAAATACCTGGAAGTTTGCCAATTTTATCTATCCGGATAGAAGCGATCTTTTAAAATTGCTGGCCACACAAAATCAGCTCGCATCGGCAAAAAATAAAACTAAATAGAAAGAGCCTGCTTTGGCTCACAAAATTTATACTAAAACATAATATTATGTCTAACAAAGTAAAACAAATACATGACTTCGGTCAGAGCATCTGGTTGGATTTTATCGACCGTGGCTTTATTGGTAATGGTAAATTAAAAGCATTAATTGACAAGGATGGTATCCGTGGCGTTACTTCAAACCCGGCTATCTTCGAAAAAGCGATCAGCAGCAGCGATATGTACGATGCTGATATCAAATCATTATCTGACGGTAGCAAAACTACTGAAGAAGTATTCTTCGGTTTAGCTGTTAAAGATATCCAGGACGCGTGCGACCTGTTTAAAGACCTTTACAACGAAAGCAACAAAGTTGACGGTTATGTTAGCTTAGAAGTATCTCCGTTTTTAGCGATGAAAGGCGCTGAAACTTTTGAACAAGCTAAATTGCTTTGGAAACAAGTTGATCGCGAGAACGTAATGATCAAAATCCCGGGCACACAGCCAGGTTTAGATGCTATCCGCAAATCTATCGCGCAAGGTATCAACATCAACGTTACTTTATTATTCGGCTTACAACGTTATGAAGACGTTGCTTTAGCTTACATAGCAGGTTTAGAGGATCACTTAGCTGCTGGTCATGAAATTGCGCATATCCATTCGGTTGCCAGCTTCTTCCTAAGCCGTATCGATGTTTTGATCGACCCTATTTTGGACGAAAAAGGTTTAGGCGACCTGAAAGGCGAAGTTGCTATCGCATCTGCCAAAAAAGCTTATGAAATTTACAAACGCGTATTCAGCGGCGAACGTTGGGAAAAATTAGCAGCTAAAGGCGCTAACGCACAACGTTTATTATGGGCCAGCACCAGCAGCAAAAATCCTGCGTTTAAGGACACTAAATATGTAGAGGCTTTGATCGGTCCGGATACTGTTGATACTGTTCCTTTGGAAACTGTTGAAGCATTCCGTGATCATGGTATTGCCGCTAACACTTTAGAAGAAGGTTTAGATAAAGCTACCGAAGCATTAGAACGCGTTAAAGCAGCAGGCATCGATCTGGACGCTTTAACCCAGCAATTAGAGGACGAAGGTGTTGAGAAATTTAACGCCCCGTTCGAGAAATTGTTAAACGCAATTGAAGCTAACGCTAAAAAATAATTCCGGCATACAATGGAAGCAGGAAGCCTTAAAATTCTCTTTTTTGATATTGGCGGCGTATTGTTAAGCAATGGCTGGGGGCATGGATCGCGTAAGGAAGCTGCGGAGAAATTCGGGCTTGATTACGAAGAGGTAAATGCTCTGCACAACTTTATATTTAACGTGTATGAAGTTGGCGCTATAACCCTTGACGAATACCTGGATACGGTTATTTTCAATCATCCCCGCGATTTTACAAGAGAGGATTTTAAGGAATTTGTATATCGCCAATCGGTAGAGTTACCTAGCCTGGCCTGGTTGAAAGAATGGAAAAAAGGCTGCGGTTTCCGTGTCATTTCTGTTAATAACGAGGGCAAGGAGCTGAACGACTACCGGGTGAAAAAATTTAAACTGCATGAGTTTTTTGACGCGTTCGTGTCATCATGCGAGGTTAAAATGCGCAAACCCGACCCGGGGATATGGCAACTGGCCATGGGCATAGCGCAAGCGCGCCCCAATCAATGCGTATATTTTGATGACAGGATAATGTTTGTTAACGCGGCGCAAAAGCTGGGCATCCGTGCCTTTTTGCATACCGACCTGGAATCGACCCAAAAAATATTACAAGAACTAAAAGACGAAAACAACAAGAAATAAGATGAGCACACCAACAAAGTATGATTTCGGTATGATCGGTCTGGGCGTAATGGGCCGCAGCCTTTTGCTAAACATGGGCGACCATGGCGTAAAAGGTGCAGGTTTTGATAAAGACGCCAGCAAGGGCCAGGCACTGGAGCAGGAAAGCACCAACGGAAACCTTAAAGGCTTTAGTGATATAAAGGAATTTGTAGCCAGCCTGAACACGCCGCGTGCCATTATGATGTTGGTACCTGCCGGTAAAATTGTTGATGACGTTATTGAAGAGCTTTTACCATTAATTGACAAGGGCGACCTGATCATTGATGGTGGTAACACTTATTACACCGATACCAACCGCCGTTTTGATGAACTGAGCGCCAAAGGCATTCACTTCTTCGGCATGGGTGTATCAGGTGGCGAAGAAGGCGCCCGCCGTGGCCCGAGCATGATGCCGGGTGGCGATAAAAACGCTTACGAAGTTGTACGCCCTATATTTGAAGCCATTGCGGCTAAAGTTGATGGCGAGCCTTGCGTTACTTATTGCGGTACCGGTTCGGCAGGTAACTTTGTTAAAATGGTACACAACGGTATTGAGTACGGTGTGATGCAGTTATTGGCAGAAACCTACGAGATATTGAAAAAAGGTTTAGGCCTGGATAACGACGCCATCGAAAAAATATTCACCGAATGGAACGACGGTCGTTTAAAATCATTCCTGGTAGAAGTTACGCGTGATGTTTTCCGCTACAAAGCACCGGGTGCGGATCATTTATTATTAGATGATATTAAAGACGAAGCCCGCTCAAAAGGTACCGGTAAATGGACATCACAAGTGGCTATGGACCTGCAGGCCCCTATCCCTACGGTAGATTCATCTGTTGCCATGCGCGACCTGTCAAAATATAAAGCCCTACGCGTTAAAGCCGAAGGTATTTACGGTGGTGTTGAAGGTAAATTAAATGTTGATGTTGACGCTTTTGTTAAATCGTTAGAAGAAGCATTCTACTTTAACCTGATCATCAGCTACGCGCAAGGCATCCACATGTTAACCCGCGCTTCCGAAGAATTTAACTATGGTTTGAACCTGGCCGAAATTTCTAAAATATGGAGAGGCGGCTGTATCATCCGTTCATTGTTCCTGCAAAACATTTACGACGCGTTTAAAGCAAACCCAGCGCTGGAGCATCTGTTGCTTGATGCCGGTGTTGCCAACGAAGTTAAAGGCAGCGTTGGTGGTGCACGTACCGTTGTATCGGCCATTACTGCTGCCGGTATCGCTGCTCCTTGCTATACTGCATCGTTAAGCTATTTTGATGCTTTCCATAGCGGCCGCATGCCGTCAAACTTAATACAGGCACAACGCGATTACTTTGGCGCGCACACTTACGAGCTGATTGGCAAAGAAGGAACGTTCCATACCCAGTGGGTACCTAAAAAATAATTATCACTAAGAAAACAAATATTATGTCTTCACCAATAACATCAGCGCCTACCGTATTCGTCATTTTTGGCGGTACAGGCGACCTGAATGCTCGTAAACTGGCACCAGCCCTTTACAACCTGTTTCTGGACGGTTGGATGCCCGAAAAATTCTCTATCATCGGTACGGGTCGCACTAAGTTAACCGACGAGCAATTCAGAGAGAAATTATTAGCCGATATTAACCAATTCTCGCGCAGCGGAAAGGCTGACAGCGCGAAATGGGAATCATTTGTAAAGAATGTATACTACCAGGTGTCTGACGCGAAGGATGCCGAAACTTATAAAGAGTTTGGTAAACGTATTGACGCGCATGCCGCCGAATGGAAAACCAAGCCAAACGTGTTATACTACTTAGCGGTATCTCCGGATTTCTTCCCGATCATCACCTCAAACATCGCGAAAGCAAAACTGGCTGATGACACCAAACGTGTACGTATAGTAATTGAAAAACCTTTCGGCCATAACCTGGAAACCGCGCAGGAATTAAATAAACTTTTATCAGGTTTATTTGACGAGTGCCAGATCTACCTGATAGATCATTACCTGGGTAAAGAAACCGTACAAAACATTATGGCTTTCCGTTTCGCCAATTCTATTTTGGAGCCGATATGGAACCGTAATTATATTGAGCACGTACAGATCTCGGTTACCGAGCAGCTGGGTGTTCAAGATCGCGGCCCTTATTACGAAGGCTCGGGCGCGTTGCGCGACATGATCCAGAACCACTTGCTGCAATTGCTTTGCTTTGTAGCCATGGAACCACCAACCAGTTTTAACGCTAACGAGGTTCGCGACCGTCGTGTTGACGTATTACGCGCTATGCGTAAGTTTACACCGGATGATGTGCGTATGTCTGCTGTACGCGGCCAGTACGGTCCGGGTTGGATAGAAGGTAAAGAAGTACCGGGCTACCGCCAGGAGAACAATGTTAACCCTGAATCGAACACTGAAACGTTTGCAGCCATTAAATTCTTTGTAGATAACTGGAGATGGCAAGGCGTACCTTTCTATGTACGTACCGGTAAACGCATGCACCAATCGGCATCAACCATTACCATTCAGTTTAAGGATGTACCTCACCTGATGTTCCCGAAAGAAGCCGCCGAAAGCTGGCAGCAAAACAGGCTGATCATTAGCATCCAGCCTGAAATGAGCATCCGCTTGCAGGTACAGGCTAAACGCCCGGGTATTGACATGATTTTGAACACTGTTGATATGGTGTTTGACTATAAAGGCACCTACACCAGCGATGCTCCTGAAGCTTACGAAACCCTACTGCTTGACGCGATGCACGGCGACCAAACCCTGTTTATGCGTGGCGACCAGGTTGAAGCTGCCTGGGAATTGATCATGCCGATATTGAATACCTGGGAAGCTAAGAAAAGCTTAAACTTCCCTAACTACTCGGCAGATTCATGGGGACCTGAAATTGCAGAGGCATTAATTGCCCGCGATGGTTTCCATTGGTTTACGTTGCCGTTGAACGGAGCTAAGAGTAAGCACTAAGCACGCATAACTGTCATTTCGAACGACAGTGAGAAATCTTATACGCGCAACATAGCAAGGCGTACAAGATTTCTCCCTACGGTCGAAATGACATTTTTATTTAACTCAAAAATCATCAAACCATGATACTAAACATTTACAACACTGCCGACGAAGTGCTAACCGCACTGGCAGATTACTTTATAGCCGTAGGCAACGAAGCCATTACCAATCATGGTAAATTTTCGGTGGCGTTATCGGGTGGTAACTCGCCTAAAAAACTGCACGAGTTACTGGCGTCAACCAGCTATGCCGATAAACTGGACTGGACCAAAGTATATTTCTTTTTTGGCGATGAGCGCAACGTACCGCAAAACCACGCCGACAGCAATTACCTGATGGCTAAAACCACGTTGTTTGATCCATTGTACATCGAGCCAAACCAGATCTTCGCTGTAGACACTACTTTAACACCTAACGAAGCCGCCCAAAAATATGCCGAGCAGATAGCCGAGTTTTTTGACGATGGCGAAATGAGCTTCGACCTGATATTATTAGGTTTAGGTGATGACGCACACACGGCATCATTATTCCCGGGCACACCGGTTTTGGGCGATGTTACCCCGGGCGTTAAAGCGCCTTACCTGGAAAGTAAACAAATTTACCGCATCACGTTAAATGCGCCGCTGATCAACGAAGCAAAACACATCGCGTTCCTGGTTTATGGCGAAAGCAAAGCTCCGGCTGTTAAGCATGTTATAGAGGACGAAGAGAACATTGAACTATACCCAGCGCAACTGATAGATTCTATCGTTGGCGAAGTACAATGGTTCATGGATGAAGCGGCCGCCGCTGATCTGGAAGAGACGGAATAATCGATATTCAACGCCTACTCACCCCACGATGTCATCTCGACCGAAGGGAGAGATCTATATAAAAGCTAAGCAGGCGAATACCTGTCCCTGTATAGATCTCTCGCTATCGCTCGAGATGATATTTTTGTTTAAAAAGAGTGCGCCACTTTTAAAATGAACCTTGATTGAATTCTACCAACTCATTGAATATCAATATTTTGAAAAATTGGCAGGGTGCGCCGCATTGCGCCGCTTTTTTCGATAAAAAACTAATATACAGCTCTTTATAAAAAACAGGTGCGCCAAGTGCGCCACTTTTAAAGTGGCGCACCCTTAAGAATTTGCGTTCAGGGAATAATACCAGGTTATAGGTAAAAAAGGCTCTCCGCTTACCGGAGAGCCTTTTTATATTGAAGGGTTATATGTTTATCCATCGACCATCGTCCGCTGCCTTTACGGGCCAGGAAAACGATTCCCAGCAACATGGCCCAATCTACCCGGCTTTCATGTATCATAAACCACAGGCCATCCGATGGTAACAGTTCTATTTTGGTAACCATTATAGCGCATACAATGATACTAAACAGAGGGATTGCTGCCAGGCGTGTAAGCAGGCCAAATATTATCAATATTCCGCAAACAATTTCAAGCGATCCCACGAAAGGGCCTAAAAAATCTGAGCCGGGTAAGCCTAATTTAGCGAAGCGACCTGCGCCCAGTTTATCTGCAAACAAAAACTTCTGGATACCTTCAGACAGAAACACCGTACCCACCATAAGGCGGATAAGGATAGTGGTGTCGGCCTTATCGGTCTTAATAATTTTACGTAACATAGTGTAGATGATGGCGCAAAGATATAAATGTCTGCCTTACAACGCCCACCTATTTCCAGATTTAACATAAAAGAAAAGGCCCCGACATGCGGGGCCTTTCAATATGACTAAATTGTTAATTACAATTTGCGTTTTACTTCTACGTTTTCGTAAGCTTCAACAATATCACCAACTTCGATGTTGTTAAAGTTATTGATGTTCAGACCGCACTCGTAGTTGGCCGATACTTCTTTAACGTCATCTTTAAAGCGTTTCAATGAAGCCAACTCGCCGGTATGGATAACCACGCCTTCGCGGATGATACGGATCTTGCTGTTACGGGTGATTTTACCATCCAGTACCATACAACCTGCGATAGTACCCACTTTGCTGATCTTAAAGGTTTCGCGGATCTCGACGTTAGCAACGATCTTCTCTTCAAACTCAGGCGCCAACATGCCTTCCATCGCGGCTTTGATCTCGTTTATCGCATCGTAAATGATCGAGTATAAACGGATGTCGATCTGTTCTGCCTCGGCCAGTTTACGGGCACCACCTGAAGGGCGCACCTGGAAACCAATAATGATAGCGTCTGACGCCGATGCCAGCAATACGTCCGATTCGGAGATCTGACCAACACCTTTTGATATCACGTTAACCTGGATTTGCTCGGTAGACAGTTTCAACAATGAATCTGATAACGCTTCGATAGAACCATCCACGTCACCTTTAACAATAACGTTAAGCTCTTTAAAGTTACCAACCGCTAAACGACGGCCGATCTCATCCAGTGTAATATGTTTCTGTGTGCGTAAGCCTTGCTCGCGTTGTAACTGCATACGTTTGGTAGCAATTTCACGGGCTTCAACTTCGCTTTCCAGTACATTGAATTTGTCACCGGCGGTAGGCGCGCCCTGCATACCCAACACCTGTACCGGTGTAGATGGACCAGCAGAATCAACCCTTTGGCCACGCTCGTTGGTCAATGCCTTAACACGACCGCTGTAGCACCCTGCCAAAATAGGATCACCTACTTTTAAGCGGCCAGCCTGTACCAATATGGTAGTTACAATACCGCGGCCTTTATCTAAAGCAGCCTCAATAACGGTACCTACGGCACGTTTATTAGGGTTAGCTTTCAACTCAAGCAATTCGGCTTCTAATAATACCTTCTCCAGTAACAAGTCGATATTTAAACCTGTTTTTGCAGATATCTCTTGTGTTTGGTATTTACCACCCCACTCTTCAACCAAAATATTCATGCCTGATAGTTGCTCACGTACCTTATCGGCGTTAGCACCCGGGCGGTCAATTTTATTAAATGCGAAGATGATTGGTGCACCGGCAGCCTGCGCGTGGTTTATAGCCTCGCGGGTTTGCGGCATCACGCTATCGTCAGCAGCAATTACAATGATAACAATATCTGTTACTTGTGCACCCCTGGCACGCATAGCGGTAAATGCTTCGTGACCCGGTGTATCCAGGAAGGTAATTTTTCCTTTGTTATCCGGCAAAGTAACCTCATAGGCACCAATGTGCTGGGTTATACCACCCGCTTCACCACCTATTACGTTGGTTTTACGTATAAAGTCAAGCAATGAAGTTTTACCATGGTCAACGTGCCCCATGATGGTTACGATAGGTGCACGTGGGATCAGATCCTCCGGCTCATCAGGCTGATCAAGTATGTACTCTTCATCCTGTGGCTTAACAAACTCTATCTGGTAACCAAACTCATCGGCAACAATGCTTAGGGTTTCGGCATCCAAACGTTGGTTGATGGATACGAACATACCTAAACTCATACAAGTTGAAATGATCTGCGTAACAGGTACGTCCATCATGATGCCCAACTCGTTGGCGGTTACAAACTCGGTAACTTTCAGCACTTTTGATTGTGCATCCTGCTCCATTGCCAACTCATCCGCGTTAGCGGCCACATCATCACGTTTTTGACGGCGGAACTTGGCACGTTGCGCAAATTTACCCGACTTACCCGCGCCGCTCAAGCGTGCAAGTGTAGCCTTAATTTGGTCTTGTATATCCTTTTCTGATGGCTCCTCTTTAGGAGTTGAAGGTGTTGTATTACGGTTTCCTCTAAAATCCGGACGGTTATTATTGCCGCCACCCGGGCCACCACCTTGCGGGTTTGGTCTGTTACCTCTAAAATCGGGGCGGTTAGGGTTTACGTTACCTTGTGGCTGTAAACCTTGCTGCGGGTTAGGTCCGTTATTGTTATTACCGGGGGCACCATCTTTACGTTTACGCTTACGTTTATGATCGGCGTTGGCGTTTGATGATGAAGCAACCGGATTATTTCGTTTTGGCGCAGCATCAGGTAATTCTATTTTACCAATAATGTTAGGCCCACTTAAGCGTTGCGCTTTTGCGCGTATAACTTCGTTTTCGTCTTCGCCCTGGGTTTCCTCGGCGGCCGGTGCTGCTGCTACCGGCGCAGGCGGAGTTACCGCTTTAGGTGCCTCTGGAGTTTTAGGCGCCTCGGCTACAGGCTCGGGTTTTGGTTCGGGCTTAGCCACCTCAGCCACAGGCTCGGGTGCTTTAACCTCCTCTTTAACCGGCTCGGGTGCAGGCGCTGCAGCCACGGGTTTAACTTCTTCTTTTTTAGGCTCGGCAACCGGTTGCGGTTTAGCGTGCAGGTTGTCAAGATCGATCTTGCCTACAACTTTAACACCACGCAGGCCATCGTTTGCCTGTTCGGCAGCAGGCTCTTCAACCGGTTTCGGTTTTTCGGGCGCTGCAAACTGGCCCGCGTTTTTGATCAGGATCTCTTCGTTCTCAAAATCACGCGATCTGCGCGGCTGCTCTGCAGGCTTTTCGGGCGTAGCAACAGTTTCATCTTTACGTATTTTACCAATACTGATCTGTTTAGCCTCTTCCTTTATGCTTTTATCGGCAGCATACTCCTTCAATAACACGCCGTACATTTCACCATTCAGCTTCGCCATGGGAGATTTATCAATCTTATATCCCTTGCTAGCCAAAAAGTCAACTATTGTACTTGTGCCAATGTTAAGCTCTTTTGCAGCTTTAATTAAATTTATGCTTTTGTCTTCTGACATTTATTAGTTTTTCTTTCCTTGCAATTGGTGCAAAAATACGATTTTAATTTTGCTTATTTTTCTTATTCAAATTCTGCTTGTAAAATTGATAATACTTCTTTCACTGTTTCTTCCTCCAAATCGGTACGTTTCACCAATTCGCCAACAGATAAAGCCAGTACAGATTTTGCCGTATCTAAACCAATGCGTTTAAATTCGTCAATTATCCAGCCATCAATCTCATCAGTAAATTCTTCAATATCCACGTCCTCATCGTGCTCATCAGCTTCGCGGTAAACATCTATTTCATAACCGGTTAACTTACCCGCCAGTTTAATATTATGGCCACCACGACCAATTGCCAATGATACCTGATCGGGCTTTAAGTATACTGCCGCTGTTTTTTTCTCATCGTCTAATTTAATAGAAGTGATCTTAGCAGGCGACAATGCACGCTGTATGTATAACTGAATATTGTTAGTAAAGTTTATTACGTCGATATTTTCGTTTTTCAACTCGCGAACGATACCGTGGATACGTGAACCTTTCATACCAACGCAGGCACCAACCGGGTCAATACGATCGTCGTATGATTCAACAGCTACCTTAGCACGCTCGCCCGGTTCGCGAACGATCTTTTTGATCGTGATCAAACCGTCGAAAATCTCAGGTACCTCTAGTTCAAACAAACGCTGTAAAAACTCAGGTGCTGTACGCGAAATGATAATTTTAGGATTAGCATTCAACATATCCACTTTGTAAACAATCGCTTTTACGCTGTCGCCTTTTTTAAAGTAGTCGGCAGGTATTTGCTCTGTTTTAGGCAATAAAAGCTCGTTGCCTTCATCATCCAATACCAAAGTTTCCTTTTTCCAAACCTGGTAAACCTCGCCGGTTACAATTTCGCCTACGCGGTCTTTATATTTTTTGAAGATCTCGTCTTTCTCCAGCTCCAATATTTTTGATACCAGGGTTTGACGGGCAGCCAATATAGCACGACGGCCAAAGCTCTCCAATGTGATCTGCTCAATAAACTCATCGCCCACTTCCAGGTCGGCATCATGCAGTTTAGCTTCGGCCAATTCAATCTCCAGATCGTCATCCTCGCTAAAGCCATCTTCCATTACTGTACGTGTGCGCCAAATCTCCAAGTCACCATTATCGGTGTTAACAATAACGTCGCAGTTTTCGTCGGTACCGTATTTTTTACGGATCATGCTTCTGAAAACGTCTTCCAGCACGCTCATCATTGTTGGACGGTCAATGTTTTTGAAATCCTTGAATTCCTGGAATGAATCAATTAAATTAATATTGCTCATTTTCTTACTTAAATGATATTAAAACCTTTGTTTCTGTTATACTATTCATCGGGATAACGGCTTCAACTGTTACAGCTTTTTTCCCTTTTTCTTTTATTTGCTCATCAATCATAATGGCATCTTCGGTAAGGCCGGTTAAGGCACCTTCGCGTTTGCTGCCATCAGCCATTTTAATGCCCAGCGTACGCCCAATATTTTTGGTGTACTGCCTTGGCAAGGTAAGCGGCGTATCGATACCCGGCGATGACACCTCCAGGTTATAGGCCGTTTTTATTACATCTTCCTCTTCCAGCTTAAAGCCAACATAGCGGCTTATAGCTACACATTCGGCTATGCCTATGCCTTTATCACCATCAACCAAAATCATAAGCTTACCGTTTGGTAAAAACTTTATGCTTACAATAAACAGGTCGGGGCGCTCAATTTCGGCTATTTTTTCTTCAACCAGTTCGGCTACCCTTTTTTCAACGTTCATTATCTGTCTGCCCTTTCTCGTCCCGAAAGCTATCAGGAGGTAAACTAAAAGAGGGGGCAAACGGCCCCCTCCTCTGTATTATAAATGCAAATGTAGCAAATAAATTTTGAATTTGAAAGTGTTAGGGCTTAAAAATCAAATCTGTATAGGGCGTTTGGTTTAGCTTTGCTTTACCATTTATATAATCCCCAATGGTTTTGCCACTACCGAAACGATAATAACGCATAAAATAGGTTTGCTTTGGGGCAAAAGCAGTATCGGGCGTATACAGTAAAACCGAATCGTGAAGTTGATAACACCCGGGCTGTTCGGGCTGATAGTTGATCAGATCCGTATCTGCCGGCATTTTAAAAACCGGGAAAAGGGTTTGCCAACTGGCGGTATCCTCGCGGTTAATATCGGCCATTATAGCGGCATCAAGCCCGGTTATTTGCAGGCTTTGGTTATGGTTTGCTAGCGCGATGCGGATACCAGGCTCGGGCGAGGTGGATTGACAGCTGGTTAAGAACAATAAAATAACGAACACCGAACGCCCAACATCGAATATCGAAGTGTTTGATTTTCTATCCTTCTGCCTTACTTGTTCGATATTCATCATTCAATATTCGATGTTCGATATTCAAAACTAAACTACCAGCTGGTATATCCCTTTCAAGTTTCTACCCAGCTCTTTATAATCAAGCCCAAAACCTACCACAAACTTGTTTTCAATTTCGAAGCCTACATGTTTTAGTTCTTTCAGTTCGTACTCTAAGGCCGATGGTTTAAGCAACAGGGCGCATACGGTTATGGAAGCCGGTTTGCGTTGGCGCAGTTTGGCGGTCAGGTAATCGAGCGTGTTGCCGGTATCAACAATGTCTTCTACCAAAATAATGTGCCGGCCGGCGATATCAACCGTAAGGTCCAGATCATCGCGGATACGACGGGTGCTCGAAAGCCCTCCTTGGTAAGATGATAGCTTGGTAAATGCAATTTCGCAGGGGATGCTGATGTTCTTCGCTAATTCGGCCATAAACATAAAGCAGCCGTTTAGTACGCCTACTACGATGGGGGTTTTACCATTATACTCCAGGCTTATCGCTTCGGCTATTTGGCCTATACGGGTTTGCAGGTCATCGTAGTTAATAAGCGGCTCAAATTCCAGATCGGCTATTTGAATTTTCATAGTACGAAGATAATAATATTTGATGGTGTCCGTCCGGTTTTGGGATGGATGATTGATGGACGGTCGGACAGGTATTTCTTACCCCTCTGCCTGTTCTTCCCGCCGGTTACTTAACCATGCACCTATCCATACCCTTGCATAGTACAGCAAAAAAATCACAATGGCCGCCATCATGGCCCTGTCAAACCATGGATCTAATGCAACTGATCTCTCCGGAGCAAAGTATTGCACCATCAGCTTAGCAACAAAAATGGCCAGCACTACGCTTGATGCTATGGGGTATCGTCCTATTCGCATAAATAATTAATTTTTTTAAAGGTAGGAAATCGCATTCAGTTACTATATTACATGGTATAAACTAAACAATGAAATATTTCCTGTGGATTTGGGTTTTATGCTTTTCTTCAAGCGTATTTGCACAAGATAAAGACGATCTGAAATTGATGATCGATTCTGCTATTAGTTTGAATTATAAAAAAGATCGAGGCACAGCTAAAGTGGCACCCAATCAATATTATTTTGATAGTCTTTATTTAATAGATGAACACGATCTTGCGTTAACACATCTTCCTTCATCCAGGTTATTTAAACTTATAAATATTTACGACGCTAAAAATCGAAAAACGATTTCTAAAGGTATTTATACATGGCGTGTTTCAACCAAGTTAGTCAAAAATCGCTTCACAGTTAATATCGATCATATTTACATCACCTGCAAAAAAAGACATTATAACTTTGCCTATGGTAGCGGATCAAACACCATATTCGAGTTCATTTCTCAGGACGATCAATGGAAATTAATCTCATCAAAAGGTTACGGCATCTGATTGATCGTCAACATTATCGCTACGCCATAACTCATACTCGTCGATAAACCCTGTTTATCCCTATCTTTACCCCATACAAATGACAGACTACGAGCTCTACACCCTTCCAAACGGCATCCGCATTATGTATAAGCATGCGCCATCGGCAATTACGCATTGCTGTTTTGTGGTGAATGCCGGTTCGCGCGATGAACCGGAGGGCAAAGAAGGACTAGCTCATTTTATTGAGCACCTGCTGTTTAAAGAAACCGAACGCCGCAACACCACCCAGATACTCAATCACCTGGAACTGGTGGGTGCCGATCTGAACGCCTACACTACTAAAGAATATACCTGCATACACGCATCCCTGCTTAACCCTTACCTGGAAAGGGCCATCGATCTGTTTGAAGACATCATCTTCCACTCCACCTTCCCCGAAGAAGAACTGGAGAAAGAGCGCGGTGTGATACTGGACGAGATTGCCAGCTATGAGGACCAGCCCGAAGAAGCAATCCAGGATGATTTTGAGGAATACCTGTTCAAGGGCCACGCCATAGGCAAAAACATATTGGGTACGCCCGAATCGGTTGGTTCTATAACTAAAGATGACATACAGCGTTTCATCACTGCTAATTACAACACCGGCCAAATGGTGTTCGCGGTTTTTGGTGATTACAGCCTGAAAAAAGTGACTAAACTGGCGGATAAGTATTTTGGCAACATCAGCCCAAATCATAATCAAAAAACCCGCATAACCCCGGCCCACAACACCGGCGAAAATAATGTGGTTTACAAGCCCATATCGCAAACGCATTGCATTATTGGCAACCAGGCTTATTCGTCATCGCACCAAAACAAAAATGGCTTGCTGCTATTGAACAACTTGCTGGGCGGCATGGGCATGGCCAACCGCCTAAACCTGGAGATCCGCGAAAAACACGGCATTGCATACACCATCGAATCGGGCTACACCACCTTTACCGATACCGGCATATTCAACATTTACTTTGGCACCGATGCCGAGAAGGCCGACAAAGCCACGCGCTTAGTACACAAGGAGCTGAAAAAACTGCGCGAGCAAAAGCTGGGCACCCTGCAATTGCACCAGGCCAAGCAAAAGTTCATAGGCCAGATAGCCCTGGCAGAAGAAAACCGCATGAGCCTCATCATATCCATGGCCAAAAGCCTGCTTGATTTTAATTGTGTAGATACCCTGCCGGAGATATTTGAAAAGATAAACGCCGTAACGGCTGAGCAGTTACTGGAGATAAGTAATGAAGTGTTTGAGGAGAGTAGGTTGATGACATTAAGGTTTGAACCGAAGGATGAGGATTAACTCCCCCCTTTGTCATTTCGACGAGGAACGAGGAGAAATCTTCTACACCATAACAGGTGTAGATACCAGGCGTATAAGATTTCTCACTACGTTTCGAAATGACAATCTTTATAAAGGTGTTCGTTCGCAACCCAACCGCGACACTTGCGACAACCGAACACTTTCAAAGCGACAATGACAGCGAAGCGAAATGACCAATGACAACGCAGTGAAATGACGTTCGTACAACACGCAAAGTTTTAAACCCGCACTAAAATCCCTACTTTTGTATCATGAAGTACCCAATAGTAGCCTATGGCGACCCTGTTTTACGCAAAAAAGCAACCGCTATCGACCCTGCCGAATATCCGCATATTAAAGAATTAGTGGCCGACATGTTCGAAACCATGTACAATGCCCGTGGCGTTGGTTTGGCTGCGCCGCAAGTTGGTATGTCTATGCGTTTGTTTGTGGTTGATGCTTCGGTATTTGATGATGAAGAGCCTGAATTGGAAGGCTTCAAAAAAGCATTCATCAACGCTACTATACTGGAAGAAACCGGCGAAGAGTGGAGCTTTAATGAAGGCTGCCTCAGCATACCTGATATCCGCGAAGATGTATCGCGCAAGCCCGTTGTAAAACTATCTTACTACGACGAGGATTGGAAACATCACGAAGAAACCTTTAAAGGTATGGCTGCCCGCGTTATCCAACACGAGTACGACCATATTGAAGGCAAACTTTTCACCGACAAACTAAGCCCCCTACGCCGCAGACTACTGGAAAAGAAACTGGGTGACATATCGCGCGGAATGGTGCGTGGTGTGGAATATAAAATGAAATTCCCGGCGGTTAAAAAAGGCCGTTAATTATCGCTTTTACGGGTTTTATCACCCGCTGTAATATCGCTTATCAGCTTACCCCAGGCAAACGGGTTAAGCAATGGGTTGGTAATGGAATGCGAGTTTACCGTAGCATCATGCTGTGCCTGTGCATTGTAAACCGGGCTGCCATTGCGCGGCATGGTACGCGCCAGTATGCGTAGCTGCACAGCATCCAGATTCTTCATAGCAATAGCCAAATCATCATCGGCCACTTTCATGGTCAACAACTGGTGTTTAAACTCGTCAATAGTAGCCCAGGGCCACAGGCGCACCACCGGCAGGTTAATGATCTGCGATTTCATCCGCACCTTAACCACCAAACTTTTGTTTTTAACATTGGCCGGGATGATCACGGTTTCGGCATTATAGCCTACGCTGGTAAATTTAATGGTATCCTGCTCGTGCGCTACAAAGCTAAAATAGCCTGCATAATTAGCCTGGGCCAGCACCTTGCCGGTATTGGCATTACTAATGTTTACATATTGTACTATGCTCTCGGTGCTATCGGCATTGTAAACAACGCCGGTAAACTGCACCAGGGGGCGCTCATCGGCCGTTTGCGCAAAGGCACTGCCGGTGAAAAGTAAAAACAATATGGCTAAAAGGTATTTCATGTATGCCGTAAAGCTGTTGTGTTTTGTTAAACGTACGAAATGCTGTTTTAGTTTAAAAAACAAAAATACAGCAAAGCAGCCAAGGTTGGCAGCATTTAACAATACTTAACAATTACTGTAGGTTTTGTGGCAATACCGCGTTAGGGTCGTCAATATCCGTAAGGTTAAGTGCTTCAACACCGGTAACCTCGGGCACGGCTTTCATAATAGCGCCTTCAATACCAGCCTTAAGCGTCATGATGCTCATCGGGCATGATCCGCATGCACCTAACAGCTTCAGTTTCACTATACCTTCCGGGGTTATTTCCTCAACCGATACGTTGCCGCCATCTGTTTCCAAATATGGGCGTATAGTATCCAGTGCTGCTTCCACCCGCTCTAATAAACTCATTGCTAAAAATTTATAATTAAGTAAAGTTATTAATTATTTATCACATTAACATCACCACCTGCCAAAGCATTAGCTACCGATACCTGCTGCGCCACTCGGTTAGCCATCTCGGTAAAGGCGCTTACCATCAGCGGGTGCTCATCCGCCAGTACAATAGGCTTGCCGGCATCGCCGCTATCGCTAATACCTTTAATGAGCGGTATCTCGCCCAGGAAAGGAACCTCCAGTCGCTCGGCCAGCTGTTTGCCACCACCCTGGCCAAATATGTAATACTTGTTCTCCGGCAGTTCCAACGGGGTAAAATAGCTCATGTTCTCTACAATACCCAACAGCGGCACATTAATACTTTCCATCAGGAACATACCGATGCCCTTCTTCACGTCGGCCATGGCTACTGCCTGCGGGGTGGTTACAATAACCGCGCCCGTAACCGGGAAAGTTTGGGTAATGGTAATATGTATATCGCCGGTACCGGGTGGCAGGTCAACCACCAGGTAATCCAGTTCGCCCCAATCGGCATCGTTGAATAGTTGCTTAACGGCGGTAGATACCATTGGTCCGCGCCATGGCACGGGTTGGTTCGGGTCTGTAAAGAACCCTATCGAAAGCAGCTTAATGCCATACTTCTCAATAGGCTCAATGCGCGTTTTGCCGTTAACCTGGCTGGCCTGCGGCTTGGCACCTTCCAGGCCGAACATAATAGGCACACTCGGACCATAAATATCGGCATCCAGCAAACCCACCTGGGCACCGCTTTGCGCCAGTCCGAGGGCCAGGTTGGCAGCCACGGTACTTTTGCCCACGCCACCTTTGCCCGATGCCACCGCAATAATATTTTTAACCCCCGGCACACCGGTGTTACGCTGCGTGGTAACGCGGCTGGTCATGTTAATGGTAACCTCCACCTCCTTGCTAATGAAATGGCCAATGGCATTACGACAGGCATTTTCAATAAGCGCCTTAAGGGGGCAGGCCGGAGTGGTTAACACTACCGAAAAGCTTAAACGGTTGCCATCTATCTCAATATCCTGAATCATGTTTAGGGTAACCAGGTCCTTTTTCAGGTCGGGTTCCTCAACATTGCCCAGGGCTTGTAAAACTTGTTCGCGGGTAATAATCATGTACACGTGTATGTACCGGCAAAATTACTAAAAGATGAGGGGTTTAGTGTCATGGTAATGATAAAATGAGGGAGAGCACCGTTTAGGCCCCGGGCGACAGGGCGCAGTGTAGCGGCGTATGCGTAGCACGCTACAGTGCTACACCTGGTGTAGCGCGCTACACTATTGATTTACAGGTGCTTGATTTTTTTGGTGGCGCTGTTTTGTCAGTAGGAGGTGCTACACTTGGTTTTGGTGTTTTTTTTGAAAAGCAGGGGCAGTGGTGCTTGGGTTGCGGTAGCCCCGCTATACGCTTATACGGCTGCAGGCCTTAGGCGCGATGGCCGGTATCGCTGCTATCGGGTTTAGGGGGGAGGCTATAAAAATCTAATTTGTAGGTTGAGCTTTATAAATTGCTCATTATTTTGCGTGTAAATTGTACCGAAGCCATGTCTGGTTGAACTCGGTGTCTCCATTTTTGTGTTTTGCAGCAAATAATCTTCAAATAAATTTCTATTGATAATGTGGTATGCTATCACATCTCCGTCTTGCTTAACTACTAAATAGCCTTCTGTGCCATCATAAACACCACTCCATATAGTGCCTGGCATCATTCCCAAAGCCACCTCTGACAAAAAGCGTTTTAGCTTATGTTCATAAAACTGATGATTTAAAGACTGGTCATAATTTAAGGGATTTGTAAAGGTTAAGTGGTTAGAAATATTAGCTAGTGATACGATTTCATCCTTAAAGAAACCGATCAACGCGTTCGCTAATATTTCAGGTAATAAAGAATCTATTAAAACTAAATTATTCTTAAAAGTTTGATTATCAAATTTTGCGAGCGTCAAACTACTGCCATTATTGTATATCGCTTGTATTCTATCTCGTATCTTACGACTTGTATTTATGCTATTAATCTGACTTAAAATTGATGGCGGCAGTAATGGTCCTGTAAGTTTAAATATAAAATTAGTCGCAGAACTCGCGTTTAATAATGTCGATGCGCCGCCAAGTTGTGACTTTATACTGAATCCAAGTATCGGTTGAAGGTTTGTCCTAGAATCGTGGATATTAATTATTATATCCGCTTTTGTACTAGAATTTGCTTTAAGGGTGTAACAGCCCAATTGTGTAAGAAAGGCTTCTGTAGAAAGGATGGAAAAGGACGGGCCAGAAGAGCTTTTAATAGCATTTAGTAAGTTTGTCGCTTGTATTGCGAATTGTGAAACAGGTATTGTAATCGGAGGATTTACGCCGTCCGTGATTACAATATTGGAGTTTATTACAGAAAACTTTTTCTTCAAAGATAGCTCTTCACGAAGCACGGAAATCACGGGATAAAAAAAACCTTGAATTTTATTCAGGTTTGCATCTCCTGGATACAATTCACCGTCGGCAAGCACTTTGAAAAAAGCATATATTTCGCTCCACTCTCCTTTATTACCTATTAGCGTCATTTACTACAAGTTTAGTTTTTTAATAATTTCGCTCCCCATCGCCTGTATGGCTGGGACGGCTACAGAGTTCCCAAACTGCTTGTATGCCGATGCATCCGCCACGACTATTTTAAACTCTTCAGGAAATCCTTGTAATCTAGCCCATTCTCTAGGCGTCATTTTTCGAATCCCCTCTCTATTTACTTCCCCCTTTATTTTTGTTACTGGGGTAAAGTCCACGATGCTGTGATCGTAAACTAAATTCCTCTCCCTTCCCATTCCTCCAACAACTATTGCGTTCGCCGTTCCATCATCCGGGATTATTTCGTAGCCGAAACCATTGCCTTTACTTTCGTGGCGAGCTTTATGCTCCTTCAACGTTTTCAAATACTGCGTTGACAAGTAGTACTTCGCTGAAATCGGGCCTTGCTCTTTGATATCTTCTAGGACTTTCTTTTCTTCTGATGCCTTTGGGTAATTAAAGTCGGTTATTCCTAAGTCTCTTCTAAACCCAGCTATGAATATTCTTTCTCTATTCTGCGGAACTCCAAAATCTTTTGCATTGACAACCTTGGGGTTAGGAACAAAGTATCCTAAATCATTCCTTAATACATGTAAAATCGTTTGCAAGGTTTTTCCTTTATCGTGACTAACCAATCCTTTTACATTTTCTAAGAAAATTGCTTTTGGTTGTTTTCTACGTATAATCTCGGCGACATCATAAAACAATGTACCTCGTGTATCTTCGAATCCACCGCGTTTACCGGCTATTGAAAATGCTTGGCATGGAAACCCTGCACATAACACGTCGAAGTTATCAGGAACATATTGCTTGGTTTCCTCTTTAGTGATGTCTCCAAATGGCTTTTCGCCGAAATTAGCTTGGTAGGTTATCTGGGCAGACTTATCCCATTCTGAAGTATACACACATTTACCTCCTAAATTTTGCATAGCAATACGAAAGCCACCGATGCCGGCAAATAGATCTATAAAAGTAAATTTTGCCTTTTCTTTTGTCGCATGGAAAGGAATACTTACCTCTTGAAAAAGGTCCTGTTGAAAAGCATTATATAATGCTTGAGGTTCATTGAATCCGCTAGGGCTAGATTCTGCGATTTTGTACGCTCTATCTTTATATACCGGGTCGTTTGTTCCGACATAATGAGTTAACACAGCCGAATCTAACTCGTCGTTAATTAAGTTTTTTTTGCTAGTATACGGTTTGGCTCTCATTTTGTAGCCCCCCCAAAAACTTCGCTATCAAAAAACTCTCTTAACGTAGCGTCAAGTGCGCAAATTATTTTTTCAAGATTGATAACAGAAACATTTCTTTTTCCGTTTTCAACTTCATTAATGTAGGTCTTATCTATCTCAGCTTTAAATGCTAAGGCTTCCTGAGTAAGTTTTGAATTTGTTCGGTATTCCTTTATTCGCAGGCCGATTTTTTTGCGGATGTCCATCCTGCAAGCTATCGCCTATTCGACTATAAGTCAATCGGATATAAGTGAACTTTTTGTTTTTTTTAAATCGTCTAATAATCCCGACAGGGTAACTTCAAGATCTTTCTTTGATAAGGCACATTGCCAGATTGTTATAACGTTCCACCCTTTAGATTCTAAAAGAGCAATGGCTTTTTCATCGTTGAAAACATTTTTATCAATCTTCGTCTTCCACCATTCTGCTCGTGTGGTAGGCAATGCCGCTTTCCTACAATTCTGGTGCCCATGCCAAAAGCAACCATTTATGAATATCGCAGTTTTATATTTTGCCAAAACCAAATCTGGCTTACCCGGCAAGTTCTTGGGGTGTAATCTGTACCGGAACCCTTGCCTGTGAAGAAATTTACGAATTAGGAGCTCAGGCTTAGTATTTTTACTTTTCACCTGGGACATGTTGTAACTTCGGACTTCCCTCGAGTGTATATCCATTACTTTAAAACAGACAAACTTATTAACTGTTTGCCTTTCGAGTTATACTATTGGGATGCAATTATAAAACTGTGCTATATTATCAACTGTATGATTTTGAAGTTGCGGTCGACAGGCATGGAGCTTTTTTACCATACTATATTTATGCTCACTTTTGGCATGGTGAATTGCTCGATGGCATGTAGGGCACAATGCTATAATATTATCCAGATTATCTAATTGGGTTACAAATTGCGGTTGAAAGCTCATCGGTATAAGATGATGAGCCTCCACAAACGGTTGGTTAGTTACTGCCGACACAAATGTTTGATGGTCTTTATCGATTTCACAACGCCAAGAGGCTTCTTTAAACCTGACAATTGCAAGAGCTGGATCTCTAATATAGATAACCCTCTCGCCTAAAGTAGCTGTGCTTATTTTACCCTTCGGATCGACTTCTTTTCCGGCATTCTTATTAAATTTTTGTTCGATTTCCTGTTGGTAGTCGGCATCCAACTTGTCTGCTTGATCTAAATTAGTCCAGTCATTCTCATTCATAGCGCCGATCCTTAACACATCCTGGTTGTCAATATATAAAAACCATATCATTCCCCCGTGTGGTTTAAAAGAAACGTTCAAATAC
This sequence comes from Mucilaginibacter sp. A3364, assembly GCF_059690715.1. Taxonomy (NCBI): domain Bacteria; kingdom Pseudomonadati; phylum Bacteroidota; class Sphingobacteriia; order Sphingobacteriales; family Sphingobacteriaceae; genus Mucilaginibacter; species Mucilaginibacter sp. A3364. The sequence goes on from NZ_JCAWED010000002.1 coordinate 737,387, forward strand.
AGTCGTAGCTCGTTTTTTCCAGGTTTGGGAAATACAATATTTAGATTAATTAATCTACCATCTCCATGAAGGATAAATGGTTTAGAGGATTTTATTTTGTTGCTGCCGACGTTACCACTATTTATATTATCATATCCAAAATACTCTAATACAACATTAGCTTCGTAATCGTCCAATGTTATTTGCGAATCGTAAAACTCTCTATCCGTTACTTTTGAATACGTTCCCCTTTTTGCGTTAAACACCCGATTATGAAAACTTGTAAACTCCATTGCGACATACAGTGAATGTGATCTACTAATCTAACCACTTAATTCTAAATTCAACCAACCTGTTATGAAACGAAATCTCCATCCTATAATCTCCTTCTGCGCCCCCAATCCCTTCGCTAAACATTTTCCGCCTCGCCACGTTTGTATGAGCGGGGATTTAGTTTAGATTTGAAGCGGGAAGCTTTTTGCTAACACTAAACCCGAAGCTTGCTGCGTTTATAGTACAGAAACATATACCTTATATAGCATTGATGCGTCGCCTTGATCCTAAGTACAAAAAATATTTACGTATTGCCGGTATTGTTGCGGGCGTTTTGCTGGTTTTGGCGCTTATTGGGGGCTTTGTGGCCTATGGCAAGCGCGAGGCTATTTTGCAAAGCGTACTGGCCAAAGCCAAGGCCAAGGCCCGGCGAGATTATAACCTCGACCTTAAAATTGCTTCGGCACAGTTTACCGGTCTGGCTACCGTTTCGCTTAACAATATTACCATAGTGCCCGAGGGGCGCGACAGCCTGCTGCGTATTAACCATTTTGAGGTGAGCGTAAAGCTGCTGCCGCTTATTTTTGGCAACGTAAAACTGGCCCAGGTTAACCTTAACGATGGCTTTTTGAGCCTGACGGACAGGAAGGGCATCCGCAACTTCGACTTTTTATTTAGGAAGAAGAAAGACAGCACCGCCACCAAAACCAAGGCCGATTTAAGTGTGCTGGCCAATAACCTGATACGCGAGGTGTTGTACAAAATTCCGGATGATTTGAACATGCAGAATTTTACGGCGTCGTTTGTTAAGGATAGCACCACGCTGAAGCTGTACACCAAAAGCGCCATTATTGATGATGGCGACCTGCAATCAACCATCGTACTGAACGATACCGCCGCTACCTGGCATTTTGCCGGCACCATGCACCCCAGCGATAAGGAGATTGACGTAAAATGGTATGCCGACGGCCAAAAGGTGGAGATACCTTACATTGAGGCCAAATACAAGCTGAAGGTTAATTTTGATAACCTGAACATTAAGCTTACCGATGTTAAACACAAGGAGGGCGAGACCACCATTTTTAGCAGCCTGGGTGCCAAAAACCTGCTGATAAACCATGCCGGTATTTCGGCGCGCGATGTGGTGATACCTGATGGGGCAATTGATGCCAACGTGGTGGTGGGCAGTAATTACTTGTCGCTGGATAGTTCGTCGGTTATTCATTTGAAGAAGATTACGGCCAACCCTTATATAAAATATGTGTTGAACCCTAAGAAGCGCTACGAGCTGAAGCTGAGCATGGATACGCAGGAAGCGCAGGATGTGTTTGATTCGTTTCCGGAAGGGACGTTTGAGTCGCTGGAGGGAATGAAGGTTGCCGGTAAGCTGAGTTACCATTTAAACTTCGCGATGGACCACGATAACCCTAACGACCTGGTTTTTGATTCGCGCATGGATAAAAGCGAGGATTTTAAGATACTGCAATACGGCAAGGTTGACCTAAGTAAAATAAACAAGCCGTTTGAGTATACGGCTTATGAGAATGGCAAGCCGCTGCGCACGTTTATGGTTGGTCCGCAAAACCCTAATTACACCCCGCTGGGCGAGATCTCTACCTTTTTGCGCGATGCCGTAATGACGGCCGAGGACCCTACTTTTTACAAGCATCACGGCTTTATGGAGGAGTCTATCCGTAAATCGATAGTGACCGACATTAAAGAGCGCCGTTTTGCGCGGGGCGGAAGTACCATGAGCATGCAACTGGTGAAGAACGTGTTTTTGAGCCGAGAGAAAACCGCCGCCCGTAAGTTTGAAGAAATGCTGCTGGTATGGCTGATTGAGAACAACGGCGTGGTGAACAAAAACCGCATGATGGAGGTGTACTTTAACGTGATTGAATGGGGACGCGGTATTTATGGTATTAAGGAGGCTTCGCGCTATTATTTTGGCAAAGAGCCTATTGAGCTTAACCTGGGCGAGAGTATTTACCTGGCCAGCATTGTGCCTAAGCCTAAATGGGGATTGTACTACTTTATGCCCGATGGTTCGTTAAGGCCGGGGTTGGTGCATTATTTTAATTCGTTAGGTAGGCTGATGGCCGGCGAATACCGCATTAAGCGGGATACCTCAACAAGCTACGGCTTTTATGATGTTTACCTGCGTGAGGGTTTGAGGCAGCAGGTGGCACCGGTGGATTCGGCTACGGCTGAGCGGATGATCAATGGTAGTCCGGATGATGAGATACCGCTTGACCTGAATTTACCGGATGAGCCGGAGGAGAAGAAACCAAACTTCTTTCAGCGTTTATTTGGTAAAAAGGATACGGTAGCGCAGCGGATTGAAAACCAGTTGAAAGCAGAGGAAGAAGCCCGGATAAAAAACATTGACACCGCAGGCAAAACCAAAAAACAGATCCGCCAGGAAAAACGCGCCATCAAAAAACAGGAAGACGAGCGTAAAAAACAATTGAAGGAAAAGGGCTTCCTATAATTTACTTATATGTGACAACATCTATTGTTTTAACATTTAATTTTGTGCTGAAATTAAATTTGAAACAACATGTCACTCTTAGATAAATTAAACTGGCGCTACGCCACCAAAAAATTCGACCCAACTAAAAAGCTTTCTGATGATCAGTTAGAGGAGCTTTTAGCACATATACAATTGGCGCCATCATCGGCTGGCTTACAAGCCTACCGTGTATTGGTGGTTAGCGACGAGGCTGTTAAAGCCAAATTGCGCGAGGCGGCCCGCGGCCAGGCGCAATTAACCGATGCATCGCACGTGTTGGTATTCGCCGCCGAAACCAACCTTAACAGCGATTACATAGCCAAATACATTACCCGCATTGCCGAAACCCGTGCTATTCCACGTGAAACATTAGCCGGTTTTGAAACCAGCATTGGTGCCTTTATCGGCAGCCAATCGCACGAGCAAAAAATTACAGCTAACCATAAACAGGCTTACATAGGCTTAGGCGTACTGGCTTCGGCGGCTGCCGAGCTAGGTATTGATGCCTGCCCGATGGAAGGTTTCGACGCGGCACAATTTGATGAAATTTTAGGGTTGAAAGAGCGTGGTTTAACAACATCTGTTATAGCACCCATAGGTTTTAGGTTAGATACAGATCCGCTGGCAAGCGCAAAAAAAGTGCGTAAACCAAAAGAAGAGTTATTTATACATATATAAAGATTTAGTGTGGTTTAGTTTGAGGGCGAGGCGTTATAATGGCGTGTCGCCCTTTTTATTTTAAGCTATTTTTAGAATGCGGCACAGCCTTTGCATTATATACCCAAATGTTAAGGCCATGAGTAAGAGGATATTAATTGTTGACGATAATGAGTTCATGGTAGAGGTGATGACCTATATATTAAACACCAGGGGTTATGAGGTAATTTCCCTGTATAATGGCACCCAGGTGTTGAATACCATCAAAGCCGATCATCCCGATCTGGTAATATTAGATATGATGTTGCCCGATATTGATGGGCGTGATATATGTAAGCTGTTAAAGCTAAACACTTCTACCAAAAATTTGCCTGTAATTATGTGTTCGGGCGATGACCGCGTGGAGGATGTGCTTACCCAAAAAGGTGCGCCTGACGCGGTATTGCACAAGCCCTTTGATATAAATGCCCTGGTTGACGAGGTAGAGCACCAGTTGGCGGCTTAACTCAACTGCTTCATCAAATCATCGAAGGCTGATTTCAATTCGGCTAGTTCGGTTTCCAGTTTAGTTACACGTTCTTCCAGGGCGCTGTTGCCGCGGCCTGTTGACGGGGTTGCTTCGTAATCATCATCGTCGTCGTTAACTTCGGGCGTGCCGGCCAGCAGGTGGGCATAGCGGGCTTCTTTCTGGCCCGGGCGTTTGGGTAGCTGCACTACGTATGGCATATCGCCGCCGGCTAGCTTTTCAAGTACTTCCTGCACTTCTTCAATGCTTTCAAACTCCCATAGCCTGCCCGAGTTTGTATTTAACTCGCCCGGTGTTAGCGGACCACGCAATATCAGCAAAGCCAAAATAGCCAGCTCTGATGGTATAACCGGAAACACAATAGCAAAGTTATGCTTGTATTTAGTAGCCCTGCTTGAACCACCGGTAGCAGTCGAGATCAGCCCCCTGCGCTTCAGGTCATTCAGCGTATGTACCACCGTTTCCTCATCATAGTTAACCACCGGCTTGCGCGATGTTTTTTGGTTGCAGGCGGCGGTAAGGCCGTTAACGGTCATGGGGTAATAGTCGGGTGTGGTTTTGCTTTTTTCTATTAAAGCGCCAAGCACACGCAGCTCTTCGGCAGTTAGGATGGGTAGGGTTTGCGGGGTGTCCATGGGGTAAATATATAAAAATTAGTCATTTCACTTCGTGGTCATTGGTCATTCGCTGCGCTGTCATTGGTCATCTGAGATAGTGTTCGGATGTCGCAAAAAGTTAGCGAACGAACATCCATAAAAACAAAAATGTCATTTCGACGAGGAACGAGGAGAAATCTTATATGCTTTGATACTTGTCGCTCGTATAAGATTTCTCCCGTTGGTCGAAATGACAAACTAGTAAAAGGGAATTATAGGGGTATTAAAAGCTATTACACATTCATCCCACCAGATACCTCAATGCGTTGCGCGTTAACCCAACGGCCTTCTTCGCTGCATAAAAAGGCAACTACGCCGCCAATATCATCAGGTAAACCAGCCCTGCCAAGTGCTGTGGCACTCGCTACCATTTTGTTCATGTTTTCATCGTCGCGCACGTGGCCCCCACCAAAATCGGTTTCAATAGCGCCTGGGGCTACCGTGTTAGCAGCAATGCCGCGTGCACCAAGCTCTTTGGCCAGGTAGCGGGTAAGTACTTCTATACCACCTTTCATGCTGGCATATGCCGATGAGCCCGGGTAGCTAAAGCGCGCCAGGCCGCTGCTGATGTTGATGATACGGCCGCCATCGTTAATAACCGGTAAGGCTTTCTGCGTTAAAAAGTACACGCCTTTAAAATGGATGTTAAACAGGTTATCAAACTCTTCTTCGCTAGTATCGGCGAAGGCTTTGTAGAGGCCGGTACCGGCGTTGTTAACCAGGAAATCGAAGCGATCGGTATTGAATTTGGTTTTAAGCACTTCTGCCAGTTCTTTATAGAAACTATCGAAGCTTTTAATGTCGCCGGCGTTTAATTGCAGAGCGGCGGCTGTTTGACCTAAAGCCTCTACCTCGGCGACTACGGCGTCGGCATCTGCTTTTTTGCTGTTGTAGGTTATAATTACACTGATGCCCTTTTTGGCCAGGTGCTGTGCCATGTTTTTGCCCAGGCCGCGGCTGCCGCCGGTTATTAGGGCTATTTTGCTGTTGTGTGCCATTGTGTTTTTCTGTCTTTTAATTTGATAACACAAAGGTATTGCCACAAAAGGCGCTGGCGTTTGCAAATAGCAATCCACTATTTGCAAAAATCAAATATGCATGACTTTGCTAGGCGCGAAACGCCAGCGGCGCGTAGGTAGTTTGCTTGCGGAAGAAGTTAGAGAAGTGCGCCACTTCCTCAAAACCCAGACAATACGCAATTTCAGATACGTTCCAATCGGTTTGTTTGAGCAGGATCTTGGCCTCCTGCACTATGCGGCTGCTGATAATAGCCGTAGTGGTTTTACCGGTATTCTCCTTCAACACTTTATTCAGGTGGTTTACGTGGACCGAAAGCCTGTCGGCAAAATCTTTAGCGGTGCGCAGATCAAGCTTTTGGTTAGGCGATTCGATAGGAAACTGCCGCTCCAGCAACTCAATAAATAGTGATGATACCCTGGCAGAGGCCGTGTGCGACGGGTACAGTGAAGTAGCCGGCTGCAGTTTCTGCCCGTAATGTATCAGCTCCAAAACATAGTTGCGCAGCAGATCGTATTTAAAGGCATAGTCGGACGATAGCTCTTTACTCATTTTCCTGAATATCGCCATCACTTCTTCCGTTTCCTCATCATTCACCTGGAAAACAGGTAAGCCGCCCGGCTGAAATATCGGCAGGTCATCCAGCACCACACCGCTTTTATGCTGTATCAAAAACTCATCGGTAAATATACAGAAGTAGCCGTCCAGCTCCTCATCCTGCGGCAGCCAGTGGTAAGGTATTTTGGGTGTAGCGAATAATAGGGCATGCTCTTCCACATCGATCACCTTATCAGAATACTCGGCGCGGCTACGACCGTTTATCATGCTTATTTTATAGTAAGCCCGGCGGTTATAAGGCATCACGCCCTTCTTCGCCCCAGCGGCCACATCTTTTATCCTGAACACATTAAAGTGGCCAATTTCTTTATTTATCCCTTCGGGGATAATGCCGCTGGTTTCTTTATAAAACTCTTCAAGGGTCGTTACGTCCATGCTGCTATTGATTTGCAAAAATCAAATATACGCATGTTTGATCTAAATCTGCCGCTTCTCTGTTTTGCGCAAGGCCGACCACATACCGGCTATCATGATCAACACCATAAAAACATCAAATACGATAACAAGTAGCTTTGGCGATTTATAGTCAGCTAATACAACATCGTCCGGGTAGCCCCGCCCATAAAAAACTCTGATGTGGTTTAGGTCAGCCTTTTTTAACTGCTCTCCGTAGCTAACGTGTAATCGAACCGAGCTGGTAACGGGGGCGCTGATTAACCCGTTATAATATTTTACGCTAACAAATATCTCCCCATCATTTCGCACAATGTTTACAATTTTACCGTCCGCTTCGCGCCGCGTGATAAAATAGTTTAGGTCCCTGTATAACATCCATAACGAAGCGATAAAGATTATCAGCGAAGCAACAAAAATCAAAACTCTGCTAAAGACACTTTTCATAAGCACCAATATAAAAAAAAGCTGATGTTGGTATTGACTCTCTGCAAAAACGCCAATCTCCGGCCCTTTTACCCGTTCTTTTTAAATTGCGATTCATATAACCCTATCCAATGCTTTTTAAATCCCCCAAAGGTTTTAAACCGCAGATCAGGATTAACATTGAACCAATCGTCATCACCTACCAATGAAAAGCCAATAATCCCATCTTCTAATTGTATCACATAAAAATCATCGCCCAGCCATATATCTATCATAGCTGCTCCGGAATCAAAATCCATTAACTCATGCTTAACCCGCATGTCCGTCAACATATTAAGTATTTCTTGTTTAACCGCTATATCATAATGTGCCATTGAGCCCGATTTAAAAATAAACAGACCGGGCAATCCATTTTACCCGGCCTGTTTTATACTATACTATTAAATGTTAAAAACCCGCCGCCGCTTCCAGCTGCTTGATCAACACATTCCTATCCATCGGGTAACCGGCTTTTGACAACTCAAACGTACCATCTTTTTTAATGATAAAATATGTTGGGTAACCTTCGCCCTTCACTTTGGTCATGATGTCTTTATTCAGTTCGTCGCTGGCCAATATATGGGTGCCCTCCATGCTGAAATAAGCGATGAGCTTTTTCCACTTTTCCTGGCTTTTTGAGTCGTAGTTGGCTATGTACAGGTAATTCACGTCTTTACCCTTAAAATGCTCCTTTATTTTGGCCGAGTTCTTTTCAATTTCTTCGCGGCATGGGCCGCACCAGGTGCCCCACATATCAACCAATACGGTTTTGCCTTTGCTTAGCGCAAGCACTTCCTCAAGCGTTTTAAGCTTTACGCCATTGTTTTCAACAAAAACCATTTTATCGGTTAGCGGCAGGGTTTCTCTTTTTACTACAGCATCAACAAATGGTTGATAAGTGGCCAGGTAAGTACTTTTAGGGTATTGCTTTTTAAACCGGGCAAATATTTGCGGTATGCTGGTTGGGTTCCTTTCCCCCTCCGCCCCGTTAAATAGCATGGTATATAAATATTCGGCCGTTTTACCGGTAAAATAGCGGTTTATAATGCGTTCCACAAACTCGTTTTGCGGGTCAGTGCCAAATAGCTTTGCACCGGAATCTTTATCGGTATTATACCATTGCTTAAAAAAAGCATCCGGTTCTTCACGCGCCATGCTCCACTGGCGCTCTTTTTCGCGCAGCAAAAAAATGCTTAAAAGCGTTTTATAAGTAGGCGATACCAATGCATCGTCATTATTCAGCGCACTTAAACCTTTAGCCACCGGCTTGCCTTCCCGCGTAGCGGTAAATAAACTATCCTGCACTTTAAGCCAGGTTGGCATTACTCTTTTTAAAACATCGTCCTTTAGCTCGTATTTATGGTTACCTAAAAACGAGGTATAAGCCTCGGCAGCAAAGTACGTATTGTTGTATTTATAGATCTTGACAAACTCGTCAGAAGGAAAATACCTGGCTATATATTCGTTAAGCAAGTTTTCGTTAAAACGTTGGCGTTTAATTATCTCTGCCAAAAAATTACCGGGCAAAGTATCATCCTTAAACCGCCGTGTATCCGGCGTTCCCACCAATTTATCCAGCATGGGCTGATTATTGCCGGCGCCTTTGCCGGTAATTGCAAGGGCATTACCCACTTTGCTAAAATCAGCCTTAAAGGTCATATCATCGCCCGGCGAAACAAACAAAACATAGTGAAGCGTTTTGCCTTTGCTCACACCATCGCTTAAATATAAATCTACGCGTTTAGCCTCATTGCCGTTTATTACAAGGGTGCTTACCCTGTTTTCGGTTTTGGGGTCCACATCATATTTAACATTTATACGTTTATAACCATCGGGTAGCTGCTGTACGCGATACGCGTAGCTATCAGCCATACTATTAGCAACATTAACGTTTATTTTGGCTGTTTGTGCCGATGCTGTTAAGATGCACATTAACAGGCCTACACAGGAAAATGCAAAGGTTTTCATAAAGCAGTGATATTAAGGTTAATTGGTAGTACTAATATAACTAATTATGATCGTAAATAGTATTTCAGCCATTTTCCTTATAACTAAAATACTTTCCACATCGTTGTAAATTGTGGCAAAAACCGGTTACTTTGTAAACACATGTCGCTATATATTACATCATTAAATTCCGGAAGCAACGGCAACTGCTATTACGTAGGTAATGAGCACGATGCAGTATTGGTTGATGTAGGCATATCATGCAAAGAAACCGAAGCACGCATGGCCCGCCTGGGCCTGAGCATGCGTAAGGTGCGCGCCATCTTTGTTTCGCATGAACATAGCGATCATATCCGCGGTATCACCGTGCTGGCTAAAAAATACCAGTTGCCGGTTTATATAACGCCGCTTACTATGCAATATGGTGGTTTAATGCTGATACCCGAACTGGTAAAAACCTTTGCGGCAGATGTACCCGTTCAAATAGGTGAGCTTGTTATCACACCGTTCAGCAAATTGCATGATGCCGCGCATCCGCATAGCTTTACCGTGGCCTGCGGCGATGTGCGGGTGGGTGTATTTACCGACTTGGGGGCTGTTTGCGAGAATCTGGTCAACCACTTCCAACAATGCCACGCGGCCTTTTTAGAGGCTAACTATGATGAGGTAATGTTGGAAACGGGGCGCTATCCGTACCACTTAAAACGCCGCATCCGTGGCGGGCACGGGCACTTATCCAACAAACAGGCCCTGGCGCTTTTTATGGATTATAAGCCGGCCTACATGTCGCACCTGTTTTTATCGCACCTATCAAAAGATAATAATGACCCTGACCTGGCGCGTAACTTGTTTCAAACCCATGCCGGGAATACGCAAATTATCATCGCTTCGCGCTACCAGGAAACGCCGGTGTATTACATTAGCAATCAGCCAGATATAAGCCCGGAGCCTGTAACAAAAGGCTTGCAAACCAGCTTATTTTAATTTATCTTTCCAAAACATTTTTTTCATTTCTAGTTAAGGAATTTTAGGGCCCGCTTTTTTTATTTATTATTGCCGGTAACCCGCTTATCACTTTGTTCGTATCGTCGTTATGTCAACCATTGCGCAGCAGCACCATAACCATATCATATCGCTTTTAGACGAAGCGTATGCTTGCCGTACCAACAATTTAAAACGAAGCACCGAACTGGCTCAACAAGCCCTAAACATTAGTATCGAAAACAATCTGGTCGACCTGCAGGCACGCAGCCTTAGTCAGTTGGGTTTGTTTTACATGATACAGGGCGAACACGAAAAAGCCATCAATATCTCCGAACAGGCCATTGAATACTTTACGCAGCTGAAAGATGAGTTGGGCATTGCCGGCGCCAAATACAATATAGCCGGGGTTTATTATAAAACGGATAACTATCACCTGGGCCTCATCAACCTTATTGATTGTATCACCATCTATCGCAAGCATAACGATTACCATAACCTGGCCCGGGCGCATAAATCATTAGGTACCGTTTATGATTATTTTGGCGATGAGCGCAACGCCATTAAAACCTACGAGGATGCTATAGCGGCCGCCAAAATGGTGGGCGATCTCAACCAAAAATCAAACGCGTATAACCCGCTATCAAGCATTTATTTAAAGCAAGGGCAAATTGAAAAGGCCACGCAGATGATAGAACGCTCCATCGCCCTGAAAAACCAAACAGGCGATATACGCGGACTGGCATTTTCGTTATACGGTCGTGGTAAAGTTTACCTGGCCACCAAACGTTATACCGAAGCCGAAGCTGACTTTCTAACCTCGGTAAACATTCACCTTGAAATGGGCGAGAAGCTGGGCCTGGGCATGGTTTATCATCGTTTGGCGATGTTATACGTAGAAACCAACCAGTATGAAAAAGCGCTGGAGTTTTTACAAAAAGGCATTGCGCAAAGCGACAGTTACCAGTTGGTGATGGTTAGGTTTAAATGCTATTACCAGTACTACAAACTGTACAAGCAACAAAATAAACCGGTTGAGGCTTTACAATACCTGGAGCTCTATCTGAAAGAAAAAGATACCGTAATAAACACGCAAACCCTCAAGGTTATTGAAAACTACGAGCTGCTTAGCCGTATGGACACCGTTCGCAAAGAGGCGCAAATGCAATTGGAACGTGCCGAGATGATCGAGAAAAAAAACCTGGCCGAACAGGCTGCCCGCGTAAAGCAGGATTTCCTGTCGACCATGAGCCATGAGATACGTACGCCGCTTAATGCTGTTATTACCATTGCCTCTTTACTGGCGGATAAAGCTGCCAAAGAAGAGCAGGAGCTGATAAGCGCCCTGCGTTTTGCGTCAAACAATTTGCTGTTGCTGATAAACGATATTTTAGATTTTACCAAGCTGGAAGTTGGCAAAGCCGAACTGGAAATACACCCCACCCGCTTTATACAACTGCTGGAGAATATCAGGAACACCTACATTAACCTGGCCAACGAAAAAGGCCTTGAACTTAACTTAACAATTGGCGATGGCGTGGCCGACTCCTACCTGATGGACGAAACCAAAATATCGCAGATACTGGGCAACCTGGTTACCAACGCCATTAAGTTTACACAGCAAGGTAGCGTTAGCATAATTATTGAAAAAACAGCTACGCAAGTACAAAACGATACTTTAAAGCTCTCTATCAAAGATACCGGACAGGGCATAAGTGCCGATCACCTGGAAACTATATTTGATAGCTTTAGCCAGCCCAAATCCATTACCACCAAAAAACAAAGCGGATCGGGCCTGGGTTTGGCCATTGTTAAAAAACTGGTGGAGCTGCATAACAGCAGCGTTATGGTAAGCAGCGCAGAGGGTGCGGGCTCAACTTTCTCCTTCGAGATTACGGCTGCACGATCAAGCCAGCCAACCGAGATCAAATCAAAATTCTCTACCCTGCTTAGCGGCAAACGCGTGCTTATTGCCGAAGACAACCTGATAAACGCCATGGTGCTTACCAAACTGCTGCGCAACTGGAACATGACCGCCGATCATGCCAAAAACGGGCTAGAGGCCCTGGAGAAAGCAAACCGCGAAGCTTTTGATTTTATTTTGATGGACATACACATGCCCGAAATGGATGGCTTTGAAGCTACCAAACAAATAACCGGCAAGCCCAACCTGAATACAGACACCCCCGTATTTGCCCTTACAGCCGATATAACCGCCGAGTACCAGGACGAATATCGCCCCTATTTTACCGGCTTCTTACGCAAACCCATAGAGGTTGATAAACTACACGACTCGCTGGTAGCCAATCTGAAAGCTTAAAACCTATTATATTTTAATTAAAACGGTTGATTTTTTGACCAAAACTCAATAAAACCAGCAAATTTATGTGCATTTTTAATTTATTTAGGAAAGTTTAGGGCACAAAAAAAGGAGAAGTTACTACGCTTCTCCCTTCCATTAACTGATCTTATTATTCTCATAAAGAACAAATTGGTTTAGTCCGATAGTAATAAGTATTACAAATGTATAAAATTCCTATATACTTAGTAGGTATATTTTTTTATTTTTTTGTGAAAAAATGTCCAAAACCAACAAAAAAGGAGCAAAATCGATTGTTTTTGCTCCTTTTTTAACATTTTTTCTTTACGGTTTATTATTTCATACCGTCGTGAATGGCTTTAATATGGCCCTGGTGACCTTTAATTGTAGGCAAAGTTTTGTCAACAAATGCTTTCAGGTCAGCGTCTTTCAGGTTCTTGCTGGCGTCTTCAAACATAGTCACGGTTTTATCATGGCCATCAACCATCGCCTTAACATATGCCTTATCAAACTCCGATCCTGATTTAGCCGACAGGTCTGCCAGTTCTTTTTTAGAGGCATCATTTAATGAATCGGGCAGGGTTATGTTTTTGGTTTTGGCCAGGGCCATCAGTTCGGCATTTGCTTTTGAATGGTCGTTAACCATCATGGTAGCAAATTCCTTTACTTTAGCGTTGCTGGCTTTTTGTTCGGCCAGTTTGCTGGCTTCTACTTCCGTCATACCGCCATTAGCCGCGTCAACGGCAAATTTGGCATCATCGGCCACTACGGCAATACCGGTTTCGCCCGTTGTGGTGGTGTCTTTTACCGCGTTAACACTATCAGCAGTCTCGGTGCTGTCTTTTCCTCCGCCGCAAGCCTGTAACATAAATACGGCTGCCGCGATCATCATCATTGAACTTAACTTTTTCATAGGTCTTGTTGTTTTATTGTACGGATATAAACAGACCCATTCCAAATATGTTTTGACGATATTTATTTAATTATTAAGCACAGCAAGCCCATCGCATTACACCATACGTTAAAACATCGTGTTAAATGCAATTAATAGTAAAGCCCGGGCTCGTGGTTTACGCCTATTGATCTTCGGTTCGTTCGGCCGTAACTGTGGTCGCATGGTTTGTAATTCAGCGTTTTCCTGGCGGGAATAGCTTGCGGGCATGGAGCCTCTGCTTTAACCTCGGCGGCTTTCTCGCCTTGGTTCATGGTGATTGATTTTTTCATGATAACCCCCTTTTTTGAGTAAAAGACGTATGGCATCAACTGTAATACAATTTACGAACTAATTAATTTATAATCAATAGGGTTAAGGCAGAAATATTTTGCAGCAAAAAGCCCCGTGGATGGCTTCCGGTTAGGAAGCCCCTACGGGGCTCTTGTGATTGTTTATGCTAAGACTATAAACAGGTGCTCCTAACGGAGCCTGGGTAGTTTGTAGCTGTTATTAGTTAGTTTTCGATTTCTCGTCCAACTCATCCGCAGTGAACGATTTTACGCGGTTTTTAAACCTGTCGCGCACTACAAAAACATCATCAGGGTTTACTTTGCCGGCGCGATTGTTCCATGCCGCGCGGATGTAGCTTGCAATTTGCGAGATCTCGATATCAGTATACTCTTTGTTATCCGCAAAGCCCGGCATCTCGCCCGCAACCTCCGGCGCTTTATACACCTTACCACGTACGGTAACCGGACCGGTCAAACCTTTTAACAATATAGATATGAGTACCTCTTTACTACCATTAACCCACTCTGAGCGGTTAAGCGGCGGGGCCAGGCCAACAACACCGCCACCATCTTCGCCATGGCAGGTTTTACAAACGGTGTTGAATATTACCGCGCCTTTAGGGTAAAGCTTGGCCAGTGCTACCGGGTCGCTTACGCGTTTGGCGTCTTCTTGGGCCTTTATAATCAACTGTAAGCGTTTGTGGATGTTGCGGGATGTATCGGGTACAACTTTGGCCACTTCCTTTTTAAACGCGGTCTCACGGTCTTTTAAGTTGGATATTACTGCATCGGCCACATAAACATCATGCGGGTACTTTTGCACCAGGCTCAGCAATATGCCGTCGGCAGCTTTTTTATCGAATGCTTGCAGGCTCTGCGCCACAAAAGCTACAAACGGCGCAGCTACCGTGTCACTCTTAGCCACAATTTGTTGCAGGGCTGCAGTGTATTGCGCCTGATTGCTTTGGCTAACCACATTAGGAATAACCGTTAAAGCCTGCATGCGCAGCTGCCATTGCGGCGATTGCAGCATGGCCAGTACTTCCTCGGTTTGTATGGCTTTAAAACCTTCCAGCGTCCATAAAGCATGGATAGCCAGGAATGGGTTCGTCGATTGTTTTACCGCAGCATGCAAGGCTGGTAACGCGGCAGCCGGTTTGGTATCAACCAGTATTTGCTGCGCGCGATCACGTACGAAGCCGTTGGTGTTGCCTAACAGCTCCACCAGTTTAATCGGATCTTCCGGGAAGGTAACGCTTACCGGTTTTTTCCTTGCGGGATATATTTTGTAAATGCGGCCGCATGATAGCGGTTGGGTTAGGTTACGTTTGCCTATCTCGCCTTTTAAATACGGTGTCAAATACGTTTTATGCTGTATAATGCCACGGTACATATCAACCACATACATGGCGCCATCCGGTCCGTCATACAAACTCACCGGGCGGAAGCGCTCGTCAACACTGGCTAAAAATTCTTTGCCGTGGTAGGCCTCCTTACCGCGCACCATGTAGCCCTTTTCGGTAATGATATTACGTTTGATGAGATTGGCTGATGGCTCGGCCACAAACGCGTTAAACTCATACTCAGGCCCAAACAATCCACCTCTATAAATCAGCGGGCCGCACGCTGCCGTGAAATTGACCAATCGCAGGCTATCATCTAAAATACCCTTCATATACCCACGGTTAACCCCCGGTGTAGGGCGGATAGGGAACACTTTATTATCAGGCACCGTACGATAATTAAAGCCTGAGATATTGCGCTGGTTGGTGTTGGCATTACCCAAACTTGGCGGGAAAAAATCGCCTTGCAGGTTGGTAGAGTTATCGTTGGCATACATACGGCCGGCATTATCCTGGGTTATACCCCACTGGCCGCGGCCATGTGTTTTTTCAATCAGCCATTTGTCGCCGCTTTTACGGTAACGTTTTTCTGAATTGGCGTTGTAGATCCAGTTATCCAAAGCGCGGTACAGGCCGTTGGGTTGGTGTTCTACGTTACCGCCTTCGGTGTATTTAGCGTCAACCAGTGTTTTGCTTACCGGTTTATCGTTTTCCAGTTTGTAGTACCACAGTTTAGGTGGTTCGGCAATTAATACGCCGCCCTCTATCAGGCAAAGGGCGCGTGGCATTAGTAGCGAGTCGACCACTATTTTCCGGTCGTCCATAACGCCATCGTTGTCCCTATCGGCTATTACCACCAGTTTGCCGGTTGGCTTTTCTTCGCCGTGACCCAGGCTATCGGGCATGTAATTGTCCATCTCAACCACCCACATACGGTCTTTGTTATCAAAGCTCATGGCAACCGGGGTGCTCACAATCGGCTCGGACGCGATAAGTTTAATGGTAAAACCTTCCTCCAGCTTCATTTTGCTGATGGACTGATCCGCCGGCACTACCGGCGAGTTGTTGGGATCGGCCTTCGGCGGATTGTAGGCCACAACAGGTGCCGGCTCGGGCTGAGCGGCGGTAGGTGTGTTAACTTGTTTACGAGTGGTACATTGGTACAGAACACCTGCGGCCAGTACTGCGCCCACTAAATAAAGATACTTTTTGTTCATTGTAATTTTTGACATGGACACAGGGTGCTGCTAATTGGTTATACCATATCAATTCAAATATAGCTAATCGGTTTTTAGCCGTAAGCAGAAAATGCGTAATCGTTTTCGCTGTAAGGGGCTGACTTAATTGGGTAACGAGGTTTTTACGATTTGAGGGTAAAAGCAGGCTAGCGCCCTGCCAACCCATCGCCTAACATCCGCGCCACGTTAACCAGGTTTTTATACGTATTTGCCAGCGCGGTGCTGATATCCACCAGCTCCGGGTTAATATTGATCAGCTTATCAAAGTATTGAGCCAACGCTTCGTTTTTTCCTGTCGGGATATTTCCCGCCACGCCAAATACCGGTAACCCGAGTTGTTTAGCCGCTTTAGCTACAGCCGCGGGCGCTTTGCCTTGCAGCGTTTGCTCGTCAATGCTGCCTTCGCCGGTTATGACCAGGTCGGCGGCTTTTAATGCTTCTGCAAAACCAGTTAGGGCTAAAAAAGAACTTGCGCCGCTTACCAGCTTAGCGTTAATAAAGGCATGTAGGCCCGCTGCCGCCCCGCCTGCTGTGCCACTGTGTTTTATCCCGGCCATGTCAATGCCTGTTTGCTTTTGGGCAATGTTTGCCAGCTTCTGTAAAAATTCATCCAACAATAAAACATCAGCAGGTGTAGCGCCTTTTTGCGGACCAAACACTGCAGCCGCACCTTGATCACCAAGGAGTTGATTGTCTACATCGCATAAAATAATTGTTTCGCAGTTGAAGGTGCGCCTGTCCAATCCCGAAGTATCAACGCTTGCTAAAGAGGCAAGCTCTCCCGGCACCGGTTTTAATTCATTACCGTCATCATCCAAAAACCGCGCACCCAAGGCGCTCAATATCCCCACACTACCATCAACTGTTGCAGAGCCGCCCATGCCGATGATGATTTTGTTGACACCTTTATCCAAAGCGTCAATGATCATTTCACCCGTGCCGGCGCTGTTGGCTTGCATAGGGTTAAGCTCATCACGTTTCAGCAAACGGATACCAGCGGCATTGGCCATTTCTATTACGGCGGTTTTGCCGTTGTCAATCAGGCCGTAAGTGGCTTGTATTATTCTGCCTAAAGCGTCGTGTACGGCAATGCTTATCTCTTCGCCTTTTAGATGCTTGATGATCAGATCGCCCGTTCCATCGCCACCATCGGCTACCGGAAATAGCCGGCATGTGCAGTCCAACTCGCTTTGCGCAAAACCTTCAACGATTGCTTGCGCCGCTGTTTGAGCATCTAAACTGTTCTTAAAAGCATTGGAGGCGATAAGGATATTCATGCGTCAGGCGTTCACCACATTTACCGGCTGTCCGCTTTGAAACGCTTTCAAATTAGCCAACGTAATATCCATCAACCGCTCGCGAGCCTCTTTACTCGCCCAGGCTATGTGCGGGGTGATAATGCAGTTCTTCGCTTTAAACAGCGGATTATCTGCCGACGGTGGCTCTACCGAAAGTACATCTATCCCGGCACCGGCAATAATGCCATTGTTCAGTGCTTCGGCCAGGTCGGCATCATTCACAATCGGGCCACGTGATGTATTTAACAGTATGGCAGAGGGTTTCATTTTAGCCAGATTGGTTTTGTTGATAAGGCCCTGTGTTTCGGGGGTTAGCGGGCAATGAATGCTCACTACATCTGCCTGCGCAAAAAGCTCATCATTTCTCACCCATTTAAAATTGGCGCGATGCGATTGATCAGTATGCCTGCGACCGGCGGCGATGATGTTCATGCCGAAAGCAGTTGCCACATCGCCCACTTTTTGGCCTATACTGCCAAAGCCGATGATACCGATAGTTTTGCCGGCCAGCTCGGTAAGCGGAAAATCCCAGAAACAAAAATCGGCCGAGCGCGACCATTTACCATCCATCACAGCGTCGCTGTGGCGTTGTACATGCAGGTAATGTTCCAGCAACAGCGCAAAGGTTAATTGCACTACCGATGGCGTACTGTAGCCCGGTACATTCGTAACCGTAATCCCCTTTTGCTTACAAACTTCGGTATTGATGATATTGAAGCCGGTGGCGGTTACGCCGATGTATTTTAAGTTGGGTAATTGGTTCAGCGTATTTTCATCCAGCGGCACTTTGTTGGTGAGTATGGCGTCGGCGTCTTTGGCGCGTTCGGGAATTTGGTTGACGGCCGTGCGATCGTGGAAAACCACTTCGCCTGATTGCTGCAGGGCCTGCCATGACAGGTCGCCGGGATTAAGGGTATAGCCGTCAAGAACTACAATTTTCATATCGGTTTAATGTTTGGGGCGCGTTAGTTTGATGAAGCCGATAAACACGGCAATGATCAGCGCCAGTATCAGTAAACAAATATAACCGGGCAAGCCGGCATTTAGTGTGGCCTCGTGCGTAATATTTGTAGAAGGAGCGGGTAACATCCATTTTAAAACATAGGCCTGCAGCAGGCAAATGCCACAGATGATCAGCAGCATAATAAAGCTGTGCTTTACGGTAAACCGAAATAGGGCTGATTCTTTACCAACCAAATTTCCCGCTGCCGCGGCAACGGCTATTGATTGCGGCGAGATCATTTTACCAACCACCCCACCCGAGATATTGGCCGCCACGGTAACCACCGGCGGTACACCGATGGATTCGGCGGTAACGTACTGTAGTTTGGAGAATAGTGCGTTCGACGACGTATCCGACCCGGTGATAAAAACACCCAGCCAACCCAATACCGGCGCAAAGAAAGGGAACAACGCGCCCGTACCCGCCAGCAGCATACCCATGGTAGTGCTCATACCCGAATCATTCACCACGTAGGCGAAGCCGAGTACCGACATCATGGTGATGATAGGATAGCGTAGTTGCTTTAACGTTTTGATAAACTCTTTGAATCCATCCCCAAAACTTAAACCAATAACAGGCATAGCAATAATAGCCGACAGCGTTACTGCCGTACCCGCTGCTGATAAAATATTGAATTTATAAACATGTGCCAGTGGCGCCCCTTTAACATCGGTAATAGTGTTATGCAGGCCCGGAAAGTTAAACTGCGTTTGTCCAACCTCGTTTAAAAAAGCCTTTACTGGCGGCATGCCCCAGGTGATGATAATGATGGTGAGCAGCAAAAATGGCGACCAGGCCGTGAGCACCTGGTTAAGGGTGTAATTATGCGTTTTTACTTGGGCACTACCATGCTCATTGGCGAAGCGCCATATGGTTTTGGGGTTCCAGAACTTTAGGAATACCGTCAGCGATATAATAGAACCCACACCCGCCACAATATCCGGCAACGCCGGGCCTAAAAAGTTAGACGTAAAATATTGCAGCAAAGCGAAGGATAAACCCGAAACCAGGATAGCCGGCAGCACCTCGCCCACTTTTTTCCAACCACACATCAGCACCACCAAATAAAAGGGTATCAACAGCGACAGAAAAGGCAACGTGCGCCCCACCATTTGCGAAATTTCCAGCTCGGGCAAGCCCGATACCTGGGCGGCCACCGTTACCGGGATACCTACCGAACCAAATGCAACCGGAGCGGTATTGGCTATCAGGCATAAGCCCGTGGCGTACAGGGCATCAAACTCCAAACCCACCAACATAGCCGCGGTAATGGCCACCGGCGCACCGAAGCCCGCCGTCCCCTCTAAAAATGCCCCGAAGGAGAACGCGATGAGCATGGCCTGTAAACGGCGATCGGCGGTGATGGTGCCCATGAACTGTTTAATGACCTCAAACTGCCCGCTTTTTACGGTTACATTGAATAGGAATACTGCCGAAATAACGATCCAGCAAATAGGGAACAGTCCGTACAAAGCACCGTTGGCTACCGAGAGCAGGGCCAGTTTGGCCGGCATGCCATACACGGCCAAAGCAATAACAAAAGCGCTTACACAGGCCAGCAGACTAGCCTTATAGCCCTTCATTTTTTTGATGATGAGCGCCCAGAAAATAACCAGCACGGGCCCCAGCGCTACCAGCGCCGAGAGCGTAAGGTTATGTAGGGGATCAATGTTTTGTACCCAGGTCATAACAGCGGAATAATAATTGGTTCACTAATATAAGTATTCCGCGGTATGTAAGTGTCTAAATTTTAGCGGCTTGCTTTTTTAGCCGGCGGCGACGGGCCAAAACCACGGCCAGTGCAATAATTAGCCCGCCGGCGGCACCGAATACCACGTTGTTTTTGTTGGATGATGACAGTTTGATCTGCTCATCGACTCCCATCAGGATGAGGCTGTCCCAGTAGTAGGGTAAATACAACGCATCGGAAGTTTTGGGCGTGTTGAGCCATTCCAGTTTGGCCAGGTGAAGCGCCGCGCCGCTGGTTTGGCCTTTAGCTAAATAGCGGTAAAACCCCGCGGTAATTTGCGAAGCAGCGTCGTCATTTACGTTCCATAAGCCGGCAATAGTGGCCGGGGTGCCAATGGCGCTAAAGCCACGGGCAAGGCTGATAATACCCTCGCTTGGGGCCAGCAAACCATCGCCGGTACGGCAGGCGCTTAGTACTACTAAGGATGGCTTTTGCGGTCGCGCCAGCAATTCAAACAGGTATAGTTTTTCTTTACCCAGGTCTAGCGTAGGTTGGCTGTTAGTTCCCGACAGGTAAGCATGCGTACCGATATGCAAGACAGCCGAACTTTCAAAAGCTTTAAAAAACGAAGCCGGGTTCACCTCATCATCATACACATAATTGCCTTTAATAACTTTATGTATCGCTTCGGCTTCTTTCTTTACCGCTTCAATGGGTTTGCTGTTTTGGTGGGTGATGAAAAGGCCGCTAAAGCCTTTATCTGTTTTACCGGCTTTATTGGCAGTAAGGGTATTGAGCGAAAAAGCATAGCTGATATTCACTTTTTTAAGGAAGAACGGCCATTGCGAAATAGCAGGCTCGTAACGATTATCGCTTATCAAGCCATCGAAAGACAAATAGCCCAACACATCATCTGCCACTATGCAAATACGGTTGCCTTTTGCAGGCGTGATGTTTTGGAACAGGGTTTTGTAGATAGCGTTCGAAGCATAAAAAAAAGTCTTCGGGGCGTTCAACATCGCATCCGGACCATGGCGGTAGTAGGTTTCCATAAAACCGGTAATCAGCCCGCGCAAACTATCCGCGGCAGCGATCTTTACTACCCTTTCTATCTGTTTATTTTTGATGCTAATGAGGTAGGCGTTGTTAGTCCCCACAAAAAACTCCAACACATGCACGCTATCCGGCAAAGCCGATAAAATGCTCCTGACATCGGCCACGGTACCAATGGACTGTTGGCGATGCTTTTTATTTAGCAGGGCCAGGTCGAACTTCAGTGCATCTATTTTCTTTTGGTAAATGGCGCTGTTCTTTTCGGTCATGAGCAGCTTTTCGTTGTACACAATGGCGCGTTCAATTTCCTGCCGCCTATGCGCCTCGGCATCTGTTTTACTTCCGGCTTTATCTTTTTGGCTTTTTTGTAATTCGTCCGCCAGGGTGCGGGCCTTAGTTTGCTCGGCTATCTGGAGGACCACGTTATGATATTGTGCATCGTGTGTTTGATGGAAAAGCTTGAGGGCCTGTTCTATCGTTGCTTCGGCAAGTGCCTTGGCATCCTGTTGCAGGCGTTCCTTGGTTTTGTTATCGGCAAATTCCTTACGGATCTTATCGGTAGCTAATAAAGCAAAGCGCAGGTTTTGCAGGGCGGCTTCGTCGCGACCCATCATTTGGTAGGCTTTGGTTTTTTGCTGAAATATCTCTACCAAACGATTCTCGCCATAAATATGGTTGGTGAGGGTTTGGTTGGCCGTGGTGTTGATGCGAAGTATTTGCAACGCCTGATCGAATAGGGCCAAGGCCTTTTGCGGTTGTTTTCTGGCCAGTTCAATAATTCCTTGCTGAGCGGTTAGGTTGGCCTTTTCGCGCAGTCGCTCACCGGGGTAATATTGGCCAAGCAGCTTAAATGCCTTATTAAAATTGAGTGCGGCCTCGTTTAAACGGATTTGTTTAAGGTTGATCTTTCCTAAGGTGGTATAAGCCCCCATGAGCCAGTAGGCGCTTTGGCTATTAATATTTTTTGCTGTCGCGATGTTTTTTTGGAGGACGGTAGCAGCCTGGGCATATTGTCCCTGCTCGTATAAAATATCGCCCAAAATATTCTGAAGGTGGAAACGCACCATGGCATCTTTCACTAATTTGTTGCCTTTTGCTATGCAGCTTTTGGCTTCAGTGTAATTGCCCGTATCGTAATAAGCAATGGCCATATTGCTGTAGATGGACGCGATCTTATCGGCATCGGCGCTTGTGCTTAATTGCCCGATGGCTTTTTGCTGAATATAAATGGCCCGCTCGTAATCGCCCAGGCGGGTGTAGTTGTTGCTGAGTGGTTTGAGCACGTATTCCACCACATCAAAATCCTTCAGTTGGTGTTTGTAGAAGTAGGTGTAAGCATCCTCATAACAGTTAATGGAGCTTAAAATATTGCCGGCCTGTAATTGGTAATAACCTTGATTACTCAATAGCAATATCCAGGCGGTTTGCTCTTCAGCGGTTTTGGGTTGGCGCCAGGCTTCTTTTTGGGTTGCCATTAAAAACGGCAGGTTGTGCTGCGGATCGGCGGCCGCGTGATCAAGGCGGGTGTAGAGCCATTCCTGCAGGTTATTGGCGGATTTAAGCTGGGTTAGTTGGGCGGTGATATCGGGAGATTGGGCATGGGCTATTTGCAGGCTGAGGGCCAATAGCACAAGCATTACATAAACCATTTTTTTGATCGCCATATATAAATATCAGGCCGCCAAGCCAATTTGCATAGGCAATTTAAACTCTTTGCTTCTTCTTTCGTATCATATGCATCATAATTTCAGAATCACGCCCATGAATTTCAACTACATCCTCCTTTGCCAATTTGAATTTGCAGTAGCCACAAGTGTAAATAGTTTCTTTAGCCCTTAGTACCTTGATAAAATAGTAAACGGATAAAGGCAAACAAGATAGCACTAAGCCAGAACCCATTAATAAGCCGAAAGCAATTACGATGTCAAGATCATTTTCTATGATCATGCCATATATAATCAAACATCCAAGAAGCATTAGCCCTACAGATACGCCTGCTTTTATCAGGTATTTTTGTTTATTGAAAACCGATATAGCGTAGTGCTTACACTTATAACATTGTAGTATCATCGGATATTAAAATCAAAACTTCCACGTAGCATAAGTAGTCATGGTGTTTGCCTTGGTAGACGGATCATAAAAATACCGTAAACCCACCGAAGGACCAACCCGCACCATCCCCAGCACCACATCGGCAAATAGCGAGGCTTTGATGTTGGAAAATGACTTACCTATTTTCTCGTTCAGCGCTTCAAAGGTTAAATTACCCTGCGTGCCATTTAAACCGGAAAGCTCGTACGTGATGTTATTTTGATTGGTATTATTAATATCAAACGACACTAATGCACCCGCGCCCACCCCCACAAAGCTGTTAATATTATAGCGCAACGAAGCCGGTACCACGTTAATGGTAGTCACTTTGTTGGTGATGGTACGCGTACGACTGGTAATTTGATACGATGCTTTGCCTATGGTGGTATCCTTACGGGCGGTAATGGTTTTTGTGTCGGATGTTTCTTTAAAATCACTCAGGTAAACCTCTATCTGCAAAAACTTTTTGTAAGGCGAATAAGGTGCCAGCGAAGCGCCGATACTGATATTCCGCTGGGTTAAATAACCAGATTTATTGGATTGTATGGGGAAACCAAATCCAATAATAGGTGCCGGCGATAGCCCCATTTTAAACTTTCCTGCAGCGCGGTTGGTGTACACCGGTTCATTTTTATCAAACACAATGGCCGCCCCGGTATAGATGGGTAGCTTTTTAGGTTTTTCTTTGAACTTGATATTGTACTCTACAAAGCCCTGGGTCGAGTCGGCATCGTGCACACCTTCCTGGGCAGATCCCGGCAGGTAAATATTGTTGAAGATAAAGTGCACGCTATCCTTGCCTGTAACCGTTTGCAGGTAGCTTTGGTTAGCGTAAGCAGCTGTGCCAATAGGCAATTCTGGTTTAGATTTGATCACTTTGATAGTGGCCGGGTCAAACACCGGCGAGAGGCTAACACCCACATCTATCTTTTTTGCCGGGCCCTTACCATTGTTCTGGAAACGCACTTTATACGATAGCTCTCGGTTTTTACCGGTTAAGCGGTAATTCATCCTGGTTTTACGGATAGACATTTTGTTAGGGTCGTGCGAAGCTACGATCTGCAGTTCTACGGTAAAGATCTCTTTCTCGGCCATCGGGTCATCCGGCATAAAAACTCCCGACAGGCGCACCGTGGCGTTGGTATCCTTCAGCATTTCGGGCGTGGTTTTAAAACGCATAAAAATGTATTTCTCTTCGCCCGCTTTCAGGTTATCAAAATGCCAGGCCTGGCTGCTTTTAAAGTTTTCCATCTGCGCGGCAACCGGGGCATTGGCATCAGCTACCATTTGTTTCAGTTCTTCGGTAGTTACGCCTGCGGCGGATGAGGCGTAGTAAACATTTTGCTGAGGTTTATTTGCGGCAACGGCGTTGGTTATCTTGCCTAGTTCGGTTGGTTTTTCGCCGTTGTAAACTCTTGATTCTGTTAGCTCAAAGTTCTTGTTGCTAAACTCTTTATCGTTATACATTATAGCCACGGTACCACTCATGTTGGGGCGTAAGGCGCCGCCTTTGTTACGGTAACCCATGATCATCATCATATCGTCGCCAGGCTTAGGCATGCAATTGTTTTTAAGGCCTATGCTGCCATCCAGCTTAAAAAATCCCGGAACCGGTGCTGCTGCCAGCATAGGCTTTGGCTTTTTAACAACGCCTTTTATCGGGCGCGTTGGCGGGCGCTGGCCATCATCATAATTATTGGTAGCAAACAGGCGGATATCAAACCTTCCGCTATCGCGATATTGGTGTATTGGGTTTTTTTCAAAGCTAAATGTACCATCGCCAAACTCCCATAAATGGGTATAAAACGGGGCGGGGGCACCGGCTATGCCGCGAAGGGGGCGCAATACAGGGGTAAGTTGTAAGCCGTTGTCGGTGTCGGTTTGTTCAATACCTGCCGGCACGGTATCGGTGGGTAAAACTTGCGCGTGCAGTTGTGTTGCAAAACAGGTAAGGGCTATCAGCAATAACTTTTTCATTTTTAGGCAGGTATAACAGGTTTATAAAAATAGTAATTAAATATAATAAGCGGCCCCAATGTTTTAGGGCCGCTTTATTATAAATTGGTTAGTAAGGCTTAGTAGTTATCCATACTGCTTATGGCGGCTTGTACTGCGGCTTCGCTTGTTTCGCTTAAACTTACAGTTAGCGCCTGGTTAGCGGTAATGGTTGTTTCTTGTTGTGCCAGGTAGTATTTACCATCTTTTATGCAGAACGAGATCAGTTTACCTTCAACACCTATCGGCATCATGTTATCATAGCTTTTTACGCTGTTGGTACCGTTTGGTGTGTAGATCTGTGCGGCTACATTGCTGCCTTTAGCACAGAAGAACACAAAGGTTTCGCCATCAAAAGCGTGGAAGCTGGCCATTGTGCCCGGGTTGTTGTTAACCGTAACGGTGATGGTAGTTTTAGGGTTAGCATAGCTGTAGAAAACGTCGCAGTTTATCCAGCCTGTTGTACCCCAATCAAAGGTGTAAAAGTTATTTACCGGCGCTACTTCTCTACCATTTTGACCGTTGGCAACTTTTGGTGCCTGCCATGCCATCTGAGCTTTTTCAGCCGGGGCAAGGGGTGCGCCCTGTGGGTTAACACCCTCCCATAGTTGGGTAATACCGGCACGTTTGGCAGGGATAGAGATCTGTAAAGGTGCGCTCAATCCGCGGTCGACGCTGGTACCGTTAGCGGTTTTAATATCTACATAAATAAAACCATCTGATGCCAAAGGCGCTCCGCTAATGTGGTTGGTGTTTGAACCGAAGAACAATACATCGCTGCGTTTTAAAACTTCTATAGCTTGTACGGTTACGTTACCGGTTACGGCAACACCGCCAACTTTAAGGCCACCTGCCGGGATGGTAATTTTTGTACCACCTGCCAGGGTGATAGTTTTTGGCAGGCTTGCTACATCAATGGTTGATAGTTGGGCTTTGGGGCCAAAGGCATCTACAAACTGGTGAGCATTGTTGGCTACGTTTAGCACGCCATCATTGTCGCTGTCGCGGTCTTTTTTGCAGGCTACGGTGAATAATAGTATGGCTGCAATGGCTATTGATGATAATTTTAAATTTTTCATGATTTCTATTTTTATAGGTGTTTATAGATTGATTTAATTGTTGTGTGTGTTGATGATTAGTAAGTATCCAGGCTGGTGATAGCTGCTTGCACGGCTGCTTCGCTAACTTCACTTAGGGTTAGGGTTAATGATTGGTTGGCACTGATAGTGATCTCTTGCTGGGCCAGGTAGTATTTACCATCTTTTACCGAGAACGAGATCATTTTACCTTCTACACCAATTGGCATCGTGTTATCATAGCTTTTTACCATGTTGGTACCGGCCGGTGTATACAGTTGTGCTGCCACAGGAGAGTTTTTAGCGCAGAAGAACACATAAGTTTCGCCGCTGAAAGAGTGGTAGCTGGCCATTGCACCCGGGTTGTTGCTTACAGTAACGGTAACGGTAGTTTTTGGGTTGGTGTAAGCGTATAACATATCGCAGTTAACCCAACCTGTGGTACCCCAGTTAAAGCTGTAAAAGCCGTTTACAGGGGCAACTTCCTGCGCGCCGTTAGCACCGCCATTAGGTACATCGCGTTTTGGGGCTTGCCATGCCATTTGGTTAGCGTCGCCGGCTACCAGTGGTACGCCTTGCGCATTTACGCCTTCCCATAATTGGGTAACACCGGCACGTTTTGCAGGAATCTCTATTTTTAAAGGAGCACTCAGGAAGCGGTCGACGCTTTGGCCGGCTGCGGTTTTAATGTCAACATAAATAAAACCGTCAGATGCCAAAGGCGCCCCGCTGATGTGGTTAGTGTTTGAGCCGTAGAATAAAACGTCGCTACGTTTTAAAACTTCAACGGCTTGTACAGTTACGTTACCGGTTACCGCAACACCACCTACTTTAAGGCCGCCTGCCGGGATAGTAATTTTTGTGCCGCCGGCCAGGGTGATTGTTTTTGGAAGCGTTGAAGCATCAATAGTTGATAATTGCGCTTTAGGGCCAAAGGCATCCACAAACTCGTGGGCATTGTTGGCTACATTCAATACGCCGTTGTTAGCGCTTTCTTTGTCTTTTTTACAAGCCACGGTAAATAACATCGCGGCAGCTAATACCAGGGTTGATAATTTTAAAGTTTTCATGGTTTCGTATTTTTAAGTTTTTAATTTTCTGTTTTTGTCTACTCTATTTGGCTTTTCGACACTCGCCATTTTGTTGTTGTTTGTAGCTATATCAGCGGCCATGAAAATTTGTTACCCCCCTTTTTGAAAATTTTTTTAAAAAATTATTTTCGTACCTTACATGTACCTCTATATCACCATGATTAAACCACCACACCCCGACCAACGCTTTATTGAAGGCTTGCTTAACAATAATGCGGCGGTTATTAACGAGATATATAAGCAATGCGCCCGGCAGGTTAGCTCATACATCTGTTTTAATAATGGCAATGCCGATGATGCTTCGGATATTTTCCAGGAGGCGCTGATAGATATTTACCACCAGGCCAAAAACAAGGATCTGCAGTTAACCTGCCCCTTTAATGCTTTCCTTTTTATGGTGTGCAAGCGCAAGTGGTTAAACGAATTGAAAAAAAGATCGCTTTTACCGGTAACAAATAATACCGACGATGTATTACATAGCAGCGAGGATGCTTTTGCACAGGCCGAAGAGCTGGAAGCGCAAAAAGCACAAACCGAAAAATTTTACGCCGCCTTTGAAAAACTGGGCGAGCGCTGTAAAGAAATTATTGAGTGGAGCATGAAAGGCGAGGCACAGGAGAAAGTGGCCGAAGCCCTGGGCGTTACTTATGGTTATTTACGCAAAAAGAAATCGGAGTGCATGGCATCGTTAATTAAACTGGTACAAAATTAAAAGCAATGGCAATGAACAACGACGATATTTTACTGGCATCGCGCTATGTAGATGGCGAAATGGAGGGGGCCGAGCAAGCAGCTTTTGAAGCACAATTGCAAAGCGATACCGAACTAAGCCGATATGTAGCTCAATATAAAGAAGCCGACACTACGCTAAGGGCACGTTTTACCCCCGATGCCGGTCTCAATGAACTGAAACAAACGCTCAACATGCTAAGTGCCGAACACTTTAAGCCGGAAGCTAAAGTGGTGGGCATGAAACCATACGTGCGCTGGCTATCTGGCATTGCGGCAGTTTTGGCCATAGGGTTGATGATCTATATCCCGACCCGCAAAAGCCTTTACGAGCAATATGGCGAAGGCAGCAGCATGAGCATTGCCGAACGTGGTGCAGGCGAACAAACACGCCTGGAAAAAGCGGCTACTTACTATAATCATAAAGAATTTAGCGAAGCCGAAAAGCTATTAGCGCAGGAATACACAGCCAATCCGGCTAACAGCCAGGCAGCTTACTACTATGCGTTAACGCTGATAGAAGACAAGCAGGAAGCCAAAGCCCGCCCAATACTGCAAAAGTTGTACGATGGCGAATCGGTGTTTAAATATGACGCGGCCTGGTACATGGCGCTAAGCTATGTTAAGGTAAAAGATAATGCTAACGCGAAGGTTTGGCTGGATAAGATCCCGGCAGGAACATCCAACCATGCTAAGGCTGTGGAGTTAAAAGCTAAATTGTAATTGCCATGACTGAAAGAAACCAATCACGATTAGCCTTATTTATTATGATAACCGTAATCGCCTGTACCGCGTTATGGATGGATAAACGCGCAAGGCAACAAAGCCCCCGAACAGTGGCAGCCATGAAAGCGGCTACCATATATACCCGCGGACTGATAACCGGCATGTATAACCACAACGGCAATACCATAGTTGTAAAATATAAAGTAGGACCAACGGAATATGAGCAAACCTGCGCCTGGGATATTAACCCCAAGGATCTGCATCAAGGCGATTCGATCATGATAAAATATTACGCCAAAAACCCAAGTGTGATATTTACGGAGTTGGATAGGCGGTTTTGAGGCATTAGTATGCATCAACGTTTCAGCAGGGTCTCTCGTTAGAGGACTTTGCTGAAACAGGAAAGAACACATTTAGTTGCTTCTTTTAGCCCACTTAACGTATTTGTTTTTTTTAAGCTGCATAAAATAGTTAAACAACGGCTGTTGTGGCTTATCAAGTCCACATCCAGTTCTTATAAAAACCCCTTCACTATTAACTAATTTATAATTTACCTGCATCGGATCAAAACCACCACAAGGCCTCTCTTTCGGTAGTAGGTCTATTTGAGCATCTGCTAACAGCTTTTTAAATTCAGAAAAGCCGATGGAAGAAAATCGGGCGCTTTTTGTGCTTAGGTCATTTCCTTTTAGGTCTTTAATCTGCGGCCCATTAAGGTATAATATATTTCCCGCACTATCTACATTAACGCTTAACGTACCGCCAAAGCTGTTGTTAGATGAAATGGTGAACTGTTTAAAATTATGCTCTACATTGTCAATAGCATTTTGGGCACACGCCCCAAATGGAAAAAACAAGATCCATAAATACGCCATCTGGTTAATTTTCATAGTTAAAAATGCTTTTTGCTAAGATACATAACGAAAACAAAAAAGCCCCCTTCAATTTCTCGAAGGAGGCTTCAAACTATAACTGATCTCACTAATTAGTAACGGTGCGGCCCAGGTCAAAGTAGCTCATTACCTGCAGACCGGGTTTGCCGGTTACGTGTATCTGGTCTTCGTCAACACTGCCGTTGGGGCCGTATTTTTTTAGCTGGAAGGTATTATCGCCTTCTTTAAGCGGTATGCGCATGTAGCTTATGGTGCTTGGCAGGGTTTGCCAGTTGCGGGTATCAGCTTGTTCGGTAGCGGCGTTAGTAACATCGGTTGCTAATGACGTTACCTGTGATGCGGTACTGCCCAGGAAATGATTGGCCAGCATACTTAAACCTTTACCTGCTGATTTTTTGGCTACCAGGCGTAGCGCGATATCAACAGCTTCGCGCAGCATGCGGTCTTTTAAACATTGTTTAGCGATAGAGAAATAGTCTTCTGACAACTCAAAGTAATGATCCTTACCATCAACCGTAACTGACGCCTGCTGGTAATAACTTTCGCGCGATAGATATTTAGGTATAGCGATTGAGGTAATACCAATATTTACACCTGTCGGGATAGGTATAACCAGGTCACCTTCCTGGTCGCTAAAAGCACCCAGACCCGGCGCAACGGTAATTTTGGTTTGGCCCTTAACCGGACCAAGGCCATTTTCCCAAAACAATATCAGCTCGCCAATTGGTTTGGCTTCGGCAGGCACCTCTGCCAATACAGGGGTTGCGACAACTTCTTTTTTAGCAGTCGGCTTTTTCATGCTGGCAGGCAGGGTTCTAACACCTTTGCCTTTTACAGGGGCTTTGGTGGCGGCGGTTTTTGGCGCTTCTACGACAGGTTTTACCGGTGGATCAATACCATATTTTTTTTCGTAGGCTTGTGCTTCCTCGGTAAAGTTTAACTGTCGGGCTGTGCGCACCAGGTCTTGCTTTAATTGGGTTGGCATAGGTACGCCATAGTATTGATTATTATTACCGGCATACAATTCCTCGGCATTACGATAAGCGATAAATGCGTTATTGATATCGCCAATGGCTTCGTACAATACCCCTTGTATAATTTGTGAAAAAGCATCGGCCGAGTATTTGTTCTTTTTCTCGCCGTACTTGTCATTCATCTCCAGCAGTTTGATGTTGATGCGCTTGGCTTCTACCAAAGCTTCGTCAGGTTGGCCCAAAGCAAAATAGTTTAAAGCTTTATAGTAATGAATGGCTACTTTTTCAAAATCCTCGCCTTTGTAAGGCTCGGCACTTGCGCTGGTTAGTTTTGAGGCTATGCCCTGGCCAATGCTTGTTTTTATCTTCCCGTCAATCATCAAATCGGCCTGCTCAAACAGCTCGTTACTTTTGGCAAAGTTGCCGGCAAGATATTCTATCTTACCTTTTTCCATCAGGTACAAAAGCTTATTACGGTCGCGCTGCAAAAATTTGTTATTATCAATATTGGCAACGGCCCGCTTAAAGTCGCCCTGGAACAAATTGTCCTCAACAGCGGCTGTTTTTTGCTGGTAGGTGGCGCATGATGAAAGCAATAGCAAGCCACCTACACCAAGCAGGTATAGTTTTTTTAGGGGAAGGTACATGGTGATTATTGTTTTTTGTTACCCAGGTATTTCTTGATCTTTTTGTCGCCGATCCAAACCTTTTCGTTGGTTTCGATATTGGTCAACTCCAGATCTATCTGGTAAAATATGGTTTTCTCTTTGCTGTATTCGTCAACTATCGAGTTGATGGTACCGGTAAGCATAAAATCGGCACCGTGTTCTTTACCAAACTTTTTAATGGTTGGCTGTGCCGCGAAGTTTTGCTGATCAGCGCGCTCGGCTCTTAACTCTTCGCGCATGTTGCCTGATTGTACCAGTTTCATTTTGCCCGAATTAATAATAGCGCGCTCAATGTCTTTCGAAAAAGTTTCGGTAGCAATGTGCTCGTGCGACTTGTTGCCTATCATACCAACAATAATAGTTGGCTGCTTGCCCTTGTTTTGCGACGCGTAAGTGCTATACCAATTGTGGCTCAGCATATCGGCACCAATTTGTTCGCCGGTTAAACGCGAGTCGGTCTCGTTCCAGCGGCCGCTCAGGTCGTGCGTGCTGGTTTCGCTAACGCGTTGCACGTGGGGTGTACCGCAATTGCTCAATAAGAAAACAGCCATAAGGCCCGCTGCGGCAAATTTCAGTTTAATTGTGTTAGATTTCATGGGGTTTTTAATATAGGTTAAAGTTGAATAAATAATACACATGCAAAAATACTTACTTCTCGGTATTTTGTACGTAAAATAACGCTGTGTTACAGGGTGTTTTAACGGTACGGGCTATCTTTTTATTATATCAGGTCAAAAGCCCGTGCATACTGCGAGAGTTCGTAAGACGTGTTAGCCTGCAATTTGTTACGCAAATTACGCCGATGTGTTTCGGCGGTAGTTACCGAAATAAATAATTCCTCCGATATCTCGGCCGAGCTTTTACCTAATGCGGTAAGCCTCAAAACCTCTCTTTCCCGCTTTGTTAAACCCGAAAACCTGTTGAAATTTTTACGCAGAAAGTTATTCTCATCCAGTAAGCGCGAGGCTTTAGCCGTCATATGGTGCATCGCATCAACCGGCACCGATGTGGTAATAACATACAAGGGCTTGCCACTGCTGTCGCGATGAAATATTTTGGTGCTTGACATGTGCCAGTGCCAGCCATCGCTATCCGGGAAACGCACCTGTTGAAAATACGTTATTGACTCTTCGCCATTATTGCGCTCCAGGAAACCTAATATTTTGGGCGCGTAATCATTTACATCTTCATGGTTAAAGTAGCGGGTATAATATTCTTCGGCGGACAGATCGATCACTTCCTGCAGGGTGATCTTGAGCTGACTAAGCCCACGGTCTGACATATGCACCACCCGCCAGTTTTGCAGGTTATGGATAATTACCACACAAGGCAGATCGTCAAACGCGGCTGCCTGTTGCTGTATTTTTTTATTAACAAGGTCGTAGTCGGGATAAGCCAGGGGTTGCATGAATCCAAAATATACATTTTAACTACAATTAAAAAACACTACCTCAAATTCAACAAAAAAAGCCGCCTTAAACTCAATAAGGCGGCCCGGGATTTAGAGTGATGGTTGGTTGTATTTTATAGCTCCTGCACGCTGGCGGTAAGCTTTAAGTCGGGCGATGATGTTGTGCTTTTAAGCGTGATCTCGGGAACGTCAATTTTTACCTTTCCGCCGGTTACGGTAATATTTACGTCTATGGCGGTGCCCAGGTAGGCGTAGGCCGATGTGTGCGTGCCGGCAGATAGCTCAAATTGGTTTCCGGTTAAAGTGCCACCAACGCCACCAACCAGTTTATAAGTACCGCTTGTGGTTGGCGAGTTTTTAAAACTCAGGGCAATTGAGTTTACTTTCAGATCGCTGGTTGGTACCGCGTCCCAAAAGTAGATCAGGGTGTTGCCTGTTGATGTTGCGCTTTTATTGGTTATCGCGGTTTTGTAGGTAATGGTTCCCAATGTCCAGCTGTTGTTGCCTGATGGGGTGGTCGATTCGCTTTTTTTGCAACCGGCAGCAAACAGCATCGCGGCAGCAAATAATAGGGTTAAAGTTTTTTTCATGATGAGTGTTTTTTGATGATGTAAAGCACTCGTTTTTCAGGGCGTTCATCAATAACACAGATGTAGTATATTAGTAACCGTTAGCTAATTACACCTATGAAACATCAATTTAAAGCATCTATTTATAAAACCGGGATCAATTGGTGCGTTGATGTGCCAGAGGCTATTACCCAAACCATGCAACCCGAAAAAGGCTACATACGCATTATGGGAACCATTAATAATTTTGAGTTTGCCCAAACCCTGGTGCCTGTAAAAAACGGACCATACCGACTATTTGTAAACGGCATAATGATGAAGGGCGGCAAAACAGCTCTGGGCCAGGTGGCGGCATTTGCTATAGAGCAGGATAAGCACAAAGTGACGCTAAACTACCCCATGCCGAAGCTAGTAGAAGAAGCCCTGAACCGGGAAAAATTAATGCCTGTGTTTGAGCGGCTTACAGCATCGCGCAAAAAAGACATCCTGCGTTATTTTGGTATGATCAAAACGGAAGAAACTACGCTGCGTAATATTGAAAAACTATTAACGCAATTGCGTGCCGATAGCAATGATGTGCGGATACCTTAAGCCCTGCCTGCCGATAACGTAAACCAAAATGTACTGCCCTCGCCCAGCTCGCTTTCAACCCCTATCTGGCCACCATGCTTGCGAATGATCTCGGCACAAATGTACAGGCCTAAACCAAGGCCAGATTTATTGAAACCCATAGACTGTGCCTGGTAATACCTGTCAAATAAATACGGTATTTTTTCGGCGGAGATACCCGGGCCGCTATCTATAATAGATACTTTGACAAAATCTCCGGCCTGGGCAACGTGCATGCTTATTTCTAACGAATCGGGCGCATAGCGCACTGCGTTGTTAACCAGGTTTATCACCACCTGGTCTATGGCATGCTCATCTGCATATACCTCCAGTTTTTCGTCGCCCGAAACGGTCAGCGTATATTTTCCTTCCACGCGGATATGGCTGCAACAGGCCTTAAGCATATCGGCGACCACAAAGATTGATTTATTAAGTTTCAACTCTATCTCCTTAGTGCGGCCCACATTTAGCAGATCGTCAACCAACGCGCTTACCTTTTGCATACTGCGCACAGCCTGATCTATCAACTTGGGCATACCCGGCGATGTGGGTTCATTTTTCATTCGTTCCAGCAATTGCAGCGAGGCTTTAAGGCTGGTTATCGGGGTTTTTAATTCATGGCTGGCAATACTTATAAAATCGTCCTTTTGCTGTTCAAGGCGTTTAAAGTCGGTAATGTCTAATACGGTACCTAATATGCGCACCGGCTCTCCATGCTTGTTAAAAAACACTTTACCTTGCGCCCTTATCCAGCGTATATTATGATCAGGATGAATTATCCGGGCTTCATATGCAAGCCTGCTGGTTTTAAGGGCCTCGGCATGCGCAGCTTCGCGCGCAGGCATATCATCCGGATGTATAACACTGGTTAACTCGCTCCATGATCCTGCCTTTTTGATACCGAATATGGCGTTATATCGGTCGGATGTTTGAACTTGTTTGGTCACGTAATTCAGATCATACGTACCGATCTCTGCCGACTCGACAGCCAGCCTTATCCGCTCTTCAACTTCCTCAATACTACGGCGGGCCAATACTTTGTCTGATACGTCAATGGCCAGCACCATAATAGCGGTTACGCCATCCTCGCCAAACATGGGTTCGTACACAAAATCAAGAAATGTAGTTTCGGGTACTCCTTGTCGCAACAGTACCACTTCGTGCTCTTTAGCAATGAAAGGCAGGCCGGTATTGATCACTTCGTTCATAATGGGCGCGTAGGCGTCAGCAGCTTCGGCAATGGCTTCCCAGATGGTGCGGTTTTGCAGTTCTTCGCGCTTGCGGCCAACCAGGTCAAGGTAAGCGTCGTTAACTTCGGATATATACAGATCGCGGCTGTTGATGATACATAAGCCGATAGGCGCCTGTTTTACCATGCTTCTAAAACGCCGGTCGCTTTCGGATAACTCCTCGTACAGTCTAAACAATTGCTGGCGCGATTCGGTGAGTTCTTCGTTAGAAGCATTCATTTCTTCGTTGGCCGCCTGCAATTCTTCATTGGCTGCGCTTAGTTCGTCATTTAATGTTTGTTCTCGCCTACGGCTTAACACCCTGTCCGAAACATCACGCGCGGTATGGAGTATACAATAGGTTTTACCTTCGGCATCTTTAATGGCCCGGTACTCGTAATCAAAATAAAAGGTTTGCAGTTTGCCGTTAACCACCAGGTCGGCGGGGGTTTCTGTGCCGCTAACGGTTATGCCCTCGTTCCATACCTTTTTAAACAGGCCGATAAATGGCTGGCCTTTAAGCTCAGGCAACGCCTCTTCAAGGGTTTTTCCGATCACGCCAGGTCCCTTATCCCAAAACGCCAACATCGGCTCATTGGCATATTGGATAATGGCATCTTCAGAATAGTGTATAGCCGTTGCGTCCTTCGTGAAAGACAACACCTCCAATAATTGCTCCATACTAAGCGGATGGCCTTCGTTCTTCATAGATGCTGATGTTAAACAAATATAATCAGCTTTCGCTAACAAAAAAGCTGCCATAGATGCATTACAACTGAGGGCTATATTGCAACAAGCCCCGCCGTTGCGGCGAGGCTTGTTTATACGTCGGGATGGCGGGATTCGAACCCACGACCTCCAGCACCCCATGCTGGCGCGATACCGGGCTACGCTACATCCCGGGCTATCCGGTTTTGCCAAATATAATTAGTTGTAAATAATATAGCAACGGCGCCGGGCAATCTTCGTTAACTTGTAATTATGCTAATAAGGTTTTAGCTTTAGCCCATGAAGAAAGCTCTATACGCAGCCATCCTTATAGGTGCACTTGCCTCATGCGGCGGCAACAATACGCAACAATCAAACCCTGTAAGCCTTGGAACGGCGGTTACCGATGAGCCAAAAAGTGACACGGTTTTAGTTGATAGCGCTAAAGCCGTGATAGACGAGGCTAACAAATGGGTGGAAAAAGGCATGCGCAATAGCTCCCCGGTAGAGAAAGTTAATAATGAACTCCGACCGATCATGGCACATTACCGTCAAATCCTTACCCGGATGACGCCGGCCGATACATTGATCGTTCACCAATACCGCATTGATGGTATTAATAAGCTGATCAACCTGCAGATAGAATTGGATTCGAAGAAGAAGTAACCTGACATTTTTAAATGGAAAACCCTGTTGAAGCAATGTTTAACAGGGTTTTCTATTTTGATTTTTATTGCTTTACCGTCGGCCAGTCATCCACCCAGGTAATTTTATCGATCCCCAGTTTTTCGTAACTATCGTTGTACATGTGGTAGGCAATGTAATCAACGCCATCAAATGTATGTGCCGAGTTATGGCCCCGGGCGTATATTTTACGGTTAGTGCCGGTGTCGCCGCCACGTACCAGGGTACCGCCGTTTTTAGCCATGTCCTTACCGTCTTTATCCAGGTACGGGCCGGTAATTTTTTCTGATCGGCCTACACGGATGTTATATGTGCTGTTAGGCCCGGAGCAGCACCTGTCCCATGAAACAAAGAGGTAATAGTATTTATCTTTTTTGAAAATGAAGGGAGCTTCAATCGCTCCGTCGCCGGGCTCTTCGTCCTTATATTTAAAATCGCGCGGACGGGCAGCTATGGTGTGCCATTCCTGCGGCTCAACCGGGGTTTTAAAATCGTTTTGCAGTTTTACCAGTTTAAGGCCGTTCCAGTGCGAGCCGAAGCTAAGCCATGGTGTTCCGTTATCGTCAACCGCCAGGTTAGGGTCAATGGTGTTCCAGTCATCGCGGCCCGTTACTGATTGTACTACCATGCCCTGGTCAACCCATTTATAATCTTTTGATTTTGGGTCGAGGGTTTTATTAGTGGCCATGCCCACTACAGAGGTGTTTTTACCGAAGATAGATGTAGCGTAATACAAATACCAGGTGCCGTTATGGTAACTCAGATCGGGCGCCCAAAAGCCCAGGCCCCTAAAGCTTGGCAGTTTCTGGGCCACCCATGACGGCGCCACGCTAAATACAGAGGGCTGCTTGGTCCAGGTCTTCATATCTTTTGACGACCATACCTGTATGCCACCGCCTGTAAAGTAAACATAATAGGTGTCGCCCTCTTTGGCCATGCAAGGGTCGCGCACGCCGGGGTCAGTGGTAATATCGCCCACCTGGAAACGGCCACGGGCGCGTTGTTGCTCGGGCGTCGCGTTTGTTTGTTGTGCGCTTGCCTGCAGGCCAAATGCCAGTAGCAGCGCTATAATTAAATTACGTTTCATGGTATAATCGGTTTATTGGTCTATAAATGATAACGCAATATAAAAGCAATTAACAGATTGATAATGCGCTGATATTAAAATTATTGGTAATATTTGCTTTACAAAACCAGCTGCATATGCTTACCTCCATCAACCCCAAACTACCTATGCGCAATAAAGCCATAACGCGTAGTTTTTATATCGATCAATTAGGTTTTACCCAATTTGGAGGCGATTATGATGATTACCTAATGGTAGAAAAGGATAACATACAGATCCACTTCTTCCAGTTTAATGAGTTGGATCCGAAAGAAAATTATGGGCAGGTGTATATTCGCACGGATGATATTGACGCCTTCTATCAAGCAGCAAAAAACGCGCGCGTTAAGTGTTCGCCACCCGAGCATAAGTATTGGCGCCAGATGGAGTTTTCGATACTGGATCCGGATAATAATTTGCTGACGGTTGGACAGGCGATAGTTTAAACCAAAAGCCCCTGAGATATCCCAAGGGCTTTTGAACTTTAGTTAGGTAATTTCGAAAGATACTCACCCAGTTTCTCCAGGTTTTCTTCTAGTCCTTTATCTGCCTTAACTGCTTTTATTATAGCGGCCTTCTCTTCGGCGCTATCAAACTGCATGGTCCAGTCGATGGTGGTTTCTTCGCCTTTGTCGATAAAAAGTATAGTGGTTACAAAGTGCGGATGAAAGTGCTCGTAAACTATCTTTTGTAAGGGGATCACCTCTCTAAACACATTAGTTCCCGTATAATCTGTTCCGTCCGGGCCATGCATGGTGAGCTTCCATTCGCCACCATCGCTAAAGTCCATGCTATGTATGGTATTGGTAAATCCTTTTGGTCCCCACCACTGGGCTATATGTTCAGGGGTCGACCACATTTCCCACACCAATTCTACCGGCGCGTTAAACGTTCTTATTATCCGCATCTCGCGGGTTTGTGTTGCTTCCATAGTTTCGTTCTTTTTTTATTTTTTCTATATAGTTATCTAAATTATCAAAGCGAGCATCCCATATACCGCGTAGTTCGGCCATCCATATATCCACCTCCTGCATTTTATCCATATGTAGCTGGTAATATATTTCGCGCCCTTGTGGCTTGGCTTCTACCAGGCCGCATTCAGTGAGTATCTGTATGTGTTTGGATACGGTTGATCGCGCGGCGTCAAAACGTTCGGCAATTTGGCCGGCCGTAATGGTTTGCGAAGCCAGTACTATTAAAATAGACCTGCGGGTTGGGTCGGCAAGGGCCTGGAATATATCTCTTCTGAGCAACATCGTGTCGTTATTTGACGACAAATATATCTGTCGCTATTTAACGACGCAAATTTATTTTCATTTTCTTCCATAAAATTTGCACCATCATCTTGTTCATCCTCACGCGCTTGCTATCTCCAAACGCATTCCCTACATTTAGGCAACCAATTATATATTCATGAACCTATCTCCAATTACCAAAACGCCTTATGTTTTACTTTTAGCCGGCGGCCTGTTTTTGGGCTGTAGCACAA
Organism: Mucilaginibacter sp. A3364; assembly: GCF_059690715.1. Taxonomy (NCBI): domain Bacteria; kingdom Pseudomonadati; phylum Bacteroidota; class Sphingobacteriia; order Sphingobacteriales; family Sphingobacteriaceae; genus Mucilaginibacter; species Mucilaginibacter sp. A3364. The sequence continues at coordinate 776,627 of NZ_JCAWED010000002.1, forward strand.
GCAAGGACCAAAAAGCCGACAAAGGCTGGAAATCCCTGTTCAACGGTAAAGACACTAAAAACTGGACCGTCAAGATCAACCACTATGAAACAGGCGACAATTTTGGTAATACCTTCCGGGTAGAGGACGGCATCATCAAAATACGATACGACAAATACGGAAAGTTTAACGATCGCTTTGGCCACCTGTATTACAACACGCCTTTTTCCTATTTCCATTTAAGGTTTGAGTATCGCTTTGTAGGGAAACAACAAGAAGGCGCGCCAAGCTATACCTTACTTAACAGCGGCGTAATGTTCCACTCGCAGGACCCGCGTACCATGCTTAAAAACCAAGATTGGCCTATATCCATAGAAATGCAGTTATTGGGAGGGCTGGGCGACGGCCGTTCGCGCCCAACAGGCAACATGTGTTCGCCGGGTACCGATGTGGTTTATAAGGGCCGCGTATCACCCGATCATTGCATCAACTCCACCTCAAAAACTTATGATGGCGACCAATGGGTAAAAGGCGAACTCATTGTAATGGGCAGCAAGATCATCAAACACATTATTAACGGCGATACCGTGCTGCAATATTCGAGGCCAACCATTGGCGGCGGCATTGTAACCGGGCACGACCCCAAATTTAAAATAGACGGTAAAGTATTAAGCAGCGGCTACATAGCGCTGCAAAGTGAGGGCCAGCCGGTTGATTTCAGGAATATTGAGATCAAAGTGCTGCCGGGCAAAGAATAGTAAATTTTAATAATGAGACCAATGAAGTTAAAAATGAATATTTGCCTGATGGCCTTCGTTGGCTTAAGCTTAAATGCGGCTTTCGCCCAGATACCCATTCGCGACCCGCATACGCTGGGTTATGTTAAGGCGAAAGAGCTCCCTGACGGGGAAATACCCTCGGCAAAGGCAAATGGCAATTTTATTATCGGCCCAACGCATACGCCCTCGCCGGACGCTATAGTTCAGGCCGATGTCCCGCAGGGAACCGTTTATCGTTTCACCATCAGTTCAACCGACAGCAAAATTTATCCGGGCATCGGGCGCGTACCAGATGTGCGTGGCACTGCAGACCCGTCAGATCCGGCCAAAATCATTGTTAATAACAGCCAGCCCAAGCCTTATACCCGTCAAATGGCTATTTACGTGCCAAAACAATATGTTGCCGGTACCGCCGCGCCATTTATTATTGGTGCCGATGGGCCCGATAATTTACTGTTTACCGTACTGGATAATCTGATAGCTAAAAACAAAGTGCCGGCAATGGTGGCTATTTCTATAGGCAATGGCAGCGGAGACGCGCAAGGCAGCCAGCGTGGCCTGGAGTATGATACCATGAGCGGGCTGTATGCCGAATTTGTTGAAAGCGAAATACTGCCCCTGGTAGAAAGCAAATGCGGCGTTAAACTAACTAAAGATCCATCGGCCCGCGCTACCATGGGCGGCAGCTCCGGCGGATCATGCGCCCTGATCATGGCCTGGTATCATCCGGAATTGTATCGCCGGGTACTTACTTACTCAGGCACCTTTATTAACCAACAATGGCCACACAATCCCGAAACGCCGCACGGTGCCTGGGGTTTTCACGAAACTATAGTCCCCAACAGCCCTAAAAAGCCCCTACGCATATGGATGGAGGTTGGCGACCAGGATCTGTTTAACCCCAACGTTATGCGTGATAACATGCATGATTGGGTTGTGGCTAATGAAACCATGGCCAAAGTACTGGCGGATAAAAAATATCCTTACCAGTTTATATTCGCCAAAAACGCTAAGCATGTGGATGGTGCTGTAAAAAGGCAAACACTGCCCGAAGCTTTGGAGTGGCTTTGGAAAGATTACAAAGCTGTTAAATGATCGTCTCGCTATAAAACAAAACGCCTGTTAGCAAAAATGTTAACAGGCGTTTTGTTATGATGATGGATAATTTATTAGTCGTCTGCCGGATTCAGCTTCGCTTTCTTCAACTTCTGCGCGCTTATTACCGGGTCGAATGCCGGGTTCTTGGTAGGCATGCCCGCGTGTACGGCGCTTAGATATGCTGTAAGCTGATCGTCCATTTTTTTCACCATTGCAGGGTACTTCTTGTTAACAGGGTGTTTTTCCTCACGGTCAACATCAAGGTCGTATAAAAACTTTTCATCGGTTTCGTAGGATACGATCAGTTTAAAATGGTCTTCTATAATAGCTGTTGTCGGATATGATTCTTTACCCAAAACATAGTTGGGCCAGTGAAACACCATAAAATCATATGGCCGTTTTACAGTTCCTTGTCCTCCGTTTTTTAGCACCGATGCAAAGCTGCCGCCATCCAAATTTTCGGGCAGTTTTTTTATGCCCAGCCAGTCGCAAATGGTGGGGAAAATATCCCAGCCCACAATACGCACATTGCTTACTTTGTTATGTGCTATCCCCGGCCCGGCAATTATAAAAGGTGTACGTATACCGGCTTCCCAAACGGTAGCTTTTGATCCGCGCAGCTGACCACTGGTATTGCCCGGGTTTAATCCAGGGATAGCGCCATTGTCTGACAGGTAGATGATGTAGGTATTGTCTTCAATGCCCAGGTCTTTTATTTTTTTAAGTAGGGCGCCAACACCGGTATCAAGGTCCTCTGTCATGGCGGCATAGGCTACATTATTGTGACGCGAGCCCGGCTTCATGTTTTTGTATTTGGCCCTGGTGCTATCATTGGTTTGAATAGGTTGGTGAACCGCATAGTGCGACACTTGTAAAAAGAAAGGTTTCTTAGCCGCTACCTGTTTGTCCATCCAGTCGCAGCTGCGTTTGGTTACGCTGAAAATATATTTGGGGTCGCCTTCTACTTTTTTAGTTCCGTTCCCGGTCGGGCCGTCGCCGGCATCATAGCCGTGTGCTTCCGGGCCCAATTTATCCTGGTGCCATTTGCCAAAATAGGCGGTAGCATATTCAGGGCGGTTTTGTTTGATGATTTGCGCTATGGCTACTTCGGATGTTGATAAGCCCCGGCTGTTTGGTGGCGAAACCAATTTAAACTCCGGGTTTGTAGAACCGCCCGAACGGTTTATAATATCGGTTAAACCCAAACGTGCCGGTGTTTTACCGGTTTGTATGCTGGCCCTGCTTGGCGAGCAGTTGGGGTGCGATGTATAGCCGTTTGTAAAGCGGATACCCTGTGCTGCAAATTTCTCCAGGTTGGGCGTACGCATAAAATCGCTGGCCGAGCGCGGGTCTTTCGGGTCCATTTGTACAGACGTGCCGCCCCAACCCTGATCATCAGTAAGGATAAGGACAATGTTAGGCTGCTTAGGCGATTGCGCAAAAAGCGACAGGCTGCTTAAACTAAGCAGGCATGACAGTAGGTAATGTGTTTTCATGTGTTAAACACCTGATTTATATCGGTAACATCAAATGTAAAAACGCCGCTGCTCTTTACGAATACAACAGGCACGATTGAGACGAATGCGTCAAAAATAGACACAAACAAGGCTGGAAAGACCGTATTGATTCGCTTTTTAACAAAACGCCCGGTAAAATCATCTACAGAGCGTTTTTGCAGTTCACCAACATATCAACTTGTAATAAACTTATCATACAGGTCCCAAACCGAAGCGCCGGTAACCACTTCCTTCATTTGGGCCATAATAATATCATCGCCATTACAGCGCAGGTTGATCATGCCATATTTGATCTTGTCCTTTTTTATATCGCTAGACCGGGCCAGCTCGGTAGAAAACACCAGCGGCCTCAATGATTTAGAGTATTTTCCGGCGCAGCCGATAGCATCGGCACGCGGGTGCGAATAGGATTCGTTATCGCCCGAAGATATCACCGTAGCGTAAGGATTTACTTTGGCCATATACTCTACCGTAAACTCTGAAGCACCATGATGGCATGACTTGGCAATATCTACATCGAAAGGGTTTTGTGGCGGGTTCAAAGCGCCGTAGTGTGCCAACAAGTGTTCTTCTGCCGGCGTGTTCAGGTCGCCGCCAAATAAAACGGTACGCTGGCCGTAGGTCAATTTCAGCACCACGCTGTGGCCGTTAATGGTGTGAGCCTCGTCTTCAAAATACGGATAACGCTTCGTGCCCGGCGATATCACCGGACCTAAAAAATCCAGTTTCAGCGTTTTGCCCGCAATGTCTTTGCTGATAGATGGCGTTTTATGATCAGCGCGTACAATGTTTTGCAGGCGGTTTTGTTGCTTCGCATTGCTTAGCGCGAATACAAACTTTTCCAACAGGTCAAGCATACCGCCTTTGGTTTTAAGCGCTTCCAGGTCGGCTAAGGTATTAAACGTCGTGGTTAAGTATCCTGCTTCGGTTCGGCCCAGCTCTGTATTGTATTCTGCGGGAAAGTTGGCCTTGCTATCATTAAACTTGGCTATGCCATTATGGATGATGGTGCCAAACGTGTAGTGGTCGTCATTAATAATGTCAATCAGCCCCGCGTAATGGTCCTTATCAAAATGGCTGATCACTACATAATCAAAGTGCACCTTTTCGCCCCTGTCAAAATAGTATTTGTATTGCCATTTGCTCAGGTAATTGGCCAGGTTATCATCAGGGCCTCCATCTATCAGCATTTTAAATTTGTTGCCAACTTCAACCAGTGCGCCATCGCCCTGGCCAACGTCAACAAAAAATATTTTCATGCCGGGCTCGTCGCCAATGTCGGCACTGTTTATCCAGCCGGTGGTGCCAAAGGCTTTAACTTCCTGCCAGGCGCCATTGGTTTGCCCGGTAAGCGCCACATACGAACCCATTAATATCGTGTTGTTTTTGCTTTTGCCCACGCCATGCGTGTCAATGCCTTTAAAGGTGTTAGCCCAAAGGCTGGTTACTATTTTGTAAACTGACATAGTGAAAGGTTTTGATTATCACTAATTTACAAACAAAATATTATGTGAAGATTAAATTTGGGGCTGATTTTTTGATTGCCTATTGGTTCGCAACGCTGCAAAATAAAAAAGCCTCACCTGTTTACAACAGGTAAGGCTTAATTTCCGTTTGTCGGGATGGCAGGATGCATCCGAAACGCTCTAATGTATTGATTATCAAATGCTTTAATTACGCCCTATTTACGAGGGTGTGGTTTAGGGCATTTTCTGAAACTTCTAAGGAACTATTGCGCACTTGTTGACTTTTTATTTGCTGTCAATGCTTATCAAAAATAGGATAAAAAAGCTTTCAGAGCAATTCATTTTCAAATATTGTTTGAGAATCCTTTAACCAAATTCATTGACGCATTTTGTAACTTAAATTAACATACTGGTAATTTTACTCAACAATAATTTCTACCTTAACATTTTATTGCATAAAAGGATTCAAACTAAATATTTGGCTTAGTTACCTAAAACCTGTTATTATTATATCATGATTGAAAATGTTAAAGACATTTCTGCTTTTGTAGGATTATCTCGTTTAAAGGGTCGTGCCTTTGAAATAAAAGCAATTCACCCAGCTGACTTGGAAGTCTATGTTGCTCAAGGGTGGGAATTTTATAAAAAATTAACAAAAACGGTTCAGGTTAGAAGAAGTAAACAGCACTCATTGCTATTAGAAGATCGAGTGTGGACTATGTTTTTCAAAATGGGTTTTAGCCAGCTTTCTGGTCAGGGTGGCGGTCAACTTATTATCAATCCAAAAGAAAAAAATTCGCCAAAGTCTCAAATTGACATTGTCGCTTTAGACCGTGAGGTCGCTATTGCGATTGAATGCAAATCATCTGCAGATTATAAAAAGCGGCTTCAGTTCCAAGAAGAATTAGGTAAATTTTCTCAAATAAAAGATCCGTTTATTAAAGCAATTAGAAACAATTTTTCTAATGATGGGGTCAAAAAGCAGCCTGTATTTATCATGTTTTTAAGTAAGGCTATTTTAAATGAAAACGATAAAGAAAGAGCGAAGCAATCTAATATTATATTGTTCGACGATGTTGACTTAACCTATTATGAAAACTTAGTCAACCATCTCGGTCCTGCCGCTAAATATCAAATTTTGTCGGATATGCTTCCTGGTAAAGAAATTCCTGGGTTGTCTATTAAAATCCCTGCTATTAAAAGTAAAATGGGCGGTAACAACTGCTATACATTCTCTATATCACCAGAATTTTTGTTGAAGATCGCGTACGTTTCGCATCGATCTAAGGGCAAAGCTTCTGATATAAATACATATCAGCGAATGCTGACTAAATCGCGGCTAAATAAAATCAGAGAATATCTATCAGAGGACGGTATATTTCCCACTAATATCATTTTAAATATCGAAAAAAATAGGCTTAATTTTCAAAGGGTCAAACAAGAAGGTGATCAGGATGATGAGACTAATGCGGGGATACTTGGTTGGCTAGATATCAAAGCTGCTTATAAATCAGCGTGGATTATTGATGGTCAACATCGCCTATATGCTTATTCTGGACATCCTAAATCGCATAAAAGTAAGCTTTCAGTGATGGCTTTCGAAGGGCTTAAACCGAGTAAGCAAGCAGAACTGTTCATCGACATCAACGCAAAACAAAAGAGCGTCAAACAATCACTATTGCAAGAGTTATTTGCTGAATTGCACTGGGATTCGGATAAGTTATCTGATCGTGTAAGTGCAATCATTTCAAAAAGCATACAGGATTTAAACAACGACCCTGGCTCGATATTGTTTAACAGGATTCAAACCACTGATGGCGTTAAAGATAATGTTAGATGTATCACTTTAAAAAGTCTCTTTGATCAAATTGAGAAAAAGGGTTTTTTTATCGCTAAGGAACGTGGCGGAAATGTGCTTGAGTACGGCCCACTTTGGGCTGGCAATAACAATAGTACGTTAAAACGAGCTACATTCATCCTCAACGGATGGTTAAGTGAAGTTGCCAATCACAATACTGCCTGGTGGAATTTGGGGTCTGCACCCGGTGGGGGCCTATCAATGAATGATGGTGTTGCTGCCATTTTTTCTGTACTCAGAAATCTTTTTGAACTTTTAGAAAGGAAAGGTTTCAAATTAGTGAGTTATTCGGACTTAGAATTGCTGGAAATCATTAAACCTTATAGTGTAGCACTGAGTCAATTCTTAGCAGGGTTAACTGAGATACAACAAAAGTCATTTAGGGATCTGCGAGGTATTCAGGGAATAACTTATCGCACCATGCAATGTCAGGTTGGCATGAGAAATATCATGCCGGAATTCAACCCTGACGGATTAGATGAGTGGCAAAGCCTTCAGAAACAGCAGACCAACAAAAATGCTAAGGAAATCATTGATCAAATGGAGATTAGTTTGCAAAATGATATTATAAATGAGTTAAAGCTGAATATTGGCACAGATGATGAAATATGGTGGTATGAGGGTATTCCACAAACGATAAGAACCAAAGTATCCAGCCGTATGGAGGAAGACAAAAATAAAAGAGGAGGTAAAGAATATTATTTTGATCTGTTGGACTACAAAAAAATCATACACGATAACTGGGAAATTTTTGAAAAGAAATTTGGATACGGCAAGGGCGGTAAAGACAAGAGAACTGAATGGTTAGATTTTATTAATGAAGTTAGAAGAATAGTTGCCCATGCTTCATCTGGCAAAACCGTAACTTTAGAAAATTACCAACGTTTACAGACATTAAACCAATGGCTGGGTGTTCAAATTGATGAGTTACAAGAAGAGGTATTATCTGCAGATGAGTAATTTAGTTTCTAATACCAATATAAATTTAAAAAAAACTGTCGGACAACCTTATTTGATAGCTTTGCAAGTGTTATGTTTATAGTTTCCGATACCCAGAAAAGTGATAATTATGCCGATAAGCGCGGCAATATCACAGCCATTCCGCATATTGTTAAATATATGGGGTCTAAGAAACCAATAATAGATTTTATTACAAACGCTATTGTTGACATTCACACAGATCTCGATTTACCCGTCTGCGACTTATTTTCGGGCTCATGTTCAGTTTCTGCAGCATTAAGAAAACAGCTGAACTTTATATCGAATGACGTACAAGAGTATTCTGAAATATTGGCAAAAACTTATTTTTCAGATTTGAGCCATATAGATTATTCCGAAATCCGCGAGCAAATTTTGTTGGTGGCAAAACAACATGAACTGCTTTTCAAAAAGAAGTTCCCAGATTTATTTTTTGATTACTCTCAAGTTCATACCCTTGAGTTTTATCAACATATCGAATCTTTGCAACGAAAATTATTGGAAGGCAAAAAAATTGGATTTGACTTTCACTTGTTTGTTAAAATGTATTCAGGCACTTACTGGTCATTTGAACAATGCGTTTGGATTGATTCACTCAGAAAAAGTGCTGAGAATTTCAAAACATCTCCTGTCTACTATCCTATTATGTCAAGCATCATGTATGCGATGTCTTACAGTACGCAGAGTACAGGTCATTTCGCACAATACCGGGATGGCAATAGTATTGATGCAATGAATAACATCATAACTTACCGGCAAAAAAACTTGGAGGAACTTTTTTTTAAAAAGCTTAAAGAACTTTTTGATTGCTTGGATAATTCGTTGAAAACACTAGAAACCTCTACGCTTAGCTTTGAAAAATGTCTTGAAAGGGTCCCGGAGGGGTGTACCGTATACGCCGACCCTCCCTACGCCCCAGTGCATTATTCAAGATTTTATCATGCATTAGAAACCCTCACTAAGTATGATTACCCAACGATCACGCATAAAGGCAGATATCGTGATGATCGCCATCAATCCCCGTTTTCGCAAAAAACGAAAGCCACAAAGGCATTTGAAGACTTGTTTCGTGGCGTTTTGGCCAAAAAAGCACAATTGGTGCTAAGTTATAGCGATAATGGGGTTGTGAAAATTGAAGAAATAAAAGATTTAGCCAAATCTATTTTTACGATAAAGAGTTACGATTTACACGTTAAGCCATTGGAGCATAAACACAGCACGATGGGACGCTATGAAGATCCGGAACGTGACGTTGTCGAATATTTAATTGTTGCTAGTTTTAAAAGAAATGCCTAAAGAACCATCTATCACTAACCTAAATGCCTCCTTAACTAAGTATGATACCGTTAAGGTAATTCCAATTGTTTTAAACAATGAGATAAATGTATATTTAAATAGGGAAAAGCCAATTGATCCCCCTACTTTATATCATTTTCTGGGTATGGATTCTCTGGACGATGAGCTTCCTTCTTTTTGGAAAGAAATTTATAATTACCCCGATCAATTAGGTCTGTTCGCGTTGGTTGCATCTATCACCACTCATGCTTTCACCATCGATTTGTTTGCTGATAAAAGTTCATTGGGTAATATGGCTGGCCTCTTAGATATTGATAAGGACAAGCAACTAACTAATATTAGAGGCATGCTCGTTGAATCTGGTGCTGCAGATAAAATATTTAGAAGAAAATCACAAGTTCCTTATGATTTGTCATTATTATTTACATCAGGAGAAGTTGGTAAATTAACCAAGCAGCTATTAGTTAATAGGTTAGAAACCATAGGATACGGTAAAGAGGAAGCACAGAATAACTTTTTAGAGCTTTCCGAACGTTATAAATTTAATAAATTATTGAGTTTAAACATGACTCAATATGAGCAATGGGTTAATGGCACTGGCATATCTAATTCACTTTATGAACTAGAGAAGAACGGTATTACATTTGAAAAATATGGCCGAATAAAAGCTTTAAAAGTTAAACAATGGCTTAACTCTTGGGATCATGTTCCTAACTTCAATACAAAAAACAGAAAAAAGCCAGGAAAGTATTTTTTTCAGTTCAACATTCCGGCTTTGTTGCTCAAACGTATATACTCTGTACATTCCCGTAATTCGTCTGTAGCGAGAAGCGATGAACAATTTAGCCAAAGAAAACATAGTGAGGATAGGTCTAATGAGATAAGAGAATATGTAAACGGCGGCTTCCCATGGTCAACAATTTCAGCTCAACAAAAGGATACCGAAACTTACAGAAATTTACAAATGCCAGGCTGGTTACCTACTTCAATTATTGCTAATATACTGGGAGCACATAGCGTCCGAAGGCAAAATGTAATCGAAGACGATTCCACCATTCAAATTATTGACATTGATGAGAACTTTGCAGAACTAGTTTTACCTAAACGAATTTGGTCAGAGAACTGGACACCAATTGTATCACCAATTGAAATTATTGACGGTCAACATCGTATTAAAGCCTTTGACCACATATCAGAATTAGAAGGTACTTTTGAATTTCCAGTAGTAGCATTTTACGATCTGGACTTTACGTGGCAGGCTTATTTATTTTACACTATCAATATAAAGCCTAAGCGTATCAACACAAGTCTAGCTTATGATCTTATGCCGTTACTTCGAATACAAGACTGGCTAGAGCAAGATTTGAATGGTCCAGATGTTTATAAAAAAGTTCGCGCACAAGAACTTACTGAGCTACTTTGGAAAAGTCCAGTCAGCCCTTGGTATAATAGGATCAATATGCTCGGCAACACTGGTGATAATAGCGGTGGTCCTGTTTCTCAGAATGCCTTCATAAACTCACTTACTACCAGTTTTGTAAAAAAATGGGATGGTAAGCTTGGCGGTTTATTTGGCGGAGAAATGAACGTAGGCGAACAGGATATTATACAATGGGACAAGGAAACACAAGCTGCCTACCTAATAACTATATGGAAGGCAATAAATTCCGCTGTTGGAAAAAGCAATACGGAATGGGTAACAGACCTCAAAAAACGACCTACAGAAAGTCAGATAGCAACACCTAGTGAGCTTAGCTTCGCATTTACACATCCTCTAAGTTTCTTCACTACAGATCAGGGAATACGTCCAATATTATTCCTCTTTAATGATTTATCGTTTGTTGCATATGACTCCCTAAAGCTAAATAAGTTTTACGTATCTGTTGACACTGAAAAATTTACTACTGATGAGGCGATTGAAAAAATCGTCAATTCTTTCCGAGCTGAAAAGGTAATTTATGATTTTTTAAACGCGATATCTGAGGAGGTTGTAGAAAAATTTGATTGGCGCACGCCGTCGGCATTTGATCCGCAAATACCAGAACAAGACAAAAAGCGACAAAATCAAAATCAATTCCGGGGCAGTGGTGGCTACCGGGAAATGCGAATTCAACTACTTCGTATTTTATCACAATCCACCAAGCAAATTCATTTCAACAATGGTATGAAGCCATTATCCGAAATCGCCATCGATGTTCAATCAAAATTAGGATTGTAGTTATGGCCTTTACGAATATCACAAATATAAATTTAGCATCAAGTAATTCTATTATTACCGCCTTAGCAAGTTTGCGAAGCACTTATAACCCAAAGAATGCTTGGCAAAACAATGGTGAAAACCGCTATATAGTAGATACAGTAACTAAAGTTAAAGCTGATTTAACAGCAGGCACATTAAATAATGCTGAAGTAATTAAATATGTTTCTACCTCGGTGTTTATACATTGCTTCAATGGTTGGGCGTACTTGTCGTCAGCGGTTAATTCTTTGTTGGAAGGAGAATATGGAAACGCCATACACAACGCATATTACGCGGAATTAAGAGGCATAATGTCATTTATGGCAGGCCAGGGTGTTGGCACATTTAATGGAGCAAATATTGTAATTGATTCAACGGGCAATGTCCATTCAGCTTTACCTTTAAATTTGCAAACTCACGTATTCGCGAAAAGTGCCTTTGACACTTGGTTAAATGTTCCTGGTAACGCAACTCACATTTTCGACGCCTTTACCTCTCAAAATAAATCCTTAAGTGACTGGCTTACTGCTACCGGATTTAGTTCAGAGATGGCTGGCTATCAAGCATCAACCTGGCTGCAAAATTGGAGTATGGATCTAAATGTAATCGACACGGAGCAAAAATTAAGGAATTTTGTAAGCTATAACCCTCAAACTTTTGATCTCACTCATAATGTGCTAGCAGACGATGTAAAGGAGCGTGCTAAATTTGTTATTGACCTATGGAATTTGTGTTCACCGTCGGGAACTTTTGCTGATACCATCCTTAGAAACTCGTTGGAAAAAATGTATAACGATTTATTTTCGTATACCGGAATGAACCAACTAGATATCGAAAAGGACATTAAGCCTATTTTTACTGCACTGGGCAAGAATCCAAATGACGTACAAAGTCAAAACTTAATCGATTTTTTGAGAAGAGTCACGATACCCACAGATAATTTAGTTTTTGATCATGCTAAAAACATAAATTATTCAGTACCCGTATTGGAAAGTCAAATTGATCCGATGGGAATTATTTCACGTGCTTGTTTGATTTTGCTAGTTAATACTAAGATGATTGAAAATCTTATACGTATTTCTGGAACCACCAAAGCTGATTTAAAGTTTTGGTTTGATAGCATTGGACCAAAACTGGGCTACTGGAATTTAGCTTCTGAGCCTTATCTACTGTCAGATTTATGGGGCGACGTACAATTTGAATTGTCTGACATTCAAACTTGGATTGATAATCCTGCCACTGTGTTTACCCCTTTCAACTTCAAGACTAATTTTCACAATTCGATGCCACACCATAAAAGTCTAGGGAAGGCTTGCTTGTGGAATCTAGGACTATAGGTTAATAAAAATGATTTTTGAAATAAATTCTATTGCAGACCTGCTTTCAAATTTTGTTCCTCAAGGCGTTCGACTGGTAGAACAGGCTATTACGGATAATAACATAAAGCACCCTGTAACAATAGGGACTATGTATGAAGGACTAACAAAAGAAGTATTAGAAAGATCAATATTTTCAGAGTTAGATTTGAAAGTTTTAACAAACTGCCATATTGAGGGAACCACAAAAGAATTTGATGTTTTACTTGTTGAAGGTCCAGCAAAACAACTACCTTTTTCGGACAGGTTTGTCGTAAATCCGGAGCAAGTCTTAGCCGTAATTCAAGTTAAAAAAAATCTTTATTCTTCTGATATAGCTGATAGCTACGAAAACATGAAAATGTTGATTGATCGCTATGACGAAAAGGAACTTGAGCCTTACATGACACGCCTTATAAGAGATGCCTTCAGAGCAATTTGCGGCAAAGATATTTTAATTGAATCAAATGAAACGTTATCAGATCAGGAAAAGGCAATTTATTGGTCATTGAGAGCTGATGCTTTATTACCAGTAAGAGTAGTTTGGGGATTTAACGGGTTTGTAAGTGAATATTCATTCCGAGAATCTTTTTATCAATATTTAGCTGGTAATATCACCACTGACATTAATAACTATATCAAATACTACGGCCCACACAACTTTCCCAGCTTAATTATTTGTAATAATTATTCTCTATTCAAACTAAACGGCATGCCTTTTGGTTACCCTCTTTTTAAAGACGGGAGCTGGCCTTTTTACGCATCGTCACCTAATAATTTCACAAAGAATATTCTCGAACTTATCTGGACGCGTTTAAGTTACAAATTCAAGTTACCAACGGAAATTTTTGGAGAAGACCTGGATGTTGAACAAGCAAACGCTTTTTTAGATTGCACATATGGTGAAATTTCAGGCAAGGGCGGGTGGAACTATCATGCGTTTCAGCCGAAAAAAGAATTTTTTGAAAGGCCATTGGAAACTATTGAGTGGCAACCCGTATTTATAGATCAAAAACAGTTTGTTATTATAAACCAGCTTGGAAGAAAGGGTTCAATTGATGTTATTAGCGATGTGAAATTATTGGAGTTCATTCTAGAGGATAAGGTATATGCCTCATTGGAAGAATTTATAAATAAAATAACGTCTACGGGACTAGTCACCTTTAACGGAAAAACGTTAAGGCTATTAACTGATGAATGTCAATGCGTTTTCTTGCCCGACGGGCGTGTTGTTGCCGGTGAAAACAAAAGTGGGAGACTGACAAACTGGGTTATGAGGAATACTTAAAAGAATATAACCTACTATAAACTTTGGCCTTAAAACAAAAACATGAACAAAATTTTACCACCTAAGTTATTTCGGGGAGATGACGACTACGAAAATAAAAGATTGCTGCGCTCCACCAGTCACTTTAACCAGTTTCATACAAACCTGATAAATGGCGGCATTGGAAAAAAGATATTTGCTAAGCCGTTAATAGATTTGACAAACGAGCATATTCTCTCAAAGTTTCCTGGCTCACATTTTCTTTCATTTACTGACAGCAAGCTGGCAGCTTTCCGTTACGGTTTAAATTTACAGAAGATAGACCAAAGCGTTGTAGATGCGTGCTGCAATAGATATTTCGAAGATAACAAACAATGGGATTTTGCCTTATTGACTATAGATACAAGTCTTTTAAAAATTAAAAATAACCCATTTCCGGGCGTGTACGAATGTTGGTATCAACCTACCTTACTTGAATTTGTACCTTTTGGCTTTTACCGTATTTTTCTAATTGACGCACCTACTGCATTGAAATATGTAGACTCACCTTCCTACAAAACAGCGCTGAATTATAGTAAATACGATAATGAATGGTTAGTGCTTCCCGCTATGCCAAAAGATTTTCAAGGTAGAATTGAGCATTCAGCGATACTTGATGGTGGTTGTTTTAGCAGAACCTACTATTATGAAATTGATCGCAGGGAGCGTGAATTGCATAATGTCATTTCCTATTCGTAATAGATCAACACAGTAATTATGCGTTATTTGCAAAAACATCATACGAACAAGGCACCTGTATAACTACAAACAATTACTTAGGTTCAACAAAATCATATTATTTTGTTGCAAGCAGTCACTTATGAAACACATCAACAATTCGGTTGCCTAGTTTGATGTTTAAGTTTACGTTTTACCCTTAATAGTGATCAATTGTTCATAACATAGGAGACGAACCGGTGAATTCTGCATACCATTCCATTATCAACGCTTAAGCAACCAAAAGCAGAAACAACGGAAGCTGTCAAGGGTGAGTGTCGGCCTTAAAAAAACAAATACAGGGCACTCATTTATATACCCTTTACTGCTTTCGTTGTGCAGGGTATCTTTGCGTATTGCGGTGAGAATATGATGAAATTTATTAATCAAGTCTTCGCGGGTATGTCGAGGTACGAGCGCATTCCTGCGCTGTTCAGCGAGGCTGGTGACAAAATGGAACCCGGCGCGATAGCGCGTGGTGTAATGTAGAAACTTGCCGCAGCGGGTTGCATCAGTCCTTCATATTATTGGCTAAAACACTATAAAATCTATAAAATTAATGTTTAGCTGCGTGAATTTGCTTAGAAGTATTTATCAAGCCTGGATTAGCGTAAGTATCAGCAGCAGGTGTCAACTTATAGTGCCTGTTAAAAGCGTCTTGTCTAACTTTGAAATAATCAGCCAGTTTTCTAATAACTTCTTTAGACAGTCCCTTTTTATAGTTTAATATATCAGATACATAACCCTTACTAATGCCCAGTATAGCAACTAAATGCTGTGGTTTCAAATGATGATCCTGCATAAAGGAACGTAGTAAAGTAATAGGGTCGCTTTCTTTAAACGTGTTATTTTCTTCATCGAATTTCTCGATCAACAGCGTTAACAAATCAACTTCATCCTGTATCGCGCTGTTAATATCACCAGAGAGCAAACCTTCCAATTGGTTACAATACTCTTCGTATTGGCTTTTGTCTTTTATGACGGTATATTTTAAAACTGTTGTTTCCATGTTCAATAGAGATTAATTGTATACTGTTCACCCTGTTTGCAAACTTTATCATATTCCGCATGAGTTCCTAGCCAGCAAACAAAAAGATGTGCCTGCTTTGTTCCGAACACGTATTTGCAGATCATCCGGTAATTATTGCCGCCAATATCAAATACAACCCTGTTACTGCTTTTCCCTAACAGATCAGCAGTGTTATAAGTAAATTTCATATCCCCGGGCTGTTGCCAGTCAGCAAGCTTTAATTTTTCAGTCCAATCTTCCAGAGAAGATTTACTACGTGGTTGAAGCTTTGCAAACTCTTCCAGCGTTTGTTTTTTAATCAGATGAATTTTCATCTTATGCAAATTTAAATAAAAGTTCACAAAAAGAGAACTTTTAAAATGAAGTATTTATTCTTTGTTTTTCTGCTAAGGATTATTGGTTGGCTTTTTCCCAAGCTTCATCCATTCGCTTCCTTACTAACTTACTATCTGTATGCTTATTCATATAATTCCAAGCTTTGACATATTGGTCAGCCTGTTGATTGTATTCTTTTATCCTCCAAACGTCCAGTCCTCTTTGTGCTAAAGCAAATAAGAAGACTAATCCCATTAACAGTATCCCCCAGGGAATAAGATGACCAAAGACAATTTTATAATATTGGCCCTGGTTAGTTTCCGGAAATAGCAGGAAACGATATTGCTTTACAGGCTGTTTTGTTAAATCTAATTGCTGGATCTGTTGTGATAGCTTGTCAAGCTGTACATTGCCACAGTTTTGCTTGAGTTCATGAAGTTGAACGCTGATATCACATAACTCCTTTTTATAGTCAGGTATACTTATTTCAGGAATTTTAACTTCTTTCTTTTCATAACCGTTTATAGTCACAATCACTTGTTGCAATACTTCCTCTATTGCCTCAAGCTTTTCAAGTGTATCATTCATATCCTTCTTCCTTTCTTAAGTTTACGTTTGGTTCTTAATAACTCAAATGGTGTTGGAGCGTTCTGGTCGTGGTCGGGTTCTAACAATTTCTTTAATAGAGATTCTCCGTGAGTATCGTTAAATGAATTACTAAGTAGGATTGTATTGTCATTTATTGACGCGGTTTCCTGCCGCTGCGCCTGTTTTTTATTCAATTCGATAAGTTGATTTAACTTGCAATAACTCAGGCTTCGGTCTATTTCAGAACCTTTAAATTTAGTAATGCCCTTACTAAAGCTGATTCCTTGCACAGTGTCAGTTCCGCTTAAATACTTATAATGAGTTTGTATTCCTAGCTTAAGAAGTGCTGCTTCCAATTGCTGCCAGTTTTGCGCAACTTTAGCTACTGCTTTGATGGCATCAAACATTTCATATTTGATTTGATCTGAACCTTTAAGGCGTTGCCTGTTCACTTGTGCTTTACCCTCCGCTAAATGGTAGCCATATTTCAAGGTAATCTCTTTGCAAACTTTCGCATTAACTACTTTCTGGTAACGGTCAGAGATGGTCTGCCCATCATTACCCACGCGATTGTAAACCAAGTGTAAATGCGGATGCTGCCTGTCTGTATGCTGCACTATTAAATATTGAGTATCTCTAATTTTCATTTTGTGCATATACTCCTTTGCCCGCTCAACCATGATCGCATCGTTAAGCTTCACTTTATCTTTGACACTCCAACTTAAAACAATATGGCCAACAGCTTGTCCCAAGTTTGGGTTTAGCTTACGCTGAAAATTAAAGTCGCTCGTAATATCCTTAACGCTCGTTGTACGCACACCGCTTGCATCTAATATGCTCGCTTCCTCCCGCTGCAAATTGTAGGCTATGCACCCGGCAAAGCTTCTACCTGTAATCACTTTCCCTATCATCTCCAATCATTTTTTTAAGCAACTCATTTATTTCAGTCATTAACAACCTGCAATTTCTTTGGACGGTAAGCAAGCCGTTTAAATGAGCCAGATGTGTGAGCTGGTTAAGGTTATTTGCCATACCTGCCAGCACCCGCATATCGCCCGCTTCTTCGGTTGTCAACCGGGATACGACTTTCGCCTTTTGTGCCGACTTCCTGAAAAAATCGCTGATTGAAGTTCCGGCGTTTTTGGCTTTCGTAGCAATAGTAAATTGCTCCAAATCCGTTAACCTTATCATATAAATATGGCACCGTTTTATTTTCTTTTGTGGTCTGCCGCCTTTGCTTCGGATCACTTTTTCTGTTTTAATTTTCTCTTCTTCCATCACTGCCTCCTTTAAATTCCTTTCGATTTCTCCTGCTGCAACCAACGGGCGCGGAAGGCAAGTTTGCCGTTTAGCCGTTAAGGCGAAACGAGTTTTTGTATAGCAAAAACACAAACTTGCTCTTTACTATCGGTTATGCCTGCTTCAGGCGTTCTCTTAAGATTTTCATATCGGTGCTAACCTTCTTTTTCTTGACTTTAGAATAGATCTGCGTTGTCCGTATGCTCGAATGTCCAAGCATTTTAGATACACTTTCCATGGGTACGCCATTCTCTAAAGTCACGGTAGTCGCAAACGTGTGCCTTGCGATGTGATAGGTTAAAGCGAAATTCAGGTTCGCCATCTTGCTGATAACTTTTAGGTAGCGATTGGTAGCCTGGTTTGAATAGATAGGAAAGACCGTACCGGTACAAGATGCCATTGGATGGCCTCTATATTTTTTAATTAGCTCGACAGCCTCCGGCAACAATAGAACATAAAATTTCTTACCCGAAAAATTAGCCGTTTTCTGCCTAACCATTTCGATCCACTTTTCGCCTTCTATATCGGTTACTAAGTGTTCACTACTTAAGTTGCATACATCCGCAAAAGCCAAACCTGTATAGCAGCTAAATACAAAAGTGTCCCTTACTATCTCTTGTCCATGAATATCAAAGTTTAAGGCTTTGATAGTTTCCAACTCCTCCAATTCCAAGCACTGCCTGTCCTTGTGGATCATGTGCCGCTCGAAACGAAGGAAGGGGTCTTTAACGATCCAATCGTTTTTAAGTGCGATGTTGATCATCTTGCGTAACCGCTCGATGTGTTTCATTACGGTGTTATTAGTACAAGGCCGTTGCCCTTTATCCGGTTCACGTTGACGCAAGTAAATTTCGAAGTCAATTATGAACTTGTAATCTAATTGGGATAAATAGATGTCCGTACGCTTTTTTCTTTTAACCAAAAACTCTTTAACATATCTCTCAGTGCTATAGTAGTTTTTCATCGTGCCTGGCTCAAGAAGCTTTTTAACCTCCGTATTATGATAGTTCATTAGAAAAAGCAATGTAGTTTGCTCTTCCTCGCCACCGCTTTCCAGAAAGGTCTTGATGCTTTCAGCAGTCAGAACTTCTTTATTGTATCTCAGGTTGTCGTAGGCTGAGTTAATTTCTGTGCGTGTTTGCCGGATCTTGTCCTGTATCTCTTTTAATTCCTTATCGGCTCCAATTACTTTTTGAAACTTGTGATCCCAGGATATTAACTTGAGGCGGCGTTTCAAAGAAATGTCGACGAACTTCTTGTTAATGGTGATTCGCACATACAAGGGGGCGATCCCTTTGCTTGCTTTATCCTTTTTTAGGAAAAAAAGGATACTGAATGAATTTGTTGTTTTCATACGCGGTTTTACTTATTTGATATTATCCCCGTCGACGCAAATACATTTTGCGATAAACGGATTAAAACACGAAATCAGTTACAAGCAACTAAGGGTTGCGAGTAAAAACGCATTGAACAATTTTACAAATTAAAAAGAGGGTGCGATATAGGGCATGTAGAAGTTTGTATTAATATGGATTACTTTGAACTATAATTTTGCAAAATCCATAAAAAAACCCTCTAAATCATACAATTTAGAGGGTTTTGATACTACTTGGTATCGCTTGTTGTCGGGATGGCAGGATTCGAACCTGCGGCCTCCACATCCCAAATGTGGCGCGATACCGGGCTACGCTACATCCCGAAAGGGCTGCAAATATATATGTTGTTGCCGCAAAACCAATAAAAACACAAGCAAATACCTGTTACTGCCTGATGTGCAGCGCATTAATTTTTATTTAATTAATCAATAGTTCATCTCCGTTTTATACTTACAGCTTTGTTTTGTGTGTAAATTAACCATTACATTATGCAATTTGCCACATAATTTATCGCATAATTTTCGTTTAAGCATTTAATGTTGGTATTTTAGTGTTTGGATACATGGCTACAAACGAAAATTATAACCTGCTCATTACCAAGATCAATACTTTCATCAGGAAGTATTACTTGAACAAGCTGCTGCGCGGCCTGATATTTTTGGGCGCGGGTATATTTTCGGCCTATGTGGTTATTACGCTGACGGAATACTTTGGTAATTTCGATACCGTTTTTCGCAGCATCCTTTTCTATGCTTTCATCCTGCTTAACCTGGCTTTAATAGCCTGGCTGGTAGTGCCGCCGTTGATGGCCTACCTTAAACTGGGTAAAACGTTAAGTCATGACGATGCCGCGCTCATTATCGGCAAGCATTTTAACGATGTGAATGATAAGCTGCTTAACACCCTGCAGCTTAAAAAACTGGCCGAAACCGACGATCGCCATCGCCAGCTGATAGAAGCCAGCATCGATCAAAAAATTGATAACCTTAAGCCGGTACGTTTCCCATCGGCTATCAATATTCGCGATAACCGCCGTTATTTAAAATGGGTGCTGGCCCCGGCTGCAGTTATTATTATCATCGCCTTCGCGGCGCCATCTATTTTAACCGAGAGTACCAAAAGGCTTATCAACCATAACAAATACTTCGCGCCGGTTGCGCCGTTTAAGTTCTTGGTGCTTAACCAATCGCTTTCGGTTGTTCAGGGCGATGACCTGCAATTGAATTTGAAACTACAGGGCGATAAGTTCCCGGCTGATGTTTATATAGAAACGGCCAATAACAGCTTTAAGTTGGATAAAGAAAATACCAGCTCGTTCCATTACCTGTTTAGCAACCTGCAGCAAAACGTAAAGTTCAGGCTGGTGGGTAATGGCTTTTCTTCGGAAGAGTATGAGGTGAAGGTAAATCTTCGCCCGTCTATCATGCACTTTGATGTAAAGTTGGATTACCCGGCTTATCTGCGCAAACAAAACGAAACCTTGGCCAATGCCGGCGATATTATCATCCCGGCAGGTACTAAAGTTACCTGGCAATTTCATACCCAAAATTCAAGCGCGCTATCATTTTATATGAACAACCGCACGCAGGCTCTGGCCCCGGTTAGCGATAACGTCTTTGAGCATACCGAGCGCGTACTTAGCAACGCTGTTTATAAACTCAACCCCGTTAATAACATGGTAAAACATACCGATTCGGTAGCTTACCGCATAAATGTTATTGCCGATGAAATGCCGGCCATTAGCGTAGAGGAAAAACCAGATTCGGTAAGCATGAAGGCCTTTTATTTTAACGGGCAGATACAGGATGACCACGGGTTTTCGGGTTTAACTTTTCATTACAAAATTAGCCCCGGGGGAAATAAGGACCGCGAGAAGGCTTTTGTAAAACCGGTTAAAGCCGATCTGGGTGCCAGCGCAACCGGCTTCTTTTTCTTTTGGAGTTTGAAGGATCTTGGTGTTAAGCCAGGCGACGAGGTTACTTACTATTTTGAAGTGGCCGATAACGACGGCGTAAGCGGCCCGAAACGCGTGCAATCGCCCGAGCGGACATTGAATATGCCGGATGCCGCCCAACTGGACGAGCAATTAAACGCAGGCACCGAAGCCGTTAAACAAAAAATACAATCGGCCAGTAAGTTAGCCGGCGAGATAGAGAAAGATGCGCAGCGCTTAAATCAGCTTTTGCTGAATAAAAACTCGCTATCCTTTGATGAAAAGAAACAACTGGAAGACCTGCTGCAAAAACGCAAGGACCTGGATAACCTGGTGAAAGAGATACAGGACGAGAATAAAAAGAACATGTTCAATCGTCGCGAAAACCAAAAACAAAGCGACGACCTGGCCGAGGAACAAAAGCAGATAGAGAAACTGCTGGATAATGTTGTAGACCCTAAAACACAGCAGCTTTTAGAGAAACTGAAAGAGCTGATGGAAGAGCGCCAAAAAGACGGCACCCGCGAGCAGCTAAGCAAAATGCAGCAGGAAAACCGCAACACCAAGCGCGAGTTTGACCGCCTGCTGGAGCTTTACAAAAAAATGGAGTTTGAGCAAAAGGTGAATCAAAACATCAACAAGCTTAATCAACTGGCCGAGAAACAGGAAAAACTGGCCCAGGAAACGAAGCTAAGCGATCAGCAAAAACCTGCCGAGCAGAATAAACAGGATCAACAAAAAGCAAGCGAGCAGAATAAAGATCAAAAGGCGGGCGAGCAAAACAAGGATCAGAAAGCCGGGGAACAGAATAAAGATCAAAAAGCTGGAGAGCAAAACAAGGATCAAAAGGCCGGAGAGCAGAATAAAGATCAGAAAGCGGGCGAACAAAATAAAGATCAGAAAGCCGGTGATCAAAACAAGCAAGATCAGCAAAAAGCGGGCGAGCAGGGCAAAGATCAGCAACAGCAAAAACTGGAGCAGGAGCAGCAAAAGTTGAATAAGGAGTTTGAGGATATTGCCAAATCACTGGAGCAATTGGCCAAGGATGCGGAGAAAGACAACAAGCAGGATTTTAAAAACCCCGAGCGCGAAGAGGATAGTATTCAGGAAGAAATGAAGAACAGCTCGGAGCAATTGAAAAAAAATCAAAAGCAAAAAGCATCACAGTCGCAGCAGCAATCTGCGAAGCAAATGAAGCAGTTGGCACAAAAAATGCAAGAGGAGCAGCAAGAAGGCGAAGAACAGGAAAATGAAGTAAATATTAAACAGCTGCGCGAATTGTTAAAAAGTTTGGTAAATAGCTCGTTCACACAGGAAAAGGTAATGGAAACGCTGAAAGGCACCAGCACTGTAGACCCTAATTATGTTACCCTGGCACAAACTCAGAAAACCATAAAGGATAACCTGAAAACGGCGGAAGATAGCCTGTATGCGCTAAGCAAACGCATCCCGCAAATTGAGGCTACAGTTACGCGCGAACTGGCATCAATTAATACAAGAATTGATCAGGCCCTTGAAAGTTTGGGCGAACGCCGTACCTTTGAGGCCAACCGAAGCCAACAATACGCAATGACCTCCATGAATAACCTTGCCCTGATGCTTAGCGAAGCATTGAATAACATGCAGGACAAGATGAGTCAGAAAAAAGGCAAGGGTAAACCTAAGCCGTCTATGCAGCAGTTATCAAAAATGCAGCAGCAGCTTAATCAAAACATGGAACAAATGCGGCAGCAAATGCAGCAACAGGGTAATAAAGGCCAAACACCTCAGCAGCGCAGCCAGCAAAGCGAACAGTTTGCCCGGATGGCCCGCGAGCAGCAAATGATACGCCAGCAAATGGAGCAGCTGAGCCGAGAGGACAGTAAAAATGGCGGTACCGGTGTAAAAAATGCCGATAAAATATCGCAACAAATGGAACAAACTGAGAATGATCTCGTAAACAGGAGAATAACGGATGATGCTTTAAAGCGTCAGCAGCAAATTCAAAGCCGCCTGTTAGAAGCCGAAAAGGCTGAACAGGAACGAGAGCAGGATCAGAAACGTGAGGGCCACGCGGGCAAAGATATGCCACCGGGATATATAAAAGCGCTGCAGGATTATCAGCAGGCTAAGGACAAGCAGACCGAGCAGATACGCACGGTTACTCCGGCGCTCAATTTATATTATAAGAAAAAGATTAGATCATATTTCGATCAACTTAATGGAAAGTAATACGATGGAACATGCCCCTATTCAAACTACCGATCTATATACACTACAGCTTGCATCTACGCCCGAAAGCATAACGCAGCTGGAAACGTTGATCGAGGAAATTGCAGATAAACACCATGTGGCCGATGATACCTTTGCCAACATGATGACCTGCCTGAATGAAGTGGTTACTAACGCTATTATTCACGGCAATAAATCAAACCCTGATAAAAAAGTAATTGTTAACGCCGAAGTTGACCATAAACGCGCCGTGTGGACAGTTACTGATGAAGGCGATGGCTTTGACTATGTACACCTTGCCGACCCAACCGCACCCGAAAACCTTGAAAACTTAACCGGTCGTGGCGTATTTATTGTTAAACAACTGGCAGACCAATGCGTATTTAACGCCAAAGGTAACGAGGTTGAACTGCTATTTAAATACTAAATGCCTGCTATACAGTTTTTTGAGGAAGACGTAACCTATAAACTTAAAAACAAAACCGCCGTGCGCCAATGGATAAAAGATACCATTGTAGCCGAAGGCTTTAAATTGCGCGAGCTTACGTTTGTTTTTTGTTCGGACGATTACCTGTTGAAGATCAACCAGGAGTACCTGGATCATGATACCTATACGGATATTATCACCTTTGATAATAGTGAAGATGAAGGCATTATTGTGGGCGATATTTTTATATCCATCCCCCGTATTATAGAGAATGCCACCAAGTTTAATGTAACAATTGCACACGAATTACACCGCGTTATTATACACGGCACTTTGCATTTGCTTGGTTATAAGGACAAAAGCCCTGTCGAGAAGAAAAAAATGACAGAAAAAGAAGATGAGTATTTAGCTAAAAGCAACCTAAATAGCTAATTTTACGTAGTTCATCAAAACAACAAACTCATTAGCACCAATAAATCATGAAAGTATTAGCACTTGTATTATCATTGCTGTTTTTTACAGCACCGGCAACCTCTGTTTACGAGTTTAAATTGCAAACCATAGACGGTAAAAACTTTAACCTTAAAAAATTTAAAGGGAAAAAAGTATTGATCGTTAACACGGCTTCAAAATGCGGATTTACCAAACAATACGCCGATCTGCAAAAACTTGCCGACCAATATAAAGGCAAACTGGTTGTAGTTGGTTTCCCAGCTAACAACTTTGGCGGCCAGGAGCCGGGTACTAACCAGGATATTAAAACTTTTTGTCATGATAACTTCGCGGTTACCTTCCCGATGAGCGGCAAAGTGAGCGTTAAAGGTTTGGATATCGACCCATTATTTCAATACTTAACCACTGCCGATAACCCTGATTTTACAGGCGAAGTAAAATGGAATTTTGAGAAGTTTTTAATTGACGAGAATGGTAAACTGATCCACCGTTACCGCTCGGCAGTTACGCCATTGGATAAAGCGATAACTGATAATATTTAACATCCTCAAAAACATCATGTCTTTTCTAGCTATGCTCGGATGACATGAGGGTATAAAAAAGCGCTACCGTAAACCGGTAGCGCTTTTTTTGCGGGTACTGATCTTAAAGAACTTTTAGCCATGCAACCTGTTCTTACCATATGGACCGCCCAAGCTATTTGAACTTTGATATAGACAAATATCCCTGGAAACCGGGTATCAATTACCGCCAGCATCCCGAGCTTTATAGCGTGGGCAAAGGCGAGCAAGGTGTGTTGATCTGCGAACCTTATAAAAGTGAGATAGGGCGGTATTGGCGATTTAAAACCAAAACGATAGCCGAAGAAAGCAGCGAGAAAATACTAGCCATGTTTCATAACTATTTGCAATTGGAGGATTTTGTGGGAGCAGATATGGCACGAAAGTATTTGCAAATGGGTTATACCCGTGCCCGGCGATATGCCAACTACAAAGGCGGCAAAAAATATGACGAAACCGATAACTACCGTCAGCTGGAACGTGGTACCGGCGATCCGGAGAAAGCCGAAGCTGCAGCCATCTTTTACAAAAAATATAAAGATGCTGAAGCTAATAAAACCTACGCTGCTATGAAAAAACAATGGAAACATGAAAGGGGTTAAAACGCAGGACCTGCCGAAAAAGCTATGCGCAGTTTGTGGACGGCCCTTCGCCTGGCGCAAGAAATGGGAAAAGATTTGGAATGAGGTAAAATATTGCTCGGACAAGTGCCGAAGCAACAACAGTTATAAGGCCTCAAACGATATATAAATAAAAAAGCACCTTAAGTAGGTGCTTTTTTATTTTAATGAGTAATGAACTCGTTATTCCTTAGCTTTTTTAGCTGCTTCCTTAGCGGCCTTTTCTTTAGCTTTTTTTATCGAATCCTGTTTAGCTTTCTCGGCTTTCTTCTTCTTGTTGAAAAAGCCTTTCAGCAGGAAGTTGCTCTGTGCCGCTTTCAGGTCCTCGTTAAGGGTATTGGTTGTGGCATGTACGGATTTGATGGTTTGCTTAGCCGCTACTACGGTGTGTTCCATATCATCAGCCATTTTGTTACTATTTAGCAAGCGGCCCAAACTACCCTGACCTTTGTTTATCTTTCCCACAATTTGCGACAGGTTATCGATCAAACTTTCGGTGCTGCCGGCCATACGGGTTAGGCGGCCCATAATTTTATCCATATCCATGGGATTAACAGCGCCTATCATGTCGCCGTCTTTTACAGTTTCGGTAGTGTTGGCACCCCCGGGCATTACCACGATCAGCTTATCGCCCATTAAACCATCGCTGCCGATGCTCAGGCGCGCATCTTTTTTGATGAATTTTTTTACGTCATCATCAATCATTACGGTTACTTTAACCGAGGTATCGTTCTGGATAGCAATATCATCCACCACACCTATGTTAATCCCCGCCAGGCGCACATTATTGCCGGCCTGCAGGCCATTTACATTGTTAAACGTACCACTAACGTGAATGGTAGAACTGAACAGGTTTTTTTGGTTGCCGATAAAAAATATGACAGCAATTAATATGAGCAGCCCGATAAGGGTAAACAGCCCGATTTTTATGCGTTGCGATGAAGTAGTTTTCATGGTTATATATCCTTAAAGTATGCTTTTACAAATTCTTCTTTTGATTTTGACAGCTCGTCAAAACTGCCTTCGGCGATGTATTCGCCCTCGTTCATGATCACCACCCGGTCTGAAACAATTCGGGCGCAATCCATATCATGGGTAATAATTAGTGAGGTAATTTTATATTTCTTCTGCATTTGCAGCATTAGTTCGCTTATCTCGCGGGATGTGATAGGGTCCAGGCCCGTTGTAGGCTCGTCGTAAAGCATTATTTCAGGTTTTACGATCAATGTCCTGGCCAGGCCAATACGTTTGCGCATACCGCCCGAAAGGTCAGCAGGCATCTTTTCGGCAGCATCCGCCAGGCCCACGCCTTCCAGCACTTCTTTTACGCGGTCGTCCAGTTCTTTTTGGTCGGTTATTCTTAAAACGCGGGTTAATGGGAATTCTAAATTCTCACGTACGGTCATCGAATCATACAACGCGCCACTTTGAAAAAGGAAACCTATTTTGGTACGCAATTCTTTCAGTTCCTTTTCATCCATTTCGGCTACCTCGTCACCAAAAACTTTGAGTGTGCCTGCATCCGGGGTTAGCATGCCCACAATGCATTGTATGGTAACCGATTTGCCCTGGCCCGAGCGGCCCAGCACCACCACGTTCTCGCCACGTTTTACCGTAAGGTTTATATCCTTCAGCACGTCTTTGGTACCGAATGATTTTTTGAGACCTTTTATCTCGATAACCACTTCGTTATTATCCCTTGTTGCAGGGTTTTCCTGTTCAGCTATTTCTTGCTTTTCTTTTTCCATAAAAATTAGCTGTAAAACAATAAACTGGTTATTTGCACCGCAATAGCATCTATCACAAAGATCCAAAGCGAAGCAGTTACTACCGCCGAGTTGGCCGATACGCCCACGCTGGCTGTACCTTTTTCAGAATTAACACCCTTATAACATCCTACAAAACCTATCGCGAAGCCAAAAAATATGGTTTTCACAACGGCGGGAACAAAGTCTGTAAAATCTAAAGAAGCGATAACCTTACGGGCGTAAAGTGAAAGACTGATATGATCTGTAAGGTTAAGCGCCAGGTAGCCGCCAATCATGCCAATAACATCGCCCATAAGCGATAGTATGGGCACCATTAAGGTGACGGCCAATATGCGGGTAACTACTAAATATTGTGTGGGGTTGGCGCCTGATACCTCCATGGCGTCGAGCTGTTCAGTAACTTTCATACTGCCCAGCTCGGCGCCTATGCTTGAGGCTATTTTACCGGCACAAATAATGGCGATAATTACAGGGCCAATTTCGCGAACGAAGGATACGGCAAGGGTTTTGGGCAGCATACTGGCCGCGCCAAAATCAACCAATGTTGGGCGCAATTGCAGGATAAGCACCACGCCCATAATGAACGAGGTAAGGCCAACCAGCATTAACGACCGGTATCCTATCTCGTAACATTGCCTTATAAATTCGTTCCACTCAAAGCCGCCAACAAATATGTTGCGCACAAAGCGGCCAAAAAAGGCAACCTGCTCACCTATATCCGCCAGGTATTTTTTCCATCCGGGTATTACTACTTCGTCTGCCATGGGTTTGTTATTTAAAGTACTAACAACAAAGTTTTAGTGAATTGTTTTTAGTCCACTAAAACTTATACCAGGCAACAGGTCGGCAATTTACGACATGGGTACGTCTATGATCAGCAATTTTGTATCTGCCTGGATATCAATAGTTATTGAACTGGTATCTGTAACACCCAATGCGTCTTTTTTGTTTAGTGTTTGGCCATCTATTTTTACAGCCCCCTCTAAAACAAATAAATAAGCCCCATTTCCATCCCGGCTAATGTTGTAGTTGACCTGATGACCTGCATCAAAATTACCCATGCTAAAGGTGGCATCCTGGTTTATCCATAACGCGTCTCCATCTTTATCGGGCGATACCAGGATTAATAGTTCGTTCTGTTTAAAATCGTTTACAAAACTTTTCTGATCATACCTTGGTTCGATATTTCTGAACTTAGGGAATAGCCAAATTTGCAATGTATTAGCCGCCTCGGTACGCGAATGGTTATATTCTGAGTGCTCCACACCCGTACCGGCAGACATTACCTGCACTTCCCCGGCATTGATAACACCTTTGTTGCCCATGCTATCTTTATGCTCTAAAGCACCGCTAAGCGGGATGGTGATGATCTCCATATTATCATGCGGATGCGTACCAAAGCCCATGCCTCCTGCAATAATATCGTCATTTAAAACGCGCAGCGCACCAAAATGCACTTTATCAGGGTTATAGTACGAGGCGAAGCTGAATGAGAAATTTGCTTTTAACCATCCGTGGTCGGCAGTGCCCCGCTCATTGGCAGGGTAAAAAATACTTTTCATGATCTGTTCCTTAATTTACATGTTTAAACATACAATAGTTATTCCAATAATTTATATTGTGTATTTTTGCCCCAAATTTATCTTTTAAGTGGCGAGGAAAGCAATTATTGTAGGCGCAAGCGGACTTATTGGCAGTAAACTGTTAGACATACTGACGGCGAAGCATGATTATGCCGAAATAGTTAGCCTGGCGCGTCGCAAAAAGCGATTAAGTCATAAGCGCTTAACGCAGGAGTTGATAGATTTTGACAAGCCTGAAGAGTTTGCCCATTTGGTTGATGGTGATGTGATGTTTTATTGTATGGGTACCACCCGCAAAAAAACACCCGACCTGGATGAATACCGGAAGATAGATCATGACTACGCCGTACGCTTTGCTGAGATTGCTGAACAGAATGGTGTGGAGCAGTTTCATTTGGTGTCGGCAGTCGGAGCTAATGCAGGGTCGTCAAACTTTTATTTAAAAATTAAGGGCGAGACGGAGCAGGATGTGATCAATGCAGGTATTAAAAGTTTGCATATCTATCAGCCATCTTTACTTACCGGTCGCACGCGTAAAAAAAGATTTGGCGAGGGACTGGCCGCGTTATTGATGAAAATTGTCAACCCGTTTTTACTGGGTAGATTGGCTAAGTACAGAAGTATTGATGCTGGCAAGGTTGCCATTGGCATGTATAAAAAATCATTGAGCAGCACATCGGGCGTGCATGTTTATACTACAGATATTATAAAGAAGATTAAGTGAGTACATATCTATCGGCCGAAAATTTAGGCCATCATTTTCACGACAACTGGTTATTTAAAAACCTTACACTAGGCATAAACCGCGGCAGACGCGTTGCCCTGGTGGGGATAAACGGTGCCGGTAAGTCGACCCTATTAAAATTATTGGCCGGACAATTTTTGCCTAACGAGGGCAAGGTTGTTCAAACCAAGGACCTGCGCATGGGCTACCTGGAACAGGATCCGCACTTTAAGGATGCTGTTACCATAAGCGATTATATTTTCCATGCCGATAACGTGCAACAGCAGGCCATCCGTAAATATGAGGAATTGCTGGAAAACGACCCTGAAAATGCCGACGCTTTAAATAAGGTAATGGAAGAGTTGAGCGAGGTTGATGCCTGGGAATATGAGTATAAGATCAAAACCATTTTGGGTAGATTGGACATTCATCATCTAAACCAAACTATTACTACCCTATCGGGCGGTCAAAAGAAACGTTTGGCTTTGGCTAAGCTTTTAATTGACGACCCGGAGTTGTACATACTCGATGAGCCTACCAACCATTTGGACATTGACACTATTGAGTGGCTAGAGAAATTACTGACCGAAGGATCAAAAACCATCATTATGGTTACGCACGACAGGTATTTTCTGGATAATGTGTGTAACGAGATATTGGAGCTTGATCGCGGTAAGATCATACCCTACGTAGGTAACTACGGATATTACCTTGAGCGTAAAGCCGAACGTGAAGCATCTGACGAAGCATCATTTCAAAAGAACAGCAATTTATTGCGTAAAGAATTGGAATGGATGCGCCGCCAGCCTAAAGCCCGTGGTACCAAATCAAAAGCCCGTATAGACGCGTTTTACGAATTGGAAGATAAAACCAAAAACCGCGGCACTAAACAAACTGTGGAACTGAGCGTGAAAACATCCCGCCAGGGCAACAAGATCATGGAGCTGCATGATATAAGCAAGGCTTTTAGCGGTAATACTTTTACCAATCACTTTAGTTATGTATTTAAAAAAGGTGATAGAATTGGTTTAGCGGGTAAAAACGGCAGCGGTAAATCAACCCTGTTAAATATGATAACCGGCAATTTACAGCCGGATAGTGGCCATATTGAAACCGGTGAAACTACGGTATTGGGTTATTTCCATCAATCGGGAATTACTTTTAAGGAGGATGACCGTGTTATTGATGTGGTGAAAAACGTAGCAGAGTTTATCACGATGGCTGATGGTAAGATGATCTCGGCATCGGCATTGCTTACGCTGTTCCTGTTCCCTCCTGCCAAGCAATATGGTTTTATATCGAAACTAAGCGGTGGCGAGAAAAAACGTTTGCAGTTAATGCACATCCTGATGAAGAACCCGAACTTCCTGATACTGGATGAGCCTACAAACGACCTGGATATTGATACGCTGAATGTGCTGGAAGAGTTTTTGACTACCTATCCTGGTGTATTGATGATCGTATCGCACGATAGATATTTGTTGGATAAGCTAACCGATCAGTTATTTATTGTAGAAGGTGGCGGTATCGTTAGGGTTTACAATGGCAATTATTCTTCGTTCCGTATAGAACAGGAAGAGGAAAAACAACAAGGTAAAAAGGAAAGTACGCCTACTCCTGTTACCAGCCCAGCTGCTACACCTGCCAAAAATAAGCTAAGCTTTAAAGAGCAAAAGGAGTTAGAAACTCTGGATAAAGACATAGCGGCTTTAGAAACTGAGATCAAAAAGCTAAACGATGAGCTACATTCGGGCAGTTTAGGTAATGATGATATTATCAAAACATCAGAAAAAGTTGGTGTGTTAACTAGCCAGTTGGATGATAAAACCATGCGTTGGATCGAACTAAGCGAATAATTATAAGGCCATGAAGACATCAGATATTATAGCATCCCTCGGAGTAATTATATTACTGGTGGCTTTTTTGCTTAATTTATATAAGAAAATACCTGCCAATAGCAGACCATATACCGCTATGAATTTTATAGGTGCTGCTTTGTGTGGGTTCTCATCATACCTGATCAGCTTCTATCCTTTCGTGGTTTTAGAGAGTATATGGGCTGGTTTTGCGCTGGTGTCATTCTTTAAAGTTCCACGTGGAACATCGAAATAGAATATAAATAAGACTGTTCCACGTGGAACTTTTGCCAAGAGTTAACCCTCTATAAAAGAAATATTAGAATGTTCCACGTGGAACATGGAGGTAAAAATGTTTAAGAAATACGATATAATAGTTGTAGGTGCAGGCCATGCGGGTTGCGAAGCAGCGGCAGCGGCAGCTAACTTAGGTTCATCAGTATTGCTAGTCACCATGAACATGGGCACTATAGCACAGATGAGCTGTAACCCTGCCATGGGCGGTGTAGCCAAAGGGCAAATAGTACGGGAGATTGATGCCTTGGGCGGACACTCAGGTATTATCACGGATAAAACTTCCTTACAGTTTAGGATGCTTAACCTATCTAAAGGCCCCGCCATGTGGAGTCCAAGAGCGCAAAGCGACCGCATGAAGTTTGCCGAAGAATGGCGCTTAGCTTTAGAGCGTACTGAAAATCTCGACATATGGCAGGACATGGTAAGCTCGCTATTGGTAAGCAATGGGACTGTTAAAGGTGTACGTACCTCGCTCGGTATCGAGATAGAATCAGACGCCGTAGTATTGACCAATGGTACTTTCTTAAATGGCTTGATACATATCGGCGAGAAAAGATTTGGCGGCGGCCGTACCGCAGAGAAAGCTGCCACAGGAATTACCGAGCAATTAGTAACCCTCGGCTTCGAAGCTGGCCGCATGAAAACCGGTACCCCACCCCGCATTGATGGTCGTAGCTTAAACTACAGCCTGATGGAAGAACAATGGGGTGATGCAGAACGTGGTCGTTTTTCATACATCGATGTAGAAGGTATAAAAGAACAACGTTGCTGCTGGATAACCTATACTAACCCTAATGTACATGAAACTTTAAAGGAAGGCTTTGAAAAGTCGCCGATGTTTACGGGTAGAATTAAGGGTTTAGGGCCACGTTATTGCCCTTCTATCGAAGATAAAATTAACCGCTTTGCTGAACGCGACCGTCACCAAATATTTGTAGAACCGGAAGGCCTACATAGTGTAGAGATGTATGTAAATGGATTCTCTACATCATTGCCTGAGGACGTTCAATACAAAGCTTTGATCCAAATCCCGGGATTTGAGAACGCCAAAATGTTCCGTCCGGGTTATGCGATAGAGTATGATTACTTCCCACCTACCCAGTTAGGTTTGACTTTAGAAACCAAACTGATCAGCAATCTGTATTTCGCCGGCCAGATAAATGGTACCACCGGTTATGAGGAAGCAGCGTCGCAAGGCTTCATAGCCGGTATTAATGCGCACCAAAAACTGAAGGATAAACATGAACTGATCATGAAAAGATCAGAATCATACATCGGTGTATTGATAGATGACCTGGTGACTAAAGGCACCGAAGAGCCTTACCGCATGTTTACTTCGCGTGCTGAACATCGTTTACTGCTCCGCCAGGATAACGCTGATATCCGCCTAAGCCCTATCGGCCATGAGCTCGGCTTGATCAGCGATGAGCGTTTAGATAAAGTAAAACAGAAAGTAAAAAACTCTGATGATATAGTTGCGTTCACCCGCACTAAAAGTGTTGAACAAAACGTTGTAAACCCGTTGCTTGACGAGTTGGGAACCAGCGCGGTATCGCAGGCTACCCGTTTGTTTAATTTAGTTAGCCGGCCACAGGTAGCCATAAATGATCTGAAACGTGTTGACGAAGTACTGGCCAATTACTTAT
Organism: Mucilaginibacter sp. A3364; assembly: GCF_059690715.1. Taxonomy (NCBI): domain Bacteria; kingdom Pseudomonadati; phylum Bacteroidota; class Sphingobacteriia; order Sphingobacteriales; family Sphingobacteriaceae; genus Mucilaginibacter; species Mucilaginibacter sp. A3364. The sequence continues at coordinate 809,902 of NZ_JCAWED010000002.1, forward strand.
CAGCCTTTGATAAAGAAACAATTGAGCAGGCCGAGATCAAAATAAAATACGAAGCTTATTTTGAAAAAGAGCTTGACATTGTAGAGCGGATGAAAAAAATGGAGGACAAAGAAATTAATCCCGATTTTAATTATCAGCAAATGCAATCACTGTCAAAAGAAGCGCGCGAAAAACTAATGAAGATAAAACCGCGCACTTTGGGCCAGGCATCAAGGATCTCGGGCGTTTCACCGTCGGATATCTCTGTAATTATGGTTCATTTAACAAAATAGTATATAAATTATTGATTATCAAGTAATTATAAAATATTTGATTTAAGGCGATATTTTAAAATCCGAATGATAATCATCATAAAAACTAAAAAAACGTTTATTTCGCTTAAAAATGGGGTTAAATAAAAAACGGTCGATTTTTACAAAAATATTGATGCTACTTTCGGCCATTTTGCTGGTAATGGGCTGCGCGGTACAACAAAAGCCGGAAGGCGGTCCGCGCGACAAGACCCCGCCCAAATTGCTCAAGCAAAATCCCAAAAACGAAACCCGCAATTTTAAGGCGAAAGAAATTGAAATGGAATTTGACGAGTACTTTAAACTCACCAATCAATTCCAGGAAATTACCATTACCCCTAATATTGAAAAGTTACCGGAATTTAAAGTCCGCCAAAAAAGACTGATCGTTGAGTTTAACGACACGCTATTAAAAAACACAACCTACGTCATCAACTTTGGTAAGGCCATCCAGGATGTAAACGAATCAAACATCCTGAAAAATTTCACTTATGTTTTTTCAACGGGCGATCATATTGACTCCTTAAGCATATCGGGAAAGGTTGTCGATAACCAAACGCAGAAGCCCGAAAAGGAAGTTACCGTGATGTTGTTTACGCCGCAACAGGATTCCCTGCTTTTTGGTAAAAAGAAACCGGGCATTTTCACGTCCACTGATTCGGCCGGTAATTTTAAATTGAGTAATTTAAAAGAAGGCACTTATAAAATCTACGCGCTGAAAGAAGTAGCCAATGATAAGATATACAATAACGATAACGAGTTAATTGCATTCACCAATAAACCAATCGTATTAAAAAAAGATACGGCCAACATACAGCTAAAACTGTTTAAGCAAATCCCACCGGTAATACGTTTTACCGAGCGCAGGTTTGATAATATTGGCGCCATGTCGTTTATCCTAAATAAGGGCATTAACAAACCCAAAGCCCGAATTATAGAGCCACAAGGACTGGATGCTCAGAAAATAACAGAGTATAGCCGACGTGGGGATAGTATTCTGATCTATTCAAAAAACCTGGATTTTGACTCGGTTAAAGTCGAATTTTCTGAGAATAATATAGCGTTTGATACGATTACGCTCCGCAAAGCCAGGCGCGAAACTTTTACGCGGAACGTAGGCTTAGCGTATAATTTTAACAAAGGGTCGTCATTGCTTAAACCGGGATCTGATCTCCACTTTAGGTCTAATATTCCTATTCAATCTATTGATCAGTCTTTAATGACTTTAACCGAAGATTCTACTTCTGTTAGTTTCACTTTACAAAAAGATACCGGTAATACGAAAGGTTATACATTAAAGTATCGGTTTAAGCCCCGCGTACAATACAACATCATTTTCGAACCCGGGGCCATTACGACTATATATGGCGAAAAGAATAAACGCCTGGTGCAGAAATTTACACAAGATAAAGAAGACAATTACAGCAACCTGGCTTTAAAAGTTACATTGCCTGACGAAACAAAGGCCTATGTAGTTGAAATACTGGATGCTACAAAAACGATATTGCGTAGCGACCCCATTACCAAAAGCGGTATTCTAAACTACAAGGGTTACCTGGCCGCTAAATACACCATACAGGTAGTTTACGATAGCAACCGAAATGGCAAATGGGATAGCGGTAGCATTAAAGAAGTGCGACAACCCGAGAACATTTGGACAGCCGATAAGGAAATGACGCTACGTGCCAACTGGGATGTAGAAGAGGCTATAACAGTACCTAAAGAAGTTATTGCTCCTTAAACCAACCCGAATACATAACATAATTATCCGGCAGGCGATCAAGCATAGCGCGTTGATCGTCTGTTAATGGTTTTATTTTTTTTGCGGGGGTACCGGCATATAAATAACCTGATTCGCAGATGGTTCTCTCTAATACAACTGAACCTGCCCCTATAATTACATATTCTTCCACCACGGCATTGTCCATTACGATAGCACCCATACCTACCAAGGTATGATCATGTAATTTGCAGCCATGTACCAATGCGTTGTGGCCTATAGAAACATAGTTACCAATATCTGTAGCAGCGCCATTGTATGTACAGTGAATTACTGCGCCATCTTGTATGTTTGAATTGTTGCCTATATTAATATAATTTACATCCCCACGAATCACCGCGTTGAACCACACAGAGCAATTATTACCCATTACCACATCGCCAACAATGGTAGCGTTAGGTGCTATGAAACAATCGGTTCCCCAGGTTGGGTTTTTATCTTTAACGGGTAGGATTACGGGCATATTTATTTATTAAAATCAGCAGAATAATAATTACCAAATGATGCCAATGTAGCATCACTAACATCATAATTTACAAGCTTATCATCATCAGAAATTACAACTATACTAAACCTGTTATTTTCAAATTGGCCTATTGCACTTAATCCCCTTTCCGAAATATCTCGAACAGTTATACCTTTAGGTATAGTAAAAATGACGCTATCTTTCTGATTACTAAACACTCGAACCTTCACATCCTTTTGAAGAATACCCAAATTATTGGTGTGAGCTGTACTTTGCAGATAGTATAGAAAAACTAATACAATATTAACTGTAACTGAGATCCTAAACATCCATTTAAATTTCTTCGACATATTGAATTTATTTAAAACACCGTATCCTCCAAAACCTCCTGATGCTGGGGATAATCCGTCGTGTAATGCAATCCCCTGCTCTCCTTACGCATCATAGCTGATTTTACAACAATGTAAGATACCTGTATCAAGTTACGCAACTCGCAAAGTTTTACCGATACTTTGGTTTTCTTATAAAAATCTTCGGTTTCTTCATATAATAAACCTAAGCGACGCATAGCCCTTTCTAATCTAAAATCAGAACGAACAATACCTACATAATCGCTCATCAACTTCTGCATTTCGCGGATGTTATGAGTAACCAGGATATCTTCGTTGGATAGCTGAACACCTTTTTCATCCCAATCAGGAATGTTATCGGGTATTATCATCGTCTCAAAATCAACTACAGCACTTTTATAAATGCGATGTGCAAATACCAAAGCCTCTAATAATGAATTAGAAGCCAAACGATTAGCGCCATGTAAACCGGTTGATGAACATTCGCCGCAGGCGTATAAACGTTGTATAGATGAATGGCCAACATGATCAACCAACACACCGCCACACATATAATGACAGGCTGGCGCAACCGGGATCAAATCTTTCGTCATATCAATACCTATCTCTAAACACTTGGCATAAATATTAGGGAAATGCGCCAGGATATCTTTCTTATTACGATGACGGATATCCAGGTAAACATAATCTTCTCCCGATTTTTTTATCTCGGCATCAATAGCCCGGGCTACAATATCACGCGGCGCTAACGAACCGCGTTCATCATACTCGTACATAAATTCCTCGCCATTAGTGCGTTTTAAAACACCACCAAAACCACGTACAGCTTCTGATATTAAAAATGAAGGATATTCACCAGGGTTATATAAAGCCGTAGGATGAAATTGAATAAACTCCATATTGCGCACTTTACCTTTAGCACGATAAACCATAGCCACGCCATCACCGGTAGCAATGGTTGGGTTAGTAGTTATACTATATATATGCCCGGCACCACCCGACGCCATTACCGTAATTTTAGATTGTATTTTTTCTACCTCTTTACTTACCGTATTAAAAGCATAAATACCGTAACAAGTAATATCCTTGCTTGATTTATCCACAAACTCACCCAAATGGTGTTGGGTTATCAGATCAACCGCGAAATGATGCGTTAAAATTTCGATGTTAGGATTAGCATGGATCTGCTCCAGTAATGAACGTTCAATTTCAAAACCGGTGATATCCTTATAATGTAGTACCCTAAATTCAGAATGACCGCCCTCTTTAGCCAGGTCATAAATACCTTCGTTTGTCTTGTCAAAGTTGGTTCCGTACTCAATAATTTCATTAATACGGTCCGGTCCTTCTTTAACAACAATCTCCACAACTTCGGTGTCACACAATCCGTCACCGGCGTCTAAGGTGTCTGCAATGTGTTTTTCAAAGGAATCTTCTTTTTTATCCACAACCACCGCAACGCCGCCCTGGGCGTACTTAGTGTTTGATTCATCTTCGTTTGATTTTGTAACTATCAGTACCTTACCGTGTTTGGCAGCTTTAAGTGCAAAACTTAATCCCGCAATGCCCGAACCTACTACCAGGAAATCGACTGTTCTGGTCATGTTTTATGTGTTAGATGTGTAAAATTATAAACTGTGTTAACAACAGGGTATAAAGATGTTAATTTTGTGTAAGCAAAAACTTAGAAAGTTTTTAAATAGTGGATAACCTTGCTTTTCATGGTTAATTGTAACAATTTTTAAGCGACTTTTGCATTGTTTACACCACGAAACTAACATTTATCAACGTATCAAAATATTAACAAATAACTTTTTAAAATAAATGTTGTTTATCACAGCAATCTAATAATCAATAAAATAAATAATAAGGAATATTGATTTCATGTTAATAACTCGTTAAAAAGATATATCGACAAAAAAACATGAACCATTTTTTTAACAAAACTAACACCCTAATAACAATAGCTTTTTTATATAAATTAAAATAGTTGTTATTAATTGAATTGTGGAAATGAATACCTTCGAAGAAATAAACCTGAAAGGCTACGTGGAGGAAGAGATCGATCCGACGCTTGACCTTTATGCCGAAATTGAACGTTTAAAAAAAGAAAAAAATGCCATCATACTTGCGCACTATTACCAGGACGGAGATATACAGGACATTGCAGATTATATCGGCGATAGCCTGGGCCTTTCGCAAAAAGCTGCAGAGACCGATGCCGACGTTATTGTATTTGCCGGTGTACACTTCATGGCCGAAACAGCAAAAATATTATCGCCTACAAAAAAGGTTTTACTGCCCGATGCAAAGGCCGGATGTTCATTAGCCGACAGCTGCCCGCCGCATTTGTTTAAAAAGTTTAAAGAGCAACACCCTGATCACCTGGTAATTACTTATGTAAACTGTACTGCCGAACTAAAGGCACTAAGCGATATAGTTTGTACATCAAGCAACGCGGTGCAGATAGTTGAAAGTTTACCTAAAGATCAAAAGATCATCTTCGGCCCGGATAAAAATTTGGGTGCTTATGTGGCCAAAAAAACCGGTCGCGACCTGGTGTTATGGAACGGTGCCTGCATGGTGCACGAGATATTTTCGAGAGAGAAAATTACCAAACTAAAAGAGCGCTACCCTAATGCTAAAATACTTGCCCACCCTGAGTGTGAGGATGTTATTTTGCAAATGGCTGATTTTATTGGCTCGACAACCGGTATATTAAAATATGCTACTAAAGACCCAAGCCAGGAATTTATAGTAGCTACCGAACCGGGTATTATTCACCAGATGGAAAAAGAAAACCCGGGTAAAACATTCATTCCGGCGCCGCCGAATAATAATTGTGCCTGTAATGATTGCCCGCATATGAAGCGTAATACACTGGAAAAATTATACCTGTGTATAAAAAATGAAATGCCCGAAATTACTGTACCTGAGCATATTATTGAAAAAGCAGTATTGCCTATTCAGCGTATGTTGGATATATCTGCCAGGTTAGGCCTGTAATAAAACTAGGTCATTGCTAGGAACAAAGCAATCGCACGGAGAACGGTAGCAGACTTGCAAAGTTCGCGATTGCCACGCTACGCTTGCAATGACAAGTAGGATTAAACCTTTCAAATAATTTTAACTCTATATCGTAGAAAAAAGCAAATACTACGATTATGAAAAAAATTATTCTTTTAACTATAACCCTTTTAACATTCATCAACATTGCTGCTGATGCACAGCGCAGGGTTTATCGCCAGCCGCGCAGATCATATGCACAACCACAACGTCATAGTAGCCATGATAACCGCGATTGGTATACGCCAACATTTGGTGTGGCCATTGGCGCCAACTTTGCCAATGTGATTGAATCAGGTTATTCAAATAACTACAGTTCAGACGGATTGATTGGTTTGAATGTTGGTTTTACTGCCGATCTGCCAATTGTTTATCCTTTATCATTTGCTCCAGAGATCAGGTATTCACAAAAAGGATATTCAGTTACTGATAGGACAGGCGATTTTACACAACGTACCCACTTTATTGACCTGCCTTTACTGGCTAAATTTAAAGTGGCGCCAATGTTTAATATTTATGCAGGTCCGCAGTTTTCATTCTTGTTGTCAACAACCAATACTTTTGATAACGGCACAATTATTACTCGTGAGCATTATAGTAATGATGGCGACCAAAAAACATTTTTGGATGGTGTAGTAGGTGTAAGTTTTGATATTAACAGAAATGTAGATATCCATGGCCGTTACACGATAGATTTTGCTGCTTCGGATTACCGCGGCGATACTTATGAGCCCAGGTACCGTAACCAGGTTTGGCAAATTGGTTTAGGCTTTAAATTCTAAAAAATTTTTCGGCTCCGCCGATATTATGGCGATGGGTTGCGGCCCGTCGCCATTTTTGTTTTAGTGAATATCTGCCTTTCGGTTTTCTACAATGTCTTGTATACTTTGCGTCAGGTTTGATAGTAGGTTATAGCCGGTGGCAGATTCAATGGCTTGAACCGTTACCAGGTATTTTTTCCAGTCTTTGCTGATGCTATTATCGTTAGGCGTGTTGATAGCGATAATGCGCGTATTATTATTCACCCGTGTTATATCGTTATTACCTGTCGGGATTACTACAGCTATTTTCCAGATATTTTTGGGAATGTTGATAGTATGGTTTTTATCAACAATAGCGGTAAATGTTCCTTTTGCACCGGTTCCGCCGGTTCCATAGCTGCCCATAATAACGTAAAGCTCATTACCTTGTAAAGCCAGCGAACGTAAATAGGCCTCAAAATTGTTCCAGGTATGCTGGTTATTTTGCGGTGCCTGCGGTATCATATTGGTCATTAAAAAAGTAGCCGCATTAGCATTAGCCGAACTCGTCCTATCCGCCGAAGGACAATTATGCCCCCTGTCGAAACCATATTTGTTAAACCGGTAACTATCGCTTTGCACGGTATACCAATCTGCCAATAAACCATTGAACCCCGCAAAGTTATTACGACGATCGGCGGCATTGGTGATATTAGTGGCATCAACATGCCAGCTTACCCAGTTAGGGCCTGCCTTGGTGGCATTATACGATTCGACATAATAACCCATATCCATCAAATAATTATCCATCATACCAGAAACCGCCTGCGCGCCCGACGGATTACCAAACAACAGGTTGCTGTTATCGCCACTGGCCGGCGGAGCGTCCGAGCCAACACTAATTCCTCTGGAGACCGATGAGCTGATAACAGCCGCCGTATCTAAAAATATTTTTTCGGCTTCGCCGATGATAAGCTGAGAGTCTCCCCGGCCGAGAAACGTGATATCGTCAATATTGATACGACCGGTGCCCTTTTTGGATATTTTAAACCGGACTTTGCCGGGCGCGTTTACGGCGAAGGAATCAGTTGTAAAAGTGGTGACCGTATCTTTTACCGTAGCCAGCAATTGATAGTTGCTGCCGCTGTCTGTGGAAAAGTATAGATTCCATGTGGAATTTGAGCCCATACCGTACTTTGCGTGCCGTAGGCGGATAAATTGTACGCCGGTAATATCAAAGCCCATGCCCAGGCTACCCTTCGCCAGGCGGACGGATTTTGCCCCGTTTTTGATGTCAGCTTCGCTGGTGCCGATCAAAGCATTATCCAAGGTCCATAAACCGGTCAATAATTTTACCGAACCGATGGCATACGTTTTTTTGTCGCCTTGTTCAAAATCTTCGGTAATGGTATAAGTCGGTTGCTCAGCAAGGGGCGCAATTGCAGGCTGTATGGGCTGCGGTGTAAACGGATCTGCCTGGTGAATGGGCTTATTACTCTGGCAAGCGGCAAAAAATATAGCAAAAGCTAAAAACGAAAAAAATTTCCGGGGGAATAGCATCCGGTAAATGTCGGCAATTGGCTATAAAATAAAAAAGCGATGAGGATTGGCCCATCGCTTTTTTCAGTAATATCTAGCCGGGTTTAGTTGCCCGCGTCCTTTTTAGTTTCGATAGCGTCCTGTATACCTTGAGGCAGGCTCGATAACAGGTTGTAGCCCGTAGCAGTTTCAATATCGCGTACAGTAACAATATACTGCTTCCAATCGGTGTTTAAGCTGTTATTGTTAGGGGTGTTAACCGCAATTACACGGGTTGACGAAGTAACCCGACCAACATCGCCGGTGCCGTTAGGAATGATCAGGGCCACTTTCCAAACATTGGCCGGAACGGTTACTTTATTAACACCGTCGGTTAAGGTATTGAAAGCACCTTTTGCACTTGTACCGCCGGTACCATAACTTCCCATTATAACATATACCTCGTTGCCTTCAACAACCTTGGCACGTAGGAAACCTTCAAGGTCGGCCCAGGCTTTTTGGTTGTTTTGTGGGGCTTGCGGTATCATATTGGTCATCAGGAAAGTAGCCGAGTTGGCATTTATCGAACTTGTTCTATCGGCAGACGGGCAGTTATGTCCTCTGTCAAAACCGTAAGTTGCAAAATTATAGCTGGTGCTTTGTACAGCATACCAACCGCCCGGTAAACCATTAAATGCCGCAAAATTGTCCTGTCTTTTTACCGTAGTTGCAATATTGTTGGCGTCAACGTGCCAGCTTACCCAGTTAGGTGTAGCCCTGTTGCTGCTGTATGATTCTACATAGTAACCCTGGTCAATTAAATAGTTATCCAGCATCACCGCGTTGGCCTGGGCGTTTGATGGGTTACCAAATAACAAATTGCTGTTTTCGCCGCTGGCTGGTGGGGCATCGGTGCCTACAGTTACACCCCGTGCGGTGGTTGGTGTACTTGTCTGTGTAGTATCCGGGCCCTGGGTATCAGGCGTGCCAACAACAATGCCCGCGTCGCCTTTACCTTTAAATGTAATGTCGTCAATATTTACGCGGATGGTCGCGCTGGTTTTGGTGATCTTGAATCTCACTTTTGAAGTGGTGCTAACCGCGAACGAATCTAGAGATAAAGTGGTCGAAGTTTCTGTAATAGGGTTGCCCACATTGGTGTAGGTAGTACCACCATCGGTAGACATGGATAGCTGCCACGTACCGGCAGCGTCAGTACCATACTTGGCATGCTTAATAGCTATCTGCGTTACGCCGTTAATATCAAAATTCATGCTCAGGCTGCCGGTTTTTAAACGCACAGACCAATTGCCATTTTTAGCGTCTCCGGAAAGGTTACCAATCAAGGCATCATCCATTTTCCACGAACCCGTTAGCAAGCTCACATCGGCAACAGCGTAACCGCCTTTAGTGCCCGACTCAAAACCTTCGGTAATAGTATATGGCTGAGCTACCGGTGGTACTACAACAGGTGGAGTTGGCGGAGGTGTTTCTCCACCATCGTCGGTATTTACGGGGCTTTTCTTACAACTCGCCACAAAAACCGTTAACAACAGACCAGAATAGATCAGTATTTTTCTAAAACTCATAAGTAATTATTTTTTCGGTAAATATCGGCATCAAATATTAATTGTGTATTAATTTTTTTGTTATTTGGGCAATGTCATGCCTGTAGCCTGATTTAATATACATAGGCTAATATTGTATTAATTAAACAATACAAAACTTGTTTTAGTATAATAGCAGTTTTTGCGTATTTGCTTTCGTATTTTTGTTGGCTGAGAGTTTACTGATATTTTATGAACCAAAATCAGTGTAATCATTTTTAAAAATCAGTGTAATCCTAGTATATGTTCGATAATAAAGAAAAAACCAATATAGAAGCGCTTGGCGAGTTTGGCCTGATCAATCACCTGACCAAAAACATACAACTGGTGCAAAAAAGCACCGTCAAAGGCGTTGGCGATGATGCTGCCGTACTTGACCCGGAAGGCAAACGCGTATTGATATCAACCGATATGCTGTTAGAAGGTATTCATTTTGACCTGGCCTACACGCCACTAAAACACCTTGGCTATAAAGCCATACAGGTAAACCTGAGCGATATTTACGCTATGAACGGTATGGCAACACAGGTTACGGTTTCTATCGGCATGTCGAGCAAATTCCCGATAGAGGCTGTAGAGGAATTATACGAAGGTATTTATATAGCCTGCGAAAAATACGGGGTTGATTTGATTGGCGGCGATACTACTTCATCCAAACAGGGCCTGGTTATCAGCGTAACTTCTATCGGCTATGCCAATGCCGAAGACGTAGTTTACCGTAACGGCGCGCAGGAAGGCGACCTGATCTGTGTATCCGGCGATTTGGGCGGTGCTTACCTGGGCCTGCAGTTGCTTGAACGCGAAAAACAGATATTTTTAGAGAACCCGCAAATACAACCCGACCTTGAAGGCAAAGACTATATTGTAGAGCGCCAGCTGAAGCCTGAGGCCCGCAAAGATATTGTAGAATTATTGAAAGAGATAGGCGTAAAACCAACCTCGATGATCGATGTGTCTGACGGTTTGGCTTCCGAGATCATGCACATTTGTAAACAAAGCGGAAAGGGTTGCAGCATATACGAAGAAAAGATCCCGCTTGACCCAATGACCTTCGAGACAGCCCGCGAGTTTAACCTTGACCCTACCGTATGCGCCCTTAGCGGCGGCGAAGATTATGAACTGCTTTTTACGGTTAAGCAAGCCGACTATGATAAAGTTAAATTTAAAATGGATTTTACCATTATCGGCCATATTACCGAACCGGCTTCGGGCGCCAACCTGGTAACTAAAACCGGTAACATACATCCGCTAAAAGCGCAGGGCTGGAACGCTTTTCCTAACAGCGAAGCTAATAATGAGTAAACTGTAACATTAAAAGCTCATCAACATCTAAAAATAAAAACAAACCATGAAAAAACCTTTACTTATCGCAGCCCTGCTGTTATCGGGCTTAGCGCTTAAAGCGCAAACAGTAACGCTTAAATACGGCTATTCGCCAAAATCGTTTTACAAAACAACTTGTAGTGCTATTGCTGCTATGGATATGCAGGGGCCAGATAAAACGCCGCTTAAAATGAACATGGATATGCGCATGAATTACGAGGCCAAAACACAGCCACGTAAAACCGACGGCGCTTTTTTAATAACCCTGAAGTACACTGATTTTACCATAAAGATGAACATGAACGGTGCCGAACAGCCTATACCCGACAAAAACGCGTTGGTAGGGCAAGTGGTGTATGGCCAATGCGATAAAACCGGAAAATTGCATATCGACTCGGTTGCCGGAGCGCCCGATGAACAGAAGAAAGCAATGGTGATGCAGATGATCAACCAGTTTCAGGACCAGATGAAATTTCCTGAAAAACCAATGAAGGTAGGCGAAAGCGCGACGGTTGATATCCCCTTAAATGCACCGGGCATGGCGCAGGGTATGAATATGAACATGAATACCAAAGCCACTTATAAACTGGTATCGGTAAAAGATGGTATGGCTTATTTTGATGTGGTGCAATCATTAAAAATGGACATGGATCAAGGCGGTAAAGCTTTTACGATAGCGGCAGACGGCGACGGTAAAATGGTTTATGATATTGCCAAACAATTCCCGGTGGTGTTTACCAGTAATATGACTATGAGCTTTAATATACCCGGAGCCGATGCCCCGGGAGGTATGAAAATGAAGATGAACATGGACGTGAAAACCGATATAAGCGCTAACTAAACAATTACATATAAAAAAAGCCCATTGCAAGTTATTGTAATGGGCTTTTTTATTACTGCTTTTTTATGCTGAATTAATTTGAGAATGCCGTGAAAATTGCTGCCCTTTTGATACTATACTTTTAGCGAGTTCAAAATCAGCATAAAATGAAATTTAGATTTATAGCAGTTTGCATTGTTTTCATAAACAGTATCTCACCGGCGAAGGCATACACCATTAAGCCGGTGGGTTTAAAGTGTGAATATTTGAATGATCCGGCGGGCATAGATGTGCGTAACCCCCGGTTAAGCTGGCGGTTAGCAGCCGTAGATCAAACAGCTAAAGGCCAAAAGCAAACCGCCTATCAATTGATCGTTGCCGGCACGCCCGAAATTTTGAAGAGCGGGAAAGGCGACCTATGGGACTCGGGGCAGATCACATCTGATGAGTGCCTGAACATACAATACAGGGGAAACACACTAAGATCGGGCAGGCGATATTTCTGGAAGGTTCGCGTGGCAGACGAATCCGGAAAATGGACAAACTGGAGTGAGGCCTCTACATTTAGTATGGGACTACTTGATCCTTCCGAGTGGAAAGCCGGCTGGATAGGAAGCCCCGAAGCTGCAGGGAAGAAAATCCCGAAACCGCAATACAATACCATGCGCGACCCATGGTTCAGGAAAAATTTTGAATTGACCGAAAAACCGCGAAATGCGGTAATCTATGTCGCGTCTGTTGGCTATCATGAATTATATGTTAACGGGCGAAAAATAGGGAACAGCGTGTTGGCTCCCTCCGTGTCCGACTTGTCCAAACGAGCCCGCTATATCACTTATGATATTAAGGATTGCCTTAAAAAAGGAAAAAACACGATAGCAATATGGCTGGGTGTATCCTGGTCGGTTTTTCCGGCACATCAAACAGATAATAAGCCTGCTGCACCTATGGTCATCGCCCAGGCAGATATTACCTTATCCAAAGATCAAAAAATACAGATCGTTACGGATGATAAATGGAAGACGCACGACAGCCCTAATATGCTTACCGGTTATTGGGACCTGGGGCATTATGGGGGAGAGTATTATGATGCGAACCTGGAAATTGAAGGCTGGAATAAAGCGGGTTTTGATGACTCAAACTGGCGGCGAGTGGTAGTTTTTCAGCCCAAATTGATTCTTTCGGCAGAAATGTGCGAACCCAACAGAAAGATCAAAGAGATAACACCGGTAACTATTGAGGAACCGACGCCGGGGGTATTTAAAATAGACATGGGCGTTAATTTTACGGGATGGTTTCAGTTACATGTTACCGGCCGGCCGGGAGATGAAGTAAAGATCGAATTCTCGGAAACAAAGGCAGATAGCGTCAGGTTTGGTTTGTGCAGCAGGTACCGTATCGGCCCCAAGGGAAATGGTGTTTTTTGCAACAGGTTTAATTACGCCACCGGACGATGGGTGCGCGTCTCGGGCCTTAAAACAAAACTTTCTGTAAGCGACATTAAAGCCTGGATGATACGCTCCGACTATAAGCGCGCCGGCTGTTTCGAAAGCGATAACGCATCGCTGGACAGTATCTATAACGCCGCTACCTGGACTTTTGAAAACCTGAGCCTTGGCGGTATGGTGGTAGATTGCCCGCATCGCGAACGGCGCGGATATGGGGGCGATGCGCTAACTTCTACCCGCATGGCGCTTGATAATTATCAAATAGGCGCATTTTATACCAAATGGGCCGAAGATTGGCGAGATGTACAAGGCGCCGACGGCTACATACCACATACAGCGCCTACCACCGTAGGCGGTGGCGGCCCCGCCTGGAGTGGCTACAGCGCCACCCTTCCCTGGCAAATTTATAAGCAATATGGTGATGTTAATATTTTAGAGAAAAGCTTCCCTGCTATTGAGCGGTGGCTGGCGTTTATGGAGACCAAATCCCGCGATAACTTATTAGTTCGTTGGGGAGGGAGATGGGACTTTCTGGGCGACTGGGTGTGGCCGGGTGCATGGGACGAGCGCAGGCAAGTGGAGAAACAGGGCTTGTTTTTAGGCGATACCAAAGAAACCTTGTTTTTTAATAACTGTATCTGGGTGCATCATTTGGAGCAGGCGGCAAATATGGCCGATGTGCTGGGTAACGGCAAGGGAACTCATTACCGCAAGCGAGCGGCACAGATCAGGCTTGCCATACATAAAGCGTTCTTTAATCCCGACGATAACAGCTATGTAAATGGTTTTGAGGTGTATTTAGGTATGGCCTTGTATACAAATATTCCTCCGCCGGAATTACGCCAAAAGGTATGGGCAAGGTTGGAGTACGAAATAAAAGTAAAGCGTAAAGGCCACTTCTGGGGCGGTATTACCGCAGGAGCATACTTGTTTAACTTCCTGATAGACTCACAACGCCATGATTTGATCTACCTGATGGCCACCAAAGAAGACGCCCCGGGATGGCTCAATATGATCCGCCGGGGGCCCGGTACTTTTTTCGAAGACTGGTTTAGTGACGGCTCGGCCATGCACGCCTCCTATTTATATATTGGCGGCTGGTTTATTGGGGGCTTGGGCGGTATTCAGCGATCTGACGCTGGCTTCAAGCATTTTGTTATTGCACCGTGGATCAGTAAGAACGGCCCGAAAAGGGTTAAGAGCCACTATGATTCGATGTACGGGCGCATTGTGTCTAACTGGACATTGAAGGGGGATAAAATAAATATCCGGGTAACTATTCCACCAAATACAACAGCCACGTTAAAAGTTGCCGGTACGGCGAAGGATTTGAATGCGGGAAGTTATGATCTTGAATTTCCTTATAAATAAACGAGCAGGAAAGTAGCCTGATTACAAGATCACCGCGTCATTGCCGCCTGGAAATTATCCATCGCCGCGTGCAGCACATCGCTCATTTTTTTAACTATAAGATGAGCCTGGGCCACGGGAATAGTTTTTGAACCGTGTTCAATTAAACGGCGTTCGGTAACCAATGTGTTTTGATCTGTTAATACCAGGTCGTAAAAGCGTAGACTGTATTTATGGGCAGTTACATCTATCTGGAATTGTGCGGTAAAAGGATAACGACTTCTATTATCGAGGCCAACAACAGTTAAAAAAGCTTTACCGGCAACTACTCCAATTTTACTCTCCGGGATATCTTTAGCGTGTAAGTTAGCGATGGCCCATTGGCGGGCGCGCGAATAATTTTGTTTTTCAAACGGTTTGGTTTGCTCAACAGAAAAGCTATAAATAACAGTTTTATCTTTTGGCTTTATAAACAGGCCTTCAGCGTTTTTTTGCGCAAAGCAAACAGCCGAAGAAAACAGCAAGGCAATAAGGATAAGGTTTTTCATGCCTTAATGATACAAAATATTACTCGTTCAGTAAAAGGTCGTCGCCGCTTTCCACATATTTTTGGTCGAGCTGTTTGTTGGCTTTAGCTCCCAGGCTTTTAATTTTTTCGGCAGTTTTGGTTAGGTTGCCCGCTCCGTCAACCAGTTTATTCAGGGCGCCATCGTAGGCGCTTTGAGTTTGCTTAATGTTTTTGCCGATGCTTTCCATATCGCTTACAAAACCAACAAATTTATCATACATGCTGCCGCTTAAGCGGGCAATTTCCAACACGTTTTTGTTTTGGCGCTCCTGTTTCCACATACTGGCAATGGTGCGCAGGGTGGCCAGCAGGGTTGATGGGCTAACAATTACCACACGTTTATCCCAGGCATCGCTAAACAATTCCGGGTCAACCTGTACCGCCAGGCTGAAAGAGGATTCTATTGGCACAAACAGCAATACAAAATCCGGCGAATTGATCTGGTACAGATCATGATAGTTTTTGGTAGATAGCCCATGCACATGCCCGCGTAATGATTCGACGTGTGCTTTCGAGAATAGTTTTCGATCTTCTTCTGTCTCGCAATTCACCAAACGCTCGTAAGCTATTAATGACACTTTAGAGTCGATTATCAGGTGTTTCTCATCCGGGAGGTCTATGATAGCGTCGGGCTGCAAACGCGTACCGTCAAGGCTTGTAATGCTGGCCTGCAGGCGATACTCGCGGTCTTTCACCAGGCCAGATCGCTCCAGCACACGTTCCAATATCACCTCGCCCCAGTTACCTTGTTTTTTATTGTCGCCTTTAAGCGCTTTGGTCAGGTTGCTGGCTTCGTCGCTTATTTGCTTATTCAATTCCATTAACTGGGTGATAACGCCCTTCATGGTATTGCGTTCGGCGGCTTCCATGTTGTAAACCTTGTCCACCTTATCTTCAAAAGCTTTCAGGTTTTCTTTAAGCGGGTTGAGGATGACATCCAGATTAGCCCGGTTGGCTTCCACAAATTTCTGCGATTTTTCGTCCAGCAGTTTATTGGCCACATTTTGAAACTCCAGTTGAAACTTATTGCGGATCTCTTCTACTTCTGCCTTTTGTTCGGCGATCTTTTCCTGTTGGGATTTATAGTAAGAGCGGGCGCTTTCCAGCGATTGATTGGCTTGGTCAAGATTGGTACGTACTGTCGCTAATTCATCAATCAAGCGGTCTTTTTCTTCTTTTAATAACTCCGTAACGGTTTCCTTTTCGGCAACCAGGCCAAGGGCTTTTTGTTCGGCAATGGCCAGGGATATTTTAAGCTGATCGGCCTCGGCTTTTAAACGGCCCATCTCCTCTACCGAAACACTATCGACAGAAGCCTGCGGTTTTTTTAGGAACAGGAAAACCGCGATCAACAAGATAATAACCGAAACACCAAGTATTGCAAGCACCATTTTGATAAAAATATTAGCAAAACGAAGGTAGGAAAAAAATGTGCAAATATGCGGATGTGCGAATGTGCAGATAAAAAATTTGCAGCTCTAAAATGATGTGATACAAATCATCCGCACATCTGCATATGCCCGCCTCTGCAGATCGGGGTGCGCCACTTTTTTAAGTGCAAACCCGTCGCTTTTTATAAGTTGTTGATAAACAATAATATAAAAAATTATTGGGGTGCGCCGCATTGCGCCGCTTTTTTCGATAAATAATTGACAATTAATTGCTTATGAAAAACGAGTGCGCCACATGCGCCACTTTTAAAGTGGCGCACCCTGTACAGCCTTTTAGTTTGTTGTACCGTTGCTTTTCTCCACCCGTAAGCCCACATCGCTCACCTCATGCAAAGGATTGTCGCGCATGTTTTGCTCAATTTGGATACGATAGGTACCTGCGGCCGGGAACTTGTAGTTTTTACGGAAAGGGATCTGGAAATTATACAGGCTACCCGAGCCCTGGCCCAGCCATTCGCCATCGGGGTTGGCCAGTTTAAATTCATAGCGATTGGCGCTGCCTTTTTTCTCAGGGTTTGAGATCATGGCAAACAGGTTTGAATACTTGTAATCGCCGGTTACGCGCAGGTTGAGGTACATATTGTAGGGTACCGCTGCGTCATCTATTTTAACATCATACCCGATCTTGTTTTGATACGACCAGTTTTTGTTAGCTATCTCGGTATTTTGGTCTATAACCGCGTTCGGGTCCGAACAGCCGGTAGCGCCGGTTATTAGTAATAACAACAGCGCTACCGGGTATAAATGGGTTAAAATATGTTTCATTTTTATTATTCGGCTTGTGGTGCATTGCCTCCGCCGCCACCTTCGGGCCTGTTGCCACCGCCGCCGCGGTTACCACGATTACGGTTGCGGTTTCTGTTGCGGTTATTATTGTTGCCGCCTTCACGCTGACCGCCTTCCGGCCTTGGTTCGCCTTCGGCACGTGGCTGGCCACCTTCAGGGCGAGGTCCGCGATCCGGTCTTGGCTGGCCGCCTTGTTGGCGTTGCCCCTCAGGCCTTGAGCCTTGCTGACGGTTTTGGTCGCGCTGACCGCCATCCGGGCGTTGCCCTTGCTGACGGTTTTGATCACGTTGACCGTTTTCCGGTCTTTGCTGGCGGTTGCCTTGTTCGTTTCGCTGGCCTTGTGGCCTGTCCTGGCGCTGGCCGCCATCCTGGCGGGCCTGCTGCTGGCTGTTATCGCCACCCGGCTGACCGCCTTTGTTTTTATTACGGTTCTTGTTTTTCTTTTTGTTGCGATTGCGCTCATCCAAACGGGTAAGACTATCCTGGCCAACTACGTTTTCGTAATCCGGCGCTTTAACGGTTTCCACCTCGGTTTCAACATATACCAAAAGGTCATCCGGTAATACGCCTTCTTTGTTCATGGCCTGCACCTCTTTTACACGCGCGATCGGTACGCATATCCATGACTCTTCGCGGGGGTAGCTAAACCACATCTGCTTTTTAAAGATGTCGGTCTTTTGCAAACGGGCATCGCCTCTAAGCGTCTTTAAAAAGTTTACATTATCTGGGATGTGTTTCAGCGCATCCATGTAAGTATCCAGTTCGTAGTTTAAACAGCATTTAAGCTTGCCGCATTGGCCGGCCAGTTTAAGCGTGTTTAACGACAGGTTTTGATACCGCGCAGCGGAAGTAGATACGGTTTTAAAATCGGTTAACCAGGTTGAGCAGCACAGTTCCCTGCCGCAAGAACCTATACCGCCTAAACGGCTGGCTTCCTGCCTCATGCCTATCTGCCGCATCTCGATACGGATACGGAAGCTTTCGGCCATTTTTTTGATCAGCTCCCTAAAATCCACACGGCCTTCGGCAGTGTAGTAAAAGGTGGCTTTGCTTTTATCGGCCTGGTAATCCACATCGCTAAGCTTCATGCTCAGGTTTAGGCTCAGGGCCAGTTTGCGGGCGCTATGCATGGTTTCCCATTCCATATCCTTGGCCGATTTCCACTTGTCAACATCGGCAGGCGTGGCCCGGCGATAGATCTTTTTAGATACGTCCTCTTCCTTCACACGGCGCTTCACCATCTGCATGCGCACCAGCTCGCCGGTTACGGATACGTGGCCAATGTCATAACCGCCGGTGGCGGCTTCAACCACCACTAGGTCGCCGTTTTCAATGTAAACGTTATCTGTATTTTGATAGAACTCCTTGCGCGAGCCCTTAAACTTTACTTCTATAATAGAGAACGGTTTGTAATTAACCGGCAGGTCCATATGCGACAGCCAGTCGTACACATCCAGTTTGCTGCAACCATTAGTTAGGCATGAGCCATTACTTTTGCAGCCCGCCGGTGTACATCCGCCCCCCGTTGAACAACTTCCACATCCCATAATTTAATTCGATATATATTGATTCCCTTGCGGGCTTGGTTTAACTTTTAAATATCCTACAATTTGTAAAGATACATCTAAAAACAAAATTTTAGGGTTTGCATTTCTTTCTACATGATAATGAGCCCTTTCCAATTCGGTACTAATGGCCTGTGCCACCGGTATGCTCATAATGTTGGTCATTTTTTGCGCCGTGTCCAGTTCGGCAGCCGGTAAATGCACCAGGTTGCCGGCCCCCGCCATCAGCAAACAGCATTCGCGCATAAAGCTGATGCCGTAGCGTAAAAAGTTTTTCTGGTTTTCGCGGCCCATCTTGGCCAGCTGATCAACAAAGCTTACAATTTCTATCCCCTTGTTACCAAATGCAAGGCGCAACCACTGCACAAACAGTTGATGATAGCCTTTATTATCCTGCTGCAGCATCAGCAAGGCTTCGGTAAGATTGCCGTTGCTCAGGTAGGCAATTTCGGCAGCGGCGGTCTCAGTTTGGTTATGCTGGCTGATCAGATGTTCGCGGATCTCGTCGTAACTTAAGCATGGTATTTTTACCAGTTGCGTTCGCGAGAGGATGGTATTCAATATCTGGTCCTGGTTTTGGGCCACTAATAAAAACAGGGTATTGGGCTGCGGCTCTTCAATGATTTTAAGTAGCGCATTGCCCTCTTTATCCAAAAACTCGGGCAGCCAAAGTATCAGTATCTTATATTCCGATTCGAACGGTTTGAAGCTTAGTTTTTTGATGATCTGGTGGCACTCAGCAATGTTAATGTTGGCCTGTTTGTTATCGGCCTCCAGGTAATCGCGCCATACATCCAGGTTTAAATAGGGCATGGCAGTAAACGCCTCGCGCCACTGCTCCAAAAACGTAATGGCCGTATCTTCCTTATGCTTGGCGAAGAAAGGGTATGAAAAATGCAGATCGGGGTGCATCAGTTTATTGTACTTGCGGCATGATGAGCATTCGCCGCATGAATCATCGGCCTGCTTATCCAAACACGACAAATACTGTGCATACGCCACCGCCAACGCCAAACTTCCCGACCCCTCGGGCCCCAAAAACAACTGCGCATGACTAACCCGGTTATCTGTAACCGAACTGATCAATCGTTGCTTGATGGCCGCCTGCCCTACTATTTGTTTAAACTGCATTTGGTGCAAAATAGTTATTAGAAGTGAGATTTGGGATATGAGATTTGAGATGGGCGGGTTTTTGACACAAAACAAATAGAATACCCGTATCTTAGCTGTGATGAAAAAATGGATGTTATTGGCCGGTATTTCGCTGTTATTTATCAGCAGCAATACCCAGGCGCAGCAGGCTAAGGATAAAGTACCGGCATTTTTAACCGGCACTTTTGTTGATGATTACAAGATAACTTACACCATTAACGACACGCTGTGGATACAGCACCCGCGCACCAGATTCCACATCATTAAATGGAATACCGAAAAGCAATACCTGATTGCCCATAACGACGCCGCCAACCCCGGCGATAAGAATAAGTATACCCGCATTGACTACATGACATTTACCGGCATGGCTCCCTGGAACTGGGGTTACTGCCTCACCGCCTACGCCGCCGAGTCGGATAAGGAGGCCGAAGCAACTGCGGCAGCCGATCGCGCTAATCCCAAAACAGGTTGTGGCGGATACCCGTTTTCAAGAATGATGGTGACCAAATAAACTAATTCAAACATGAAATTCACCTCACATATCCCATCTCAAATCTCACAGCTATGAGAGTAATGGCTTTCGACTACGGTACCAAACGCATAGGCATTGCGGTTACCGACCCTTTGCAGATCATCGCCACCGGCCTTGATAATGTGCACCCCAACCAAATCATCGAATACCTGCAAAAATACCTGCAAACCGAACAAGTGGAACGCTTCATAGTAGGCGAACCCAAACAAATGGATAATACCCCCTCGCAATCGGCACAACATGTAACCGGTTTTGTTCGCCTGCTTAAGAAAACTTTCCCAACTATCCCTGTTGAAATGCTTGACGAGCGCTTTACCAGTAAAATGGCTTCGGCCGTTATAGCGCAGAGCGGCATGGGTAAAAAGGCCAGGCAGAATAAGGAGTTGGTGGATACGATCTCGGCAGTTATACTGTTGCAGACCTGGATGCAAACCGCTTGATGCTTTCCTGATAATGACGCGCGGGGAGAGTGTTATAACCGCCTGATAATCACCCTCAAAAATTTTCCTTATCTTTGCCCCCGTGGAAATTTTAGACGCCAAACTACAAACGTACTTAGATAACCATTGCGACGCCGAGCCTGATGCCTTAAAGCACATTAACCGCGAAACGCATTTAAAGGTGCTTAAACCCAATATGCTTTCGGGGCATTACCAGGGGCGGGTGCTAAGTATGCTGAGTAAAATGTTGAGGCCTCGCCGCATTTTGGAGATAGGGACCTTTACCGGTTACGCTACCATTTGCCTGGCCGAGGGGCTTACCGAAGACGGCATCATCCACACTATTGAAGTTAACCGCGAGCTGGAAGAAATGCTGGCCCAGCACTTTGCATTAACAGATGTTGAAAAAAAAATAAAGCAACATTTTGGCCCTGCAGAGGACGTATTGGCCGATTTTGAAGAGCAAGTGCTTGATTTAGTGTTTATTGATGCGGATAAAAAGAATAATTACCATTACTTTGCGTTAGTATTTGACAAAGTAAGATCCGGAGGGATCATAATAATTGATAATGTTTTGTGGAAAGGGAAAGTATATGGCGACGAAAAAGATGCCGATACCGAAAGTTTCCGCAAACTAAATGACCAGATAGCTGTTGACACAAGGGTTGAAAAATTGATTCTCCCGGTCCGAGACGGTCTGCTGATCATCCAAAAAAAATAATTATGAAGAGAACCTTACTGATTACTGCAACACTGCTGTTATCTATTACAACAGCGTTTGCTCAAAAGAACACTTCAACTTCGTATATCGAACAGTTCAAAGACAATGCCATATCTATTATGAATGAAACCGGCATACCGGCCAGCATTATTTTAGGTATAGCCATGCACGAGAGTGGTAACGGCAATAGCAATGTTGCAAAAAATTTGAACAACCAGTTTGGCATAAAAGGCGGTTACACCACTACGTATACCAAAAACAACAAAAAAGTTAAGTCGGCCTATAAAAAGTACGATTCTATACTGGAGTCGTTTGCTGATTTTGCGCGCATTATTACCAAACGCCAGGATGCCGGTAAAATATCAAGCAGCCTTACCCAGTACGATTATGTGAAATGGGTAAAAGGTATACAGCGTAGCGGATATGCCAGCAGCAAAAAATGGGCAGCCCAGGTTTTAGGCATTATTAATAAATACGATCTGGACGAGTTGGACAAAACTAATCCGCCACCGGCCGAGCCTGCTAAAGTTGCGCAAGTCAATTAATTTTTCCCGTAATAAAACCTATTTTGGCAAAATGATATTTGCCCGTGCTTTCTTTGTGTCCGTAAAATTCTATGCGGCATTAGCCCTTGTTATAATTGTTTTATTGTCATCGTGCGGGATACGCAAACCTGGTGGCGGTTTAACACCGGCCAAACCTGCCGGTACCAATCCGGCTGTATCAAACACCGTAGCGCAAAGAAATAACGAGATCATTAAGCAGGAAGCGCTATACCGTTCACCTGCCGCAACGGTTCCGTATACCCCGCAAACTTATATCGAGCGCTTTAAAAAAATAGCCATACAGGAAATGAACCTGTACGGCATACCGGCCAGTATAACACTGGCGCAAGGCCTATTCGAATCGGGCAACGGCAATGGCGACCTGGCCAAATATGCCAACAACCATTTCGGCATAAAATGTACCAGCGATTGGAAGGGCAAAAGCTTTTATAAGAACGATGATATTGAGAACGACTGCTTCCGTGTGTATGAAAACCCGGAAAACTCCTATCGCGATCATTCCGAATTTTTAAAGCGGAAACGTTACGCCGGTTTGTTTGAGCTGGACAAGAACGATTACGAAGGCTGGGCCTACGGATTGAAAGCAGCAGGCTACGCCACAAACCCTAAATACCCCGAGTTGCTGATCAATGTGATAAAAAGATACCAGCTGGACCAATATGATCGCCCGGAAAACGAAGAACAAAAAATTAAGCGCGAAGACCGTGTGTTAACACAGATCAATAACAACATTGGCAAAGAGGTAAAAGATTCGATAGTTACCGCCGCGCCCGCCTTTAAATTGTACGAAATACAAAAAGGCGACACACTATATAACGTATCAAAACGTTTTGGCCTTACTGTTGATGAATTAAAAGCATTGAACAACATGGGCGATAATAACATTAAAATTGGCCAGAAACTGGTTGTTGTTAAGTAAGCGCCTCCTGTTAATTATTGTTAAAAATATGCTTAAACCTAAACAATGGTTTAGTTTAGCTTTGTGATGAAACCGGGATTATTTTTACTACTCATACTATTAACCACCAAACTATTTGCACAGGATAACTATGTGGAGGGTATTGTATTTGATAAGGATAGTAAAGAGCGAATAGCTATTGTACATGTTTTAAATGCCAGCACGGGCGCAACAATTTACAATAACCTGAGCGGGATATTTAAAATAGAAGCCAAAATTGGCGATATCCTGATATTCACCAAAACAGATTACGTACCCGATACGTTACGTATACAGAATAGCATGGCGCAGGCCGTTTATTTACAGGCTACAGGTATACGTTTGAAGGAGGTGCGCATACGCGACTCGTTAAACAGCCCTATGGCCAGGCTAAAGGCCAATCGGGCGTTATATAACCGGGCTTACAGTACTACCGCCAATGCCGATCTGTTAAGTGTAGGTAATGGCAGGTTGGGTTTTAGTACCGATGCGCTTTACAACATGTTTAGCAATAAGGGGCGTGATTTGGCGCGTTTGCAAGGCGCACTGGATGAAGAGTATAAACAGGATGTGGTTGACCATAAGTTTACCAAAACGGTGGTAGGCCGTATAACTGGGTTAAAGGGAGCACAGCTAGAGGATTTTATGCTAAAATACCGGCCCGGCTACCATTTTATAAACTTTGCCAGCGAGTATGAGTTTATAAACTCGATACGAACCAATTTAAAAAGATATTACCGCAACCCGGATGCATACGCCCTCTCGCCCCTGCCGGATGGAGATGCAAAACCATAACAGCGGTTTAATAAGGAAAACGAGGTGTTTACCATAATTTTCCGTTAATTTGTGCTTATGTCAAAACATCTACGTGTATTAATTTTTTGGCTATGCCTGTTTGGCGCAACAAGCGCAAGCGCACAAGAGGCCGATACCACCAAAAAACCGGAAGTTAAAATTGACACCGCTTTACTAAACAGATACCGTTTAGGCCCCCGCAGAAATGCCATCCCCGTTAGGATGCGATCTGTACAAATACAGCCCAACTACCTGCCTATTACCATGCTCGACTATAAGGTTAACTACTGGAAAAAGTGGATAACCGTGCAGATTGACCTTAGCCAGGCAGCCTTTTCAAATAACTTTTCAAACGGAGGTGTAAGTTCAATGGCCGTCAACTCCAAATTTATATACCGCACAGAGTATCGTAAAAATACCTTTAGCTACACGGGCAACTTTGAGTTTTGGTATGGTATCACTAAAAATAAAGGCCAGGGCTCGCGTAAATCAAACGACCGTATATTTTTAGATAATAAATTTGCCACCCAGTTTTCTAAAAAATGGAGCTTCTTCGGCTCGTTAACTTTCGAGTCGCAGTTTGACCGTGGTTACCAGTATACCGGTGCCAATAATGTTTCGTTACCCAAACCTATATTGCTGTCGCGATTTATGTCGCCCGGTTATTTAACCGAGTCGTTTGGTTTTGAGTATAAGCCGGCACCGTATTTTACCACTCGCTTTGGTACGGGTACCGCCCGCCAAACCTTTGTGTTAGACACGGCCATCTATCGTACAAAAGCCGGTAACTATGGTGTACCTGTCGGGAAAAGAGTAAAAAACGACCTGGCTTTCCAGATTGTGTCTGAGTTTAACAAAGGTATAGCTACCAACATGGGTTTAAGATGGCGCTATGCCTTGTTCATCCCGTACGAAAAACATATCAGCTTTATAACTCATCGCCTGGATGTTGGGTTAAGCGCACAGGTAAACAGACTGATCTCGGCTAATATTAACGGCGTGGTGGTGTATGATAAAAACCAATCGAAAGAAGTACAGGCCTCGGAAAATATATCGTTAGGTATGGTTTATCGCTTCCCGTAACTTATACAGGGCATTTTGTAGTCACAAACACACAAAATGCAAAAAATCGCACAATAAAATTTCTTGGGCATAAAAATTGTTAACCTTAAGTAAAACAAACGTATTTATGAAAAGGATAGCATTTTTAGTATCAACAGCAATTTGTGCTTTTACCGTAAACTTAGCGGTAGCTCAGGTTAATACAGGACAGGGTACAGGCACCGGAACAGGTGTTGGTACAGGAACAGGCGTTGGCACCGGAACAGGTGTAGGTACAGGTACCGGAACGGGTACCCAAATAGGCACAGGTACCAATGGTACGCTTAACGGTACCGGAACTTTAAATGGCACCAACGGCACCGGTACACTAAACGGTACTGGCACGTTAAACGGCACAGGAACCTTAAATGGCACCGGCACTAATGGTAGTCTGAATGGCACCGGTACTTTAAACGGTACAGGCACGCTTAATAACAATGGTACCTTAAATAACAACGGCGGCAAGCCGGTGATAGGCGTTGGCACCAATGGTACGCTTAACAATACCGGTACTGCTGGGTACGGCAATTTAAACGAAACCCAGCAACGGGTAGATACCGGCAAAGCGATACGCCCGGTTAAACCACGCACAGGTACTGGCAATAATGGTGGCGCTACGGGTAATGGCACCAACGGCACCCCGCCGCCGCGTAAATAGTTGAAAATATAATTTAATAACGAGGGCCCTTAGGGGCCCTTTATCGTTTAATAATACTTGTATCAGCCAACAATTACATTTTCCTTAAAAACCAATCCATCAAAATGATAACTTTGCAGCTTATATAAAATTGAAGGTTATAAACTATGTTTGAAAATCTTTCGGATAAACTCGACAGGGCGTTTAAAGTCCTGAAGGGTCAGGGTAGCATTACAGAGATAAACGTGGCCGAAACCATGAAGGAAATACGCAAAGCCCTTCTGGATGCCGACGTAAATTATAAAACAGCCAAAGCATTTACTGATGATGTAAAGCAAAAGGCCATAGGCGCAAATGTATTAACCTCTATTTCGCCGGGGCAGTTGCTTACCAAGTTAATGAACGATGAGCTGGCCGAACTGATGGGCGGCACCGCTTCGGAGCTTAACCTGAACACATCGCCAACCATTATTTTAATAGCGGGCCTTAACGGTGCGGGTAAAACTACGTTTACCGGTAAGTTGGCGAACTTCCTTAAAACACAAAAAAATAAAAAGCCGCTTTTAGTGGCCGATGATATTTATCGCCCCGCGGCAATAACCCAATTACAGGTTTTAGGCGAGCAGATAGGCGTACCGGTTTATGCCAACCCGGAATCAAAGGACCCTATCGCGATAGCAAAAGAAGGTATAGCCCACGCTAAGCAAAACGGCCATAACGTGGTTATTATTGACACCGCCGGCCGCTTGTCTATTGATGAGGCCATGATGGTGGAAATTGAGCAGGTAAAAGCCGCCGTTAATCCGCACGAGATATTATTCGTGGTGGATTCGATGACCGGTCAGGATGCGGTGAATACCGCCAAGGTGTTTAACGACCGTTTGGACTTTACCGGTGTTGTTTTAACCAAATTGGATGGCGATACCCGTGGTGGTGCCGCACTTTCCATCAAATCGGTAGTTAACAAGCCGATCAAATTCATCGGTACCGGCGAGAAGATGGAAGCTATTGACGTGTTCCACCCGGACAGGATGGCTTCGCGTATTTTGGGTATGGGCGACGTGATCTCGTTGGTAGAGCGTGCGCAGCAGCAGTTTGACGAGAAGCAGGCAGCCGAGCTACAGAAGAAGATCCGCAAAAATAAATTCGACTTTAACGACTTCTACAGCCAGATACAGCAGATCAAAAAAATGGGTAACATGAAAGATCTGATGGGCATGATACCAGGCGTTGGTAAAATGATGAAGGACGTAGAGATAGGCGACGACGCGTTTAAAAACATCGAAGCCATCATCAGCTCCATGACGCCGGCCGAAAAGGAAAATCCGGACATCATCAGCCAAAGCCGCCGTACCCGGATCGCTAAAGGCTCGGGCACCAACATTACCGAGGTTAACCGCCTGTTAAAACAGTTTGACGATATGCGTAAGGTGATGAAGCAAATGAGCAACCCTGCAGCCATGGCCAGTATGATGAAACGCATGCCTAAAATGTAAAAATTGTATATACATAACTTATTAAAGCGGCTCCCGGGCCGCTTTTTTATTACGAAAAAATTAGCTTTACAGTTAATACATACCAACATATGCATAAGCTGAAAGCGATAGTTCTGGGAGGGGTTTTATTATATACAATTAGCGCAAAAGCACAGGTGCCGGGTTTAGCCATTGATGTTTTGCACTATGGGTTTGGTATACAACTAAACGATGCCAATAACAACATAAAAGGCAAGGCCGATGTAACTGTAAAATTTACCAGGAACACGGATTCATTCGCGTTAGACCTGGTGAAGAAAAATGCCGACGGCAAAGGTATGCTGGTTAGCGCGGTAACAAGCAATGGCAAAGCCGTGCGTTTTGTGCAGGATACCGATGCTGTTACCCTATACGGTAAAGGAATTAAAGATACCAAGGCAACCTTCACCATAAGCTACGAAGGCGTGCCCGATGACGGCCTGATCATATCAACCAATAAATACAAGCACCGTACTTTTTTTGGCGATAACTGGCCAAACCGCGCCCACAACTGGCTGCCTTGTGTTGATGACCCGGCCGACAAAGCTTCGGTTGATTTTGTGGTGACCGCACCAGCTCATTACCAGGTGGTGGCTAACGGTATTAAAGTGGACGAAAACAAACTCCCCGGAAACAAAAAACTAACCCATTGGCACGAAGCCGCGCCGCTATCAACCAAAATAATGGTTATCGGTGTTGCTAAATTCGCGGTAGCGCAATCGGGCACAGTAAACGGTATCCCGGTTTATAGTTATGTTTTCCCCGAGAATGAGGCACAGGGTTTAAAAAGTTATGAATGTGCCAACCAAATACTGCCTTTTTATATGGAGAAGATTGGTCCGTTCCCTTACAAAAAGCTGGCTAATGTGCAATCGAAAACCATTTTTGGCGGAATGGAAAATGCGGGCGCGATATTTTATTATGAAGACTCATTTAAAGCAAAGGATATTGAATCGCTGGTGGCGCACGAAATTGCTCATCAATGGTTCGGCGATTCGGCCAGCGAGAAAAACTGGAGCAATATTTGGTTGAGCGAAGGTTTTGCCAGCTATCTTACCCATTACTACCTGGAAAGTAAATATGGCACCGACAGCCTGAACAAACGCCTGGTGGAGGACCGGAAAAAAATATTCGCGTTTGAACGTAAGCGCTACAAGCCCATTGTAGATACTACCGTAAAAGGCGATTACATGGTATTGCTCAACGCTAACAGTTACGAAAAAGCCGCCTGGGTACTGCATATGATGCGCCGCCGCATGGGCGATGCCAATTTTTGGAAAGGTGTACGTGCCTATTACGCCAAATACACCAACGGCAATGCCAATACCGAAGATTTCAGGCAGGTGATGGAGCAGGCTGCGGGCCGTAACCTGGAAGGCTTCTTTAAGCAATGGTTTTATACGCCCGGTCACCCATACCTGGATATTGTTTGGAAGTATAACGAAAGCGACCAGGAGCTAAACATCACCATCACCCAAAAACAACATACCCTATACCGCATACCGCTAGACCTGGCCATTGATGGTAAAATCCAAACCATCCGCATTGGCGATAAGCAAACGGTTATTAACCTAAAAGCCGCCAAAAGGCCCACTAATGTTGTAGCCGACCCCAACGTTTCGTTGCTGGCCAGCTTCGCGATATCGGGTTTATAGGCAGTATTTCAGACCATCAAAATTTTCTGTACCTTACGCTACTAAATCTATCAAAAAGCGTGTTAGTAAAAACCTTTGGCAGCGCCGTTTATGGTATAGAAGCCATCACCATTACCGTTGAAGTTAATATAAGCGGAGGCGCCAAACCCTTCTACTTAATTGTGGGCCTGCCGGATAATGCCGTGCGCGAATCAATGCAACGTGTAGAGTCGGCCCTGCAAACTAACAACCTGCGCATGCCCCGCCAAAAGATCATTGTGAATATGGCGCCAGCGGATATCCGCAAGGAAGGCTCGGCTTATGATCTTCCTATTGCTATCGGGATTTTAGCCTGCTCTGGCCAGGTTAACAGCGAGGAGCTGGATAAGTATATCATTATGGGCGAACTATCCTTAGATGGCAGCCTTCAACCTATAAAAGGGGCTTTACCTATAGCCATTCAGGCCCGTAAAGAAGGTTTTAAAGGGTTTATCCTTCCCAAACAAAACGCCCGCGAAGCCGCCATAGTAAGCGACCTTGAAGTTTACGGTGTAGATAGCATAAAAGAAGTAGCCGGCTTTTTAAACGGCGACATAGACCTGCAGCGTGTAATTGTTGATACCCGCGAAGAGTTTTACAACAGCCTGAGCAATTACGACAGCGACTTTAGCGAAGTAAAAGGCCAGGAGAATATTAAACGAGCTTTAGAGATAGCCGCCGCAGGCGGACATAATGTGATACTGATCGGTCCGCCGGGGGCCGGTAAAACTATGCTGGCGCGAAGACTGCCTTCTATATTGCCGCCTTTGAGTTTATATGAGGCTTTGGAGACGACCAAGATCCATTCGGTAGCGGGCAAGTTATCCGCCGCGGATGCCTTGGTTACGGTAAGGCCCTTTCGATCGCCGCACCATACAATAAGCGATGTGGCTTTGGTTGGCGGTGGAGGCAATCCTCAACCAGGCGAGATATCTTTAGCCCACAACGGTGTTTTGTTCCTGGATGAATTGCCCGAGTTTAAACGTACCGCACTTGAAGTAATGCGCCAACCGCTGGAAGAGCGCCGGGTAACCATATCGCGCGCTAAGTTTACGGTTGATTACCCGAGCAGCTTTATGCTGGTGGCAAGTATGAACCCATGTCCTTGTGGTTATTATAATCACCCCGAGAAGGAATGTATCTGCCCGCCGGGCGTGGTGCAAAAGTATCTGAGCAAGATCTCCGGTCCGTTGTTGGACAGGATAGATCTCCACGTAGAAGTAACCCCGGTAAATTTCAGCGAACTGGCATCAGACAGGCTGGCCGAAAAAAGCGAACTCATCCGCGAACGCGTAATGAAAGCCCGCGAAGTGCAAAGCCAGCGCTTCGGCGAACGCCCCGATCTGCATGCAAACGCCCAGATGAGCCCCAAAATGGTGCGCGACATCTGCAAAATATCCGAAGCCGGCCAGGCCCTCCTCAAACGCGCTATGGAAAAGCTCGGCCTATCCGCCCGGGCCTATGACCGCATCTTGAAAGTATCCCGCACTATTGCTGACCTTGCCGGCAGCGAAGACATACAAATGGAACATTTGGCCGAAGCTATACAGTTTAGGAGTTTGGATAGAGAGGGTTGGGCTGGCTAAACGTTTCAAACATGCCGTGAAAAAGTAAGTAAATTAGAATAACCAAACCGCATGAAAAAACTAGGCGCCATTTTGCTATTACTCACCACGACATTATTCGCGCGCGCTCAAAACAATCAAACTATAACAGGTACAGTGCTTGACGACAAAGGCGCCCCCATACCAGGCGCCACTATATTCATCACCAACTCCAAATACATTACCGCGGCCGATAAAAAGGGAGAGTTTGCTTTTTATGGGATTAAACCTGGTGGTTACGAGGTGGTGGTGCGCAGCATTGGTTTTTCACCCTATGTGCAAAGTGTGGTGGTGCAAAACCAACCTGTTAAGCTAATAGTAAAGCTTAAGGAAAGCAACGACCAACTAAAAGCGGTTACCATTGACGGCTCGGGCAATCGCGAGCGGTACATGAAAATTTTTGTACGAAATTTTATTGGCGAAACCGATAATGCCAAACTATGCAACATCGTTAATCCGCAGGTAATACATTTTAGCTATAGCAAAAAAACAGCGTCGCTAAAGGTGAGGGCCGACGACATGGTTATTGTAGAGAATAAAGCACTGGGTTACCGCCTTAAATATTTGCTGCGCGAGTTTGAGGTTTTTACCAAAACCTTTACCTGCGTTAACGTCGGCTCGCCCTATTTTGAAGAGCTGCAGGGAACGGCCGATGAGCAAAAGCGATGGGAGCTTAACCGGCGTAAAGCATACCTTGGTTCGGCCAGGCATTTTATACGATCGGTTATGGGCGGTGCTACCTTTGCCGAGGGCTTTATATGTTACCGTATCCCCGAGAACATCAGCCAGGAGGAATTTGCCACAACTCCTGTAGAAAAAAACATCGACTCGTTGTTTGTGCCCGATGCCGGTAAAAGCTTTAAAGTAATGCAATGCCCGCCGGTGCAGATTGGTAGCACCAGTTTAAGGCTGGCCTTATATGTGGTATATGTTGGTCCCAAAGTGGCCGAGCGGGTTTACAAAAGTGGTATACGTGGCTTTGATAACCGTAACGACCAGCCAAGCATGCTGGTGCCGCAGGTTGATGCCATCAGGATAGATCGTAATGGTGGCATATCACCGTCAAAAAGTGTGGTGGTTACAGGCTATTGGTCAAAAATGCGGATAGCCAACCTAACACCTATCGAGTACAGCACCGTTGCATCGCCACAAACGGAGGCCGATGTAGAAAACCATTTCTCCATTAAAGAAGAGAAAGGTATTCAGAACATTCACGTAATCGAATGAGAGCTAAAGCTCGGTTATTATCACCTCATACTCGCCTAACCTGCCTGAGTTTCCGTTGATCTGAAGTGTTCCCTCAGATAAAAAACTATAATCCTGGTATTGGCAGGTAAAATCCATATGCACAACTCCTCCGTTTAGGGTTTTGCCATCGTATATAGAAATTTGGCCATACTCCATTGTTGTAAGCCTGACTGCCACATCAAGCGACTCTTTTAATAAGTTATTTTGAAACTGGTATGAGATTAAGGCTCTTATGCGTCTGTCTCCGTTAGATAATTGCCTTGCATTGGTTAAGCTGTTTTTAAAATGTGTGAAGGCCGAAAAGGATTTATCGCTCATGATTAAGATTTGGGTTGTTGACTAAGATAATAAAGGAGCCATAAAATCGAGAGAAAAGGTTGAAAAATTGACACAAAAGTAAGGTAGCATTACCCGCGGTTAGCGCCATTTTTGGAACGGTGTTTTATCGTAACTTCCTGTAGATAAATACTCCGACCCTAAAACCAGATAAACCCTGTTATGAAAACAAAACGCTATGTGCCAAGCATTGGCCCCGGCCTTATGTGCGCAATTATTTTAACACTAAACCTTATCACATACAGTTATGCCCAAACCGCCAAAAAATCTACCGGCCGCGGGCAGTGGACCGAAAAACAAGCCTGGGACTGGGAGAAAAAGCACGGCGTAATAAAGGGCTTTAACGCCCCGCAACCGGCCTACCCGGGCATGCCGCGTATTGATATCCTAAAAAAAGCAGACAGCCTGGGCTACAATAGTGTGCGCATATGGATACCCGCGCGCGAACGTGGTGCAGAATTTTTACAGGCTATTTTGGATGAGGCGGCACAATGCAATATGACGGTTTCGCCCGTATTAAGTACCAACAGCTATTTTAATATTACCGATGCCGCCGAGCGTGAAAAACAGATTAAAGCATACCTGGCCGCTACCGTAGGCAAGTTTAAAAACGATCCACGAATTGTTTTTTGGGACATAGCCAACGAACCGGCTTTAAGATATTCCTTCGATGGCAAGAACTGGGAAGACGGGGCCTTAGGTGAGATTGGTTTAGTGAAGGATATGGTAAGGTGGACAAGGGCGCTTGTGCCTACGCAACCCATCACCACATCGGCCCTGTTTTTAACCGAGCATGTGTATAACCAAAATAAGGTGCATGATGCTTTGAAAGAATTGGGCTCCATGAACGATATCCATAATTTTCACCTGTACGATCTGAGTGTCGACCGCATGAAGGCGCTTGACGTAATGGTAGCCGAGATCAAAAAGTTAGGTAATCGCCCGATAGTTTGTACCGAAATAGTAGGCCGCACGCGCGGTGGTACCTTTGCCCGTAGCCTTACGGCTTTTGCCAAGTATCATATCCATTTTTATAATTGGGGCTTGTTCACCAGCGACTCCAACTGGGATGCTGCCTGGGGCCTGAGTTCGTTCGAGCCGTATGAACCATGGTTTCACGACGTGTTACACCCCGATGGCGACCCTTACGAATGGCGTGATCTGGAATGGATAAGAAACTTCCGCTTTGCGAAACCGGGCGAACAAACCGACCCGGGCGCCGAAGTAACCGAGCGCTGGGATAAATGGCGCGCCTGGAAATGGATGGCAAACGGCCCGGTAAAAGGCTTGTATTATGTACCCGAAGGCAACGGCCCGCAAGCCATCGCCACCTGGGCGAAAACTATTGACGATGCCGAAGATATGGGCTACAACGGCCTGCGCCTTAAACTAAGCTACAGCGAGTGGAAAAAAGACACTACGGCCTTTTACAAGAAAGCAGATACCCTGTTAGGTTTTGCCGATAAGCACAACATGCGCGTTACCCCCGCCCTGCTTACCGATGATGACGCCGGAAACAATGAAGTTGCCCTATCAGACTATGTGAGCCAGGTGGTTAAAAAATACGGTTATGATACCCGCGTTTTAGCCTGGGAGCTTTATACCGCCCCGGGTAAACAAAATGTGCCGAAGGATAAGTTGAGATCAATATTAGCTTTAATATTCCGCGTAGCGCGATTTGAATTTATTGATCAGCCGCTAACGGCTACACCTGTAGTAAAAACCACCGATTTTGCACCGGGCTTTGATTACAAAGGCGCATTGATACACGGCAAGCGCGGCGGATGGAACCGCCTGGAGTATGAGGGCAGCAGCGATGCCGAGCTGTGTAATTACATCTGGAGCCTGAGCGATGTACTATCTTTCAGCACCGATAAAAAAATGCCCGAAACGGGTTGGCTGCTGAGCGTGGTTAACCGCTATGGCCGCCCTATGATCTGCTCGGCATGGAACGCGCCGGATGAGGCATCGGTTAAGCAAACATTGGACTTGTTCTCGCGTAATCAGGTGTTTTGGTATAGCGCCGGAAAGATAATGGATAAATCGGCTATACGGTCGTTCAGGTTTATGCGGATAAGTACGCCGCGGAGATAGTAAAAGGGCGCTTGAATAAAGGGACGTTTGTTTATTTGCCTGGTGGGGTATCTTGGCAGCAGTTGAGGAGGCGCTTACGGAGCCTGATAATCTCTGTTGTGAAGGGCTATAAACAGGTAGCCCAAAGGGGCTTCTTTGTGCTGGCTATCTTAATGGCAAATCAATAATCATATTGGTGGACAGCCAAGGGTTTTACGAGGCTCCTACGGAGCCCTGTCACCTCAATTATAGATTGCTATAAACACGTAGCCCCTCCAGGGCTTTTATGTCGGTTATCTCAAAAGCCAATTAATATCCATATGGGTAAATAGATATGTCGAGGGGTTTACGAGGCGCTACGGGGCCCTGTCGTCTCAACCATAGATTGCTTAAACATGTAGCCCCTCCGTGGCTTTTATGCCAGTTATTTTAAAGCAAATCAGTAACCGTATCGCTAAATGGAAAGCACCTACCGGTACCAGTTTTGCCCTCAGAAAACTCCGTAGGAGTGTCGTGTTTATAGAAAAACATTACATGTATAAAAAAGGCTCCATAGGTGCCTCGTAAAACCTTTCGGACGAGGTTGCTAATTTTTTTTGCCTAAGCACAATCTTTTGCAAGTCCTGCAATGTTGTATTGGTCCTCCCCCTCGGAAAAATCTGTATTCCAATACTAATTACTACATTAGTATAAACCCGTAATATATAACCAACATGTTGCAGCCCAATGAATTAAAGCTTGATTTGCCGGTGGCGATAGCAAACGGCGCTTTTTGTACTACTGCCGAGTTATGGCAAATACTTTTGGCAAGCTACCAGGGAAACCTGGACCTGGTAAAAGATACGGTTGCTGCAAAGCCCGAATTGATCTATGCCAAATACAACTATATGCCCCCAATTCACCTCGCGGCCAGGGAAGGGCACCTGGCATTGGTACAATATTTTTTAGCGCATAATGCATACGAGCCAGATCATGAAAGCTACCCATTCAGGGAGCGTTTAATAACCGTTGTAGAAGACAGGGGCTATAAAGAAATAGCAGCAACCTTAAAAGCATATTCGGGCCCTTCGGCGAGCTCTATATATCCAATAGAGAACGGGGACATACAGTATAAACGGACAGACCTTCAAAAAGAGTTTGAGCACGCTGTTGACACCAACGATCTGCATAAAGCGGAAGCGATACTGAGCAAGCACCCTGAGTTTGCACTTGACGATACCTTTTTTTGGGGCGAAGGCATACTGATGATGCCTGCCAAAGAGAACCATCGTGATATGATAGACCTGTTGATAAAGTTTGGTGCAAAGACTCCAACCATATTAAAATGGACACCACAATACTATTTTGAACGTACGGACGGCGCGGCCTATATGTTAGCTAAAGGAATGTCGGCGGCTACGATGAGTTGCCACCACGTAACCATTTTGCATGATATGGCCCGTAAAGGTTTTGTTGACCGGGCAGAGCTGCTGATAAATTACGGCGCCGATATTAATGCTGTTGACGAGGAATATCAGACGACACCCTTGGGCATGGCCGCAAAATGGGGACAGGAGGAAACGGTTAGCTACCTGTTAGCTCAAGGGGCAGATGTGAACAAAGCGGGCGCACCATGGTCAACCCCGCTGGCCTGGGCTACAAGAAATGAACACGCGGCGATCTGTGAATTGTTGTTAAGTGCCGGTGCTGTATAATATGTCGGTGACCGATTGAAAAACCGATCAAAAATTTACAACAGCGGCATACGCTTTTTTAGGCTCCAGATTAACACCAAACAACAATGGATATGCCTTTATAATTTTGCCGCGTTGAGCAGGTGGCGCCCCTGGCGTTGGTGTTGCTTGCGCGCCGCCGGCTAAACCACCGTCGCGACCGTCCAGCCAACTGCCTCGGTCTGATACGTTCCAGAAAGTAACATTGGTAATATGCTTTTTGTATTGTCTGAATATTTCAAAAACTTCTCCGTAGCGTTTTGCCTGTTTCTCTGCTATTTCATCTGTGTAAGCGGCCGCGGTATCCGGGGGCATTCCGGGTTGTGGCCTTGTGCGTATACTAATATCCAGTTCGGTGATCTGGCATTTTACACCTAAAGAAATATACTTATCCAGCGCTTGCCTGATCAGTTCGGCCGACGGGCTTCCCAGTTTCCAATGGCCCTGTATGCCGATGCCGTGAACAGGGACCTTTTTATCGATAAGGCTTTTTACCAGTTTGTAGATCTTATCCCGTTTTGACGGGTTCTCGCTGTTGTAATCATTGTAATAAAGCGCGGCTTCCGGGTCGGCAGCGTGTGCATACTCAAAGGCGGCGGCTATAAAATCCTCGCCACATATTTTGTACCATTGGGTTTCGCGCATGTATACATCTGTCCGGTCGTCAATGGCTTCGTTTACTACATCCCAGGCATATATTTTGCCTTTGTAGCGGCTTACAACGGTGGTGATATGGTCCTTTAAGCGTTTTAACAAAACTTCTTTGCTTACGGTATTACCGGCGCTGTCTTTAAACATCCAGGCCGGTGTTTGGTTATGCCATAACAGGTTATGCCCGCGTATTTTTATGTCGTTTTTTACTGCAAAATCAACAATAGCATCGGCATTTTTCCAGTTGTATTGGTCTTCCTTGGGATGAAGTGGTCCCATCTTCATATCGTTCTCTGCCGTTATGCTGTTAAACTCGCGTTTAATAAGCTCGGTCTCATCGCCCCCGGCAACATTGCGCGAATTAACTGCCACACCAATAGAAAAGTATTTTTTATAGTAGTCTTTCAGGCCCTTATCGGCAGATGCCGGCTTTTTAATAGCAATGAAGGTTACGGGCTTGCGATCAACCCACTGTACAGCTATAAGGGCTGAAGCAAAGGCCAAAGCGATAACAGTAGTTTTTGCAACACATGAGGGATCGGGAAAATTTAACATATCTATGGTTAAATAAGGCACATAAAGCTAATACATAACACTTTATTTACCAAAGGTATTATCGGTATCCCGGGGCGTTTTTTCCGTCTCAGCAGGGTCTCTCGGCAGAGGACCCTGCGCCGGTTCAATCCCAGATCCCGTTACCGGCGGTAAATATCACAGGCTCACCGCCGGTTACCATAATGGTATGCTCATGCTGCGCCACAAAGCCGCCTTTGTTACCTATTAGCGTCCACCCGTCTTCCTGCGTTTCGGCGATGGTTGACTTGGTGGAAATAAAAGTTTCGATAGCTACTACGGAGTTCTTTTTAAAGCGTTGAAAGTTAAAGCGGTCGCAATAGCTGGCAATTTCGTGCGGCTCCTCGTGCAGGCTGCGGCCAACACCGTGGCCGGTAAGGTTTTTAATTACCGTATAACCGGCTTTACGGGCTTCGGTTTCGATCAGCCTGCCAATCTCTGATATCCGCACACCGCCCTTAATTTGGCTGATGGCTTTTTTCAATATCTCTTTTGACGCATCTACCAGTTTGCCATGGCCGTGAATATCCTCCCCTAAAACAAACGAACCACCGTTATCGGCCCAAAAACCATTCAGTTCGGCCGATACGTCGATATTAACCAGGTCGCCTTCTTTTAATATTTTATGGGTTGAGGGTATGCCATGCGCAGCCTCTTCGTTAACGCTGATACAGGTATAGCCCGGAAACTTATACGTTAAATAAGGTGCCGATTTTGCACCCATCTGCGCCAGCAAACCGCCCCCGTATTCATCAAGCTCTTTGGTGCTCATACCCACACGGGCATATTCGCGCATTTTTTTAAGCGTAATGGCCACAGCATCGCTGGCTTGCTGCATTCCTATCTTTTCGTCTTCGGTAGTTATAGACATGGTTATGATATTGCTAATACAAAGATAAGGAATAAGCGGGCCGGCAGGGTTTGTGCAATGTAAGTTTATAGCCTGCCGGCCTGCTTATCAATATCCGTTTTGCTGTAGCGTAACATCAAACTTTGTTTGCCCGATACCGGTGCGGTTTATATAAGGCACAGCAAAGGTATCTCCGAAGTATAAAATATTCCTGCCGGATGGATAGTCGGAACCGCTTATCTTCTTTTTCGACAAACTGATCATGCTGTCCCATTTACCATTTTGCAGATCGAGAACGCCATATATGGCGCTTTGACTACCGGCTTTCCCGTCGGGCGCAGTCATGTGCAGTTTGTTATTTTTAACAAAGTAACCTGTAGAAGATTGTAATATGGACATTGACCTTGATGGCATATAGGCTTGAAATTTAGGCTTCAGATCGGCGGCATTGTAAGCGTTAATTACTATAGAGTTGTTGAAAGCAACCGATGTGTATTGGCCCGACCAGCGGCCCCGCTCGCAAAACGAAGCGATGAGTATGCCATTAACTTCTTCCATATGGTCAAGGTCAAAACCGGCCGGTTCGCCTAAGCCAAAATCATCCAGCTTTTTATTTACGGCAACGAAGCTTTTATCTATTTCTTTAACATGCGGCTTGTCAAACAATTCAATGTTCTGTTTTCTTTCGCCCGATGAAAGGTCAAGACTACCTATCCAGAGGGCTATCTTTTTGGTTTCGCTATCCTTAAAAAACAAGCCATAAAATAGCAGGTTTCGGTTGGTAGATGAAGGCGCATAGATCACGTCTGGCCCGTCGCCGCCTTCCTTCAGTTGCAGATCGGACTTGGCTATACCCTTAGCCTCGGTTTGTCCTTGCTCGTAACGGTAAATATTAACAGAGCCATTAATAAGCCAACTCACAAACAGGTCGCCCCAGGCGTTTGCCTGCATGCCTAATAAAATGCTGTTTTTAACCAATTGAGGTTTGTAGCTATTTAGCGGCTCCAGTTTATCGTTATATTGAACAACATCCACGTCCTGAGTAGTGCGTAGTTCTTTATCAAGCTTATTGATGCTGATAATAGCAAATACGCTTGGTAGCGCTACCCTGAGCTTGCGCTTGGCAGAAGTTTGCCTTACAGCTATGCCTTTAAACTCGTCATTATTAACCAAAATGGTGGGGTAGTTCATAAACTCGTCGGTATCCTTAAATACCTCTTTTTCTATCACTGTTTTCCCTGATGTTGGGTCTATAAGGAAACCTTTGTAGGTATTATTCATCCCCTTAACAAAAGCATGATCAGTAGCCGCGATAGCCAATATCTTGCCCTGGAAACGGGCAAGTTTAAGCGCGTAGCCGTTGTAGTTGTTTGTCCAAACAATGTTCATGTTTTGGTCGACGCCTGTTACCTGGAACTCGTCGTCGCTTTTTTCAACCAGAACCACATTAAGCTTATCGTTAATTTTAACGGTGCTGATGTTTTTGGCTTTTTCAATAATGTCTTTAGAAAGTACGGGGTCCTGCGCAAGCGCGAATAAAGGCAGCAAAGCCGCTGCCAGGCAGATAAGGTATTTTTTCATGATGAAGGTTAAGCCGTAAATATAAATAAAACGTAATAGCACGCAATGTTAAGTTTAAGCACAAATTGGTGTAGCATGCGCTACAAAAAAGTGTAGCGGTGTAGCTGCTACGCATAAAGTGCTACACCGGGCATGGCCCCGGCGGCGGGCTATTTAGGATGTGAGATTGTAACAAATTGGATAGGATCGGCAATTATTACCATTGGTCAATTTAAATCCTATATTCGTCCCGCAAAATATAACCCCTATTAATAATTAACATGAAAAAAATTGATATCGCATGCGTTATCGACGACGATGAGATCTATACCTTTACCGTAAAGCGTATAATCGACAATTCTCAGCTAGCCAACAAAACCCTGTTTTTCCCTAATGGTAAGCTAGCCCTGGATTTTTTTAAAGAGTATCTTGACCAAACCGACAGCCTGCCTGATCTTATCCTGCTGGATATTAACATGCCCATACTAGATGGCTGGCAGTTTATGGATGAATTTATTACCCTGAGTCCGCTTATTCCCAAACGCATTGTGGTTTACATTGTAAGCTCATCTGTTGACGATGCGGATATGCGTAAGGCACGATCGTACGAGCAGGTGTCAGACTTTATCGTGAAGCCTATCACCACCGAGATGTTTAAGAAAATGGTGGCCGAAACAACCGCGTCTGTTTAAGTCTGTCCAAAATTAAATAGAGCCCGTTTTGTACCTAACGTATAAAGCGGGCTTTATTATTTTACGCCTCTTGGTTGTATTGTTGTACTAAAAAATGTACAAAAACTGTGGTGCCTATTCTATTATAAAAACATCAATCTT
Organism: Mucilaginibacter sp. A3364; assembly: GCF_059690715.1. Classification (NCBI taxonomy): domain Bacteria; kingdom Pseudomonadati; phylum Bacteroidota; class Sphingobacteriia; order Sphingobacteriales; family Sphingobacteriaceae; genus Mucilaginibacter; species Mucilaginibacter sp. A3364. Next base: position 850,541 of record NZ_JCAWED010000002.1, read on the forward strand.
TCCTAAAACTCAAAAAAATAAAGCCACGGTATCTAACCGTTGAATTAAACGGCAAATGCTGCGTTTTGGCACCTGCTTTGCCTAGTTTTGTGTATATCAAAATACACACATGAAAACTTTAAACTTAAAAATAGCTACAATAGGCTTTGCTATGGCAACCCTTGTAGTGGTAGAAACAGGCTGCAGCTCGATGAATAAAACCCAGAAAGGTGCCGTAATTGGTGCCGGCGCGGGTGGCGTAATAGGTGGCCTTATAGGCAAAAGTGCGGGCAATACAGCGCTGGGTGCAATTATTGGCGGTGCTGTAGGTGGTACGGCTGGTGCCTTGATCGGCCGCCGTATGGATAAACAGGCTGCCGAGATCAAGCAAAGCGTTCCGGGGGCGACCGTTATTCGTCAGGGCGAAGGTATATTGGTAAAATTTGACTCAGGTTTACTGTTCGATACCAATAAATCTGATCTGAAAGCAGCCTCACAATCTAACTTAACCAACCTGGCTACTTCACTGAAAAACAACCCGGAAACCAATATTTTGGTTGTTGGCCATACAGATGACACTGGTGGCGATCAGCTAAATATGGATCTTTCTGTTCGTCGTGCCGAGTCGGTAAAATCATTTATCACCGGCCAAAATGTTAGCTCATACCGCTTAACCACTACCGGTAAAGGCGAAAGCGAGCCAATTGCTGATAACACCACTGTTGATGGCCGTGCGCAAAACCGTCGTGTTGAGATCGTGATTGTTGCTAACGAGCAAATGAAAAAAGAAGCCAAACAAGGCTCATAAGTATAAATACCATATAGTTTTAATTAGCCCCGGCCGTTTGGTTGGGGCTTTTTTGTTTTGGGCGATGATGTTCTGACAAATCTTTGATCATCAGCTATTGATAAGCCGGTCTATATCGCTAATTTTGCTGCATGCTAAAAAGATCAGGCGCCATATTGTTAAGCATGCTGTACATAGTTACAGTATTTGGCTTTGCGCTTAATCTGCACTTTTGTGCCGATGTGTTGGTCAATGTAAAAGTTAACGCCCCAGTTAAGGACTGCAAAACCCTATCAGGCAAAAGCATGAAAACCTGCAAATACAAGCAGGTTGTTGTTAAGGTAAAAGATGCCCACCAAGCCGAAATTCCGTCGTTTATTAGTGGTCTGCAGGTTTTTGAGCTACCTAAACTTTTCCCGGGCGATTACCTGTTACCGGCCCAACAGGACGTGATATTGGCCATGCAGCAACGTGGCCCGCCACCAAATGTTGCCTGTGCCAAGGTCCCCACGTTTGTTAAAAACTGCAATTTCCGTATCTGATAATTATTCATCGTTTTGTTTTGGAGCGATAAAAAGTCGTGCCCTGTTTATTTACGATCAATAATTATTTTTTCAAATGAATTTTCATAAAACACTTATAGCGTTGCTGTTTGCGGCAACCACTACTTCGGCCATGGCGCAACACGAGCACCATACGGGCCACGGTACTGATACCACAAAAACAACATCGGCCAAAAAGAAGCCGATGTTAATGATGAACAGCCAATACTCGCGCAGCGTACCCATGAACCGTGATGGCTCAGGTACATCATGGGTGCCTGATGAAACCCCGATGTACGCCTACATGTTCCACGGTGAGAAATGGATGACCATGATTCATGGCAACATATACGCCCGCTACAATTACCAGGACGTGTTTAAGGCAGGCAGTCGCGGCGGCGGTAAGTTTGATGCCCCAAACATGATCATGGCTATGACGCAGCGCAAAATCGGCCGGAACGGCTTGTTCGCTATCAATACCATGTTCTCGCTCGATCCGTTAACGGTTGGCCTCGGCGGCTATCCGCTGCTATACCAAACCGGCGAAAGCTACAAAGGCGAGAAACTGGTAGATCGCCAGCATCCGCATGACCTGTTCGCGCAATTAAGCGTGGCCTACACTCAGCGTGTTAGTGATGACGCCGATGTTTTCTTCGCCTTCGGTTACCCGAGCGAGCCTGCGCTTGGGCCGCCAGTGTTTATGCACCGTTTGTCGGGCTTTAACAACCCTGATGCGCCACTGAGCCACCATTACCAGGATGCAACGCACATTGCTTTCGGTGTGAGTACATTGGGCTTACGGTTTAAGAACTTTAAACTGGAAGGTTCGGTATTTACCGGCCGGGAGCCGGATGAGCATCGCTATGATTTTGATAAGCCGAAGTTTGATTCGTACTCACTACGCCTATCCTTCAACCCAACCCGCGAATGGGCGTTGCAGGTATCAAACGGCTGGCTGCACAGCCCGGAAGAAGCTGAGCCGGGTGAGAATGTGGTACGTACCACAGCATCAGCCATACACACCAAAATGCTGAACGGCGATAGTTACATAGCCACCACCTTAGTTTACGGGCAAAACAAGCACGAGGGCCATGCCATTGAGCCATCAGTATTGCTGGAAAGCGCTTTGCAATGGCATAAAACCGCAGTTTACGGTCGTTATGAATACGTGCAAAAAAGCGCCGAAGCGTTTAACCTGTTGGCCGGGCTGCCGTCAAATCCGCATATGAATATTAATGCCATTACGTTTGGCGCCAACTATCGCATTGGTCAAATAGGCCAAACAGCTATTACCGCCGGCGCGCAGGGCGCGGTAAACATATCGCCAACACAACTTAAAAGCATTTATGGCGCGGTGCCAACCGCTGTACAGGTATATTTAAGGATAAACCCGATGTTGATGAAATTGAGAGCACCGAGGTAGGTTGTACGTTTTACGTAGTACGTTTGACGTGTTACTTTTTGAGGTATTATACCAGCCTATCTTACGTACTACGTCAAACGTTCAAATATCAATCACATCCTTCTTCTTCCGTGTTTTCATGCGTTTGGGCACAAACTCCAGGATCTCATTTTTAAGGGCCTCTATCATGCGGCGTTTCAAGAAATTACGTTGGATGACGATGCTTACCTCGCGGGCCGGTTCGGGGGCTTTAAAGTAGCGTACCTTGTCCAGCTGTTTGTCGCTCAGGTCGGCAAGGGCCAGTTCGGGTAAAATGGTGGCGCCGTTATTTTGGTCAACCATGCGTTTCAGGGTTTCTACACTGCCGGTATTGTATTCAAAATGCTGATAGCCCTGGGTGGCTTTTCGCCTTTGGCAAATGTTTAAAACCTGGTCGCGCATGCAATGGCCTTCGTTTAGTATCCATATCTCTTCCATATCAATATCAGCCGGGCTGATGTGTTTCTTTTTGGATAGATTGCTGTTTTTAGATACGTAAGCTACAAAGTTCTCGTAAAAAACAGGAATCTCCTTCAGTGTAGCTTCGTGCAATGGGGTTGATAAGATACCACAATCCAATATCCCCAGTTTTAATTGTTGGATGATCTGCTCGGTGGTTTGTTCCCATACGGTAAGTTTTACTGCCGGATATTTGGTTATAAAGCCCTTGATCACCTTTGGTAAAATATAGGGCGATACGGTTGGAATGATGCCTACCTTCAATTCGCCGGAAAGATCTTTTTGCCTGTCGGATATAATTTCTTTGATCTTCTCGCTTTCTGCCAGTAAAACACGTGCCTGTTGTATAATGTCTATACCTATTTCGGTAGGCACTACAGGCTGTTTACTACGGTCGAATAGCCTTACGCCTAACGTATCCTCCAGCTTTTGTATTTGCATGCTGAGGGTGGGCTGCGTAACAAAACATTTTTCGGCGGCTACTACAAAACTTCGGTAAGTATCCACGGCTACCAGGTATTCTAGCTGTACTATGGTCATGTTATAAATAAAATCTATGTAAATATAATAATTATTGATTTTTTCTATTGAAAGAATATTGCAAGCTTTGTTTAAACATTAAAGCCAATAATTATGGAAACGCCTAAAAAGAAACTCACAACAGCCTCCGGTATTCCGTATGCGGAGAATGAAAACTCTATGACCGCGGGGCCGCGCGGCCCAATATTGTTGCAGGATTTTGTGCTGCACGAAAAAATGGCCCACTTTAACCGCGAGCGTATCCCGGAGCGAGTGGTGCATGCCAAAGGATCCGGAGCTTACGGAACCTTTACTGTAACACATGATATAAGCCAATATACCCGCGCCAAAGTTTTTAACGACCTCGGCAAACAGACCCGTGTTTTCCTGCGTTTTTCAACCGTGGGCGGCGAGAAAGGTTCGGCTGATACCGAGCGCGACCCGCGAGGCTTTGCGGTTAAGTTTTATACCGAAGACGGTAACTGGGACCTGGTAGGTAACAACACCCCGGTATTTTTTGTAAAAGATCCGAAAAAGTTTGGCGACTTCATCCACACACAAAAGCGAGACCCGTACACCAATTGCAAAAGCGCAACCATGATGTGGGATTTTTGGTCGCTTAACCCCGAGAGTTTGCACCAGGTAACCATCCTGATGTCAGACCGCGGCACGCCTTACGGGTATCGCCATATGGATGGCTTCGGCAGCCATACCTTCTCCTTCATCAATGATAAAAACGAGCGCTTTTGGGTAAAGTTCCACTTTAAAACTCTACAAGGCATTAAAAACTTTACCGATAATGAAGCGGGCGATATGCGCGGCAAAAACCCGGACTTTGCGCAGCATGACCTGCTAACGCATATTGACAACGGCGATTTCCCGAAATGGGCACTTAAAGTTCAGATCATGCCGGAGGCAGAAGCCAAAACGTATCACATCAACCCCTTCGATCTAACCAAGGTTTGGCCACACGCCGACTACCCACTCATAGATGTTGGTGTGCTTGAGCTAAACGAAAATCCGGATAACTATTTTGCACATGTTGAGCAATCGGCATTCGCGCCGGCACATGTAATAGATGGTGTTGGCTTTTCGCCGGATAAAATGTTGCAGGGACGCATATTATCATACCCCGACGCGCACCGCTATCGCTTAGGCGGCAATTACGAGCAGATCCCCGTTAACCGCTGCCCATTCATGGTAAACAATTATCAACGCGATGGCTTAATGTCTGTGAACGGAAACGGAGGCTCTAATCCCAACTATTTCCCTAACAGCTTTGATGATATCGAGGCTGATAAAAGCTATAAAGAACCGGCCTGGGATTTCGGTTCATCTGTAGGTGATTGGTACGATCGTAATGCCGAAGGCGAGAACGATCATTACAGCCAACCCGGCGACTTGTATCGTTTAATGGACGAACAGCAAAAGAACGACCTGGTAACCAACATCGTTAACTCCATGAGCGGCATTGATGGCCCTAAAAAAGACCTGATCACCAACCGCCAGTTGTGCCACTGGTTCCGTGCCGATATTAACCTTGGTATCGCTATAGCAAAAGGCCTGCAGCTGGATCTGAACGAGACGATGAAGCAGATGAGGTAGGTTTTAGTCTGAGGTCTTGAGTCGAAAGTCTTAAGTCAGGCGCAAAATACTACTCAATAAAAAAACCCTTGCAAACTCGCGAGGGCTTTTTTATTATAACGACTTAAGACTTTCGACTCATGACTTTGAACTAATCTCTATTCCACCGTAACCGATTTAGCCAAATTACGCGGCTGATCGACGTTACAGCCGCGCATTACCGCTATGTGGTATGATAATAATTGCAATGGTATAGTAGCCAGCAATGGTACAAAGGCCTCATCTGTTTGAGGGATCTCTATCACGTGTTCGGCCATGCCGCGTACAATTTCGTCACCTTCGGTAACAATAGCAATTACGTGTCCGCCGCGTGCTTTAACCTCCTGTATATTGCTTACTACTTTCTCGTACGATGAGTTTTTGGTAGCAATAAACACTACCGGCAGGTCGGCATCTATCAACGCGATAGGGCCGTGCTTCATTTCGGCAGCAGGGTAACCTTCGGCGTGGATGTATGATATCTCTTTCAGCTTTAAAGCGCCTTCCAACGCAACCGGGAACGAGCTGCCGCGGCCTAAGAACAAGGCGTTGCTGGCATCTTTGTATTCGGCAGCTATTTGTTTAACATGTTCGTTGCACTCTAAAGTTTTTTCAACCAGGTCAGGGATCTGGTTAAGCTCGGTCAGAAACTCGATCAGCTTGCTTTGGTTAAGCGTACCACGTTGCTGCGCGATAAAGAAAGCAATCAATGTTAACACGGTAACCTGGGCGGTAAATGCTTTGGTTGATGCTACACCAATTTCGGGGCCGGCATGGGTATAAACGCCCGCATGCGTAATACGCGGAATAGACGCGCCTACTACGTTACAAATACCGAAAATGGTAGCGCCTTTTTCTTTAGCCAGCTCTAAAGCGGCCATCGTATCAGCAGTTTCGCCTGATTGTGATATGGCGATAACAATGTCTTTTTCGGAAATGATAGGGTTACGGTAGCGGAACTCTGACGCATACTCCACCTCTACCGGTACACGTGCGTATTCTTCTATCAGGTACTCGCCTACCAGGCCTGCATGCCATGAAGTACCGCAGGCTACAATGATGATACGGTCAACATTTTTAAGCTTATGCGCGTACTCGTTCATGCCGCCCAGCTGCACTTTGCCCTCGTTAGGGTAAATACGGCCGCGTAAGCAATCGCGGATAGAGCGAGCCTGCTCGTATATCTCTTTCATCATAAAGTGATCGTAGCCGCCCTTTTCAAGCATTTCAAGCTTCAGGTCCAACTCGTGGATATATGGAGTTTGAACGGTATTATCAATGTGTTTGATCAACAGGTTATCGCGCTGTATGTAGGCAATTTCCTTATCGTTCAAATAAATTACGTTTTTAGTGTATTCAACAATAGGCGTAGCGTCTGATGCAACGAAGTATTCGCCTTTGCCAACCCCAATAACCATCGGGCTGCCTTTACGGGCAGCTATTAACAGATCAGGCTCATCAACGCTCATTACAACAATAGCGTAGGCGCCGATAACCTTGTTTAATGCTACACGTACCGCTTCTTTCAGGTCGATGCCGGTTTCGCTGATAATGTCTTCCACCAAATGGATCAGCACCTCGGTATCAGTATCGCTTTTAAAGGTATGACCCTTTGCCAACAACGCTTCCTTTAAGGTTGCATAGTTTTCGATAATGCCGTTGTGGATGATAGTTAGTTTGCGGTCGCCGGATGAGTGCGGGTGCGAGTTGCGATCGCTGGGCGCACCATGGGTCGCCCAACGGGTATGGCCCATACCCACCGAACCATTAAGCGGGATATCTTTTACAAATTTTTCAAGATCGCTTACTTTACCGGCTTTTTTATAAACCTTAAGATCTTTATCTAATAGGGCAACGCCCGCGCTGTCATAGCCACGATACTCAAGCCGGTGTAATCCTTTAATAACAATGGGATAAGCATCCCTGTGGCCAATATAGCCTACAATTCCACACATAGAAGTAGTTTAGAGTTAACGTTGCAAATTTAATGAGCTATATGATAATATCATACAGCGATACAAATTAAATATTATAAAATAAAAAAGCCCGTTAAGGGCTCTTTATTATTTTGATATTTTTGTGTAAAATATATTTAACCTGAGACGGTATGGCGACGTTTTGTCGCTCCCCACCGCTATGGTTCGGCCATCGGCCTCGGCTGTTGAGTTAAAGGTAAGCGAAAACGCGTTACCATCGCCCTGGCCTAAAAACGTGCCATAATCAGTAGTAGTACCGCGTAGCAGGTTTTGCACGTAAGTGGTTACCAGGAAGTGATACTCTTTAGACGATGGTAAATAATAGCCGCCAAACCCACCGCTTCCTGCAACCGATCGCGGATCATTGGGGTTTGAATCCTCAATAATGGTACGCTGGTGCGCCAGGTCATACCGGTACATACTTATGCGCGGCATTGGTGGAAATGGTATGCCCGATCCCGGAACGGGAGTGACAACCAGTTCGGCCCGGTTAATTAAAACATCGCTACCTAAAGATTTAACAATATTTTTAATATATGGGAATGATATTTTAGCACGTAAGCCGCCTAATCCCTGTATATAAAACACATTGCGTGAAACCGCGGTATTGCTAAGCTCTGTTTGTACCTGTGCTGTGTAAGTATGTTTTACTTCGGCAGCGTGTGCAGTTATAGGCAGCTGCAACAATGAGGTATCAACCGTACTGCCGTTGTTGGTTTTAAAATAAACGTCGACAGATGATGAATCTAACGCTATCATAAATGTACCACCCGGGCCGGTTTGGTTTTTATCAAGCGTTACAAACAAACCTTTAACAGCGTTTTTGAATACCAGGTTTGATGCAAGCTGGTTAGCAGGTGCGCCAAAAAGGTTATTGTTAATAAAGTTTTGATCAAGCTTAATGCGTAGCTGTGGCCTAACCCGAATCAAGGTATCTGGCCCGCCAGCAACTATCTGCGTAATTTTGATGGTATCATGCGTGCGCGAAAAAAACGACTGCGTGCCTAGCGCTGTGGTGCCATGGCTCCACTGTTTAGTGTTAAAATAATTGGTAGCCGAGAAGATACGCTCATTAAGCTGGTACACATTGGCTTTGTAGCGGGATGCTAACGAGTCGCCGGTAAAGCCTGGGGCATATTTTAATACCAATATGGCCGAGTCGATAGTATTTGTACCAACCGGCAATTTGTAGGCGGTTTGATTTGGTAAATTTAAATCAAACACCATGTTGGCTTCTGTTGTGCCGAACGCGGGGTCCTTAAGGTACGAAAGCGGTGTTTTGGCCAAGCCTTGCGTTAATACCGAATCATCTAAAACGGTATTAATAAAAACGGTAGAAGTATCCATCAGGCTGCCATTTAATTGGTTTGATGAGTTGATACCCAAACCAATATTGTCCTGATTTTTACAGCTATTCAAAATAAAAAGACTTATTAACAGGGTCAATAAGTCTAGTCTGATAAATTTCATATTCGATCTCAAAAGCTTATCCAATATTCACTAATTCCTCATTAGCAATTTCGTCGTAAAAATTGTAATAATTTTCGAAATCTGATATAGAATCGAACTCCAAAACCGGTTTTTGGCTGTTTTTAACATTATTTAACACATCCGCGTCAATGTCATCGCTGCCTATAACAATGGCGTCGCTATAGCTAATTGCGCCTGCATATAATGCATTGTTAGTGGCCGGTTTGTACAGTTCGGTATGCTGCTCGTCCATGTCATTCATAACGGCTTTTTGTGCAAAATCGTTATTCATGGCGCCTTTAAAACCATCACCGTAAATAGAGTAAACTATTTTTGAATGTTTAAAGGTAGGATCGTCCTTGTACGTTGTTTTTAAGTAAGCAGGTACTAAAGCGCTCATCCAGCCGTGGCAGTGGATAATGTCAGGCGCCCAGCCCAGTTTCTTCACCGTTTCTAATGCACCCTTGCAAAAGAAGATAGTACGCTCGTCATTATCGGCGTAAAACTTGCCGTCTTTATCCTCAAACACATGCTTGCGCTGGAAGTATTCTTCATTATCTAAAAAATATACCTGCATACGTGCGGCCGGGATAGAAGCAACTTTTATAATTAGTGGATTATCGTTATCATTAATGATGATGTTCATTCCTGATAAGCGAATCACTTCATGAAGGCGGTTCCGGCGCTCATTAATGTTTCCAAAACGAGGCATCAGGATACGAATTTCGTAACCTTTTTCCTGCATAGCCTGCGGAAGCTGGCGTGTTATTTCAGAAATTTTGGTGAGTTCAAGGAAAGGCGACATTTCATGAGTTATAAACAAAAGCTTAGATTTACCCATCTCCAGATCAAATTAAATTTATGTAAGCCACCCAAAAAATTTGGGTTTGCAAATATAAGCATTATTATATGAAGTATCAACCAATTACGCAAGGGGTTTGGATAATTATATTCTATTGTGCAACTTCGCCAACTTTTTGTATCGCATAAGTATTGAAAAAGTTCCACAAAAAAACAGACCTGCAGCAACAGCTTAATGCATTGCGCAGCCAGGGTAAAGTAATTGGCCTGGTGCCTACTATGGGTGCGCTGCACGAGGGGCACCTGTCGCTGATAGCGCTGGCACAACAGGCCTGCGATGTGGTGGTGTGCAGCATATTTGTAAACCCCACACAGTTTAATGATCCCAAAGACCTTGAAATATACCCCCGCCCATTAGCTGATGACATTGCAAAACTAGAAGCTGCAGGTTGCGATATGCTGTTTAACCCGGAGGTGAACGAAATGTATGCCGGCAATGAGCAATGGCATTTAAACATTGGCCCGCTGGAAGGTTTGCTGGAGGGGAAATTTCGCCCGGGCCATTATCAGGGTGTTACACAGGTAGTACATAAACTGTTTGATATAGTTAAGCCGGATGTTGCGTTTTTCGGGCAGAAAGACTATCAGCAATACCTGGTGATAAACCGAATGGTTGAGCTGTTAAACATGCCTGTAAAGCTGCAAATGTGCCCCATACAGCGCGAAACGGACGGTCTGGCCATGAGTAGCCGCAACATACATTTAACGGCAGATGACAGGCGGCATTCTCTGGTGCTAAGTCGCACGCTGAATTACGTAAAACAAAACTTCGATCCCAATAAAATAGAACAATTGCAACAGCAAGCCGAAGCCGTAATAAGCGCCGAGCCGGGCGTTGAGCTGGCCTATTTTGAAATGGCAGATGGCGAAACCCTGCTGCCCGCCAACAAAAACACGCAAAGCGTTGTTGCCCTGGTAGCCGCCAAAGTTGGTAAAACGCGGTTGATTGATAATGTGATTGTGAGATAGTCTGAGGTCCATGGTCCATAGTCGATAGTCCATGGATGGATTATTTTACATACTATGGACTATCGGCCATTGACTATCGACTAAAAAAACCACTAACTTTGCCCCCATGATTATTGAGGTATTAAAATCAAAGCTTCACCGTGTAAAAGTTACCCAAGCCGAGTTAAACTACGTAGGCAGTATAACTATTGATGAAGATTTGATGGATGAGGCAAATATTATTGCCAACGAGAAAGTGCAGATCGTAAATAATAACAACGGCGCCCGCTTTGAAACCTACGTTATCCGTGGCGAACGAGGCAGCGGTACCATTTGCCTTAACGGCGCAACGGCGCGTTTGGCACAGGTAGGCGATATAGTGATCATTATGTCATATGCCTACATGGAGCAGGACGAGGCCCGCAAATACGAACCCATACTGGTATTCCCAGACCCGGATAACAAGCTGGTAAAGTAAGCTTTATTTAACCCCTACCGGCGCCGCGCTGATATTTAATACCGCCATGATATTGGTTTCGGTAGCTGTTTTTTTGCTAAGTTGATATATCAGCTTTACCTTCATGTCCGGGTCACGTATATACTTGTCTAAAAAGTTAGAATTATCGGCGTTAAGTGTTAACACGTTCCCCGATTCAACGTTGATGTTTTCTTTTGACGCTACTAAAATGGCCTCGCTTTCATCGCCGGAGCATAAATAAACTTTTACTGATTTAAGGTTTCCCAGGTCAAAATCGGCGGGAGTTGATGAGCGTAATTCGGCGGTGATCACCTTAATGGCGTTAATGTTATTATTCTTCTTGAAAAAGTTTTTGTCAAAGCTGCTGGCCAATGCCGCTACCGAATGGTTTTCGCCCACTTGCGTGCCGGCAGGTATAGTTAGCGTTGCTGTGTAAGGAAACGATGTTTTAACCAGCGACTGCATAGTGCCGCATGCAGTAAAACACAGGGCAATAGCCCAGGCAAGTATAATTTTTTTCATTACGGGTCGGTGTGTGTTGTGCTTAGTAATAAATATCGTTTATATAAACCAAAAAAGCTCGGCTTTGTGTTATAATTAAAACGAGGCCCGGAGCAAAATAGTTACATCGCTTTTATCAACCCATCAATAAAAGCATAAAAGCGCTTATCGGCGTAGTTGGCGGCGCCTTCGTGTTTGGCAATTACGCGGTGTTGACTATCTAGTATTACTGTTGTGGGGATACTTTCAAAATCAAGGCTCGTGGGCAATTGACCGGCCATGGCGTAAACCGGCAGATCGTACCCGTTTTTAGCCATAAATGCTTGCGACAGTTGCAGCTTGTTATCCACATCAACCGGCAATATCATCACTTTAGGGTTGTTTTTATAATGTTGATGCAGCTCGTTTAACGATGGCATTTCGGCGCGGCATGGCGGGCACCAGGTGGCCCAAAAGTTAATGATGAGTATTTTGCCCTTGATGTTACCGGTAGAGAAGACACTGTCCGTTGTGGTGCGAAGTTCGATTTTTGTGGGTGTTGTATTGATACCAGCCTGCGTAGAAGCTTCGGTAGGCGCGCGCATTAAGCCTATACGCATCATCGCGCTTATAAAAAACACCTTAACCGCCGGAACAAACAAAATAGCCAATGCTATTGCCAGTATGGCCGCGTTAGCAGTATTGCTCCAGGTTAGTTTGGCTTTGAATTTATTCATGCTGATGTAAAGTAAACAAAAAAGCCCCACAACAAGGCGGGGCTTTAATATGGGGTGTGTTTTTGGCTGTTATTTATTTGGCCGAAAACTTATAAATAGTAACACTCTTATACGTTTCGCCCGGATTTAGTACGGTTGACGGAAAGGCCGGTTGATTTGGCGAATCCGGGTAATGCTGGGTTTCCAGGCAAAAGCCGGTTCGTTGGGCATCTCCAATGTTACCTTTTAGCATATTTCTGCCGCGCATGTAGTTGCCGCTGTAAAACTGTATGCCCGGTTCGGTAGTATAAACCTGCATGGTTATGCCGCTTTTATCTCCGGTAATGGTGGTAATTGGTGCGGTTAATGTATGTTTATTCAGCGCGTAGTTATGATCATAGCCGCCGCCATATTTCAACTGCTCGTTGGTTTCGCCAATGCGCGAGCCTATTTCCATTGTTTTTGTAAAGTCAAACGGTGTGCCTGCAACGGGGCTTACACCTGTCGGGATCAATGTAGCATCAACCGGGGTATAGTTATCGGCAGCTATCTGCAGTTTATGATTTACGATGGTGCCGCTGCCTACGCCGTTCATATTCCAGTAAGTGTGGTTGGTTAGGTTAACCACCGTTTTTTTATCGGTAGTGGCGGTGTAGGTAAATTTCAGGCTATTATCATCCAGTAGCTCATAAGTAACCTTAGCGTTTAAATTACCCGGGAAGCCCTGCTCGCCATCTGCCGAAAAGTAGCTGATCTCTAAAGTGTGGTCGTTAACTTGTCTGGCATCCCAAACCTTAGTATCAAAGCCCTCTCGGCCACCGTGCAAAGTGTTTGCGCCGTTATTTATAGGCAAAGTATATTCTACGCCATCCAACTTAAATTTGCCCTTGGCTATCCGGTTACCAAAACGGCCAATACTGGCACCGTAAAATGATTTGGCGTTTTGGTAAGCAGCCAGGCTATCAAAACCTAAAACCACATCGGTCATCACTCCATTTTTATCAGGCACTATCAGGCTCACCAGCCTGCCGCCCCAGTTGGTAAACGCCGCCTGCGCACCTTTTTTGTTTTTGAGCATGTATAAGGCGGTTGCTTTACCGTTTATGGTTGATTTGAAGTTTTTGGCATCGGGGAGTTTGGCTGTTGTTTGCGCGTTTAATGTATAAACGGTACAAAGTAATAGGACTAAGGCCAGCGCCGGCTTTATAATTTTCATTGGGAAGGATTTATTTAAACAATGGTTTATACAGCCAAAGTACGATTCATCTGCCAACAAAAAAATATTGATCTAAATTGTTACGAGCAACTTTGTTCTTGCTTTTGAATAAATATCACTAAATTAGTTAAAGCAACATTGTGGCGCCTGTCTTAAACCTAACCTATCAACATGAAAACATTACTCAGTGTAATTACCATCCTCGTTTTATCGTCTTTGCAAACTTTTGCTCAAACCGGCAAAAGTTCTGCTTATGTGCTCAACGGAAATATTAGAGGGATTGATTCAGGGACGATATATAGTCTCTCGCCTAACATGAAAGTGATTGACAGCGCGGTTGTCAAAAAGGGCAAGTTTCTTTTAAGCGGGAAAATTGATTTATATGAACGTCAATTATTCAAAATTAATCCCGGTGAATGGCAGTTTGGCGCTTTTGTTGATGCGCCACGTATTACAGTTGATATTGACACTTTAGGCGCAGCGCATGAATATATTAATGGAAAAGACTGGCCTGTTATAATGCATACAAAGCAAAAAGGCTCTCCGCTTGCTGATATTTACGATCGATTTTTAAAAGAAACCGGACATGCAGAAAAAATTTCTCTTGGTGTAAAGCTGGAGTTTGCAATTAAAGATTCTGTAGCCTATATAGAAAGTAAAATAGACTCGATAAGCAAAATCATCCCTAAAAGAGAAAAGCGATGGGTAGAAAACTATGTTCGGCAAAATCCGACATCCATCCCCGGGATTTATATTTTTTCGAGATATTATAGTTTATTACGCGATACTTCCAAGGCTTATTTGCGCGACATGATAGGGCTGTTTTCGGGCCCGGCAAAAACATCGCCGGAGTATAAGGCGCTGGTGAATAACCTGTTGGCCATGGAAAGTACAGCGGTGGGCAAACCGGCTCCGGATTTTACTTTACTAAAAAGAGACAGAAGTAAATTTAAGCTTTCAACAACACGCGGCTCCGTAGTGATGCTCGACTTTTGGGCAAGTTGGTGTATCCCATGCAGAGAAGGTATACCCGGTTGGAAAGAAGTATATGCGAAATACCATGCTAAAGGGTTTAATATAATAAGCGTATCAGACGATAAGGTATGGAAGGATTGGGTAAGAGCCCTTGATCAGGAAAAAATGCCGTGGACGCAGGTTGTTGATGATGCTCCTACAAGAACTTCACCAGCCAGGGTTGGTAAACTCTACGCAACACGGGGCCTTCCTTATTTTGTTTTAATCGATAAAGCGGGAAAAATAATTATATCCTCCGGTGATGAACATTTGGTTAAAAAGAAAATTGAGGAAGCGTTTAAATAAAAGACAAGCTATTCTTAGCAAAAAAACTATAAACAAAAAAAGCCTCACATTTCTGTAAGGCTTTCTGTCTGTGGTGGGAGTTACTGGGTTCGAACCAGTGACCACTCCCGATTGAAAATCGGGATGCTCTGAACCGGCTACTCTGTTTTTATCAATTGTTCAATCATTTTTCTGCTTTTCCAGGCTTTGATCTGCTTTTCGCGTTTTAAACTATCTGTCTTAGTTGCGTATTCGTCTGTATGCCTTATCTCCCAATCGCCGACTTTACCTGTAAATCCAGAGTGATTAGTATTGTGTTTTTTCAGACGAAGGGTCACATTTTCACACGAACCAACATAGTACTTGTCTTTAATAGCGGAGTAGATTATGTAAACAAAATACATGATCGAATATAAACAAAAAAGCCTCACATTTCTGTAAGGCTTTCTGTCTGTGGTGGGAGTTACTGGGTTCGAACCAGTGACCCTCTGCTTGTAAGGCAGATGCTCTGAACCAGCTGAGCTAAACTCCCTTTCATTTTGCTCTTTAGTTCAGTGACTCTTCCGATTTAAATCGGAATGCTCTGAACCAGCTGAGCTAAACTCCCTTCGGTTCTCCTTCAACTATCGGGCGATATTGCCTGTTCGTTTTGGGACTGCAAATATAGAAACATGATCTATTTCTTCAAAATAAAAAATAAAAAAATATTTTAGTGCTTGACAGTCAGCTACAAAACAATGCTTTCGTAGCTGACTATTAATGCTTTTATAGGGCAGATACCGCAATATTGTCCACTTTTGCCAGTGCGCCGTAGGCCCGCAGGCCTATGCTGCCGGTTTTATACTCGTTGTCGCGGGCGGTTAAAACGGGTTGGGCGCTGTCGTTTATGTATACTTCAAAGGTATCGCCGTTAGCTTTAACTTTCACTTTGTAGGTTTCGTTCAACTTTATCGGGAACCGGGATGATTTGATCACCTCCCATGCCCTGTTGCTTGATTTGCCCAACTCAACAATCCCGCGGTTAGGATTAAGGGCAAGGTAATAGCCGTCAAAACTGTTAGCGCCGATGGCGGGATTTGCTACGCGGAACATCAATCCCGCATCGCCGGGGGCGGTAACGGTAACATCGGCATTGTACACAAAGTTGCTGAAACGGGTGCCGTTGATGATCACTTTAGAGCCTTGATTGCCCGAGCTATTTTTATCATTTGACGCGCAGTTGATAGCATTGTCTTTATAAAACCAGCCGCCACCGTATATCACGATGCCTTCGGCGGTATTGTTATCAAAGTTTTGGGTGTAGCTGTCGCTGATGAATTGGGGTTCGCCAATGGTCGGGAAAACCGTAACGCGGATGTTTTCTGAACCGAACGGAACCAGTGTTACCTCCTCTTCTTTTTCGCTTGAGGCTACCGGGCTGTAAGGCACATCCATGGCCGCGGTGCGGTTGTAGTCAATGGTCCATGATGGTATCTGGCGGGCTTTAACTTTTAAAGCAACCGGGCTCGCGTCGGAGTTGAATGGGTTGGCAGGCATTGCGCCTTTCACAAAGCTAAACTGGCTGGCCGGGGTGGCTTTGTCCAGCACCAGGCCATAGTTCCATGCCGAGGCCGCGCTTATCTTCGTCTCATAAAAACCTTTAACATCATACTCGCGGGTATTAACGGCATTCTGTTTAATTTTTAACGCGTACACCAGCGGACCGCGTTCCACACTCACACCATTATTTACCTGCTTTTGTACAGCCACTTCCATGGGGAAGTTAAGGGTTACTTTGTCGTTATTGTTCCACTTGCGTTTAAGGGTGAACAGGCTACCTGCTTTAACGCCGGCTTGCACCTGGCCATTTACCAATACCTGCGGGTTTTTGCACCATGCCGGTATGCGTAGTTGTAGTGGGAAAGACGTCGATTTAGCTAAACCAACAGTAAGGCTTATCTGCTCTTCGAAAGGGTAGTTAGTATCTTCAGTGATTTTAACTGCAGTATTGCCGGCTACTTTGGCCGAAGCTTCCATCGGGCCATATGCATTTACCGCCAGGCCACCATCCGGCGTCGCCAAAATACTGTTCTTTACAAAATAAGGCCAGCCCATATGCAGGTTATAGCGGCAGCATGGGAAACCCGAGTAAGGGCTTAACACAATGCCCGACGAGTAATCCTGGTTAAATCCATGGCCTCCCGGCAGGCTTTGTACCTGGTTGGCCAGCACATAGTACGCGTGTTGTTTCAAATCCCTTCCGTACTGGGCCGGCAGCGCGTTAAACGCCACTTTCTCTAACTGATCGCCCATTTTGGCATCGTGAATAATACGCGCGGCGGTTTCCAAACTCTGCATCCACTCTACCACGGTACAGGTTTCTATACCCTCTACACTGCTGCGCCCTGATAGGTGCTCGGTACCGGCGCTTAGGCCTTGCGGCTGTCCATGGTCATGCATCAGGTTATTAATACCGGCTTGCAAGGCATTCGTGGTATAAGGGCTCGGGTCAATTTGCGAATACACGGCCGGGAACTTCAGGGCCTGCGCAACATTTACCATATGTTTTGGCTGGTAATCATCACCAAAATAAAAAAACTGGTTTTTGGTGTAAATATCAACCCATGGGTAAGCCTGTTCCTTTAGTTTTTGAGCCAGGTCGAGCAAATATTTTTCGCCGGTTTTGTTGTATACCCAAAGCACCAGTTCCATGTTATCGCCCGCGCGCGATTTGCCCCAGTCAACCAGCGGTTCTTTATCCAGGTTGGCCAGTTGGTATTTAAAATATTTGGACAGGAAAGGAATAACACGTTTATCGTTAGTAGCCTCGTAATAGCTTTGCAGCGCGTACATAAACGGCATGCGCGGCCACCAGTCTTTCATTTTGGGCGGACCAAACAGCCCGTTTTCCTGCTGATGATCTAAAGTATAATTGATCCATTTTTCAGCTTTAGCTTTTAACTCCGCGTCATTAAGGGTATAAGCTAAAGCGATGAGGCCTTTAACATAATAAGGTGCCTTTTCCCAGCTATTGCCGGTGCCGCCCAGCCAATCGGCATTGGGGCCAAGGTTATCGGCTTGCGGATATAATTCTTCGGCATGGCCGGTAAAGCCATCGCGCTGCAGCTCCAGTTGTTTAAGCAGCCAGCCTTTTGCTTTAATGCTGCCCAGGGGCAACTGCACATAAGTGCCTTGTTTTAATGGTGCACGGTTAAAATCATAAGGTTTTTGGGCCGTTGCTGTTACTGCACACAAAGTGCTTAACACCACGCCGGCAGCCATTTTGATAAATTTCATGGTAATAGTGTACAAAATTGGTTGAGCCGTAAAACTAATCAATAGCGCAATTTATTGCGTAATATTTTGGTGGCTTTTTAAATTAGGGTTTGGCTAAGTGGTTTTAATGCCGATATTTAAAGGGCTGTTTTATCTTTCCGCTACGCGGGAAACAGAATAGACCTTAAGCCTAAAATAACCCAATATTAAACCAATTTATATCGATGGAAAAACGTCGTGAATTTTTAAAAAGCATGGGCATGCTTGCCGCAGGCTCGGTTTTAATGCCGTCATTAAGCGCGTTCACACCTAAAAAGGTGAAAAACGCCGGCATCCAATTATACACTTTCCGCCGCGAAATGCTGGCCGACCCACGAGGCACCCTAAAAGTTATTGCAGACCTGGGTATTAAGCAAATAGAATCGGCCGCCAGCAACAAAGGCTTGTATTATGGCTTAAAGCCTGCCGAAATGAAACAGGTTTGCAAAGACCTGGGCATGACGCTGCGCAGCGGACACTGTAGTATAAACGGCAACTGGCAAAGCACGATGGAGCAGGCTGCCGAAGCCGGCCAGGAATACCTGATCTGCTCGAGCATGCCTGTTAACGGGCAAACAGTTGACAATTACAAACGCGTATCCGACCGTTTTAACAAAGCCGGCGAGGAGTGTAAAAAGCTGGGCGTTAAGTTTGGCTATCATAACCATGATTCGGAGTTTGCGATGGATAATGGCGAGATATTGTTTGATGTAATGCTGAAAAACACCGACCCTAAGCTGGTGCACATGGAGCTTGACCTGGGTTGGGTGGTTGCTGCTGGTAAAGATCCGCTTCAATACTTCAAGAACTTTGGCCCGCGTTTCCCGCTGTGGCATTTAAAGGATATGAAAATGGATGGCAAGAATCACCGCAGCACCGAGTTTGGTACCGGCAACCTGGACGTTGTGAACTTATTAAAGCACGCCAAAGATTCGGGCCTGAAGTATTTCTTTATCGAACAGGAGGAATACGCTGTATCGCCTTTGGAGAGCATGAAGATAAATATGGCCTTTTTAGATAAGCAGGATATTTAATACAAAAAGCCGGTAGTTAATTAAAACTACCGGCTTTTTTCTGCGAGCTTACATTGCGATGTGCTGGTTGTGCCCGGGTCGCGGGTCCTCGGGGAGGATCTCCAGTTCGGGGAATTCAATATATTCTGCATACCATTGGATGGCCCCCACTACGTCAAGGGCATCTTCTGACACAATATCAATCGTTTCAAAAGCATAAAGCTTATTATGGGCGTAGCCATATAGCTGTATCTCGTTGCTGTTTGGTGTAAAATTATCCTCACTCAGGCAGTACACCCGTATTTTGAGTTCGGTGTCCCTGGAATGTATCACGTCTCGGCACGGATTATTCGGATCGGTAGCTAACAAATACACATTGTACTCCATAATTTTTTAACAATAGGTAACGCGTATAGTTTCAGGCAATTAATAATTTTATAACCTTAAATTGGTGTTTGGTTTATTTTTATAACAACCAAAGCTTTAATGGGTTTTTAATAAATGATTATTACGCCGAAAAATCATTTGGCCGCAACGCCCCAATGCGTAGTTTTTACCCGATAAGGGGAAATGTTGCATCGGAGAATTAACCCCATCCTGCTTTATGCCATTAATTTTATGTTCAAAATTGCTTTTTAGGCAATTGGCATTGCTTTTGGATATACTTATACAGCCCACCAAAGGGCTGTTTTTCATAGGTAGATGTAGGGTCGAAAACTGCGAGAGTTATTCGACCCTTTTTTGTGCAATAAACTTTGGGTTAAGAATCAGGCGTTACCCTCATCCCCACGTAGACACCTTCAAATCTTTTTACGAACGAATGGTCCATAAACGGAGCTCCTATGGAGCTTTTCAATTTGTTGTATTTTTCTATAAACACGTAGCCCCTACGGGGCTTAACTGTCAATGGCGCTAATGGCTCTGTAAGAGCCCCGTGTTTATAGCCAGGGGCTAACCAGATTTAAGCTCCGTAGGTGCTTCGTGTTGATAGCTACGTCCTACCCTTATTCAAGCTCCATGGGTGTTTCCTATCGCTCGATAAGAACACGCTCTGCCCGGGAAATGTTATCGCTAAACGAAACATCAACCTTAACCCAAAATGGGATTGCCCATGCATAATTTACCCAGAATGAGGAATGCGCTCAACAACTAAAAATTAAATCCGTTTCAAATAGCGAAAAATTGAGTTAAAAATTGCGTTTTACGCAATTGGCATCGTAATTGAATTAGATTAATCAGTCCAACCAAAGGACTGTTTTTCATAGGTAGATGTAGGGGCCAAAAACTGCGAGAGTTTTTAGGCCCCCTTTTTTTTGGCCCTGCGCTTAAACGTTGCAGCCGTCGCGACGCAATATTTTGCGTCTCCCGACAAATAAGTAACCAGCAATTCCCGTAACACGCGAACCGGAGACACAGAATGTCGTGTCGCTACACGTTCATCACAAAATGTGTCGGCTTTTTCATCACAATAAAATCTATATTTTTGCGCTAATGATGACGATGAGTGCGGCTATCCCTTTTAAACTGTTAAACCAGGACCTTCTTTTATTACCACAAAAAGCTATTTACTGGCAGCAGGAACGTGCTCTGATTGCTTCGGATGTGCATTTGGGTAAGGTTGGCCATTTTCGCAAAGCCGGCATCGCCGTACCGCGGGATATGGAGCAGGATGACTTGGCGGTGCTATCAGACCTCATCCACGAATATCGCCCCGAAACCATCTATTTTTTAGGCGACCTCTTCCATAGTGATATCAATGCTGACTGGGATTGGTTTGCCTTATGGCGCAGGCAATTCCCCAACCTAAAAATAGTGCTTATACGGGGTAACCACGATATTATTCACGACAGCCATTATCTTGAATTAAATATAGAATTGCATCATGAACTGCAGGTTGGCCCTTTCCTGATGCTGCACCACCCCTTAACCGAAGCTAAACTGGCCAAACTGGAAAGCTATGCCTTTTGCGGACACATACATCCCGGCGTTAGCCTGGTGGGTAAAGGTCGTCAAAGCCTAACCCTGCCGTGTTTTGCTTTTGGCAGCAAGCAGGCTATCTTCCCCTCTTTTGGCAAGTTCACCGGCCGTGTAGCTATCCGCAACGCGCAAACCGATCGTATTTTCGCGGTGCTGAAAGATAAAGTTGTGGCTATTGCTTAATGATGCTTTAAATAATCGCTGATAGCGAAGTTCAGGTTTCCGTATTCTATGTTGCGCTCAATAATACGGCATTTACTATCAAGCAGGTAATATATCGGCAGATCTGTTACCTGCCAGTTGTCAACATTGGGCGATTCCATTCCTTTCAGATCAGATACCTGTATCCATGTTAGTTTATCGTCTTTGGCAGATGTTATCCACCAATCGCGTTTATCATCAAATGATACACTAACAACTGCAAGGTCGGTACCCATACCCGGCAAAGGTTTAAGCAACATTTGTTGATGATTAAGGCGGGATGACGCGTTACGGGCCCGCCAAAATTCAACCAGTATCAGCTTTTTGTGAAGTGTTTTCAGATCTACCGTTTTGCCATTTGGCGTAGTGCCCTCTATAGCGGGTGCCGGCGTGCCCGGTTGTAGCTTCAGTTCGGACTTCAGGCGTATCCCTATCGCTTTGCCCGCGTCTGTGTTTTTCTGGTCGTCGCTAAATTTTTGATAAACCTCATAGTATTCGGCGGGATGGCGCTCATAACTCATGCTTTGCATTAAATGTGCCGCAATGGCATTATCGGGGATGCGTGTGGCGAATATGCCCAGCGCTACCCTTTTGGCTTCGCTGAGTTTGTCTCGTTCTATATGTAGTGTATTGGCTATAGCGGTGGTTTTGTCATTCCATAAAGGCGCAGACAAGTCGTATTCTTTTTGTAAGCGAGCTATGTTTGCCTTTATAGCCATGGCAACGCTGTCAACAATTTTATGATAAGCTGTTAGCTGGTTTTGTTTGAGTGATGACGATGTGATAGCCGGGTAATTGTCGGCTTTGGCTTTATCAAAAGTGATGTTGTATTTACCCGGATCAAGGTACACCTCAAACGACTGCGGATCCTTCCCGTTCTCACGCAATTCAATGGTATAAAAGCCAAGCTCCTCCAGGGTTCGTGATGGTATAGCAAAGCTGCCTTCTTTAACATTTATTACGTCGCGTATACCGGTTTCGTTCCTGATCGTTAAAGTGGCGTCGTTATAACCATTGGTGGTACCAGTAATCTCGATATGGTTACTGCTACAGCCTGCAAATATCGCCGCAAGGCAAAACATTAAAAAGGGTTTCAATGGCAATAAGTTTAAGTAATGACAATGTAGGGCTAAATGCCCAGATTAAAAAACGCGGCTATTTTAATGTTTATCCAAAAAGCTGCTGATAGAAATGCTGAGATTTTTAAATGGCAGATCGCGTTGTATGAACTTGCCATCCGGGTCTATCAAATAAAATGAAGGCAGCGTGGTTATACCCCATTTATAAGCATTGGGCGAGCTATTGCCCTTCAAATCCGAAACCTGCGGCCAATCAACCTTATCTACTTTAATAGCTTCCAGCCAGCGTTCTTTTTTGGTATCTAACGATACGCTTACTATTGCCAGTTGTTTTTCTTTATATCCAGGCAACGGGTTTAATACAATAGCTTCGTGCTGGCCGCGACTCAGTTCACTATCTGATCGCCAGAACTCCACCAATATTAACTTGGCGCCCAATTTCTTAAAGTCGATAGTTTTGCCATCGGGTGTAGTACCCTCTAACGGCGATGCGGTTTCCTGTTTAGATAGGTTTAGGATACCGTTTAGTTTTGCGCCAATGGCTTTCCCTTCATCGCTGTTCTTATCAGCCTCGCTAAACTTGTTATATATTTTCAGGAAACGCTCGGGCTCATCAACATAGTTCATTTTGGCGGTGATGTGTGCTGCCGCTACGTTTTTAGGGTATTTGGTAACAAAGGCTTCCAGCGTGTTAAGATTAGTGTTCTCTATTTCGTTGTGTATGGCACGTAAACGCTTGGCAATATCCTCGTACTTTTCGTCAGTTTCGGTAATGCCTTTTAGTTGGGTATTTAAATCGCGCGCTTCTTTGCGTAGGGCGGCAGTGGCGGCTTCGGCGGTGCGGGTATAATTAGTGATGTCGTTTTGCATGCCGGGCGCGGCGGTAGTGATGTTGGGATAATCGGCCAGCTTGGAGTTATCCAACTCAATATTATAAGTGCCCGGCTCCAGGTATATTTCAAATTTGTTGGGTTTGCTGCCGGCTAGTATCACCAGGTCATAATACCCCTTTTGATTAAGGCGCTGTTTGCTGATATGAAACTTTTCACCTTCAACGCTGGCCGTATAAATAGGGTCGTTTGTGGTTTGATCTTTAATAATGATGGTGCCCGATGACATGTCTTTGGCCACGCCATTAAACTCAATATCGCTGCTATTACTATTGCAGGCTGCAAATGCAAGGGCTATCACAAACAAATAAATGTATTTCATAAAGCAAACAGGTTAATATTGGGCTAAATATAACAAAGCTTGTAATGGTTCAAAAACATTGTTTTTTTAGATTGTTTCTAAATAGCCATTTCGCCCTCAAAACGCCGAACCCTTTTATATCTTTTGGCTTTTAAGTAATACTTTTGTCAAAATTTTTATCTATATAAGTAATGAGCGAAATTAAGCAAACCTTTAACTCATCGCTGGGCAAAAAGCTCATCATGGCTTTAACGGGCTTGTTTTTGTGTACGTTTTTAATTGTGCACTTAGGCGGTAACCTGTTTTTATTTGCGTGCGACCAAGGGTATGGTTTTAATATGTATGCCAACTTCCTTACGCACTTTCCGCCGATAGAAGTTATTGCCTACCTGTTGTACCTGGCCATTTTGGTACATGCCCTTTACGGTTTAATATTATCTATCGGCAACCGCAAGGCGCGACCTGTAGCGTACGCCTACCAGAATCAGGCACCTGCGTCATGGTCATCAAAAAACATGGGCTTGTTAGGCTCTATACTGTTTTTGTTCATCGTGATACACATGGGCGATTTTTGGTATAAATACAAATACACCCACACCGTAGGTTACAAAGAATACCGCACCAATGTACTGACTGACGAGCGCACGGTTACCGATTTCGTACCTGCTAACCCTGATTTCGAGCACTCATCAACCACGGTTGACGATGTGGAGATAGTACGTGTGAAAGATTTGCACGCCAAAGTATCTGAAAGCTTTAGTAACATTTGGTACGTAATAATTTACGTAATAGCCATGGGCGCGGTAGCGTTTCATTTACTGCATGGTTTCCAGAGCGCTTTCCAAACACTGGGATGGACGCACCGTAAATACACACCGGTGGTTAAATTTATAGGCACCTGGTTCTTTGGGGTGATTATCCCGTTGGGCTTTGCGTTGATGCCACTTTACTATTATTTCTTTTTTAAAGGTTAGATTGAGTTGATCACCAGATCAACCATCACAAAATATAACATAAACTATGAATTTAGACGCGAAGATCCCTGCCGGCCCATTAGCCGAAAAATGGAGCAAGCATAAATTTAACTTAAAACTGGTTAACCCGGCTAACAAACGTAAGTACGACGTTATTGTGGTTGGCACCGGTTTGGCAGGAGCATCGGCGGCGGCATCGCTGGCCGAGTTGGGTTACAACGTAAAAGCATTTTGCTTTCAGGATAGCCCGCGCCGTGCGCACTCAATTGCCGCGCAGGGTGGTATCAATGCCGCTAAAAACTATCAGAACGATGGCGACAGCGTTTACCGTTTATTTTATGATACTATTAAAGGGGGTGATTATCGCGCCCGCGAAGCCAACGTTTACCGTTTGGCCGAGGTATCGGTAAACATAATAGACCAGTGTGTGGCGCAAGGCGTACCATTTGCCCGCGAGTACGGCGGCTTGCTGGATAACCGTTCATTCGGTGGTTCGCAGGTGTCGCGTACGTTTTACGCGAGGGGCCAAACAGGACAACAATTGTTGTTAGGCGCTTACTCGGCCCTGAACCGCCAGATCCACAAAGGCAAGGTTAAAATGTACACCCGTACCGAAATGCTGGACGTGGTAGTTGTTGACGGCCAGGCTAAAGGTGTCATCACCCGTAACTTAATTAACGGCGAGATTGATACGCATACAGGTCATGCGGTGTTGTTATGTACTGGCGGATACGGAAACGTGTTTTACCTGTCAACCAACGCTATTGGTTCAAACGTAACGGCTGCATGGCGCGCGCACAAACGCGGCGCTTTGTTTGCTAACCCATGCTATACACAAATTCACCCAACCTGTATCCCGGTTACCGGCGATCACCAGTCAAAGCTTACGCTGATGTCTGAATCGTTACGTAACGACGGACGCGTTTGGGCACCAAAAACACAGGAAGTTGCCGAGAAGCTACGCACCAAACAGCTTACTGCTGCACAGGTTGCCGAAGGAGATCGCGATTACTTCCTGGAACGTAAATACCCGTCATTTGGTAACCTTGTTCCGCGCGACGTGGCTTCACGTAACGCTAAGGAAATGGTTGACGATGGTCGTGGTGTTGGCGGCTCGGGTATTGCTGTATTTTTGGACTTTGCTGACGCGATCAAACGCCTTGGCCAGCCTGCTGTAGCGGCTAAATATGGTAACCTGTTTGATATGTACTATCAAATTACCAACGAGGACCCATACACCCAACCAATGCGTATTTACCCTGCCGTGCACTATACTATGGGCGGCCTTTGGGTTGATTATAACTTAAGCACTACTGTACCGGGCTTATATGCTTTGGGCGAGTGTAACTTTAGCGATCACGGTGCTAACCGCCTGGGTGCTTCGGCGCTTATGCAGGGTTTGGCTGATGGTTACTTTGTGATACCATTTACACTGGGCGATTACCTGGCGTCTATCGGTCCGAAACCGGTTGATGCTAATCACCCGGCCTTCGCGCAAACTAAAAAGGACGTGGAAGACCGTATTGCTAAACTATTGGCCCTTAAAGGCACCAAAACGGTTAACGAATATCACCGCGACCTTGGCCACATTATGTGGGAATATTGCGGCATGGCACGCACTGAAGAGGGCCTGACCAAAGCCAAAGGGTTGATACAGGCTTTGAAAGCGGATTTCTGGAAGAACGCGCTGGTAATAGGTGCCAACGAAGAAGTAAACAACTCGCTTGAAAGAGCCGGCAGGGTAGCCGACTTTATTGAGTTGGGCGAACTGATGGTTGATGACGCCTTGATGCGTAAAGAATCATGCGGTGGTCACTTCCGCCTGGAATCGCAAACTGAAGAAGGCGAGGCCCTACGCGATGATGAGAACTTTACCTTCGCCGGCGCATGGCAGTATACCGGCGAAAATCAACCGGAAGTATTGCACAAAGAGGACCTTAACTTTGAGTTTGTTCATCCTTCTCAGCGTAGTTATAAATAGGAAGGTAGAATCAGGAGTCAAGACTTTTGAGGTTAGATAAATAAGAGTAATGACCCTTACAGATCCCATACTGGTAAAACTGTTGCAGCAAGCTTATTCGGGCGAGAAAGCTGCGGCATTTGCTTACCAGGGACACGCGGGAGCTGTAAGCAGCCAGGAGGAAAAAGCCGCAATCAGGCAAATTGAGATAGACGAGTGGAACCACCGGGCCGAGGTTTTAAAAATGATGGATCTTTATAACGTGCCGGTTTCAAAATGGTACGAGTTTAGGGATCACGTTATTGGCAAAACCATCAGCTTTAGTTGTTATTTGATAGGTTGGTTTATGCCGTTTTATTTTGCCGGCAGTTTAGAGAGCGGTAACGTATGCGAATACGTGCGCATGAAAAGGCTGTTTAACGCCCTCAACATCACCGAGCACGACGAGATGTTGTACGAGATGAGCCTGAAGGAAAAGGAACACGAGGTGTACTTTTTTGAGCAGGTAAAAAACAACAGGCTACTACCCTTTTTCGAAAGGTTTTTTGCCTGGGGCGAGCATAAACGTAAAAATGATATTGACCTTGTAAAAGGTTTTAAAATAGAAGATACAAATACATATTGCGCGGGATTCAAGGAGCCTAAAAAAGCTCCGGGTATACCGGCAAAAACAAATGAACAAAACGTTGAGGTTTTGGATGCGCGGTTAACCCTGCAACCTTCAGAACTTACAACTCAAATCTAACAAAGAATGAGCGACGGACACATGAATCTGACACTTAAGGTGTGGAGACAAAAAGATGCGAACACGACAGGTAAAATAGAGACCTACAAGGCCGAGAATATCTCGCCGGATATGTCGTTCCTGGAAATGCTGGATGTGGTTAACGAAAGCCTGATACACAAAGGCACCGAACCTATACACTTTGACCACGATTGCCGCGAAGGTATTTGCGGTATGTGCTCGTTATATATTAACGGCCGCCCGCATGGTCCTAAGCGTGCCATTACCACCTGCCAGCTGCACATGCGTAGCTTTAACGATGGCGATACCATTACCATCGAGCCGTGGCGCGCGGCAGCTTTCCCGGTTATTAAAGACCTCGCGGTTGATCGTTCGGCATTTGATCGTATCCAACAGTCTGGCGGTTACGTATCGGTAAACACCGGTGGCGTGCCCGATGCTAACATTATACCCATCCCTAAGGTAATTGCCGACGAGGCTTTCAACTCGGCTACCTGTATAGGTTGCGGTGCCTGCGTAGCAGCCTGTAAAAATGCTTCGGCTATGTTATTTGTATCTGCTAAAGTATCGCAGTTGGGTATGTTGCCACAAGGCCAGCCAGAGCGCTACAGCCGCGTGCAAGCCATGGTAGCCCAAATGGACGAAGAAGGTTTTGGTAGCTGCACCAACACCGGTGCCTGCGAAGCCGAATGCCCTAAAGAGATCAGCCTGATGAACATATCACGCATGAATAATGACTTCTTCAGCGCGAAGCTTTTTCGTGAGAATGCGGTGAATGGTGGTGATGGGGGTGAATAGGATTTAGCTATTTTAAGAATATGGAAACGGCCCGGGGAATAAGATTCCCGGGCCGTTTTTGTTTTATGGATATGACTATATCTGATCGCTAATTTAGCTAAAGATTGTCCGGAAAGTTTGCCAGAAAAAATGTTGCTGTTTCGTCTCCATATTTTGTTGGAGCGGGATCATCGCCGGTATTCAGAAAATTAATGCCGCCAGCCAAAAGCCCCAAAATGGTTATGCGGCCTGATGGAGCTATGTCAAAATCGTTTAAAGAAACATCATCAAGATTGCCTTTGCCTTTGATCTCACGCCGACCCATTAGGTCGCCATTAACCGAATATTTGTTTACATAAATAAAATGTGGTCTAAAATAGTTGCTAAGCTTATTTTCATAGTCGCCGGCCATAAAAATTTCCCCCTTATCCGAAACTTGTAAACGGTTCATTCCTCTGTCCATTTTTGTTCCGACTACCTTAGTCCACACGTCATCTCCATCTGAATTTACTTTTTGAATAACGTCCACATAAGTGATGTAATTATATCCTAACATATAAACACCTCCGTTACGATCGTTTTTGATGTCTGTAAACCAAATTGTACTTTGGTTTGCAAAAGTTGGACTAGGATTCGGCCCAAATGATCTGATCCATACCAGATGGCCGTCACTGTTATATTTGCACAGAAAATTCTTATTGTCAAAACTTTTCAACGGGTTAAGATTTTTCCCCACTATAGCGGTATCGGGCACTTGCAGGCAATAGCCGGCCATGTAAACATTTTGCTTATTATCAACGGATATAACAGGCTCCGCTTCAGCTATACCGCCCAGCAAAGACGGCAGTGCTTTAGCCCATTTAAAGGTTCCATCAGCACCATATTTTGCACAAAAAAAGTTGTTGTCAAAGTTTATGCTAAGGGTTTTATAACCAGATGCGCTATAAAACCTTATATTCCTGATGTCGCTGCTGCCGGTTACATAAACATTCCCATCGGCATCTATAACTACCTTGTTAAGTGCCGTTGTTTGCCGTTCAGCATCGTTTATTTCGTTTAGCCAAAGCACCTCACCCAAAGTGTTCATTTTAATGATACACCCGCTATTGCCTCCGCTTTTGAGCGTGTATTTTTGATCGCCTATGGTAATATTACCAGCCTTAATCACACGTACCCCAAGATATATGTTACCGGCGGCGTCTACATTTAAACTTTTGGCATAATGAGAGGTTGTGTTTGCAAGTATTTTTGACCAAACAAACTTACCTGTCGCGTCGTATTTTGCTAAGCCAAGCTGAGACTCTGATTTATTAAAAAAACTGGTAAAACCTGTTTTTAAATTGACAGATGGCCCGGGGTTTAGATCAACCGTGCCTTGAAAATTAAAAAATATATAAATATTTCCTGCGGCATCTGTTTTAACCCAATTGTCATGATTTGTTTGTTTTGCAGCATAGTCACCGGTGCGCATACCAATTATCCAACTGCTAGCATTGTTGGCAATGGTGGTGTATACGCCCGGTGGTAAAACTTCAGGAGTTACAACAGGAGGTGTTACCGGTGTAGTAGGAGGTGTTGGCGTAACAGCTACAGTGTCGTCTATTTTAACCGGCAGCGGTATTTGCTTACCACATGACGCAAACAGAAACAACAAAACAACAAGGATTAACTGTGAAAATTTGATCATGTATATAAAGTTCAGTTTTCAAATATAAGAAATACAGGTGATTATAAATGCCAATGTTTTCTCAAGCCCCACTGTTCTAAGTTTATAACACTCGCTGTCCGAAGTCGGAGACTTCGGACGACTATGCCTGTAGTCCGCGACTACAGCGGACCTTATCCAATATTTTTTATCTTTAACAATATGGAACCTAACCCACTAATCCTTCATTCAAAGTATTTTATTAAATCAAAAGAGGTTTACAGGTATACATGCTATCTATTTACAGCGATAATAATCCTGACTCAACTGCCAACAATATTTCCAGCGCTCGAATTATTATGGTCACTTTTAACCGGAGTAGCCGGTTTGGCATTATATATTTTAACCCCATTAGGCTTAATTTATAGTATAATGAGTTTTCTGAAGAAAGAGCCGCCTCATAAGTACCGTATGTTCTACCTGGCTGGTCATACGTTGTTCTTTATGATATTATTAGCACTGGCTATATCTATGGGAAAGGCAATTGCTACAGTTGTTTAAAACGGAACTATTTCCTGCTTTCTGTCGCTGCTAAATTTCATTTTAAAACAATACATTCGCCCCTACCATCATCCACCACCACATGTATTACTTCGCCATCGTCATTCCTATCATTGCATTTTTAGCATGGGTTATCTTCCGAAAAAAACGCCCGGCGAGTGTTGAGCCGCTGCAGGCTTTGGATAATAAATACATTTTATTGTTGGATACCCATGTAGACTACTACCACAACCTGGATGCTACCGCTAAAAAGAGATTTGAGGCTCAGGTAGCGCAGTTTTTTAGCTACGTGCATATAGAGGCTGTCGGCAGCACCTTAACAGATCTCGACCGCGTGCTGGTTGCCGCGAGCGCTGTTATACCCATATTTGGTTTGGGCAACTGGCGATACAATAATTTAACCAACGTAATTTTATACCCCGACACTTTTGATAACGACTACCAATTTGAGGGTAATGACCGTGCCATTATGGGCATGGTAGGTTCGGGGTATATGAATGGGCAGATGTTACTCTCTCGCGCGGCATTGATCAAAGGGTTTTCGGCTGCCGCCGGAAAGGGCAACACCGGGATCCACGAATTTGTGCACCTGCTTGATAAAGCCGACGGCGCGACAGATGGCGTGCCCGAACACTTGATACCGCACGAATATGCCCTGCCCTGGCTAAACATGATGCACCGGGAAATGCATCGAATTGAAAAAGGGAACTCGGATATTAACCCTTACGCGCTAACCAACGAGGCGGAGTTTCTGGCCGTAGCGTCCGAATATTTTTTTGAAAAACCAGATCAGTTTCAGCACAAACACCCCGAGCTTTATCTACAACTGAGCCGGATATTTAAGCAGGAACCAAATGACCAGGCAGGCTTATAAAACGGAAAAAAAGGGTGCGCCACTTTTTGAAAGTATAAATTATCAAATATTATAAATAATTAATAATCAGCCATTTAAAAAACAAAGCGGGTGCGCCGCTTTTTTCGATAAATGGTTAATAATCAATATATTATAAAATTTAGGTGCGCCACATGCGCCACTTTAAAAGTGGCGCACCCCGCTGTGCTGGTTCGCAGCTAAAAAAGAGTTTACGCCCCCTGGAAATCCGCGAAATCCTCAAACACAAAACTGCCGTCGTCTTCCTGCAGGCGGCCGGCTTCGAAGGATAGTTCTTCCAGTTTAATGATCATGGTGGTAATGCTCTGCGATAGGTCGGCAATGGCGGTGTCGGCGCTATCGGCATCGTTGGTTTGCAGGGCCACTACCAGTTTCTCTTTTAACAGGTTTAATGATTCTTTGATGATCTCTTTAACGTCGGTTTGTTGCATAGTGAGCAAATATACAAAATGCAGGTTGTTGCGTCCTGCCCGATGCGCTAATTGTATAGCCCGCTGTACGCAAAGCAGGACGGAAAACCGCCTAAACAGGCTTTAAACGGCCAAAATTGCCCTATAATGGCACATGGCATAGTTTTGGCAATTATCTTATCGATAACAAAAACTAAAACATACTTACCATGCAAAACATAAACATCACCGACATTTTAATAAAAGCCCTTGATCTGGAGTTGAAAGAATTGTTAATGCAGGACCTGCAGCAATACCGAACCAAACAAGCAGCTTAATTAAAACAAAAAAAGGAATACATTATGCAATATTATCATCAAAACGCATCGGTGGTTTATACCGATAGTGAAGGCAGGAAAATAGATACGTTTGTGATATTTGATACTGACCGTGAAACGGGCCTAACCCATATCAATCATGAAAATTTAATGGTTGAGGCCGGCAAGCTGGAGTTACATGCTAAAACAGTAGGTAAGTATCACCTGCCTATTAACGATGCCTTTAGCTTCGAGATATTGCGCAAACTACGCGATAAGTATTCGGCTATTGATGATAAGCAGGAAACCAAGGCAGCCAAACAGCCGGTGACCGAAAAGCCAAAACTGTTGCTATTGCAGGCATCATAAAAAAGAAAATCTACCATTTACCTATAGAAAAGCAAAAAAGCCGGTGCGTTGAGCACCGGCTTTTTGTTTATGGTTTGGCTAGCGCCTCGTCAACCAGTTGCTTTAACTCTTTGTAGCGTTCGCCACGGCCTTTATTGCCTACGTAGAACGTCATTAAAAAAGCCGAGTAGTGATTATCGTTGCTGACCCAGGGATAGCTGCCAAACAAGCCCGGGCTGCTTGCATAAGGGCTTAAATTGCTTAAGGTGGAACCTTTGCTTACCCATTCGCCATAGCCATAACCCAGTTCGCCACCAGCTTCGGCAGGCGAATAGGCTATCTTAACATCGGCCGTATTACGGTTTACCTGCATTTGGGCAATGCTTGCCTCGCTCAATATGCGTTTGCCATTGAAGGTCCCTTTGTTCATGATCATCACCAGGAAATTCAGATAATCTTCAGGGGTGCTGATGCCGCTGCCTGCGGGCAACGGTAGTTTGGCGTTGCCGTAATCGGTATGCTTCATATTAAGCGGCTGCGCAATGCGCTCGGCAAACAGTTGCTGAAAGTTTTTGCCGCTTATTTTTTCTATCACCGCAGCGGCTATTTGCAAGCCAACATTGCTGTAATGAAATACCTTTCCGGGTTTACCTTCCATAGGTAGTTTGGCTACGTCCTGCATAGCATCGTCCATGGTGGCATAACCACGCATCTCTTTCAAATCGTCTTTTAATGATAAGGCTTCGATACCCGTTTGGTGCGACAAGCATTGGCC
The DNA here is from genome assembly GCF_059690715.1 of Mucilaginibacter sp. A3364. NCBI lineage: Bacteria > Pseudomonadati > Bacteroidota > Sphingobacteriia > Sphingobacteriales > Sphingobacteriaceae > Mucilaginibacter > Mucilaginibacter sp. A3364. The sequence goes on from NZ_JCAWED010000002.1 coordinate 883,473, forward strand.
GATAGTAATACCACCTTTGCCGCCTTTGGCTAGCACCGGCAGAAACTTGCCTACTGTATCATTCAATGAAAGTTTGCCCTCGTCAACAAAGGTCATTACCAGGGCTGCGCTTAACCATTTGCTACAACTGGCTATGGGTTGGCGGGTTGATAGGGTGTAGTCGGCGTTGTCTGCTTCGCGGCCTTGCCTGCGGGCCACCATCCGGCCCATCATTTTTTGCCGGATATTCATGTTGTTGGCGCTATAGTTATAAACCAGCTTGCCGTCTTTATAAATTACCAATATGGCGCGGCCTCCCATTTCGGCGGCGTTGTCATCAAGCCAGGCATCCAGCTTTTTAAAATTGTATTGGGCGAAGGTTGTGTGGGCAACCAACAAAAACAATGTAGTAAGGAAAGTGTAAAGGAGTTTCATTTGCTTAAACACTATCATGTGATAGGCTTTGTTTAGAATGAAATAACCGGTGAGGGTTTAACCGGCCGGTAAATAACTCTTTACGTTATTTTTCAAAGTAAACCGCTTCGTAAGTTGTCGTCTTGCTGCCATTAAAAACTTCACTGTCGTAATAAAGAATAGATAACCTATCGGATGTTACACTTCTAATGGTGGCTGATTTGCTATATGCCGGCATATCATAAGTTCCGACACCTGGGGTAGTGACTGTTTGGGCGGGATAGTTATAGGTTATAATATTACCTTTTACGGTATACGTAAACTTAAATGTGCCATTGTATAATGAACTTCCGGTACCATCAGCATTAAACTGATCGTAAAATGTGCGACCATAGTTTTTAAGGGTACTGATGATAGTCCATGGACCATCGTTTTTATTAGACTTGATAGTATCAATAGCATAATACCATTTCCCAACCAAGGCAGTCGCATTAACAGTTGGTGTATTTGGATTTTCAGGTGTAGCACTGCCGTCTTTCTTGCAAGAATAAATAAACGCGACAGCCAATAGCAGAAGAAATATTTTTTTCATGATAAGGTTTTATTGCGACTAATATACGCAATTACGAGCCTTAAACCCCAAACTGCGTTAAATGATGATCAAGGTGCTTGGCAAAAAGCACGTTCCATTCCTTAGCCGTTAACCGGCCGAATGATAACGATTCTTTACCATCAAAATGTGCTTCGCCCAATTGTTGAGTTTTGTCAAGATATTGGATAAGACGGGCTTTTTCGGCTTCGAAATCTTTAGGTTCGGTTATTAAAAATGCTTTGGCGGTTGGCGTATTGCGTTTATAGGGTTTGGGGCCAACCACAACACCTTTAACCAGGGTTTTAATAACAAAGCGCATAAACGCACCGGGCTTAGGGTGCTTATCGGTATATACCATTTCGTAGCTCACGTTGCAGTGAGCCAGCATTTGGTCAACCGACATTTTGCCCCAAAGACCTTGCGTTTGCGGCGTTAGTTTACTGATGCGATCGTTAAACACGGCAACATCGGCCGCGCTAAATATATTTTGCATTGCTTTAAGTTTGGTGATATAAAGATGGGTATTTACCCTATTACCACCAAGTACTTATATGTTAATAAATCCTTTACGTTTTTGCTTGCCTGCGTCAACCGATAAAACAATGGCGAAGGTTAATAAACAAACAACCAACACAATGCCCGCATACAAAGCGGCATGCGAGCGTTGCATTGATGTTAGTACAAAAAAGGTCATTATAGTAATGGCCAGGGTGGTTACAATGGTGCTTAGTGAGTTGCTTTTCATAACATTTTGTTTTTGTTATTAATGTTATGGCAAATAGTGCACCATTAGCCGGTTATGCGGGGTATTGTATCTTTTAATGTTTGTTGTGGGGGATTTGCTCCCCAAAGTATGGCGTGATGGACGCAACCGCCCGGGACAAGCTCCCGGGCAACATGCATCCGGAAACAAACCTACTTTACCTCATAAATAACCTTCGACTTGTATTGAGCCGAGGTACGCACTGAAAGGATCACTGCAAAAAAGAATAAACAACCTATCAACCAAACTCCGGCCAATACATCTTTCAAAAGGTTGTCATCCATCAAAACTATTATAGCCAATGTAAATAAAACAACTAGTGCGGTAGTTACTTGCGTGGTTAGTGATGATTTTGTTTCCATGTTACTATATATTTAATATTAGGGTATTTAACCTAAGTCAAATAATGCACCAATATCAAAACAGGGCCTAAATCATAGTAAAAGCAAGGTTTGGGAAATTGTGCCACAAAAAGTTGGGGAATTATCATCCCCAAACCATGGAAATTGTAACACGGCTGTTACAATTTGTTACAATGGTTTATTGAACAGATGCCGCGAAAGTGGCAACATCATTAGCGGTGCCCGTAAACGCCCCGGGCGAGGTTGTTTTTAAACCGGCCATAGCAGCAGCAAATTCGCCGGCTTGTTGTAGCCCTGTGCCTTTAACACGCTGGTATAAATAGCCGGCCATATAGGTATCGCCACAACCAGTGGCATCAATAACCTGTTTAGGATGATAGGCCGGTATTTGATAAAATGTGCCCTTTGAATAAATTACTGACCCTTTACTGCCATTGGTTATCACTGCCTCTTTAACACCCCAATCGGCCAGCGCTTTAACACCATCGGCAACGGTATCATAGCCGGTAAGCGAGCGGAGTTCGCCTTCGTCAGCCTTTAAAATATCTACGTATTGCAGCCCTTCTTTTTTCTCTTTCCAATCTGTGGCAAACACCTGTTCGTTGATCACCTCGCGCAGATAGCCCTGCGCATCCAGAGATACTTTGCCACGCGATGATAGGTTTTTGATGATATCAACGCTAAAATCATCGCCCAGTAGAGGTCCTAAATGGAAGAATTTGGCTTCAACACCATTTAACTCAGACATGGTAAAAGCATCTGCTCTTTGCGATACACGTTGTGTGCGTTTATCCTGGTCGGCCTCGTAAATGTTTTCAAAACAAACAGTGTGTGTACTTGGCTGCACTTTTATGTTGATGCCATTATCGCGCAAATCATTTACATACCGCATCTCGGGTTGGCCAAGGGCAGTAACCAACAGGTAGTTAATATCCAGTCGGCTTACGGCTTCCGAAAAATAATAGGCGGTACCGCCCGGCATAAACAGGGTGGTTTGTGTATTAACTATTTTATCAGAAGTGATGTGGCCAACGCAGCAGATATCGTACATAAAAATTTGGAGCGAAGGGCCAATATAGCAATACTATTTATACACGCCAAACAAGTCTGTAATTGCTTTGCGCCTAAACTCAAAAATGTTACGTATTTCTTTGTCGACCAGTACCCTGTTAGCAAGGCGGCCAACAGCGCCATAAGGAATGGCGTAATACAATACATCCGTCATTAACACACCGCCTTTTATTGGGGTAAAATGATGCTCGTGGTGCCACATAGCATAGGGGCCGAAACGTTGCTCATCAACAAAATAGTCGTGTTCTTTAACATGGGTTATTTCGGTCATCCAATCCAGCTCAATGCCAAACAATGGCGATACTTTGTAGGTGATGAGCATGCCGGGGTAAACTTTACTATCGGCAGTAAAATCCGACGTGACTTTGAACCGCATGGCAGGTGGTGTTATTTTAGCCAGGTTTATAGGCGACGTAAAAAAGTCCCAGGTTTCGGCAAGGGGAATGGGCAGTTTCTGCTCAAATTTAAAATAATATGTTTTCACGCCGCAAAATGCACAAAAACTCAGCCACTAAGCGCTTAGGATTTAACTATTGCACAATTTTATTGGCACATGCCGAACTGGCAAAAGCTTCGGGCTTGGCCTTAAATACAAAACCCATACTTAATATATAACCCATAGCTTCATGTAGCGCCTGGTTTGATTTAAATGATGGGTTGGTATTAATATCTGCATGCACTTCCAGGTCAACATCATACAGGTCCAGCAGGTCGCATAATTTATAGGCAATGTCAATAGACTTTTGTACCTCGGTAAGCATACGCTCCTTAATGCTCATTTTTTGCGACGTGCGTTCTTGCTGAATAAACATAAAGCCGCCCCGGCCTTCGCGCAGAAAAACAATAACGGTAGCAAAATCCGTCACCGCGCCTTTAACCTGCGAATCGGTACCAATACAAACTTTTAGCTTATTACCCAGTAGTGTTTCGCGCTCAATGGCCTCTTCTACCTCTTGCATAATGGGCGATTGGATGATCTCGCCGCTGAATTTTCTCCAGGTCATATATAAAGTGTTTAAGTAGAACCTTTTAAACCTTATATCGGGTTTACTAAAGATACGGCTTAATAAACTTTGCCTGTATAAAGTAAATGCTATTTATTTGTTAACATTGGGCTTAATATCAACAGGTTACATGTGTTTGCAGGAGCACGGGTGGCATGTGTATGACGGGGCATGCCCGTACATGGATAAAAAAGGCAAATTAATTAATTGTAAAATCATAGAAATTTATAATTAACTTAGTACTAGGGCGTTCATGCGCTATAACCTAAATTATCAAACTTAATTACTGACGAATATGAAATCATTAATTTTCAGCCTTATTTTATTGGCCGGTTCGCAATTGGCTGTGGCACAAAAAAACATCGAGGTAAATAACTTACAGGGAAAGGAAAATCTTATAAAAAGCTCATTCGCTTATAAAGATTTCCAGCCGGGAAAAGTGATTTTTAAAAACAAAACAATAATTGACGCTCAGCTTAACTACAGCCGCTTAAATGAACAGATCGTTTTTATTGACGAGGATAAAAAAGAAATTTTAGGCCTTGGTGAACCACAAACAATTGCAATGGTAGCTATAGGCAATGATATTTACCGTTACAACCCATCAACCCGCAGCTATGTAGTTAAATTAAGCAACTATCCCGATGTTAATTTAAATGCCCGTATAAAATGTAAGTTGTTGGCAATTGCAACGGCCGGTGCTTATGGCGCTTATACAAATTCATCAGCTGTTCAGTCGGCCGGTGCATATGGCAAGGTAAAACCTGTAAATGCAAGTGATGGGTCTTTGCGTTATTCGGGCGATGAAAATGAAACCTACACTTTAACCGAAACCTATTATCTTTCAAATGAGGATAATATTGTTTATGCTGATAAAAAAGGTTTCAGCAAAATGTTCCCTAAACATATTAAAGCACTAACAGCCTACATATCCGAGAATAAAATTGATTTTATGAAACAGGCGGATGTTGAGAAATTGCTGGATTATGCCCGGTCATTGCCGCCTGCCAGCTCTTCGCAAGTGTTGCAAAACAATAGGTTAACAGCCGGTCTGTAGTATTATAACGCGCTAATAAAATCTCTCCCAATGCAGGAGAGATTTTTCTTTTTAAAGGGTTTCATAAAGCCGCCAGCCGGTTACCCTAATAATTATACAAGCCCCAGTTCTCCGGCCAGCATTTCAGCCGACATGTCAATACCGTTAACAACATGTTTGGCGCGTTGGTAATAACCCTCGCGCTCAGCTAGTTTTTCGGCAATAAAGTTTATTAAATCTTCGCCGTGCAGGCCTGCTATCAGGGGGCGTGTGGTTTTGCCTTTGTCCAGGCGCTCGGCAAGGGTTTTTGGTGTGAGTTTAATGTAAAGGGTTTCGCCGTTGGCGTTCATCCATTCCATGTTGTCAAAAAAGCAAGGCAGGCCGCCACCGGTTGATATGACCGCATTGTCTGCGTAAGGGGTTTCTTTCAATATTTTTGATTCCAGCTGGCGAAACTCATCCTGGCTGTGGTTGGTAAAATACTCGGCTATGGTACCGCCTGTCTGTTCTTCAAAAACGTGGTCAAGGTCAACAAAATCATACTCCAGTTTAGCGGCCAGTTTGCGGCCCCATGAGGTTTTGCCGCAGCCCATAAAACCCACAAAAAATATCTTCATTACTGTAATTTAACTCTCGGATCTATCCAAACATAAACAACATCCACCAAAATGTTGATCACCACAAAAATAAAAGCAATAAACAATATGGCACCCATCACCACCGGGAAATCTGACATTTCCAACGCGTGAACGGTGGTTTTTCCTAATCCGTTATAACCAAATATATATTCCACAAAAAAGGATCCCGCCAGTAACGACGCGAACCAGGTAGCTATAGCGGTAATAACAGGGTTCAGCGCATTTTTTAAAGCGTGACGATAAATAATGGCGTTGCGGCCCAATCCTTTTGCTTTCGCGGTGCGGATATAATCCTGCCCTAACACGTCCAGCATCGCGTTACGTGTAAGCTGTACGATAATGGCCAGTGGACGGAAGCCTAATGTAAGCATAGGCAACACCAGGTTTTTCAAACTCAAAACCTCGCCTTTAAAAGGATCATAGCTATATAAACTGCCCGACATGTTCAAGCCGGTGTAATTACTCAACACAAAGCCAAATATCCAGGCAATGATGATGCCTGCGAAAAACGAAGGTGCCGAGATCCCCAAGGTAGAAAATGCCAGCGCGGCCCTATCCACCCAGGTATCTTTATACATAGCGCTCAATATCCCCAAAAACACACCTATAATAACCGCGAACAACATGGCAGTTGCAGCCAGCACCAAGGTATTGGGCACAACCTCCATTAACAGGGAAACCACATCCTTACTGGTTTGATAGGAGCGGCGCAAATAAGGCCATTTTAAGGCGACAACCTTAGCATCCGAAATAGCGAACAAGCGCGAGTAGTGATACCGCTGCTGCTCGGTTGCGTTATTTAAATGGATGCCGATGGGAGAAAGGTCGTTAATGTAATATACAAATTGAATATGCAACGGTTTATCCAAACCAAACTCCTTGCGTACTGCTTGTAGCGACTGCACATCGCCGCGCTGTCCCTGCGTCATCCGCGCCGGGTCAACCGGTAAAATATTGAACAGGAAAAATACCACAACCACAATGCCCAGCAACACAGCCTGGCTATAAAAAAACTTGCGGATGAGATATTTTATCATGGCTGCGCCTTAAAGTATTGCGCCGCTATATCATCATAAGCAGGCACGGTATGGTAGTGCCATTTATTTAATATGGTTCCGTTTTTAAGCAGTATGATGCCTGGGTTGGCCCGTACCATGGTTTTTAGCGGCACACCATCGGCATAAAATACCTCGCTTACCAAATGATGCCTTTTAACAAAGGCCTGCACAGTAGTTGGCGAGGTTGCGGTTAGCAAAATAGTGCGCGTATTATAGTTGCGGGTAAGGTTAATAGCTAAGGCATTAAGTTTGGTTATCGCGTCTTCGCTGGTATGGTTCAGGTCGTAAGCTACAATGAACAAGCTATTGAACGGATTGGTAAGCAGCTCCTGCGTATAGTCGTTGCCCTGGGCATCTTTTATCTGTAGATCGCGTATTTTAGGTTCGAAGCCCTTTTTGATCAGCTTACTTTCGGGGCTGCCAACTACCTCCCAGTTGGCATCTTTCCAGATGCCGCTTTTAATGTACTCCTTATCATTCATGGTTTTGGTTTCGGCGGTTTTTTTGTTTTTGAGATTGTACATGATCTCAAACTCATCCAGCTGGGCCCCCTCTGGGATCTTCATTTGGTCGGGGATGTTGTTACCTACCTTGTAGGGCAGGAAATCGACTATCGGCATAAAATTATACGTGTATAAACCAAAGCCGACTGATAAAATAATAGATGCCGTTAACAACTGGTCGCTGGCCTTTGCGCTAAATACAGGTTTTATGCTGTCGCGATATTTGAATATAACGAGTATAAGCACAAGCAATACCAGGTCCTTGCTGAAAGATTGCCATGGCGTAAGTGGTATAGCATCGCCAAAGCAGCCGCATGTTTGCACCACTTTAAAAAATGCCGAGTAAAAGGTAAGGAACGAAAAGAATATAATAATGAGCAGCAGGCCCCAGGCCACCTGTTTCCCGCGTACGCCTATCAGCAAAGCAAAGCCCAGTATGATCTCGAGCGCGCAAAGCAATATGGAAATGCTTAGTGCCAGCCCATCTAAAAATGTAATGTGAAATACTTCGAAGTATTCGATCAGTTTATACGAAAAACCAAGCGGGTCGTTAGCCTTGATCAGTCCCGAAAAGATGAACAACAAGCCTACCAGCAGGCGGCAAATCCATATTAAACTTTTTTTCATTGTACCCCTAATTTAATGAGTGCGAAAACCGAGTAGTTTAGCATATCCTGGTAATTGGCTTTAATCCCTTCGGATGCCAAAGTCAGGCCTTTGTTATCTTCTATTTGCTTAACGCGAAGCAGTTTCATCAATATCAGATCGGTTAATGAGCTGATACGCATATCGCGCCAGGCCTCACCATAATCATGGTTTTTGGCAAACATCAGGTCTTTGGTTTCCTGTGCTTTGGCATCAAATTGTTCGTTAACATAGGCCGGGTCAAGCTCAACCGGGGCATCAGGCGCGCATTCCAGCTGCATCATGGCTATAATGCAGTAGTTAATAATGCCTATGTACTCGCCAACCACGTCCTCGCCCACTTTTGAAACCTTTTTTTCTTCAAGCGTACGGATACGTTGTGCTTTGATAAAGATCTGATCGGTGATGGATTCCAAACGAAGGATGCGCCAGGCGGTGCCATAGTCATGCGTTTTTTTCATGAATAGGCCTTTGCAAATATTAATAACGGCGTCGAATTCGGCTGATGTATTGTTCAAGGTGTTGTTCTTTTTGTTGAAACGTTGTAAGGTTGGAATGTTGTAATGTTTTAGATGGCGATGGATGTTCAGCTAGTTAAAGATTAAAAGTAACTTTACAACCTTTCAACATTGCAACTTTACAACGACAACCCAGTGGCTAAAGATACATTTTTTAATAAAAAGGCAACACTAAACGCCCGCGGAAAACTGATTGACCTAAGCACCCCGAAGGTGATGGGTATTATCAACCTAACGCCCGATTCGTTTTTTGAAAGTAGCCGTAAGCAAACTGTTGGCGATGCTGTGCAGCAAGCCGGACAAATGCTGAATGATGGTGCTGCGATATTGGATCTGGGTGCCTACTCCTCACGCCCCGGTGCCGAAGATATATCTGTACAGGAAGAAACTGATCGTTTATTGCCTATTGTTGAAGCTATAGTTCAAGCCTATCCTGACGCTGTACTTTCTATAGACACTTTCCGAGCATCCGTAGCCGAGGCGGCGATCAATGCCGGTGCGCATATCATTAATGATATTTCTGGCGGACAGCTGGACGCAGAAATGTTTGCCACCGTAGCCCGTTTGCAGGTGCCGTACATCCTGATGCACATGAAAGGCAATCCCCAAACGATGACACAGCTGGCTACCTATGAGGATGTTTTTACCGAAGTGCTTGATTATTTTAATGCTGGCGTTGCCCAATTGAAAAAGTGGGGAGTAAACGATATCATTATCGACCCGGGGTTCGGCTTCGCCAAAAAGCCGGAACATGGTTTTGCTTTGTTGAAACGATTGGAAGATTTTGAAGCACTGGATCTACCCATACTGGTCGGCATATCCCGCAAAAAAATGATATACGGCACCTTAGGTAACACGGCAGCCGAAGCTTTAAACGGCACTACGGTATTAAACACTATAGCCCTGAGCAAAGGCGCCCATATTTTACGGGTGCATGATGTGAAGGAAGCAGTGGAAGCTGTGAGGTTATGGGAGGCAATTAGCCAATAATATTTTAGCCTGTTAAACCTTTTGTGTATTTCGTGCTCCCAGCATTATAATCTATCTATAAACACCTATGAAACTTATCCGCACCTTAACGTCTTGCTTTTTAGCTTTTTTTACACTTTATGCTCATGGGCAAAAAATAACAAGCTTTAATCTCGGTATATCCCAAGACAAAACAACCATTCGATCTGTTGGGTTTTATGTTGATGGAGGCATGGCCTATGTTCTTCCTAACGGAGATATTAGAATATACCCTGTTCCTCATGTAGGAATGATTTATTACGATAAATTTGACGGTCAATACAAGCAGGGTAAATTAAAATCAATAGGCGACACGCAAATTGATTACTACGACCAGTTTGGCGGCGAGGCCAGCATGGGGAAAATAAAAAGCATAGGCCCGTTAAGCGTAACCTATAACGATAAATTTGGCGGCTTTGATAATATAGGCCGTGTAAAGTCAATCGGTGCTACCGGTTTTACTTACTATGATCATTTTGACGGGGCGGATAACAATGGCAAGTTAAAATCTGTGGGTAACATCAAAATAACTTACTACGATCACTTTGATGGTAAAGACGTTGCCGGAAAGGTCAAATCAATAGGCAATACCGTTATTACCTATTATGATCATTTTGATGGCGACAATGCCGGTAAAATAAAGTCAATAAACGGCGACACCCCGCATGTGCGCATCAATTGGTATTAAATGGTGGCCTCTTCCCCCACCAACTCACCCGCCTTGCACTTCACATCATTCCGGGCCCATTTTACCATGGCCGTCATTACAGGCATCAGCGCCTCGCCGGCTTTGCTTAATTTATAAGTAACAAACGGGGGCACCACGGGCTCTGCTTTTCTAATCACTAATTCATCAGCTTCCAGTTGCTTTAAATGTTGTATCAGCATTTTTTCGGTAACGGCCGGTATGGCGCGTTTTATCTCGCTGTAACGACGCGGGCCGTCTTTTAGCTGGTATAATATAATAGGTTTCCAATGCCCGCCAATGCGGTTCATTACATAGGTAACCGGGCAATGCAACTCGGCAAGGCCTTTATTCATGTTTTGGGTCGAACTTTCTTTTACTGCTGTCATGATACATACTTTGGGGTAAGTACTTGTAAAAAAGTAAGTACAAATATAGCTTTGCATCGTCAAATAACAAAAGAAAAACATCATGAACATTACAGTAACAGGGTCATTAGGTAACATAAGCAAACCACTGACCGTAACATTAGTAAAAGCAGGCCACAACGTAACGGTAATAAGCAGCAATGCAGATAACGCGAATGCCATTGAAGCTCTTGGCGCCACCCCGGCCATTGGTTTGGTAACCGACGTAGCTTTTTTAACCCAGGCCTTCACCGGAGCCGACGCATTATACATTATGACACCGCCAAACCGCCAGGCAACCGAATGGAAAAACTACATTGGCGGTATCGGTAAAAACTATGCAGCGGCGGTTGCAGCATCGGGCGTAAAAAAAGTGGTGCACTTAAGCAGCCTCGGCGCGCATTTGGAAGATGGCACCGGCCCTATAGCAGGTATACGCCGTGTTGAGCTGGCTTTAAACGCTTTAGAAGATGTAGCCGTTAAGCACTTGCGCCCGGGTTATTTCTTTACAAACTATTATGCCAATGTGGGCATGATACAACATGCTGGTATTTTAGGTAGTAACTATTCGGCCGACACGAAAGTTGTGCTAGTTGATACCAATGATATTGCCGATGCCGCCGCCGAAGAGTTACAAAGCGATTTTACCGGCAAAAGCGTGCGCTACATTGCCAGCGAGTTATTAACCGGTAAAGAAATAGCAGCCACACTGGGTGCCGCCATTGGCAAGCCCGAACTACCTTGGGTTGAGTTTAGCGATGCCGATGCATTGAATGGAATGGTGCAGGCCGGCCTTTCTGAAGAAATAGCTTCAAACTATGTAGAAATGGGCCAGGCTATCCGCACAGGCGTTTTAAATGAGGATTACTTCAAAACCCAAACACCGTTAAGCAAGCGCAAGCTGAAAGATTTTGCTGTAGAATTTGCGAAAGCCTTCTAAACGCTTGACCCCTCCCAACCCACCCCGAGGGAGAGGGCTTTTTTAGGAAGTCTCGTCGCTTGCAATAAAAAGTCTCCCCCTTTGGGGGAGATTTAGAGGGGGTCTCGCTTAAAAAACTTACTTTTGCCTCACTATGAGCGAAGAAAGATCATTAAATTTTATTGAGGAGATAGTTGAAGAAGATCTGGCCAGCGGCAAGCATGGCGGCAGGGTGTTAACCCGTTTCCCGCCCGAGCCCAATGGTTACCTGCATATCGGCCATGCCAAGTCTATTTGCTTAAACTTCGGCCTCGCCAAAAAATACAATGGTAAAACCAACCTGCGTTTTGACGATACCAACCCGGTTAAGGAAGACGTGGAGTATGTTGACAGCATAAAAGAAGACGTAAAATGGCTGGGCTTTGATTGGGCACAGGAGCTTTACGCGTCTGATTATTTTGATAAGCTATACGAGTTTGCTGTCATCCTGATCAAAAAAGGATTGGCTTATGTTGATGACAGCACAGCCGAAGAAATAGCTACCCAAAAAGGTACACCAACCACACCCGGCACGCCAAACCAATACCGCGAACGCATTGCAGAGGAAAACCTGCAACTGTTTGCCGATATGAAAGCCGGAAAATTTGCCGATGGCGAACGTGTGTTGCGCGCTAAAATTGACCTGGCTTCGCATAACATGTTGCTGCGCGATCCTTTGTTGTATCGCATTAAACACGCTCATCACCACCGTACCGGCGATGCCTGGTGCATATACCCGATGTATGATTTCGCGCACGGGCAGTCGGATGCTATTGAGGAGATAACACACTCCATATGTACGCTGGAGTTTGTACCTCACCGCGATCTGTATGATCTGTTCATCAAAAACCTGGAGCTTTTCCCGTCAAAACAATACGAGTTTGCACGCCTGAACATGACCTATACGGTAATGAGCAAGCGCAAACTATTGCAACTGGTTGAAGATAAATTTGTGGATGGCTGGGATGATCCGCGCATGTCAACCATCAGCGGTTTGCGCCGCCGTGGTTATACGCCTGCCTCTATACGCGAGTTTTGCGAGCGTATAGGTGTCGCGAAGCGCGAAAATATGATCGACTTTAGCCTGCTGGAGTTCTGTATCCGCGAAGACCTGAACAAAACCGCATGGCGCCGCATGGCTGTGCTTGATCCTATAAAACTGATCATCACCAACTACCCGGAGGGCCAGACAGAGACCCTGCACGGGGAGAACAACCCAGAGGTTGAAGGTGGAGATGGTGGCCGCGATATCCCATTCAGCAATGAGTTGTGGATAGAGCGCGAAGACTTTATGGAAGAACCTCCAAAGAAATTCTTCCGCCTGGGTGTTGGCCTGAGCGTGCGCCTTAAAAATGCCTACATTGTAAAATGCGAAGGCTTTAAAAAAGATGAGAACGGCAATGTTACCGAAGTGCATTGTACCTACATCCCCGAGTCAAAATCGGGCGGTGATACCAGCGGTATTAACGTAAAAGGTACCATACATTGGGTTAGTGTACCACATGCTAAAACTGCCGAGGTACGTTTATACGATCGCTTGTTTAAAGTAGAAGACCCATCAAACGAAGAAGGTGATTTTAAAGATTATATTAACCCTGACAGCTTGCAAATTACAAGTGCCTTTGTTGAGCCAGACTTGTTAAACGCTACCCCGGGCAAAGGGTACCAGTTTATACGTAAGGGTTATTTTACGCTGGATAAGTTATCGACGGATGAGAAACTGGTTTTCAATAGAACGGTGACTTTAAAGGATGGCTGGAAAGCGCCTCAGGGAAAATAAATAAATTTGTCATTTCGACGAGGAACGAGGAGAAATCTTATACGTGCGATCTGTTTCGCGTATAAGATTTCTCGCTATCGCTCGAAATGACATTTTTTTATCCGATGGCTAATACTTCCTATAAACATTATACAACACATTCAAATCCAGCTGACTTAATTGCGCGGTGTTATCCGTCTGCACAAAATGGCGTTTAAAAGCGATGATCGCGGCGTTCACATCGCTTATGTCGTAACCTATCAGGCGCAGGGCGGTTACATAGTCAAACCCATCAGGCGCAGGTTCTACAATGGCATCGCCCCAATAGCCAAAGCCGTTTTCCGCCAGGGTTTTCCAGGGGAATAGTGGTCCGGGATCCGGTTTGCGCTTGGGGGCAAAATCCTGGTGACCGATGAAGTTTGCCGTTGGTATATTATAAGTTTTTTTTAGCTGAGCCAGCAATAATAACAGGCTTCTGATCTGTTCGGGGGTAAACGGTTCTTTGCCGTTGTTATCTATCTCTATCCCTAGCGATCCGCTGTTCATGTCCGTAACATTCCCCCATTTACCAACGCCTGCATGGTTTGATCGCATGTAGTCGTTCACCATATGGTAAACTTTGCCGGTTTTGGCAACTACGTAATGCGCGCTAACTTCGGTGCGCAGGAGCGTAAAAGTGCGTAAGGTTTGTTGTATGGAATCCTGCGCGGTATAGTGTAATATCACGTAATTGGCTTTGCGCATGCCGAAATTTACCGTGCCCACCCATTCGGATGGAAATGCTTCAACACCGTTACTATCGCACACAATAGCCGGTAATTGCTGACGGGCAATGCTGAGAAGCGAATCGGTTTTGGTATTGTAAAACAGGTTAGTCACCGCGAATGGCGAAAGCGGCGCCGCCGGTGTGGTACCGCCAACCACCACCTGTGGCGCAGGGGCAGGCGTTGATGTAGTTACAACTTTCGGCGAGCATGAAGCTAAAACAGCGGCATACAATCCCGACAGGAAAATGAGGCTATACTTTTTAAGCATGTGGCTAAATTAAAGTATTAACCTAACACTGCTGCTAATAAAATGTTGTGGCTTACTTGTAAAGCTTTTTGTTCTTGTCGAAAAACTCTTCCAGGCGACCTTTGTAACGCTCTTCGGCAAACAGGTCCATTATCTTTAAAAAAGCCTTGTAATTGGTAACATATGGAAATGCTATTTGTGCACTGGTGATCTTTGATTCGTCGGTTAAAAACTGGTTAAGCAGCGTCATTAACTGCTCGGTTTTAATGCCGTTGTTGGTCACGCTTTCCTTCAGCACCTGTATCTTTTCGGCATCATTACGCTTTTGGCGCATTTTGTTCAATATGGCCGTTACCTGCACATCGCTCATGGGCTCGGTAGGGCGTTTATGGTTGGCAAGTATGGTATCTGTAGTAGCAGCTTTGTAGCGAGCTACGGTACCGGCTGTAGCGTTAGTACCGGCAAATAAAGCGATAGTGATCGCTGATAAGTAAATCAATTTCTTCATCTCAATCAGGGTATTATGTAATAAAAATAATACATGAGTAAACTCATGCCAACAAATATTCCGAAAAAGATCGTAAAAACGCCGAAATGAATTTTTAATTAAAAAATCTCAAATTATTGGTTAAATAGTTAAAGATCAGCGCTGGCAAATGTATCGCCCTGGCGCAGGTCACCGCTTTCAAAACCTTTTTTAAACCAGTACATCCGCTGCGCGCTGCTGCCGTGGGTAAAACTATCGGGCGCAACGCGGCCCTGGTATTTTTCCTGCAAGCGGTCGTCGCCTATCTGATGTGCCGCATTTAGCGCCGAATCAATATCTCCCGGTTCAATAATAATATTGTTGTGATGATTTTTATCAATGTAATGCGCCCAAATGCCAGCGTAAAAATCGGCCTGTAACTCCAGTTTTACCGATAGGCGATTGTATTCCGTTTCGCTCATTTGCTGCCGCGCTTGCTCCATTTTGGCCGATGTACCCATCAGGTTTTGGATGTGGTGCCCAACCTCGTGCGCTATTACATAAGCACAAGCCGCTTCGCCGGGCGCCTGGAATTTATCTGCCAGTTCATCAAAAAAGCTTAGGTCAAGATACACCTTGCCGTTGGCCGGGCAATAAAAAGGCCCGGTGGCCGATGAAGCATAACCACAGCCTTCGGCATTCACCTCGCCGCTGAAGAAGTGTAAAACAGGGCGCTGGTACTCTTCGCCCTGTGCCTTGAGCAAGCTATCCCAAACAACGGTTGTACCTTCAAATATCACGCGTGCAAACTGCTTGCTCCGGCTTTCCTCGCCGCCGCCGGGTTGGGTATTGATCTGTTCGGAATTACTGCCGTTATCAAAAAACTGCCCCGGGTTTATACCGGTAAACAGGTAAAACACTGCGCCTATCAGGCCAATAATGCCACCGCCAAACAACAGCCCGCGACCACCGCCGCTGCTGCCTTCTTCTACGTCATTACTTTCGCGTCCACCAAACCATTTCATAATGTTTATTTCTTTTTCATATTAAACGATATACCCGATGCTATACCCAACGCAAAATAGGGGTAGTTGTTCTGGAAATAAATATTGTAGGGGTCCTGTCCGCGGTAACCCACCGTGCCGGTAAACGCTACGTTTTCCATAAAGCTAAATTGGTAAAAGTATTTTAAAGAAGCGTTAAGGCGCTTGCTTACGTCGGTAATATTGTGGCCATCTATTTTATCCATAACATAAGTAAAATCAAACCGTAGCCGCTGGCGATGATGGTATTTGTCTGCAGCGCCATTTTTATCATTCGCCATATCATAAAACCAGCTCCCGTTGGCGCGTATAAAGCCAAACTTATTGGTTAGCTCTTTGGAGTAGCCTGTTTTAAATAAACCGGTATGCAACTCCAGGCCGATAGAAGCAAATTGGTTAACAGCTTTACGACTATCGGCCACTTTTTTGCCGAAATAATAGTTTAAGGAATAAAAGTTAGTAGTGAATTTACCATCAACCAAATTAAAGTTTCCGGTAGAATCAATGGTTGGCCCCTCCTGTCCATTGGAGTGATGCGAGTAACCTAACGATATAAATTTAGGCTGCGACGGATTGTCATTTAACCGCGTGTACAGTGTACCACCCGGCATGTAACTGGGCGAGCGCACCGGCGACTTATAAGCCGAAAACAAACGCAAATAAACCCTCGGCGAAAACAGGAAAAAGAAACGCGACCTTTTGGTGCCAAACACCACAATATTAGGATTGATATCGGCAACTAACAAATACTTTTCGGGCCCGCCGTACTCATTTCCAAAAAACAAAGTAGGCGCGTTTTGGCGATAGACGGTGTTAAAAGCCTCATTTAGTTCATAGTTGGTTTTCACGGTATCGGCACGCAGCTGGGCAAACGCCCGGGAACACAGCGTACAAACAATAAATAGTGTTAAAACAGTAGTTGTTGGCGCGTCGGTTTTTTTCATTAAGAGTATATACACTATAGGCCCTCAAATAGTTTTTAAGGCAACACTTATTTAGTGGTTTTGCCAATGGCGGCTAAAAAGCTTATATTCACGCTTGTACTTTTTTCTTTCAAAGCACCACAATGAAAAAGATCCTTATCCCCGGCCTGCTACTTTTGGCAAGCATAGCACAAGCACAACAAAAAAAAATCAGCGGCTTTAGCCCGGCATCGGCCACCAAACAATTGCAAACCGAGCAAGCTTTTGACCAATCCATCAGCGCTAAACGCATTGGCGAAACCATGAAAGAGCTTTCGGCCTACCCGCACCATCTAGGTTCGGCAGGCAGTAAGGCGGTGGCCGAAAAGGTTTTGGCCCGCTTAAAAAGTTATGGTTTCGATGCGCATTTGCAGCCTTATAAAGTATTGTTCCCCACACCTAAAACACGCCTGCTGGAAATGACCGGGCCTGTTAAATATATAGCGGGCTTAAAAGAGCCGGCCTTAAAAGAAGATGCGACATCCGGTCAGCAAGGCCAGTTGCCTACCTATAATGCCTGGAGTGCCGATGGCGATGTTACCGGAAAACTAGTGTTTGTAAACTACGGCTTACCGGCCGATTATGAAAAACTGGCGGACATGGGTATTGAGGTTAAAGGCAAAATTGTTATTGTAAAATACGGCCGTTCATGGCGGGGGATCAAACCTAAAGTAGCTTATGAACATGGAGCTATTGGCTGCATTATTTATTCTGACCCGGCCGACGATGGTTATGCCGCCGGCGATGTATACCCCAAAGGCGCTTATAAAAGCGAGAACGGTGTACAGCGCGGCTCGGTAATGGATATGGTGATCTATCCCGGCGACCCGCTTACGCCTAATATTGGCGCTACCGAAAATGCCAAACGCTTAGACCGTAAAGACGCGCCAACCATTTTGAAAATACCGGTACTGCCCATCAGCTATAAAGATGCCAGGCCTTTGCTGGCGGCGCTTGACGGCCCCGTAGTACCTGCCGATTGGCGCGGCGCTTTGCCTATCACCTACCACGTTGGCCCGGGCAAGGCAACCGTACATTTAAAATTGGCTTTTAACTGGAATTTGGTTACCGCGTATAATGTCATAGGCACCATAAAAGGCTCAACCTATCCCGACCAGTGGGTGCTGCGCGGCAACCACCATGATGCCTGGGTAAATGGCGCCGATGACCCGATAAGTGGATTATCTCCGCTACTGGATGAAGCCAAAGCCTTGGGCGACCTGCTTAAAACCGGCTGGAAACCCAAACGCACCATTGTTTACTGCGCCTGGGATGGCGAGGAGCCCGGCCTGTTAGGCTCAACCGAATATGCTGAAGACCATGATGCTGAGTTAAAGCAAAAGGCGGTCGTTTATATCAACTCGGATGATATCTCTCGCGGCTTTTTAGGCGTAGGTGGATCGCACGGCTTAGAAAAGTTTATGGGTGAAGTAGCCGAAAGTGTTACGGACCCGCAAACCAACGTTACTATAGGTGCCCGTGCGCGAGCTAAAGAGTTAAGTTCAGCAACATCTGCGGCAGCGAAAAAAGAAATTATGAACCGCGATAGCCGTATTGAGGCCCTGGGTTCCGGCTCTGATTATTCGTCGTTTTTACAGCACCTGGGCGTGCCGGCTTTAAACATAGGTTTTGGTGGCGAAGGTGCCGGTGGCGATTACCATTCTATTTACGACTCATTTGACCATTACCGTCGTTTTAAGGATCCTGATTTTGTTTATGGTGCGGCATTGGCCAAAACTATTGGTCATAGCGTTTTACGGATGGCCGATGCTGAAGTGCTGCCCTTTGATTTCCGCAACCTTGCGCAAACTATAGAGCGTTATGCCAAAGAAGTAGCCGACATGACTAGTACCCTGCGCGATGCTACTGCGACCGACAACCAGCTGATCAAAGCCAATATTTACACCCTGGCACTTGATCCAACTAAACATCTGGCCCCGCCAAAACAAAAAGCCGAGATACCTGCTATTGATTTTGCACCGCTAACAAGCGCCATTGAAGCCCTTAAAACCAGCACGGCTAAACTGGCCGAACGTAGTGCTGCTGCAGATAAAAACATTGATCAGAAGGCCATGAATGAAAAACTTTACCAGGCCGAGCAACAATTGCTGGCACCGGAAGGTTTGCCACGCCGCCCATGGTACAAGCACGCTATATACGCGCCCGGGTTTTATACAGGTTATGGTGTTAAAACCCTTCCCGGTATCCGCGAAGCGATAGAGCAACGTAATTTTTCTGAAGCACAACAGCAAATAAACGTAGTAGCCAAAACCATTGCCGGGCTGGCTGCTTACCTGGATAAAGTGGGGATATAAAAGAGAGTGGCGGTTATTTGGTTTTTTTGGCCTTGATGATAAGCCAAATAACCACCAGCGCAATAATACCTGCACCGCCGCCAATTGCCCAAATAGGTAAGGGACTGCTGCCCGCTGCCTGTGCGCCGGGCGTATTAAGCTCAACATCCATATGAGGGAGCCTTTGTGCCGTATTGGGCGTAGTATCTGTAAATGCCGCCAGGTCATGATCAGGTGCAGTAGCTTCGTCATTACCCATCAGCAATTGGTACTGGCCGCCTTTTTCAAGGTAGGCCACTATAGATTGCTCCAAAGAATAAACAGAAGCTGCACCAATTTTTAAAGGCTGATTTTTGCCGTTCTCAATGTCCAGTATCAAATTATCTGTTTTGGCCGAAAGCAAATATTCTGCTTTTGCCGATGAACCAAGCTCGCCTGTGTAAACATGCCGAAACTCCTTGCCAACCTGTTGATAAATAGAAAACCGACGACTTGGAGCACTTTCACCGTTTAAAGCCAATGTCAATTTATCGATACGGAATTTGCGTTTGAAATTAAGCCGCACACTACTAATGTTACCGCTATCGATCTGCGCTATTGTAGTTACCGGATATTCAAGGTAAACAGGATCAGCATCTGAGGCCGATTGGTAGACGCCGGCGTCTAATAGGCTATACCGGCCGGCCTTAGGGGCAAAAACTTTTAGCTTAAAATATTTATAGGTATTGGCGGGGAAGTTGATCAGTTGTTCTTGACCTCTGCTGTTCCCAATGGCGAGATCTTCATTAATAGAGAACCAGTTTTTCAGGTCGTAACTTCCCTGCAAAGATGCATTTTGCGGTTGACCGGGATGGTTTGCACTCAGGCACAAATGATCTACAGGGTACCGGCTTATATTTTGCATGATGAAGGTAACCGTAGTATCAGTTACTATAGGCCTGGCCATCATAAAGGCCAAAAAACTGCCGCCCCTTTTTTTTAAAATTTGCTTACCGAAAACATATGGCACAAATTTGCCGCCCATGGTAGCCACCCGCAGATCGGACAGATTTGCGTTGGAAGAATAAAGTACATCGTGCTGCAGTGGAATTTTGTAAAAGCCCGAGGTTGTTACATCAGCCAGATTGGCTTTGTAGTTAAACGCCTGCTGGGCAAACAATACAGGGCTGCCGGTAGTAAATAACAGCGTTAAAAAAAATGCGCTTAGCTTTTTCATCCTAAACATTGTTTTTTTGCTAACGCGATTTACCGGCATGCGGTTTAATAAAATCGCGGCAACCCTGTTCAATCAGTTTAAAAACAGGTTCAAACTGGGTATCGTCGTGATATGGGTCGGGTACAATTTCGTTACCCAGCAGCAAGCTTACTTTTTTCGCGTCATTAGCATTGCGCGCCATGGCCAGTATATTGGTCAGGTTGCTACGGTCCATCACCAGGATCTGATCGAAGGTGTCAAAATCACTCACCCTAAAAAGACGGCAGATCTGTTTGCTGATATCTATCCCGTAACGCTGCGCCACGCGGGTTGAGCGCCTGTCGGGACCGCTCCCCACATGCCAATCGCCGGTACCGGCCGAATCTATAGTCCAGTTTAACCCTGCTTTATCGGCCTCGTGTTGCATAATCCCTTCCGCCAATGGCGAACGGCAAATATTGCCAAGACATACCATTAATATTTTCAACCTTACAGCAAATACTATCCAAATATTTTATTCAATAACCCCGCTAACCTAACACCACCTTTTAGCAGTTGTTGATTAAGGGTGTCTATATACTTATAGTTATATTTATAACTCAGGTTTTCTTCCGGCTTAACATCGCTGTAAATTTTATCAGCAATTTGGTTCGACTCAAAAACCCATTTTGCTACAGGGGCGCTCTGCCACTCGGCAGTTTGTTTTGCTGTGGGGAAGTCGATTGCACGTACGTACTCGGTATAGCTTAGGTCCTGGAAGTTTATTAATTCGGTATCCCAAATAGTATGCAGGTTGGTAAATTTGCCAAACCAGCTTAATTTAACATCGTTACCCCCTTTGTCAGACGCGTGCCCGGTATGCATTGGCTGGTGAATATCTTCAACAAGGTGGATAAGCACACGCAGGTAAAGTAGTTTATTTTCCTGGGTAGTGGTTTTCTTTTTCAGCTCGTCAACCAAAAAATTTATTTTGGTGTAGGCGTCAGTCCCGCTGTCGTGGTTTAAAAATTCAACCATCTCAGGATAAGCCATTGGGCGGTCAAAATTAACGAAATGCCAATTGTACAGATAGTTATATTTTTCTTCAGATTTAATAAAATCGGCCCAGTTGCTGGCCATAGCAATACTCTCGTTGCCTAAAATAGCTTTAACCGCGGCGCGGGCTTTAGCGTTTAAATGATTTTCGGCAATCTGGCCGCTAATACGGTGGCCGTTGGTGCCCCAGGCCATGCTTTGCATAGGGATGATCATGGCCAGGCCCAATGCTATTTTCTTTAAAAAAGTTTTTTTCATTTTATAATGATTTTGGGTTACAAACAAGTTTTTTGGTTAAGCGTAAGTTGATAGGTATAACGTTTGACGTGCTTGAAAACTGAATAAGCGAATCATTTTGCCCGATTACTTTAAAACTTTCCTCGTACACACCAATGCGAAAACAGCCGTCTTTTTTTAAATTGTAATCGGCATTACAAAACAGGCCATGCAGCTTTAGCGTATCGTTATTTTGTTTATAAGCGCCTTTGGCATATTCTGTCCATTGGCCGCTGTTCATGCAGGTATCAACACCGTTGTTTACCTTACTAAAGGTGCGCATTTTTACAAAGAACGAGTCGCAGCTAAATTTAAAACTATAAAGCGAATAACTCAACAATTGCTTTTGCTGCGCAATGCTATCCTGCTGCCATTCGCCCTGCAAATAAGCATTGCCCTTACCCTGCATATTGGGGTTGGGCGCACAAGCTGCCAGAAGAATGAGCGGTAAAAGGAGAAAGGCAAAAAGCTTTTGCATTGCTTTATATAAATGCAGGCCCGGTTTTTAACCCAAGCCTGCAAGATGTTTTATTTCAAACTACCGATCATGTCTTCAGGACGCACCCACTCGTCAAACTGCTCGTTGGTTAAATAGCCTAAACCAATAGCGGCTTCGCGCAATGATGAGCCGTTGTTCAGTGCTGTTTTAGCGATCTTGGCCGCCTTCTCATAACCGATATGCGGGTTAAGCGCAGTTACCAGCATCAGCGAATTTTCCAAATGCTTTTTGATGCCTTCATAGTTTGGCTCAATACCTGCCGCGCAATTGTTGTTGAACGATACACAAGCATCGCCAATTAAACGTGCTGATTGCAGGAAGTTAGCCGCCATAACAGGCTTAAATACGTTCAACTCATAATGACCGTTTGACCCACCTATTGAGATGGTAACATCATTACCCATAACCTGCGCGGCTACCATGGTAACGGCCTCGTTTTGGGTAGGGTTAACCTTGCCCGGCATAATAGATGATCCCGGCTCGTTATCCGGGATGTGAATCTCGCCAATGCCAGAGCGCGGGCCCGATGCCAGCATACGGATATCATTGGCTATTTTCATCAGCGATACAGCTATTTGTTTAAGCGCGCCATGGCTTTCTACAATAGCATCGTGA
Source organism: Mucilaginibacter sp. A3364 (assembly GCF_059690715.1). NCBI lineage: Bacteria > Pseudomonadati > Bacteroidota > Sphingobacteriia > Sphingobacteriales > Sphingobacteriaceae > Mucilaginibacter > Mucilaginibacter sp. A3364. The sequence continues at coordinate 906,272 of NZ_JCAWED010000002.1, forward strand.
GCGGCAAGTGCCTCAAATTTATTCTCGGCGGTGATGAATGGCAGGCCGGTAAACTCGGCTATATATTGGGCCACCTTTACATCATAACCTTTTGGGGTGTTAATACCCGTACCTACGGCGGTGCCGCCCAAGGCTAGTTCTGATAAATGCTCAAGGGTGTTCTTCAGCGCTTTCAGGCCGTGGTTTAACTGCGATACATAACCCGAAAACTCCTGGCCCAACGTAAGCGGGGTGGCGTCCATCAGGTGGGTACGGCCAATTTTTACAACGCTTTTAAAGGCTTCGCTTTTGGCTTGCAGGGTATCTCGTAATTTTTCTATGCCGGGTATGGTAACGTCGATCACCATTTTATAGGCGGCGATGTGCATGGCTGTTGGATAGGTGTCATTTGACGATTGTGATTTGTTCACATCATCATTAGGGTGGATAAAGGTTTTGCCTTCGCCCAGTTTATTGCCGGCCAGTACATGGGCACGGTTGGCAACAACCTCGTTAACGTTCATGTTTGACTGTGTGCCCGAGCCTGTTTGCCAGATCACCAACGGAAACTCATCCGCCAGTTTACCGGCTAATATCTCATCACAAACGGCGGCTATCTGATCGCGTTTGTCGGCGGCCAGAACGCCAAGGTCTGCATTGGTATAGGCGGCGGCTTTTTTCAGATAGGCAAATGCCTCGATGATCTCTTTGGGCATAGATGCCTCCGGACCAATTTTAAAGTTATTGCGCGAACGCTGCGTTTGCGCGCCCCAATATTTTTCGGCAGGTACCTGAACCTCGCCCATGGTATCATGTTCTATTCTGAAACTCATTATGGTATACTGTAATTTTTTCAGGCGTAAAGGTAGGGCTTATACTATTGCGATGTAAACTATTGTTGTAAAATTTTGGCGGCAGTTAAAACAACGCAGGGTCCCTTGGCGGGAGAGCCTGCTGAGACAGATCAAAACAATAACAGCGGCGTAGGTAAGTGTAGCGTCGTATGCGTAGCACGCTACACTGCTACACCAGGTGTAGCATGCTACAGCCTCTTGCTTTTGTCAGATATTTATATAATATTTGATAATAGCCTTTTAATTATAAACAAATTAACTTATCACAATGGAAAATCAAACCAATCCGCAGCCGCAGGTAATTATCGTGGCTAAACAAAAAAGTGTAGGCGTTGCCTTTTTACTGGCGTTTTTATTTGGTCCGCTTGGGCTGCTGTACGCTACGGTAATGGGTGGCCTGGTAATGCTGGTGGCATCTGTAGTACTGTTTTTTTTAATACCTATTATAGGCGGTATTATAGCCTGGATAGGTTGCATGATATGGGCTGTTGTAGCCGCGCAAAATGCCAATAAAATAAAATTTCAATAGTTTATGATGTGCCCCGGAACCATGGGTATGGAACTGGGGCATGTTGATTTAAGGAGTTACCCTTGCGCTTTCTCCCTCAAAAGAATATTGGCATTCTAATACATATTTTGCCTGTCATGAAAGTCATTTCTGTTTTAACCTTTTTGTTAATAATTCAACAAACCGCAGTTGCTCAAATTAAAACTATTAAGGTTGATAAAAAAGCGATTCCTAAATCCATAAAATATTCCGGACATATTATTGATGCGGTAAGTTACACCGATACTGACGGAAGCCACTTATTAATTACTACAGAAACTGGTGAAATTGTTGTAAGTAAAGATGAAGGTTTAAGAAAAGCCGAATTATACGCTTATTGTTATTCTGTCAAAGCAAACCAATATAAATTAATGTGGGCGATGCACGACTTTACAATAGAGTGCCCGGTGGATATCAAAGCAAGTTACGTTGCAAATACTTTAGCACTTACCGACCTTGATAAAAACGGTAAGGCAGAGGCTTGGTTAATGTATCGTGTTGGATGCCGCGGCGACGTGAGCCCGCTAAATATGAAAATAGTTATGCATGAAGGCGCTAAAAAATATGCGGTAAGGGGGACCGCTAAGATATTTGTGAACGGAACGAATTACGGTGGTGGAGAATATTTATTAGATGACTCATTTAAACAAGGTGCCGATGTTTTTAAGCAGTATGCCATAACCCTCTGGCAGAAAAATTTGTACGAAATTTTACGCTAGAATAATTGGCCGAGGCTAAGCCTCTTTAACATAGTGCAGTTTTATATTCACAAGTCATTTCTGCACCCACCCCTCTTTCAAAAAAGTCAGCTTAGCGCCTTTTATAAAATCACGGATATCAGTTTTAGCGTTTGCCCGCCTGTTGGTCAGCTCAAAAAAATAAATGGAGGGATTAGTGGTAAAGCCTTGCGAATTATTATAGCCTTTGTGCACCACATCCAGCCTGAAGCGGCGCACCTGTGGGGTCTGACTTACATAATACGCTTCCGCTATGGCGATGATCTTCGGCTCGCCGGGGCCTAGTAGTTCGGGGTATAACAGGCCGCTTGCAAAAACCTCCATCAGCGTATCAGCGCCGGGATATTCAACAGATTTGTTGCCGAATTGCAGGTTTCGGTCATCGATCACTTTGATCTTACCACTATACTTTTTGTACGACTGTGGTTGATATTGTGTTTTGAAAAGATCCATTGCCCAGAATATCTCCTGGTCGCCGGCTTTGGCAGCGTTTTCGGCAGGAGTTTGGGCCGAAGCCGAAAAATTCATAAGCAACAAAAAATACCAAAGGCAATTTTTCATGATCTAAAACTTCCTCTCCACTCCCTTAACCCATTCAACCAACCCCGCACTTTCTTCCTTACTCACCATCAGCTTCACCAACGCCGGCACCTGCCCCACCTGTGCCAGTTTGTAAAAATAATCGGCATAATAAGTATCAAAAAAGGATTTGCTGGCTTTTTTGGCCGATGCTTGTCCCGCCAGGATAAATATACTTTTAAGCTGATACTCGAGTAGCGCGTTGCCAATTAATTTTTTTGCCTGCCCTGCTTCAATAACCGAGGCAATGCCCGTATTTAGCGCAGCTATCTCCTTCGCGTCGGCAGATATGCTTTTGGCGCCATCGGCCTTTAGCACACCGCCTTTTAATATACTTTGCAGGTTGGTCATAGCTTCTTCGGCACGCTGGCCGTTAGGCTCCAGCAACAAAAAGCTGCAAAAGGCCAGCAGGGCGTTGGCGCGTTTGTTTTGATGGAAGGTTACCAGGCCGTACAGGCGTTGGCTGTTGGCATGTTTCGGGTCGAGTTTAATGGCATCAATGGCCGCGAGTTCGGCCTGGGCGTATTGTTTGGCGCGGAAACTGGCGATGCCTAAATTGAAATGCAGACTTTGGTCCTGCGGATAGGCTTTTAAGCCGTCTTTGTAAACCACAATGGCTTTTTCGGGCTGTTTGGCATTATCATAAATACTGCCCAGCATACTAAAGCTTACTGCGGCATAGTTGTTCGGCGTTTTTACTACCTGCTCCAGGTAGGGTATGGCTTCCGCGCCCTTGCCTGCGCTCACTAAGGCCTGCGCGGCTTTATAGTTAGCGGCAGGGTCATCGGTAACCTGGGCAAATGCAGTGTTTGCTATCAGCAAAAAAGTAAATGGTATTAAAAGCTTTTTTAAATACATGTTATTCAAATTGGCGTTTGGTAGTTGTGGCCCAATCGCTAAAAGTTTTAATTTCTGTAGGGTGTGCGCCAAGCCACTCCTTATCTTCGGCCGCGTTGGTGGTCATGGTAATAAAGTGGGCAAATACCGGCATATGGCCCGATGATGCCAGCGCGCCAAAATAGTCAACCATAAATTTTTTATGGAATGAAGGTGTTTCCTTAACGCTTTGCTCGGCAAAAATTTTAAAAACCGACTCGAGTTGCAGCTGCAAAGAATCAACCGGCGACAAGCCTTTTTTATCAACCACCGAACCTGTAGCGGCTAACTGTATAGCCAGTTGTTTGGCCATATCGCCCGATGCTGAGGGAAGTGTCATGTTGGTTGATCCGTCGGCATTTTTTTTGATGCCGCTGTTTAATATTCCTCTTACGTAGGCCATGGCTTCTGCAGATCGTTTGGTGTTTGGTTCCTGCAGCAAAAAACTGCACCATGCTAATAACGATGCCGCCCTGTTATTGTTGCCCAAAGTAGCCATAGCGTAAGCACGGTGACCGCTGGCATATTTAGGCTGTAGTTTTATCACTTCAATAGCCAGGCGCTCGGCATCGGCAAAGTTTTTTTGGCGCATATAGGCCAGGCTAAGGTTAAGTTTTAACTGCGCATACTGCGGAAATAGTTTGATGCCTTGCTGGTAGCAGTTTAAAGCTTTTTGAAACTCGCCCTTATCATCATAAATACCGGCAAGCAAATCATAAGCCGGGGGTACAGTATTGGTGGCGGCTACTTTTTCAAGTATGGGTACGGCATCGGTTTTTTTGCCCGAAATAACCAGGGTATAAGCTTTCTCGTACAGGCCGTTCATATTATCAGGGTCAACTTTTAAGGCCTCGTCATATTTTTCAATAGCCTCGGTATACTGGCCTTTATCGTTAAGGGCAATACCTTCCTTTATCAGGTCGATAGCCTTGGTTTTGGCATCCTGTGCAAAAGCACCTATCGAACAAAAAAGCGTTATTAGTGTTAAAAGTGTTTTAAAATTGGTTTTCATCTTCGGGTTGGGTGTAGGTTATGGTTATAAATTTAAAAACGTTATTAACCAAAACAATAAAAATGTTTAAAACTTTAGTTTCAGCCCGGTATATAATTTGCAATTTTCGCAGTCGTTTAATCCCCTGTACATCTAAATGAATTTAATGAAGAAAAGTCTGTTTACTTTTGCCGCCTCTCTGCTGTTGCTGGCATCATGCGCATCGGCCCCTGATAAAGAAAATGGCGAACCAACGGATAGCGATAAGCCGCTTGATACCAAAGCTATATTAGCCTATAACCCCAAAACCGGCGACAAGCAAATAGACGAGTTTATAAAAAACCTGCACAAAAAGTATAGCTTTAACGGCAACATACTGGTAGCCAAAAAAGGAAAGATAATTTACGAAAACGCGATAGGCTGGGCCGATTACCTGCATCGCGACAGCTTAAAAATAGATTCGCGCTTTGAGCTGGCATCCGTTAGTAAAACCATGACGGGTACTGCCATTTTACAACTGATAGAGCGCGGCAAGCTACGCCTGGACCAGGATGTGAAAGAGTTTTTTCCGGATTTTCCGTATGATGGTGTAACCGTTAAACTGCTGTTGACGCACCGCTCGGGCATGATGAACTATGTTTATTTTGTGGATGATATTTACCGCAAGGAAAAGCTGAACCAGCGCAAAGGCTTGAGCAATATGGGCGCTATGGATATGATAGCCAAGTACAAACCTGCCCGCTACAATGCTCCCGATAAAAGCTTTCATTACAACAACTCCAACTATATGGTGCTGGGCTCCATAATTGAAAAGGTTACCAAAATGCCTTATGCCCAATATATGCAGCAAAATATTTTTAAACCTGCCGGGATGCTGCATACCGACGTATACTCGAAAGCCAATTATGAAAAAATACCGGTTGATGTGGTGGGGCATGATCGAGGAAGCTGGAAATACTCGGTAGCGCAAAACTTTTTAGACGGCCCGGTGGGCGATAAAGGTATATATAGCACCGTTGGCGACTTGCTGATATTTGACCGCGCCCTACGTGCAGGCAAGCTATTAAAGAAAGCGACGATGGATTCGGCTTACGTTGCGCGTAACCCTTTAATTCGTGGTCACTTTAGCTATGGATACGGCTGGCGCACGTTTGAAGCGCCTAACCAAAAAGTGGTTTACCACACCGGCTGGTGGCATGGCTTTAAGCACATTTACCTGCGCGATATGAAAAACGATATTACCGTAGTGCTGTTAACCAACCTAAACAACGGCAGCCTGATGAAACTGGACGGACTGTATAAAATTCTTGGCATGCCGGTTGTGCGTAAAGATGCATACAGCGGTAATGGCGATACGAGTGAGGACTGATTTGATGTGCAGATATGCGAATGTGCATATTTGCAAATGAAGGGAATTAATTAAGTAATTTAATAATCAGATCATGAAATGTTACGCGTGCTGATCGATCATCTGCACATCCGCACATTTGCATATCTGCACATTTAAAACATATGTTTGACAAACTAATGGAAGCCCAGCAAAAGGCTGGCGAGATAAAGAAAAGACTGGATGCCATAACCGTTACCGGCGTTGCCGAGGGTGGCAAAATTACCGTTACAGCTAATGCCAACAAGGCGGTGCAAAGCGTAGCCATTGATGGCGATTTTTTAAAAGAAGCTGATAAGGAAGAGCTGGAAGAACTGCTGGTAGTAGCCATAAACAAAGCCATGCAGCAAGCCGATAACGTAAGCCAAAGCGAAATGGCTGCAGCTACCAAGGATATGTTTGGGGGCCTGGGCGGAATGTTTGGCCGTTAGATAGAAAATATCGAACACCGAATATCGAATGATGAATATCGAACGTTTTACTTCGACATTCGGTGTTCAACATTCATTATTCGATATTCAAAAAACCTATGAAAGCTACCTATTACGGACAATCAACCATTATGATCGAAACAGAAGGCAAAAAGCTGTTGTTCGATCCGTTCATCACGCCTAACCCGGCGGCTAAAGCTATTGATATTCACGCGCTCAAGCCGGACTATATCCTGGTATCGCACGGCCACGGCGACCACGTGGCCGACCTGGTGGCCATACAAAAAAGCAGCGGCGCCAAAGTTATCTGCATTGCCGAAATTGCCGACTGGTTGGGCAAACAAGATATAGAAGCGCACGGCATGAACATTGGCGGTAGCTTTAACTTTGAGTTTGGCCGTGTTAAAATGGTGGTGGCTATACATTCAAGCACTTTGCCTGATGGTTCGCCGGGTGGCAACCCTGCCGGCTTTGTGTTGTACAGCGGCGGCAAAAAGATCTACTTCGCCGGCGATACCGCGCTTACTTATGATATGAAACTGCTGGAAGATGAAAACCTGGATTGGGCCATCCTGCCAATTGGCGACAATTATACTATGGGCGTTGATGATGCCATTAAAGCAACCAATTTTATTAATTGCAAAAATGTGATCGGGGTGCATTATGATACCTTCCCGGTTATTGTTATTGATAAGGAAGAAGCTACCGAGAAGTTTATCAAAGCGGGGGTGAATATTAAGCTGCCGGCTATTGGTGAGAGTATAGATCTATAATTAATCATCCCACCAAAATGCCACAGCTAAGCAATATAAGCTGTGGCATTTTTCATATACTTCATACTATACTATCTTTGCCGGCATGTCGGCACAATTGTATTCTCCGTTTGATTCGTTAAACTTTAGCAACCGCAACTGTTTTTTAACCGGGCAAACCTTAAACTCCGAAGAGGAAAAGGTGCAGGTTTTTCCGCAATGGCTGATGAGTCGTTACGCGCTGGAAGATCGCCCGTTTAAATTGCTTGACGAAAGCATGGCCACTTATAAAGACCTTAAACTACCTTGCAGCGCCACCGCCAACGAAAACTACATTGAGCCGCTTGAAGCCGAAATTGCCGCCGCTTTTACCGCTGGTTACGATGCTGTAAAACAGCTGGACGAGCTCAAAATATTTCAATGGGCGGGTAAACTGTTGTACGGCATTATTTTTAACGAGATACAAAGCGGTATTCGCCAGCAGCGCGCGCAAGGAGAAGAGTTTAATATATCGCAATCCATCATCCACAAATTCCGTAATCTGCACCTGATGTTGCAGAGCATTAACCAGCCTTTGGTATTTGAGGATTTTACACCTTTCAGCCTGTTTTTATTCAAGGTGGATAATAATGAGCAGGAGTTTGGCTATCGCGATGAGATCAATACGCTAACCTTCGCGTTGCGGATAAATGATTTTGGCCTGGTGATATGTATGCAGGACAATGGTGCCAATCGCAATTATCACCGCGAAATACTGGAAAAAATAGGCGACGCTACCCTGCACCCCATACAGTTTGAAGAATTTAGCGGGCGTGTGTTTTATTCGGCTTACCTGTTTAACCGCCTGCCCGAGTATTCTATTTTACCTGTCGGCGATGAGATTTACCTGGAAGCCATGCCCCTGCGCGGCATAAGCAGCAAACCGCTGTTTGATCATTGGCAAAACAAAACCTACGGCCAGGTGCTGGAAAGCTTCTGGAAAAACTGGGGTTTCCTGCTGCTCGAGATCATTAAGGACCCCGAAAACCCGATGAGCTTTTTAACCGACGATGGAGATAACCTGGTTAACGGAGCATCGATCCAACTCCCTCACTGATCTGCTGAATAAACGCCGGTAGTACGTTAGGATGCAATATCAAGGTTATAAATACCCCGCATAGCGCCCCGTAAAGGTGAGCATCGTGGTTAATATTATCGCGCGATTGTTTGGAGGCGTAGTGGCAATATACCAGGTACAGCACCCCAAATATGATGGATTTGATAGGGAACGGGAATGGCATAATGTACATCGTCGTCATCGGCGCGTACATAATAAAGCTGAATATCACCGCGCTCACGGCCCCCGAAGCTCCCAGGCTATGATACCAGTAATCATTTTTATGTTTGGCAACCGTTGGCAGATCGCTCAATATCAAACTGCTGATGTATAACACGCCAAACTGCCAGTGGCCGATAGCAGGCTCCAACGTAAAGGCAAAGAAATAATAGGATAGCATGTTAAAGAACAGGTGCATCCAGTCCTTATGAATCAGGCCGCTGGTAATTACGGTATAAACCCGTTGCCCGCGCGACACGCTATGCGGGTGCAGCATCCATTTGCCGTAAATTTCTTCATTACTAAAAGCCAGCAATGAGCAAAGTATAGTTATTGCAAAAATTAAGGAAGCCACGGGAGCCGCCTGTATATATTCCATCATTTTAAGTCGAGTTTAACGTTGGTGAGCAAGCGCCCTACCGGGTACCTAAGATAGGTTTTTTCAAAATACGGCGAATTGCGATACACAAAATTTAACTGGGCCGCCGCGCTGGCCGCTAGTTTAGGGTCTTTAGCTTTTTCGTCATTCAATTTTTTGCGTAGGGCAGGGTCGCGTTTTAATAAGGCTGCGGCATCATCTTCAAAAACATAATCTGAGAAATGCTCCTTGGTGCCCAATATCGAATCAAAAAAGTTCCAGGCGAAGAAGGAATCAACACCTTGCGGCTCCAGCGTTTCCACAATGTAGCGATTGAGGCTTTGGTTGGTGCAAACTACATAGTCGCCCGCTAAAAACTTAACAGGCGCTGTAACCGGGCTAAGTGTAACACCGCTATGGGTGTAATGCCCTTCGTAAGGGCGGGCGGCGGTTTTGTAATCGGCTATGTAATACATTTGCAGGTTGAGCGTGGTATCATGCCTCAGTTGTTTCATGGCCACGTTGTTGAGTTTGTATAACTCAATGATCTTCCCCCATGCCTGTGGGATAATGTAGGCTACCGGCTTATCCGCTGTGGTAGTTACCTTATAGTTATTAAAGTACTTAATGGTTTTGGTGAAAGGCTTGGTGCGATCGTAGTACAAGCGGCTCAATCCGCTAACCTCGCTGGGTTTGTGCCCGGCAGTGAAACCTTTAAATTGCAGGGTATCGTAATGTTCAAAATCAACATCCCAGTTTAAGGCGAAAGTTTTTTGTTGCTTTACTTCTTCGTCGGCTTTGTGTTTTAAGTCGCCGATAATTTTAGCGTCACGTTGGTTAATATCAATCAGCGCTTGCATAAAAGCGTAAGTGGCCCAAACACGTTTATCAAACGATTTGAGCATATGTGTCTCGGTAATATAGCTGATGATGTTATGCTGGCTGGTATAGCCTGTGGCAAAGCGGGGCGTCTCCAAAAAAGCTACCAGGCCCGAATCAGGCGTCTCGCCTTTGCTATCCACGTACGGTGTCATTTCATAACCAGCCGTCTTCATCCGCTTATACAACTCCGGCGAAAGGGTTTTACCGGTGTACGCGGCAAGCGTTTTGTTTTGTTTATCCTTCTGGGTCTCTATCAGCGTCATTACATACTGGTAATCGGCGCCGTTGCTGGTGTGGTTGTCCAGGAATATCTCGGGTTTCCAGGTGTTGATGATCTGTTGCAGGGCCAGGGTATTACGGCTATCGGCTTTGATAAAATCACGGTTCAGATCCAGGTTTCGGGCATTACCGCGGAAGCCGTAGCTTGATGGGCCGTTTTGATTAACCCTGCTTACACCACGGTTAAGACTGCCGTCGATGTTATATAACGCAACAAAGCATAGTACCACATCCTTAGGCAGGGCGTTCTTTTTCAGCAGATCGCGTACAAGCATCATGCTGGCGTCAACACCCTCGGGCTCGCCGGGATGTATGCCGTTGTTGATAAGCAGTACGCGTTTGTTTTGCTTTTTTATGAGTGCAAGGTCAAACACACCATCGCGCGATAGTACCACCAGCGTTAAAGGATAACCAACATCCGTGGTGCCATAGTTGATGAGCCTGATCTGCTTTTTACCGGCTGCCAGTTTTTTGTAGTAGGCAATAACTTCGTGATAGGTGGCCGTACGGTTTTTATCGGCGCTTAGCTCAAAAGGGGTTAGTTGCGCCTGTGTTTTGGTGATGATAAAACAGGCCAGCAATGCGGTTAAAAAAGCTTTCATGCAAGGTGCTTGGGTCTTTAGGATTGGTCGGCAATTTCGGCCTGTATTTTTTTGGGGAGGCCTTTTACCACCTCAAGATACGAATGATCTATCATATCCAGCAGTTGCTTGCGGGTAAGGGTGCCGTCCATATGCACGGTGTTCCACATTTTTTTGTTCATGTGGTAGCCGGGTTGTACTTCGGGGTGGCGCTCGCGTAGTTCGGCGGCCAGTTCGGGGTCGCACTTTACGTTAAAGCTGGTTCCTTTGCTTAGGCTTATCAGCAAAAACATTTTGCCTGCTACTTTAAACACCAGCGTGTCCTGGTCAAAAGGAAACCCTTCGGTAACGGCCGGCTTTAGCAGGCAGTAGTCGCGTAGTTCTTCTATATTCAAGCCTTAGTATCTGATTGGTTTGGTATATGATGGAGTGGTGCCTCCAAAGTTAAGTTTCACGCCTATAACGATCTGGCGGTACTGGTCGAGCGCATTGTTTTTAAAGCCGCTTGGCGAATCGGTGTAACCATCCATGCCTTCGCCCCAGGTAAAGGTGTGGTTATAACCCAGCGTAATACCCATAAAAGGCTCGTCGTAATCGTTAAATATCTTAATCTCGTAGCCTATCCGGAAGGGGAGCATCATATTAACGCTTTTGTCCTGGCCCGGGAAACGATAAGTACCCACAGGATATTGACTATCCGCAACAAGGTTGGTGCGCTGTATAAAGCCCATATTATTAAACATCAAACCAAAACCGGTGCCTACATAAAAATCTTTTAGTACAGCAACAAAACGGCTGCGCGAGTAATCGATGATCTCGCCCAGTTGCAGGTCGCCATGTAGTAAAAGCGCTTTGTAGTTATTTTTATATTGGCGTTTATAAAAATCGAGTTCGGTACTGCCACCGGCCAATGTGCCAAATTGCAGCTCAAGGCCAATTGGTACATAAGGGGTAAGGTTATAATAGCCGGCAACACCAAATGCATAAGTGTCTTGCGCTATTTTCATATCGGCATAAGGGCGCACAGAACTGGCATTAAGCTCGATGGCGTATTTGGAGTAATTATAGCCTTGCGCCTTAACACCGTTACATAACGTTAACGCGATAAAAAACAGAAGTATCTTTTTCAAAACAAAATAATGCTAATATTTACACCAGACAGTAAAACCCACACGTTATTAACGTAACACGCAGCCGCACAAATATATGAAACTTAATTCAGCCTTAAATTATACCGTAACAGATCGTTTTTTGCGCTATGCGGTTATTGACACACAGTCAGACCCAACCTCAAATGCCGCTCCATCAACCCAAAAACAAAAGGATTTAGGTAATTTATTAGTGGCCGAATTGCATGCTATGGGCGTAGCCGACGCACATTTGGACGAGTTTGGCTGTGTTTACGCAACCATTCCCGCAAATACGGATAAGGCCGATGTACCGGTAATTTGCTTTTGCTCGCATATGGATACATCGCCCGATTGCAGCGGCGAGAATGTTAAACCCATCATCCACCAAAACTATGACGGCCGCGACCTGGTATTACCTGATGACGAAACGCAGGTACTGCGTATGCATGAGCATGCCGACCTGAAAAACCAACTGGGCAATGACATTGTAACCGCCAGCGGTACCACGCTGTTAGGGGCAGATAATAAAGCCGGCGTAGCCGAGATTATGGACGCCTGCTACCAGCTCATGACCAACCCCGAAATCAAACACGGCAAAATAAGCATCCTTTTTACGCCCGATGAGGAGATTGGCCGCGGCGTCGATAACGTAAATATTGAAAAAGTAGGCGCTGTAGCTGCCTATACCATTGATGGCGAAAGCGCGGGCCACCTGGAAGATGAAACTTTTTCTGCTGACGGACTAAAACTCATCATCAGCGGCGTGAGTGTGCATCCGGGCTTTGCCAAAGGTAAAATGGAAAGCGCCATTAAAATTGCAGGCGATATCATCGCTAAACTACCCCACAACCTATCGCCCGAAGGGACAGAAGGCAAACAAGGTTTTGTACACCCCGTAAGCATGCTGGGCCATGTTGAAGAAGCGACCATTGAGTTTATTGTGCGCGATTTTGAAGATAAAAATCTGGAAACGCATGCTCAAACTTTGTTAGGCGTAGCCGATGCTGTAATGCAGGGGTATCCAAACTCAAGCTATCGCTATGAGATAAAGCCGCAATACCGCAACATGAAAAATGTGCTGACACAACACCCGCATATTGTTGAGTTCGGCCTGGAAGCCATCAGCCGCGCGGGATTAAATGCCAAACTATGCAGTATACGTGGCGGCACCGACGGCTCGCGCCTATCATTTATGGGGCTGCCCTGCCCTAATATTTTTGCGGGCGAGCATGCTTTCCATGGCAAACAAGAATGGGTATCGGTACAGGACATGCAACGGGCGGTTGATACCATTTTGCATTTGTGTGCAATTTGGGAAGAGAAGGCTTAAGCGCTATTTCAGGTTTTTGCACTTATTGGCTTCGTACCATAGCATCCAGCGCTCTTTGTCATCCTCAAAAACGTCAACATCCGGGTATCCTTTCGGGTTTTTACCATCGGTGCGTACCGAAACCGTGGTGTAGCGGGCAATAAACTTCAAGGCCTTTAAAAATTGTTTTTGGGTAACGGTTAAGGTATCGCGGTTTTCGTGCTCGTTAACGTACTTTTCTGCAATAGCAATGTTTTCTATAAAGCGGGCTTTAAACTTCAGGTTCTCTTTGCAGTCCTCATCCTTCCTAATAATCGCTACTTCGGCCAGTACATTTCCTTGCGGACTTAGCTTTATTTTTAGTTCCTTTTCTTTATCAATTTTAACCTGTTGTGATAAATAGCCTATCATGCCAACAGCGAGCATGTTGTTGCCGGATGTTGTGATGTTAAAGGATCCGTTAACGTCTGTCTGCGTGTTGTTTTCCCCATTTAAACTAATATTGGCACCGGGGATTGGGGAGCCATCACGGGCATCGGTTACAATGCCTTTAATATTATAATAGCCTTCGCCTTTTTTGGTTATCGATATCCCTGCAACTTTGCCGGCAAGCGTTTGTTGCACATTGCTTTGCTGTGGCTGAACCTGGGCACCAGATACTGTAGCAATAGCTCCGGTAGTGGACTCTTTCCGCATAGTAGGATAACCAACCACCACTACCTCTTTTAACACAGTTGGCTTATTTGCCGCTATCATGGTGTTACTATCAGCAACCATAAAATTATCCAGCGGATGCTTACGGCGTACTTTGCTTTTGCCGGTAGTTTGGGGTAGCCTGGTATCATTAGCAGCAGTTAATTCGGGCCCTTTCAAATTGGGTACAGGTATTTTGGCAACAAGGGCATTGGTGTCTGTCTTGGCTTTATCTGCCGGTGCCGTTTTTACAAAAGCCGTTTCTGTGTTTGCTTTTGGTGTTTCTCGGCTTAGCCACCAGGCGCCAATACCCAGTAAAAGTAACACGCTTGCCGCTGCCGCCCAGGTACGGTACATAGGCACCACACGTTTTTTATCTTTTGCTACGCGATCGGCTATCCGTTGGTTTATATGATCGATGTGTGGCTGATGATCTGTTTGTGCAGCCTCCATACCCAGCATCACATCCATTAGTTCGGCATTATTTTGCGCGCGCAGTTCCAGCTCGTACATGGCACGTGCGTCAAGTTCCCCGTTAAGGTACTTGCGTATCAGCAATATGTCGGCCTTACTAACGCTCACTGTTTTTCTCCATGCAAATTTTAAGGTTACGCTTGCCGTTTTGTATATAGCTTTTTACCTCGTTAAGCGTAAAACCGGTAATTTCGGTTATCTCTTTATAACACTTCTCTTTTAAAAAAAATAACTCTACACTTAGCTTTTGTGCTTCAGCCAGTTTTTTCAGGCAGCGCTCCATCAGGCTAAGCTGTTCTTCTTTATTGTCATTATCCAGATGCAATTCTACCGGCATTTCCATAAAATTATCCAAAGTAGTGCCCGGCATTTTTTTATCAGCCCGTAACTGCATCAGGCAATAATTACGGCTAAGCGTGTACAGCCAGCTGCCAAAATTGCCAATATCATGCTTATGCACCTTTTGTACCAGTTCCTCAAATATCTGCATGGTGGCATCCTTGCTTTTATCGGTATCCTGCAAATAACGGTAGCAAACGTAGTAAACACTGTGGCTGTGGTTTTGAAATAATTCGGCAAGCAGGGCCAGGTCGCCGGTTTCCCGGTAACGTGCAAGCAGTACATTGTCGTCGGCTGCAGCAGGCTTTTTTCTATTGCTGAATAAGGTCATTTTCCGCAGGTCAAAATAATTTTTTTAAATGGTTTATGGAAATGTGCACAACGCTGCATCAACTCATAAAAACTTACAATTATGAGAAAGACCTTATTATTACTGATGATACTGGCAGGCCTGGTATCATTCGCCAAAGCCGCCGGCAGATTGATAAGCGGTACAGTTTACGATAAAGCAGGTAAACAAAGCCTTCCGGGCGTAGCTGTATTGGTATACGGCACCAAAGTAACCACAACTACCGACGTTAACGGGCGATATAAAATAGAAGTGCCCGAAGGATCAACCAAACTAGCGTTTACCTACATCGGTTTTAAAGCACAAATGGTTGCCATAGGCAAAAAGAACGTAATAGATGTATGGCTTGACCCCGAATCGTTACAGCTGAATGAGGTGGCTATAATTGGCTATCCCACTATGCGAAAGGAGTCAGTAACGAGCGCTATTACTACAATATCGGCCACGCAGGTGCAGCCTCAACAAACCAATGTGCAGCAGGCTTTAGCGGGCAGAGTGGCCGGATTGACGGTAACCCCCGCATCGCGCCGTTTGGCTAAAGCGAAGATCGCGAAGCCGGCTCAGGACGTGAATGAAATAGTTGTTGACAAATATCCTGGCACGGTTTACAGTCCCGGTACCGAGGATTATGAAAAAATAGTCGAAAATCAATTCATCAACCCTAAAGAAACACCACTTTCAACCTTCGCTGTTGATGTTGATGGCGCATCGTATGCCAATGTTCGCCGCTTTATAAATGGTGGCCAGCTACCGCCTAAAAACGCGGTGCGTATTGAGGAGCTGATAAACTACTTTAAATACAAACTACCCACCCCAACCAACGGAGAGCCGGTAGCTATTCAAACCGAAGTTGGTGCCGCGCCATGGAACACTAAACACCAGCTGGTGCGCATCGGACTGAAAGCTAAAGAGGTAAAAACCGATAAACTACCGCCATCAAACCTGGTGTTTTTAATTGATGTATCAGGATCAATGTATGACGAGAATAAACTGCCCCTGGTGAAAACTTCGCTAAAAATGCTGGTTGACCAGCTACGGGCTATTGACAAGGTTGCTATAGTAGTGTATGCCGGCGAGGTTGCTACTAAGCTCGAATCGACCCCGGCAACAGAGAAGGACAAAATAAAAAGAGTTATTGACGGTTTGGGCTCGGGCGGCGGCACCGCCGGTGGCGCTGGCATGCTGATGGCCTACCAGGTGGCGCAAAAGAATTTTATTAAAGGCGGCAACAACCGCATTGTAATGGCTACCGATGGTGATTTTAATGTAGGTGCATCAAGCAATAAGGATATGGAGGAGTTGATAGAAGAGCAGCGTAAAACCGGCGTGAGCCTATCTATACTAGGCTTTGGCATGGGTAATTATAAAGACAGCAAGATGGAGCTGCTGGCCGATAAGGGGCATGGTAACTACGCTTATATAGATAACATTACCGAAGCCACCAAATCAATGGTAAACGAGTTTGGTGGAACTTTGTTTACTGTGGCTAAAGACGTGAAACTGCAGGTGGAATTTAACCCCGCCAAAGTGCAGGCTTACCGTTTACTGGGTTACGAGAACCGCCTGATGGCCAAAGAGGATTTTAATAATGATACCAAACTGGGCGGCGATATGGGCGTTGGCCATACTGTTACCGCGCTGTACGAGATCATCCCGGTTGGTGTTAAAGATAGTTTTGTGGGAAGTGTTGACCCGCTGAAATACCAAAAGCCGGCTCCGGCCGAAAAAGCCAATAATTCCGACGAGTTGATGACTATCAAATTCCGCTACAAACAGCCGGATGGAGATAAAAGCAAAATGCAGTTAACCACCGTAAGCGATAATGTGGTTAGCCAACCGTCCGAAGACTTCCGTTTTGCGGCTGCTGTGGCCGGGTATGGGATGCTTTTACGTAACTCGGCCTTTAAACAAAATGCAGATTTTGATAAACTCATCGCGTTAGCAAAAAGTGCCAAAGGCAACGATGATGACGGCTACCGCGCCGAGTTTATACGTCTGGCGGAGAGTACTAAGAATATGATGAAGAGTAAGGAGTTAGCGGCGAAGAACTAGTTGATTTCGGACTTCGGATGTTCGATTTCGGGTTTGGCGTATCAGCAGGTCTCCTGAAAGGGACCCTGCGCGTGCGAAAGTCTGCATCGCAGGGTCCTCTACGAGAGACCCTGCTGGGACGAAAAGAGCTGGCGGTGAAGGAATAGTAGACACCTTGTTAGACTTACGAAGTTTTAAAAACTTCGTAAGTCTTGTTATTGAATTTACTCCGCTAGTAAATTATTGGTAAGCGTTTCAAACTCGTTGATAAACTCGGTGTAATGTTCGCCGGTGCCCGGGCCGCTAAAGCCGGTGTGTATTTTGCGTACATCGCCCTTTTTATCAATGATGATAGTTGTGGGGAAACCTACAACTTTAGCCAGCATAGGCAAGCTTTTAGCCGGTTCGCCTTTGGCAGGGGTGTAGCCGGTTATCAATAATGGGTAAGGAACATTAAACCTGTTTTTAAAGGGCAGTAATGATTTTTTTGCTTTCGCGAAGTCGGTACTACGCTCATAAGCCAGGCCAACAATTTCTACACCTTTGGGGTGATATTTTTTGTAATAGTTAACCAGGTAAGCGGTTTCGTCCATGCAGTTGGGGCACCACGAACCTAGTATCTGCACCATAACCACCTTGTTTTTAAAACGCGCGTCGCTTAGCGACACCTTTTTGCCATTGATATCTTTAAAGCTAAAAGCGATTTTTTTATAGCCGGGTTTAAGCGCGGTTAACGAGTAAGCATCGGGCAGTTTGGCGCCAGCATTTTTAATAGCCACCCAATTATCATTACTGGTTTTGCCCGAATAAAATTTACCGTTGGTGATCTTCTGGCCATTGATGATCCCGGTAAACAAATAAGCATGCCCGCCATCAAAGCACGACAGGTAAAAGAGGTTGCCGCTTACCACACCCTCCAGAAAACGGTAATCGCCCGTAGTGGAAAGAAAGGTGCCGGTTAATTTAGAGCCTGTTTGCGTAAACTCGCCCACCAATTCGTCCTTACCATCGCCTTCGCCAAAGGTAGCGGCCCAGCGGCCGGCAACATTGGCCAATGGCTTTTGAGTTTTAAAGCGCCAGGCGGTGTTATAAGTAGCGTTAAACGGCATAACCACGTCGCTATCCGCCAGGTGTTTTATCCATTGGCCTTCCAGCGCGCCGGCTTTCAGCTTTAGTTTAAACTCCGAATCAAACAAAGGCATTTTAACAAATACCGAATCGCCTTTTCCGCGTAAGTTGCTTACTTTAAAACGCTCGGCCCCGTTAATAATGGTTAATTGTTTTTTGCCCGCGGCATCGCTCACCTCAAAGTTAAAAGGTATATCAGTACCGGCAGCGGTTTTTAAAGCCCCGCGCCAGATGCCGCTTTTTAAACCGGTTTGGGCGTAGCCGACAGAAATAGAAAATAAAAATATAAGCGTAATGAAAAACCTGTTCGTTTTCATATGTATCGTCATTAATGTGTAGCTCAAAATTACAGAAAAATATAGCGCTTACTCCAACACCCCGCGCGATATGACAATACGTTGAATTTCGGAAGTTCCCTCGTATATCTGCGTGATCTTGGCATCACGCATCAGGCGCTCCACATGGTACTCTTTTACGTAGCCGTAGCCTCCATGTATCTGCACTGCTTCTGTAGTGGTGCGCATAGCCGTTTCGGATGCAAAGAGTTTAGCCATAGCGCTGGCATGACCATAAGGTTTGCCATTGTCTTTTAACCAGGCGGCTTTGTAAACCAGCAGGCGCGCGGCCTCAATTTCGGTAGCCATATCCGCCAGTTTGAATTGGATGGCCTGGTGATCAGCAATCGGTTTGCCGAAGGCTTTGCGCTCTTTGGAGTAAGCCAGCGCCAGTTCATAAGCCCCGGTGGCAATACCCAAAGCCTGCGCGGCTATGCCAATACGCCCGCCTTCTAACAACCCCATCGCAAATTTAAACCCGAAGCCATCCTCGCCTATGCGGTTTTCCTTGCTGACTTTTACGTCAGTAAAATTTAAGGAATGTGTATCCGAGCCGCGTACCCCCATTTTGTTCTCTTTGGGGCCAATTGTAAAACCGGGTGCGCCTTTCTCTACAATAAAAGCATTAATGCCGCGGTGGCGCTTGTCAGCATCGGTTTGGGCTATCACAATATAGGTTGATGCGGTGCTGCCGCTGGTTATCCAGTTTTTGACGCCGTTAAGCAGGTAATGGTCGCCCATGTCAATTGCCATGGTGCGCTGTGATGTAGCGTCGGATCCAGCCTCCGGCTCCGACAGGCAGAATGCGCCTATCACCTCGCCTTTGGCTAACGGCGCCAAATATTTTTGTTTTTGCTCTTCAGTACCATATTTCTCCAGGCCGTAACAAACCAATGAGTTTTGAACAGAAACGATCACCGATGTAGACGCGTCTACTTTTGAAAGTTCCTCTATAACAATAGCATAGGATATGGCATCCATACCACTGCCGCCGTATTGGGGTGATACCATCATACCCATAAAACCCAGTTCGCCTAGCTGTTTTATTTGTTCGGTTGGGAATTTTTGATGTTCGTCTCGTTCAATTACGCCGGGCTTGAGTTCGTTTTGAGCAAAGTGGCGGGCAGCCTGGCGTATCATTAGTTGTTCTTCAGAAAGGTCGAAATACATAATTGGCAGGAATTAGTGAGTTAAATATAAATATTATGCATGCATAATAAAAATGTTGAAACAAAAAAAGAGAGCACTTTTGGCGCTCCCTTTCCCCTAATTAATTTAAACTATTGATTAAACCCAAAACAAAGAACAAAAAACCTCAGCTTGGGCGTCTGAGAATTCAGCTTTAAAAAGTTTTTCATAGGTAGATGATTTAAACTTTTTTCACAGATTATCTGCAGGGCGTTATGCTTTAAACAAATGTAACGCCATAAAGCGGTTGCGGCAATGACTTATTCGTCAGAAATTGAAAATAGTTTTAATAAAAAATTTACTAATTTTAGTTTTGAAAGAGGCACCCCGATCTTTTTAATATACTAAGCCAATTTATAAAACGTTGCACCATGTTACTAACTGATTTTGAGTACCTTAACAATTCTGACGATGCCTTCAGGCGAAAAGTTTCGCTGCAGATTAAACGATTAAGGCGACAAAACCAGGTTACCCAGGAAAAATTTTATACCGATACAAATATTAATATTGGCAGGCTTGAATCAGGGAAAATCGACATCCGTTTAGAGACTTTACGCAAAGTTTGTTACTATTTTGACGTTTCATTGTCCGGTTTTTTTCGCGGTATTTATTAAAAAACTATACACTAGTATTAAATACTATACAGCGGGTGTTGTTTTTAAAGGACGGTTGTAGTGTTTTATGTACTAAAACAAGTATGTTAAATATTATTGACCTGAAAATGTGCCAATTAAATATTTTTTGAAAAAAGGATTTGTATAATAAAAACTGTAGCGTATATTTGCAGTCCCAAACGGAGTGGTAGTTCAGCTGGTTAGAATACATGCCTGTCACGCATGGGGTCGCGGGTTCGAGTCCCGTCCATTCCGCAAAAGCCTTTAGAGAGATCTGAAGGCTTTTTTGTTTTACTACATTTACGGGCAAATCCAAACTTTATGGCAGTTCCTCACTCAAAGATAAAAAGGGCGATAGCTCATCTAAAGTCATATTTAGAATATAATCAAGACGAATATAAAGACGCCGCACGCAGCATCCGCCCGGGAGAAGGCTGGAATATTAAAGATAGCGAGCCTGGCGACAGGCTTTACAACGCAATGTCCAGTTTGGAAGGCAACCTTTACGAAGAACTTTACCCTAAATTAACTGATGAGGTACCCGCAACAGATAATGAGATACTTGATTTTATTAGAGGTTTTTCCACCATCTTGGAAAATGATCGGTACTTTCTGTTCACCGAGGTAAAAAGTAATGTTGATGATTCGGCATTCAATACGTTGGCTAATATTGTGTTATCCTTGGTTGTCAAAACAATCTATCAATTGCAGGAAACAGAGGAACTTGCAAAAGAGGATCGTGGTCTGTTTGAAAAATACGCACGCGTTACGGATTCTGAAGAGGCGAAGGAAAATTTTCGAATCGGTATAGTAACGGCGACCACTGATGAACTTCAAGCAGTAATGGCGTTGCTAACTGATCAGAAAACATTACCAAGGTCGGAAGATGATGCCCATACTTACCATTTCGGACGATTTGAAAAAGACGATAAGAAACTTTCTGTGGTTGTTGCCAAGTGCCTTCATCAGGGAACTTCAGCAGCTGCCACGTTGACCACCAAATTGGTTTGGATTTATAAACCTGACATTATTGTAATGCTGGGCCATGCCGCAGGTAACCGAAACCTGGCGCGGGAGCAGAAAGTCGGGGACATCATGGTAGCCCAAGAAGCGGTAGACTACGATCAGGTTTCTATCATCGTTAAAAAAGATGAAAACGGAGAACCCTACACTACGGAGAAAGATCGTAAACACTATATTTCCGCAGATTCAACCATCATCGATATGATCGAGCAATATGCTGTGCAAACAAATGTGTTATCTCGGATCAAAGATAACTATCCCGATAAAGGCCTTTTTACCAACCCTCTCAATTTAAAATGTGGTAAAGTCATCACCGGTAATGCCCTTGTTCGTTCAGAAGAATGGTTTAAAAAGATGATCGAAGATAACACAGGGACCATTGGATTGGATATGGAAACACACGGATTCTATTACGCCGCACAAAACACACTTTTTAGAAAAAAGCCATTATTTGTGTCAATCAAATCCGTATCCGATTTCGGAAGTGAGCATAAAAGTTATCCTCAAGGCCTGGAAAATCATACTGTGCGAATTCCTTACGCTGTTTATACCAGTGCACACTTTTTCTTCAATTTTGCAATTGATCATTTACCGCTCTAAAACTATTGGTAACTACTATTTCGCGACAGCTTGTCGTATACTGTTACTCAAATTCTGCAAAAGCCTCCAGAGAAATCTGAGGACTTTTTTGTTTATCCCATTTTGCGTTATTTTGCTACTCACCTATTTAAACATTACATCTAGCCCAAAAATGGAATTCAACCCCAACAATCCTATTATTCAACTTTGCGTTCAAGGTATGAGCATGGAGGAGAAGGAAAAGCCTGAAAAAGCAAAACAGCTATTTTTACAAGCCTGGCATGATGCCACCAATGATTTTGAAAAATATCTGGCAGCTTATTACGTAGCTCGCCGCCAGGAAAACGTCGCTGATAAATTAAAATGGTATGAAACTGCGCTGCAATTTGCGCTTAAGGTTAATGACGTTGCTGTTAACGGAGCGCTGCCGGCCCTGTATTTAAAAATTGCCACATGTTACGAAGAACTTGGTAACACTGCTGAGGCAAAAAAGAATCATGAATTAGCTATAGTTTCAGCAGGCCAGCCGGCAGACGACGGGCCATTTTATCACGGTACCAGGGCTGATTTGCCGGTGGGTGATTTTTTAGTGGCAGGGCGCTTATCTAATTATAAAGACGGGTTCCAGATGAATCATATCTATTTCACGGCCTTGGCAAATGGTGCGGGGCTTGCCGCTTCATTAGCAAAGGGCGATGGGCGCGAACGTGTTTACATTGTTGAGCCTACCGGAAGTTTTGAAAACGACCCAAACCTTACCGACAAGAAATTCCCGGGCAATTTAACGCGCTCTTACAGAACTACCCAGCCGCTAAAGATTGTAGGGGAAGTAATAGATTGGACTAAACAAACCCCGGAGGACATTCAGAGATGGCGAGATAAGCTAGCTAATAATAAAGGAGAGATTATTAACTAACCTTTTTTATCAACGGTATCACCTTCTCCCCAATCAATTCAATAGCCCGCATTAACTGTGTATGCGTCAACCCGGCATTATCCATCTGGAAGGTGAAACGATCTACCCCTCCCAAGGCCTCGCTATGGCGTAGCAGCTTTTCAGCCACCTTTTCGGGGCCGCCAACCACCAGCACGCCTTTGGGGCCCGCCAGGTCGTCAAAATGCGGGCGGGTTACCGCCGGCCAGCCGCGCTCGCGGCCTAGTTTGGTCCACAGTTCAGCGTAGCCGGGATAGTATTCGTTAATGGCTTTCTCATCGATATCGGCAACATAGCCGGGCGAGTGTAAGCCAACTTTTAATTCTTCGGGCTTGAAGCCGGCACGGGCGCCTGCTTCACGGTACAAGTCAATCAACGGGCGAAAGCGATGCGTATGCCCGCCAATAATGGCTACCATTAAAGGCAAACCAAGCGTACCTGCCCGTGCAAATGATTCGGATGTGCCGCCTACGCCCAGCCAGATGGGTAGTTTGGCCTGTAGTGGACGAGGGTACACAGGTAAATTAGGTATCGCGGGGCGGAATTTGCCAGCCCAGTTAACGTGCGTATTTTCGTTTATCTGTAGCAGCAGGTTTAGCTTCTCGCGAAACAAGGCATCATAATCATTCAGATCAAAGCCAAACAAAGGATAAGCTTCTACAGAAGATCCGCGGCCAACCACAATCTCCGCGCGGCCTTTAGAGATCAGATCCAGCGTAGCAAATTGCTGGTACACCCTAACTGGGTCTGCGGCGCTAAGTACGGTAACCGCGCTACCCAGGCGAATGCGTTTGGTACGCGCTGCGGCGGCGGCCAGTATCACGGCGGTAGCCGAATCCAGGAACTCTTTTTTATGATGTTCGCCAATGCCGAAAACGTCAAGACCGCAGGTATCCGCGTGCACCATGCGTTCTAACAATTGCTCCATGGCAGCGTCGCTGCTCAATTCGTTTGAGCCGTACATGGCCGATGCAAAGCTATCTATCCCGATTTCCATACTGCAATTTCAGCAAACCGTGCAGATTTTGCGCAATGGGCCTGTCATTTTTTCGGTGTACCGATCATAAAAATGTTTAAACATTAATTTAAAGGCATTTTGCTTTAACTCCTTTTGTGTGTATTTTCACCCCCTCCAAATCACATTAACTGAATGATTACGCCTGATACCTTAATTGCCGCCGGAGATGCTGCTGCTAATTGTAAACATTGCGAAAGCCCGGTAAACGGGAAATACTGTTCGGCCTGCGGGCAGCCGGTAACCCTGCACCGGGTTGACAGCCACTATGTATCGCATGAGATACAACACCTGTTACATTTTGAAAAAGGGATATTATATACGGTTAAAGAGTTATTAATGCGTCCCGGGAAAAATGTAAGGACCTTTATTTCGGACGACCGGAGCCGCCTGGTTAAACCTATCGTGTATATTATCATCACTTCACTGCTGTATTCAACGGCCAACCACTTTTTTCATATAGAAAGAGCTTACGTAACATATAGTGGCGATAAAACCACAACAACAAGTTCAATATTTGAATGGGTAGAAGGGCATTACGGGTATGCTAATATCATAATGGGCGTATTTATAGCTTTTTGGCTGAAGCTGTTTTTCAGAAAACAGGGCTATAACTTTTATGAGCTGCTGATACTGTTATGTTTTGTAATGGGTACAGGGATGCTGATATTTTCGGTTTTTACCATAGCAATGGCGATATTGAAAATAGCTTTTATTATGCAGCTGGCGGCTGTTGCAGGGGTAGTTTACTGCTCATGGGCCATTGGCCAGTTTTTTAATTCGCGTAAAGTAGGGGGCTATTTAAAAGCCTTTGCAGCTTATCTGTTAGGTCTCTTCTGTTTTTCAATTACAGCGATACTATTAGGTTCTTTGATCGATTCGGTTTTGAAGCACTAATAGCTTCTGCATAAATAAAAACGCCCTTAATATTTTGGTTAAGGGCGTTTTTCGTTTATGAGATGCTATCTATTTCTTACTTATTTTGTTCATCTCTTCGCCCGCTTTTATCACCGCCTGGTTTACTTCATTTACCTTTTTGGTTTCCATTTTCTCCACTTTGCGGTCGTAAGTTAACAGGCCGTTCACTTCGTGCTCCACATCGGTGGTTTGAGTGTAAATGGCTACGCTGAGGCCTTTGTATTTCATCAGTTGCTCCACACGGTCCATTAAAAATACAAAGCGGTCTGTTAGCATGGCTGATGTTGGTTCATAAGCATAAGCATTGTTTTCTACGGGCCACATGTGTCCTCGTACAAATAACCCTACACCGCCAAATTCTCCGAGCGATGCCGCTCGTTTGGCGTCAGGTTCGGAAGCACGGTTGGGGCCTACATAAATGTGAGTGTCCACAAAGTCGCCGTTGCCCGGGTCGCCGTAAGCTTTTTGGTAGCCGGGATTGTTGTTAAAGCCCGAGTTACCATTAACCAGGCGCGATGGATCATAACGCTTGGTCCACTCGGTAATGCTTTTTACGTCAAACGCACCCCAGTTCTCGTTAAAAGGTACCCAGGTAATAATGGATGGCGAATTGTAATGATCATCCATAATAGCCTTCCACTCCTTGCGGAATGTGGCGCGGGTTTGCAAGGTATCCACATCCTGGTACCATATGCAAGGCATATCCTGCCAAACCATCAGTCCCAGTTTATCGGCCCAGTAATAAAAACGCTGCGGCTCGGTTTTCATGTGTTTGCGGATGAGATTGAAGCCGGCTTTTTTGCTGTATTCTACATCGTATTTTAAAGCTTCTTCGGTAGGCGCCGTTAACACACCATCTGGCCAGTAGCCTTGGTCAAGCAAACCCACCTGCATCATAAACTTGCCGTTGATGAACGGACGAACTACACCGTCAAGCTTACCCAATTTAATATCGCGCATGCCGAAATAACTGGTCACTTCATCGTCGGCATTGCCTGCGCCATCGGTCAAAGTAATTTTCAAATCATATAAAAAAGGGCTTTCGGGCGACCATAATTTTGGCTTATCAATAGGCAGGTAAAAAGCAGTATTGGATGCCGCAGTAGCTGTAGCAATTTGTTTTTTACCATCAAATGCAGTGGCTCTAACATTGCATTTAATGTTGGTGGTCACTTCAACTTTCAGGCGTTGTCCGTCAACATCGGGCAGTAGTCGGATATTTTTGATATAAGTTGGCGTTACCGGCTCAAGCCATACCGTTTGCCAAATGCCCGAACTAAAGGTATAATCGCCCCGCGGACCGTTTTTGCCCGACGGCGCCTTACCATCATTCGGATCATAGGCCGCTACTACAATGGTATTAGTTCCTTTTTTTAAAAAGCCCGTAATATCTAAGCTGAATGCGTCATAACCGCCGGCATGGCTTCCCGCTTTTTTGCCGTTAACAAAAACGGTAGCGTCATGATCAACCGCGCCAAAGTTAAGCTGCACATTATAGCCTTTCCAGGCTGCAGGTATTTCAACCGTACGGCGATACCACATGTTGATCTCCTGCTTACGCTGGATGCCCGACAGCACCGACTCGGGGCAATACGGCACTTTGATGCTTTCCTTCACGCCATCAAACGATGCCGCTTTCTCAGGATTTAAAGCATTAGGAGCATTTTTACCACCCAGGTATTCCCATTTACCGTTTAGGCAAAGCCAGTCTTTACGCTGCAGTTGCGGGCGTGGATATTCTGCTAAAGGCACTTCGGCTTTTAGGGCGCTTTCCGTCCACGGGGTGGGTAATTTGGCTTCCTGTGCCGTAGCCATGTTTGCTAACGCGATAAAGGCCAGGCTAAGCTTTATAAAACTTTTTGAGATCATATTTAATTGGTTGTATCCAAATATAAGCATAGTCATAAAAAAAGCGCCCGGTATGCCGGGCGCTTTTTTGCTCATCATAAAGATGTTACTTAGTCATAGAGAAAGGCCTGTCGCTCATGGCCGTGCCGCGCTGCGTATTCGGCTGCGCGCCCATGTTAAATTCTAAAGTACCGCCTTTATCTATATCGCCATAAACAATATAATTTTTGGTGTAGTTGCCGCCATTTAGCGTAGCCGATTGGATGTACACGTTTTGCGCGCTGTTGTTGTTAGCTTTTATTACGAAGGTGTTTCCATTCTCGAGTTTAAGGGTTACTTTTTTAAACACCGGGCTGCCAATAACATATTGATCGGTTCCCGGGCAAACGGCGTAGATACCCATGGCGCTTAGCACATACCATGATGACATGGCACCCTGGTCCTCATCGCCCGGGTAACCTTTTTCGGTAGCGTTGTATAGTTGCGATGTTACCATGCGTGCCTGTTTCTGGCTTTTCCAGGGCTGGCCGCTGTAGTTGTACAGGTAAGGCGTGTGCTGCGTAGGCTGATTGCCATGCGCATATTGCCCCATTTTGGCCAGCAGCATTTCCTTCATCTCGTGTATTTCCTGGCGATACGAACCGTATTTGATGCCCTGGTGCATGGTGAAGAAGGAATCCAGCTTAGCATTAAATCTGGCTTCGCCTCCAATAAGGTCTATCAATCCTTTAGGGTCATGAAAAACCGACCAGGTGTACTGCCACGAGTTCCCTTCGGTAAAGGCGCCGCCCCATTCAATCGGGTCAAAATTAGGCACCCAGTCGCCATTGCTTAATCGGCCACGCATAAAGTTTACTTTCGGGTCCCAAACGTTTTTGTAGTTGTAAAGCTGGCGGGCGAAAATGTTTTGATAATAGGTATTGCCGGTAACGCGGGCTAATTCGTACGCGCAGAAATCGTCGTAAGCATATTCCATTGTTTTGGCGGTAGACTCGTGCACCTTGCCCAGCGGAACAAAACCCTTGGTATAATAATCCTCCCAGCCTTCACGACCGTTTGAACCACCCCATGGGCCTTTGTTGGTTGCTTCGTGGAAATAGGCTTTCAGGGCGCTATCCGGGTTAAACGAACGTACGCCTTTTACCCAGGCATCGGTTAATAAGGAGATGGCATGGTTGCCCAGCATTACCCCACTCATGCCGGGGTTTGACCAGGTTGGGAAAAAGCCGTACTGCTTTTGCGCATCCAGCAGGCTTTGCATATACTGCCCCTGCATCTGCGGATGCAAAATATTGCTTAGCGGAAACTGCGCGCGAAAGGTATCCCAAAAACCATTATCGGTAAACATATAACCGTCATGCACCTTGCCATCGTACGGACTGTAATAATAGGGCTTGCCTTCTTTATTGATATCATAAAACTTGCGCGAGAACAAATTGGCGCGGAACAGGCATGAATAAAACGTAGCCTTATCCGCTTCCGAATCGCCTTCAACCAACACGCGGTTTAACAGCGTGTTCCATACTTTAAAGGCAGCTGCTTTGGTGTCTTCAAATTTCTTAAAGCTACCCAACTCACGGTTGAAAGTGATCTGTGCCTGCTCCGGGCTGATGTAGGACGATGCTATTTTCACTTCGACCGTAGCGCCCGCTTTAAACTCAATATAAGCGCCTACGCCTTTGCCACTATCGCTTTTGTTGCCGGCTTTAACTACGCCTTTGGTATTTTCCCAGGTGCCCACGGCTTTAAATGGCTGATTGAATTCCAGCACAAAAAAATTCTTAAAATCCTTGGGGATAAACAGGCCGTTATTTACCCAGCCTATGATTTTGTGTTCTTTCTCCAGGATGGTTACCTCGCAATCTTTGCGGTAGCCATCCAATACCAGGAATGCTTTTTCGCCCTTCGGGAAAGAGAAACGCATGTGCGCGCCCCGTTCTACCGGGCTTACCTCGGCTTTAATACCGTTATCAAATTTTACGGCGTAGTAGTTGGGTTTGGCGGTTTCGTTAGCGTGGCTGAAAGCGAGGGCACGGTCTTCCTCCATAACTTTTAACGAGCCGCTGTTGGGCATTAGCGAAAACACGGCGTAATCGCCCATCCAGGGGCTGCATTGGTGTACTTCCGGGAAGCCGCGAATGGTTTTAGCGGTGTACTGATATTTCCACCCATCGCCCATTTTACCTGTTTGTGCCGAAAAGAAATGTTCGCCGAAAGGCAAACCAACCGTTGGATAGGTACTGCCGTACGAGAGGCCGAAATTGGAATCTGTCCCCTGCAGCGTATTTACATATTTTACCAGGTCGGGCTGTTGTGCCGATGCCTGTAATCCGGCTACCGCCAGACCTAAAACAGTTAAGATACGCTTAAACGAAAATTGGCGAAAAGCAAGTGGCGCCCGTTTGGTAAAAATGATCATTGCTAAAAACTAATAATTTATGGGATAGGTATGTCGGTTATATTGGTTAGATAAAACGTTTTAGCAAAACTAGTATTAAAAAGGGAAACTTGCGAATTCCCTTTTAAAAAAGATTGATGAACTATTCTTCGCCACCACGGCCTTTAGGGCCTGATGGCACCATGTCGGTAATTAACCAGGTTTTCATTTTTTTGATAACAGCCTGCATCTCCGGCTTGCCGGCAATGTTGGTCCACTCGTTCGGGTCCTTTTCTTCGTCATACAGTTCCTCTTTACCGTCAGCGTAATGAATGTAGCGGTATTTGGTATCGCGCACCGCCTGGTTGCCTTGCATGTACGAGGTAACCGCCGGGTACTGCCACGCGGCTTTTGGGTTTTTCAGCAAAGGCACAATGCTACGTCCGTCAAGGTTTGATGCCGGTTTTGGCAAGCCGCAAAGCTCAACCAAGGTTGGGTAAATATTTAACAAGCTGGTTGGCTGACTGCAAACCGCACCGGCGGTAGTTACACCCGGCACGCGCCACATATGCAATACGTGGGTAGTTTGCTCCCACAAAGCAAACTTTGTAAAATGCAGCTTCTCGCCCATGTGGAAACCGTTATCGGCAAATACGCAAACAATGGTGTTGTTTTTATAGGCGCTTTTATCCAAAGCATCTATGATACGGCCAAAGTTATAATCCATAAACGAGATACAGGCCAGGTAGCTGCGCACCAGCTCTTTCCATTTGCCGCTTTTTTTCATGGCATCATAATCCACCGGCGATTTTGCCCAGCCTTTGGCGATCTCGGGCAGGTCGTCCCAATCATTTTCAAGCACCGTAGGCATTTTCATATCTTCCAGCGGGTATAGATCAAAAAAGCGTTTTGGGGCCGTCCACGGATTGTGGGGTTTGTACAAGCCGGCAGCCATAAAGAACGGCTTATCAAAGGTTTTACCCAGTTGCTCGGTGATGTAGTCTGCGGTAGCATTATCCGGGTGGTCGGTTTCGGGGCCTGTCCATGGCTGAAAGTTGAACATTGCGCCGGTCATGCCAGCCGGGAAACTTCGTGCAGTAACAGCCGGGCCGTAATTACCTATACCGCCTTTAAAATCCCACATAGCTTCTACGCGTTCTTTTGCGGGTTGCGTATGGAAAATTTTACCGCGCATAAGGGTAGTGTAGCCGTTAGCTTTAAAGTGCTCCGGCAAAAACACTGCTTTATCCAACACTTTTGAGCCGGTAATAGGGTTAGTATTTTCGTAGATGCCCGAGCGATACGGCGCAACACCGCTAAGTAACGACGCCCTTGAAGGGTTACAAATAGGCGCGGCACAATAAGCGCGGTTAAAGTTTACCGCGCTTTTTACAAACTTATCCAGGTTAGGCGTTTTTAAGCCGGGGAAGGCACGTAACTGATTAACATAATCGTTCAAGTCATCAATGGCAATGAACAGCACGTTGGGTTTGGTTCCATTTTTAGTTTGGGCAAAGCTCATGGTGCTTAAAGCAAGCATAAGTGTTACCGAGGCAAAAGCAAATTTTTTCATTAATATATATTTGAGCGCACCGGTGGCGCATTGGTTTATACTAAGTTAAAAGTAGAAAAAAGGAAGCTTAAAGAACTGATCAAACTGTTGCTGATTTATCTCAATCAGGGTGCGCCACTATGATAAGGGGTAGAAAGCAAAAATAAGTTAATTATCTGACTGTAAATTAGTTAGGCATTTTGGTGGGGTGCGCCGCATTGCGCCGCTTTTTTGCATAAAAATCTAAAAATAAACAAGTTATGAAAATTTGCTGCGCCACTTGCGCCACTTTAAAAGTGGCGCACCCTAGTGGTTTACCATCTCGCCTTCCATAATTTGGATAAGTTTATCCCGCGCCGGTCCGCTTTCTGATTTAAAACCACCCAAGGTAAGGAGATAGCCAAAAAGTATCATACCAAGAATCACGAATATGGCCGGTTCAAAATAATCTTCAATAGCCATTTTAAATAAAAGACCGATCATCGTTAAGCCAAGCACACCTATCCACATTATTATAAACCCTTTCACCACAGGGTGCAATTTCATTTTTACCTGCACTGTGCAGCCTTCCACAGCAGGTGTAACATCGCCTGTTATTTGGGGTACAAAGGAATTTCGATAGTTAATGATTGGTTGAATATCAAATTTCCCGGGGATTGTATAGCCTGCAAAGTAAAAGCCGGAAGGTTTGGCAAATAACTTCTTAAAAGTGAACCCGATATCGGAGTCGGTTTCTTTCCGAAGGCGCTCGTCTATTTCAGCTATGCTTAACGGGCTGGTGATACAAAAACTCTCATAAGGTAGGTATCTCATGTTTGCAGGTAAACTAAAAAAGCCTCGCCGTTAGGCAAGGCTTTAAAATATTATTCAATAGTTACACATCACATATCTGCACACCCTGTTTCAACGAAGCCAGCTTATCGGCACGTTTAGGTACAAACTCCTGTGCCAGGTAGCCCTTAAAGCCCGTGTCTAATATGGCTTTAATAATGGCCGGATAGTACAGTTCCTGTGTCTCGTCAATCTCGGCACGGCCCGGTACACCGCCGGTGTGATAGTGCGATATGTACTTGTTGTATTTTTTGATGGTGGCAATAACGTCGCCCTCCATGATCTGCATGTGGTAGATGTCGTATAGCAGTTTGAATTTTTCCGAACCAACAGCATCGCAAAGCGCGGCGCCCCAGGGGGTGTGGTCGCACTGGTAATCGTGGTGGTTAACCTTGCTGTTCAGCAGTTCCATTACCATGGTAACGTTATGTTTTTCGGCAATAGGCATCAAACGTTTAAGGCCGATGGCACAATTTTTTAAGCCTTCCTCATCGCTCATACCACGGCGGTTGCCCGAGAAGCAGATGATCTGTTTATATCCTGCAGCGGCCACTAAGGGGATAACTTTGGTATAGCTTTCAACCAGTTCGTCATGCAGTTTCAAGTCGTTAAAACCGTATTCAATGCCTTTGCCCGCGCCGTTTGCTATGGCTACGTCCAATCCGTATTTTTTGGCGGTTGGCCATTCGTCGGGGCCCAACAGATCCATGCCTTTTAAGCCTATTTCTTTGGCTGCCTTACAAAGGTCATCTAATGAAATTGAGCTATAGCACCAGCGGCAAACCGAGTGGTTAACGCGTCCTTTCAATTCATCGGGCAAGGCGTTCTCAGAAGCCTGTACGCGGTTAAGCAAGCTATCGCCAACCATAACCGCGGCGGTGGTTGTGGCCACTTTTTTTATCATATCTCTTCGTGAAGTATCGTTTTTGTTTTTCATTGTCTGAAAAAATTGAGGCCCCGCAGCGGTAAACAGGCTTACAAGGCAAGCGTAAAAATAGGGTATAATAGTGATTTGTTGAAATACTATTTTGTAAGTAGGCATCAGCCGGTTAGCGCTGAAATATCGTCTGACTAAATAAAATTTCGGCGTTAAGTTAGTGTAAGCAAGTGTTTATATTTCTGGTTAAAATTTTGCCCGCTCAAAATTATGCGTTACCTTACAAGGAACTTTATCCTTTAAAATTAGCAATGCTTCTATCATACAAGCACTATTCGTTCGATCTATGGCTTACGCTTATACGCTCTAATCCCGAGTTTAAGCGGCAGCGCGCGTTGCACTTTCATCAGCATTTTAACTTTAATCATAAATCGTTTGATGAGGTGTTGGCGGCCTTCAGGCAGGTTGATGTGATGTGTAATCTTATTAACGAGCGAACAGGTAAAAACATTGATGCCGAGGAGATGTACCTGATGGTGCTTAGCATGATCAATGATAATCACCCGAAGGTTTGGCAAATAAATGTTGCGCAGCTTTATGCAGATATGGAGGCCTTGATATTTAATTATATGCCGGTGGTTTACTGCGAGAACACCTTGGGTGTGCTGGCCCATATTAAAGAAAATACTAAAAGCACCTTAAGCATATTGAGCAATACCGGCTTCATCAAAGGTGTAACATTGCGCCGCGTTTTAAATCAAATAGGCGTGGACAGGTATTTTGATTTCCAGCTTTATTCGGATGAAGCGGGTATGTCAAAACCTAATCCCGACTTTTTTAAATTGATGTTAACGCATTTGCAACCCTACCATCAGCACATAAACCCCGAGCATATTCTGCACATTGGCGATAACCCGATTGCCGATATTGGCGGAGCCGATGCCGTAGGCATGCATAGCAGGCTCATCAATTCAAACAACAGCTATCTACCACAACTATTCAATTATGCACACAACGTATTCACTACATAAAATAAGCAGCACGGCCAATTTTGGTTTTAGCCCGGCTAATTATAGTCGTTTTAAGTTTGGCGATGACGAGGTGGCCCGCAGCTTTGGCTTGGAACTGGCTCTGGGCTTTATCGCCCAACATTTAAATGAACTAAGTGAGGGTAAGGAACTAGTGGTGATATCAAGCCCTTACTCGTTTATCCCAACGGCTACCTACACGCTTAAAAACCATTTTGTAGCTACCTTAAACCGCTGGCTGGCGCAAAACAACCTGCCTGTGGTGCAGGAAACAAAGGTGCATCGTACCATAACTTATAAAGAAGACTACGGCGAGTTGGATGCCGCCGAACGCCTGAGGCTGATAGGCAATGATTCGTTTCATATAGACAAAGCTTTTTTAAAAGGCAAAACCCTGGTGTTTTTAGATGATATAAAAATTACCGGTGGGCACGAGCGCATGATCATGAAAATGATACAGGAGTATAATTTGGAGAATACAATTTATATGCTCTATTTTGCCGAGCTGGTTAACCATGATATACACCCAAGCGTTGAAAATTATTTGAATTATTTTAGCGTTCAAACTATTTTTGACCTGGACGATATTATTAACAACGGCCGCTTTTGTATTAATACCCGTATAGTGAAGTATATACTAAACTATGAGCACGAAAGCTTTTGCGTGTTTTTGCAAAACAAGAGCGACAGTTTTATAAACAGCCTGTATGATATGGCGCTGGGCAATAGCTATCATACCATGGAAAGTTACCAGCGAAACCTGAATCACCTGGAGAATCAATTATCAATTTATAATAAAAACTTAGCATAATAACATGGCAATAAACTTGCAAAAAGGGCAGCGTGAAGCAATTGATGCGCCCAAATTTACCATAGGCCTGGGTTGGGATACCAACAGTTCATCTACCGGTTCGGCATTTGACCTTGACGCTTCGGTATTTATACTGGGCGATAGCAAAAAGATACTGAGCGATGAGCACTTTGTGTTTTATAACAATTTAAAAACCCCTGATGGCGCGGTTGAGCACAGCGGCGATAACCTTACCGGTGATGGCGATGGCGACGACGAGCAAATAAAAATAGACCTGTCGAAAATATCGCCGCAGGCAAGCGAGATATGCGTGGTAGTAACCATACATGATGCCGAGAACCGCCGCCAGAATTTTGGCCAGGTGCGTAACTCGTTCATCCGTGTGTTTGATGCGGCTACTAATGCTGATATTTTGAAATACGAGCTGGAAGAGGATTTTTCTATCGAGACAGCAGTAGAGTTCGGTCGCATTTACAAACGCGAAGGCAAATGGAAGTTTGAAGCTGTTGGCGCCGGCATGAAAGGCGGTTTACAGGATTACTTAAACAAATACAACTAAACCTTAAAGCAATGGCAATTAACTTAGAAAAAGGACAGCGCATTAGCCTTGAAAAAAGCAATGGCAGCAAACTAAATAACATTTGTGTAGGCATTAACTGGGGTGCCATCGTAAAAAAAGGCTTCTTTGGCTCAAAAACCGAAGCGGTAGATCTTGACGCCAGCTGCGCCTTGTTTAACGAAGGCAAGGCTTTGGAAGAGGTAGTTTACTTCGGGAACTTAAAATCAAAAAACAACTCGGTAAAACATAGCGGCGATGACCTTACCGGCGATACCGGTGGTGATGACGGCCTGGATAACGAAGTTATAACTGTTGACTTGGGGGCTTTACCTGCAAGCACCACTTATGTGGCTTTTGTACTGAACAGCTTCCGCGGACAGGATTTTGGCAGTATCCCTTTTGCATCATTACGTGTATACGAAGGAACGCCTACCCGTGTTAATGAAGTATTTGCTACGTACAATATTGCTGGCGGAAACTTTGCAGGCCACGTATCAATGGTTTTAGGTGTGTTTTACAAAAAGAACGGCGAATGGAAATTTAACGCCATTGGCGAGCCAACCAAAGACAAAAAACTACAGGAAACCGTGCAAACCGTTTCTCAGCGTTATTTATAGTATTAAAATTGCATTCAGCCATTTAAAAGCCGGATAAACAACAACATTATGGAACCTAACCTAAACAGTACCGAACCCGTTGCAGAAACAGTTAACCCTATCACAGCGGTAAAATTGATAGATAAAGAAGGCAATGTTGACCTGACACAGGCCAGCCCTGCCGACCTGACCAAGTATGCGGACCTGAACAAGAGCCTTAACCCTGCCGATTCAAATTCAATTTTGAATTATGGTGTGGAGGTGCAAAACTCCATGGAGAAGTATAGCAACCAGTTCTTGTCATCGGTGCGTACTTATAACTCGGGCGAGGTGGGTGGTTTGATCAATGAGTTGTTGACCGAGCTAAACTACATTGATGTGGATGAGTTGGAGCAAAGTGGTTTCAAAAAGTTCATATCGGCCATTCCGTTTTTAAAGAAACTGGTTTTTGATGCTAAAAAGTTGTTTCAGAAGTATGATCTTGTGGTTGCCAATGTGGATAAGATCACCAACAAGGTTAAAGCCGGCCGCTTAAACGCGATAAAGGATAACAGCTCGCTACAAACCATGTTTGATAGCAACGTTACCTACATTCATCAAATGGAGGAACTGATCATTTCCGGGCAGATCAAATACAAAGAGCTGACCGAGAAACTGGCCGAAATGGAAGCCAACCCATCAGCTTACCAGGACTATGAAATAGCCGATCTGCGCGAGTTTAACGGTCGCCTGGATAAACGCCTGGCCGATATGAAGATAGTACGCTTTATTATGCTGCAATCGCTGGCGCAGATCCGCGTGGTGCAGAATAACAATACTTCTATTGCCGAAAAAGCGCAGTCTATCGTATCAACCACTATTCCGGTTTGGAAAAACCAGCTGACCATTGCCGTGGCCCTGCAAAGGCAAAAGGCCAACGTGGAGATGCAGCGCAAAATATCAGACACAACTAACACCATCCTGCAAAAAAATGCCGACCTGCTTAAACAGAACAGTATTGACGTTGCACGCGAGAATGAAAAAACAGTTGTATCTTTGGATACCTTGAAGCGCACTACGCAATCGCTTATTGAAACGCTTAACGAGGTTAAACAAATACACGAGCAAGGTACAGAAAACCGCAAAGTGCTCAATACAGAGTTACAGAACCTGGAAACGGAACTTAAAAAGAACGTGACCAATGTAAGTTGATAGTACCTAATGGCTGATAACCCAATACTAAGTGAATCAAATAAACTTCTCAGTAAACTCCAGCTTTTATCGGCTTTTTTTGAAGACGAGATAGTTTATAAAATTTACTTACGTACACAGGTTATTCACCGCTTATATGAAACAAATCCCGAGCTTGATATTAACAAGCTCGAGATTTTTCATGTTCAGTTTACCGCCGCTGTTATTGATCTGCTCAAAAAGATCAAGAAGATAAACGAACGCAACACCAGCCTGCTTTTTGAAGAGATCCGCCTCAATAACGATCTTATCCTAAGTATAAAAGACAGCGACTTTGCCGAACCCGATTTTGATAATGATAAACAGCGGCAGGCACTTCGCATCAATACTTCTCTGCGTAAGCTATACCAGGTTTTAAGCGATGGCACGCAGGAATATCCCTTCGCCAAAAACATTAACGCCTTTAGTGCCCGCTACGCGCAGGATTACTTTTTTGATATCCCCGGCGATCTGCTGGCGCAGCTTACGTCTTACGAGCCTGTTGAGGTTTACACCAACTCATCTGCCATTATCGAAAAAAAGCTGATGGGCAGGTTATGCAAACATGATTTCCGCACGGAGTTTTACTGCGGCCTTAAAACCGGTATGCTGGCCATAGAGGTATATAAGTTTATGGATGAGGCAACCTATTACTTATTCTATCCATCGCGCAACCTGCTGCTGTTTTGCGACCATGAGCTGCTTAAAGGCGTTAACCCCAGCACCGAGGTTACCCGCAATAGCCGCATAGTGCAGGAGCTGCTGGATAAGAACGATCAGCTGCAGAGCAGTGCCTCTATCATCAAAGTAAATATACCGATGGAGGTTCGCGAGTTGTTGGCGGAGAACTACAAGAAAATATCCGACATTAACTTCCTGCAAAACATAGCCGGATTTGATGCCCAGGCCAATATTTTAAAAACTATGCTGAATACCGATATGATTTAGCATATTGTAACACCCTTGCACAATTTATATCTAAACAATAAAACACACAATGGACATTTTACATACGTTACTGGGCGATGATATACAGGCAGGCTTGCTTATTATATTAAACCTTATTGTAATTGAAAGTTTATTATCGGTTGATAATGCCGCGGTACTGGCTACCATGGTGCTTGATCTGCCTAAAGAACAACGTAATAAAGCGTTGCGTTACGGTATCATAGGCGCCTATGTATTTAGGGGTATCTGCCTGTTCCTGGCTGCCTGGCTGGTTAAAATTTGGTGGCTAAAACCACTGGGCGGTTTATACCTGCTTTATCTTGCATTTAATTATTTTAAAACCAAGCTGTCAAACAAAACAGCCGAGGAAGAAGCGGTTAATAAAAACGAAAGCTGGATCTATAAATCAACCGTTGGTTTGATGGGTAACTTTTGGGCAACCGTAGCCCTGGTTGAGGTGATGGACCTGGCCTTTTCTATTGACAACGTTTTTGCCGCGGTGGCTTTTACAGATCACGTTTTCCTGATCTATACCGGTGTATTCATCGGCATACTGGCCATGCGTTTTGTGGCACAGGCCTTTGTTAAGCTGATGGAGAAATTCACCTTCCTGGAAGCCATAGCCTTTATTGTGATAGGTGTTTTGGGACTGAAATTATCAGCTTCGCTATACACCCACTTCTACGCCGGCACGCCAATAGCTGAAGCCATAGAGGGCGAGAAAACCGACCTGTTCGTATCTATATTTACCGTAGCCATATTCATTATACCGGTAATAACATCCCTGCTGTTTAACTTCCCTAAGCGCAATGTGATAGACCCCGAAGTAGCCGAAAGCGCTGAAAAGGTATTGGATGAGAGTTAGTGGTTAAGTCTGTAGTCTTGAGTCGGAAGTCTTATGTCAGGCAATAGCATATAGAAAAGCTGCGGTGAATAAATCATCGCAGCTTTTTTGTTAAACGAAAAAGGCGAAAGAAACCTTTCGCCTTTAACCTTTTGCCTTTCGGCTTTAATTATTTACTCAAGTACATTGATTTCTCTTTGTACAAGTGTCTGAAGTATGGATCTTCCAGGTTTGGTATGAAGCGGATAGCTTCGCCTGTTGATTTCATTTCAGGGCCCAGTTGTTTTTCAACCTCAGGGAATTTATCGTATGAGAATACCGGCTCTTTGATGGCATAACCTTTTGGCTTGCGCACAATGGTAAAGTCTTTCAACTTGTTGGCTTCCAGCATTACTTTGGCCGCTATGTTAATGTAAGGTACATCGTATGCTTTGGCGATGAATGGTACCGTACGTGATGCGCGAGGGTTAGCCTCTATCACATAAACATCTTCATTTTTTATTGCAAACTGGATGTTTAACAAACCACGCACGTTAAGCGCTTTAGCTATCTTAACAGTGTACTCTTCCATTTTAGCTATCACGGTGTCTGATAAATCGAACGGTGGTAATACCGCGTACGAGTCACCTGAGTGGATACCCGCAGGCTCAATATGCTCCATTAAACCGACAATGTGTACATCGTCGCCGTCGCTGATCGAATCAGATTCGGCTTCCGACGCGCGGTCAAGGAAGTGGTCGATCAACACGCGGTTGCCCGGCAGGTTTTTCAGTAGGCTAACTACCGCTTTCTCCAGGTCCTCGTCGTTGATCACGATGCTCATGCCCTGGCCTCCCAATACATAACTAGGGCGAACTAATACCGGGTAACCCACCTGGTTAGCCACTACTAGCGCTTCTTCAGCGCTTTCGGCTACGCCGTATTTAGGGTATGGTATGTCAAGGTCTTTCAACAGGTCAGAGAAACGGCCGCGGTCCTCAGCAATGTCCATGTTCTCGAACGATGTACCGATGATCTTGATGCCATGCTCGTGCATTTTCTCAGCCATTTTCAAAGCCGTTTGGCCACCAAGCTGTACGATAACACCAACAGGTTTTTCCAACTCGATTATCTCACGTACGTGCTCCCAGAATACAGGCTCAAAGTACAGCTTGTCGGCCATGTTAAAGTCGGTTGATACGGTCTCAGGGTTACAGTTAACCATGATGGCCTCAAAGCCCGCTTCTTTCGCGGCTAGTAAGCCGTGTACACAGCTGTAGTCAAACTCAATACCCTGGCCAATACGGTTAGGGCCCGAGCCTAGTACGATGATCTTCTTTTTGTCTGATGATATCGACTCGTTCTCACCTTCGTAAGTTGAGTAGTAGTATGGCGTTTTAGCAGGGAACTCAGCCGCGCAGGTGTCAACCATTTTGTACACGCGTTTTATGCCAAGCTCTTTACGGCGCTGGTAAACTTCTTCCTCGGTAGTATTGTGCAGGATGTATGCGATCTGCGCGTCCGAGAAACCTTTTTGTTTCAGGGTGTAGAAGAAATCCTCAGGGATGTTATTCAACGAGTAACGACGCAGCTCGATCTCCAGGTTCACAATATCCTGGATCTGGTTCAAAAACCAGCGATCTATCTTAGTAACTTTACGTACAGATTCAATTGGTACGCCCAGGCTCAAGGCATCATAAATATGGAATAACCTGTCCCAGCTTGGGTGCTCCAGGCTGTGCATAATTTCGTCCAGATTGCGGCTTTGGCGGCCATCAGCACCTAAACCGGCACGACCGATCTCCAATGATTGACAGGCTTTCTGTAATGCTTCAATAAAGCTACGGCCAATACCCATTACCTCACCTACCGATTTCATTTGCAGGCCCAACTCGCGGTTAGCACCTTTAAATTTATCAAAGTTCCAGCGAGGGATCTTAACGATCACGTAATCCAGCGTTGGCTCAAAGTAAGCTGAGGTTGTTTTGGTGATCTGATTTTCAATTTCGTCAAGGTTATAACCTATGGCCAGCTTGGCAGCAATTTTAGCGATAGGGTAACCGGTAGCTTTTGATGCCAATGCTGATGAACGTGATACACGTGGATTGATCTCGATAGCGATGATCTCCTCGTTTGCCGGGTTAACCGAAAACTGCACGTTGCAACCACCTGCGAAGTTGCCAATGGCACGCATCATTTTGATGGCCTGGTTACGCATTTCCTGGTAACAACGGTCGCTCAGGGTCATGGCCGGGGCCACGGTTATCGAGTCGCCGGTGTGGATACCCATCGGGTCAAAGTTTTCGATAGAGCAGATGATGATCACGTTATCGTTACCATCGCGCAGCAACTCCAGCTCATATTCTTTCCAGCCCAGTACAGCTTGCTCCACCAAAACCTCGTGGGTTGGCGATGCTTGTAAGCCACGGCTAAGCGCCTGGTCAAAATCTTCTTTTTTATGTACAAAGCCGGCACCTTTACCGCCCAGGGTATAGCTAGGGCGAATTACCAGCGGGAAGCCGATCTCTTGCGCGCCTTCTTTACCTTCCAGGAATGAGTTGGCTATTTTTGATTTTGCTACACCCACGCCAATGTCTACCATTAACTGGCGGAAAGCTTCGCGGTTCTCGGTTTTCTCAATGGCGGCGATATCAACACCTATGATTTTTACACCATATTTTTTCCAAAGGCCCTGCTCATCCGCTTCTATACAAAGGTTTAACGCGGTTTGGCCGCCCATGGTAGGCAACACGGCGTCAATTTTTTGCTCGATAAGGATCTTTTCAAGGCTATCGGTGGTAAGCGG
Source organism: Mucilaginibacter sp. A3364 (assembly GCF_059690715.1). Taxonomy (NCBI): domain Bacteria; kingdom Pseudomonadati; phylum Bacteroidota; class Sphingobacteriia; order Sphingobacteriales; family Sphingobacteriaceae; genus Mucilaginibacter; species Mucilaginibacter sp. A3364. The sequence goes on from NZ_JCAWED010000002.1 coordinate 947,144, forward strand.
CAACAGATACACATGATCGGCAATAACATTATCCGTCATGATGGTGGCCGGGTTGCTGTTAATGATGGATACAGTAATACCTTCGTCTTTCAGCGAAAGCGATGCCTGCGAACCGGCATAGTCAAACTCACAGGCCTGGCCTATAATAATAGGTCCTGAACCAATGATCAATACGGATTTGATGGAAGTGTCTTTGGGCATAGTCTTTTTAAAGTCTTGAGTCTTAGGTCCTAAGTCTAAAGTCAAACAGGTCACTAAGGACTATCGACTATCGACTGTGGACTGAAATACTATGCGCTGACCGTCGGAAGCTGCCCGACCTCAGCGTCGGGATGCAAAGATAGAAAAAATAGACTATCGCAGTGTTAAATTTTCACATTAATGCGTTGGTGCCTGCGGCACCAGTTAATTAGTGACGGGTTGATTAGTGATTAGGTTACTTTCGGCAACACAATTAAGCGAAAACCGAGTCACTAATCACTAATCAACCAATCACTAAAGCCGCCTAATTTTGCGGCAGGTTATAACCGTAAAGTTCGGTTGCGGTTGTGCCGTGCAGAAAAATGGTATAAATTTTACCCGCCTGTAGCCCAAAATCAATTTCGGGGGCGGTGGTTACACTGGCAGCCTGAGGGGTAAATTTGGCGCCCGGGTCAACATTATAATAGGCCGAAGCATAACCGAAGCTAACTATAGGCACCAGTTCGGCACCGCCCGAAAGTACTTTAACGGTACCGGTTACCTGGTAATTTAAATTGATAAACCTTACACGAGCCTTGCCGGCAGGCGGAAGTGTCATGTCATCTTTAACAGCGCCTGCGACAGGTAAACCAACCGAGTTTGCATAATAAAACACGGTAGACCAATCACCGATAGCGACACCGTAGTTTAATAATGCGTTTGATGTAAGTGTACCCGTATTGGCAAAATCAATAGAGTTAAAGCCCGATGTATATGAGTAATAATTGGTACGTTGCCCAAAGGCTACTTTGCTGTTAGTCAGTTTTACGCTATTAAGGTAAACATCCTGATCTACTGAGCCCGAAACCGCGTTAACAAAGCGTATATGCGCTTCGCCTGTTGGTTCCTCTTCAATTTTTTTAGCACACGATGATAGTAATACAACCACACTCAGCACCCCAAGTAATATCCTTTTCATAACCTTATTTTTGCTTTTTAATAAATTGGTAAATCGTAATTGCAACGCAAAACGCTACTAAATTATATATAAAAAATATTTTTTGGCGAAATTTAACATCTCTTCACATTTAAAGAAGAAAACAAACCATCTAACTTTGTTTTTCAAAGTACTTTTTTATATTTTCTTTAGTGGATTTTTTGATTTAACCATAACGCCTTAAAGCCTGATTAATGAATAAACTTGAAGAAATATACAGGGAAGCAAAATCTGATAAATGGTTCCGGGCATTTACAGTGTTTTGCCGTATGGCGCTGGCTTTGAGTTTTCTGCCCGCAGGTTTTGTGAAAATTATGGGCGGACGCTTTGCAGCAGGTTTACCACACAACAATCCATTAGGCCATTATTTCGACGCGCTGCTAATTACCGGCTATTACTACACTTTTATAGGGATCGTCCAAATTGTGACTGCTGTATTATTGTTAATACCCCGAACAGCCCTGCTTGGTGCGCTGATGTATTTCTGCATGATCGTTAACATCACGGTACTAACCTACGCCACGCGTTTTGACGGAACCCGGATCGTTACCATGATGCTGATGGCCTGCAGTTATCTGCTGATATGGGATTATGACCGTTTGAAACCTACCCTAAGGCTCAAGCAAACCGAGACATCGCCCACGGCGATAAAAAAACCATTGGGTATACGTTTGAGGATCTTGTTTTTTGGAGGTTGTGTCGCCGCGTTGGCACTTTTGATTGTCGGTAACACCTATATTTACGAAATAGTACCGGGTAACTCGGAAGAAGAGTGCCGCAATCAATGTAGTGGAGAGCATCCAGAAGCTTGCAAGGTATTCTGCGACTGTATTTATACCCAAGGGTTACCGCTTCGCACCAGCTTAGCAAAGTATGAAGAGGCAAAAACGTCCCCGGGCCAAACACTAAATAAAATTAAGCAATGACCTACCATATTTTAAACGGAGACGCGCTTGCTTACAGTTTTCCGGAAGCTAAAATTGAAGGGGAGCTCATAGTTGCCAGGGAAGCGCTTATAGACGGAGACCTGTCGGGAAATAACCTGCAAGCTTTTTGGCAGTCGAGAGCAAAGTACCTCGGATTGACAGGCGCTGAATATCACGCCAACGTGGTTGCCGAATTTGAAAAAATAATGAATGCTCCTGCCGGTTCAGAATTCAATCTTTGGTTTGAGTATGATCTGTTCTGCCAGGTAAACCTGTGGTTTGTTATGTCCATCATCGATAGCGTGCCGGTAAACAAAAAGCTTTATGCTGTTTACACATCCCATTTAAGTACAACCGACAAAGATTTTTGGAATGGATTTGGGCCGGCTAATAGTGATGAGCTCCGGGTTTGTTATGCTGACAGGATCCTTTTAAGTGCTGCTGACCTAAAGTTGGGCTACAAACTCTGGACGGCCTATAAAAACAACGATCTTGATGAGCTAGATCATCTCGCAAAAAATCAATCGCCCGCTTTTCCATATCTGCAGGAAGTAGTAAAAGCACATATCGACCGTTTCCCGAAAGATGGCACCCAAGGCCGTCCCGAAAAAGTTATCGAAGACATCATCAAAAACATTTCTACCGATTTTCATGAGGTTTTTAAAGAGTTTTGGAAGAGGGAAAGTATTTATGGGTTTGGCGATACGCAGTTGAAACCGCTTTATGATAAAGTGATGCAGAGGCGCTAGTAGGGCATATCATTTACGTCAGCAAGACGAGGCCGTCGGTCAACGAGGCACCTACGGAGCCTATCTACTTGTTGGGTTGTTTGCTATAAACACGTAGCCCCTAGGGGGCTGCCAAGCCGCAGTTCAACTCCGTAGGAGTTACGTGTTTATAGAAAAGCCTTACGATATAAAAAGGGCTCCGTAGGCGCCCCGTTTATCAACATTGCCCGCCTTTACAACAATTTCCGCTTCCGCCATAAATAAAGCAACCCCGACCAAAGGCCGGGGCTGCATAAAAAAATCACAATTTTAACGAACTATTATTTTTCGAACAGGGTGATGCCATTATAATTAACCGCGGCGTTACTGCCCACCAGCCCTACCTGCGAGGCCGGCCATGAACCTTTAACCTCGGCCACCTGTTTACCATCAAGGAACACAATTACGCGGTCGTTTAACTTAACGGTGCGCAGGTTGTAATTTGATGTTTTTTCTTCGGTAACATAAAGCTTATATATCGTTGGCATTTGCGGAACGATGGCTTTGCTAACTATAGTTATCGCGTCAGCCGTTATTTTGTTAAACTCAATTTTATTGATGTTCTCCTCGCCGCCTTTCACCACTTTAAAATCAAGCGGGAACCATTCGCCTTTGTAGCGGTACGATACCATAACCGAATCAAAGATATTAACCGCAAAATCGCTACGGTTATAAACGCTTTTTACCAGCGTCAATGCTGATAGCTCGGTATTCTCTTTCAGTGTGTAAAAACGATTGTTCGAGTCTCCGTGCCTTGGGTCAGGGTACTGGATCTGAAGGTGTTTTAACGGAACATTGGTTACAGCTATAGGACTGCCGCCGTTTTTACCCGATAATACCAGGCTGTTGCTGGTAAAATCAAGCGAAGCCTGCAGATAATTATTTTTATCGGCATAAACCGGGTAAATCCCCGCGCTGCCTGTCCCCTGGTTGTGGTAGATCTGCGTGGCAAACTCGTATTGTTTTAGCTTATCGCCTTTAAATGCGGCAAAGCTTCCGGTGGCTTGGGTTTGGGCAATGCCGTTAATGGCTGTTTTCCATGTGCCGGTAGCCTTATCGCCATTTTGTGCATTACCCCAGCCGGTAATGGTGTTATTGTACTCATCAAAGCCAGGCGTATAGATAACGCCATCAAAATTAGCGGCGGTATTTTGAGTGAATATGCCTGGTAGGCCCTGTGCAGCAAAAGTTGAATAAACTTTATTGGCGCCCGGGGCTGGCATATCATCAATTAATACATCAAAACGTTTGTCGTTTTTAAAAACTGACAAGCTATGGTACACGCCAAAGTTGAACACTTTGGCCAGCTTGTTTTTCTTGATAGTTTCTTTGCCGTTGTTGACTAAGCGCGAGTACCAAACACCTTCGGCTTTGTTCAAACCTATTTCCAAAAAGTTTGTCGCGCCCGCATAATAAGCGATAATGCCGGTATTTGATTTGCCTGCCGCATTGCCTTTAACATTGGCTTTAAACAGGTAATTGCTGCTGGCATGTGCTTTTATTAAGGCATCTACTTTTCCGGTAGCAGCGGTTTGTACCAGCTCGTTATTTTGTATCTGCCATTGGCCGCCTTTAACGTTCCATTTGGTTTTAAATGCAGCAACATCGGTGTTCTCAAAAATATCGCCGAAGATGGGCTGCGATGGATCAGGATGATAGCCTGGGGTGCGAGGGCCGGTAGGGCCGTCAACAGTCAGTTCATGGTCGTTAAATAAAACTCGGTTAATAAACTGTCCGCGACGACCGCCATTTTTTATACCGAAATAGATGAGCCACCATTCCATCCCGTTAGGGCCTTTTAATATGTTTGGCTGACCTGGGTTCAGTAAAAAGTCGTCGCCCGGTTTGTTAATGTAGTCTATCAACTCCACATCAATATTACCTGCACGGCGGCTTTTTTTGCTGTGCATGGCTATTAAGTGGTTGCCGCTTTTCAGGCTTTGTATTACGTTGGCATCCAAGGCAACGGTAATGTAATTACTCGCGTCGCTTTTATAAACCTGTTTGCCATCAATATAAACTTCGGAGGCGCCGCCATGGTTAACCAGCAGTTGCAGGTTGTCTGATGGTGCCGAGGTAATGGTAAAGCTTTTACGCACCCAAATGTCGTCGCTGGTCCAGCTGGTTTGCTGGCGGTAGGTGTTGCTGCCTTTTACCGGCTGACCACCAAAGCCTTTATCGCCGGTGCTCCAGCTACCGTCGCTAAAATCGGCATTTAGCCATTTATCGCCCGGGTCGCTGGTGGTATATTTCCAGTTGGTAAAGTTTTTGGTTGACGAAGTGAACAGGTATTTCATTTCCTCAGGGTTGTCGCTAAGGTTTTGTTGTACCACGGGGTGGCGATATTTGTTGCCATCGTTAAAATCCAGCGGGCCATTAGCTTCGGCTACGCCTAAAGCATAATTACCGTACGAGTTTGCGGTATGGTTACCGTTATACATCATGTAGTATTTTGAGCGGTATTTCATTACCCATGGGCCTTCCATTACATTACTGTCATAACGTTCCCAGGTATCGGGCAGTGAGTTAAACATTTTTCTAGGCTCGCCAAGGTGGATGCGCGGGTCTTTAAGGCGCTGACCCCAGATAGTGTTACCGTCGGTAAACTTAACCATGTACAGGTAAAACGAGCTATCGGTATCCATAAACATGGCGGGGTCAATACGATCATCAAACCAGGTTTTTTTGTTAGGCTCATCATAGGGCCCTAAAATATTATCGGCTTCGGCATGGCCAACGTGTACCGTCATGTTACGCACGCCCCAATAGTTGGCCGACCAAAAAAAGTTGAATTTGCCGTTAAAGTAAGTGATATCGGCAGCATGGATCTGGTTGTCGCCAAAAGGCTTGCCCTTAACCCAATCGCCTTTCATAGAGAATACGTGGGTGGGGCCGGTCCATTTCACCAGGTCGTTACTAATATAATAGCCGCCATTGGTGGCAACACCGGCTATATAATATTTACCATTAAAGGTAATAACACCTGCATCGGCAACGCCTTCCAACACCGGGTTACTTTGGGCATAAAGTGCAGATTGCCTCGCGCCGGCCAGCAATAATGCCGCACATAGCGCATAAGTTTTTAAGAGCTTCATTTTTGTTCAGGAAATAGGGATTCAAGTACCCTTACGCAACACGGACGCTGTACGTTTAGGAGGTTTAACAAATCAGCACAACAAAAATAAAATAATAGGCGGCTGCGCAATGTATTATTTTAGTTTACAGCGTATTATTTTTATTACAATAATGAAGGTTGAAATGGCCTACTTCTTTTTACTGTCGGCCTGTATAAGGCCGACTATAAATTTCAGTTCGGTGTCTTCGCCTGTTGCCAGATCATTTACGTTGCGATTGATTGCATAGTCGGGCATTACACCGCGGCCCGGGGTATGCGGGTAGTTTTCCAAATTCATCACCCGCCTGATGAATGGAATATCAACCCTAATCTTTGATCCCGGCAGGGTAATATCCGTCCCCGAACCGGAAACCGGGCCCTCTATATCGCCTCCGCACTCTTCGCCTACAAAAATAGCATCGCGCCGGTTAACGCGGATTACCGTAGCCAGCATAGATGCTGCGGAACCTGTTGCGCCATCAATTAACACATACAGCTTGCCTTTAAAAGCATCGGGAACGGGTTGCATTGATCGGGACATAGCTTCGGTACGATATTGCGGATCGGAATGGTAGGTGCCGTTGCCCTGGGCTATAAATACCTCGGCCGGGTAATTGGGTGCGCTGGTACTATCGTTAAAATATTTGTTGAGTTGCGGAAATTTGTAATTGATAACCTGGTGATACTGGTAAGGTTTGTAAGGCGCCGTGCATACGTACTTTAGCAGATCGGCCCCGATAGCGAAATTGCCCCCCTCGTTACCCCGTAGATCAATAACCAGGTTTTGGATGTTCTTATTTTTGATGTGCTCAAAAATATTGCGATACTCGGTTGAAAAGCTGTAGTTATACTTTGACCATACCGGCGTATGAAAAGCCGAGAGGCGCAGGTAGGCTGTGGTGCTGTTCAACTGGTTAAAACCAAGCGGGTTTTCTTTCAGCTTTTTCGGGTCGTTAGTAGTAGAATATCTCCGCCAGTAATTATTGTATAAAGCAGCGGCGGTAAGCGCATCGGTTTTAATATTTTGTACCGTGCCTTGACCTATCTTTTTTATACCCAGTTCAAAAACATCGGGCCTGCCCATATATATGGCATAGTGCACCATAAAACGGTTGTAAGTTTGCTGTAGCGAAAACTGCTCCAAATGCCGTTGCCTGAACGTGCCCGAATAGCCATTGGTGGCTATGGTAGGCAGTAAAATATTCAGCACTTCGGCCATAGGTTTGCCATTAATGCTTACAATCTCGTCGGCACGGTTGAGGGATTGATCGGCACTCAGGTTGTTTTCTATATATACTTTATTATTGATGAGTTTGATGAAGAAGGGAAACAACTTGGCTTTAGTATTCAAGCTCTCGGCCGAGTATGTGGTTTGTCCAACCTCATTACGCATATAATTAGTAGATGGCATGGCAAAAGTATGTTCATCGCGCGCCGCGATTATAATAGGGTTAATAATGCGCAAGAACTCTATTTCTGTCATTGGTTCGGTAAGCCTGGCAAGGCCGGCGGCAAACAGGGAATCGTAGCTTGATTTTGGGGTATAGCGGTAGAGGCCGACATGCACGCTTTCCATCACTTTTTTTAAAATGCTGAGGTCATTGCGCAAAACTTCGGGAGGTATTTTATCGAAGGCATTATACGTTTGCGCGTTAGCCGATTGACATAGCGCTGTTACCAGCACTATCGCGGTGATTCTCAGTAGTTTCATGTGATTGATTTGGATTTGAATATAATAAAAATCTTTGACGGGTCTGCGGCGTAAAGGTTTTAATTGGTCAAGCCAATTGCCAAAATGGAAATTTTAGTCACGCACAATGTGGTTAAATTGCCAAAATGGTAATTAAACCTGCAAGACGATTAAATTTTAATAGCCGCAAAAACACATTTTTCAAAATATGTGTTTGTTTATTTGAATGAATGTTTAGTACCTTAAGCAACCTTATTCAGCCAAATGAGAATTTTCCACCTAAGTGCCGAGTGTTATCCTGTTGCCAAAGTTGGCGGCCTTGCCGATGTTGTGGGCGCTTTACCCAAATACCAGAACCGCATGGGCCATAGTGCCGCCGTGGTAATGCCTTATTACGACCGTAAATTTACCCGCGAAAACGAGTTTGACGTGGTATTTCAAAGTGCCACGCTACTGGGTACCCGCAGGCTATATTTCGAGATACAAAAGGAGAAAACCGACAAGCTGGGCTTTGAACTTTATTTGGTAAGGATACCGGGGCTGATAGACCGCGAGAACATTTACAGCTACCCGGATGAAACCGAGCAATTCATCGCTTTCCAGATAGCTTTTTTAGATTGGATAAGCTACTCGCAGCAGTCGCCGGACATTGTTCATTGTCATGATCATCATTCGGGTTTGGTGCCCTTTCTGCTTAAGTTTTCAAAGCTTTATACCCGTTTGGCTAAAACTCCAACGGTGTTTACCATTCATAATGGCCAGTATCATGGTGCTTTTGGCTGGGATAAACTATCTTATCTGCCCGAGATCGATCTGACTAAAACCGGCCTGCTGGATTGGAGCGGTGGAATCAATCCGCTGGCTTCGGCAGTTAGGTGTGCCGATACCTATACCACCGTATCGCCATCGTACCTGGAAGAACTCGCGCACAATAGTAATGGCCTTGAGTATTTATTCTTTTTAGAAAAAGCGAAAGGCGTAGGCATTATTAACGGCATTGATACCGAGGTATGGGACGCCAAAACCGACCCTATGCTGGTAGAGAAATTTACCGCAGCCAAAGTTGCCGCCGGTAAGCAAAAAAACAAAGAGGCCCTGTGCGCCCGCTTTAATCTTGACCCAGCCAAACCTTTAATAGCATTTATTGGCCGCCTGGTAGGCGAAAAGGGTGCCGATGTGCTAGCCAAAGCCATTACCACCAGCCTTAAAACCAATACCGGCAAAGTAAGCTTTTTAATACTGGGTGCCGGCGAAACCGAACGCGAAAAGGAACTGCAGGAGCTGAAAGAGAAATTCCCGAAAGACTGTAATATATTTATAGGCTATGACGAGGCCCTGGCACATAACATCTATGCCGGGTCTGATTTTCTGCTCATGCCATCGCGTGTTGAGCCTTGCGGGCTTAACCAGCTTTACTCGTTACGCTATGGCACCATGCCTATGGTACGTACCACCGGCGGATTGAAAGATACCGTTATTGACTTCGGCGATGAAGGCGGCTACGGCATACGCTACAATCATGTAAGTGTTGAAGACATCGTATATGCCATAAAGCGCGCCATAGCAGTATATCCGGATACCAAACAAATGCAATTATTACGCAAGCGCATGATGGCCCTCGATTTTTCGTGGGATGTATCGGCCAAACAATATATCAACCTGTATACCAATTTAAAACCCGTTTCAACAACAACAACAACATGACATCAAAAGTAATTTCCATTGTACTTGGCGGAGGCGCAGGTACCCGCTTGTCGCCGCTTACAGCAACACGTTCAAAACCGGCTGTGCCTATAGCGGGCAAGTACCGTTTGGTTGATATTCCTATCTCTAACTGTTTACATTCGGGTATTACGCGTATTTATGTGTTAACGCAGTTCAATTCGGCTTCGCTAAACAAGCACATTAAGAACACGTATCACTTCAGCAGTTTTAGCGAAGCGTTTGTTGATATCCTGGCGGCCGAGCAAACGCCTACCAGTGGTCACTGGTTCCAGGGTACGGCCGATGCGGTAAGGCAAAGTTTGCACCACCTGTCGGTGCACGAGTTTGAGTACGTGTTGATCCTATCGGGCGACCAGCTATACCAGATGGATTTTGACGAGATGATCAATCATCACGTAGAAAGCGAAGCTGATATTTCTATTGCTACCATACCGGTGCACGTGAATGACGTACCGGGTTTCGGCATATTACAAACCGACGATCACAGCAACGTTACGGCCTTTGTTGAAAAACCGAAGAGTGGTTTTGATAAGCTGGTATCAGAAGTTAGCCCCGAGATGGAAGCACAGGGAAGGGTTTACCTGGCATCAATGGGTATTTACATTTTTAACCGTAAGCTGTTATATAAGCTGTTGCAGGGTAATGAAAGTACAGACTTTGGTAAAGAGATCATTCCGCAATCTATCGATAAGCACAAAGTAGTTAGCTACCAATACGAAGGCTACTGGACCGATATTGGTACCATCCCTTCGTTCTTTGATGCCAACCTGGGTTTAACAGATGATATCCCGCAGTTTAACCTGTTTGATAAAAATCATATCTACACCCGTGCGCGTATGCTGCCGCCATCAAAAATATCGGGCACGCACATGGAAAAAGCTATCGTGGCCGATGGTTGTATCGTAAATGCCAGCCATGTTATACGTTCGGTAATAGGCGTACGTACCCGCATCGGTTTTGATACGCATATCGAGAACTGTTACATTATGGGTAGCGATAACTATCAAACGCTTGAGCAAATTGAGGAATGCCACGAAAACAACCAACCTATTATGGGTATTGGCGACCGTTGTAAAATAAAAAATGCCATCATCGACAAAAATACCTACATAGGTAACGATGTATGCATTAATTGCGGTGACCTGATCCCTGATGGTGATTATGGCACCCACACGGTGCAGGATGGCATTGTGGTAGTTAAAAAACGCGCCGTTATACCTAACGGAACTATAATTTAACACAACAATGAGCGGCCTTATTGGTTAAACATATAGTAACCTTTAAAAAGTGACTATATGAAAAAGATCATCATAATGGCGCTGGCCGCCATAACCGCAGGCAGTGTTTACGCGAAACCGGTGCAGCAACCGCAGAAGCCCGACACTACCAAAACCAAAAAAGTTAAGCCACGCAGCGGCACGGGTAACATCAGGATAAATGGTGATACCACCGAGGTTCGCGTTGCGAAGGATACCATTAAAAAGTAGGCATTCGCCAGATAAAACAACCGCCTTTGCATTTTGCAAGGGCGGTTTTGTTTTATAGGCGATCGCTGAATGATTTGCGACAAATTTTTAATTTTAAAAACATTTTATTTCTTTAATGCTTGATTATAGTACACTATAACACTAAAAATCAACACTATGAAAAAGCTAATTTGTATGATTGCCATAGCCGCAATTACCACCGGCACCTTCTATGTAGCCCCTGCGCAAGCCCAGGAAATGCAACAGGATACCAGCAAAATGAAGAAGAAAATGAAGATGAAGGATGATAAGAAAAAAATGAAAATGAAAGGCGACACCACCAAGTGGAAAATGAAAAAAGACAGTGTAAAATAATATCTTCGTTTTAATAGCAGAAAGCGTTCGCGGGTACAATCCCGCGGACGCTTTTTATTTAAAATACCTTAGCTTTATAGCACATGAAACTGACTTACCGGCCCTTTAGTCTAGAACTAAGGCACGCTTTTACTATCGCCAAATTCTCGCGCACCGCGACGCCTATTATGTTGGTGCAGTTGGAGCACGAGGGGCAAACCGGTTATGGCGAAGCCTCGATGGTGCCTTACATGGGCGAGAGCCACGCTACGGCCGAAGCTTTTTTGAGTAAGGTTGATGTTAGACAATTTAGTTACCCGTTTGATTACGCTGCTATTATACAATATCTGGATAGCCTGGCTCCCGGTCAACCGGCTGTAAAAGCTGCTATTGATATTGCGCTGCATGATCTGGATGGGAAATTACAAGGCAAACCCTGTTGGCAACTGTTAGGCAGCAACCCCGCGCAAATGCCGCCAACAAGTTTCACTATAGGGATTGATACGCCCGAAGTTGTGCTGCAAAAAGTAAAGGAAGCCGAAGGATTTAAAGTATTGAAAGTAAAGCTGGGCCGAGACAGTGATAAAGAACTAATAACCACCATTCGCACCCTTACCGATGTGCCGCTATATGTTGACGCCAATCAAGGCTGGACGGATCGCAAACTAAGCCTCGACCTGATCTATTGGCTGCATGAGCAAGGCGTACAATTGGTAGAGCAACCCATGCCCAAAACCGATGTGGAAGGCAATGCCTGGCTCACCCGCCAGAGTCCTATTCCCATCATAGGCGATGAAGCCATACAGCGCCTTAGCGACGTTGACCAGGCCGACGGTGTTTACCATGGCATCAACATTAAACTCATGAAATCGGCCGGGATGTACGAGGCCCAGCAAATGATTGCCCGCGCCCGACAACTTGGCCTTAAAATACTCATTGGCAGCATGAGTGAAACCAGCTGCGCCTCCATGGCCGCTGCAGCCCTGGCGCCGCAATGCGATTGGGCTGATATTGATGGACCGTTTCTTACCGTAAATAATCCTTACAAAACGCCGGAGATCATTGACGGAAGGTATGTGTTGAGTGGAGATGCGGGCTTAGCGATCAAGCACCAATAGCACTAATTTTTTCGAATACACGGATTAGTGTATCTCAATTATCAAATAATCTTTCCCATTCAACCCAAACCCATCACCAGCTTTAAGCCCCTTCATTTTAAAACCAATTGGTGCTGCCGGCGAAACGGCCATATACTGTTCGTCATCAACCATTAAAAAGCCTGCACTTATAGCGATGTAAAATTTGCCGTTGTTGGTTATAACCACGCTGCCAAGGTCGACGATATTATGCGTAGCAGAAGTGTTGACCAGGTTTAGCGCTACTTTTAATTTATTGGCTTCGTTAAGCTGGGCCAGGTTGCGATTGGTTTCCTGCTGCATCATTTCGCGGCCCGTTTCATACTTGTCGCCGGCGCTGCTTTTGGTGTCTTCGCCGGCGGCTTGCTGCGCTTCTTTTATGCCCAGTTCGGCGGCGTCCATGCGCTGCTGCACGTAAGCCAAACAGGCCTGGTATAGTTTTTCTTTAAGTGTGTTCATTTTTTGTCTCCCCTGCCGGAGATGATAAAGATAATGCGGATAACATTAGGTTGATGCCCGGAACTTTTAAACGGCAATTTTTGCCAAAATAAAAGCCCCCGTTGCACTCGCTGCTTGGGGGCTTTCAACCTAAACCTTATCACAATGTAAGCTTGCGCCTACATGAATAGTAACGTAAAAGTAATGCAATCGGTTGTGTTATGTATATTTTTTTTTAATTTTCCTTATAAAATTTTTGTGACTAAACCGGATTGTTTGCTTAATCGTTTAACAATCAATTATTTATGGCCAATTTCGCTTATTTGTATTTAATATAAATAAGACCTACTTTTGGTTGATAATTAATAATTCATGAAACTTTCGCAGCTTGAAGTAGGACAGACCGGAATTGTAAAGGAATTTACCGACCTCGAGATGTCGGTAAAATTGATGGAGATGGGATGCCTGCCCGGCGAAGAAGTTAAAGTTGCCCGTATTGCACCCCTGGGCGACCCCATTGCCATCACCGTTTCGGGCTACCAGTTAAGCCTCCGCAAACGCGAAGCTTCAACCATTATACTACATACTTTATAATTGAAAGCTGATATAAGGATAGCGCTGGTAGGGAACCCTAATACCGGCAAGTCGACGCTATTTAACGTACTAACCGGATTAAACCAAAAAATAGGCAACTTTCCCGGCGTAACCGTAGATAAAAAAGTTGGTTATACCCAGTTGCCCGATGGCCGCCGCGCCGAAATAGTTGATCTGCCCGGTACCTATAGCCTTTACCCCAAAAGTAAGGACGAGAGCATCGTGTTTTCTGTTTTAGCCGACAAGAAAAACGCGCTTACCCCCGATCTGATCGTGGTTATCCTTGATGCTACCAACTTAAAACGAAATTTATTGCTTTATAGCCAGGTGGCCGATCTGAAAATACCGGTCATCGTGGCTTTAAATATGATGGATCAGGCCAAGCGTTCGGGTTTGGAGATCGATGTTGATCAGCTGGCTAAAAACCTTGGTGTTATTGTGGTTCCCATTTCGGCCCGCAAGCAGGAAGGTATTGACGGATTGAAAACCGCCTTATCATACGCCAACAACGTAGCCTTACAGGCCGATAGTATTGACGTACGTAGCATAGCACCTACCCTGGTTGATGCCATCTGCGCCGAAATGAAGGTTGACAATCCATACTTTGCCCTGCAGCTGGCTCATCAGCATGAAACACTAACCTTCCTTACACCCGAACAATCCGATCGTATTGAGGCTTTGGAACACGAACACGGTTTCCATACCCAAAAAGCTCAGGGTGCCGAAACCATCGCCCGTTATAACAGCATCAACGACCTGTTGTACGATACGGTTAGGAAACCCGAAACGGCGCACGATGAAACCATTAGCAATAAAATAGACAAGATCTTAACCCACCGGGTGTTTGGCTTCATTATATTCCTGGGTATATTAATGTTCATGTTCCAGTCGATATTTGCCTGGGCATCATATCCGCAGGACTTGATAGACAGCCTGTTTGTTTGGATACAGGAATCTTTAAATGGCGCTTTGCCTGCCGGTCCGTTAACCAGTTTGCTGGTTGATGGCGTGGTTGCCGGTTTGGCAGGTGTAATGGTATTCATCCCGCAAATCGCAATCCTGTTTGCCTTTATATCTATACTGGAAGATACCGGCTATATGGCCCGTGTTACCTTTATGATGGATAAGGTGATGAGCAAGGTGGGCCTCAGCGGAAAATCAGTAGTGCCGCTTATTGGTGGCTTTGCCTGCGCGGTACCATCAATTATGGGTACCCGTACAATTGAAAGCTGGAAGGACAGGATGATCACCATCATGGTGACGCCATTAGTAGCTTGCTCTGCGCGGTTACCGGTTTACACGCTGCTTATAGCTTTGGTGGTGCCTGACCGTAACGTTTGGTGGATATTTAACCTGCAGGGCCTGGCATTAACCGCAATGTATGTGTTGAGTTTGGTAACCGCTATCATCGTAGCCTGGGTATTTAAATTTATACTTAAAAGTCGCGAACGCGGATACTTTATCATGGAGTTGCCGGTATACCGCATGCCGCGTTGGGCCAATGTTATATTTTCTATGTATGACAGGTCGAAGTCGTTTGTGCTGCAGGCGGGTAAGGTTATCATCGCCGTATCCATTATTTTATGGGTGATGGCATCGTACGGGCCCGGCGATAGCTTTGAACAGATCGACAAGAAATATCAGCAGGAACAGTATACAAAAAAATTGACGCAGGACGAGATCGACCTCGCGATAGCGACAGATAAACTGGAAAGCTCGTACGCTGGTGTGCTGGGTCATGTTATTGAGCCTGCCATAAGGCCCTTAGGCTTCGATTGGAAGATAGGTATCTCGTTGATCACCTCTTTTGCCGCGCGCGAAGTATTTGTGGGCACCATGGCCACCATTTACAGCGTACACGGCGATGCTGATACGACAGACTCCGTACTCGAGAAAATGCGTAACGCTAAAAATCCCGAAACCGGGCAGCCAGTATTTACCCTGGCAGTTGCTTTCTCGTTAATGATGTTTTACGCCTTTGCCATGCAATGCGTAAGCACCGTAGCCATTGTTTACCGCGAAACCAAAAACTGGAAATGGCCTGCCATACAGTTGGTATATATGACTGCGCTGGCTTATGTGGCTAGCTTGGTTACGTATCAGTTGTTGAAGTAATAACTTGCGACTTGTAACTTGACTTGCACTCGTTTGCAAACGAGTGCAAGTTAAAGCAGCTTAATCCAGCAATTGCTTACGCAAGCCTTTACGTACCGGTATGTCAAACCAATAAGTTATCATAGCAGAAATCATAACAACTGCTGCAATGGCTATTACAACAGCTGCTACATACCCAGTTGTTGGTTCTAGAATTTTTTCAAGATCAATACCGAACGAATGGTGTATGAGGTATAGCGGATAAGAGATAGCCCCGCCTATGGCAAGCACCTTATTATTTAACACACTCATTTTCCCGGCTACGATCAGCGCAAAAATCAGGTAAAACACGGCAGTACATGCCAGGTGTTCCCAAACATTTAAAAAGCTGATGATCATTACGCTATGACCGTGCGTCACCAGTACTGTTAACAGGCAGGCACAAAGCAATAGCAGGTATGTCAATTTAATGCCCCGTGTATGCACCAGGTAAAATACAATGCCGGCTGCAAAAAAATGGAAATGACTGATCAAAGGAAATACGCCACGCGTAATAATAAAGAAACGTGTAAAAGCCGCGTTGGTATTGCCGGTAAGCAGGTACGATCCGTTTATCAGCCAGGTAATTATCAAGCCGACAAAAAGCAACAGTTCTATGTTTTTTAGTTTGTTTAAACGCCATGCTAAAGCTATACAGGCGTAAAAGCACATTTCAACATACAAAGTCCAATAGGCACCTACCAGGTTGGTGGTTTTAAACAAGGGTTGCAGCATACTGATGTTGCCTGCCCAAAACTTAAAGCCTGTTGGCAATATGGTGTTGGTAAACAGCATTGTGCTGGCTATGGCTATTAATATAGATAGCCAGTAAGCAGGATATAGCCGTATAAACCGCGCCGTAAGGAAATGCTTTACATCGCGGGCATTTAGTAATGATAGGTAAATAACGAAGCCGCTGATCATAAAAAACAGATCGACCCCGGTACAGCCGTATTTAAACAGATTTAAATGAAATAGAAAAACGGCCATTGCCGCAATACCGCGCAGGGCATCAAGCTCGTAAAACCGTTTATGAGGGGTGGCGTTCAAGTACCCTAAGGTAGCAATATGTTTACGATACCGTCAACTCGCCGCGCAGATCAACTTCCAGGTAATGTTTAACCTGTTTGGGGTCGTCAAATTGGCCTAACAGGTACATCATTTTAGTTACGGCGGCTTCAAATGTCATGTCGTAACCGTTGGCTACGCCCATGTCTTTTAGCTCCTTGCTGGTTTCGTAGCGGCCCAGTTCAACAGTGCCTACTTTACATTGCGAGATGTCAAGAATCACTTTGCCACTATCTATAGCGGCTTTCAGCAAATCGGTAAACCATTTGTCGGTGGTAGTATTGCCGGCACCGAAAGTTTCCATAACAATGCCACGTACGTTTGCTTCCAACACGGCGGCTACTACTTTAGGGCTTATTCCGGGGTATAGTTTAAGTACGGCAACCTCGTTCACCAGGTTTTTATGCAGTACCAGTGGAGCATCGGTAGGATGCTTAATATCATTGACGCTGAAGCGTAAGTGTACACCCGACTCGGCCAGTATTGGGTAATTAGGCGAACGGAAAGCTTCAAATTTTGATGAATTATATTTAAACGAACGGTTGCCGCGAAAAAGTTTATAGTCAAAATAGATACAAACTTCAGGCACCCGGGCACGGTCATTCTTTTTTGATTTGGCAATTTCTATCGCCGTCATCAAGTTCTCCTTGGCATCGGTACGTATGGCGCTTATCGGCAGTTGCGAACCGGTGAAGATAACCGGCTTAGCCAAATTCTCCAGCATAAAGCTCAACGCCGAAGCAGTGTAAGCCATGGTATCTGATCCGTGAAGGATAACAAAACCATCAACCGTATCATAATTTGATTCGATAAGGCCGGCCAACTCGCTCCATATTTCGGGGTTCATGTTTGATGAGTCGATGATCTCGTCAAACGAATGTACTTTGATCTTGCAGTTCAGCTTTTCCAGCTCGGGTACATTATCCATTATCTGTTCAAAGTTAATGGGTTTAAGCACTTTGGTAACAGGGTCACTCATCATGCCTATAGTACCACCGGTATATATAATTAGTATCTGGCTCATTAATAGGGGCTCAAATTAACAAAAAAAATTTAAGCGTTTCACACGCCAAACACCTGTTTGGAGTTGTTGGTAGTTATAGCGGCCACGGTATCCAGATCGGTGTTGTACACATCGGCAACCTTTTGAGCCACATATAATAAATACGAACTTTCGTTAGGTTTACCCCGGTGCGGAACGGGCGAAAGATACGGAGAATCCGTTTCTAAAACGATATGACTCAGATCAAATTGGTGTAAAAATTTATCCAGTCCGCCGTTTTTGTAGGTAACCACGCCGCCTATGCCCAGGTAAAAGCCTAGGTCAATCGCGCGCTGTGCCTGCTCTGCATTACCGGTAAAGCAATGGAAAATACCACGCAGCAACTCATCCTTCTCTTCCTCCAAAACGGCAAACACTTCATCAAAAGCCTCGCGACAATGTATTACTATAGGCAGCTGTAGGCTTTTGGCCCAGGCAATTTGTTGTTTAAAGGCCTGTACTTGCTGTGGCAGGGTGGTTTTATCCCAATACAGGTCAATTCCAATTTCGCCAATGGCATAAATTTTCTGTTGGTTTTCGTTGGCGCGGATGGCAGCAAGCTCGGCCTCCCAGTTTTCCTTTACAGAACATGGATGTAGCCCCAACATAGGATAGCACATGTTGGGATAAGCATTAACCAACTCAAACACCTGCTCAACCGATTCTGCATCCACATTGGGCAGAAACAGGCGCTCCACACCGTTTTGACGGCAGCGTTGTATCAACGCCGCGCGTTTATCGGGGTCTTGCTCGTAGTATAGGTGGGTGTGCGTATCGGTGAGTATCATGCTGCAAAAATAAAAAAGCCTCCTGATATGTCAGGAGGCTTTCAAGCTTATTTCTTTTTCGGAGCCGGTTTGGCTGCCGGCTTTGCGGCGGGCTTTTTGGCTGTCACCGTTTTTTTAGCGGTGGGTTTGGTAGTCGTGGTTTTCTTTGCCGGGGTTTTGGTAGCGGCTTTTGGGGCAGGTACAACTTTTACCAGTTCAACATCAAATATTAAAGTGGCACTTGGCGGAATACCCTGGTTGCCTTGCGGGCCGTAAGCCAGATCTGACGGGATCACGAAAGTTGCTTTTGAACCTTCGTTCAACAACAGCAAACCTTCGTCCCAACCTGCTATCACCTGCTGTGTGCCAACCACCAATGGTAGTGGTGAATATGGCCTGCCGGGTTGCAGCACACCGGCTTTTTGCGCTTCGGCTTCAATGCTGGTATCAAATACCCTGTCATCAATGGTGCGGCCAACGTAATTAACATAAACCGAATCGCCGGCCATAGGCTTGCGTTTTACCGATGGTTTGGTAATAACGTATTTTAAACCGGATGCAGTGGTTTTTAAAGTCAAATTGTGATCAGCAATGTATTTATCACGACTGATAGATTCGCCTGCTTTAATTTTTTCCATTTGGGCGTTACGCTCGGCAATAGCCTCGTCAAGCGTTTGCACCTGCTCCATTTTAATAACAAAGTTTAACGCGCTGCCTTTAGGCAAAAACGGCGGGCGCGATTCTTCATGACCTTTAAATAAGCTATCAGTAGGTACTTTAACCCAAACGCTATCCTTTACGGTCATTAGCACAAAAACGTCCATCAGGTCGCCTTGTGGTTGTACCTGTGTTTTAACCGGGCTGCCGTTTAAATAGGTGCTAAATAAAACCGAGTCCTTATCAGTTTTTTGCACTACGTTAAAGGTAATAACCTGGCCTTCTTTAATGCGTTCGCCGGGGTTATTAGTAATGAGGCGGTATTGGGTGCCTTTGGTGGTGCGTTTGTATTCAACCTGGGCGCTCGCTTTAAAAGTAAACGCGGCTAATAAAGTCAGTAAGATGTATTTTTTCATCATATAAAAAAGCCTCCCTGGTACGCAGGGAGGCTATACTTTTGTTTAAAACTTATTTTGTTGCTAGCGGGGCAGATGGTTTACCGCCTGGTTTGATAATATCAGTTATCTCAATTTCAAACACTAACGGAGAATACGGAGGAATTACCGGATTGCCTTGACCGCCGTAAGCCAGGTTTGAAGGAATGATCAAAGTAGCTTTTGAGCCTTTGTTCAACAATTGGAAAGCCTGATCCCAACCTGCAATTACCGCACGCACACCTACCGCAAATTTTAAAGGCTCGTAAGGGCGTTGTTCAGCACCCGGTAGTTTACCTTTTAAAGCTTCTGCTTTAATGTTAGTATCAAATAGTTTACCGGTTGTAAATTTACCTACATAGTTAGCTACAACAGTATCGCCTTTGGCAATCAGCGGGCCGTTACCGGCTTTGGTTACGTTATAGTAGAAACCAGAATCAGCTTTGGTAAAGTTTTGTTTTGAATCGGCAATGAATTTCTGAATTTTGGCAGGTTCTTTATCCTGTAAAGCTTTTGATTGAGCCTGGATGTAAGTACCTACAGTTGTTTGAAACTCCTGGTCGGTCATTTTACCTTTCGGTATTACTTTCTCGATTTTGATGTCATAAACAATGTATTTGCCTTTAAAGCCCGGAGGACGTGTAGCTTTTTTGAAGATGCTGTCAACAGATACTTTTACAGTTGCGCTATCACCTTCGCCTAATAAAGCTAACGCGTCAATAACGTCGCCTTTAAATTGTGGCTTAGGTACTATAAGCGGCTGTTGCTGGCCAGAATCATATGAGTTTGATAATACCGAGTCTGCATCATTTTTCACTACTAAGTTAGCACTGATAAAGTCGCCCTCTTTAATTTTTGGTTTGCCTTTTTCAGTGTGTATATTATATAACATGCCACCTTCACCTTGCTTAAAACCACCGTTGCAGCTTGCAAAGCCAATGGCAGCAAGAGCAAGAAACACTACATTTTTTCTCATTTTTATTGAATTAACAGTTTTTTATATTTTGGTAAAATTAATTTAAATTGGTTAACCACCTCGGCCAGGCTATCAGATGATTGTCCGCCGGCCGCATTTCTGTGTCCGCCGCCGCTAAAGTACAATTTACAAATCTCATTTGCAGGAAACTCGTCCTTTGATCGTAAAGAAAGTTTCACTTTGTCTTCGCGCTCCACAATAAAAGCGGCCAGGCGTATGCTGGCGATGGATAATGCATAGTTAACAATTCCTTCTGTATCGCCGGTATTTACATCATATTTTTCCAGATCGGCCTTATTTACAACGATTAGAGCGGTGTTATATTCCGGCAAGATCTCCAAACAATTAGTTAAACAATGACCTAAAAAGCGCAGCCGATTCTCCGAAGCGCTGCTGTAGATCAGTTCATGTATCCGGTAATTAACCGCGCCCGCGTCAATCAGATCGGCAACCACACGGTGTACTGCTGAAGTGGTGTTAGGCAAGCGGAACGATGCCGAATCTGTCATGATACCGGTATACAGGCAGGTAGCCACATCCTTATTGATAAGCGCCTTGTTGTTTAATATGTTGACTATAAAATCATACACCAACTGTGCTGCCGCGCAGGCATTAATGTCCCAATGGCGGAAATCATCAAAATCCTCGGGCTCCAGGTGATGGTCTATCATTATTTTATAGGCACTGCTGGCGCGCACCAGTTCGCCCATATCATTTATCCGGCTCAGGTTGTTAAAGTCAAGACAGAAAATAATGGTAGCGTTGGCAATAAGCTCGGCGGCTTCGGCAGAGTGTTCAGTATAGATCATTACTTCCTCATTGCCGGGCATCCAGCTTAAAAAGTCGGGATAATCCGTAGGGGCGATAACTTTAGTATGGTGGCCCTGCTGTATAAGGTAGTTATACAAACCTAATGACGAACCCATGGCATCACCATCAGGCTTATGATGGGTGGTGATAACAATTTTTTGCGGCTGCGCTAATAGGTTATTAAGCGAGGTGATATCTAACATTAAATTTTTTAAAAAAGAGTTGCAAAGCTATGTAAATTAAAATAAAAGCGTTTATTATTTAACTAAAAAAGCTTTACCATTCAAGGCTAAAAGCCTACTTTTGCAGCAATATTAAAAAAAGGAGCGCATTTTGCACAGTTAACGCCGAAATACGCCCATCAATACAAAACAGAAATGGCAAGTAACAGAACTTTTACAATGATTAAACCCGATGCAGTAGCTAATGGCCACATCGGAGCAATTTTGGATAAAATAACTCAAAACGGGTTTAAAATAGTAGCCTTAAAATACACTGCTTTAAGCGCAGAAAAAGCAGGCGAATTTTACGCTGTACACAGCGAGCGTGGCTTTTTTGCCGACCTGGTGAAATTTATGACTTCGGGCCCTATTGTAGCTGCGATCTTGGAAAAGGACAACGCTATCGAAGATTACCGTAAGCTAATTGGCGCTACAGATCCTACTAAAGCCGAGGCTGGCACTATCCGCAACCTGTTTGCAAAATCAATTGATGCAAACGCGGTACATGGTTCAGATTCTGACGAGAATGCCGAGATCGAAGGCAACTTCTTCTTCTCTGCTTTCGAGCGTTTCTAAGAATAAAAATCTCACCCTACGTAAAAAGGTTTCTAAAGGTTTCGTAAAACGAGACGTTTTAGAAACTTTTTTTCGTTTACGCTTGTTTTCATTGCAATAAGTTGTAGATTTACATCAGTAATTACCCGAAATGGCCCGATAGTTGTTTGTTTAAGGGGAACACTAAAATAAAAGGATATGAAAGCACTAACTAAAATATTATTATATGCGCTTATTGTAGGCGTTGTAATACTAGTGCATACACTATTTTTCATCCACCACCCACCAGAGGTGCAATTGGCTTTTTTAACGCCGGGCGTAACATTACTGGGATACTCTATCATTCGCGATGACCTTTATGTAAGGCCAACAATGCGATGGATCAGAGAAAGATAATCTCTTCTATAAGCGTAGCTTTAGCTTCTGAATTTATTTTTTCGATGATTTGCGAGCGTATCATCATCAATTCGTTTTTTATTACGGATGATTCTATACGCAGAAAAAGCTTTTTATCGCTGATGAATAGCTCTTTCGTCCGATTGGCTACCGGCTTACCTACCAATTCGGGCCAATGCGCTATCACTGCCGATTCATTGTACTTGCGCTTCAGTTTGTAAACCTGAAGCATTTGCTCTATGGCTTCCTTCAGGGTTTTGTCGTTAGTTTTGCGCATATATCTCTCCCTGGTTTACGGTAAACAATTTAATAGGCACGCCCATGTTATTAAATATCTGCTCAACACGGGCTGTGCTGGTATCGGTAATTATAACCTGTCCAAAGTCATGATTTGATACCATTTGCATCAGTTTGGTAACACGCTTGTCGTCCAGTTTATCAAAAATATCATCTAATAACAACAACGGTTTAAAACCTTTTTGCTGATCAAGGAAGCTATACTGTGCTAATTTTAGCGCAATTAAAAATGATTTTTGCTGCCCTTGCGATCCAAACTTTTTCATCGGCATGCTATGCACCAAAAATTGTAGGTCATCTTTATGTATACCGGCCAATGTGCGCTCCATTACACGGTCGCGTTCTATGTTCTTTTTCAGCAGCGCTTCAAAATCGGCAGTTAACAGCTGCGACTCATAAGCCAGCTCAACTTGTTCGGCATCATCCGTTAAAAAACTGTAGTGCTTGTTAAACACTGGGGTAAACACTTCCATAAAGGCACGGCGCTTTTCAAAAATGCGCTGACCCGAGGCGATAAGCTGATCGTTTATGATCTCCATCAGGTTGGGGTCATAGCGGCCCGTATCAGCAATTGATTTAAGCAGGGCGTTGCGGTTGGCCAACACCTTATTATAGGCAATCAATTCATCAAGGTATGAATTGTCTGTTTGCGATATCACATTATCAATAAACTTGCGTCGCTCTTCGCTGCCTTCTATAATAATGCTTATATCATAAGGTGATACCATTACCAGTGGCAACAGGCCAATATGATCCGCCAGGCGGGTGTAGTCCTTCTTGTTGCGTTTAAACTGCTTTTTCTGGTTCCGTTTTACCGAGCAGGCAATGTTTTCGGCATTGTAGTTTTTGCTGAACGCTCCGGTAATGATAAAAAAATCGGCACCTTGCTTTATCTGCTGGCTATCAATAGGGTTAAAATAACTTTTGCAAAGCGATAGATAGTGCACGGCATCCAATAAATTGGTTTTGCCCGCGCCATTATCGCCCAAAAAAGCGTTTACGCCCTCGCTCAGCACAATTTCGGCCTCGGCGTAGTTTTTAAAATTGATGACTGATAGCTGCTTTAAATACATAAAAGTGCTTCAAATTTAGCAATAATATAGCCCGTTCCGGGCGGATTGCGCTTAAAAACGGCCGCATTTTTATTAACAAAAAAAGCTATTGCTATTACTTTGTAAAAAATGTAGTTTTGCAAACTTAATTTTATTTTAGCATAGAAATGTCAAACACCCAGGAAAATACCAACGTTGGTAAATTCGCACAAGAGAACAGAAAAAGCTTAGTATTTATAGCTTCGGCAGTTGTTGCCCTTATATTGGTTTATGTACTTTACCAAAAACTGTACCTGGCACCAAGAGAAGAGAAAGCCGCAGGCCAAATGCATGTAGCACAGGATTTTTGGGCGCAAAAACAATGGGACAAAGCTATTAAAGGCGATGCGGGCTACCCTGGTTTTGAAAAAATTATTGCCGATTACAGCAACACCAAAGCCGCTAACCTGGCTTATTTTTACCTAGGTGTAGCTTATTTAAATAAAGGCGAGTACCGTAAAGCTATTGACGCGTTTACCGATTTTAGAGCTGATGACAGCATGGTTGCTGCCGAAGCACTAGGTAATACCGGCGACGCCTATGTTGAATTGAAAGAGTATGCTAAAGCTGCTGATTTCTTTAAGAAAGCTGCCGACAAAGCAAGCAACGACTTTTTATCGCCATTATACCTTAAAAAGCTAGGAATAGTTTACGAGGCGCAAAACGACAACAAATCTGCGGCGGATACGTATAAGTCAATAAAAAACGATTATCCAAGAAGCACAGAAGCGCAATCTATCGATGGGTATATTGCCCGCGTAGAAGCTAAATTGTAATAATTTCGAATTTCGGATTTTCGATTTCGAATTTAGAGGTTCGTTAAATGGCTGATCATTAAATCCGAAATCGAAAATTCGAAATCCGAAATTCACACCATGGCTACCCAATATAAAAACTTATCAGATTTTGAAGGTATTGAGATCCCTTCGGCTGCGCCGTACCGCTTTGGTATAATTGTATCCGAATGGAATACCGAAATTACCAACGCCCTTTACCAGGGAGCTTTTAAAGAACTTTTGGAGCGAGGCGCTCTTCCCGATAATATTTTTACCTATACCGTTCCCGGAAGCTTTGAATTAACCGCCGGTGCTGAACTTTTATCAAAAACAGCCAACCCCGATGCAATAATTTGCCTTGGCTGCGTTATACAAGGAGAAACTAAACACTTTGATTTTATTTGCGATGCTGTGGCCCATGGCTTAAGTAACGTTGGAATTAAATACTCAAAACCTGTTATATTTGGGGTATTAACCACTAACAACCAGCAACAGGCCCTTGAGCGTGCCGGTGGTAAACATGGTAACAAAGGTGTTGAAGCAGCGGTTACCGCCATAAAAATGGCCGACCTTGCTAAAACTTTAGAGACCCGTTTTGCGTATAATAGAAAAAAATAGGAAATGAAAAAACTGATATACATAGGCTTGGTTGCATTTGCTTTATTTACACTGGCATCATGCTCGAGCAAGCTTTGCCCGGCATACAGCACATACCCACGTAGCGGCCGCAGGTAATAGCAGCCCCCCTGAATCACCATTTTTATATTGCTTAAAACAAATATTTGTTTGACGCTGTAATTACTATTAACAAAATGGTCATTCGTATCTTTGCACTATGGTGAATTGGATTTCTTTACAGTCGGCAGATCAGCTGAATAACATTAAACAGCAACAGGGTTATAGTTTAATTTTTAAGCACAGCACGCGCTGCTCTATTAGCATGATGGCCAAAAGGCGCTTTGAAATGGACGCCGACCAACTGCCGGCAAACCTTCCGCTGTATTTTTTAGACCTGATACAATACCGCGAAGTATCAAACCAGGTAGCACAACTGTTTGATGTTCATCATGAATCGCCACAAATGCTTTTAATAAAAGACGGCGAGTGTATCCTCGATCAATCGCACGGCGGTATTTCTGTTGATGAAGCAGTATCGGAAATTAGTTAATTAGTGATTGGAGGTTAGTTTAAAATATAAAAGCCCGATGTTTTTACATCGGGCTTTCTTTTTATCTGACAGAAACTAATCTCTAATTAACCAAATCACTGATTAACTAAATCCCTACCATCCAAAATCGATAGTTTTAACCACATCGGGATGCAAGCTTACAGCAACAGGGCAGCCCAGCGCGGCTTTTGTTAATATTTCTTTCTCTTTATCTGTATAAGTTTTCGGGAATTTAAAGTTGGTTATAACCTCGGCCACCCTGCGTGGGTTAGCAGCCATAACTTTAGTTACCTCGCATTCGGTTCCTTCCATTTCAATGCCATGTACATCGGCCGCGATAGCCATTGTAGTTAGCATACAGCCTGCTAGTGATTCTGCCAACAGGTCGGTTGGCGAAAAAGCTTCGCCCTTGCCTTTGTTGTCCGTAGGCGCATCAGTAATAATTTTAGTGCCCGATTGTAAGTGTGTAGCCTCGGTACGTAAGCCGCCAAGGTAAGTGGTGTGTATAGTTGCCATATAGCAAATTTATAAAAATATCGAACACCCAATATCGAATAATGAATATCGAAGTGCGCCTTCATTATTCGATATTCAGCATTTGGTGTTCGATATTAAAATAACCTTATATCAACCAACTGTAATAAAAATATTCCCCCTTTAGGGCGTTAAGCGGTTTTTACCTATTTTTGTATCATGATCGAATTGCCGGTAGTACCAGTTGAACAAAAACAACGTAAGCCAGATTGGTTGCGCGTTAGGCTTCCGGTAGGAAAAGAGTATGCTCACGTGCGTGGCCTTGTAGACGAACACAAGCTGCATACCATATGCGAAAGCGGTAATTGCCCTAACATGGGTGAATGCTGGGGCGCCGGTACAGCTACGTTTATGATATTGGGTAACATTTGTACCCGTTCATGTTCGTTTTGCGCGGTAGCGACCGGCAGGCCGCTTGCGGTTGATACTGATGAGCCTAACCGTGTAGCTACATCGGTTAAACTGATGCAGGTTAAACACTGCGTTATAACTTCGGTTGACCGTGATGACCTGAAAGATGGCGGTTCCATCATTTGGGCCGAAACCATCAATGCCATCCGCCGCGAAAGCCCTGAAACTACTTTAGAAACTTTATTGCCAGATTTTCGTGGCCAATGGGATAACCTGGCGCGTGTTATTGAAACCCGCCCTGAAGTGGTATCGCATAACCTGGAAACCGTACGCCGCTTAACTAAGGAAGTACGTATACAAGCAAAATACGACCGAAGCCTGGAAGCTTTACGACAAATATCAGAAGCCGGACTGCGCACCAAATCGGGCATTATGCTGGGTTTGGGTGAGCGCGAAGAAGATGTTTTAGAAGCCATGGACGATCTTTTGACCGCCGGTGTACACATCCTTACTTTGGGCCAGTATTTGCAGCCCACACGCAATCATCACCCTGTTGTTGATTGGATACACCCGGATCAATTTGCCTTTTACAAACAAATCGGGCTGGAAAAGGGTTTCAGATATGTAGAGAGCGGTCCCCTTGTGCGCTCATCTTATCATGCAGAAAAACACTTGTTTGAAATCTGATAATTCCTTTATATCTTCATTGCGTTGAGTAGAAGAACTAAAATATCCCTTTCGGAAGAGGAACTTATTCTGGCTTTGCGAAATCGCGAGAAGATAGCGATAGAGGCATTGTATGATATGTACTCCGCCTCGTTGTATGGTGTTATATCGCGTATTATTATCGATACCCCCACCGCCGAAGATGTTTTGCAGGAAACTTTTGTAAAGATATGGCACTCGTTTGCCGCTTACAGTGCTGATAAAGGCCGTTTGTTTACCTGGATGGTCAATATCGCGCGCAACCTTTCTATTGATAAATTAAGGTCGAAAGACTTTAAAAATCAAAACAAAAACCAAGAGCTTGAAAATAACGTAACTTTTATTGACGAACAAAGAAACACGGTTTACAAACCTGAGCTGCTGGGAATTAAAGATTTAGTGCAAACACTAAAACCCGAGCAAAAGGCCATATTGGATCTGGTTTACTTTAAAGGTTATACCCATGTTGAAGCAGCTGATGAGTTGGGCATCCCGCTAGGGACGATCAAAACACGCCTACGAATGGCCATCCTCGAACTGCGCAAACATTTTAATTAATTAAATTGGAAGACGTTAAGGTATATATTGAATCAGGCATCTTGGAGCTTTATGTTTTGGGCGACGTTACGCCCGAAGAAAAGCTACAGGTGGAAGCTACCGCCGCCCAACACCCCGTTATAAAAGCGGAGTTGGACGAGATAGCTATTTCGCTGGAGATATATGCACAGGTAAACGCTGTTGAACCTGAAGACAACACCCGTAATAAAGTGTTAAACAGCCTGCTCACCAATTTTGCCGACGACAGGACTTTCCCCACCAAACAGGTAAGCGAAGCTGATGAGGATAATGTAATTGCCTTACCAACCCCGCGTGCTAATAGTTTTTATAAATATGCGTTTGCAGCTAGTGTGGCTTTGTTATTAGCAAGCACTGTTGCATTGTATAACGTATACGGTAAATTGCAAAGATCGAATGAGCAGTTGCTTGCACTATCGGGCCAAAACCAGCAATACGCCAAAACGGTTAATTTGATGAGCGAAGAGATAGGTGTATTTCGCGATCCGTCATTTAAACTGCTAAAGTTAAAAGGTACGGCCAAAATACCTGATGCCGGCATGACCGTAGCCTGGAGCCCCACCAAGCAAAAGGTAATGATTGATATGGTAGATATGAAACTGCCAGCTAATGACGCGCAGCATCAATACCAGTTATGGGCCATTGTTAATGGCAAACCGGTTGACCTGGGTGTTTTTGATAAAACAGTGGCCGATACAAGCGATATGAAACCGATGAAATCGGTAGCCCTGGCAAGTGCATTTGCCGTAACCCTTGAACCCAAAGGCGGCAGCACTAATCCTACCATGGACGAGATGGTGGTTATCGGGCAATTCTAAAAAATCTTCGAATTTTGCGTTTAAAGTGGCTTTTTGGATAAAAAGACAAGCTTGTGCTATTTGTTAAATCCTACCTTTTTATTGAAAAAATGTATTATTTATGACCTTTGTAATATTAAATCAATAAATACGAAGGCAAATCAACCGATTGTATTATCATTTTAATATTAATTACTAAAACTAAAATTTAGGTGTAACGAAATGGGATATTTGTGTGTCTTATAGATATAAAACATCACACCAAGAGTATTAGTTCTTTATAAGATCAGTTAATATGTTATATCAAGCGGATGCATAATACTGGCATCCGCTTTTTTTATGCCGTTAATTTTGCCATGGTTATCGGCAACTGTTTGACCAGTTGTGTTGGCAATACCACATTAAGGCGATTGGGCAGCGCCAATTCATCTCCGGCTTTTCCATGAATATATACACCCGCCAGGCAAGCATCTAAGGGTGAATATTTTTGTGCCAATAGTGAAGTTATAATACCCGTAAGCACATCGCCCATACCACCGGTAGCCATAGCCGGATTGGCGGTAGGGTTGAAATAAACTTTCCCTTCGGGCGTGGCCACCATAGTATAGTCGTTTTTTAACACGATATATATTTGATGTTGTATTGCTTTTTTAATGGCGGTTTGCAAGCGTTGCCACCAGTTGGCACTATCGCCAAATAAGCGGTCAAACTCCTTCATATGCGGGGTTAGTATGCTCCCGACAGGTAATTTACTCCAAAGTCCCGGATGGGTAGCCAGCAGGTTTATCGCGTCGGCATCTAATACCACAGGTTTTTTATAGTTATCCAGTATATGGGCCATCAACGTGTACGCGTCATCATCCTTGCCTAACCCCGGGCCTATACCAATAGCGCTGTATTTTTGCCAGTCGGTATCGGGTAGTTGATCAGACTGACGGGTTACCGCCATCACTTCCGGATGCGCCGTGTTTAAAGCCGTTAAACCGCTTTGCGGGATACAGGCGGTTGTAAGCCCGGCACCGGCGTAAACGCTTGCCGAGGCCGCTAATAAAGCCGCTCCCATGGTTTGTTCCTGTCCGGCAACTATCAGCGCGTGGCCGTAGGTGCCTTTGTTGCTAAAATGATAGCGGGGTTTTAAAATTTCCCGCACGTCTTTCTCTTCAATAAGTTGATAAGGGGAATCAAGCAATCGCACAAAACCTTCATCAATGCCAATGTTCACCACTTCCCAGCAATTAATATGCGTTGCCGATTCGGGCAGCAGGAAGTTGATCTTGGGTTGTTGGAAGGTAATGACCAGGTCGGCTTTAATTACGGTCGCGTCGGGTTCTATTTCGCCATCGGTATAAAAACCGGTAGGTATATCAACCGCCACAACGGTTTTATCAAGATTATTAATAAACTCGGCCAGCCGTTTATAGTCGCCTTCCAAAGGTTTGTTAAGGCCGCTGCCAAGCAGGGCGTCAATGATAATACCTGATTTATCTTCCGGGAAATCGCGTTCGGGTTTGAGTTCCCGCATACTGAGGCCGTTGTCTTTCAGGCGCTCAAAGTTAGTGTCAAAATCTGCGGTCGATTTTTCAGAGAAACGTGCTACCCGCACTTCCAGGTTAGTGTACTTATGCTCATACAACATACAGGCTATGGCCAAACCGTCGCCACCGTTGTTGCCGGTACCACAGTAAATAGTGATGCCTTGCAGTTTTTCGGGGAAATGATTAACAAACCAACCCACAAACGCCCGGGATGCCCGCTCCATCAGTTGTATAGAGGGAATGGGTTCGTGCTTGATGGTGTGCGCGTCCGCTTCGCGGATCTGTTGGGCGGTGAGTAGTGGTAGCATATTTATAAAATTACGCTTTATGCTTTTTGTTTGGCGAAAAGAATTGGAAAACTCTTTTGTCATCCTGAGCATAGCGAAGGATCTTGTCTGCATTACAGGTCGCCTTTAGAAGATCCTTCACTATGCTCAGGATGACAAGTTGTTGGTTTCACCACCCGCTGTTTGTGTCCTTACAAACAGCATACATAACCTATAAAGAATTAACAATTGAAGACCCACTCAAAAATTACCAGCAGGGGTGCGCCACTTTTTAAAAGTGTAAATTATTAAATATTATAAATGGTTGATATTCAAGCAATTGTAAAATGAGTAGGGTGCGCCGCATTGCGCCGCTTTTTTGGCTAATTATTTGATAATGAGTTGTTTGTGAAATTGGGGTGCGCCAAGTGCGCCACTTTAAAAGTGGCGCACCCTAAGGGTAAAAGGGGGTGTTTTTTCTGGTTGTTTTACCAGCTCAATACCGCGTCCAGCAACTCCACCGCTTCATCAATACCCTGCACATTTTCGATGCTTAAACGCAAGGTGTTCTTCACCTCTTTTAAGTTAGTGCGGCGCGGATTGGTTTGTACAAAGGTGAGGATGTTTTTAAACGCGTCGCTCTCAAAGTAGGATGATTGCTGGTTGGTGATGAAATAGCCGCGCATCACGCCTTTTTTCAACGATATTTTTTCGAAGCCAATGGCCTTGCCCAACCATTGCAGGCGCATGGTGTTCAGCAGATCGTTTACCTGTGGTGGTACGGGGCCAAAGCGGTCGTGCAGTTGTTGTTGGAAAGCCGCTAGCTCCGCCTCATTCTCCAGTTTCGACATTTCCGAATAGAGGTTATACCGCTCGGATAAACTGGTTACATACTCGTTCGGGATCAGTATCTCCAGGTCGGTATCTATTTGGGTGAAGCTTACAAAAGCACGTGGTTTATCTTCAGGGAAGAGGCCTTTAAACTCATCGTCCTTCAGTTCGTGAATGGCTTCGTCCAGTATTTTATGATACATCTCAAAACCTATCTCGGCAATAAAGCCGCTTTGCTCGGCGCCCAACAGGTTTCCGCTGCCGCGAATGTCCAGATCGCGCATAGCCACGTTAAAGCCGCTGCCCAGGTCGCTAAATTCTTCAATAGCGCTCAGTCGCTTACGCGCCTCATTGGTCAGGGTTGACAGTGGCGGACTCAGCAAATAGCAATACGCCTTTTTATTGCTCCGGCCCACCCGACCACGCATCTGGTGCAGATCGCTCAAGCCAAACATGTGGGCATGGTTAATGATGATGGTATTGGCATTGGGAATATCCAGCCCCGCTTCAATAATGGTTGTAGCCACCAATACGTCATACTCATGGTTCACAAACTTCAGCATTACATCCTCCAAAGCATCGCCTTCCAGCTGCCCATGCGCTATACCAACGCGGGCCTTCGGCGCCAGTTTATGGATCATGCCGCCCAACTGCGGCAGATCGGCCACACGATTATGGATAAAAAACACCTGGCCGCCACGGTCAAGTTCAAATTCTACCGCTTCTTTGATCAGCTTATCATTAAACACATGCAGTTCGGTTACTACCGGCTGGCGGTTTGGTGGTGGAGTGGATATGATGGAAAGATCGCGTGCGCCCATCAAGGAGAAGTGCAGCGTACGGGGTATAGGCGTCGCGGTCAGCGTCAGCGTATCTACGTTGGCACGCATTTGTTTTAGCTTTTCCTTGGTGCTAACGCCAAACTTTTGTTCCTCGTCAATGATCATCAGGCCAAGGTCCTTAAACTTAACATCCTTACTCACCAGGCGATGCGTGCCTATGATGATATCCACCTTACCATTCTTCAGGTTCTCTAAAGTGTCCTTGATCTGTTTGCTTGATTTGAAGCGGTTAACGTAGTCGATATTTGCAGGAAAGCCCTTCAGCCTGTCGCTAAAGGTTTTAAAATGCTGGGCCGCTAAAATAGTAGTAGGCACTAGTATGGCCACCTGTTTGCTATCGGCCACCGCTTTGAATGCCGCGCGTACGGCTACTTCGGTTTTGCCAAAACCTACGTCGCCGCAAATCAGGCGGTCCATTGGGTGTGGCGATTCCATATCGCGCTTGAAATCGGTAGTGGCCTTTTCCTGGTCGGGGGTGTCTTCGTAAATAAAAGAAGCTTCCAGTTCGTTCTGCAAGTAGCTATCCGGCGAAAAGGCATTACCCACCTGCGATTTCCGCAACGCGTAAAGCTTGATCAGATCGCGGGCTATGTCCTTAACTTTTTTTTTTGTGGTTTTCTTCAGCTTCTCCCAGGCATCGGTACCCAGTTTGTTCATTTTAGGTACAGTACCCTCCTTGCCGCTGAACTTGGAAATGCGGTTAAGCGAGTTGATGTTTACATACAACAGGTCGTTATCCGCATAGATCAGGCGGATCATCTCCTGCTGCTTGCCGGCAACTTCCACTTTTTCCAGGCCGGCATATTTGCCTACGCCATGGTCTATGTGCGTTACGTAATCGCCGGGTCTCAGGTCGCGTAGTTCTTTCAGGGTTATGGCCTGCGAACGTTGGTAACCCTTCTTGGTTTTGTATTTATAATAGCGGTCGAATATCTGGTGGTCCGTATAAGCAGCCAGTTTTTGCTCGCGATCTATAAACCCTTCGCGTATAGCAATGCTGATTGGCGTGAACTTAACGTCCTTATCCAGATCATCTAAAATGGCGTACAAGCGCTCTACCTGTTTGGCTGAATCCGTCAGTATAAAGTTCTCTATCTTTTCGGCCTCGTTGTTCTTGAAGTTATGGATAAGCAGGCTAAAGTCTTTGTTAAACGACGGCTGTGGGCGCAGGTCGAAGTTGATGGCGGTAGTGGCCTGGTAAAAAAACTGCTTGCCAAATTCAACAATAGCAAAATCGCGTAGCTGATCGGCTATTAGCTTTTCGTCTGTAAAGCCAAACTTGGGGTCTATCCAATCCGGGTTTTTAGTTTTATCATCGGCTGATAGGGCGTTCCATAGTTGGGTAGCTTTTTTATAACCGCTTTGGATGATATCAAACGTAAACTGTACATCCTTGATCCATATCTGGCTATCGCTCTCAATGTATTCTAAAAGCGAAATGTTGTTTTCTGTCAAAAACTTTGATTGTACGTTAGGTACAATGGTGATGTTTTTAACATGCTCAACCGATAGCTGGCTTTCGATCTCGAACGTACGGATAGATTCGATCACATCGCCAAAAAACTCTACCCGGTAAGGCAGATCATGCGAAAAAGAGAATATATCAACAATACCACCACGTACAGAAAACTGGCCCGGCTCGTATACAAAGTCAACCCTGTCGAAATCATATTCCACCAAAAACTCATTGATGAAATCGATACTTAGTTTGGCGTTGACAGCAATTTCGAGGGTGTTTTTTTCCAGCGATGCGCGGTCAATTACCTTTTCGGCCAGTGCCTCGGGGTAGGTTACGATCAGTTTGCCGAACTCTGAGGAGTGATTAAGCTCATTTAAAACTTCGGCACGCGCCAAAACATTGCTGCTATCGGGCTGGGTAAACTCAAAAGGCTTGCGGTATGATGAGGGGAAAAGCAATACTTCTTTACCGGTAAGGTTCTCCAGATCGGCCTGGAAATAGCCGGCCTCTTCGCGTTCGGGCAGTACAAACACCATATGGCGATGCTGCAAAAAATACAATGCTACCGCCACTGTCGCATCGCCTGATCCAACCAAACCTCGTAGCTGCACTCGTGGATCTTTAGAGCTGTTTAGTGCCTTAGCCAGTTCTTCAATCCGCTCATCAGCTTTATATCG
The DNA here is from genome assembly GCF_059690715.1 of Mucilaginibacter sp. A3364. Lineage (NCBI taxonomy): Bacteria > Pseudomonadati > Bacteroidota > Sphingobacteriia > Sphingobacteriales > Sphingobacteriaceae > Mucilaginibacter > Mucilaginibacter sp. A3364. Next base: position 981,496 of record NZ_JCAWED010000002.1, read on the forward strand.
TTCTAATATATCACGGATGTTCAAAGTGCTGCAAATATAGGTAAAAAGGGGCTTTAGGCGGATATAAAAAGCAATATCATAACATTAATAAAACAAAGTGACACTCAAATCACTTTTAATGGTAATTGAAATAACGCAAGCTATTTGATTAAAAAACTCACAACATTAACCTAATACTTAAAAAAAATGAAAAATGCACTTATATGGGGCCTGGTTATCGGCGTGTTAAGCGGTGCCTGGCTATTTTTAATGCACGGAATGGGCTATGATATTACAGACAGTAAAGCATCGCCGTATGAATATTTCTCGATCATTATCCCTGCCGGCGGCCTGTTTTTGGGAATATGGAACTATCGTAACCAACTAAACGGAAACATGGGCTTTTTTGAGGCCCTGATAGAAAGCTTTAAAATTTTACTGGTTGGCGGTGTATTAGCCGTTTTTGCCGGTATTGTTTACATCAACTATATATCTGCCGATAATAACTTCAGCGCCTTCTCGGGCCGTATGTTCGGCGCACTGCTTATTGGTTTGTTAAGCGCATTAGCTGTATCTTTGGTGCTGGCCACCAAGAGCAACAAAGTTGATTAGAAAACTATTTTTAAAATACTTCGAATTAAGCTTCTGGGTCGCGGCGCTGATTGCTTTGGCGCTGAGCGACCCGGCAAGCCGCTCGCACTTTACCTTATGCCCGTTTAAATTAATGGGCATAACCTGGTGCCCCGGTTGCGGCATCGGCCACGCCATAGCCTACCTGTTGCATGGCGATATCAAAAATTCATTTCATGAGCATTGGCTGGGTGTACCGGCGGTGATTGTTATTGTTTACAGGATATATGAGTTGGCCCGCAGGGCATTCTATCCACAACGCCAGATATTTACCATTAATAATATCGAACACTGAATATTGAATACCCAACACCAAAGTACTTCATTATTCGATGTTGGATATTCAATGTTCAGTTTACTATAGGGGCGCTCTTCAGTAATTCACCGACATTCCTTTTTCTCCCGCCATTTTCACCGCCAAAATCCCACCATCTGCCGATATGTTTCTCGGCTTAGCCTATTTTGTGTTCGCGATTTTTTAATTGTACATTAGTTTTGAGGTATCAAATAAAACAAAACAATAACCAAAAACTAAAACAACAAAGATCATGGACTTCTATCAACAAAACCCATACATGTCATTACCTGGTGTCACCGCCGAAGAATTGGCATTTTTACAACAAGCAACTGCCGAGTTGAACGAGAATCAGAAAAAAAACTTTTTTATGATCTACACCGGAAAACGTAAAAGCCCGCAGGATATTTTGATATTCACCCTGCTTGGTTTCTGCCTGGTGGCAGGTATACAACGCTTTATGGTTGGCCAAACCGGCATGGGTCTGCTGTATTTGTTCACCGGCGGTTTCTGCGGTATAGGTACCATTATCGACCTGGTTAACCACAAAGACCTGGCTAACGAGTACAACCGCAAAATGGCTTTTGAAAGCTTCCAGTTTGCCAAATCAAGCAACTAAGCTCCTATGTAAGGACGATAGCTACGCCCTGAATCCATCATATATTGAAAAAGACGCGAGTTTTGCCCGCGTCTTTTTTGTTTGAGGGAGGATTTTTAATACATTTATCAATCTGCCCGAACATAAATGAAACTAGGACAACTTACCGCATATTTAGAAACGCTGGCCCCGCCCGCCTACCAGGAAGATTATGATAATTCGGGCCTGATAGTTGGCAACCCGGATATGGACGTGCAGCAGGCGCTGATATCGTTAGATTGCATCGAAGCCGTGGTTGATGAAGCTATTGCCACCAACTGCCAGGTTATCATATCGCATCACCCCATTGTTTTTAAAGGGCTGAAAAGATTTAACGGAAAAACGTACGTGGAGCGCGTGGTAGAAAAGGCTATCCGTAATAACATCGCTATCTACGCCATCCATACCAACCTGGATAGTATAATGGGCGGCGTTAATACCCGCATTTGCGAAACACTGGGTTTAGAGAATTGCCACATACTGGCACCCAAAGGTGGTTTGTTGAAAAAGCTGGTTACTTATGTGCCACTAAGCCACGCCGAGCAAGTACGCAACGCTTTGTTCCATGCCGGAGCGGGTAACATTGGCAATTACAGCGAGTGTAGTTTCAGCAGTGAAGGCACTGGCTCGTTTAAAGGTAATGATGATAGCGACCCATACGTGGGCCAACGTGGTGAACGCCACCTGGAAGACGAGATCAAAATAGAAACCGTTTATCCGGCCAACCTGGAAAGCAAAATCATCATGGCTTTGATACTGGCGCATCCTTACGAGGAAGTAGCTTATGACCTGTACAATATCACCAACCAGCATCAGCAGGTAGGCTCGGGCATGGTGGGCGAACTGGATGACGCGATGGACGAGGTTGCGTTTTTATACCATGTAAAAGAACGCATGCGCGCGCAGGTTATCAGGCACACTGCACTTACCGGCAAGCCCATTAAAAAGGTGGCGGTTTGCGGCGGTGCCGGAGGTTTTTTACTGAAGCAGGCCATAGCCGCCGGAGCCGATATTTTTATAACGGCCGACTATAAATACCATGAGTTTTTTGATGCCGAAGGGAAGATAGTAATTGCCGATATCGGACACTTTGAGAGTGAGCAATTTACACAGCAATTATTGTATGAAATAATTCAAAAGAAATTTAGTACCTTTGCCATCCGTTTAACAGAAATTAATACAAACCCCGTCAAATATTTTATTTAATGGAACAAACCGTAGAACAAAAGCTTAAAGCTTTATACGAGCTACAAACTATCCACACTAAAATTGATAAAATTCGCCAGATTAGAGGTGAATTGCCAATGGAAGTTGCTGATTTGGAGGATGATGTTGCTGGTTTAGAAACCCGTATCCAAAAGATCAAAAGCGAGCTGGATGATTTAGAAGATGATATTGTTACCCGCAAAAATCTGATCAAGGATGCGCAGGCTAACACCAAAAAATACGAAACTCAACTTAATGAAGTAAAAAATAACCGCGAGTATGACGCAATTTCGAAAGAGATTGAGATACAGGGTTTGGACATTCAGGTAAGCGAAAAGAAAATACGTGAGTATGGTTTTGAGATCACTTCAAAAACCCAGGTTTACGAAAAAGCTTTAGCCGATCTGGATTCTCGTAAGAGCGATCTTGATGCTAAAAAAGCGGAACTAGGTACTATAACTGCCGAAACTGAAAAAGAAGAGAACGAATTAAATGCGCAGGCCGAGAAATCTATCCCGAACATTGAAGAGCGTTTATTATTTGCTTATAACCGTTTACGCAAAAATGCTAAAAACGGCTTAGCGGTAGTAACTATACAGCGTGACTCATGCTCAGGTTGCTTCAACCAGATCCCGCCTCAGCGTCAGTCTGACATCCGTCAGCGTAAAAAGATCATCGTTTGCGAGCACTGCGGTCGTATTTTGATTGACGAGCAAATTGCTTTGGAAGCTGAAGAAGCGTAACCAACGCTTTTACTAAATAAAAAAGAGCATTTACCAAACCGGTAGATGCTCTTTTGCTTTAGGGCTACTATTGATATATCATCAACCCTTTTACTTCAAAGTCAATTTTGGGTTTGCGCGGCGGCTCTTTAGCTGCTTTAACCCCGCTGTCGCCGGCATAATGCTGCGAAGGATCGGCCTTGAATTGTTTGGCTGCCACTCCTTCTATCAGTACCGTACGCCCGGCCAATTGAAGTGGGATGCTTACGTTGTAATTTTTAAAATGTGCTTCGATGGTTTTGCCTTTGCCTATATCCAGCAAAAACCAGCCGCCTTTTTGTTTAATAACCTTGCTTACTTTGCCCCGCAGCGTAGTGCTTATGCGCACTTTACGACCCATGTAGGCTTCGATGCTAGTGGCCGAGATAATTTGTGTGGTATCGGGCTTGCTGCCGTAAACCATGCCGTGTGGTAGTGCAACAGGCTTTTGTGCCATCGCGTTAGTATAAAAAAACAAACCGAAAACCAGGAGTAGAGCGCGCATGCCTAAACAACAAGCAATATTGGCCATGGTTTTAAAAGCATAGTTTAAATTGGTTAACTTGGCGCTTTAATTCGTCATGAAAAAGCTTTTACTACTCCTTACATTTTGCAGTACGTTGGCCTTCGGCCAGGAAACCCTTAAGCAAACCAATAAATTCAGTATTACTGGCGTGGTAAAGAAAACCTCTGTTATTACCATGGACTCGCTTAAGCAATACCCTAGCGTTGCTATTGGCGATATGAGTATCACCAATCATCTCGGCGATTTTAAGCATAAGGATGACCAGCTCAAAGGCGTTTTACTGACTGACATTTTAAGCCATACCCTATTTAACGTTGGTGGCCCCAAGCTGTTGAGCACCCTGTATTTTCAATGTATCGGCAGCGATGGCTACCAGGTGGTGTACTCGTGGAACGAGCTATATAATACCGAGGTTGGCAAACACGTATTCATCATCACCGAAAAAAACGGCGTTAAAGCAGCCGACATGAAAGAAAGCCTGCAAATGACATCGACCATGGATTTTAAAACCGGCAGGCGCTATTTGCATAACCTGGACAAGGTTATAGTGTCGCAGGCGAAGTAGTTAGTGGATATACAACTCCCCATCACAAAGCCCTCCCAACTCCTGTGGGTTATGACTTACAATTAACACCGTAGCCTGCAGCTCTTCAAAAACTGTTTTTAGCTCCGCGATAAGCGAGAGGCGCATTTCGGGGTCAAGGGCTGAGAAAGGCTCATCCATTAATATCACTCTAGGCTTTATGGCCAATGCCCTTAAAATGGCCAGCCGCTGCTGCTGCCCGCCAGATAGGTGCGATGGCTTATGCGTTGTCAGCGTATCTAGTTTACCTAATTTCAATAATTTATCTATCCAGGCTTGGTCCTTGGTGGCATATTGCAGATGTTGCAATACCGTCATATTAGGAAACAGGGCATAATCCTGGAAAACGAAACCAACGCGGCGTTTTTGGGGTGATAGGTTGATCTTGCTTGTTGTATCCAGCCAGGGTTCGCCATCAACAGTAATTGTTCCTTTTTCGGTAGCTGTTAAGCCGGCAATTATTTTTAACACCGTGGTTTTGCCCGCGCCGGATGGCCCGTAAATTTTGGTGATGCTGCCGGTGGCGAATTGATGGTTTATATTTAGTATTCCATCGCCTGCATAAACCCGTAAGGTTTTTTCAATAGCAATGCTGATCATGAAAAAGGCCCTTTCCCCTGGTATTTATTGAACAGGAAAACACTCATCACCAACACAAAAGTTAATGCGAATAAAATCAATGAATAGGTATTCGCAGCCGCGTAATCCATTCGCTCAACAGAATCATACACCGCTATGGATGCTACGCGTGTAACGTTCGGAATATTACCGCCTATCATTAATACAACGCCAAACTCGCCCAACGTATGGGCAAAGGTGAGTACCGCAGCTGTTAACAATGATGGCTTGATATTAGGCAGCAGTACGCTTTTAAACGTTTGCCAGGGCGATTTACCTAGTGTGTATGATGCCTGCGCCAGCGACGGGGGCAATTGCTGTAACGCCGATTTAATAGGCCCTATCATAAACGGCATGCTGTAAATAAAGGAAGCCAGCACCAGGCCCGGAAATGAAAATACCAGCTGCACATCAAACGTATCCGCCAGCCATTTACCCAACCCTCGCTGCGGGTTAAACGCCAGCAACAGATAAAACCCCAATACCGATGGCGGCAAAACCAAAGGCATGGTAATTAAAGCTTCAATAATGAGTTTGATGATAGATCTCCCGCGCGATAGCCACCAGGCTACGGGCAAACCAATGGCTAGCAATATTAACGTGGTAGTTCCTGCCAGTTTAAGGGTGAGCCATATTGGGGATAGATCCATTGGTGTTATTGTGTGCGATATCCGTATTGCTCAAATATACGCCTTGCTTCGGCACTCAATAAATAGCGGTAAAACTTTTGTGCTTCGGGGTTGCCGGCAGCGCGTTTTAATAATACCATGCCTTGTTGTATAGGTACATACAGTTTAGGGTCGACGGCTTTCCAAAAGAGTGTTGTTTTGTTGGCGGGATCTTTAACCAGCGATAAGGTGGTGAATCCAATTTCGGTTACGCCTGTGATTATATAGGTATTTACCTGTGCTATGCTTTCGCCAAAAACTATCTTTTTTTCAATATCGTCCAGTATGCCCTTTTTCAATAAAGCTTCCTGCGCGGCCTTGCCATAAGGGGCTATACTTGGGTTTGCTAACGCGATTTTTTTTACCCGGCCGGTAAGCAGGGTGCGTGGCCAGTTTTCAAGGCCGATATCCTGGCTGCTGCAAATAATTAAACTGCCGTAGGCATATACCACGGGCACCGCGGTGCTTAAGCCATCTTTAAACAAAGCGTTAGGGAAATCCATATCGGCCGACAAAAAGATATCAAAAGGTGCCCCGGCTTTTATTTGGGCCACCAATTTGCCTGATGAACCAATGATAGGTTCGATGACCACTCCTGCCCTTTGCTTGTAGTCTTTCTGCAGAGCTTCCATTACCCCCTGTAAATTGGCGGCAGCGGCAATCCTTAAGTTTTGTGCCGAAGCGGACAGGCTCAACAATAACGCAATGGATAGGCACAAACCCGTAGATAATAGCCGGCGATAAACAGTAAGCAGCAAATTCATGATATAAACCTATCAATTTTAATGCTAAATAGGAAAGCCACTACAGTATATCAATAAAAAAGGGCGAAGATCAATAACCTTCGCCCTTTAAAATATGCTGTGTTTTACTATTGTTTTGGTTGCGTTACTTCCTCTTCTTCGGGTACGCCGGCTACTCTATAAACTTTGTTACCTTCGCTATCAACCGCATCCTGGAAATGATATCCATCAGGTGTTATGTAATATTTCTGGCCGTTCAGCTTAATGATCTTGTACTCGTATGGTAAAGCATCAACCAGTTCGCCTATTTGTAGTGGTGGTTCGTCGGCAAGCGGGCCATCGGTATTCAGTTCGCCGTCTTTACCGGCAATTTGGTACAGTATGCTGCCGTCATCCTGTTTTATTGGCTCATAATAAACACCGTTCGACTCATAGTACTGTACGCCATTAATTACAATTGATTGCGCATCATCCGGTAATGATTTAATAGCTGCACCAATTGGTGGCGCCACTACGCTGTAATTGTTGGCATCGGCATTACGCTGGTAGTACAAACCATCGCTGTAATAATATAATGAAGGCCCGTAATAAAACGGATAATAGCCATAAGGCAGCGTATTTAAACTAAAGCCCAACTGCGGCGCATAATAAGTGCCGTAGTAACCACGGTTACGATAGTAAAACCCTTGCGGACGAACCGTAATTTGGTTTTTACCATACTCCAAACCCGGATAGCTGCGGTAATAATAAGATTGCTGGCCCTGGCGGTAACCATTACCATAACCACTTCCGTAGCCGTTACGATTGCCATAATATCCGCCATTATTGTTACGACCGTAGTTGCCGTTGTTACGGCCGTTATAGCCGTTTTGACCTTGGCTACCACGTTGTGGCGCGCTGTTATTATTGGGGTTGCGCGATGTTGCTACGTTTGGCGCGGCATGCTCGGCACCACGTGGCTGCCCGCTGCCCCAGGTAGTAACCTGTTGCTGATCGGGACGCATGCCTTGTGGCATATTACGTTGTGGCGATGGCGCGTTATTGCTTTGCACACTACCACGTTGCGGTGGTGGCGTATAAGTTTGCTGTTGTGGTGCTGGCGCGCTACGTTGTGGCGGCGGGGTATAAGTTTGTTGCTGCGGGGCCGGCGCGCTTACTTGTGGCGGGGTGTAAGTTGGCCTTGCTACCTGCGGCGCGGCCTGTGCCGGCGGCGGCGTGCTGGCCTGTTGTGTTGAACCACCACCTCCGTTAGCTTGCTGGCTGCCACGTTGCGCGTGGGCAGCGGTGCTTAATAACAATAAGGCGCCAAAGGCTATCCTCATCGCGTTGTTATTTATCTCTTTCATCTTCATCATCGTATTATAAATGGCCGGGCATTGTTACACACCCTTGTTGCTTTTTTAGACTAAAAGTTTAGCAAAAAGTTTAATGTAAAGGTACTAATAAACGATGCGTTTTTATTTACCGTATAAGTCGCAAAAAATGTTGCAAAATATGCGCTAAATACCCTCTGCGATAAACAAATAAGGCTCATCAAACTGCAGGCTGAAAAAGCTGTCGGCAAGGGTTTCGAAGCGATTATCAGTAAGCGCCCGCAGGCCGGTATGGCTTAGTTTTTTTGTGGGGGATAAGATTGATATAAGCTCGCCGCCCGGCTTCCATTTACTAAAGCCAGGGGTAACGGTGTATATTTTCTGCTGATCGAAGAATATCACCAGGTTAATTTGTGTAGCGAAGCTGAGATAATCTGCCATATCAAATTCATCTGTAACTACATTAACTGCCGGATAGCCTGCCGTTAGCATGTAGCTAAGTGCGGCTTGCAAAGTAGCCTGCCCACCGGTGGGTAAATGTTTAACGTCTGATTGTAGTTGCGGGTCCACTTCGTCGGCTACTACCCAATCTACTTTAATCCCTTGCGCATTTAACTTTTCGGCCATTAATGGCGTGGCAAAAACAGATGGGCTCCACTCTAATAACTGCCCTAGCTGCTCGTCATCAAAGTTATCAAGCCCTAATACCAGTAAGGCAGGTTCCTGTTTTTCGCGAACAATGTGGTGAGATGACATAGGACCGTTGATTTATTTGATTTGATGATTGCGTTGATTTTTTGTTGTTGATGGCAAAGTAGCTAAATAAAAATGCCATTTCAAACCGGGGTTCGAAATGGCATTTGATTATTATTTCTGAAAGAAAATTATTTTTTAATAACCTCGTCGACCGCTTTACCTATTGAGCCATTTGGTGCCTGTATGTGCAGCAGGGCGGCAATAGTAGGTGCAATATCCGTCATGTTGGTTGGGCGGGCAATAGCGCCATGGTTAATGCCCCAGCCGAAGAATACCATTGGTACGTGGGTATCATACGGGTTCCAGGCGCTGTGCGTGGTACCGGTTGGGTATTTACCATTGCTAACGCGACCTGTTAGTCCATTTGGTTTTAAAATGATCTGGATAACGCCACTGTTTTGAGCATTGTAACCATTTACAATTTGCTCGCGCAGTAATTGCGGTACAGCAGCGGTAGCTGCTTTTTTCATATCTACCACAAATTGTATTTCGTTTTGCTGCTCCAGGTATTTGATGCAATCAGCTTTTATGGCCTCTTCATCCAGCTTGTTAGCTCTAATAGCTACATTGTTCAGGTTTACCTGGAAGTTGCCTAAGTTCAATATCAGTTTGGCTACTTTGTATTTGTCTTCCAACAGCTTGTTCATATCGCGTAAGGCAGTTCCACTATCCCAAAGCGGAGCAGGTATGTTATGATCGTTTAAAAAGCCTACATTTTGCACAGCACCATGATCGGCAGAAAGAAATACCGTGTATTGACCCTTGCCTACTTTAGCGTCAAGGAAACTGAAGAAAGCAGCCAGATCTTTATCTAAACGAAGATAAGTGTCTTCTGTCTCGATAGCGTTAGTGCCATATTGGTGGCCAACATAGTCGGTTGATGATAAACTCACCGCCAGGAAATCGGTCACTACATTGTTGCCCATTTTCTCGGCATTTACGGCAGCCATCGCCAGGTCAAGCGTCATGCTATTGCCGTAAGGCGTACTGCGTATCATGCCCATATTGCCTTTGTGTAAGGCTGACGTTTTGATAGGAAACGTAGCCGTAGTGGCGCCACTTAATTTACCCTCGTACTTGTTATCATCTTCAGTAGATTGCAGATAGGTGTTGATAGGATATAGCGTGTTCCAGTCCTTGTTTAAATAACTTAGTGGTACACCTTTGGCATTAAAATCCTTAACCCATTGCGGCAGGTCGTTCATGTAATAGGTGCTGGTTATCCAGGCACCATTTTTATCATCAAACCAGTAAGCCGCGTTCGCAGCATGGCCTGCGGGTAATATGCCACCGCGATCTTTCAAAGCTATACCAATAACTTTCGAGCGGAAGTTGGTAGCCAGTTTCAGCTCATCGGTAACTGTAGTAACCAACAAATTACGGGGCGACATTTTGCCCGCGCTTGAAGTGCTGCCTACACTTTGTACCGAAGTATCGCCGGCGCAGTACATATTTTTACCGGTAGCCTGTATGGTAAAATCGTTACCCGCAATACCATGTATCGCCGGAACCGAGCCCGTGTAAATTGAACTGTGACCGATAGCCGTAACCGATGGCAGATAATTAATGTAGGCGTTCTCGCAGCTAAAGCCTTCGCTAAGCATGCGTTTAAAACCGCCTGTGCTGTAACGGTCGTAATAACGGTACAGGTAATCCCAACGCATTTGATCAACCACTATACCTACCACCAGCTTAGGGCGGGGTAAAGTAGCCGTGGCGGGTGCAACCGCGGTTGTTTTTTTCTTGGTTTGAGCGTTTGCGTTAACAACAACACATGCGCCTAACACAAATAACAAGTGTTTAATTTTCATGATTGGAGGATAAATTGGAAAAGCCAATATTACACATTTTAACTTTAAAAGCTATTTAAGCCAGCGTTAACATAGCGTAACCTCATCGCCCTTCGGCAAAGGTTAATAAAGCATGCTGGCTCGCGGTATGTATATCGCGCCATACCCTGTTTACCTCCGTATCCGGCGATGCTGCCTGCAAACCACAGTAGGGATACAGTATATTAACCGTTTGTTCGGCCTGTTTGGCCAGGGCCAGGCTGGTTTTGGTAACCTCCTGTAAATGCGCCTCGCTCATATCAGTCCATGAGTTATCTACAGCCGTAAAAAAATTGTTACGTAATCCGTTCACCAGGTTGGTTTGGGTTGCCAACACTCCGTCAAGCTCAATTTTTTGCGCGGCGGTTACGCGTGGTTTTTCTTTTCTTTCCTCAAAAATGCGCTCACAAAGCTCCATAAAATGCAGGGCCATGCCCGATAGGTTTACCGCCAATGTAGCCTCGGCTAGTTGCAGGAACGGATATTGATAAAGCAGCCCCTTAACTTCGGCATAATTAGGGTCTATATGGAAGTATCGGTCATCAGCCACATGAAGGTTCTCGATAGAAAAAGAATGACTGCCTGTAGCCACCATGCCGATGTATTTCCAGGTCGGTAGCAGGGTGACGTCTTTCTTGTCGACAATGAAAGGCAAAACCCAAGGCTTGCCTTTATGATCAAGCACAACTTCGCCGTCTTTTTCGATGGTACAATTCGCAGTAAAATGTGTGGCATGGTGCGCCCCGCTGGCGTAGTTCCAGGTACCGTTTAAAATGTAACCGTTGGTGGCAATGCTTGCAGTGCCGCTAACGGCCCCGCTGCCGGCCAGGCAAACTTCCGGGTCGGTAAATATTTGAGATGCTATTTTGGGCGATATAAATCCGCCGAACCAGCCCGCGCCGCTGCACAAAGTAAGCACCCAGCCCAGGCTGCCATCGGCCCAACTGGCGGCTTCCTGCAGGCGAACAAGCTCGGGCAAAGTTATTTCCAATCCGCCGTAAACTTTAGGTACTAAAAGCTTGAACCATTGTTCGCGGTATACTACTTTAAGTTGCTCCGGGTGGAGCATACCCAGTTGCTCGGCTTCGGCGGCGGTGTTACGGATGATGGCGACATCGCGCCCTTTAATATATGTTGAAGGATGTAAAATGGTAGTTTCCATAATTAAGCAGATGCTTTGTTATCCAACCTTTCTTTCTTCCAAATGGCCCGCCAATCAAAGAAACCGAATATCGCCACCACAAATAAAAATAGCGTAAGCACCGCAAACATTACCAGTTGCTTGTGCCATAATAGCGGTATTGCAAATAGGTTGCTGATGTTGAGCAATACCCAGTTCTCCAGTTTGCGCCTTGCTAATAGCCACATGCCTGCCCATGCTGTTGACGATACCCAGGCATCCCACACAGGCACGGTGGATGGCGTAAAGTTTTTAAGTAACAGGTATAAAATCCCCCAGCCTAAAAATACAATGGCTAAAGTGGCTACCCATTCGTTGCGTGTAGCGGTGCTGATCTTTACCGGCGGTGCATCTTTTTTCCTGATCCAGTGCACCCAGCCGTAAATGCTCATTACCAGGTAATACAGGTTAAGGGCCGATTCGGCATACAAACCCGCCGTGGTTAAAATAGACATGCTTAAAACAATGCCCACTATCCCCGCAGGGTAAAGCAAAATATTATTAACCCGCGCCAGCAAAACTTCGGCTACGCCAAACGATACGGCTACCCACTCTAAAACGGTGGTTTGCTGTAGTTGACTGATGAAGAGATCGATGTAGGGTTGGATGTTCATTTACATAATAAATTATGTCATTTCGACGAGGAACGAGGAGAAATCTTATACGCCTTGCTACTTAGCAGAATGTATAAGATTTCTCGCTATCGCTCGAAATGACAGACTTATTTCTTTAAAACCTAACATTAACCGACGCCAAGAAATTAGCCGGTGCCTGGGTAAAGAAATAGTTATAGTTATCAATTTTACCGCCCGAAATACCCGGGTAAGTAGCACCGTCCGACGCATATTTAACGCTGAATATGTTATTTACCAATAAACCCAGGCCAATGTTTTTAACACCACGTACGCTGAAGTTATAATTCAGGCGCACATCGTTTACAAAATAGCCTGCTAACGATCGGCTTTGGGTTGATGTGTTATCCAAATACTGGCGGCTAACATATTTGCTGATAAAGGCAATTTCGGCATTTTTTACAGGTGCGTAGGCAATAGTACTTCCGCCGATAAAACTTGGCGAATAGGCTATATCTGTTTTGCTGTATTGGGTTAACTCCAATGCGTCGGTATCATAGTTATACAAATACTGCTGAAAGTTTTTAACCTTATTGGTGCTTAACGACGCATTAGCCAGCCAGGTTAAAGGCTGCGCGATCTTTACACGGGTACTTAGCTCAACACCGGCACGGTAGCTATCGTCAACATTGGTACGTATAGCGCCGCCCACGTCGTTTAATGATCCGGTTAGTATCAGTTGGTTTTTATATAGCATGTAAAAGCCGTTAATGTTGGCGCTAAACTCCGGCGAGCCAAAACGGTAACCTGCTTCAAAATCATTCAGGGTTTCGTGTTTAGGGCGGCTATCCGGCGATGAGTTTGTAAAATCATTACGATTAGGCTCGTGGTTACCCCTGGCAAACGATGCGTATATATTGCTGTTATCAGTTACATTAAGGGTAAAACCTACTTTAGGGTTAAAAAAGTCGAGTTTAGCAGCCTGCTGTACGTTGTTCAGGTTACGGTCGTACCCCAGGAAAGAGTAGTTGATGTGGCGGTATTGCAAATCTGCATAAAGAATGATATCACCTGCAGTATACTCGGCACGGCCAAAAATATTGAAGTCGGTTTTCTTAGCGTCATTGCGCGAATACTCATAACCTTGCGGGATATTGGTGCTTTGCTGCGTCCACTGGATATTATCAAAGTGGTCGCCTTTGTATTCGTTGTAAGCGCCGCCAAGTATAATGTTCCAGTTGCTTTTTGGGCGATAGTTAAAGTTGTAGGTAACGCCATAAAAATCGTTGGCTAACCAAAGCCGGCGTATCAGGTCGGTATTGGTAATAGATACACCGCCAATAACAACCGGGGTTAAGCCGTAGGCAGTAACTTCCTGGTCGTTTTTGTACTCCTCGTAATAACCAGAACCACGTGTATAGTGTAAAGCTCCGCTAAATGCCAGTTTGCTGCTCAGCTGCTGGTCGTACAACAGCTGGTAGTGTGTTTGGGTATAATTATCCGTTTGGTTATCATAAAACGTTTTGCTTTTTTCTATATAACCAACTTCATTATAACGGCGATCGCCTGCAATTACCCGGTCTTCGGGTACACCATTCCAGGCCTGGTAGGTTTTTTCGTGGCCCGAGAAAACATTTAATCGCAATACATTGCTCGCGCCGTAATAAGCAGTGCTTAAAAAGAATGAACGAAGGTCAGACTTAGCTCTTTCAATGTAACCGTCGGATTGGATCTTTGATAACCTACCATCTACACTAAAATGCCCGCCGAGCAAACCTGTACCCAGGCTTACGGTATTTTTTAACGTACCGTATGAACCGCCCGAGCTATTGATCTCGGCATAAGCCGAATCTTGCCGGGTATTGGTTTGTATATTAATGCTGGCGCCGAATGATGCCGCGCCGTTGGTTGATGTACCCACACCGCGTTGGATCTGTATACTATTAATTGACGAAGCCAGATCAGGCAGGTTAACCGAGTACGAGCCCTGCGACTCGGCATCGTTAATGGGTATGCCGTTTACCGTAAGGTTAATACGCGTACCATCTGATCCGCGAATGCGAATGCCTGTGTAACCGATACCTGCTCCCGCGTTTGAGCTTACTACCGTTGACGGCGTTTGCTCCAGCAGGTACTCAAAACCACGGCCCGAATTATTTTTGGCGATGTCTTTTTTGCTCAGGTTAGCAAAAGCCGTGGGCGATTTGGCCGATGCCCGGGTAGCATTAATAGCTACCTCGGACAGAACGGCATCATGGCTAAGTGCAAAATTGGAAGTAGTGTTGGTGTTTAATGTTATTGTTTTTTGTGATAGTAAGTAACCTACAAAGCTTACTTTAATGGTGTAGCTGCCGCTGCTTAGGCTTTCTAAGCGATAGTTTCCGTTTGCATCGGCAACGGTGCTTTGTTGTTGGTTTTGAATGCTGATGGTAGCGCCGGGCAGTGCTTCGCCGGTTTGCTGATCGGTGATTTTACCCGATACAGTGAGTTGAGCCGATGCCAAAACGGGCAACAGCAGGGCAAATAATGCCGCAAATAAATTTTTCAAAATGTGTAAAAAAAATAAAAATTGTTAAACCATCTGCCCACCAGGGTTGAATGTGCAGTACACTTAACTTTATTACCTCTCCCTACGCCGGCATTACCCGGATCAGGTGTATGTTGATCGGTTTCCTTGGATACTTCACAACAATGGGTTTGATCTCAGCCTGTCTTTCAGTTTGGTAAAATAACCTGCAGTTTATTTTATAACCAAAGCAAGGCACCCCTTGAGAATTATGAGGGCAAATATAGGTTTTGGTATCGACTAATAAACCCCAACGCTAAATTATTTAAAGCCATCTACGTAAATATGCTATTTTTGGAGGGCAATGAAACTCCTGAAACAGCTTGATTTAGATAGAAATAACAATTTCGACCTGCTTCGTTTTATAGGTGCCACGCTCGTTGTTTTTTCACACTCATTCCTGGTAACAGGTAATTTTACAACCGAGCCATTATTTAATTATACCAGGAACAATCTCGACCTGGGTGCCCTGGGAGTAGCCGTTTTTTTCTGCATCAGTGGGTTTTTAATTACCAAAAGTTTGGTACGCCAACGCAACTTAACCACATTTATCGCCGCCAGGTGCCTGCGCATATTTCCGGGCCTGATTGTAGCAGCATTATTTTGTGCATTGGTGATAGGCCCCCTGTGCACAACACTATCCCTGCCGGCATACTTTACAAATGGCGCTGTTTATGATTTTATTTGGCGGCACGCGGCTCTTATCAATTTTCCGGATAGTTTGCCTGGCGTGTTTTACAATTTGCCTTACCCCAAACATGTAAACGGCCCCATCTGGACATTGCCGGGCGAAATTTTACTATACGGCGTGGTGCTTTTGGCCGGCATTTTTTTATTCCTTTATAAAAGGCAATACAAAGCCATAAGCGCATTGCCGGTAATTGTATTGATAGCCCTTTGTTTTTGGGTTGCCCGTTTCCAGGATTGGTATTGGGGGTATTTTCAAGGTTGGCTGTACATGTTCGCTTTTGGCGCGGGCTATTTTTTGCTTCGCGATAAAATAATTATCAGTATCCGTGTATTAATTGCACTACTCCTCATACTGGCGCCGGTTACCTATTTAAATATGCCTCATAATTTCAAACTCTTTCGTTTTGTATTGGCTTACGCGATATTTGTGTTTACTTATCACCCGTTGTTGCAGTTTAAAAAGTTTCATAAACTGGGCGATCTATCCTACGGTTTATATATCCTTGCTTTTCCAATACAACAAATGCTTAGTTTAAAGCTTCCGGGACTCAATCCGGCGTTGCATTTTGCTATCAGTTTTACACTGGTATTTCCGTTGGCATGGCTATCATGGCATTTTGTCGAAAAGCCCATGCTCAAATTAAAACCGTCATCATCTGTAGCCGCAGGCGGCGGCAATTAAATTTGCAAAGCTTTACCTTTCGCCTTTCACCTCAAAACACTACTTTTGCAAACTTTACAAAATACACAACTATGCTACGTACACATACTTGCGGCGAATTAAATATCAGCAATTTAGGCCAGTCGGTAACTTTATGCGGATGGGTGCAGAAATCGCGCGACCTGGGCGGTACCACATTTATTGATGTGCGCGACCGTTATGGTTTAACCCAATTGGTGTTTAATACCGATACCAGCGACGCTATACGCGAAGCCAGCCGTACCCTGGGTCGTGAGTTTGTAATTAAAGTTGACGGTACCGTAATTGAGCGTACCAACAAAAACACCAAGATACCTACCGGCGAAGTTGAAATTGCAGTTAGTGGCCTGGAAGTATTGAACGCGGCCAAAATACCGCCATTCCTGATTGAAGACGAAACTGATGGCGGCGAGGAGCTGAGAGCGAAATATCGCTACCTTGACCTGCGCCGTAACCCTATACGTAACAACCTGGTGTTACGCCACAAAATGGCCCAGGAAGTACGCAAGTATTTAGACGGCCTTGATTTTATTGAGGTTGAAACCCCGGTACTGATCAAATCAACCCCTGAAGGCGCACGCGACTTTGTGGTACCAAGCCGCATGAACCCCGGCGAGTTTTATGCTTTGCCGCAGTCGCCGCAAACATTTAAGCAGTTATTAATGGTGAGTGGCTTTGACCGTTATTTCCAGATCGTAAAATGTTTCCGCGACGAGGATTTACGCGCCGATCGTCAACCGGAGTTTACACAGATAGACTGTGAGATGGCTTTCATCACTCAAGAAGATATCCTGAATATATTTGAAGGCTTAACCCGCCACTTGTTTAAAACAGTAAAAGGTGTTGAGTTTAATGATTTCCCGCGTATGCAGTATGCTGATGCGGCACGTTTATATGGTTCAGACAAACCGGATATCCGTTTCGGGATGCAGTTTGTGGAATTAAACGACGTAGTTAAAGGCAAAGGCCTGGGCATTTTTGACAACGCCGAACTGGTTGTTGGTATCAACGCCAAAGGTTGTGCCGAGTATACCCGTAAGCAAATTGATGAACTGACCGAATGGCTAAAACGCCCGCAGATTGGTGCAACCGGCATGATCTATTGCCGTTACAACACCGATGGTACCTTAAAATCATCAGTCGATAAATTTTACAGTGAAGACGACCTGAAAAACTGGGCAACCGCTTTTGATGCCGGGCAAGGCGACTTAATGCTGGTATTGGCCGGCACAACCGATAAAGTGCGCAAACAGTTAAACGAGTTACGTTTAGAAATGGGTAACCGTTTAGGCTTGCGCGATAAAAATACTTTCGCACCGCTATGGGTGCTAGACTTTCCGCTGCTGGAGTGGGATGAAGAAACAGAGCGCTATCACGCTATGCACCATCCGTTCACATCGCCAAAACCAGAAGATATTGCACTGTTAGATACTAAACCGGGTGAAGTACGAGCAAACGCCTATGACCTTGTAATAAACGGTACTGAAATAGGCGGCGGCTCAATTCGTATCCATGATCGTGCTTTGCAAGCCCTGATGTTTAAACATTTAGGCTTTTCGCCTGAAGAAGCGCAGAAACAGTTCGGCTTTTTAATGGACGCATTTGAGTATGGTGCACCTCCACACGGTGGTATAGCCTTTGGTTTTGACAGATTGGCTTCTATTTTCGCGGGGCTGGATTCTATCCGCGATGTGATCGCATTCCCTAAAAACAATTCGGGCCGCGATGTGATGATCGATTCGCCATCAACCATTGCCGATGCGCAATTGAATGAGCTTAAAATTAAAACAGCACTCTAATTATTATCCGCGAAAGCGTTAAAAGAAGTTAAATTTTAACCGCGTATAATTTTTATATATAATTTCGTTATTCAGAGTATAAATATGAAAAAATACCTTTTGTTGTTAAGCTTGCTGATTATTGGCTTGTCGTCGTGCGAGAAAGTTGATGTGGTAGCCGAACAAATAGCGATAGATGACGCCAAGATACAGGCTTATATAAAGGCAAATAACATCACCGCCACCAAAGATGCGTCCGGCGTTTATTACCAGATCATTAATCCGGGAACCACGCCTAATCCAAACCTGGCTTCAACTGCACAGGTAACTTATACCGGCAAATTTTTAAATGGTGAAACCTTTGACTCAGGCAGCGTTGTTAACGTTAAATTGTCCGGAACTATAAAAGGCTGGCAGGCTGTTATGCCTAAAATAGGTACCGGCGGTCGTATCCTGTTTATCGTACCCTCTACCAAAGCTTATGGCTCAAACGCGTCAGGCAGCATACCTCCAAACTCGGTATTGGTGTTTTCGGTAGATTTGATAGGCTTCTACTAAACAATATTTGATCAAGACAGCAAATAACAGTTACAGTTATTATGAAAAAATACTTTATACTTTCCCTTTTAATAATCAGCGTGGCATTTTCATCATGCCGTAAGGTGGTTAACACAACCGCTTACGAATTTAATGCAGAAGCACAAGCGGCCGAAGATGACGCCAGCATAAAATACTATTTACTTACCAATAATATAACAGCAACCAAAGATCCGTCGGGCCTTTATTATGTGATACATAACCCGGGTACCGGCGCACACCCTACAGTAAACTCAAGCGTAACTATTGCTTACAAATTGATGCTGGTTGATGGTACCGTAGTTGAAACTAAAAACAGCATCAACTTCCCTAAACTGGCCGACCTGGTAAAAGGCTGGCAAATTGGCTTACCAATGATCGGTAAGGGCGGATCGATCACGCTTTACATACCTTCCGGTTTAGGATACGGTAACCAGGAAGGTAGCATCCCTGCCAATTCTGTGCTTATTTTTGATATCAGCTTACAAGGCTTCGTAAACTAAAACCTAGTTTACTTTTTTAAATTCGTAAGGGTCCTGCTCAACAAAGTCGGCAACTTTTACGCGTACGCTTGTTATCCGCCCGTTTTGTACCGTAAACGGGAACACGGATTTACCGTATATAGGATCTGAAAACACGGCATAAAAACGATTTCCACCCAAAGGTTGCATGCGCACATACATTTTTGGGTGGTGTTCAAAGCGCATTTCCAGGTCGTTACCTTCGCCACGGGTTATAGTGGCATCTCCATACAGGTCATTGTGATATTTACCCGTATAGTTATTTACAGATTGTGCCGGTTGTAGTTTCAGTGTGGTCGAATCGCGTAGCTTTTTATTAGCCAGGTTTTTAGCAGTTGTATTGTTTTTATAGTTTGCCAGGTAGCTATCGCTGTAATTGCGGAAAGGCATCTTGAAATAGGCATCCAATATCTCCCAACGCAGGGCTTCATAAAACTGGTTCTCGTCGGTATTGGTCAATATAACAATGCCAAGGTTATCCTGCGGCGATAAGGTTACTGATGACACATAACCATTTACTCCGCCATCATGCATCACCAGGCGATGCCCTGAATAGTCCTGCAAAAACCATCCTAAGCCATATAACTGATAGTTGATCTCGCCGTTTAAATGGCTGCTGCTGCCCACAATACTTTGCGGCTGGCGCGTTGCCTGTATGGCTGATAAGGGGATAACCTGCCTGGCGCCTACTTTGCCATTATCCAACAAAGCCCTTACCCATTTACCCATATCATTGGCTGATGAGGAGATGCTGGCCGCCGGTGCCAGCCCGTCTAACTGGCCATAAGGTATAGCCGTTAAGCGTTCATCAACCAAAGTATGTGCTACGGTACGGTTTAATGCTTTTGGCAGGTCGGCAGTTAACGCCAGGGTGTTGGTCATGCCTATGGGAGCAAATATTTTCTCCTTCATAAATGCTTCCCAGGGCTGTACAGCTACTTTTCCTAATATTTCGCCTGCGGTTAAAAATGCCGCGTTGCAGTAACCCCATTTGGTGCGGAACGGGTAAGGGGCTTTTAAATGCCCCAACTTCTCAATAATTTGCGGGCGGGTGTAGTTACTGTTAAAGAATGTAAAATCGCCCTGGAAGGTTTTATAACCCAGGCGGTGGCTCAACAAGTCGCGAATATTAGTCTGGTCGGAGGCCGCTTTATTGTCCAATTTAAACCATGGTAGATATTTGGTTACAGGGTCATTTAAATTGAGTTTGTTCTCAGCTTCCAGCATAGCCAGGCCTGTGGCAGTAAAGGCTTTGGTGTTGCTGCCTATCATAAACAGGGTATTCTCGTCTACCTTGTCATTTAAGCCCAGTTCGCGTATGCCATAACCGCGCGATAGTATGATATAGTTATCCTTAATAATAAAAACTGCTGCGCCCGGTATGCGCCATTTGGTTAGGGCCTGGTTAATATAAAGGTCAAGGCTGTCGCGTATAAAAGCATCGCGGTTTACGCGTTGCGCGAAGGTTGTGCTTGCCAGCAAAATAAGACAGAATAACAGCCCTGTTTTTTTCATTTGTTTAACCATAGTGTATATATGCAACGGATAATTAAATTTGTGGTCTTATGGGTTTATTAAGATAACGTTAAACGCGCCTAAAAGTGCACATTTTATCCAAAATTTAAATAAGCCATAACCATTAACTGATAAATAAACTATATGAACATTAGCGTAAGACACTTACTACTAAACGCTGCCGCATTAATGCTGTTTGCCGGTGTGCAAACAAAAGCACTAGCTCAACGCGGCGGAGCCACCTACTGGGCCAAAGACGGCTACCAATACTACACCACGCAGGATGGTGAGATCGTTGAATTAGACACCCGCGACGCATCCAAAAAAACCGTTATCGTTACTAAAGCTATGCTTACCCAGCCGGGTAAAGCGCCTTTGGCTATCCGCAGGTTTACTATTACCGAGGACGGAAAAAAGGTACTGATAAACAACAACACCAAGCGCGTATGGCGCCAGGATAGCCGTGGCGATTACTGGGTGTATGATACCGAAGCTAAAACTTTAAAGCAATTAGGTATTGGCAAACCGGTATCGTCGCTGATGTTTGCCAAAATATCTCCGGATGGTACTAAAGCCGCTTATGTAAGCGAGCATAATGTTTATGTAGAAGACCTGGCAACAGGCGCTATTAAACCAATGACTACCGACGGCACATCGCGCCTGATAAACGGCACTTTCGACTGGGCCTACGAAGAAGAGTTTGGTTGTTTAGATGGTTTCCGCTGGGCACCGGATAGCCGTACGATAGCTTACTGGCAGATTGATGCCCGCAAGATCAAAAACTATTTAATGTTGAACACTACCGACTCGATATATCCGTACGTGGTACCGGTAGAATACCCTGTAGCAGGCGAAGACCCGAGCTCGGCTAAAATTGGTGTGGTTGAAGTAAGCTCGGGCAAAACAACCTGGATCAATGTTCCGGGCGATGCAGTGCAGCATTATCTGCCACGTATGGAGTGGACAAACAACCCGAACGAGATCATCCTGCAGCAACTAAACCGCGCGCAAAATGAAAGCCGCATTTTTATCGGCAATATATCAAACGGTACTACACGTGTTATCAGCTCAGAAAGCAATAACTCATGGGTTGATGTTAGAGGCACCTTTGGTAAATGGGATTGGATAAACAGCGGCAAACAGTTTATTTGGCTAAGCGAAAAAGACGGCTGGAAGCATATTTATAAAATAAGCAAAGAGGGGAAAGAAGAGCTGATAACCAAAGGTAATTATGATGTAATAAGCCTTACCCTGGTTGATGAAGCAGGCGGCTATGTGTACTATATCGCATCGCCGGACAACGCTACGCAGAAATACCTGTACCGCACTAAACTAAATGGCAGCGGTAAAGCTGAGCGCTTAACCCCGGCTAATTTACCCGGTACGCACAGTTATGAAATATCGCCTAATGGTAAAGTAGCCATACACGGCTTTCAAAACAGCTACACTGCTTCGGCCAGCGAAATCATCAGCCTGCCGGATCATAAACACATCAGCGGTGCCGAAATTAAGTTAAACGCCACCGCTAAAAACAAACCCGAGTTTTTCAAAGTAAAAACCGTTGATGGTATTGAAATGGACGGCTGGATGGTTAAACCAAGCAATTTTGATCCTGCCAAAAAGTACCCTGTTGTATTTATGGTTTACGGCGAACCCGCTACTCAAACCACTGCAGATACTTATAGCGCCGGCAAAAACCGCCTGTATGCAGGCAGTATGGCTGATGACGGATATATCTATATTTCTGTTGATGGTCGTGGCTCACCGGCGCCAAAAGGGGCTCCATGGCGCAAGGCGATTTATAAAAACATTGGTTTGATCAATATCCGCGACCAGGCGATGGCTGCTAAGGAGATATTGAAATGGCCTTTTACGGATTCATCTCGTGTGGCGGTACATGGCTGGAGCGGCGGCGGTTCGTCAACCCTTAACCTGATGTTTCAATACCCGGATATTTACAAAACCGGTATATCTGTAGCAGCCGTTGATGACCAGTTAACTTATGATAACATTTACCAGGAGCGTTATATGGGTGTGCCGATTGATGATGCCGGCAGAGCACCGTTTATCAAAGGCTCGCCGGTTACTTATGCCAAGAACCTGCGTGGTAACCTGCTATTGATACATGGTACCGGCGATGATAACGTACACTATAAAAACGCCGAGTTAATGATCAATGAATTGGTTAAGTATAACAAACAATTTCAATTGATGGCGTATCCTAACCGTTCGCATTCAATCTCAGAAGGCGTTGGTACATCATTGCACCTGCAAACTATGTTCACTAAATATTTAAGGCAGTATTGCCCTCCGGGAGGAAGATAGAGTTGCCAGAAAAAAAGGAAGCCCCGCTAAAACTAGCGGGGCTTTTCTTTTTTGGTTTGATATAGTTTTAATTAAAAAGGCATATTGTCCAGATCTTCCGGGCCGAAGCCGGCAGCGTCTGTTTTTGAGGATGACTGGCGGGTTTCGGGTTCGAAATCTGTTTTGCGGCCAAGCATGGTAAAGTTTTCGGCCACTACTTCGGTAGTATATTTTTTTACGCCCTCTTTGTCTTCAAAAGATCGTGTGCGTAATTTACCTTCGATGTAAACCAGTTTGCCTTTTTGCAAAAATTTAGCGGCCACATCGGCCAGGCTTCGCCATAATACTATGTTGTGCCATTCGGTTTGTTCAACCTTTTTACCGTCTTTATTAAAGGTTTCTGATGTAGCCAAAGGGAAACTGGCTACTGATACGCCGCCCTCTAAATAACGAACTTCGGGATCTTTTCCTAGGTGACCTACTAGTATTACTTTGTTTATTCCAGACATGGGGTTAAATGTACTCTCTTTATTTCTAATTTAAAATATTATCTAAAAATATAAAAATTACTTTAGGTAGGGCCACTTTTTTTAAATTTTCTACTTCTATGAAAAACCACTCTGGCGATATGCTTATAGGTTGTTTGCTTAAAATGATAAATCGCACGTACAAATGCTGGTGTGTTAGAATATGTTTTTTTATGGGAAAATTTTCGTTTAAGTTAATGTTGTTTCCGGCCAGGTCAATTGTTTCGGGCAATTCGGCTAGTTCATAAACGGTAAGCTGCGTTTGTGTTTCAATCAGCGGAAAATCATACATGTTGGCCCATATGTCCTTTTCATCACGCTTTTTCATCAGTACGCCACGCTCGTCCGTATAAACAAAATAGTTCAGAAAGCGCTCCCTTATTTTTACCGTTTTAAGTTTTATCGGCAAAGCGGTAGTGGCGTTATTTAAAAAGGCATAGCAGCCTTCCTTAACCGGGCAGGTACCGCAAGCCGGATTTTTAGGTTTGCAAAGCGTGGCGCCAAACTCCATCATGGCCTGGTTGTGCAGAGCCGGGTTTTGCCGGTTCAGTAAATCATTAGCCAGTTGCTGGAACATCTTCTTACCCTGCGTGCTGTTAATAGGCTCGCTAATGCCGAAATATCGCGCCAGCACACGGTACACATTGCCGTCGACTACGGCCCGCGCTTCGTTGGCAGAAAATGAGGATATGGCCGCCGCGGTATACTCGCCTATGCCTTTTAGTTTAATGAGCTCATCATATTGCTGCGGAAAAACCCCACCATACTCCTGCTGAACCAGTTGCGCCGTTTTAAGCATGTTGCGCCCGCGTGAGTAATAACCCAGGCCCTGCCATAGTTTTAGTATGTCGTCTTCGGGCGCGGCGGCAAAATGGGTAACGGTGGGATAATGTTCAACAAAGCGGTTAAAGTAAGGCAGGCCCTGCTCAACCCGGGTTTGTTGTAATATCACTTCTGATAGCCAAATAGTGTAGGCATCGGTGGTATGTCGCCAGGGTAAATCGCGCTTATTATTATGGTACCAGTTTATAAGTTCGTGGGCAAAATTCATGGGTAACAAAAGTAACTTATATGTGCCTAATTGTATGGCGTTTGTAAATATTCCACTACACTTTTAGCGCTAACGAAAAAAATGGTATAATAATTTCATTCTTTACTAATAAAGAGATACTTTTGCAACCCCAAATAAGTTAAGTAATTATATATTAATTAAGTAAAGTTAGATATGACTAAAGCAGAAATTATAACTGAGATCTCATCTAAGACAGGTATAGAGAAAGTTGATGTGCAAGAGACAGTAGAGGCGTTTTTCAAAGTGATCAAGAACTCGATGGTTGGTGGCGAAAACGTATATGTTAGAGGTTTCGGTAGTTTCGTTGTTAAAAAAAGAGCTAAAAAAACTGCTCGTAACATTTCAAAAAATACTGCTATTATAATCCCCGAGCATTTTGTACCTAGCTTTAAACCGGCAAAAACCTTTGTTGAGAAAGTAAAAACAGGTAACAAAGCATCAAAAGCAAAATAATTTTTAAACCGATGAAAAAAATCCAAATAGCTGTTATTGTAGCCGTTTTAGCGGTTATGGGCTATTTGTATGCACAACCGGTTAAAGGAATTAAATCAAGCGAAACCCATGATACGGCAACCGGCGCCCCTGGCGAACACACCGATGCCCATGTGGATGTAGCTACCGTATCAGAGCCTGCTAAAACTGCCATTGGCGAAGCTTTAGCAGGCCCTATTACTGAGCTGGAAGGCCAGTTAAAAGCAGCATCGACGGATGCCGATAAGATATCGTTAGAAAAAGAGTTGGCAAAACACTGGGACGATGTAAATCAGCCCGCGCCGGCAGCATTTTATTACCAGGCAATTGCCCGTAAAGATAATAGCTATGCCGCATGGTTAAACGCCGGCACCCGCTTTAACGATGCTTATAAGTTTAGTAAAGACACTATTTCGGCGCCTACGTTTGTAGCGAATGCTGTTGAAGCCTTTACCAACGCAAGCAAACTTAAGCCCGAAAGCCTTGAAGCAAAAACAGGTTTAGGTGTTGCCTATGTAAACGGCGGCGCCAGCCCAATGCAAGGTATAGCCTTGCTGCGCGAGGTAGTGGCTAAAGAACCAAACAATTTGAACGCTAACCTTAATTTAGGTTTGTTCTCCATGAAATCAGGCCAGTTTGATAAAGCTATACAGCGCTTTAAAACTGTTGTTAGTGTTAGGCCCGATTTTGAATCATACTTTTACCTGGCTGAAAGTTACAAGCAGATAGGTAATAAACCCGAAGCACTTGCGGCTTATAAAAAATGCAAAGAATTAATGCCTGATCCTACTTTCGGTCAGCGTATTGACGAGTATATAAACGAATTACAGAATTAACACATTTAAAAAATTATTATTATGCCAAGCGGTAAAAAACGTAAAAGACATAAAATGGCCACTCACAAACGTAAAAAACGTTTAAGAAAAAACAGGCACAAGAAAAAATAAGGGGCTAACCCCTTATTTTTTTTATTTGCTTTGTAGCGAGTAAATAAGGCATTATTGTTTTTTACCCTTTAAATAGTAAGCGGTAAAAATTTGCCGTTTCAAGAAATGGAGTAGCAGTTGATAAAAGAATTAATTATCGATTCATCCCCTAACGGGGCTACCATTGCATTATTACAGGATAAACAACTCGTAGAGCTTCATAAAGAGCAGATCAGCAACAATTATACTGTTGGTGATATTTATTTAGGCCGCATTAAAAAAATTATGCCCGGGCTAAATGCTGCTTTTGTAGATGTTGGCTACGAGAAAGATGCGTTTTTGCATTATCTTGATCTTGGTCCGCAGGTGCAAACGCTCCTGAAACTGACCAAGCAAGTGCGTGGTGGAAGTTACCAGTCAAAGCTATTAGATGGTTTAAAGCTTGAGGAAGATATCAGTAAGGGAGGAAAGATCTCTGAGATATTATCCAAAAATCAGCTCATCCCTGTGCAAATAGCCAAGGAGCCTATATCAACAAAAGGTCCCCGCTTAAGTTCAGATCTATCTATAGCCGGCAGGTATGTGGTACTGGTGCCGTTTTCCGAGGTTATCTCTATATCAAAAAAGATAAAGAGTAACACGGAGCGTACCCGTTTGCGCAAAATTGTTGAGAGCATTAAGCCTAAAAACTTTGGTGTAATTATCCGTACCGTGTCTGAAGGCAAGGGTGTGGAAGAGATGCAGAAAGACCTGTTAGACCTGATATCAAAGTGGGAAGCATTTACTACCCGCCTGCCATCGGTTGAGCCGGCTAAAAAAGTATTAGGCGAAATTGGCCGCACGTCAACTATCCTGCGGGATATATTGAATCCGGATTTTCAGCATATTTATGTAAACGACGCGGGCCTTTACGAAGAGGTGCGCCAATACGTACAAAACATATCTCCCGACCTGGAGAACATCGTTAAGTTACACAAACACAAGGATACCATATTTGAGCACTACGGTGTTGAAAAACAAATAAAAGGAGCCTTTGGTAAAACCGTGAACTTGGCCGGTGGCGCTTACCTGGTTGTTGAACATACCGAAGCCCTGCACGTTATTGACGTAAACAGTGGCAACCGTACAGCCAACAAAGAGAACCAGGAAGAAAACGCTTTCCAGGTAAACAAAGAGGCAGCTAAAGAAATTGCGCGCCAGTTACGCCTGCGCGATATGGGCGGCATTGTGGTGATCGATTTTATTGATATGCACAAGCCAAACAATCGTAAAGATCTGTTTGATTTTCTGCGTGCCGAAATGGCGCACGACAGGGCTAAGCACACCATATTACCGCCAAGTAAATTTGGCCTGGTGCAAATTACCCGTCAGCGCGTACGCCCGGAGATGAACATTGTAACTACCGAGGTTTGCCCTGCATGTAATGGTACAGGTACTATACGCCCAACAGTATTGTTGATAGACGATATAGAGAACAACTTTAACTATATACTGGGCGAGCAAAACGAGAAAGGTATAACCCTTTGTGTGCACCCGTATATTGAAGCTTACATTAAAAAAGGCTTAGTTAACCGTCAAATGAAATGGTTCTTTAAATATAACCAATGGATAAAGGTTAAAAGCAACCCGGCTTACCAGTTAACCGAGTTTCACTTTTTTAATGCGAAAGAAGAAGAGATCAAATTGTAATAGCGCCCCAAGCGGATGAAGCAAAAAGAGCAGATGTTGGTTAACGTCTGCTCTTTTTGTTTTTGGGCAATTAGATATGCATCTATCTTAATATATTTATGTGGCATTACATTTCAAAATGAATTGGGATCAGCTTAAAAAGCACGTTTATTTTATAGATGGTTCGTTGCGCGACATAGTTGTAAAAGGAACCACTAAGGAAGATTGGATCAAATGGTCGGACTTGGTAAATCGGAATTATGATACAACTTTTCATGTTCACGAAACCGACACAACGAAAAAGCAAATTGATATTAAGAAGGTTTTTCGATCCTGGGAAGATACAGACGCGTGGGTTTTATCAGCAACTGTTTTATTAGACGACATTAGTATTAAAATTTACTTCTTTACCGATGAAGAAATTGAAAATGATATAGATCCCAAAGAAATCAGCTCAATTGCCAAGCATAAAAGTCTGATTGAGTATATGTCCAATATTGCTCGTGTACTTAATAAGCCAGTGATACTAACTCCGGAAAATACGCCTGATGTCGAACTGATTTGTATTAATAAGGGCTCTATTAGCTTTATGATAAAAGACTAATCTAGTTAACGTCTGCTCTTTTTGTTTTTGTGCGATTTTTGGGTGGGATAGATGCCGGTGCTTTTTACAATGGGCGATATCAGCGATATTTCTCTTGCTTTACCTGGCGGGATGTTTTCCTGATAGGCGTTGGGTATCCATTCTAAATTTATTTTGTCAGGTTTCATATCGATTGTTCTTTTACTTAGGCCTCGTGGCTGGATAGCCATTCCGATTACGGAATGCCTTACGCTCAGCGGTAAAATCCCACCATTGCTTTTTGCTTTGCGGATTGTTAGCGTAATGAACAACTAACCTGAATTGATCTTCCACACAAGGATCAACCCGGGAACCCAGTTTTAGTTCATAAGTATCTAACAGATCGGGCCCGCTCTTATCTTTCAATTGAGCCAGGCTGTAATAGTTTAAAAATATCAGGTCTCTTGCAAACTGTAGGCCTATTGATGGAAGACTTTGAAACTCAAACAAGGCACTTAATGTTTTTTCGCGTTGGGGTAATGGTTGAAGAACTTCGATGATCTCGTCAATAGCCAAACCATCCAAGGCTTTTTGAGTTACTTTTTTCTGTTTCAAAACAAGCTTTTCAGCTTCTGTCAGTTCCAAATTTACCTTCATTGTATAAGCGCATCTTTATTGCTAATAAAATTAGTAATAAACTTTGCAATAAACCAATTAATCTGCACATTTGCACATCTGCATATCTGCACATCAAACAAATGGCAAAAACCAAATTCGCATATTTCTGTCAAAGCTGCGGCTTCGAGTCGGCTAAGTGGCTGGGTAAATGCCCATCGTGCCAACAATGGAATACTTTTGTTGAAGAAGTTATTGAGAAAGATAACAAAGCCATCCCGGCCTGGAAGACGGCGACCAGTACCACCAGTCAGCAACGTGCTAATAAGCCTGTAGAGGTAAATCAAATTACATTTACCGAAGAAGACAGGCTGATAACGCCTGATAAGGAATTTAACCGCGTATTGGGAGGCGGTGTGGTAGCGGGTTCGTTAACGCTGATAGGCGGCGAGCCGGGTATCGGTAAGTCAACCCTGATGTTACAGTTGGCCCTGAATATGCCGGGACTTAGAGTGCTATATATTTCTGGCGAGGAAAGTGAGAAGCAGATCAAAATGCGGGCGGAAAGGCTATCCGAAATAAATCATTTAAATAAATCCGAAATCCGAAATCCGAAATCCGAAATCACCCCCGGCTGTTTTATCCTTACCGAGACATCAACCCAAAACATATTTAAACAAATAGAAGAACTGGAGCCTGATCTGGTAGTGGTGGATTCGATACAGACTTTGCATTCCTCGCATATAGAATCAACGCCGGGCAGCGTATCGCAGGTGCGGGAGTGTACGGCTGAGTTATTGCGCTTCGCGAAGGAAAGCTCCACACCGGTTTTCCTGATAGGCCATATTACCAAAGACGGCATGATAGCCGGCCCCAAAATACTGGAGCACATGGTTGATACCGTACTACAGTTTGAGGGCGACAGGCACCATGTTTACCGGATATTGCGGACGGTTAAAAACAGGTTTGGCTCATCATCAGAATTAGGCATTTACGAAATGTTGGGCGAAGGATTGCGCGAAGTATCCAATCCGTCAGAAATATTATTATCCCAACGCGACGAGGCTTTAAGCGGCATCACCATATCAGCCACTTTAGAGGGCATGAGACCGATGCTGATAGAAACCCAGGCCTTGGTAAGCCCGTCGCCCTACGGAACGCCCCAGCGTAACGCAAATGGCTTTGACGCCAAACGAATGAGCATGCTGCTTGCCGTGTTGGAGAAACGTTGCGGGTTTAAACTAGGCGCGCAGGATGTTTTCCTGAACATTACCGGAGGTATTAAGGTAGAAGACCCGGCTATTGACCTTGGACTTGCAGCGGCCATCATCTCATCCTATCAAAATATCCCCATACCGTCAAAAACCTGCTTCGCCGGAGAGTTGGGCCTGTCGGGCGAGATACGCGCTGTTAACCGCGTTGAACAACGCATCGCCGAAGCACAAAAGTTGGGTTTTGAGCAGATCTATATTTCCAAATACAATATGCCATCTGCTGCGCAGGATAAAAAACGTATGGACCTATCGCGGTATACCATTGATATAAAAATGGTGGCCAATATTGAAGAGGTATTTACCTTACTTTTCGGCTAAACACAAAAGGCCATCTTTTTTGAGATGGCCTTTTGTTTATTTTTTTGATTCTTTACGGAACGTTAACTATCGCGATTTTACGAATGGCATTATTGCCAAAATCGCTTACATATAAATTGCCTGCATTATCAAAAGCCAGGCCTTGCGGCGAGCTAAAGCGAGCATCGGCACCAACGGCATTAACAAAACCGGTAGCGCCATATTTTCCGGTAAGGGTGGTTAATATGTTGCCATTTGCCAGTTTTAAAATACGGCCATTTTGGTCGGCAATAAAAAGAGAACCGGCTGCATCAATAGCTAAGCCCACCGGCGATCCGATTATTTTTGGATATAGTGTACCACCACCAACAGTAGTTACCACGCCGGCAGATGTTACTGTTCTGATAGCCATGTTTTTATAATCGGCTACGTACAGCGTACCTGCAGCATCAATTGCCAAAGCAACCGGTTGATTGAAAGTGGCGGCAGTGCCGGTGCCGTCGGCAAAGCCGGGTGTAGTTAAACCAGCCAATGTGCTCACTGTACCGGTTGAAGTTATTTTACGAATGATGTGGTTATTTCTGTCGGCCACGTATACTGTACCAGATGTGGCATCAACGACCACGCTTTGCGGATTGTTAAATTTAACTATCGATCCTGTGCCATCAGCGTATCCGGCTGTGCCGTTGCCTGCAAATGTACTTACCACGCCTGCTGCAGTAATTTTACGGATAACGTTATTACCGGCGTCGGCTACATAAGTGTTTCCGGCGGCGTCGGTAGTAGTCCCCCTTAAACCATAAAACTGAGCAGTAGCTAAATTACCCTCGATGTAACCCAACGTAGGGTTGGTTAAAGTGCCCGATGTGCCGCCAAGTGTAAGCGTGCGTATCAAATTGTTGTATGAGTCAGATACATAAAGGCTGTTTTTGCTGGCATTGTAACTAATATTCAAAGGGCCATTAAATAAGATGGCAGATCCGGCACCGTCGGCGTTACCATATTGGCCGGTACTGCTGCCCGCCAAAGTTGTAACCGTGGCGGTGGTAGATGCAGTGGCGCTTGCGGTTTTAAATGTGATAACACCACCATAACCTGCGCCGGCTTCATTAACTACATAAGCACGTATATAATAAGTGGTATTTGGCGTTAAGCCTGTTAACTTGCTCGTATAAGTAACACCCAGGGTATCGGTAGTTTTTGAGTCGGCTACGGTTGGGGTTTGGTTTGAAGAGCTCCAGCAAACGCCATTGGCACTAATGCCTGATGAGGTTGAATAATATGGATTAATTCCGCCGCTTATTGCTGTTGTTGCAGTAACTTCAGACACAATTTTTATAGTCGCTGCAACAGCTGTAGCGCCTTGACCAGAGTTATCATCTTTTTTGCAAGCCGTTATAAAAACGGAAGCGGTTAATAATACTATAAAAATGCTTTGTAGCGATTTTTTCATGCTTTTATAAATAATTAATTTTCACACAGGCAATAGTTAAATTACTAAATGCCAACCTGTCCAACGCGGGCAAAGATAGCGTTTATTGTGATTTACATAAACTGCTGCCCAATGCCCCTGCTAATATTTTTTAAATATATTAATTGATAGCTAATTATAGCGGCGCGCGATGGTTTCAGGAGGTTTTTTAACAAAAATTAACACCGAGGTACGCTGCATCAAATTTATTTTGTGGTAACAGTATTTAAAAATGCAGCTACAGCGAAGGTTGATAACTGCCCGCCCGGACCGGTAAAATCATAGTCGAACCCATGCGTGGCCCAGGGCAGCTTTAGCCAATAATGTTTAATGCCGTTTTGTTTAAGTTTTTCGGCCAGCCGCCGACTATGGTCATAGGCCACCAACACATCCTGCCTGCCATGAATGATCAGGGTAGGTACAGATTGTTTGCTCACAAACTCGACCGGAGAACTTTTTTTATACTTTTGCGGAACGTCAGCATACTTGCCACCCAGGTAAGCCTCCATCACCGCGCGCGAATCCATTACCCAGGGGTTGGCCGGCAATGAATACCCCCATACCATATCTGCCGGGCCATAAAAATCTATAACACCCACAATACCTTTGTTTGGCAGTGTGTATGCAGCCAGCAAGGCTATCTGCGCCCCTGCCGATCGCCCCAGCAGTACAAATCGGGTGGTGTCAATTTTATACTCTTCGTTATGAAGCTTAAGATAATTCAACGCGGCATCAACATCTTGCACAGGTGCTGGGTTATGATATCGGGGCGCCATTCGATAATTGATAGAGGCCACATTATAGCCAGCCCGCGCCAGGTAACTATTTAATTCGGGCAATTGCTGGCTATCGCCCAGGCTCCATGAGCCACCGTGAACTACTATCACGCAGGGCCTTTTACCCGGCAATTGTAATTGGTAAAAATCCAGGCTTAAACTTTGATCAGGGTAATTGACATAGTCGACTGTTTTGTAAGGAAGATCTGCCGTGGTGGTAAACATATGCCAGAAACTGAACGGACTTTGCGCAGGGAAATTACGGGTGCCAAATGCTGCCGCCATCTCTTCCTTTATTTGACCTGCCACGAAATAAGCCCGCACTGTTGGCGAAAAAAACAATACCAGTGCGGCAATACCCACTACGGTACCAGCCTGGCTATATTTCTTTATCCAATAGCCACTGCCCATAATTACCAATGTAATCCCACCAAATATTAACGGAAACTCGCTAACCCCGATGGCTAATAACCACAGGTAATAGGCCGGCGCATCAACTACGGTGAGCAGTGATGCAAGAAATAACAATATGAGGAGGATCAGCCGTACCATATCAATCGTCGATCAATTCCACCTCGGCAACAGGGCTGAACAGGTAAACGCGTTTGGTGGCCAGTTCGGTACATTTGTAACGCTTGCGCAGCTTTTCATCTTTGCGGAAAATGCGGCCGTCCTTCAGCTTGAATACCGCCAACATCGGCAATTTCTCTACTGTAAAAACATCCGCCTTGGGCGCGTCATATTTGCGCAGCGAGCGGTATAACGATAGGTCAGAACAACTGGAGGCTGCGGGGTTATTGAGGTAATTGGTGATGGCCTGCTTTACATCGGCCGGGAAAATTTCCTTTTCGAAAAAGGGCTGCATCATTTTTTTGAAATTGCTTTTCCACTCGGTACCGTGCGGTTTGGCTTTATGCTTATGCTCGTTCCAGGTGTGCAGGTGGGCAAATTCGTGCACGGTGGTTACCAGGAAGGCGTACGGGTTTAAATCATAATTTACAGATATGCGGTGACCCTTGCCCTGGTACGGCGCGCGGTAATCGCCGAACTTACTGTTACGGTTACGCGAAATTTTAAACTCGCACTTAAAATAATCTATCCAGCGGCCTATCAGCGGGGCTGCCTCGGGTGGAAGATACTGCGCTAATACTTTTACTTTATCCAATGCTTACCTCGCTGTAAATATACCGGTTTTCGCGCAAAAATTTTACAAACCGGGCGCGGTAAAAAAGGGCGAAGTGTAGCGCCGTATGCGTAGCACGCTACACTGCTACACCTGGTGTAGCACGTTACAGTGTTCGTTGTCAGGTGTTTGGGTTTTTTGGTGGCGCTGTTTTGTCAGTATCGCATTGCAAATGCTACACCAGATTAAGCGCTCGTTGCAAACGAGTGTAAGACCAGTTTTTTGGTGACAGAGTTTTGGTTTGCAGTGTATTGCAAACGAACGCTTATCTATTTATATTAGAGAGTGAGTTTTACATAACGGCTAGTTACGCAAGTCTTAAGTAATTTTACGAGTAATTGCGACAAAATGAAAAAATACAACAAATCTATTTTAACGATTTTCTTAGTATTAGCATATATTTTTTGGGTGTATGACAATTATTTGTTAGCAAATAAATCCGAGTTTGGTCCAATTGTAAGCCTTACCTCAACTTTTGTGTCTAGTCTAGCCCTTATATGGCTGATTTATGGTTATCAACAACAGTCAGAAGAGCTGAAGCTACAGAGGGTCGAGTTACAGCATCAAGTTGAGAATACGGCGAAGCTAGTGTCACAATCGGAACTACAGTCTCGTATTAATTTAGAACTTATTGAAATAGAAAAAGCTAAAATTAAAGAAGAGTACATCCATAATATAAGGCCAATGTTAGTTTTTGGTATTACTAGAATTAACGAATCCGGAAAAAATATGTGGTCAGTTAAAAATGTAGGAAACTCTTCAGCTATCAATGTAATTATCTCATGTTCTAATAAAGTAAGAACCTTTCTTGACGAGGATAGTTCAATTTTTCCGTCAGTAAACACAAATGATATTTTAGAATTATTCTGGACTAAAAAGCATGGAGTTCTTTTAGCGATATATTCAGATATTGAAGGGAACCAGTACACAACAACCTGTCACCATAATGAAAATAATATTGAAAAGGGTAATCTTTATCCCGATCTAAAACCTAAAGATGCCGCATGGCAAAAGAAAGATACGTCAAGACTACAAGAACAACCTCGTCGAATTTACAAACCCGATTTAAAATATCTTATACGACCAACTCGCCAGGAGGTGATTTATCGCTTAGGCAGATTTAAAGCCTGAGGAGAGTCAATAACCCAAAAAAGGGCCAACTCACGCCGGCCCCTTAATAAGATTATATCCATCTGCACATCTGCATATCCTCACATCTGCACATCAAAAATTCACGTTCCAAACTCAGGTGTGGTAACCTCTGTTTCTTCAAACTCATAGTCCGTTAGCGGAGGGCATGAACAGATCAAAGTTCTGTCACCATAAGTATCGTTCACCCTACCAACAGATGGCCAGAACTTATGAGCCAGTACATACGGCAGCGGGAAAGCTGCGGTGTTGCGGCTATAGGTATGGTTCCAGTCGTCGGCGGTGATAACGCTCATAGTGTGCGGTGCGTTTTTCAGCGGGTTGTCTGCTTTGTCTGACGCGCCTTTTTCAATGTCGCTTATTTCGCGGCGGATGGCGATCATGGCATCGCAGAAACGATCCAGCTCATGTTTAGGCTCTGATTCTGTAGGCTCAACCATTACTGTACCCGCAACAGGGAACGACACTGTTGGCGCGTGGAAACCATAGTCCATTAAACGTTTGGCAATATCAACCACCTCGATGCCTGCTGCTTTAAACGAACGGCAATCCAGGATCATTTCGTGCGCGCAACGGCCTTGTGAGCCTGAGTACAATACCGGGTAATGACCTTCTAAGCGTGCTTTAATATAGTTAGCGTTCAATATCGCATATTTGGTAGCGTTGGTTAAACCATCCGGACCCATCATAGCGATGTACGCATGCGAGATCAACAGGATTGATGCCGAACCCCATGGCGCTGCAGATACAGCAGGGATAGCTTTACCGTTGTCAATATCAACCACCGCGTGGCCCGGCAGGTAAGGTACCAGGTGTTTGGCTACGCCGATTGGGCCCATGCCCGGGCCGCCGCCACCGTGTGGGATACAGAAGGTTTTGTGCAGGTTAAGGTGGCAAACATCAGCACCAATAGTAGCCGGACTGGTTAAGCCCACCTGCGCGTTCATGTTGGCGCCGTCCATATAAACCTGGCCGCCATTGTCATGAATGACCTGGCATATCTCGATGATCGATTCTTCGAACACACCGTGGGTTGACGGGTAAGTAACCATCAAACATGAAAGATCATCTTTGTGCTGTTCGGCTTTGGCTTTCATATCGGCCACGTCAATGTTGCCGTTCTCGTCGCATTTCACTACGACTATCTTCATGCCTGCCATAGCTGCCGAAGCCGGGTTAGTACCATGTGCCGAAGCCGGGATCAATACCACGTTACGGTGATCATCGCCACGATCTAAATGATACGCGCGGATAACCATTAAACCGGCGTACTCGCCTTGCGCGCCCGAGTTTGGTTGCAAGCTCATGGCGGCAAAGCCGGTAATTTCGCTTAGCCATTTGTTCAGTTCATCAAACACCTGCATGTAGCCACCGGTTTGGTCGGCCGGCGCGAAGGGGTGCATGCGGCTAAACTCGGCCCAGGTAACAGGCACCATTTCGGTAGTGGCGTTCAGCTTCATGGTACATGATCCTAAAGCGATCATCGAGTGGCATAAAGAAAGGTCTTTTGCTTCCAGCAATTTGATGTAACGCAGCATCTCATGCTCTGAGTGGTGCAGGTTAAATACCGGGTGCGTTAAGTATGGCGCGGTACGTTGTAAGCCTGCCGGGATAATGGTTTCTACATCGCCGGTCAGGTCAACATCGTTCAGGGTTTTGCCTTTTACTTTGGCAAATACACGAACGATGGTTTTAATATCCTCAGGCAAAGTAGTCTCATCAACAGAGATAGTAACTACCGAACCATTATAGTTAAAGTTAAGCTCGTTATTCAGCGCTTCAGAATGTACGCCACTAACCAATTCGCCCAGGTCAAGCTGGATGGTATCGAAAAACTCGTTGTTAAGTTGTTTGTAGCCTAAAGAAGTTAAAGCGTTGCTTAACTGGATAGCCTGGCCGTGGATACGCTCCGCGATCAGTTTCAAACCTTGCGGGCCATGGTACACAGCATACATACCGGCCATAATAGCCAGTAAAGCCTGCGCGGTACAAATGTTTGAGGTTGCTTTATCGCGGCGGATGTGCTGCTCGCGGGTTTGCAGCGCCATACGCAGGGCGTAATTGCCCGCGCTGTCAATAGTAACACCGATGATACGGCCCGGGATAGAGCGTTTGTATTCCTCCTTCGTGGCAAAAAATGCGGCATGCGGACCGCCGAAGCCCATCGGTACACCAAAACGTTGGGTTGAACCAACCACAATATCGGCACCCCACTGGCCCGGAGGCGTTAACAGTACCAAACTCATAATATCGGCAACAACGGTTAGTTTAATGCCTTTTTCGTGAGCGCGGTTAGCAAAATCGGTATAATCATAAACCTTTCCGTTACCTGCCGGATACTGTACAATAGCACCAAAAATATCTTCGGTAAGTTCGGCAGTTTCATGGTCGCCCACCTGCAGGGTGATGCCGTAAGGTTGCGCGCGGGTTTTTAAAATATCTATGGTTTGGGCAAAAACATCTTTAGATACAAAGAAGGTTTTGGCAGCATCGTTTTTACGCAGGGTATATTGCAAAAACATAGCCTCGGCAGCAGCGGTACCTTCGTCAAGTAACGACGCGTTGGCTATTTCCATACCGGTCAAGTCAACCACCATGGTCTGGAAGTTTAACAGGGCCTGTAAACGGCCCTGAGCAATCTCGGCCTGGTACGGGGTGTATTGGGTGTACCATCCGGGATTTTCGAGGATGTTACGTTGAATAACGCCCGGTACGATCACATCATAATAACCCTGACCGATATAGCTTTTAAAAACTTTGTTTTTTGAAGCCGTTTGTTTCAGGTCCTTCAGGTACTGAAACTCGCTTTTGGCGGCAGGTAAATTTAAAGCAGCTTTAAGCCTGATAGCCGGTGGCACGGTTTGCTCTATCAGCTCATCCAGCGTTGCGGCGCCGGTAGCTTTTAACATTTGCGCGGTATCGCCCTGGTTAGGCGCGATGTGGCGTGCTTCAAATTTCTCTTCGTACGATGTGTTTAATTTCATGCTCAGCTAATTATCCGCCGCAAATTTACATATTAAAGATTTTTTATGCGATAAGATTAGTTGCATTGGTAAATTTTTCTGTCAAATACATTATTTTTATAAAAAAAATCTGTGAAAAGTAATTTTTGGGCTGATAATTAGAAAATTGTTTTTAATGTATACTATAGATGAAATTGACCGCAGTATTTTGCGCGAGTTGCAAAAGAATGCCAAGATAACCACCAAGGAGCTGGCGCAGCAGTTAAACCTCACCATATCGCCTGTTTATGAGCGTATTAAACGGCTGGAGAGCGCCGGTTTTATAAAGGATTATGTGGCCATTCTGGACAAAAATCTTATTGGTAAACCCTTCACCAGCTACTGCCAGGTATCCATGCGTTATCACGAGGAATATATCGACAAATTTGAAGAAGAAATTTTAAAGCTTGACGAGGTACAGGAATGTTACCACATAGCGGGGCAGATAGATTTTTTACTTAAAGTAAATGTGGGGAGCATTGATGAGTATCATGAGTTTATACGTTCAAAACTGACCAAGATAACCAATATTGGTACCGTAAACAGCGCCTTTGTTTTAAAGGAGATCAAGAAAACTTATGCTTATAATATCTAGCAGCAGAGGTATTTATAAAAATATATGATGACTTTATCGACATAAGTATTATTTTTAAAGAACCAATTATGCTGTTGTGATCACTAAGAAGGCCCTCCTACTGATCTTATCCATATTGCTGAACCTGAAAGTTTGGGCTACTGATTTTGTGGTGACCAGTAATGCCGATGCCGGCGCCGGCACCCTCCGCGAAGCGCTGACTTTAGCTGCCGCGAATGATAGCACACAAACAGACTATATTAAATTTAACCTGCCCGATATAAGCGAAGCCGGACGAACAATAACCTTGTTAACCCAACTGCCGGATCTGAGTGCCAATTTGGTTGTTGATGGTTCGACGCAGCCAGGCGCTAAGTTTGGGGTGAGCGATGCAAAGGTGAAGCTATTGTATATGCCTGCGGTGCCGCAGGCCATAAATGGTTTGCGGGCGGTTAACCATGCTAATATTTCTGTTTACGGTTTGTACATAGTTATGGGCGTGCCTTTGCCCCTGAGTGATGCCAGGATATATGCTGGTTTGCGGTTGGAAAACGGCAAAAACATACAGATAGGCGCGGCCGGCAAGGGTAATGTGATGTGCGGCTTTAGATACAACTTTGCCGTAAACTATTTTGATAACCTGCCGGAGAACTTTTATTTCCAGAACCTTACCGTGCAGTCTAATTTCTTTGATGTAGAAGCTGATGGAAAAACCACATCTGCCAATACTACCTGGCACACTACCATACAGTGCGTAGTTGGGCAGTTAACACTTGGTGGTAGCGCAGCCGAAGGCAATGTTTTTGGGCGGGGTGTGCAGCTGTACCAGATCAACAGTTCGGCATCAGTGGCTTTACAGCAACAGCCG
The DNA here is from genome assembly GCF_059690715.1 of Mucilaginibacter sp. A3364. Classification (NCBI taxonomy): domain Bacteria; kingdom Pseudomonadati; phylum Bacteroidota; class Sphingobacteriia; order Sphingobacteriales; family Sphingobacteriaceae; genus Mucilaginibacter; species Mucilaginibacter sp. A3364. The sequence goes on from NZ_JCAWED010000002.1 coordinate 1,020,877, forward strand.
GCTACCGTGCTGGTTAAAAATAATAAAATAGGTGTTGATTATGCCGGCGACCAAGCCATTGCCAGATCGGTAGGTTTTTCATTAAAAGCTCCGGAAGTTAACAGTAAAAACACCGTTAATATTGAAGATAACGTAATTAATGCCGATAGCCACGAGGGTATTTATCTGAGAAACATAGGGCGCAAGGTAACTATAGTACGTAACTACATTGGCACCAACCAAACCCGGCAAAAAAACTACACGGGTACTACGGCCGGCATCTCCGCCGAACAAATGAATGAAATGGTGATTGGCACCAGTAATCCCGCCGAGGCCAACTACATTGCCAATTGTGAAAACGCGGTAGATCTATATCCAAACGCTAAGGCTGCAGTTAACAAGAATAGTTTTTATTGCATAAGCAGCCCACGCCCTATGCATTCGTTTGATGTGGCCAATTCAACTAATTACCCCGAGGTTACCATCGGCTTTAAAACAGGGAACACCATAAGCGGTACTGCTAGTCGGCTGGCAACCGTCGAATTATTTAGCAGTGATAATTGTGGTACCTGCTCGCCGCAAACCTATTTTGCCTCCGTTACTGCCGATCAGGATGGTAAGTGGACCTATACCGGGCCCATGACCGGCACCATCATAGCCTCGGCAACGCGCTTTAATAATACTTCCGATTTTACTACAACGTCTATAGTTAGCACCAATATTAGAGCGTTTAGCATATGCGATGGAAATGACGGCTACATAACAGGCGCGCGCACTATTAACGCTACCAGTGTAAAATGGGTAAATGAAAATAACGTTGTGGTGGGCACAACCCTTAACGTGTATAATTTACCTATGGGTAAATACAGAATGATAGCCGAAAATGGCAACTGCAGCGTAGTGGCAGGACCCTATGAGGTGAGAAGGGCGCTAAAATTTTATGACGATTATAAGTTTTCGATAACGCCGGCAACTTGCGGCAAAAGCGACGGGCGGATCAGCGGCGGCGCTTACGAATATCATGTCCTTCTCGGAACAGTGGTTAAATGGTACTGGACCAATCAAAATGGTATTAAAGTAGATATAAATAACGGGCTTCCGGCCGGCAGCTACTATGTTGTTATGACAAGCGATGTCCCGAAATGTACCCAGGTTTTTGGTCCGTATGTGATCAAAAACATAGCCGGGCCTAATATAGACGACACGGGCAAAGTTATTGCGGCTAGTGATTGTTCAGCGCCAAACGGATCGGTAACAGGCATTACGGTTACCGGCACGGCCCCGTTTAAATATAGCTGGAAAGATGAGCTTGGGGTTGAGGTAGGCACAACCGCCGATTTGTTTAATGTAAAGCCAGGCAAGTATGTTTTGGAGGTGACAGATGCGTTGGCCTGCGGCAAATCGTATAGCGGCACCGTTACCATTCCCGAAAAGTACCCGGTTACGCTTGATTTTCAAAAACTGGAAATTGCGCCCATCGCCTGCGGCGAGCCCAAGGGCGCTATTAAAGGGATAACTGCCAACGGGGCAACAATGTATAGGTGGGTAAATAAATTAAATACCAACGTAACCATAGCTAATACGCCCGACCTGACAGACGTGCCTGCCGGCGATTACTTGTTTACCGCCTCAAATACAAACGGCTGCTCAAAGTCCGAGAGTTTTACTGTAAATGCATTATCGCCTACGGTTTATCCTAACTATTGGGTAAACAAAACGTCCGCGTGTTACGGCATGGCCAATGGCTCGGTAGAGGTTGTGGTAGATACCTTAGTAAAGTCGCAACGATGGGAAGATAGCACAGGAGCACGATTGGGTACCGGCTCATTATTAGCTAATTTAGCCCCGGGCACCTACAAGTTTTTTGTAACCGATACGAATGGCTGCGAAACCCCTTATGGCCAATATGTAATTGATGAACAACCCCAATTGATCATTAAACCCAACTCGGAAACCATCACTAATGAAACCTGTGGGGCGAGCAATGGCAGCATTAAAAACATACAAGTTACCGGTGGCTCAGGTGCTTATAAGTATGAATGGATCAATAGCAGCGGTACCATATTCGCTTACAGCGCCAATATTGATAAGCTGGCGGCGGGCACCTACACCATAAACGCTTTTGATATGCGCAATTGCAGCCAGGCCACTACAGAATACACGGTAATAAATACAGATAACACTATACCCTCCCCAACAGCAGATAATATATCTGTTTGCAGCCCGGGCGATATAACCATCAAGGTAAAAAGCCCTTCAACCCAATACGGGTACAGGTTGTATGATACGCCAACGGGCACTACCCATATTCAGCAACAAAGCAGCGGTATATTCACGGTAAATATTAAAAAAGCGGGCAGCTATTACGTGTCGCAATACTTAGGCACCTGCGAAAGTCCGCGTGCTGAAGTAAAAGTATCGGTTGGTTTATCCGCTTTGAGTATTGCCAATACATTCACCCCAAATGGCGATGGTATTAATGATTTTTGGCAGATACAGGGCCTCGAAAACAATGCCGTGGTGGCCGTGTTTAACCGCGCGGGGCAAAAGCTGTTTGATTCCATCGGTTACAAAAAGCCTTTCGATGGTACTTACAACGGCAAAATCCTCCCAACAGGTACGTATTACTACACCATTAACATGAGTGGCACCTGCGGGATGATTTCGGGCAGTATCACTATTATTCGTTAGGCCAGCTGCCTTAAATACTGCTGAATGGTGTTTTCCAAACCGTAATATAAAGCGTCGCATACCAAGGCGTGGCCGATACTTACCTCCAGTAAACCCGGTACGTTTTGGGCAAAGTATTTCAGGTTATGCAAATCAAGATCATGCCCGGCGTTAATGCCCAGTCCAACTTTTTGGGCAACCTCGGCGGCAGCTACGTAAGGTGCTATAGCGGTTTCTTTATTTTGATGATAGTTATGGGCGTAGCCTTCGGTGTAAAGCTCAATACGGTCGGTGCCGGTTTTGGCGGCGGCTTCTACCATCTCGGCAACAGGGTCAACAAAAATGGATACACGGATGCCGGCATTTTTAAACACCGAAATGATATCCTTTAAATATTGTTGGTGGGTGATGGTGTCCCAGCCATGGTTTGAGGTTATCTGCCCTAAGGCATCGGGCACTAAAGTAACCTGCTCGGGTTTGCTGGCCAGTACCAGGTCAACAAACTTTTGTTCCTGGCAGTTGCCCTCTATATTAAACTCCGTAGTAACAGTTTTTTTCAGGTCGAAAACATCCTGGTAACGTATATGGCGTTCATCGGGGCGTGGGTGCACGGTTATGCCCTGCGCGCCAAAACGTTCGCAATCTAAAGCAACTTTTACCAGGTCGGGGTTATTGCCGCCGCGCGAGTTGCGCAGGGTAGCTATTTTATTGATGTTTACAGATAAGCGGGTCATGGGCGTACAGTATATTTATGGGCAGATATTATTTCCGCAAGCAAATATCATTATTGTTACTTAATACATAAACATTTTAATTTTCATTTAGTTGCGTGGTTGCGCAATCCATTGCATAACAGGTAATTTACATCGTACTTAAAATGATACATTGTGATGTTGGTTGTATTGTTATTTTTGCGGCCTTAAATCATGCACAAACCGTTGTAGGATAGTGAATTTGTAACAATATGATAACATGCAGCTTCAACTCTGTAACAATCATATTAATTATAATTCTTAAGCGTAATTTAAATTGAACCTTTGCATTGTATTTGCATCAAAGCGTAAATATTAACAAACACACGACAATAATTTTTATGAAATATATAATTCTCCCCTTTCTATTTTTTGTGCTGATAACGCGCACGGCGTTTGCACAAACCCATGAATTGCATGGTACGGTGATAGATACCACAAAGGCTACTATCCCGGGTACAACGCTTAAGCTGATATCAGACGCAGGCGATAGCACCATCACCGTTACTGATATTGACGGTAAGTTTGGTTTTAACAATGTTAAAGGCACCAAGATCACTATCACCGCAACTTCAATAGGTTTTGAAGCTATACGTAAACGTTATACACTGGATGTTAACGATGGCAAACCTGTAACGCTTGACCCGATCATACTAAGAACAGAAAGTAAGCAATTAAATACGGTTACCATTGTAGGCGTTATCCCGGTAAAAATTAAAGAAGATACGGTTGACTATAAAATATCAGCCTACAAAGTGCGCGAGAACGCGCCGGTAGAGGATGTATTGAAAAAAATACCGGGTGTTGATGTAGATGCTGCAGGTAACGTTACCACGCAAGGTAAATCGGTAACCAAAGTACGTATCAATGGTAAAGACTTTATGGGTGGCGACGTACAAGCTGCTACCAGGAACTTCCCGGCCGACCTTTTGGAAAGCGTACAGGTTATTGATGATTACGGCGACCAGGCCAACCTAACCGGCATCCGCACCGGCGAACCAAACAAAATATTAAACTTCACTATCCGCCAGGATAAAAACTATGGCTATTCATTACAAGCTACAGGTGGCGGCGGCGCCGATCTGTTGCCAAAAGTAAATGGTAAAGATGTAAACGAAGGTCGTTACACCGGCCAGGTTAACTACTTTAACTTTAAAGGTAACAGGCAAATAACCATCATTGGTAACATTAACAACATTAACGCTAACACCTTTAACTTTGGTGGCGGCGGCGGTGGCGGCGGTAACAATGGCGGTGGCGGCGGCCGTACAGGTGGCCGTAGCGGCGGTAGCGGCTTGGTTAGTACCCGTGACGGTATTACGCTTGCCCGTTCTGTGGGTACCAACTACCGCGATCAGTGGGGTAAATATATATCAGTATATGGTAGCTACAGTTTTTCTGATAACTCAACCTATACTACTTCATCAAACATTCGTTACAACAACAACGGCAGCGGTAACACCAACGAGTCTGTTAGCAACGAGAACCCGATAAACCACCGTTTTCAGTTCAACTTTGAGTATAAGCCTGATACCGTTAACTATTTAAAAATAACGCCTCAATTTACTTACTCAAAAAGCAATACCGATCTGACCGAGAATGTAACTTACAACAACGCGGGTGGCATATTGGCAAGATCATACAAAACGGTAACCGGTAGTAGTTCGCAATCGCCTAACTTTAGTGTTAACGCTTTGTATAACCACAGGTTCCCGGGTCGTCGTAACCTGAGTGTTAACCTGAATGCAGGTATCGCGCAATCGCAGTCATACAGCAACCCTATTGTTACGCTAACTGCAGGTTCGGCAAATACGCCGTTACACCAGGTTATTAATACCGATAATCACACCAAATCATACAGTGCTAACTTATCATACCTGGAGCCGGTGGGTAAAATATCTTATTTAGAGTTTAACTACACCTACAGCACCTCGCGTACATCAAACGATAAGGAAACCGATACGTTATCAAACGCGGGTACATTTAATAACTATGCACGTTTAAGCAATAACTACAACTTTAACTTTACCACCAACAAAATTGGTTTAGGTTTCCGTGTTATTGGCGAAAAATACAACTATACCTTAGGTATCGGCGTACAACCATCGGTATTGGATGGCCGCTCGATAACCAATAATGTAAGTACGCACCGCACACAGACCAACTACATCCCTGCAGCGCGTTTCATTTATAACTTCTCACGTAACGAGTCGTTAAGCATTAACTATAACGGTAGCGCCAGCGCGCCTTCGTTTAACCAGTTGCAGCCGGTTGTCGATCTGTCGAACGCTTCGTACCCGGTACAAGGTAACCCTGATCTGAAACAACAGTTTACCAACAATATCTCTATCCGTTACAACACCTTTGGTATTGCAACAGGTAATATCATGTTCTTTAACGCGTCGTTCTCAAAAATTGATAACTACGTAGCAAGCCGTTCTACTACCTACCGTAGGTTGAATCCTACCCTTGTAGCAGCAAATCCTGCACTTAGAAACTACGAGAACACTACCCTTACCCGTTATGAAAATGCCGACGGTTATTATTCAGGTTTCGGATCGTTCCTGTTTTCAAAACCATGGGCCGAGCGTAAATACACCGCATCATTTAACATGAACGTTGGCTACACGCAATACCCTAACTTTGTGGATAGTGTAAGCTTTAACAACCAGCAATCGGCTATGCTGAAAAACTTGTCAAAAACCTTAACATTTAGCCCTGGCGCACGTTTCAGGTTAGATCTTACTGATATTGTTGACGTACAAGCCAGCGCAAATTATTCTATCAACAAAACAACTAACTCGTTAACCGGTCCCGGCTTTACACAAAGTAACGCTAACGTACGTGGCTTAACTTTAGGTTTAACCGGTAAAAACTACTTTGGCGACTGGACATTTAGCTACGATTACAACAAACAAATAAACTACGGCTACTCCATAGCGGTAACCAACCCTAACATATTAAGCGTGTACCTGGAGCGTCGTTTCCTGGCACAAAAAAGAGCAACTATCCGTTTAGCAGCGTTCGACTTGTTTAACCAAAACACCGGTTTCTCGTTTAACCCGGATGGTACAGGTTATACCCAAAGTAACGTAAACAGGTTAGGCCGTTACTTTATGGCTACTATTGCTATCAGGTTGCAAAAATTTGCAGGCCGTAACCCAATGCAGGAAAGCGAGCGTGGTGGCCCGGGTGGTGGTCGTGATGGCGGCGGCCGCGACAGAGGCAACCGCGAAGGCGGCGGCAACTTTGGCGGTGGCAACCGTGGTAACTTTGGCGGCGGTGGCGGCGGCAACTTCGGTGGCGGCGGTGGCCCGGGCGGCATGTAATATTAACGCATACCTCATTAAAATAATAAAGCCCTCATGGTATTACCATGAGGGCTTTTGCTTTATGTCAAAAAAAATAATTTATGATAACACTTTGTTGATCACCTTCTCCAGGTCGTCCAGGTCGAAAGGTTTGGCCAGGTAGGTTTCGGCGCCGGCGTGGCTGGCCAGCAATTGTATATCGCTATTGGCTGAAAAATAAATAACCGGTATTTTTTTAAGCGCCTCATCTTTTTTAAGGGTTTGGGTAGCTATAATGCCGCCCGCATCGGGTATCCAGTTATCCATAAGTATAACACGCGGTTGTATTGAAGTAACCTTTTCAACAATGTTATTACAGTCGGTATAGGTATGCACTTCCCAGCCGTGCTCTTCTAATATATATGTACAAACCGATAGGATATCTTCATCGTCATCAAAAATGATAACCTTTTTGTTGGTGCTGCTCATTAAAATATTGGTTCGTTTGGGTGCTCACGACAAGCCGTGAAACTATAGATAACTTGAATAACAACCAAATGTTTTAATGCAATAAAAATTTTTCTAAAATTCAATGTATGCAAAAGTAGTTAGCTGTTTTTTGCTGCCATTGGCATCGGTAATGATCAGGGCGCCTCTATCAAACAGTGTTATCCCTTCCCAGTTATTTTTGTACCCGTCGAAGCTGGCAACCTGCTTCCATTGTTTATCCTTATGACTATTCAACATAACAATACGCGCATAGGTGCTGCGGCCGTTGTTTAAATAAGTCGGGTTGTTATTTATGCTGTCGCGAAGATCGGGCACGCTTTGTTTGATGGCTTCTTCCAAATGGCTTGCCAGTTTATTGTTGAGGTATGGTTTATAGTCGCCGTTCCAGTAGTAATTAATGCCGTAAATGCGGCCATCTGGTCGGGCAGCAATATCTGTTAACCTGAAATAAAGAAACGGCGTAGTAATAGTTTTTACCGCCGTTTTAAAATCGGGGTCTATCAAATAACCCTTACCCCCGCCTGCCGAGGCGTTAAATTCATACATAGCCAATAACTTGTTTTGCTGTGACAGATAAGTTACGCTTTCAAACCCGGCATTTTTGATGAACAGCGGGCGTTTTAATACCAGGTAGTGTATAGGGTCTATAACAACCTCGCCTTTGGCAACATTTAAAAAACCTTTTAATAAATAGCAATTGCTGGTGGCGCTATCGGTAGTCTCCATAGCCATGTAAACACGGTTGTTTACTATGGTGAGTGTTTCAAAGCCTTCGTAGTGTTGTTTTACGCTTCGCGGAAGTTTGTTAAGGTTTAAAACTTTGATGGTGCGATAACGGGTCAATGCGGTATCCGCGCCGGTAACAACACGGTTTATGCTATCTGTACTAATACTGTACAGGTTAAACGCGCCATCCAGTTTGGTGGCTTTATGGCTGCCGTATTGCGGTAAAAAGTAAACCCGGTTTTTATAGGTAGCCAGGCCCGAAAACTCTTCGGCAGGGTCGTTAATGGCGGCGGGCAGTTTTATGGGGATGTACTTGCTTTGAGCGATACTGCTATGTGCCGATAACAATATCGTGAAAGCAACTAACAAGCATTTACTTTTAAACATAGCATGATCAATGCTTAAAGGTAGCTCTTCCGGATGGAGTTTTTGAAGTTTAACCTAAATATAATAAGCAGCAAAAAAAGGAGAAGCTCATACGCCGCGATAACAAAACGTATAAGGTTTCTCCTCGTACCTCGTCGAAATGACAAATGGGTTATTTTTTGTCTGCTTCAGGCTGTTTATGGGTGCTGATGCTGATGCGGTTCCAGGCGTTGATGATCACAATGCCGGCGATGATCTTAGCCAGGTAATGCTCGTCAAACAGGCGGGCAGCTTCGTTATAAGTAGCGTCTGACACGCCGCCCTGGATCAGGGTTACTTCTTCAGTAAGTGCCAGTATGGCTTTTTCCTCGTCGGTGTAAAACGTAGTATCGCGCCATGCCGATAGGGTGAATATGCGTTGCTCTTCGCCCATTTTTAGCAGGTCTTTGCTGTGCATGTTCAGGCAAAAAGCACAGCCGTTAATTTGCGACGCGCGTAGTTTGATCAACTCGTAATGTAATTTGCTGATACCACTGGCGGCCATATAGCCTTCTAAACCAACTATGCCTTTAATAAAATTAGGCTCTAATGCGAAAATGTCTATTCTGTTGTTCATGATGTTTGTATGTTTTTAACACCACAAAGTTGAGGAATAGATAGTACCGAAAAGTTAATCGAGATTAAGAAAGTAATGACTAGAGGTTGGTGATTATAGATTAGATGAACCGTTTATATATTTTAATATTTGTTAAGCCCAATCTCTAATTAGCAAATCACTAATCACCACGCGCAGCGCGCCCCCTTATCTTACTCAAAAACTGTGGCGTAAAACCCAGGTAAGATGCCAACATGTATTGCGGTACTCGCTGCAAAAATTCGGGGAACTGGCTACTGAAGGATAGGTAGCGCTCTTCATCGCTCATGCCGTAGATAAACTCAATGCGGCGTTGCGAAGCCGTGTAGGCCCGTTGCAGCATTTTGCGGAAGTATCTTTCCAGTTGCGGTATTGCATCAATAAGCTCTTCCTGGGTTTTTATATCCCAGGCAACTACGTTAGTATCTTCAAGCGCTTGTATATAAAATCGTGCCGGTTGTTGCATTTCAAAGCTGGCAAAATCAGTAAGCCACCAGTTCTCCAAACCGAAGTGGGTTATTTGCTCCAGGCCTTTGGTGTTTATAAAATACATGCGCAGCAGGCCGCTGCTTACAAAATAGTTATAGCGGCATTGTTTGCCGGGCTCCAATAAATAAGCCTTCTTTTTAAAACTTTTGATGGTGAGTTTTTGCTGCATAAGCGTTTCGTCCTCTAGGCTAAGTGGTACAAAACGGCGTATGTGTGCAAACAGTTCATTAAACATGGCTTAAAATTGCGAAATATTTACAGAATCCACCAATGTGCTTTTTGGCGCTTTAAAATGGAAAAATCGATATATTTTTATTTATCGCCATTCTTTTTCTTCAGAATGGAGTCAAAATGTCCTAATAAATAAAAATTTGATAAGAATTCGCCATGTTTTTTCTTGAAATCTTATGTTTTTTGCAAATCTGCTGAGTTATTGACATTAATGGCAATATAATTTGGCTTTAATGTAAAAATATAGAAATATATACTGAATTATTATCTATAAGATATAGTCATTTTGTCGTCTTTATATGATAAAAGATATATAATGAGTCAATTATTTTATATTTTTTGTAAAAAACTACTATTTTTAATATTAATTTTTAACTAATATTGTATATAAATTCAAAAACATGAAAAAAAGTAAAGTAGCATGCGATCCAAACACGTGTTTTTTAAGCAAAAACTGTTTAAAAGAATGGCAATCGGCTATTTTGCAGAATCAAAAAACCTTTAAAGTAAAAAAAGGCGAAACTATTTTTAAAGAAGGCGATAAAGTAACCGGTGTTTTCTTTGTAAATAACGGTAATGTTAAGGTGCATAAAAAGTGGGATAATGATAAAGAATTGATCATCCGCTTCGCTAAAACCGGCTCCATAGTAGGTCATCGTGGTATTGGCAGTCATTTGGTTTACCCGGTGTCGGCTACGGCTTTGGAGACTACAGTTGTTTGCTACGTTGATATGGATTTTTTTGAAACCACCCTTAAAGTAAACACCGAGTTCACTTATAAACTCCTCATGTTTTTTGCCGAAGAGCTGCGCGAGTCGGAACGCAAGATGCGTAACCTGGCCCATATGTCGGTAAAAGGTAGGGTGGCCGAGGCGCTTATCATCCTCAGAAAGCAATTTGGCGAAACCGCATCCGGCCTGATCAATATCGACCTGAGCCGCCAGGACCTGGCATCGTTTGCAGGCGCTACTTACGAAACGGTATTCCGTGTAATTAACGAATTGGTTGGCGATAAGCTGATCAGCCTGTCTGGAAAAAGCATCGCTATCACTAACGATCACAACCTGACAAAACTTACCGAGCAAGCCTGATCTGGCTTTTTTGCTTAAAAATTTTCGAACAACCGCGTCCTTTGTTTGTTTTTACTTAAAATAAACAAATTAGTTGTGTGTGATGCCGGATTTTATTTAATTTAACGTTCAGTTAACTGCATCGTTTCAAACCTATGGCCTGTAAGGCAATCGATTGATTTTCCGTTGATTATCAGCAGTGGTGATTAACCTTAGCGCAATATTTGCCCCGGGGTTTTCACTGGCCGGGTGTGATGCCTTGCATTTAATTACCCATTAAACTAACTATTTATTTTTTTGAACGTATTAATGTGCGTTCCGATAGTAATATTGCAACCAAAATTTTAATACCCCCTGAATTAAATGAACGGCAGTATAGATAAGGACAATCCGGAAGTACGGTTAAGGGCCTTCAGAGCTATTGACGAACCAGAAACATGTGCCCTCTTTATTGAAGGACATACACATGTATTAACCAGCATTGGTGTAACCAAAGTATCCTATAGTAAAAATGAATGGGTGAATAACCCGGCCGTTTTTGTAATGGTTGTTGAATCGTTAGATCGAAAACGCGTATACGGCGGCGCCCGCGTGCACGTATCAGGCGGTACAGAACATCTGCCCATAGAGACCGCAACAGCCGCTATTGATAAAAGTATTTATGACGTGGTATGGCAATACGGCAAATATGGCACCGGCGAGTTGTGCGGACTTTGGAATTCGCGCGAGATAGCCGGTTATGGCATTGGTAGTATTTTTTTAATACGTGCAGCCGTTGTAATTGCTTACGAAATTGGCCTGCAGTCGCTTTTTGCGCTGTGTGCGCCTTATACGGTAAAGCCCGTGGCAAGCGTGGGTATGGAACTGGAGGACAGTGTGGGCAATCAGGGTACTTTTTACTATCCTAAATTGGATCTTATCGCTACCAGTATGGTTTTAAAAGATGTGCCCCAATTAAGCAAAGCCGAAGAAGGCGAGAAAAGCGCTATCATGAAAATACGGGAAAACCTAACTACCGTACGTAATGAAACCCTGCGCGGTAAAAACCTGATCATACATTACGAATGCGAAATACCAAACCTTGACCAGTGGGACCTGCAGGCCACCATCGGCAACGCCGAAAAGAACCTGAACAATATTAAAACGGTTGACAAGGACTGGGATTTTATATAGAAACAAAGCTTTAACAGGTGCGGTTTACGCGCCAACATTGTAAATAATATCAATGGAAAATTTATCATCATTATTGGCAGAGGCACAGCAGTTAAAGAAAGTTCACGTTCCGCAAATATTACGTATTACGGATGCTGAGGATAGAAAAGTGTTTGATGCATTACTTAGCGAGGGTAAGGTGTCGTTTGTAAGCGATGAGCTATATGGCCAGTTGCAGGAACTGGTTAAAAGTCAGAATCCATCGGTTAAATTAAAGGCCGACGAGTACCCGCCGTTGATTGAGCGCCATTTAAACGGCCGTAATATTGATGAGTACGGTGTTTGGGTTTATTATCCATGGAGCCAACGCCTGGTGCATATGCTTGATGAGGATGAGTTTGTTGAAATGCGCACCAACCGTAATCAATACAAAATAACCCGCGCCGAGCGGGATAAGCTGGGCACCAAAAAAATAGGCATTATCGGTCTTTCGGTGGGGCAGTCTATTGCCTTAACCCTATCGATGGAGCGTGGTTTTGGCGAATTGCGCCTGGCGGATTTTGATGAGCTGGAGCTAAGTAACTTAAACCGCATACGTGCCGGCATCCATAACCTGGGCCTGCCCAAAGTAGTGGTTACCGCCCGCGAGATTGCCGAGATAGATCCGTTTTTAAAGGTAACCTGCTTTTTTGACGGCCTTACGGAGCAAAACATGGATGAGTTTTTCCTGGGCGGCGGTAAGCTGGATATTTTGGTGGATGAGTGCGATGGCCTGGATATCAAGATCAATTCGCGTGTTAAAGCTAAGGCACTACGCATCCCGGTGGTAATGGATACCAGCGATAGGGGTATGCTTGACGTGGAACGTTTTGACCTGGAGCCTGATTACCCTATCCTGCACGGTACGGTTGAAGGCGTAGATACATCAACCATAAAAGAGCTGACCAACGAAGAAAAGATCCCGATCATTTTACAAATGTTGGGTATTGAAAATGTATCGCTACGCATAAAAGCATCCATGATAGAAGTGGAGCAAACGATAAACACCTGGCCGCAGTTGGCCAGTTCGGTAGTATTAGGTGGTGCTGTTGGTGCTGACGTTTGCCGCCGTATTTTACTGGATCAGTTTCATGATTCGGGCCGTTATTATGTTGATCTGGATGAGATCGTTGGTGATAGAAACCCTGCGCCGTTTGTTACCGAGGTTCCGGCTAATCCGTTTACGCCGATGTTGGTTGAGGAGATGGAGCAATTGGCCGGGCAATATCAATCTACAGATAATTCAGCTTATCAACCCGATAGCAATACCATAACCGAACTGGTAAACGCTGCCTGCGCAGCACCATCAACCGGTAATGATCAGCCCTGGAAGTGGTTGTACAAAACCGGTACGCTGTTTTTATACCATGATGAATTCCGCTCATTTAGCTTCGGCGATTTTCAGAAAACAGCATCTTTCATCACCTTCGGCGCCGCTTATGAAAACCTGAGCATTCGTGCGCAGGCACTGGGGCTTGAAGCATCGTACGAGTTTGTACCTGGCGGGAACGAGCGCCTGGTGGCAGCCATCCGCTTTGCGAAAACAAACGCTGCTCCTAAGCCCGAAATATTAAGCTTAGACAAGGCTATTTATAAACGCCACACCAACCGTAACCCGGCGCCCAAAACGCCTATCCCGGTAAGCACTATTGAACAGCTGGGCGCCATTGCCGAAACTATCCCGGGTGCCAAATTCCAGTTTTTTACAGATGAGGCTGTACTAAAAGAACTGGGCGACATCATAGGCGCCTGCGACCGCGCCAGGCTGTTAAACCCTGCCGGCCACAACGATTTTATCAAACACGAAATGCGCTGGACAACCGAGGACGCCGAACGCACACGCGATGGTATTGACACTAAAACCTTGGGCTTTACCAATTCGCAACTGGCCGCGCTTAATATCATCCGTAACGAAAAGGTAATACAAACCATTAATAAACTGGAGGGCGGTTTGGGCTTTGATTCGCTGGCGCGGAAAATTGTAAAAACGGCATCGGCCCTGTGTATGATCACTTTGCCCGAATATAAGTTATCCAACTTTTTTGAGGGCGGTCGCGCCATGGAACGCTTTTGGTTGGAGGCTACTAATTTAAATTTAGCGGTGCATCCGGTTATATCTCCGTTTTACTTGTTTTCGCGTATATTGCATGGCAATGGCGAAGGTTTGTCTGACCGTTTGATAAAAGAATTAACCGAATTGCGTAAGCATTTTGACCAGATAACCGGCCTTGGCAATAACCGCGCCGAGGTATTTTTAACCAAAATAGCCATAGCCGAAGAGCCTGTACTTAAATCGCACAGGCTGCCTTTGGAGCAGGTTTTAGTACTTGACAAATCCTAAACGTATTACCTTATCACAATGAAAAAAATTCATATCAGCCTTTTGTTATTGTTTGCCTTTTGCTTACCCAAAGCATTTGCACAACAGCCGATTGTTTTTAAAGGAGAGAATATTGTTATTGGCGAAAGCGTTGGCCTATTGGAAGACTCGACCGGTAAATTAGATATTAACACGGTGCGGGCCTCAGGTAAGTTTGTGCAATCAAAAACACAGGTGCCTAACATGCAGTTGAGCGCCTCGAATTTTTGGTTGAAATTTACCATCACCAATAAACACGAGGATGACCACCTGTTGCTTAACCTGGAGTACCCAACGCTGGATATATGCGAGTTTTATTACCCGGCAAACGGCGGCTACCAGGTTGAAAAGCTAAGCGACCGTAACCCCTTCAACCTGCGCAAATACAAGCACCAGGACTTTATTTTTGACGTTAGCTTACCTACCGATAGCACCGCTACCTACTACCTTAAAGTAAACAGCGGGCAGCAAATGGTATTGCCACTGGTATTGGGCACGCCCCAAAAAGTAGCCGAGTCAAAACTAACCAATGATGTGCTTTGGGGTTGTTTGGTAGGTATATTATTTGTAATGATGTTGTACAACCTGTTTGTATTCATCTCTACCCGCGATATTAGCTACCTGTATTACGTATCCTATACCTTGTTCATCGGCCTTACGCAAACAACGCTTTCGGGCTACACTTACCGGTTCTTGTTTCCAAACTCGCCCGAGGTTTATAATGCTGTTATAATTATTTTCCCGGCGCTGGCGGGTATATCGTTAATGATGTTCTCGCGGTCGTTTTTGGGTATGCAGCAGCGTATGCCTATTATGGGGCGGATATTTCAGGCGGTTATTGTACTGTATGTTATAGCTATTATTCTGCGTTTAAGCGGTCAGGTACTGATCAGCTACCGCGCTATCGATATTTCGGCTTTGTGTTTGTCTATCAGTATTTATGTGGCGGTTATCACGCTTTCAATCCGGGGGTTCCGCCCTGCTAAATTCTTTGCTTTGGCATGGACGATATTTTTAGCGGGCCTGGTATTGTTTGTGTTGCGCAACCTGGGTGTGTTGCCGTATAATGATTTTACCAACTACACCATGCAGGCGGGTACAGCTATCGAGGTTACCTTGCTATCCTTAGCATTGGCCGATAAGATCAACATATTTAAAGCAGAGAAAGAACGTTCGCAGGAAGAAACCCTGCGTGCCTTGCAGGAAAACGAACGCATAGTGCGCGAGCAGAATGTGATGTTGGAGCAAAAGGTAGAAGAGCGTACGCACGAGTTAAACCAGTCTTTAGAAGATCTGAAGCAAACACAATCGCAACTGGTTGAGTCGGAGAAGATGGCATCGCTGGGTCAGTTAACTGCCGGTATAGCGCACGAGATCAATAACCCGATAAACTTTGTTACTTCCAACATTAACCCGCTTAAGCGCGACGTAGAGATGGTATTGGATGCTATGGAAGCTATTGAAAAAATGAGCCTGGCCGACGAGCCTTTAGAGGAGAAGCAAAGAAAAATAGAAGAATATAAAGAGGAACTGGATTTTGAATACCTGCTTGTTGAGATAAAACACCTGATAAAAGGTATACACGAAGGTGCATCGCGTACGGCCGAAATTGTTAAGGGCCTTAAAATATTCTCGCGCCTGGATGAGGATGATCTGAAACGGGCGGATATTAACGAGGGTATGCAATCAACCATGGTTATTGCTAACAACCTGCTTAACGGCCGTATTAAGGTGATAGAAAACTACGGACAGGTGCCGTTGGTGGAGTGTTATGCCGGTAAGCTTAACCAGGTATTTTTAAACCTGATATCAAACGCCGCGTACGCCGTTAACAAAAAGTTTGGTGATAATGAAGGTGGCGAGATCGAAGTATCAACCGTGTTTGAAAACGAGAATGTTTTGGTTAAGGTACGTGATAACGGTACCGGTATGACCGAGCAAACCATCAAAAAAATATTCGAACCGTTTTTTACCACCAAAGAGGTGGGTGAAGGTACTGGTTTGGGTATGTCAATAGCTTATAACACCATCAAAAAACATAACGGAAACATCCTTGTAAAATCAGAACCGGGCGAAGGCACCGAGTTCACTTTGGTCATTCCTATTGTTTTTGAAGCCAAGCCTGTATAGTTTACTCAAATTTTGTTTAATTTAGTTTCCTGCTCAATACCCCTAAGCAACCTAAACTGATTAAAAACACGCATCTGACTATATATAATGGCAGACAAAATTAAGATACTGTACGTTGACGATGAGATGGAAAACTTAATGGGCTTTAAAGCTACATTAAGGTTAAACTACCAGGTTTTCACGGCAGTAAATATTCCCGGGGCTATTGATTATTTAGAGAAACACCCGGACATACGTATTATTTTTTGCGATCAGCGCATGCCGCTTAAAACCGGCGTTGAATTTTTTGAGGAGATACGCGGCACCTATCCGTTGCCTATGCGTATTTTGATTACCGCGCATGCGGATATCGAATCGGTTATCGGGGCAATTAACCGTGGTAATATTTTCAGGTTTGTTAAAAAGCCCTGGGAAGAAAGCGATATTATATCAGCCATTGAGGAAGCCAACAAATTTTACCAGGCCAATACCATCCTCACCACCAAAAACCAGGAACTACAAAAAGCTTATACCGAACTGGATAAGTTTGCCTACAGCGTAAGCCATGATATACGCGGCCCGCTTGCAGGTATTTTGGGTGCCATTAATGTGGCGCACGAAATGTATGATATTAATGAAATGAAGGAGATGCTGTTTTTGATGGAGAAATCGCTCAAAAAGCTGGACACTTACATTTTAAGCATGCACGATTATTACAGCCTGCAACGCGGCGAACTGAATATTGCCGGGATAGATTTTAATGATACGGCAGACGAGTTTAGAGATATTTATCGTGTTTTTGCCAGTACCAATACTATTGATTTTGCCATCAGTGTTGATCAGAAGGAGTATTATCGTAATGACATCACCCCAATAAAGCTTATCATTAACAACCTTCTTTCCAACGCGTTTAAGTACCAGAATAAGGGTGCTCACGAAAAACGTGTGGAGCTAAGCATACACGTACACAAAGCCCTGCTTACTATTAAGGTGAAAGACACGGGTATAGGTATATTAGGCAATCACCTGGGCGAGATATTTAACTTGTTTTATCGCGCCAGCTCGCAGGAAGCGGGATCAGGCTTTGGCCTGTACAACGTAAAAAGTGCTTTGCTTAAGCTAAACGGGCAGATAGAAGTAAACTCGGTGCTAAACCAGGGTACTACATTTACGGTAACTATTCCAACTAAATAACTCTAAAATTATCTCCACTTTGGCGAGATAAAAGAGGGGAAATTACGAAAGCAATTTTTGACGAAGCAAAAACTCCAACTGGTCGTTAGAGGTGCCTAGTTTTTCGTTCATTTCCTTTAGCTTTTGCTTATCCAGGTAAGCATCATAAGCGCGGGTAATGGTCATATCCAGCTCGTCCTCGTTCCAGGGTTTGCTTAGGTAATGGAAAATTTTGCCTTTGTTAACCGCATCAACAACTGCGCCCATATCGGCATAGCCGGTAAGCAGAATGCGCATCGGGTCGGGATATTTATCGATAACTTTTTCAAGGAACTCAACGCCGGTCATGTTAGGCATGCGTTGGTCGGTAATAATAATTTCAACAGGTTTTGTTTCAAGCAGTTTTAACGCCTCATCTCCGCTAATAGCGGTTAAAACCTGGTATTTGATACGGAAAGCGGCCTTGAAAGAAAACAGGTTGTTTTCTTCATCGTCAACATACAGTACAGTTATTTTTTTGTCGGCCATAAAAATAATAGCTAATATACGTTTAAACCTTAGGGGTAAATTGCATTAACATAGGCAAAGATAGTAAAACTATTAGTTTACTTATGTCAATACAATCTACAAAAAAGGTACCAAATATTAAAATATTATTTTGCCCACCGATGTTACCAGGGAGCCAATGCGTACGGCATCAAAAATACGCTCTTCGGTAGCGCCTAGTTTTATCAGCGAATCCTCGTGCGCGTTAACACACATTTCGCAACCGTTAACGGCCGATATAACAAGGCTCATCAGTTCAAAAAACTCTTTACCGGTTACAGGTTTCATCATTAACTGCATGCGTATACGTGCAGGTATCTGGGTGTATTTCTCTTTTTGTGTGAAGTGCCTGAAACGGTAGAATACGTTGTTTGAGGCTAATAGTGACGCACAACCCGCAGCTTCGCCCAACTCTTCGGCAGTGGCGCCTTGCGCGGTGGCATAATGGGTGTAGTAGTTTATAAGCGGGGTGTTATTGTTGTTTACCGCTGTGCTTAAGCCGAGCAACGCACACTCTTTCTCGGTTAAATGTGCCGACGTAAGCGTGCTGGTAAAATTCAGTTTCAGATCGCGCAGATAGCGTGATTCGCCTTTTTCTAATAATTCCAAGCTGGCATTACGATAAGCCGCATCTAATCCCAGGATTTGCAGCATCTCGTTTATAGTTTCTGTACTTTCGCTCATTTTAATTGATAGTCAGTTAGTTATGTTTTTGTTGGTAGAAAAAATATCCCCGCAGGTATCGCGGGGATATCTGTATTGTATATAAAAATTAAACTGTTAAAGTTTCCTGACCTTTTTCCCAGTTGCAAGGGCAAAGCTCGTCGGTTTGTAAACCGTCTAACACGCGGATAACTTCTTTAACGTTACGACCAACGTTTAAGCCGTTTACAGATACCCATTGGATAGTGCCTTGTGGGTCGATAATGTAGGTAGCGCGGTAAGCAACTTTTTCGTCTTCGGTTAAAATACCCAGTTCTTCGGCTAATGATTTTGAAGTGTCAGCCAGCATCGGGAATTTCAGATCGCGCAGGTCATCGTGGTGGGTTCTCCAGGCAGCGTGAACAAATTCAGAATCGGTAGAAGCGCCGATAACACGGGTTTCGCGGTCGCGGAACTCGCCAAATGCTTTGTTAAATTCGGCAATTTCGGTTGGGCAAACAAAAGTAAAATCTTTTGGCCACCAGAAAATTACCGTCCAAACGTTATCATCATTAGTTAAAAAATCTGAAGTGATGGTTTCAAACTCTTTACCTTTTTCTAAACTTACAACCGCAGTTTTTGAGAACTGAGGGAATTTTTTACCTATACCAATCATACTGTTTTCTTGTTTTTTGTGATGCAAATATACCAATTTTTGCGGCACCGCTCAATCGTAATTATAGATAGGTTATAGCTTTTATCTATATAAATTATTTTTGGATATAGTTATTTCATATAACTAAAAAATCAATTAACAAATGTTTAAAACAGGCTGGTTTGTTTGCCCTTGCGGGGAGTAAATAGGGTATAATCATGTTCCGGCATTTCCCGGTCATCCAAAAAACGATTGGTAGCCATCCGGAAGAGCTGGTGGATAGATTTGGCCACCGGCCCGTCGCCGCTCATGCGCCTGCCGTAATCGCTATCATTTAAGTTGCCATCGTGACATGATTTGATGGCGTTAAGTACTTTTTCTGCTTTATTAGGAAAAGCTTTATGCAGCCAATCGGTAAATATCTCGGCTATGCTACCGTTAAGGCGTACAATAGTGAAACCCGCACCCAAGGCGCCTCTATCTGCCGATGCGCGGATAATATCGGGTATTTCGTTGCTGTTTAAACCAGGAATGATCGGCGCCGCCATTACCCTAACAGGCACCCCGTTTTCTGACAGTTTTTGAATAACCGATAGCCTGCCCGATGCCGTTACCGTACGTGGTTCCAGTTTTTGGCGCAGTTGCTCATTCAGCGATGTGATGGAAACATTAACGTGGATCAAATTGAGTTTGGCCAGTTCGGTAATTATATCCATATCGCGCAGTATTAAATTATTTTTGGTGATGATGCTTACCGGGTTTTTATAACGCAGAAAAATTTCGAGTAACCGCCGGGTTATTTCCAATTTGCGTTCTACAGGCTGATAACAATCCGTATTGCCCGACATCAGGATGTTTACCGGTTGATAGTTGCGCTTGTTAAAATATTGCTCCAGCAACTCAGGCGCGTTACGTTTAACGATGATCTTGCGCTCAAAATCAAGCCCCGCGCTAAAACCAAAATATTCGTGACTATTGCGCGCATAACAATAGATACAACCGTGCTCACAGCCCTGGTAGGGGTTAATGGAGTACATATGACTAAGATCCGGACTGCTTGATTCGCTTACTATTTTTTTTGGTGTTTCTTCGAATAGCTGTGTGTTGCCGTTTTCCAGCAACGGCTCGTCCAGCCCCTCAATATGGTCAAGCACATACTTGCGTTTTAAAAATTTATTATCGGTATTTACCTGCGCGCCGCGCCCTTTAAAAAACTCGGGGTTTTCCTGATGTGCCATCACACAAATTTGCTAATTATTTTAGCAAAATCAATCGCTTTGAATTAAAATATTTTGAGTGATAGATTTCCTGAAAAATACCAAGAGTTAAGTATTTTAATTAGGATGAAATTTGGATATATTTACGCCGGTCTAACCTTATCTGCCAGGAAAATGATAATAATGTCTACATCAACTTATAAAAATACCGCACTTACTATATTGATGGGCCTTAGCCTGCTGTTGACTATCAGCTGTAAGAAAGGCAAGACGCCCGAGCCAACCGTCGATCCGGCGACGTTGCCGGCAATCACAAAAATTACTAACGGCTCGCTATCCGATTATCTGGTCGCGGTTACTGATAATATTGGTAAGCCTAATGATTTCATGATCATTTACGGCCGTAATTTTAACCCCAATTTTAAGGAAAATAAAGTGCTGTTTAATGATATCAGCGTAACGCCTTACTACGGCGATTCAACAATGGTGTTTATTAATATACCTGATAATATACCGATGGGGCAGGTATCGCTTGCGTTGGTTACTAATGGAAAAACACTCGGTTTCCCTTATAAATTTAAGGTAGAACCGCCTAACCCTAAGATAACCCGAATAAGCGCCGAGGCCGGCATACAGAACAGTAAACTTACCATTTACGGCAGTAACTTTAGCACTACCACGGCCAACAACAAAGTAACCATTAACGGTATAAACGCTGTTGTTGATTCGGCAGGAACGGATGCGGTATACGTAACAGTCCCACAAACCACCACCACCGGTAAAATAGTGCTGACCACCTTCGGCACTGCTTTAACTTATGATAAAGACTTTACCATATTGCCATCAACCTATACCACCTTGGCGGGTACCTATTATTACAGCCCGCGTGGCTTATCTGCTGATGCTGCGGGCAATTTATACGGGACGGCGGGGAATAAAGTAATAAAGATAACACCGGGCGGTATTACAACCACTCTGGCAACCATCGGCGGTGCTACCGATGGCAGCTTTCTGGCAGGATGCGCAGTAGATGCAGAGGGTAATGTATATGTTTCCTCGCCGTATGATCAGTTTGTGGGAGCACGTATATATTTTACCGCCAATAACTCGAAAGTATATAAGATATCGCCAACCGGTGCGGTAAGCGTTTTGGCAGGCGGGGACTATCGCGGTTATGCCGACGGGCAAGGGAGAGCAGCGCTATTTGCCAACCCGCAGGAACTGTTTGCCGATGCTGCCGGAAATATTTATGTTCACGATGATCAATACATCCGCAAAATTACGCCCGGGGGCTTAGTAAGTACCTTTGCCGGCAGCACAAGCGGACCGATCACCGATGGCCAGGGTACTGCCGCGCGTTTTGCTTTTATATTAGCTTTTGGCGGCGATGCCAGAACAGGCGATATGTATGTGTTAGAAAGCGCAGGATATGATGATGGAGCGCAGAATTATCATGCCCGTATCCGAAAAATAAGCCCGTCGGGCCTGGTGAGTACACCTGTCCTTAGTCCGATGCCCGGTTCGCCGGCTAACAGCCTTTTTCCTAAGGTATCGCGTTATAATACCAGCTTAGCGGTAGATGCTGCAGGTGCGGTTTATTTAGCTACAGATATCAATGTGTATAAGATCAGTGGTGGGGTAATAACCAATACTTACCTAAATCCTACAGGTGCTGAAGCGCTATCTATGGTGTTTGATGCTGCCGGAAAATTGAATATTACAGCGGCAAAAACCTTTAATATATGGCGTGGCGGAGATAGTTACACGGTATATAAAGTTACGCCTTAGCACTTAAAGTTCTATCAGGTTATTTTTAATGGCATAGATAGCTAACCCCACCCTGCTTTTAACCTGTAATTTTTCAAAAAGCTGGTCGCGATAGCCATCAACGGTGCGCACGCTTACACACATCTGGTCGGCAATTTCTTTGTAGGTGAGTTCGGTGCCTGTAAGTTTTAAAAACTCCAGTTCGCGCTCGTTTAATTTAACCTGATCTGTTTGCTTGTTAAAATTGTTTACCAAATGTTTGGTGACAAACTGGGGGAAGTACACATCGTTACCGGCCACAGTATTCAGCGCCATCTCAAAATCGGCAGGTTCGGCATCTTTTAACAAATAGCCTTTTACACCAAGGCGCACCATGGTAAGCACTTTATCGGCATCTTCAAACATAGATAGTATGATGATATGAACATCAGGAAAATTGCTGCGCAGCCATTTGGCGGTTTCGATGCCATCTTTTTTGGGCATGTTGATGTCCAGCAAAATAATATCGGGCTTAAGCTTCGGTGTGAGTTTGTGCGTAAGCTCGTCGCCGTCTCCGGCTTCAAACAAAATATTGTATTGCGGAAACTGATTGATAAGCGAAGCTATGCCGCTTCGGAAAAGCCGGTGATCATCAACTAAAGCTATCTGGATGGTTTTCATTTAATATAGGGGTTTCTCTGAAGTATTGAGGCTAACCTTAACCCTACAACCCTTTCCCGGCTCGCTGCTGATGGTGGCAGCAGCGCCAACTAGTTTTGCCCTGTTTTGTATGTTTTTTAATCCCGATCCCGTCCCGCCAGGTAAGGCCTCCGTAGCAAAGCCAGCACCATCATCATCAAGTGTTAAGTTAAATATTTCATTGCCATAAAACAAACCAATATTAAGTTGTTTGGCGTTGGCGTGTTTAAGCGTGTTATTCAATGTTTCCTGGAATATGCGGAACAATACCAGTTCGCGCTGCCCGCCCAGGGTATAGTTGCTGCCCTCCATATTTAATGAGGCTTTGAGTAGCCCGCTTTTATTGATCCTGTCAACTTCGGCGGCCAGTAGTTTTGCCAACCCCATTTGCTCAATATATTCAAAGCTCATGCTTTTTGACAGGTGCCGCAGGTCAGTAATGGCCTGCGCCAAAAGTTCGCGGCTTTCGGCAATTTTTTGCTGTTTTTTATCGTCGGTAAGCCCATCTGTAAGGGCAAGATTAAGTTTTACAAATGACAAAACCTGGCTTACATTATCATGTATCTCCTGGCTAACATGATTAAAGGTATCCTCCTGTATCTCTATCTGGGTACGTAACAGTTCAGATTCAAAAGCATGTTTCATTTGCGCTTTCTCCTCCAGGTGGTTTTTTTTACGACGATTGTACGCGTTTATGTATATAATGATAAATAAAGGCGCCAGTAAAAATATGGCCGACGTAATAATGATCAGGCTTTGTATGTTGTCTTCAACCATTTTTTACAGATAAACGCGTATGACCAGCAGCCGTAAAACAAAAAGTTTAACACAATATAAATATAATAAGACAAACTATGCCCGGCTATCATCTCCTTGGTTTGGCCCCTGAATATATTAACTGCAGTGCTACCAAAATAAAAGAATAATATACCAGCTACCCACCAAAAGTTAGCCGAGTATTTCAGGTCGATATATTCATCATCTTTTAGCAGCAGATAAAAATAGTACAAGGCATACAGTACATATATTACCGACATGGTATTATAGGTAAGCATGTTGAATTTTAGAAAGCCCGAATCGGCCAGATCAAACACGTACAATGCCGATAGCGTAACGAGGCCGATAATTATCGGCAGCTTGTTTTTGCTATACCTGCTAAACAAGCTGCCGAACATTATGGGGGTATATATGATTTGAACTATCAATAAAATGTTATACACCCATTGGTTTGATTGATGCTGCATTTTTAAATGCACCCCGGTAAGTTCACCCACGCAAACAATAAACAGGTATGGTATCAGGCTTCGCCAAATGATGCTTTTATCGCGCCATAAACAAATTATAGCTATGGTCAGGCATACTAATTCAAAAGCGGTGTTGAACCTTAAATAAGTTAGCAGCATAAAGTTTAGTTGCAGTTATCAGGGCAAAGTTCGCCGTTGTCTTGCGGGTCGCCTCTTTTGTATTTTTTTCTGTAAGCGGCTTTGTAATCGTTAAGGATTTTTTCGTCGCAATAAAAGTAATCCCTTGCAACACCGGTTTTAGGGTCGCGTTCTGTGGTGGTTATTACAAAAGCGTGCCTGTTTGCAACAATATCACGGGTTTGTTCGTCCGGCTCCAAATGCCTTGCAAAGTAAATGCGTATACCATTCAGATTTTTGTTTTGATCAAGCGCGTTTAAAAACTCTATATCAAACCATTCGCCATGAGTGTTAATGGTATCGGGTTTCGTTAAAAAGCCTTGAACCATTTGCTCAGCCTTTTTGCGCGAAATGCCGTGCGGCAAGCCACATATCACAGTATTTGAAGGGGTTTTGGTGGCAATATATAATGAGTCGCCGCGACGGCCATCACCGGCGTACGATGGGATGTCATAGTTGCGCAATTTAAATAGATGTGCATTTGCAGGGTGTTCGTAGTAATCAAGGTGTCGGCGCCCGGTGGCACTTTGTCTAACGGTGGCCGGTGCTTTTCCGTTGTCTTTGGTAGATACGATCATGATGGTGTTACTAAGCGGATAGGTATTTATAGTGGTATCGCTGGCAAAGTAAACGCGTACACCATCTGTAAAACCTAACAATGGATCAGATGGGTTTGCAGGAATTGTTGCTTGTTGTTGCTTGATCTCGGCATTTAACATAGTTACGATATCATGAATCATTTCTTTGCTTATCCAGAACGAAGCTGTTGCGGGCGAGGTATCTTTCCCTTTTGAAGTGATAAAATGTTTCATCATGGATTTGGCAGAAGCTTCATCATAGCCGTTTAGGGTTTGGCTAATGGTATCAGCCTTGTCCTTGTCTTTGTTGCCCGCGCACGATGCTAACAGCATGGTTACGCCGGCTAATAGGAATAGTTTTTTCATGTTAATAAGGGTCAGTGAGTTAAGTGTGAATAATGATATAAAATTACTACGGGAAAAGCAAATGCGATACCGTGTTTTCACGGTAATAAAAAGGGGTTTGTACGGATATAGGTTAGCCCGAACAAATAAAGAGAAGAAAATTAGGTGGATTAACCTTCCAACAAGAAAACAAACAGCTCCTTCGGTCCGTGAGCGCCCAATACCAGGGTTTTCTCAATGTCTGCCGTGCGGCTGGGCCCGGTTACATTGGTGATCATGGATGGAATATCGGCGCCGTATTTTTTTTTCAGCAAAGCGAAGCCATCTTTCAGATCAGGCACCAGTTGCGAAGTGTAGGCTAAAACAATATGAACCGGCGGGTAAATACTTAGGCGCCTGCCGGCCATGTTGGCGTTTGATAGCATGATGCTGCCATTGCGAGCTATCAGTGCTTCGCAAAGCGTGAAGCCAACTTCGGCTTGCTCAAAATCTTTATCGGTTTCAAAATACGGGTAATCATACCGTGCCAATACTTCCTGCAGGGCGGGCTCCCAGCAATAAATTTTGCGCCAGTTGCGTTGCTCGGCAAGTTCTAACAGTGTTTCAATAAAAGCTACCTCGTCCTCGCAAAAAGCAAACTGGCCCGATACTGCCATAAACTCTTCGGCAAACATTACATCCAAATGCTCTGATGCCGGCGGGTAATGCGGCAAACTTTCCAGGTTGGGGTATGGGTTATCCCGTTTCTCCAACAATGCCTGGCGAATTTTTTTAAGCAGCTTTTCTTTAGATGTGGTAATGTCTTTCATTTAGTCCTAAGTCGGGGTTTTGAGTCGTAAGTCAAAAACCAATTAACAATTATAAACAAAAAAGTCCGAAGCCTTAAATCAATCGACTTAAGACTTCGGACTCTAAACTAAAGGCGGTAAATTATTCCCCTTTAACTTCTTTCTCTTCAGGGTTACGCTCAAAGGTGCCTGAATGGTCAACCACACCTTCGTGTGCTATACCTTGTGCGGCTGGCTCCTGGTTTGAATCTGCCGTGCCGTTTACAAACTCGTCATAAGTGGTACGGGTTTCAAACGGGCGCTTGCCTAATATCTCTTCCAGGTCTGACTGGAACAGGATCTCTTTCTCCAAAAGTTTCTGCGCCAGTTTTTCCAAACCTTCGCGGTTATCCAACAGTAATTGTTTTGTGCGGGCATAAACCGCGTTTATCTGGTTGCGCACCTCGCTGTCAATCAATTCAGATGTTTTTTCAGAATATGGCTTGTTAAACTGGTACTCGCCTTGCGTATCGTTAAATGATACGTTACCCACTTTATCATTCATGCCATAAATAGTAACCATGGCGTAGGATAGTTTGGTGATGCGCTCCAAATCGTTTTGCGCGCCGGTTGATATTTTACCGAAGGTGATATCTTCCGCTACGCGGCCACCCATGGTCATACACATACCGTCCTCTAACTGCTCAATAGTGTATAAAAATTGCTCTTTTGGCAGATACTGGGCATAACCCAAAGCTGCCACACCACGCGGAACGATTGATACTTTAACCAAAGGATCGGCATGTTCCAGGAACCAGCCTGCAATAGCGTGACCGGCCTCGTGGTAAGCAACGATTCTTTTTTCTTCAGGCGATATGATCTTATTCTTTTTCTCCAAACCACCAATCACACGATCGATAGCATCCTGGAAATCCTGCATATCAACAGCCTCTTTGTTACGGCGGGCTGCTATCAGCGCGGCCTCGTTACAAACGTTGGCAATCTCGGCACCGGCAAAGCCAGGTGTTTGTGCCGATAATTTTTTAGCATCAACACCTTCGGCTAGTTTAACAGGCTTTAAGTGTACTTTAAATATCTGCTCGCGACCGATCAAATCCGGTTTATCAATAGACACCTGTCGGTCAAAACGTCCCGGGCGTAACAGGGCCGAGTCTAACACGTCAGGGCGGTTGGTAGCGGCCAGGATGATGATACCCGAATCGGTACCGAAACCATCCATCTCAACCAGTAACTGGTTAAGCGTGTTTTCGCGTTCGTCATTACCACCTACAATATTGTTCTTACCACGGGCACGGCCAATGGCGTCTATCTCGTCAATAAATATGATACAAGGGGCTTTGTCTTTAGCCTGGCGGAACAGATCGCGCACACGTGACGCACCCACACCTACAAACATCTCCACAAAATCAGAACCTGACAGGGAGAAGAATGGTACCTGCGCCTCGCCTGCAACAGCTTTGGCTAACAATGTTTTACCCGTACCCGGCGAACCTACCAATAGCGCGCCCTTAGGTATTTTACCGCCCAGGTTGGTGTATTTTTTAGGATTACGAAGGAAGTCAACGATCTCCATTACTTCCTGCTTGGCTTCCTCTAAACCGGCAACATCATTAAACGTAATATTAACCTGCGATTCTTTATCAAACAAAGTAGCTTTTGATTTGCCGATATTAAATATCTGGCCGCCCGGGCCACCGCCACCACCGCCACTCATGCGGCGCATAATGAACATAAGCACAGCGGCAAACAGCACGATCATGATAACACTTTGTACCAGCCCGTTTGATAACAGGCTTTCGCGTGGTACAGGGGTATAGTCAACCCTTTTATCGGCAGGGAAATCTTTCTGTATTTCTTTAAGCGATTTATCTAAAATATCAAAAGACGCTACTGTAAAAAAGAACTGCGGATCATCCTTCGACGGGCCTAGCGCAGTCTGCGATTTAGGCGCATTTTTATATAACGCGGGTTTGGCTTTAATACTATCCGCATTTACGTGCACTTCAACGTTAACCAATTCTCCGGATGTTTTGTAGGCAATTAAGCGGTCAACATCATGCTGATTAAGCATTTTAGTGAAGGTAGTTAAGCTAATTTGTGTTGCGCTGCTGCTGCCCGAAAAATAGGCAATACCTAAAAATGTGGCTATTACAACGGCGTAAATCCACATGAAATTAAACTTAGGGGGTTTGGGCGTTATGCGTTTGTTGGGTATTTTACGTGCCGGTCTCGGCTTTTTATCCTGGATATTATCTTCCATCTTGTTTTTCTAGATCAATTAAAATTAATTTTAAGCTACCCACCCTAATCAGGCGCTTTTATAGCTTTTTATTTCGGCATCGCCCCACAGATCTTCCACACCATAATACTCGCGCTTGTCAGTCCTGAAGATGTGTATTACTACATCAACATAATCCAACAACACCCACTCGCCATGCTCAAGGCCTTCCTTGCGCCATGGGTCTTGCTGTAGCGCTTTATATATTTCCTCTTCAACACTGCCGGCAATTGCTTTTACCTGCGTGGCCGAATCGGCATTACAAATTACAAAGTAGTCGGTTACTGAACTGTTTACGTTACGAAGATCTAATCTGACTATCTCATTGCCTTTTTTTTCCTGAATGCCGTGAATGGCTAGTTCAGAAATATAAGACGATTCACTTATCGTTTTATTTTTTACCATCAAAAAGAATTAGTTTTGAACGTTTTTAGAGTTAAGCATATTATACATTGCAAAATAACATAATTTCAGGATTATTTGTTGGACAAAATTTACTGACATTAAAAGAGGTAGACTCTACCAACAATTTCCTTAAAGAACTCCTGTCAAATTCCAAGCCATTGCCTGAGGGCACCGTCATTATGGCAGAAAACCAATTTGCCGGCCGCGGGCAGCAGCAAAACACCTGGCATGCCGAGCCGGGTAAAAACCTCACCTTTAGTATATTACTCAAGCCATCATTTTTGGCCATAACCGGGCAGTTTGATCTGACCCGGGCTATAAGTATGGGCGTGTATGATGCGTTATACCCATTGCTTGGCGAAGCTTTAAAAGTAAAATGGCCCAATGATATATACTACGGCGACAGCAAGCTTGGCGGCATGTTAATTGAAAATATGATACAGGGCGGACAAATACGCAACTCTATTGTGGGTATCGGCCTTAATATCAACCAGGAAAACTTTCCGGAGGGAGCTGTTAACGCCACATCGGTAAAACAAATCTTACAAAGGGATTACGAATTACGACTTATATTGTCAGACATTTGCGCTAATATTGAAGCATGGTACCTTAAACTTCGGGCCGGAAAACTAGTCGATGTAAGGAATGCGTATTTAAACCGACTATACTGGTACAAGGAAAGCAAACGCTTTAAAGCGGGTGATGAGATCTTTAAAGGAATCATCACCGGTGTTAAGGATGCAGGCTTGCTAACCATACAAAAAGAAAATGGCGAAGAAGTGGATTTCGCTTTAAAAGAAATAGAATTTTTAAATAAAGGATAACATGAAAAAAATGCTGGCAGTTATTACTGCATTAATTATAAGCGTTAGTGCTTATGCGCAAATTGAAACGCCTGTAAAATGGGCTTATGCTGCTAAACGTACAAGCCCCACAGAGGCTACGCTATTTATAAAAGCTACTATTCAGGATGGCTGGCACATTTACTCGCAAAATGTAAAAGATGGCGGGCCTATCAAAACCTCGTTCACGTTTACGCCTGCCAAAACTTACAGCCTTGTGGGTAAAGCTGTTGAGCCAAAACCAATAACCAAGTTTGAAAAAACCTTTAAAATGGATGTAAGCTATTTTGAGAAAGAGGTTGTGTTTCAACAAAAAATTAAACTGAAAACTCCGGGAGCAACTACCATAAAAGGCTCGTTGGAGTTTATGGTTTGTAATGATGTTAAATGTCTTCCGCCAGACGGAGTTAACTTTACTATACCGGTAAGTAAATAAGTTTTATCAGGAGGATATTATAGCATGAAACGCTTTTCGTCGGCAATTATAATTGCTCTATTAGCTGTATTTATGGTAATGGGACAGGCCTGGGTTAACCCGGTGGCTGCTCAAACCGAGGATACGAGTGGTGTGGTTTTTACGGATATACAAACCAGTACCGACAGCTTAGTTGCTAAGCAGAAAGAGCAAAAAGCTGATACGGTAAAAGCTGTTTCGCCGGTGGCGGAAACTCTTGCCGCTGCCCCTGAGCAAACACTTTGGGCCATATTTATTGCCGGCTTTTTAGGCGGATTTGCCGCGTTTTTAATGCCTTGTATCTATCCAATGTTGCCGCTTACGGTTAGTTTTTTTACAAAAAAAGCAGGTAGCCGAAGCAAGGGTATAGCACAGTCGCTATTATACGGCCTGTCTATCATTGTAATATATGTTACCATAGGCTTTGTTATTACGCTGTTATTTGGCCCGTCGGCTTTAAACGCTTTGGCCACTAATGGTATTTTTAACTTCTTTTTCTTTTTACTGCTAATAGTGTTCGGCGTATCGTTTTTGGGTGCGTTCGAAATTACACTGCCAAGTTCTTTAGGCAATAAATTGGACGAAAACTCTGACAAAGGCGGATTGATCGGCATCTTCTTTATGGCAGCTACTCTAGCAGTAGTTTCTTTCTCATGTACCGGTCCTATCATCGGTTCGGTGCTGGTGCAGGCAGCTACTAAAGGTGCACGTTTGGGTCCGGCTGTTGGTATGTTTGGTTTTTCGTTGGCGCTAGCGCTGCCGTTTACTTTGTTTGCCATGTTCCCTTCGGCTATGAAATCGCTGCCAAAATCGGGCGGGTGGTTAAATAGCGTAAAAGTTGTATTGGGTTTTATTGAGATCGCCTTCGCGTTGAAATTTTTATCGAACGTTGACCTGGCTTACCACTGGAACTGGTTTGACCGCGAGGTGTTCCTGTCGCTTTGGATAGCATTGGGTTTCCTGTTGTTCTTATATCTTATCGGCAAAATCAAGTTCTCGCATGACAGTGATCTGCAATACTTATCAGTGCCGCGTACTTTTATTGCAGCTATCGTATTAGCCTTTACGGTTTATATGGTACCCGGTTTATGGGGAGCACCGCTAAAATCTATCAGTGCGTTTTTACCGCCGTTAAGTACGCAGGATTTTGATGTTTCGGCTGGCGTAAGCGCGGCTCCGGTAACAAC
Organism: Mucilaginibacter sp. A3364; assembly: GCF_059690715.1. Classification (NCBI taxonomy): domain Bacteria; kingdom Pseudomonadati; phylum Bacteroidota; class Sphingobacteriia; order Sphingobacteriales; family Sphingobacteriaceae; genus Mucilaginibacter; species Mucilaginibacter sp. A3364. Next base: position 1,052,229 of record NZ_JCAWED010000002.1, read on the forward strand.
AGCAGGTACATCACTCAAAGAAAAAAAATACGAAGAGCTTTTTAAACGCCTGCCCAAAGTAAAAGGCATTGATGATTGGTATGATTACGACCAGGCCATCGAGGTTGCCAAGCAAGCAGGTAAACCCATATTAATTGACTTTACCGGCTGGAATTGCGTTAACTGCCGCCAGATGGAGCAAAATGTATTCCCCGACCCGGAAGTGTTAAAGCGTGTGCAAAACGAATTTGTAATGCTGCAACTGGTTATTGATGATAAAACAGAGCTGCCGGCTGCCGAACAATTCACATCAACCGTAACCGGTAAAAAAATAACTACCGTAGGCGGCAAATGGCTTGATTTTGAAATAGGTAAGTTTCAATCGAACGCGCAGCCATTTTATGTAATAATTGACGAAACCGGTAAGGTGTTAGTGCCACCACAAGGTGCCGAATTTAACATCGGCAAATTTGTTACATATCTAGATAGCGGAATTTTGGCTTACAAAAATTCAAAAGCCAGCAAAAAATAACGTAAATTCGCGGCTCATTATAAAGATTCACCCTATCAGGGCTATAACAGCCTATAGTGTATTCCCTATCATGGCCAGAATAAAAAAAATCGGAGTTTTTACATCGGGCAGCGACTCGCCCGGAATGAATGCCGCAGTACGTGCAATTGTACGCAGCGCAATATATTATGATCTGGAAGTTATCGGCATCCGTCGTGGTTACGACGGTATCATCGCCGGCGACTTTTTTTCTATGGATCGTAAATCGGTATCAAACATTATACAACGAGGCGGTACTATTTTAAAAAGCAGCCGCAGCAACCAGTTTAAAGCAGCCGAAGGCCGCCAGCAAGCTTATGAGCAATTAAAAGCCAATGGTATTGAAGCCCTGGTAGCTTGCGGTGGTAACGGTACTTTTATAGGCGCAAAGGAGTTTGGCTTTGAATACCCGGACATTAACATTGTGGGCGTACCTTGTACTATTGATAACGACCTTTTGGGTACCGATTTTACCGTTGGTTACGATACTGCTATTAATACCGCTATTGAGGCGATAGATAAAATACGCGATACTGCCGAATCTCACGACCGCCTGTTTATAGTAGAGGTAATGGGTTGCGACTCGGGCCTTATAGCCCTGCGCACCGGTATCGGCGTTGGTGCCGAAGGTGTATTGATCCCTGGCACCCGTTCAGATCTGCCGTCGTTATTTGCCCGTTTAGATATTGGTCGTAAAGATAAAGCATCAAAAATTGTGGTTGTTGCCGAAGGTGAAAAACCGGGCGAAGCTTTTGAATTGGGCGAAACCATTAAACAAAAGTATCCTAACTACGATACCCGCGTAAGTATATTGGGCCACATACAGCGTGGTGGTAAACCAACCTGTATGGACCGCGTACTGGCCAGCCGACTAGGTGTAGCCGCTGTTGAAGCGCTTCGTAACGGCCACCGTAACGAAATGGTGGGCCAGATACATAACAGCATTATTTCAACACCGTTTGAACGGGCTATCAAGCATAACATTGATTTGAATCCGGATCTGTTGAGGATAGTAGAGGTGCTATCGCTTTAGTGAATTGTTGATTGGGTTGATTAAGTGAGTGGTTTTTAACAACTATTCACCTGATCAACCCAACCACTAATCAACTAATTTACAAATCACTAAAAAATATTAAAAATATTTTTCTACCTTTGCGTCCCCGCTGAAAGAAACTCCGGGGGAATGTTGAACACATAAAAACACAAAGAAATGGCAACTAAAATCAGATTGCAACGTCACGGTAAAAAAGGAAAACCGTTTTATTACATTGTAGTAGCCGACTCACGCGCACCTCGCGATGGTCGTTTTATTGAGCGTATTGGTTCATACAACCCAAATACCAACCCAGCTACTATCGATATTAATTTCGACAAAACTTTTGAATGGGTAAACAGCGGCGCGCAGCCAACTGATACCTGTCGTGCTATATTGTCATACAAAGGCATACTTTACAAAAAACACTTACAAGGTGGTGTTAAAAAAGGCGCTTTAACTCAGGAAGCTGCTGATGCTAAATTTGCAGCATGGTTAGAGCAAAAAGACGGTAAAGTTACCGGCAAAAAAGATAGTTTAGCTACTGCAAAAGCCGATGCTAAAAAAGCTGCTTTAGCTGCTGAAGCTAAAAAGAACGAAGAAAAAGCTGCTGCTGTTGCTGCTAAAAACACTCCTCCTGTTGAAGAGGAAGAAGCTCCTGCAGAAGAAGTTGCTGCTGAAGTTGAAGAAGCGCCGGTTGCTGAGGCACCAGCTGAAGAAACTCCTGAAGCATAATTTTTTAAGAGATAAAAAATTATCAATACGCAATGGCGAAGCACCTACAGGTACTTCGCCATTGTTGTTTTACAACAAGTCTCATTTCCGAAGGCTTGAGGCGAGTTGAGCACATTCGTGTAATTCGCAGCAATTCGTGAAATTAGTGCCTTAATAAGATTATGAAAACTGAAGATTGTTTCCGTATAGGTAGCGTGTTAAAAACCAAGGGCCTTAAAGGCGAGATGCAGCTATACGTTGATTTTGACGGAGTAGAGAATATTGATTTCGACGCGCTGTTTATTGAGATTGGCGGTAAGCTGGCCCCGTTTTTTGTAGAGTCGATCAAGTACAATCAGAAAAACTCGGCGTATTTATACCTGGAAGATATTGATACTATTGAGAAAGCATCAACCCTGGTGCGTAAGGACATATATCTGCCCAATAAGCTTAAGCCCAAAAAGAAAAAAGAGCAGTTTGGCTTGAAAGACCTGATAGAATTTACCGCCATTGACGAGAACGAAGGCGAGCTTGGGGTAATAACCGCTATTCATGAGTATCCGCAGCAGCTGATAGCTACTGTAACTTATAAAGGCTGCGAAGTAATGTTCCCGTTGAATGAGGAAATAATCAAAGGTATCGATATTGTAAAAGAGCAGGTTTTGGTTGATCTGCCTGAGGGATTGCTGGATATCTATTTGGACTAGATAGGAGAACCCAGAGTTAAGGATTAGATAGTCGGTCTTGTTTCGTGGCTCTTGATTCTTAAATTTTAAAAATAATTTGTCAAGTTTACTTGACTTTTGTAAAGTTTGTTTTACATTTGGTAAATCAAACTTTACAAATTATGAAAACACGTTTTCTATTTCCTCATCAATGGCTTAGAGTTGGGCTGGGCCTTTTTATTCTTGGGCTTATAGTAGCAACCTTACAACGCTATTATAGCGATGAACTAAGTAACTGGCAAATTGAACGAAACCACGCGGGGCTATCAACCTTTGAGGACCTGATACCCGATGTAATGCTTTTGCTTCTGGTTTGTGGATTGTTCCTGATGGCATTTAGCAAAGAAAAAGTTGAAGATGAGCAGTTGATGCAATTAAGGCTTGATTCGCTACAATGGTCCATTTATTTAAATTACGCTATTTTGGTGGTGTGTATTGTTTTGGTGGATAACTGGCACTTCTTTATCGGTGTAGCTGCGCATTATATATTTACCCCGCTGGTGTTTTTTATCGTCCGTTTTAGATGGGCCGTTTACAGAAACAACAAATTGTTAGTGGAGGATCAGGCATCATGAAAGCACAATATTTATTACCAACATATTTCAGAACGCTGGGCGTTTTGCTTTCGGTACCGGGTTTTATATTAGGATTTCTTTTTCTTAACTTTCATTACAACATACCGGGTTTCGGGCCGCCGGCTAACCCAAGAAATATGCTGGACGCTTATAGCGGTTACACCAACGAGCTGGCTTTAACATTGGTTATATTGGGTTTAGCGTTCATTGCCTTTTCCAAATTAAAAAGAGAGGACGAGCTTACGGCCCAGTTAAGGCTTAACGCTTTGTATTGGGCTATCTTGATAAACTACATACTAATTATTGTATTTCTTATAGTATTATATATAGACGAGCTTTATTTCGGATATGCAGATGGCAATGCCCAGGTGCTTGACTATAACTTGTTTATGCCCCTGGTTTTATTTATAGCCCGTTTTTACTACTTGCTATACAAAAACCGTAATGAGTACCACGTTAGGCCTCTGCATTTTTTACCTTATAAGCCCTTCAACAAAATAGCCAGGATCATAGCTATACCGTGCGGGATATTATTTGTAGCGCACCTTATTTATAACCTGTTTGATGTAAGCGAATTTTTTGGCAAAAAGCCGCTGTGGTATACCTACTCTGATTTTGTAGTGTACGTAACGCCATTGATATTATTGGTATGGACCTATACCAAAGAACGTATAGAGGATGAGTACATTAACTCATTGCGGTTACAGGCGATGCAAATAGCGATCTACATCAATTGTATAGTGTTGCTGCTTGCCAACTTTTTATTATACTCGCTGAGTTTTTGGACGTTTGAGTTTTTTGAACTAGCTATAATGCCGTTAATATTTGTGCTGGTGTTTCAGTACCGGCTATATCGCTTATCAAGACAGGAAGAAGGCAAAAAAGGAAGTAACCTAAATTTGAAAACTTTATAACGCGTCATCATGAAAAACTCATTACGCGTTGAACGCGCTATAAAAAATATAACCCAGGGCGAACTGGCCGACCTGATCGGCGTATCGCGCCAAACCATCAATACCATCGAGAGTAATAAATACGTACCATCCACAGTGCTGGCTTTGAAAATAGCCCGGGTGTTTGGTAAACAGGTTGAAGAGATATTTATACTGGAAGATGAGGATTAGGCTTTAGAGCCAGGAATCAATAACCAAGAGTCAAGACGAAATAAAATCTTGATTCTTGGCTCTTCTCAACCTATCTTTATTAAAAACAATAGGTTATGGAAACTAAAACCGCTTTTGCACCAACGCTTACCATCAGGAATGGCGTAATTGATATTGATTTTTATAAAAAAGCTTTTGGTGCTGTAGAGGTTTTCCGTATCAATAATGACGATGGCACCCTACACGTTGCCGAATTTTTGATAGATGATGCGCTGTTTCATCTGCATGAAATTTATCCCCATACACAATCATTTAATGCTGCCGCTCATAGCGGTGTGGTAATAGTTGGGTTAATGACGGCCGATGTGCACGGCATGTTTAACAACGCCATAGCCGCGGGCGCAACCAGCATTTTGCCGGTTAAAGATTACGAGTATGGCTATCGTCAAGGCACCCTGCGCGATCCATTTGGCCATCACTGGATGCTGCAATGCCGTATCCCGCCTGCTGCCGATTGGGTGCCTTAAAGCAACCATATCTTGATTCCTGGCTCTTGATTCTTGACTCTTTCAAAAAGCGTATCTTTGCCCCATGCGTTTTGATATAGTTACCGTATTGCCTGGTTTGCTGGAGAGTCCTTTTGCTCATTCTATTTTACTGCGTGCGCAGAAAAAAGGCCTGGCCGAGATCGTAGTGCACAACCTGCGCGACTATTCCACCCACAAGCAAAAAAGTGTAGACGACTATCCTTATGGCGGCGGCAGTGGTATGGTAATGAGTATCGAACCTTTCGCCAAATGTATTGAGGCGCTTAAAGCCGAGCGCGAATATGATGAGGTGATCTTCATGTCGCCGGATGGCGTAACGCTTAACCAGGCTATGGCTAATACGCTATCAACCAAACAAAACTTCATTATATTATGCGGACATTATAAAGGCATTGACCAGCGCATACGCGATATTTATGTAACCAAAGAAATATCTGTAGGTGATTATGTCCTTTCGGGAGGTGAGTTGCCGGCAGCCATTGTGGTTGACGCGGTGGTGAGATTGATACCCGGCGTATTGTCCGACGAAACCTCGGCATTATCCGATTCTTTTCAGGATGGATTGTTAGATGCCCCGGTTTACACCCGCCCGGCCGACTGGAACGGCCATAAAGTGCCTGATGTGCTGCTGAGCGGCCATGCCGGCCAGATTGATAAATGGCGTTTTGAGCAGGCTGTAGAGCGTACCAAACAACGCAGGCCCGATTTATTAGAGGACGAATAATTAGCGCCTTGATGCCTTTGTTTTTAGCGCCCTTTTTGTTGACAAAAAACAAAATGTGGAAATTTTTAAAAACAGCTTTTTATTTCCAAAAAATATCCCTATAATTGCAATCCGATTTTTACGGGTTAAAAATCGCTTTAAGAGCTTAAAATCATGGATTTAGTAAAATTTGTAGAAGAGCAAACAGTAACAGTTAACAAATTCCCCACCTTTAAAGCAGGTGATACTGTAAGCGTACATTATAAAATTAGAGAGGGAAATAAAGAGCGTGTACAGGTTTACCAAGGTGTAGTTATACAACGTAACAGTACTGGTGTGTCTGAAACTTTTACAGTTCGTAAAGTATCAAACGGTATCGGTGTTGAGCGTATCTTCCCTGCAAACTCTCCAAACATCGAGAAAGTTGAAGTAAACAGCTACGGTAAAGTTCGTCGCTCTAAATTGTACTACCTGCGTGCCCTTACCGGTAAAGCAGCTCGTATCAAATCAAAAAGAGTTTAATCCCCTGGCTTTGCCCCTGCAAAGTCTTACAAACACATATTATAAAGCCTTCCCGAGTTTTCGGGAAGGCTTTTTTGTTGGATGGATTTAGGGTGAGGAATATAAGCACCTTTGTTATTAAGCCCGATGCAGTACGGGGCACCTACGGAGCCCTAAAGAATGTGTTTAATGAATTGCTATAAACACGACGCTCCTAACGGAGCGCTAAGCGAGCTGTGATACTTTACCGATCTATTGAAATATAATCAACCTTTCAGGCCCCATCGGGGGCTACGTGTTTATAGCAATACCAACAAACAAAAATGACTCCGTAGGAGTTTCGTCAATCGAAAAGACATATAAACACGATGTTTCTAAATAGAGTTAAGCAAGATAAATAATACTCTGCTGATCTGTTGAAATATAATCGACCTTTCCCCGGCCCCCTCGCGGAGTCATGTGTTTTAGACCTGCATCAATAAGCCCTCAGTTATGCGGCCCCGGAGGGGCCACGTGTTTGTAGCCATACGCACAAGCAAAAGAAAGACTCCGTAGGAGTCCCGTTTATAAAAAAGATATATAAACACAATGCCTCTAAAGTAGTGCTAGGCAAAGTTAACACTACTTACTGATCCGTTGAAAGTAACCCACTATGCGGCCCTGGCGGGGCCACCTGTTTACAGCAACATCCACAAACAAAAAAAGACTCCGTAGGAGTCTTCTTTGTCGATAAAATATTTTAAAGCTTATACTTTTGCTTTCGATGGCAATGTTGCCAGCACGGTTCTGCCGCCCTTTACAACCTCGCCAAGCTCTACGTTGATCTTGGTACCTAAAGGTAAATAAAGATCAACCCTCGATCCGAATTTGATGAAACCAAACTGATCGCCTTGCTCTACCACATCGCCTTCTTTAACATACCATACAATGCGGCGTGCCAAAGCACCGGCAATCTGGCGGAACAATACCTGTACGCCTTCGCTGTTCTCAGTAACAACGGTAGTACGTTCGTTTTCGGTTGATGATTTTGGATGCCATGCCACCAGGTATTTGCCCGGATGATATTTAAAATATTTTACAACGCCGCTTATCGGGTTACGGTTTACGTGCACGTTGATGGGCGACATAAATACCGACAGTTGTATACGTTTATCTTTTAAAAATTCGGTTTCGGTAGCTTCTTCAATCACTACAACCTTGCCGTCTGCCGGGCAAAGTACGGCGGTTTCGTCTACCGTGATAGGAAACTTAGGACTGCGGAAAAACTGCAAAATGGTTAAAAACAAAACTGCCGAGAAAATATATACCATCCATTTTACTATGGTGGCATCGGGAATGAAATACTGTATTGCCGCATTCAGCACAAAAATAAACAGAATGCAAAGCGCCATTGAGGTATATCCTTCTTTATGAAAAGTCATGCTATTTGGTGTTTTGGTTTACAAATTTACGAATTTGTAATGAAGTAAAGGTATGCATATACAATTGGTGCCGCCAGCAGCAGACCGTCAAACCTGTCGAGCAAGCCACCGTGGCCCGGTAATATACCGCCCGAGTCCTTCACGTTAATACTGCGCTTGAACATAGACTCGATCAAATCACCGGTAGTGCCAAATACACTAATGATCACGCCTATCCATATCCAGTGCATTAAAGCAATATCGGCATAATAAATACTGATAATGTAGGCTGCGATGGCAGTGATCAGCATACCGCCGATAAAACCTTCCCATGTTTTTTTAGGCGAATGACGCTCAAACAATTTGGTGCGGCCCATTTGGCTGCCTACTAAATAAGCCCCGGTATCATTGGCCCAAAGTAGCAGCAAAAATCCCATCGGGAAATGGAAATTAAAACCACCCTGTATAAAGCCCAGTCCGTGGAAAAACACAAAGGGAACTGTGGCAAATATTATCCCTAAAAAAGTATAGCCGATATTGGTAAACGGGGCTTCCGTTTTTTTAAACAGTTCCTGTATAAATATAGTGCTGAATGTTATAGGCAGTAAAAAAAGCAGCTTTTGGCTCCCTATGTCGGGATGATTAGCTATTAAGGCGAATATAAAAAACAAGGCGCCGGCGTTAAACAAACCGCTTACGGTGTTTGGTTTGATGCCGGTTTGCTTAATAAGCCCGTAAAACTCCCATAAACAAAAGCCGGTTAGTATTAAAAAAAATATGCTGAATACAAATTGGCCCAGCAGTAAAGAGCCCAGCATTACAATAATAAAGAAGAAGCCGGTTATGGCGCGTAATTTCATAATTTACAATTGGTTCAGGATCATGATCTCGATAGCGTGACTGAAATCTTCCTGGTGTATATAAACCTCACAATCGCCAAAATCGCGGTGAGAGGTAGCTTGTTTATTTAAAAGAACGGCATCAATTTCATGCTCGCAAAGCACCTGCTTTACAATTTCCGACTGATAAAAATTAGTCGAAGTGTAAATTTTGATCCAGTTCTTTTCCATCAACTTATGGGGTGCAGTTTTACCCTTGCTGCACTCCGGTATAGGTACAGCAAAAATAACACAATTATTAAGCTAAACAGGTAAGCGCCATAATTAAAAATGTGCTGGCTATCGGGGTTTATTTTAGTTTTGTTATGCTGATACAGGTACATAACAACTACCGCGGCGCCATTATTAATAAAATGCCCCCATATAGCCGGCCAGATGCTTCCACTCCATAAAGTAAAATAACCAAACAAAGCACCCAGCAATAAGCGCGGCAAAAAGCCAAAAAACTCAAAGTGAAAAGCGCTGAACAGTACGGCGGTAATCCAAACGGCTACGTGGCCATTTTTGGTCCAGCGGGTAAATATGGTTTGTATCACTCCCCTAAACATTGCCTCTTCAACAATGGCGGTAAACAGGCCAACAAATATTACATTACTTAGCATACTGCCAACGGTTTTCATCTGCAGTAATACTTCGGTTAGCTTTTTGGCCTGGTCCTCCTTTTCGCGCATCCATTGCTGCAAGCCGTTTAAAAAGGGCGGCAGCACCATTTTTTGGTTGATATTGCTTAAAAACTCTATCAATGGCGACGATATCAGCATAACTACTAATACAATAAGCCATAGCTGCCACGGGACGGTAATGCCGGGCTTAAGATATTCTTTAGGTTGTTTTACAATAAAGTAGGAAAATATAACGGGCGCTACCAGTAACGGGATAGTTGTACTCACCACTTGCAATATCCACAAAGCGTTAACGGCATTGGGGCTGCTCAGATTTAACCGGGCAAGCTGTATCACCATATCTACCCCGTACAAAGCTGTTATCACCGCTGCGCCAATTACATAGCCAATGGCCGCAATTATAACGGTTAGTACTATTAATATTAAAAATTGCAGTGCCGGGAAAAGCTGATTGTGGCGGTTTTCTGTCATTTGTAGTAAAAATCGTATTTTTGCGGTGCTTAAAGATAGGTGATGTCTGTACAAATAGGAAATATTGATTTAGGGGAGTTCCCGCTGCTGCTGGCGCCGATGGAGGATGTGAGTGATCCGCCCTTCCGTTATGTGTGTAAGCAACATGGCGCGGACATGATGTATACAGAGTTTATTTCGTCTGAAGGCCTTATCCGCGACGCGGCAAAAAGCCGGAAAAAACTGGACATTTTTGAGTACGAGCGCCCTATAGGCATCCAGATCTTCGGTAGCGACATTGACCATATGCGCGAAGCTTCGGCTATATCAACCCAGGCCAATCCCGACCTGATCGACATTAACTATGGTTGCCCGGTTAAAAACGTGGCTTGCCGTGGTGCCGGTGCCAGCTTGTTGCAGGATATTGATAAAATGGTAGCCATGACCAAGGCCGTGGTTGAAGGAACGCATCTGCCGGTAACGGTTAAAACCCGCCTGGGCTGGGATGATAATACCAAAAACGTAGAAGAAGTTGCCATGCGACTGCAGGATGTAGGAATTGCGGCACTTACTATACACGGCCGTACCCGTTCACAAATGTATAAAGGCCATGCCGATTGGTCGCTCATCAGCAAGATCAAGAAAAACCCGGCCATACATATCCCGATTTTTGGTAACGGCGACATTGATTCGCCCGAGAAAGCTGCCGCGTGGCGGATGGAGTATGGTGTTGACGGGATGATGATAGGCCGTGCGGCGATAGGTTACCCGTGGATATTCCGTGAAATAAAACACTATTTCGCCACAGGCGAACATCGCGAAAAGCCAACTTTTACCGAACGTATTCACGCTTGCCGTACACACCTGGTAAAATCTATTGAATGGAAAGGCGCTAAAACAGGCGTTTTTGAAATGCGCAGGCACTACTCAAATTATTTTAAAGGCATTGAGCACTTTAAAGAATATCGTATGAGGCTGGTTACCGCCGGCACTTTTGAGGAAGTGGAGGAGATACTTTATGAGCTTGAAAACAACCAAAGGTTTCAACATTCCGTATCTCCTGTAGAAATTTAACATTTCCGGTTTTCTTCTTCTAATGTAAAAAATATATCTTGCTGAAAATTATGGCCTTAGTATGGCTTAATTTTTGAACAGGCTGATATATATTTGAATTTAAACAATACAAGCTGATGGTTACTTATACTACAGATGGTGTTAAGGTTTCGGTAGAAACCATTTATCAGCCGGAATATTCAAACCCGGCCAATGATCATTTTATGTTTGCCTACAGGGTTAACATTGAAAACACAGGAAGCTACGCGGTGCGCTTGATTAGCCGCCACTGGTATATATTTGACAGTAACGGCGCTAAGCGCGAGGTAGAAGGCGAAGGCGTAGTTGGTATACAACCTATTATTGAACCCGGCACATCGCACGAGTACGTTTCGGGCTGCAACCTTAAAACCGACATGGGCAGCATGAAGGGCGAATACCAAATGGTGCGCCTGCTGGATAATGCTACATTTGATGTACAGATACCGGAGTTTTATTTAATAGCGCCGTATAGGCTTAACTAAGGGAGATAGAGCCAAGAATCAAGAGCCGAGAGTCAAGATTTTTTTGATTTCTTACAAATAAAGAAAGCCCGATCAAATTTGATCGGGCTTTTGCTTTATTAGTCACCACAATCGTCTTGATTCTTGACTCTATTTAGTCCCTTCTGCTTCCAAACAAAAATTGCGCATAATACAGTAATGTAGCCAACGAACCTAAAGCTGCAACCACATAGGTCATAGCGGCCCACCAAAGGGCATCCTTAGCCTGTTCATGCTCCTGGCGGGTTTGCACAATGCTGTAGTTGTTATCTAACCAGGCCAAAGCACGGCGACTGGCATCAAACTCAACCGGTAAGGTAATAAATGCAAATGCGGTTACTACGGCTAATGCAGCTACACCAATGGCCAAAACCAAAGGGTTATGCGTAAAGAATAATAACATCACCCCAATAAACAAAGCAAACTGTGTAACGGTTGATGCCACGTTGGTTACCGGCACAAGCGTACTGCGCAGGCTTAACCAGCTATAGTTAGCAGCATGTTGTACGGCGTGCCCGCATTCGTGTGCAGCTACGGCTGCAGCGGCAATGCTGCGGCTATGGTACACGTCGGCGCTCAGGTTAACGGTGCGGTTTTCGGGATTATAGTGGTCGGTTAACTGGCCTTCAACAGATATCACCTGTACATCGTAAACGCCGTTATCGCGCAGCATTTTTTCGGCCACTTCTTTGCCCGATAAGCCGGAAGATAAGCCGATCTGTGAGTATTCGTTAAACTTGCTCTTAAAGCGCCACTGCACTATAAAGCTTATTACGGCAATAGCTATCATCAGCAACCAGGCCGAGTTATAGCTTATAAATCCTATGATAATTGATAAATGATTCATGGTATGTATGTTTTTGTAAAGTGTATTTCAAAAAGTATTCCATTAACTTTAATACATGGAACCCAATTACTCCTACTGGGAGCAAACCGAATTTATTAACAATGCCGACGTGATCATCATCGGTAGTGGCATCGTTGGCCTGAGCGCGGCCCTGCATTTGAAAAAGGCGGAACCATCGCTCAGGGTATTAGTATTGGAGCGTGGTTTTTTACCCACAGGCGCCAGCACCAAAAATGCCGGCTTTGCCTGCTTCGGAACGGTTTCTGAGCAATTTTCATACTTAAAACAGGCTTCTGAAGCGGAAGTGCTACACATGGCCGACTATAAATGGCGAGGCCTGCAACGCCTGCGCCAAAACCTGGGCGATGCGCAAATTGATTTCCATCAGCACGGAGGGTATGAATTATTTAGAAAAAATGAAGGTGCACGGGCCGAAGAATGCCTCGACCACTTAACATACTTTAACAAATTATTGCAGCAGGTCATCGGCCAACCTGACATTTATGCAGTCGCAGATGATAAAATTGCAGGTTTTGGTTTTGAGGGCGTTAGCCGGATGATTGTTAACCGGTTTGAGGGCCAGCTAAATACCGGCAAAATGATGCGGGCTTTACTGCATAAAGTTTATGCTACCGGCACCATGGTTTTAAATAGTTGTGGTGTTGATAATATTGAACAGCACGAAGGCCATATCGCGCTGGCAACTACACAAGGATATTTTAAAACGAAGCGAGTGATATTGGCCACCAACGCCTTTGCCAATCAGTTGTTTCTTGACTTGCGCGTTTCTCCCGGTCGCGGACAGGTATTGGTTACTAAGCCAGTGGAGGGTTTGAAGTTAAAAGGTACGTTTCATTTTGATGAGGGCTACTATTACTTCCGCAATATTGATAACCGGGTGTTGTTTGGCGGTGGCCGAAATCTGGATTTTAAAGCCGAAGAGACTTACGACTTAGGTAATACGCAGCAGGTGCAGCAACAACTGATGAATTACCTAACCCAAATGATACTTCCCGGCATGCCGGTAGCTGTAGACCAATGGTGGAGCGGTATCATGGGTTTTGGCGATGAGATCAAACCCATCATCAAACAAATACAACCAAACGTTTTTTGTGCCGTGCGCTGCAATGGCATGGGTGTAGCTATGGGAAGTTTGGTTGGCGAAGAAGTGGCGGATTTGGCTATAAGGAGCTAAGCCTTACTTTGCTGATAGGCTTTGATCAAAGTTTTTGACGCGCGATAGTGCCAACAATCCATAAGGAGTTGTTGCAGATCGGCCGGTTCAACTTTGGTTAAGTTTACCAGCACGTAGGCATAGTTTTGATAGTGTGGGGTGATAAAAAACACCTCAGGATCCTTTGCCATCCATTTATCCCGCTCCTCATTATAAATAGCCAGCGTTTCATTATCTTCTTTAATGCGCAGCATAAACTTTTTCCCTACGTGAAAGGATGGAGTGTCATGCGTATAGCCTTCACTAACGCCGGGCATAGGCAACAGTACGTTACGTATAAACTGGAGATAAATGAACGGGTCTGTTTTCATAATTACAGCAGTTCCACCAGGCGCTCCAGTGCCATACCGCGCGAACCTTTGAGCAATATCGTCGAATTTTCAATAGGTTGGGCGCGTAAGCCGGCTATGGCCTCCTCAACGCTGGAGTAAAAAGAGGCTTTGCCTAAATTAGCGCTCTCGTGCTTCATGGTGGTGCTTACATGCTCAAAGTGATGGCCAATGAAAAGGCGTTCATCAACAGGTGTATCCAATGCTTTTTGTACCACGGCCAGGTGTTCAGCGGCTGATTCATCGCCCAGTTCAAACATATCGCCCAGGATCAAAACCTTACGGTCGGCGGTAATTTTGCCTACATTTTCAATAGCAACCTGCATACTGCTTGGGTTGGCGTTATAGTAATCGCATATCAGCGTATTGGTTGCCGTTTTTGTTATTTGCGAACGGTTGTTTTTTGGCTGATAGGTTTCAATACCACGATTAATTTCGTCGGCACTTAGTTTAAAGTACACGCCCATGCAAATAGCCGCCAGTATGTTATCCAGGTTATAAGCGCCGGTAAGCTGGGTTTTTACATTGTAGCTTTCGCCGGATAAGTTGTTGGTCCATTGCAATGATAGTAGCGGAGCATTCTCGGTGATCTCACCGCTTACCAGGTCGTCAATGGCATCGCCATAAAATATGGGCGGGGTTTTGAACTTACGCGCGGCCTGCATTTCGCCTAAAATAGGGTTATTGCTGTTGATAAACGCTACGCCATCGCGGGCCAGGAAATCATATAACTCGCCCTTCGCAATTTTTACCCCTTCCACACTACCAAAACCTTCCAGGTGCGCTTTGCCTACGTTGGTTATCATGCCATGGCTGGGCTGGGATATACTGCAAAGCAGTTCAATTTCTTTGATATGATTGGCGCCCATTTCAATAACCGCCATTTGATGGCTGGCATTAATGCTCAATACGGTTAAAGGCACACCAATGTGGTTATTTAAATTACCCTGCGTAGCAAGGGTAGTAAAGTGCTGCGACATTACCGCGTTGATCAACTCCTTGGTGGTCGTTTTTCCGTTGGTGCCGGTAAGGCCAATAACAGGGATATTTAATTGTCTGCGATGATGGCGGGCCAGGTCTTGCAAAGTCGTCAATACATCGGCCACCAGTAAACAATTACCGCCGGTTTTATATTCCGGGTTATCTATCACTGCATAGGCCGCGCCTGCTTCCAAAGCCTGTTGCGCAAAGGTATTGGCGTCAAATTTATCGCCTTTAAGAGCGAAGAATAAACTGCCTGCAGCTATCTTCCGGGTATCGGTGCTGATAACGGGGTGCTGCAGGTAGATCTGGTATAGTTGTTCGGTAGTGGTCATGGTAATTACGTAAAGACTTACGAAGTTTTTAAAACTTCGTAAGTCTGTCAATCGGTAAAGTTATTGATCTCTGTTCATCCAACCAACAACGGCTTTAATTTCGCCGTAGCTAAAATCGACGCCCAGTATTTCTTTTAGCGGGGCCAGGCGATCAGCGCCATAGCTTTCTATAGCATCGCAAATGGCCGGGAATTTTTCGGGCGGTACAATTTCAGATATGTTCATTTCGCCGCTTTGCACAAAATGGCTTAGGTGGCTTTCAATAGTTGATATGCTCAGGCCTCGTTCGTGAGCCACGTCGTCAATAGTTTTGCCCTGGCGGTATAAAGTAAGGCTGGCCATGCGGGTATCACTACTGCGTGGCACGCTGGCTTTTGCCTTGCCGGGTTTACGTTCGCGCTTGCGGCTTTTTTGCGTGATCTTTGAGTTAAGGCCACGCTCATTGGCATATTGTATCACCGGGGCCACAAACTCGCGGCCATATCGCGCCAGCTTTATATCGCCAAAGCCTGATATAAAACGCAGTTCGTCCAGGCTTTGTGGCAGGTAGGTAGCAATCTCTACCAAAGTCGCGTCGGATACAATGATATATGCCGGTACGTTTTCCTGTACGGCTATGCCTTTTCGCACATTTTTCAGGATGTTTAACAGGTCGTCTTCAAACGGCAGCGCTTCGGCCTGGCGTTCTTCAACTATGTGTGTGGCTATCAGGTCAACCTTTTCCTGGCCGGTTAAAACTGCCGCGCTTTTTGGGGTTAAGGTAACTACGGGATATTCGGTATCGGTTAATGCCAGGTAGCCCAGGGCTATCAGCTCGCGGATGTAGCGTTGCCAATCCGTTTTGCTTACATCGGCACCAACGCCATATGTTTTTAATTGCTTATGTTCTTCGCGTATTTTCTCGCTGCGCGAACCGCGCAACACGTCTATCACATAATTAATGCCGAAACGCTCTTTTACCCTTGTTACTGCCGATAGTGCTTTTTGGGCGATGAGCGTACCATCAAACTTAGTGATCTCGCTCAGGCAAACATCACATGAGCCACAGTTATCGGGCGCCTGTTCATCAAAGTAATTGAGCAAAAACTGGCGGCGACAGGTGGGCAACTGGCAATATTTGGCCATATCATTCAGCTTGCTTAGCATGATGGCGGTTTGTTCGGGGTTTTCGTCAATGCTTACAAAACTTTTTAGCTTGATAGCATCTCCCGGCGAATAAAACAGCAAAGCGGACGATGGCAAACCATCCCGCCCCGCGCGCCCGGTCTCCTGGTAATAGCCCTCGATATTTTTAGGCAGGTCCATGTGCACCACATAGCGCACATTTGATTTATTAATACCCATGCCGAAGGCTATAGTCGCGACGACGATCTTGATATCATCCCGCAAAAAACCCTCCTGTGTTTTGGCCTTCAACACCGGATCTAAACCGGCATGATAAGCCGCCGCAGAATAACCTTCGTCACGCAGATCGGCCGCCAGGGATTCGGTTGATTTGCGGGATAAGCAGTAGATGATGCCTGATTCCTCTTTTCGCTCATCTAAAAAGCCAAGCAGTTGATCAAAGCTATTGCGCTTGGGGTTAACCCGGTAAGTAATGTTAGCGCGATTGAATGAGGACACGTAAACAGCAGGCTCCTTCAGGTTAAGTTTTTCCAGTATATCCTTCTGCGTCAGCTTATCGGCTGTTGCTGTTAGGGCAATTACAGGTATGCTGGGGAAATGCTCCTTAAAGCTGGCCAGCATTAAATACTCAGGGCGGAAATCATGCCCCCAGGCCGATATACAGTGCGCTTCGTCAATAGCTATCTGAGCTACTGGAACAGGTAGGGATTTCAGGAAATCGATCAGTTTGCTTTCTGATCCGAACAAACGCTCGGGCGCCAGGTAAAGCAGTTTGATGTGGTTGTTTTCCAGCTTGCGGATGATCTCGCCCTGCTCGGCCGGGTTTTGCGATGAGTTGATGAACGCGGCAGGTATGCCTGCTACATTCAGCGCATCAACCTGGTCTTTCATCAAAGCTATCAATGGCGATATAACGATAGTAAGGCCGTTTAATAATACTGCCGGTAGCTGGTAGCACAGAGACTTGCCGCCTCCGGTCGGCATCAGCGCCAATACATCCCGCCCTGACAGAACGTTGTGTATAATAGCCTCCTGCTGGTGCCTGAACGCGCTGTAACCAAAATACTTTTGTAGGGCCTGGATAGGTGTCATTATAGTAGATGAAGATATGCAAATGTGCGGAATTTAGGTTTTGGTATTTGTGTTTTTTAAACTTAAATTTGAAATAGGAGGCTTATTATGCATAATTGGAGAGAACGTATTACAACCAACATTGAACAATGTGGCGGAAGGCCGTGTATTCGTGGTATGCGTATTCGTGTTGTGGATGTGATCGATCTGCTTGCGGCAGGCTTAACGCAAGAGCAGGTAATAGAGGAGTTGCCCGACCTGGAGCCCGAAGATATTGAAGCAGCGTTAAAGTATGCAGGTAGCAAACTTGATCATCCCATTATCGCTGCATGACTATTTGGGTAGACGCACAACTTTCTCCATTTATTTCTCTCTGGATAAACGAAAACTTTCCTGATTTAAATGCAAAGTCATTGCGTGCAATAGGATTAAGGGATGCCACTGATCAGGATATTTACCATCAGGCAAAGGAATCTAATGTTGTTATTATGAGTAAAGACTACGACTTTGTGAGACTAATTGAGTCGCTTGGTAGTCCGCCTCAATTAATATGGATAACCTGCGGTAATACCTCCAATGCTCAAATGTGTCAGATTTTAGACGCCAGTATTTTGCAGGCTATAAATCTTTTGAAAAATGGAGAGAATATTGTTGAAATAGGTAACAGAATACTTTAGTCAGGTTTAAATGATAAAAAAACTATCCGTCCTACTAGTCATCATAAGCATCAGTCTATCCGCTTTAGCGCAAAAAATACAATCGCCTGCCGAGTTTTTGGGGTATAAACTGGGCGAGCAATTTACTTATCAGTATCGCGTAGCGGATTATTTTAAGTACGTAGCCAAAACATCTAAACACGTTAAGTTGATACAGTATGGCAGCACTAATGAAGGCAGGCCTTTGTTAGCCATGTTCATCAGCAGCGATGAGAATATTGCTAAACTGGAGGAGATACGCGAGAATAACCTGCACCTGGCGGGACTAAATACTAAAACTACTGCAGCCAATACAACAACATCGGTTATTGTGTGGCTGAGCTATAACGTACACGGCAACGAACCAAGTTCGAGCGAGGCGGCTATGCAAACTTTGTATGATATGGTCGATCCGGCTAATACCCGCACCAAGGCCTGGTTAAAAAATACGGTAGTAGTTATTGATCCTTGTTTAAACCCCGACGGGCACGAACGTTATGTAAACTACTATAATTCGGTAAAAGGTACATCGCCGGATGTTAACCCACTATCGCGCGAGCATATGGAACCCTGGCCGGGCGGGCGATATAACCACTACTATTTTGATTTGAACCGCGATTGGGCATGGCAGGTGCAAAAGGAGAGCCAGGCACGTATGGCGCTATATAACAAATGGCTGCCCGAGATACATGTTGATTTTCATGAGCAGGGCTACAACGCGCCTTATTACTTTGCCCCGGCGGCCGAACCTTTTCATAAAGACATAACTACTTGGCAGCGCGAATTTCAAACCACCATCGGTAAAAACAACGCGAAGTATTTTGATCAAAATGGTTGGCTGTATTTTACCCGCGAAGAGTTTGATTTGTTATACCCATCCTATGGCGATACCTATCCTATCTACAATGGCTCTATCGGCATGACTTACGAGCAAGGCGGCATAGGCGCAGGTTTGGCGGTTACTACACGTATGGGGGATGAACTGAGCCTGGCCGATCGCATCGCGCATCACCACTCTAATAGCCTAAGCACGGTTGAAACAGCATCCGCGAATGCGCAAAAAGCAGTAGAGGAATTTAAAAAGTATTTTGATGCCAGTCGCGCCAACCCTGCGGGCGACTATAAAACTTACATCGTGCGTAATGATAATGCCGATAAAATTAATGCCTTAGCCAAATTGCTGGATAAAAACGGTATTCGTTATAGTTTTGGTTTAAAGGCGAGCATTAGCGGGTATAATTACTTTACAGGCAAAACGGAGCAGTACAGCGTTGGGCATAATGATATGGTGATCAATGCCTATCAGCCAAAATCAGTATTGCTGAATGTGTTGTTTGAGCCTAAAACTTTTGTGGCTGATTCGAACACGTATGATATCACGGCATGGTCATTGCCCTTTGCTTATGGCTTGCGTACTTATGGTATAAAGGAATCCTTGCAGGGCCCCAATGCTTCGTTAACAGTTGTAAAAGAAAAACCATCAGCCACTACACATCCTTACGCCTACATCAGCCAATGGCAATCTGTTGAGGATGTGAAGTTTTTGGCGGCTTTGTTAAAAGAGAATATTAAAGTGCGCTACAGCGAAAAACCTTTTGAGGCGATGGGTAAAAAATTCGCGGCCGGGTCGCTCATTATTGCCCGTGCGGGGAACGACCGTGCCGATCTGGATGAACTGATAGCCAAACTGGCTGCTAAATATAGCCGCAACATTGTTCCTTTAAATTCGGGTTTTGTGGAAAAGGGGGCTGACCTTGGATCGGGTGCGGTTAAGTATGTGCGGGCACCCAAAGTAATGCTGGTTAGTGATGAGGGCAGTTCGGCGGAAAGCATGGGCGAAGTGTGGCATTATTTTGATCAGCAGATAAACTACCCGGTTACACTAGTGCGCTACAAGGATATTGGAAGGCTTAAACTGAGCGATTTTGATGTTATTGTATTCCCCAACGGGGGCTATGATGATATGTGGCTTGATAAACTGCAGGGCTGGGTGCGCGATGGCGGAAAACTGATTGTGATGGGCAACGCTGTCGGGCAGATCAGCAATAAAAAAGGCTTCGCTATTAAAGAGAAAGAGCAAACCGAAGAACAAAAAAAGGCCGCAAAACAAGCTAAAGCCGCTGCTGCTATAAAACTTTACGAGGACCGCGACCGCGAGTCGATCAAATCAAACGTGGCCGGCGCTATTTATAAGCTTAACCTGGACAATACCCACCCGCTGGGCTTTGGCTTACCCAACTATTACTACACGCTAAAGTTGAACGACGATGTTTACGACCTGTTGGAAGACGGTTGGAACGTAGGCACCATTAAAAAAGATGGCTATGTAGCCGGCTTTGTTGGCCAGGCCAGTAAGGAAAAGATAGTGAACGGACTGCTGCTGGGCGTACAAAACATGGGCCGCGGCGCAGTAGTTTATATGGTTGATGATCCGCTGTTCCGTGGTTTTTGGGAGAACGGGAAGTTGCTGTTTGGGAATGCGGTGTTTATGGTGAATCAGTAATTACCCCATCTTGCGCTCGTTTGTAAACGAGCGCAAGTTTATCAATTCAGGGTGCGCCACTTTTTGAAAGTGTAAATTGTCGAATATTCTAAATAATTAATAATCAGTTGCTTATAAAATAGACAGGGTGCGCCGCATTGCGCCGCTTTTTTAGATAATATTCTCAAAATCAAATAGTTATAAAATTATGGTGCGCCACTTGCGCCACTTTAAAAATGGCGCACCCCACACGAAAAAGGCCGCATTACATGCGGCCTTTCCTATTAATATATAATTCCCCTTTTTGTGGGGTCAGGGGCTTAGTTACCGCCGCTTACCCTGCCTTTTTCATCCTCGGCGCCGCTACGGTGCTGGCGGGCTTTGATCTTGGCGTTACCGAAGTTGTAGGTTACGCTTAGGCGCAGTACACGGCTGTCGCTGCGCTGGCGGATCTCGAAGTTGTTATTTAATACCTGGCTGCTGTTGTTATTGCGGCGGGTAAAGAAGATATCATCAACAGCTACTTTAACATTAAGCTTTTTATTGGCAAACTGTCGCGCCACACCGCCATCAAGCGCATAACGTTCGTGTATGGCAAATACACCAAAGGTCATGGGCGATTGATAGATGCCGCTTAGCTCCGCTTTAAAGCCCGCGAAGCTGAAGTACTGGGTTGACTTGGCTACAAAAGCGGTTTGGCCTGTATTTAAGTTACCACCCACCAGTCCTTCGCCTTTAAACGTCATCCGGAAGCCGTTAAAGTTTACGTTACCATTCCACCATTTGGTAATGGTATAAGGCGAGTAGATGTTAAGCCCATAACCAACCTGTGTTTGCAGGTTTAAGTTGGTTTCGTAAGATGTGTTGCCTTCGGTTAACACGATCTCGGTCATGGCATCGGTAGTATGGTTGTAGTCGAGGCTTACATCAATAGTTTTATTATACGTATAGTGTAAGGAGAAGCTGTTGGTATACTGCGGATTAAGGAATGAGTTGCCTCTTGACGCGGTATAAGGGTCAAGGTAGTATACAAATGGGTTCAGATCCCCATAGCTTGGGCGATCGATACGGCGGCTATAGTTGATACCCATTTCGTGTTTTTTGCCCAGCTTTTGGTTTATAAATACGCTCGGGAAGAAGTTTAAGTATTCACGGTCTACAGGTTTGCTGCCTATCAGGTCGCCATGTGAACGGGTTTCTTCGGCGCGCAGGCCAAGTTGTACACTTCCGTTTTTGTATTCCTTGCTTATGTTTACATAACCTGCGTTTACCTTTTCGGTATAGATGAAACGATTGGTGCGGGTAACATCATTTATGTAGTCGCCACCGGTAGATTTCTGAGCCTGTAGATCGTTATCGGTTTTAACGCTGCTGAATTTGGCGCCCAGTTCCAGCTTCATTGTTTTGGTAAGCGGTTTGGTATAGTCAAACTTACCGGTATATATTTCAATTACCGATGGGGTTTGGTTGCGCAATAACAACGGGGCATGTAGTGGGCTGCCATCCGGCAGGTAGTAAAAGTTATCATACTGTGCGTTCGAGTTATTGCGGAATTTAGAATAATCCAAATCAATGCCTAACTCCTGGCCCAGGGTATCCAGCTTTAACCTGTCGTTTAAGTTCAAAGCGAAGTTTTTATAGGTTTGATCCATGTTTGATTCGGTTGTTAATGACGAATCAGGCACGCCCGAAGCTTTGCCGATAAGGGTGCGGTTAAAGTTATAGTCGTGCCCTGAATTGGAGTAGCCGCTTACCACAAAGCCAATGGTATGTTTGGCGCCGGTTTCCAGGTCGGCACCCAACTGGTAATTGTTGTAATGGTTAACCGGTATCTGGTGCGAGCTTTGGGTAAAGTAAGTAAGGGAGCCGTTATTGTTTTTGATGATACGCTCCAGCTCCATCTCGCGGAAGCGTTTGCTGTCGCCACGGCTAAAGTTGCCGAACAGGTTAAGGTTACCTTCTTTATGGTTTAAATTAAGGCTGCTGTTATCACGATAGTAACGACCCTTTACGCCGCCTACAGTTACGCTGCCGTTGGTGCCGCTTTGTTTGTTCTTTTTGGTTTTGATGTTGATAATGCCCGAGTTGCCCGCCGCATCATATTTGGCTGATGGGTTGGTAATGATCTCAATTGACTGAATGGTATTACCATCGGTTGATCGAAGCAATGTAGCCAGTTGCGCTGCCGAAAGATAAGTAAGCTTGTCGTTGATCATTACGGTAACGCCCTGCTTGCCTTTCAGGCTGATGTTGTCATCCTTATCAATAGTAACACCTGGGGCGCGCTCCAGTATCTCTAAGGCGCTGTTGCCCGCTGCCAGTACGCTGTTCTCTACGTTCATCACCGTGCGGTCTATCTTACGCTCAATTAAAGGCCTTGCCGAATTAATGCTTACAGCTTTAAGTGTTTGACCGGCCGGTTGCATGGCTATGGTAGCTACAGCATAATCTGCTGTCGCGATGGTAAACGCGGCGCTAAGGCCATTTTTATAGCCCACCGAAGTTGCTTTAATAATGTAGGTACCCGGGGCTACATTGTTAAAATTGTAAGCCCCGGCATCGCTGCTCATGTTTCCTTTAACTATAGTCGAGTCTGCCGCGCGCATCAGGCTAACGCTGGCGTATGGCAGTGGCTTTTGCTGTTCATCCAATAACTTACCCGTAACAGTTGCTGTTTGGGCTAAGGCTGTGCTAAGGCTTAAAATGCATAGCAGTAGTGTATAATATATATTAAGGTATACCTGTTTCATTTCTGTAAATAGTTTGGGCAATAAAAATCCCGTAAAAACGGGTTTCCGCTTTTTTTTAATGTTAATTACTGTGTTTTGCTATACTGCCGGGGTAAATGCGTTACCGGCTTTGTAATTATCGCGCTGCCGCGATTTTATATTAAGATGCAGAAACAGGGCTATTGGTTACACACTATTTTCAAATTTATTGAAACAGGCAGGGTACGACTAGATCTTTAACGCCGGGCAAAGTGGCGCTATGATGTCATTATAAATTGAGAATGAAGCAGAAGGCTTAGGTAGTATAGCAGGTATTTTTACCTTACCGCCCTTTTGTTTGACACCGGTAACAGATGAAACTACAGGCGCGTTGCAAGGCAAAGTAAGTACAAGCCCGCTGCAAAGCAGCAGGCTTATACGTTTTATATATATATTAGGTAGGGCAAAGCGTTTCATGGCTTTATTTTTTCCGGGCTGGTTTTGCTTTTGGTAAAACAACCGTGTCAGGGTTAGTCACGGGGGCAACGGGTGCTATTACAAGCGTATCTACCTTGCACTTCAAACCGGTAGCCTTCATGGTAAAGGTTGATGTAGGGGAATCGTGCTTTTTGTTATCCTCTTTACATTGCCAGATATCAAGGTCGCGGATCATGTCGCGCAGCCGGTCGTCAATGATCACTTCGGTATTAACCGGTACTTTTAAGGTAAGTTCCATTTCCTGATCACGCCATTTGGTGCCATTCATGCGCTGTACGCGGCGGTCGAATTTTAAAATGGTATCTTTTTGTGTAAAAGTGTAGTGTATATTACGGGCATTACGCAAGGCGTCATCATAGTCTTTACCTCTTGAACGGAACGACTGTACCAGCACAGGTTGACTAACATCGCTTTTTTCTATGCGGATAGAAATGCGGTTTTCATCAAAGTCGCGGTAATCTTCAAAGTTCTCATCTTCAATAGTAACTACCGCACCGTCAAAGTTATTTTTGATGTCCAGCCGCACACTATCTTCATGAGTGAGGTATTTTACATCGTTCAGGGTTAAATAGTATTTGTTATAGGCATTAGGCTTAACGTTAACGGTTTGGCTAAAACTGGCTGATGAGCGAAAATCGGTAAACACTTTTGATATATAAACCACCATAGTACCTAGCGAGAACAACCATATCACAAATAACACAGCGGCTGATGATTTGCTAATAGTACGGATATTAAACACGGCAGTAATGGTTAACATCGCGATAGCAACAACAGGTATTACACCGGTTATAAGAGCTGTAGTGAATATGGTGGTGGAGTAATGGCTGTCAATAACACTTAAAGGGAACATGCCATTAGGCTCTTTGCCAAATATTACCGCGGCTGCATATAAAACAACCATGGCAACTATACCGCATATGCAGGATAGTATGATAGCTATACCGATAAGCTTAATAAGTATTTTGCCGGTGCCGTTAAAGAAACGACCAAGGTGATAAAACAGATCGCTGAAAAAATCTCGTACTTTATATATAACAGGTTTGGCCTCGTGATGCATATTGCTTAGGTTTTGGCGCACAGCACTTAACTCTTCTTCCAGGTTGTTTTTAAAACCTTGCAGGTTCAGCTTTTCGCCTTTCATGGCCATACGATCGATTCGGGTAACTGCTTTAGGGATGACTATCCATAGTATCAAATAGATAAAGAAGCCCGCTCCGCCAAATATCAGAGCCAAAACAAATACCAAACGCATCCATACTGCTTTAATATTAAAATAGTTGGCAAGGCCGGCACATACTCCTGCTACCAGGTGGTCATCAGGGTCGCGAAACAGGCGGCGGTTGGTGGCGGTGTAGTTATAGGAGCTGCTTGCGCCCGCGCTTTCTTCCTCTTCGGCAATTTCAAAATCGGCAACGGTGCCCATTTGTTCAATCACAGCCTTAACATCCTGCTCCACAATTACCTGCTTGTTTTCTTTC
This sequence comes from Mucilaginibacter sp. A3364, assembly GCF_059690715.1. Lineage (NCBI taxonomy): Bacteria > Pseudomonadati > Bacteroidota > Sphingobacteriia > Sphingobacteriales > Sphingobacteriaceae > Mucilaginibacter > Mucilaginibacter sp. A3364. The sequence goes on from NZ_JCAWED010000002.1 coordinate 1,077,413, forward strand.
AGCAATAGTTCGCTAAACATTTCGGCAATGCGGTTTTCAATATCGGTGGTTATCTCCAGGCTATCGGCCGAGTTTAAGAAATGACGTTTTACATCCGTCATGTAATTCTTTAGTATTTCGTAGGCATCCTCTTCAATGTGGAAAACTATGCCGTTAATATTTATAATGATGGTTTTATTCATGATGCGTGATTATTAGGGTGTTATTTCTTTTTGCCGGTGGCTGTAAGTACGGCAAATGACAATTCCTGCCAGGTTTTATCCAGCTCGGCTAGTGCTTTGCGGCCTTCGTCTGATAGGGCATAATACTTTCGTGGCGGGCCTGAGGTTGATTCTACCCAGTTGTAGGTTAACAATCCGTTATTTTTTAAACGGGTTAATAAGGGATATAAAGTGCCCTCAACTACAAGCAGTTGCGCTGCTTTTAGTTCGGCAATTATATCTGAGGCGTAAGTTTCATCGCGGGCTATGATGGAGAGTATACAGTACTCCAGGATGCCTTTACGCATTTGGGTTTGTGTGTTTTCGGTAATCATAATACAAAGATATATGTTTAAAAATGTATTATGCAATACCAAGTACTGAAAAAATGAAAAAAACTTAAAAAAAAATTTCAGAGCTATTTTTTTTTAACGTTTTTTAACAAAATAATTTGTGAGTTTAATAACGGAACATTACTTTTATAATTAATTAACTAAGTATTAACTGATCTTATTATTTAAACATGAAAAAACTTCTACTAGTAAGTTTGTGTTTGCTGGTGTTGTGCGCAACCCAGGTTTATGCACAAAACCGAACAGTTACTGGTACAGTTACATCAAAAGATGACGGCCTAGGGCTGCCAGGAGTAGCTGTTACAGTTGTTGGTACCCAAACAGGTACTCAAACTAATGCCGAAGGTAACTTTACCGTACAAGCTCCGGCCGGAGCAACAAGCTTAAGAATTAGCTTTATTGGCTTTGCGCCGCAAACTGTAACAATACCTTCAAGTGGTGTTGTAAGAGTAGCTCTTGCTTCAGAAGCAAAACAATTAGGTGAAGTTGTTATTACCGGTGCTTTGGGTATCCAGCGCCAGAAAAAAGAAACCGGTTATGCGGTATCTACGGTAAACAACGAAACTATTAACGCTGGTAGCGCGGTTAACGTTGCTAACGGTTTACAAGGTAAAGTATCAGGCTTAAACATTACCACTACAAACAGTGGTGTATTTGAGAACGTAAAAATTAACTTACGTGGTGTACGTTCATTAACAGGTAACAACAACCCGTTACTGTTGATCGATGGTGTGCAATCTGATATCAACTATTTGTCTTCACTTAACCCGAATGACATTGAAGACGTGAACGTTTTAAAAGGTGCTGCCGGTGCAGGTATCTACGGTTCTGACGCCAGAAACGGTGTTATTATCGTTACTACCAAAAAAGGAACCAAAAGCGGCAAGCCTGTTGTTACTTTCAGTAACTCTACTCAAGTTCAGCAAGTTAGCTTCTATCCTAAATTTCAACATGAGTTTGGTTTAGGTGGTGGTGGTAACAACCTTAGCTTAGGTGGTTATGATCCTATCGAAAACTGGTCATGGGGCCCTCGTTATACCGGTCAGCCAATTCAAATTGGTCCTGATTTTACTGGTGTAGTTGATCCGATCTTTGGTCCGTTAACAACCCAGATGATCACTTACAGCCCTAACAACTCGAGAGAGAAATTCTTCCAGACTGCAACTATCGTTCAAAATGACGTTTCTTATTCTGAGAAAAACTTCCTGTTGTCTTTACAGGACGTTATCAATAAAGGTATCGTTCCAAAAGACAAAAACCGCAGAACCGGTTTCCGTTTAAATGTTGGCAAAGAGTATGGTAGATTGAAAGTAAACCTGAATACCAACTATATTCAAAACAACTACAATATTTTTGACCAGGAAGGTATGGCTGATTATCAGGCTAGCCAAAACGTTGGTTTGAACTCTGGTATCATGAACTTATTGTTCAATACAAACGGTTTTGTTGATCTTACTTCTTACAAAGATTACATGACCAATCCGTATGCTTCATACAACTATTATTTTACTAACTACGGTTTAAACCCGTACTTCGCTATTGATAACTGGCGTAAAGAGGGTAAAAAACAAGATCTGATCACCAGCTTAAACTTAGATTTTAAAGTTGCCAGCTGGATGAACTTAAACTACCGCGCTTCATTAACTTCTCAAACTGTTGTTGAAAGAAGAAAATCACAAGGTGAGCCGGTAAGTGTATACGGCGATACTGAAAGAGGTTTCAGCTCTATCCCGGGCAACGTTGAAGAGCGTGCATTTACGCAACAACGTATGCAATCAGAGTTGTTTGCCAACTTTAACAAACAAGTTACTGAAGACTTTAAAGTTACCGGTATTTTAGGTACTTACGTTCGTCAGGATGATGGCCGTGATACCCGTGTAGGTGCAAGCCAGCTAAACGTTACTGATTTGTATAACATCTCACAACGTGTAGGCGAGTTAACCGGTACTTCAACAGGTCGTCGTTCAAGATTGTTCGCAGTGTATGCTCAGGCTGCTTTAAACTATAAAGGTTGGGCTTCAATCGAGTTTACCGGTCGTAACGAAAAAGCTTCAGTTTTAGCTGATGGCGTAAACAGTTACTTTTATCCTGGTGCTACTGCTTCATTTGTGTTAACAGATGCTATTGAAGCTTTAAAAAATAACAGCACACTTTCATACTTGAAATTACGTGGTGGTTGGACCAAAACAGGTAACTCTGATATTGCTCCCTACCAGTTAGCTGCAACCTTCTCACAAGGTGGTGGTTTCCCTTACGGTACAACACCTGGTTACTCGGCTGATAACACTATTTATAACCCATTGTTGAAACCAGAGTTTACTCAAAGTACTGAGTTAGGTTTTGAAGCAGGTTTCTTAAATAACCGAATTAACGTTGAGGTTACTGCGTTTAACCAGAAAAACGATAACCAGATCATCCCTATCAGTATTTCGGGTGCTACCGGTTATACCAGTGCTTATGTTAACGCAGCTGCCTTTACTAACAAAGGTATAGAGATGGACTTTAAATTAACCCCGTTGGTTGATTTAGGTCAGGTTCACATCAACTTCGGAGCCAACGCTACTTATATAGAAAGTGAAGTAACATCAGTATACCAAGGTTTAGATCAAGTTGGTATTGGTGGTACAACTTCTGCAGGTAACTGGGCTATCAAAGGTTACCCGGCTTACATGATCAGAGCAATTGACTATAACCGCGATCCAAATGGCCGTGTTATTGTTAACGCTTTAACAGGTGCGCCTACTGCTGCAACCAACTCAACTATATTTGGTCAAACATTACCAAAATGGGTTGTTGGTTTAAATCCGTCAGTAAAATGGAAAGGTTTGAATGTATCAGCTTTATTTGAATACAAAGGGGGCCACATGGCTTACACTGATATAGGCGACGCGATGTCATGGACAGGTGTTTCAAGATTATCAGCTACTAACAGCCGCGAAAGATTTGTATTCCCTAATTCATCTGTACTTGTTAGTGGTAACTATGTACCAAACACTAACGTAACATTAAATAACCCAGAAAGCTTCTTCACCGGTGTAGGCCGTACTGTAAAAGCTAACTACCTGGTAAGTGCAGCTTCATGGAGATTCCGCGAGCTATCAATCGGTTATGATATCCCGGTTGCTAACGTATTCGGCAGCCAGAAAGTTGTAAAAGCGTTAAACGTTGCGTTAACAGGAAGAAACTTGTTCCTGTGGTTACCTAAATCAAATGAGTTTACCGATCCTGACTTTACTGCCAGCCCGGGTGCAACTTCATTTGGTACAGGTAGCACCACTGGTGTAACTACCGGTAACACCGCTGGTTTTAGTAACTCAAATATCAACCCGCCGGTTAGAACCTTCGGTGGTAGTGTAACAGTTACATTTTAATAACTATTAATTAGAGAAACGAGATGAAAAAAATATTAATTCCAGCTTTTACGGTAGGTTTGCTATTTGCAACCAGCTGTAAAAAAGAATTCTTCGATATCAACAAGAGCCCTAACGCTCCTACTGAGACATCCATCAGTCCTAAAGTGTTGTTGCCGAGAGCACTACATGCAGTAGGTGTTAGAACCGGTAACGGTTATGACTACGCTGCACAGTGGATGAACTACTGGGCACACTCAGGCTCATACGGTCAATCAATCGAGATCGAGTCATATGCCATTACAGCTAACTTCCAGGCAGCACAATTTGCTAACTGGTATGATTTCCTGTATGATGTAGATACTATGGAAAAACAAGCTAAAGCTGCACAAGAGCCTTTTTATGAGGCTGCTGCTAAAGTTTTAAAATCTATAGCGTTTATGAACCTGGTTGACCAATACAATAACGTTCCTTATTCAAAAGCTTTCCAGGGTGTTGCTAACTTAACACCTGCGTATGATAAAGGTGAGGATATTTACAATGATCTGTTTGTTCAATTAGAAGCTGCTGCTGTATTGTTTAAAACAGCTCCTAAAGCAATGGATCCGGATGCTGACGCTCAGGCTGCCGATATTATGTTTGGCGCTATGGGTTACAACCACGGTACAGGCGAAGCGCTTTTATGGCGTAAGCTGATCAATACGCAGCGTTTGAAACTGTTAGTTCACATGTCTCAGTTAACTACAACTGCTGCTAAAGCAACTGCCGTTGTAGCTCAAATTACTGCAGATGGTGCGGGTTACCTTGGTGCTGGCGAAACAGCTGCTGTTAACCCTGGCTATACTGCAGTTAACGGTAAACAAAACCCTTATTGGGATACCTACAAAGTATCTGCTTTAGGTGCAACCGACCAGTATAACCGTGCTAACACTTACTTCCTGAACAAAGCTGCCGGTACAAACGGCCGTTTAGGTGCTAACAACCCTGGTTATAATAACCTGGCTGCTGCAACGCCAACTCAATTGGCTCAAATTACAGCTGATGCAACCGATGACGATTTGCGTTACATGTACTACTTCACCAAAGCTACTACTCCGCTTACTGTTGCACAATACGGTTTCCCGGCACAAACACCAACGCCGCAAAACAACTTTATTGGTGCTCAATTTGGCGAGGTTGTTCCGAATGCTGACGCGTACAAACAACAGAACCAATCAGACGTTGCTGGCCCGGGTGTAGCTAAATCAGTATCTCAATCACAACAGGTTTTAACCGGTATCGAAAGTCTGTTTATACAGGCTGAAGCTGCTGCCAGAGGTTATATCGCTGCTGATCCGGCTACTTTGTTAACTGCTGCTATCAGAGAGTCGTTCACTTTCCTGGGTGTTAATAAAACAACTACTGGTGCTGCTATTACTCCGGTTGCTGCTGCTGATGCTTACATAGCTCAAAGAGGCGTTTTAACTACGCTTGCTGCTGCTACCGGTGCAGATGCCAAAGCAAAAGTAATTGTGTATGAAAAATATCTTTCATTGTTTGGTTTAGACTTTTTAGAGGCCTATACTGACTACAGAAGATTAGGCGTTCCAACCGACCTGCCTTTATCACTTAACCCTGGTAGAGTTACCAACGTTATACCTGTACGTTTACAATATCCACAAGCTGAGTTTAACTATAACCAGGCTAACGTAAACGCTCAAGGTGTTATCGATCCGCAAACTTCTACCGTTTTCTGGGATAAATAATTTACCATTTAAAAAGAAAGAAAATGAAAAGATACACTAAAATATTAACGCTTGCAGTGCTTACTTTAAGCTTATCATCTTGTCTGAAAGACAAAGGTTACGATGACTTAAAATATGGCATAAACAAGGATGTTGCCGAGAGCAACAAGATAATTACCATGCCGGTTACCGCTACAACTTTTAATACTGCGGTTTCAATTGCGGTTACTAAAACCACGCCTAACACAGTAACTATACCGATTCACTTATCGGCAAAAGATGTTGCAAGCGAGGATATCAACGTAACCATTGGCGTAAGCACCGCAAGATTAGCTACTTATAATGCTGGTGTTGCTGCTTCGGCGCAATTCACGCTATTAGATCCAAGTAAATATACTTTATCTAATGGTGGTGTTGTTAAAATTGCGTCTGGTTCAAGAGACGGTTCACTAGTGGTAACCTTTACCGGTTCAACCATTGGCGCTACCGGTCGTTGGGCTATTCCAATTGAGCTAAAAAGCACTGATAAGTCAGGCTACCTGTTAAGTGGTAACCAGGCTTACAGAAATATATTAGTTACAGTTACTCCGTAATTTTTAATTAATATTATAAAATTCAAATCCCCGGCGCAGAGCGTGCCGGGGATTTTTTTGTGCAACCAGGTTTGTATAAAATGGCGCATCTTAGTAACCTAAACTTATTGATCAAAAATGTTGAAACGACTTATTACAATTTTAGCTGTATTGGCAGGCAACTGTGGTATGGCCTACAGCCAGCAGAACGACCAACCCGGTTATATTATTAGTTTAAAAGGAGATACCGTTAAAGGGTATGTTGACTATCAACGCTGGGATAAAAACCCGGCGGTTATAAGTTTTAGGACCAACGAGCAGGCAGGCCATGTGCAATATCATCATACCGAGATTGCCGGCTTTGGTATAGCAAACCGTAATTATGTTAGCGCAAGCGTTGTAATTGATACTTCGTCAACAGATGTTAATCAGTTAAGTTATTCATCAAACCCTGAGTACAAAACGATCACTGCTTTTTTACTTAGAGTTTTTGGAACTGGTAAAGGTTTGTATCACTTTAAAGATGAAAAAGCGAGGGATCATTACTTTGTGAAATACCCGGATAGTTATAAATTACTGGTATATAAACAGTATTTACGTGACGCAGCAGACGGAAGAGTGGTTGCGCGGAATGAAGAGTATAAAAACACCCTGAGGCAGTATATGGCCGATTGCCCGGTAGTGGGCGCTAAAATAAACAGTGCCACATATAATCGTTCAAGCCTGTCGGGCCTGTTTGCAGCGTATTATGATTGCATGAAGCTGGATGCTGGAAACACAGCCAAAGCTGAGGAAGCGTATGTTAAATTAGGCATTATAGCCGGCGCCTCTTTTATGCGATTTAACAGTAGCGAAAGTACGTTATTGCCTTTCCGCATTCTGGATAAAAAAACTTCAACCAACCTGGTGGCCGGCGTAACGTTTGATGTGATTTTTCCGGCGAATAACAATCGATGGTCTTTAGCCAATGAGTTAATTTATACATCGTATAAAGTGAGTAACCACGTAATAACTTATAATAATAACAATCCTGATAGTTACTCGGATGATGATGCCGCATTTGGCCTTACAATAATTAAATTGAATAACCTGATTCGTTATAAGTTCCCGGTAGGTAAGGCATCGCTATTTGTAAATGCCGGCATTGCAAACGGATTGGCAATTAACACCATTAATAACGTTAAGAATAAAACTGTTTTTTATTCAACCACAACTTATGCAGAACAGCCAATTGTACCTGCAACAAATGTTAGAAAAGTTGAATCAAGCCTGTTATTTGGCTTAGGCGCCACAATGAGCAAATATACCATACAAGCCCGCGGCGAACTAAGTACCACTGTTGCAGAAGGAGGGGCGGCAGCAGCTAGCACACAAAGGGCCTGTTTGTTAATAGGATATTCGTTTTAAAAAAAGAGGTCTGCCTTGATTATAAGCAGACTTCTTTTTTTAATTAAGGTACTATAACGCGTTATAATGATCAAATATGGTTGACAGATCGTCATCCTTTTTAACATCAAGTTTGTTTGAAGCAATATAGCTGTCAAAATCCTGCGCCTTTAGTAGTTCTTTTATCGCTTTTTTATCTCTTTTGATTTTGCTTACAGTGCCATTTTCAAAAACGAAATAGGTATCTGTCGGCTTCAAAAGTTTAACCGGGTATAATTGGCCCGGGGCTGTTTCGGTAACGCGTTTAAGTTGGGTAGCCTTAAGTAGCTGTTTTTTTCCCTCAGAAAGCACCTCGTAATAGGTGGTAGCTTTATTGCCATCTACAGCCGGAAAGCCATTTTTAAATTTACGGTTTACCGGGTCCTCATCATTGGCGGCCAGTGTAAACTCAACAACCGGTGTGGCGAAAGCCAGAGGCTCGCCTTTATCACCTTTAAATATTAGGCGCGATCCGCTAAGGTCATACATCAGGTCAATGCCAACAAACAACTTACCATCGGCTTGTTTCACCGAGCCTTTTCTCCAAACATTATATAAATATTGATTGCCGCCGGTTGTTTGCCTCATTTGCCCGCCAAAATTCACGTCGAGCATGTTGGTAACATCTACATTTACCCCAATTTGGGCCTGGCTTTGCGTATATGCGCCGGTAAGTAATGCAGCCAGCATTGCTCCCCTAAGGACTAGTTTTTTCATAATTTACGATCTGTTAATATGTTAACTATAAAATTACAGATAAGGATTTTACTATGCAACAGCCTTTGTTGTATTAGTTAAATATATTTAGCCTCAACCTGTTGCTTATTAACCAAAAGGTGTAAGGCCTTTCCAAATACAATAGCATGGTTATTGGGTATATGCCCTGCGGGGAAATCAAAGCAAACAGGATATTTATACGCCTGCACCACATTCATCACGATTTGTGCAACGGTGTAACCGAACGGTATATCATTATCTTTAATATCAGTAAAGCCGCCCACCATTAATCCCGCCAGGTTTGCTAGTTTGCCGGCACGCTTCAGGGTATGCAGCATGCGGTCAACCGAATACAGGTACTCGCCAACATCTTCAATAAATAATATTTTACCGCTATAATCCGGGGCTGACTTTGAACCAAGGGCCGCTATTAGCAAACTTAAATTACCGCCTATTACCTGTCCTTGCGCTTCGCCATTACGGTTAATGCCATGCGAGTTAAAGTGGTAATGAACTTCCTCGCCGAACAGGGCCTTTTTAAGGCTAGTAAGCGAAGCAGAAGAAGCATCGGGTATATTTATCGGCATTTGTCCGTGAATGCTTTGCAGCCCGCAATTAGCGTGTATATGGGTATGTAAAAGTGTAATGTCACTAAAGCCGATAAGCCATTTCGGGTTTCGTTGAAGCGGCGCGAAATCAACTTTATCTATCATCCTTATTGTGCCGTAGCCGCCACGTGCAGCAAATATGGCTTTAATGCTATCATCTTCAATAAATCGCTGCAAATCTTGCGCCCGCAGGTCATCATCACCTGCAAATTGGTGAAAGCCGGCGTCCACGGTGTCACCCAACACTACTTCAAGCCCCCAAGCGGTAAGCAGCTTTATAGCATCCGTCATAGGCGAGGGCAGTTTTTTTGCCGGGCAGGTTATGGCTACCTTGTCGCCTTTTTTCAGAAACGGCGGTTGAATTGCGGTCTTAAGCATATTCAATATTAAAAAAAGTTTTCCGCAATGGGCGGCTCAATGTTATAAAACGCTTTGCTGCTTTTAGCTTCCCTGCCAATAGCTTATCTTTGCGCATATATTATGTCGCAACTTAACAACTTTAAACGCTACACCATTACATCGGCTTTGCCGTATGCCAATGGGCCATTACATATCGGTCACCTGGCAGGGGCCTATTTGCCTGCTGATATTTTTGTGCGCTTTTTACGCCTCAAAAAAAAAGATGTAGTGTATATATGCGGATCGGACGAACATGGAGCCGCCATTACCATTAAAGCCAAAAAAGAAGGCACCACGCCCCAGGCTATCATCGATAAATATCACGCCCAGATCAAACAAAGCTTTGAAGAGTTTGGGATCGGTTTCGATATTTATCACCGCACTTCATCGCCTGTTCATCATGATCTTTCGCAGGAGTTTTTCCTGAATCTGTATGAAAAAGACGAGTTTGTTGAGAAATTTTCGGAGCAATATTATGATGAGGGTTTCGATCAGTTCCTGGCCGATCGTTACATCATCGGTACCTGCCCTAACTGCCATAATGATAATGCCTACGGCGATCAGTGCGAAAAATGCGGAACTTCATTAAGCCCGACAGACCTGATCAATCCCGTATCAACCCTGAGCGGCAAGACGCCCATCTTAAAACCGACCAAACACTGGTACTTACCGCTGGATAAATACCAGCCCTGGTTAGAGCAGTGGATCGACGAGAAAGAAGGCGAGTGGAAAGTAAACGTATTCGGGCAATGTAAATCATGGCTAAAATCGGGCCTGCAGCCGCGCTCCATGACCCGCGATTTGGATTGGGGTATCGACGTGCCATTAGAAGAGGCCAAAGGCAAAAAGCTATACGTATGGATGGACGCCCCGATAGGCTATATATCGGCCACCAAGCAATGGGCCCAGGATAATGGCAAAGACTGGAAACAATACTGGAAAAAGCAAGACAACGCTGAAGACGATACCTGCCTCATCCATTTTATTGGTAAGGATAACATCGTTTTCCACTGCATTATATTCCCGTCAATACTACATGCGCACGGCGAATATGTGCTGCCGCAAAATGTACCCGCCAACGAGTTTTTAAACCTGGAAGGTGACAAACTTTCAACCTCGCGCAATCACGCGGTTTGGCTGCACGAATATTTGGAAGAATTCCCGGGAAAGCAAGATGAATTACGTTACGTGCTAACATCAATATTACCCGAAACCAGCGACAGCGAGTTTACCTGGAAAGATTATCAGGCCCGGGTAAACAACGAGCTGGTGGCCATATTGGGTAACTTTGTAAACCGGGTGATGATATTGATGCACAAATTTTACGACGGCAAAGTAGATGCCGAAACTGACAAAATTGTGCTGACAGATGATAACCTGAACCAGGAGATTGGCGATCTGTATGATTCTATTGAAAGCAGCCTGGAAAACTACCGTTTCCGCCAGGGTATGCAAGCCGTGATGGATATGGCGCGTTTAGGTAATAAATACCTGACAGAGAAAGAACCATGGAAATCAATCAAAACAGATCCTGCATCGGCTAAAGAAGCGCTGCATAATTGCTTATCTATAATTGGGCACTTAGCTACGGCTTTACAGCCTTTCCTACCGGGTACCGCTAAGAAGATATTTGGTATGCTTAACCTGCCTGAGCAGTTTACTTTTGATCAGGAATTGGTTTTCGCCAATGGCCACCAGCTTAACCCAGCCGCTTTATTGTTTGAGAAAGTAGAAGACGAGGTGATAGAAGCACAACTACAAAAATTGCAGGCTAAAAAACAAGAAGCTGCACCGGTGGAAGAAGAAGTAACGGTGGCCCCCGCAAAGGAAAACATCAACTACGAAACCTTTGCCACCATGGATATACGTACCGGCACCATTTTAACCGCCCAAAAAGTAGCCAAAACCAAAAAGCTGTTAAAGCTTACTATTGATACCGGTATAGATCAGCGCACTGTTGTATCGGGTATAGCCGAATTTTTTGAGCCAGAGAACATCATTGGCCAAAAAGTAAGTATCCTGGTAAACCTGGAGCCACGCGAAATTAAAGGCATCCTATCGCAAGGTATGATATTGATGGCCGAAGACAACGCAGGCAAGCTAACTTTTGTTACGCCTGCGGCAGATTTTCCTAATGGGTCGGTGATCAGGTAAATGGGCGAATGTGCAGATGTGCAGATTAGATTAGCAAATGGGTAAAATTACTTTTTGTTAATCGGTAAGAATTTGCACATTTGCACATCCGCATATCTGCACATCAAAAAAGGTCCCGTAGTTCAACGGATAGAATAGGAGTTTCCTAAACTCTAGATATGGGTTCGATTCCCGTCGGGACCACTAAAAAAGCAAAAGGCATTTAATCTTCAACTGGTTAGATGCCTTTTGCTTTTTTAAGTGGGTGTAAATTGGGGGTACAGTTTTGACTGATTGATTGGTTCGTCAAATTGCTTAGACTTCAATCTTATCCATTATTCTTTGTTGCTCCTTTCCACTTCTATCAACACCTCGTAATCAGTAACGACTAAGCTTTATTCAATAATCCTATCGTAGCCCATGTTATAAAAACCATAACACGTAACGGAATCTGAGATCAAAATTTTTAAAGAAAAAAGTGCAACTGAAGTTTCGGTCAGTTGCACTTTTTTTAGGAAGGCGCCGGGCTTCGATCAACTGTACACGTTTCAAATCTTATGCTTGCGTAATATCTCTAAAATCACTGGCCTTATTTTGTTAACCATACGGTCAAATCCAAGGTCGTTGGGATGTATGCCATCTGTTGTTCCTTCCTGATCATCTCCCAACAGGCCATCAGCGCTTATCAAGTAAAGGTTCTTATCATGTTTCTGTAGCTTTTCTATCTCCTGTTTAAAATAGCCGTTTTTTTGTTTTACCCTTGCAGCTATCGTCGTATCAAAAGTGCCTTTTTCGCGGGCCACGCTTTCGATAGCGATGATCGGTGTATTTGGATGGAACTTGCGAATAGTATTCACCAAATTAGCCGTGCGGGCCAGTACCTCATCTGCAGACGGGTTGGGCACGCAGTCTAAAATAAAGGCATCCATAGGCAATGGCGCGATCATGTCGGCCACGGCGGGTTCCATTTTTCCGTTGCCGCTAAAACCCAAATTGATAAAGTTATACCCTGTTTGGCGGGAAAGCTTTGCCGGATACGCTGTTCCAGGGCGGTTGGCCGAAGCGCCTTGAACTATGCTGGATCCGTACACCAGGATATTCTTTTTAAACGGCTGATCGCCGCCTATTATACTCGCGCCCGGGTCGGTACCGATCTGTAGCGAGATGGTCTCATCGTAGGTTGGTAAAAACAACAGGCATTCTTTTTCGCCCGGGGCCATGTTTTCAACAACAACAACATCCGAACATTCGTGCGTCTGCGGACGTGCAACGCCCGCAAACTGCCATCGGCCATCACGCCTGATGTAAAGGTCCATACCTTCAAATGCGATCCCGGTCATGTTATCAGAAGGAACCCGTTTGTTGGTACACCATTTAGCACTGATCTTAGCACTATTGGTACGAAAGCTTATAGCCAGGCCGGCGGAATGCGTAGCCAAACCTTTAACACTTTTGGGCAGATCCGGGTAAGCGACGGTATCTAATCGATGATAAAATGGTTCGCTTTTCTGCATCTTACCAACCAAGGTAAGCTTTCGGGCATCCGTGAATACCATCGGGGTTTGCGTTTGCTGTGCATGCGCGCGCTGCTGTACTATAATAAAGCAGCATAAGGTCAACATTCGTGCGTATAGGTTTTTCATAATTAGTGTAATGAGCGGCCTTGGCCTTGTAATTAACGTGGTTAGGTTTAAAAGATATTCCGTGAAAATTTGGTATTTGTCCCGGCAATTTCCGTGCACGGACTATATCCATAGGTCGATGCCATTTAAGAAATGTCTACCGGGTTAGGTAAAATTACCGTTATAGTAATATAATCCTAAAAAAAAATATTTTCAAAAAGTATGTGTGTTAACGCTAAAATTTACACTATAATCATATAAACCCAATTATAAGATCTTTCCTGAAAATGACACGCGACGAATATCTGCAGCTATTTGGCAAGTATGTGAATGGCCGGGCTACGCCTGAAGAATTGGCGCTGCTAATAGCTTACCGGGACAACTTTGAATTACCGGAGATAGGAGAGTTTACCCCAACTCCGGAAGATATTGCTGCTGTCAGAAAAATCAAGGAAAAGACGGATAGTACCACAGGATATTCATCGGTACGTAAACGCAACAATTATAACGGCTGGTATATTGCGGCAATGGTTCTGACCTTAATTATTGTAGTACTGTTTTCATGTAAAAACAAACAAAGTGATACAGCTACACCAAATATCAAGATTGAAAAAAAAGCAGTGGTTGACGCAAAACAAGGCCGCGAAAAAGCGGTGCTTACGCTTGCCAATGGTAAACAAATCGTCCTGAACGATACTGCTGAGGATATCATGATCCCACAAAGCAATAGCAAGATCAGCAAAAAGAAAAATGGCGTATTGCGTTATGTCGTAACGGCAACCTCTCTAAATAGATCACAGGTAGAAGAATACAATACCATTACCACCCCAAGAGGAGGCGAATACCATTTAGAATTACCGGATGGCACCAAGGTTTGGTTAAACGCCGCGTCCTCATTACGTTTCCCAACCGCTTTTACAGGTAAAGACCGAAAGGTAAAACTGACCGGCGAAGGTTATTTTGAGACAGCGAAAGACAAAGCCAAACCTTTTAAAGTGAGTTTTAACGACCAGGAGGTGGAAGTTTTAGGCACGCATTTCAACATCATGGCCTATGCAGATGAAAGTTTAGCGATAACGACTTTACTGCAAGGATCTTTAACGTTATCTCGTGATCAATTCAAACGGTTATTATCGCCAGGGCAACAGGCCATAGCGAGTGTTGGGCAGAATGGATTTAAGGTACAGCAAGCCAACGTGCAACAGGTAATGGCCTGGAAAAACGGTTTTTTCATGTTCCGCAATATTCCTATTGAAAAGATCATGAGCCAGGCATCAAGGTGGTACGATGTAAATGTTATTTATAAAGGAGAACCGGTTGATAAGACCTATGGTGGTCGTATTTCTAAGTATAAAAATATATCAGAATTACTCCATAATTTAGAATTGACCGGAACAGTACACTTTAAAATTGAAGGGAGGAGGGTAACAGTTATGCATTAAATCATTACCTGATAATTGTTACCCTAAAAATGATCACCAGGAGCGTTCGTACCGCTCCCGGTGATCTCAGCTTTGAAAAGCTGTGCCGGGTTTGAATAATGACCGTTTGAGAACAACCAATTATAGTAACCTAACATGCGAATTTACAAAATTATCACTGCAATTAAATGCAGGTCGTGTACCTGCATTTCACCTAATTTTTTGAAGATAATGAAATTGACCATTGTTTTATGGGTAGTTGCCATCATGCAGGTAAGCGCTAGTGGCTATGCCCAAAAAGTGAGCCTAAATGCCAGGAACGCCTCACTTGACGATGTATTAAATAACCTGAGCGAACAGAGCGGCTATAATTTTCTGTATAGCAGCGACCTGATGAAAGAAGCGAAACCTGTTGATGTATCCCTTAGTAACGAAACATTGAGTAACGCTTTGGAAAAGTGCTTTAAAAACCAACCGTTAAGCTATATTATCAATGGTAATACCGTTGTTATTAAAAAGAAAGAGATACGCGAGGTTCCCCAGGTAACAGCGAAAGCCCCCGTAGTGATCACCGGTACCGTATCCGATCAAAAAGGATTACCCTTGCCCGGTGTGAACGTGCTGTTAAAGGGTACCACCACCGGCGCTACAACCGATGCGAACGGAAAATATACTTTACGTTTACCGGATGATAATGGCACACTGGTATTCAGCTTCATCGGCTTCTCGACACAAGAGATAGCCGTGACCGGTAAAAACATAATCAATGTTACCCTGGAGGAGAAACCTTCGGCACTTAGCGAAGTGGTTGTAGTGGGCTACGGCACGCAACAGCGTAAAGATATTATTTCTGCTGTTTCATCTGTAAAAGGAAAAGACATCGCTAACCTGCCGGTAGCAACGCCGCAGTCCCTGATCCAGGGCCGTGCTTCGGGTGTACAGGTGGTGCAAAACTCGGGCGCTCCGGGTAGCGCGGTAACACTGCGTATACGTGGTACCACGTCTATCACCGCCGGTAACGATCCGCTTTACATTGTGGATGGTGTGCCTATCGAGTCGGGAACATTGAACAGTATCAGTCTTTCGGGAAGCCAGACCTCAGCACTTTCTGCGATCAATCCTGACGATATCGAATCAATGGATGTGTTGAAAGACGCGGGTGCATTGGCTATTTATGGTTCGCGTGCGGCCAATGGGGTGGTATTAATTACCACCAAACACGGCCGTAAAGGTGCTACAACTTATGACCTGAATTTTTACACCGGTATACAAAACGACAACAAGAGCCGTCGTGTTAAATTGATGAACAATGAGCAATCTATTGATCTTATACAAGAAAATCGCTCTAACGCGCTAGCTGATGGCGTTACTACCTTGTACGGCTTTTTACTGCCGGCTCCTGATGGCACCGTGGCTAACACCAACTGGCAGGATGCTTTATTCAGACAAGCTGCCATGTCGAACTACGACCTGTCTATCCGTGGCGGCGAAAACAAATTAAGATTTGCTCTGAGCGCCGGCTACTTTGACCAGGACGGTATCATCATCAACTCGGGTTACAAGCGTGGTACAGGCCGGATCAACCTTGATTATGATGCGAGTAGCAAATTCAAATTCGGTACCAATATTTCATTGACTCGCTATGATAACAAACGCGTATCAACCGAGGACGGCGACCGATCGTTGATACAGGTAGCCTTGAAAAAATCACCTTCGCTGCCAATCTATAATCCGGATGGCACTTATTACCAAGGCGATGTATCGGGCTTTATTAACCCGGTGGCTTTTGCCAATAAGATCAAATACACTAACCAGGTGTCTACCGTTATCGGCAACATTTACGGCGAATACAATATCATTCCCGATCTGAAATTCAGAAGTACATTCGGTATCGACTATGCCTCAGTGCTTGACGTTTTCTTCCAACCTTCGGACGCGGTACGTAATGGCGTTGCCAGCGGTAGCACATTTTCCTCTACCGTAGATAGCTGGATCAATGAGAATACTTTGACCTATACCAAAACCTTGGGCAAGCATAACTTTACCGGCTTATTGGGCTACAGTTTGCAGGAACGCAGCTCGTACGCCATCAACGCGGCCGGTACACAATATGCCACCAACAACATCTACACACTGAATGCGGCGGTATTGCCAACAACGGCAAGTTCTAGCACGTCTGCTTATGGTCTGTCATCTGCATTTGGTCGTTTAAGCTATTCATACGGCGACAAGTATTTGTTAGAAGCCACTGCCCGCCGTGACGGTTCATCGCGTTTTGGCGCTAACCGCAGATATACGATCTTCCCGGCATTATCTACTGCGTGGCGTATATCTAACGAAGAATTCTGGAAAAAGAACGAGGTGGTGAATGACCTGAAGATCCGCGCCAGTATTGGGAAAACCGGTAACCAAACCATTGGCGATTATACTGCGCAGGGACAATATGCAACAGGCGGCAGCTACATAGGCCAAAGCGGTATATTTTTAAGTACCATACCTAACCCTGATCTCACCTGGGAAACCACCCTGCAATATAACGCCGGTTTGGATATCTCCATGTTAAAGTCGCGCATCTCTTTAAATGTGGACGCGTATGTTAAAAACACATCGAACCTGTTGCTAAACGTGCAACTGCCAGGAACATCAGGCTTTGGCTCGGTACTCAGGAACGTAGGCGCCACGCAAAACAAGGGTCTGGAGTTTACGTTGAACACTATTAATATTGAGAATGATGCGCTTACCTGGAGCAGCAATTTCAATATCTCCTTTAACCGTAACAAAGTAACGCAACTTTACGATGGTGCCGACAATATAATTGTAACCTCCGGCGCAGGCTTGACTGGTTCACTTACCTCGTACAGCATCATACAGGTGGGAAGCCCAATAGGTAGCTTTTATGGTTGGAAACACTCGGGTGTTTACCGTTATTCGACAGATAATACAACTGGTATTTTAAATACCAGTGTTGGTACCAACAATTACAAATTTAAAGGCGGTGACCTGATATTTGAGGATGTCAATAAAAATGGCACCATTGATAACTTTGACCGTACCATCATTGGTAATGCTCAACCTAAATTCACCGGTGGTTTTAATAACTCTATTAAATTCAAGGGCTTTGATCTGAACGCTTTAATGACCTTTAGCTATGGCAACGACGTGGTGAACGGTACCCGTTATTCGTCCGAGTCGGCCACAGGTTTTGTTGGCTCATTATCGTTATTACGTCGCTGGAAGAATGAAGGTGATATCACCGATATCCCACGAGCTACTTCGGCAGATCCGGGTGGTAATAAAAGGTTCAGTAACCGCTGGATAGAGGATGGTTCATACCTACGTTTAAAGACAATTACCCTGGGTTACCAAATACCGAAGACCTTAACAAGCAAGTTAAGCGTACGTAGTTGCCGTGTTTACGCTACCGCCCAAAACTTATGGACACTTACGCGCTATACCGGCTATGACCCAGAGGCAAGTTCATTCAATTCAAGTGTTGCGCAGATAGGTATCGATCAGGGGACTTACCCGCAGTACCGCGCATTCATTTTTGGTTTAAGTGTTGGATTTTAATTTTAAGAAAAAAATGAGAACCAGTATAAAAATGATTATCGTGTTGGCTTGCTTTTCGGCATCATCATGTAAAAAAGTTACAGAACAGATCCCCGATAGTATCATCACCCCAACAAATTTTTACAAGACCGCTTCAGACGCGGATAATGCCATAAACGCCTGTTACGATGCTTTGCAGGGCAGCCCTTTTAACTACATTATTTGGGGCGACGGCCGTGCAGATATGTTAGCCAGTACCGACCGCTCGTCAGGATCAGACCTGCAGGTAACAAGTGGCAACGTATCGGCTACTAATGATTACGCCGGCTGGAACGCTATGTACGCAGGTATTAACCGTTGCAACAGCGTGATCAAGAACGTACCCGGCATGACCGATGCAAGCTTAGCGGCCCGCAAGGACCGCATTATAGGCGAAGCGTACTTTTTACGCGCCCTGTTTTATTTTTACCTGGCCCGCACATTCGAGAACGTGCCATTGATATTGCAGCCTTACGAGGACCTAAGCGGAGACTTTTATCCTAAAAAGACAGACCGAGCCACTTTGTTCACCCAAATAGAAAGCGACCTGAAAAAAGCGGAGACCATGGTGCCTGACCTGCCATTTAGTACCGTATTGGAAAATAAAGGTAAAGCTACGAAAGGTGCGATCAGAACAACTTTGGCCGACCTGTATCTGTGGCAAAAGAAATACCAGGCCGCGGCCGATGCCGCTAACCAGGTGATCACCGGCGCAGGTAATTATAGTTTAGTATCAGGCCCTAACTTTGCTACCATATTCACCGCAAAGAATACGACCGAATCCATATTTGAGGTACAGTATAACTATACCTATCAGGAAGGGAATAACAATAACATTACCGAACAGTTTTTACCGATAGGTGGTACCATTACCGCAGGTAACTTACGTCTTCAACCGAGCAACGCGTTGTTAGCGGCCTTACCTGCTAATGATAATCGTGCGGCCATTACCTATAAAAACACAGGAGCCGTACCAGCACCTTTCCGCGACGCTAATAAACTGTATATCGCCAAATATCCGGGAACACTGGTTGGTAATATACTTTATTATGATGCCAACCGCATAGTTTACAGATTAGCCGAGGTCATTTTATTCAGAGCCGAAGCCTTGAACGAACTGGGCCAAACGCCGGACGCGATAACGCTGCTTAACCAGATCCGCACCAGGGCCGGTATTGGCAACACCTCCGCGGTAACGCAGGCTGATGTAAGGCTGGCCATTGAAAGAGAGCGCTTTGCTGAGCTGGCCTTTGAAGGCAAGCGTTATTATGACCTGGTACGTACCGGTCGTTACGCGGCGGTGACCGGTTTTACCGACCCTAACTTTTTGCGTTGGCCTTTACCAGCACAGGAGCTTATCAGAAACCCTAACTTAGTTCAAAACACTGGCTATTAATCTACTTAAGACCATGAAAATATATCAAAATATTAAAATGCTGTCCATAGCCATCTTGTTAATGGCAGCTATAGTTGGATGTAAAAAAGAGGAGACCTACCCGCCGATCACCGATTATATTTACGTAACGTCGACCGCGGTCACCGGCTCGGGCAGCACCGCCCAAACCACGATCACCAATTCGGCTTCGGGTAAGGTATCGGTAACGCCGGCTACCGCGCGGGTTTATGTTAATACACCCAAAACTACGGACGTAGTGGTCAATTATACCTTATCAGGCACAGCGGTTGCCGGTACTAATTACACCGCGCCAACACCTTTAAGCGTTACCATCCCGGCAGGTAAATGGTATGGCGATATTTCTATACCGGTGATCAATACGCCATTGGTAGGTGGAAATAAAACCATTATCATAACTTTAACCGGAGGTACCAACAACATCCAAATCGGTGTGGGTACAGACCGTAATTATAAAGTTTTTACTTATACCCTTACAAACTGATATGCCTTATAAATTATTCAGCATACTATTGCTTGGTTTAGTATTTAACCTGGTAACTAACAAGGCTCATGCACAACCCCGCCCGCAAGGCGGGGTTGATGTATGTATATACGGCGGTTCTTCAGCAGGCGTAATAGCGGCGTACACCGCGGTTAAAATGGGGAAAAGCGTAGTACTGATAGAACCGGGGCAACGTTTGGGCGGTCTGTCAAGCGGCGGCCTGGGGTTTACAGATATTGGTAATAAATATGTAGTGACGGGATTGGCCCGCGACTTCTATCGAAGGATAGGCCAGCATTACGGCCGATTTGAGCAATGGACCTTTGAGCCTAAAGTGGCCGAAGCTTTGTTTCTGGACTATGTTAAACGCGCCCAGATCAAAGTGATCTATGATCGCCGTTTGATCAAGGTGAACAAAAAAGGCCTGGTCATTAACAGTATCGTACTGGAAAGTTCGACAGGTAAAGCCGGTAGTTTAAACATACAGGCCAAACAGTTTATTGATTGCAGCTACGAGGGCGACCTGATGGCCCAGGCCGGGGTTAGTTATACCACAGGCCGGGAGGCTAACGCGCAATATGGCGAGACCGTTAACGGTGTGCAGTTAAAACATGAGCATCAGTTCCCGGACGGTATCGACCCATATAAGATCCCCGGAAAACCGGAGAGCGGTTTACTTTGGGGAATAAGCGACGCCAAATTGGAGCCTACCGGTACCGGCGATAAAAAGATACAAACCTATAACTATCGTATCTGCTTAAGCAATGACCCGGCTAATCGCATAGAAATAACCAAACCCGCGAATTATGACCCGGCTAAATATGAATTATTGCTGCGCTACCTGGCGGCAAAACCGGGTAAGGACCTTTGGGCTTTTCTAAAAATGAGCCCGATGCCCAACCATAAAACAGACATTAACAATAACGGCCCTTTTTCAACCGATATGATCGGGATGAACTACGAATACCCGGAAGGTGACTACAAAACCCGCGAAAAGATAATTGCTGAACATGAGGATTACACTAAAGGCTTGCTTTATTTTGCGGGGCATGACCCACGTATGCCCGAGCATCTGCGGAAAGAGATGTTAACATGGGGTTATCCAAAGGACGAATTTGTAACTACCGGTAACTGGACACCGCAGTTATACGTTCGTGAGGCCCGCCGTATGGTAGGCGCTTACGTGATGACCCAGGCCAACTGCGAACAAAAAGAGGTGGTGAAAGATGGCGTAGGCATGGGTGCTTACAATATGGACTCGCACAACACCC
Source organism: Mucilaginibacter sp. A3364 (assembly GCF_059690715.1). Taxonomy (NCBI): domain Bacteria; kingdom Pseudomonadati; phylum Bacteroidota; class Sphingobacteriia; order Sphingobacteriales; family Sphingobacteriaceae; genus Mucilaginibacter; species Mucilaginibacter sp. A3364. The sequence goes on from NZ_JCAWED010000002.1 coordinate 1,098,694, forward strand.
AACGTATCGTAGTGAATGGCATGGTAAAAAATGAAGGCGATGTACAGTTGCGTGGCATTAGCCCATACCCTATCGCGTATCGTTCCATAACCCCTAAAGCTACCGAGTGTAGTAATTTGCTGGTGCCGATATGTTTGTCGGCTACGCATATGGCCTATGGCTCTATCCGTATGGAACCGGTGTTTATGGTTTTAGGTCAGTCGGCAGCGGTAGCGGCCATTCAGGCTATTGATAAACGCATACCTGTACAAAAAATAAACGTAGCCGCGCTACAACAACAACTGAACGATAACCCGTTGGCAGATAAAAGCCTGCCCGAGATATTGGTAGATAACGACGCGGCCGGCAACGTAACTATAACAGGCAACTGGAAAAAGGAAAAGAATGGCGGCTATGGGCCATCATATCTATACGACATGACGAACAAAAGCAGCGTTAAGTTTAGCCCGGCAGTTAAAAAGGAAGGCAGCTATGATATTTATATCTATTGCCCTAAAGTTGCTAAAGCAACAGATGTAACCATTGTAAATATATACGATGGGAAAAAACTTGAAAAACACAAGATAAATAAGGACCAGATACAAGTGATCGGACAAGCATCGGGCGAGTGGGTTTCCCTCGGCACAGTGAACCTGTCACAAGGCAAGACAGGTTACGTAGAGATCACCTCAGAGGGCGCTAACGGCGTTGTTGTTGCTGATGCGGTGCTCTTCGTCCCGAAAAATAATTCAAAATAAAAAACATGACCTTAAATAGAAGACAATGGGTTAAATGCGTTGGCGCATCGGCCACCGCATTGGCTTTACCTTCGTTTGGCGTAGCCAGCGAATATCGCCCCCAACAAACAACTAATCATAAGATAATTAATGCGGGCATAGGCGGAAACAACACGAACGAAATGCTGGCCAGGCTGGATAAGGATTGCCTGGCACATCAGCCTACGCTAACCATATTGATGGCCGGCACCAATGATATGAACAGCGTTAAACATGTTCCCTTAGATCAGTACGAAAAGAACATGGACGAAATGGCCACACGCATCAAAAAAAGTGGCAGCAAATTGCTATTGATGACCATACTGCCAACCTACGAACCATACCTTATGACGCGCCACCCCGTCGCGTTTTACCAGCCCGAAGGTGTGGCCGTTCGCCGGGAACAGGTGAACACCGTTGTTAAACGTATAGCCAAAAAACATCGCGCGCCTTTGCTGGATATCGGGCAGCGTTTTAGCGCTATAGGTAAAATAGGCTTGGATAAAGATTCGCTGATACAGAACGAAGCGAACTCCAACAAAACCGACGGTATACACCCTACCCCTAATGGCTATCGGTTTATAGCTCTGTCGTTATTCGACCGGATAACCGATCTGAAACTGCCCCTTGAACGCATAGTTTGCTTTGGCGACAGTATTACCCGGGGTGATGGCAGCACTACCGGGAATAGCTATCCCGGTTTTTTACATCAACTGTTAAGTACGATGACCGATGAGAACGGATAGCCCTGTGAAACAACTTTTCTCGCTGCCGCTGGTAGTGGCCGCGTTGGGCTATTTTGTTGATATATATGATCTGCTACTGTTTAGTATAGTACGTGTCCCCAGCCTGAAAGCCCTGCAAATACCCGACGAACTTTTGTTATCCGAAGGTGTGCATTTAATCAATGTACAAATGGCCGGGCTATTGATCGGTGGTATATTCTGGGGTATTTTGGGTGATAAGAAGGGGCGCTTGTCGGTTTTATTCGGCTCCATTTTATTGTACTCGCTTGCTAATATCGCCAACGGCTTCGTCACTAACATCGATCAATATGTTATACTGCGTTTCATTGCAGGTATTGGCCTGGCGGGCGAGCTTGGAGCAGGCATCACATTAGTAGCCGAAATATTACCCAAACATTTACGCGGTTATGGTACTTCGCTTGTGGCATCCATAGGTTTATTGGGCGCTGTGCTGGCTTACGTTGTGGCCGATCTTTTTGATTGGCGGATAGCTTACATGATAGGCGGTGGCCTGGGATTGCTTTTGTTATTATTACGCTTTAACATATTTGAATCGGGCATGTTCCAGCAGGCTAAGAAAGAAGAGGTGGCCCGGGGGAATTTCCTCATGCTTTTCAGTTCAGGTGCCAGGGCCATGAAATACTTGCGCTGTATATTGATCGGCATTCCTATCTGGTTCGTTATTGGCATCCTGATCACCTTCTCGCCCGAGTTCGGCAAGAGCCTGGGCTTGAGTTTTCCGGTAGAGGCAGGCAAAGCGGTCATGTTCAATTATATCGGCCTATCACTTGGCGACTTGAGCAGCGGCTTTTTAAGTCAGCGTTTACATAGTCGTAAAAAGGTAGTATTGCTATTCATGTTTTTGACGGCAGCATTCGGCGGCGTTTACCTGTTCATGATGCCCGACTCGATATGGTTTTTCTATGGCCTTTGCCTGTGTTTAGGCTTCGCGATAGGGTACTGGGCCTTGTTCGTTACTATAGCTGCCGAACAATTCGGCACCAACGTACGGGCTACCGTTGCTACCACTGTGCCCAATTTTGTGCGCGGCAGTGTTAACCTGATGACACCGGCTTTCCTGTTGCTTAAAACAACGCAGGGCGTAACAGGTGCGGCGGCCATAGTTGGTGGGTGTACCATCATATTAGCACTGCTTGGCTTATGGAAAATGGAAGAAACTTACAGCAAAGATCTTGACTACAATGAAACGGTCAACTGATCTAATTAAATTTAATTTAGACCCTTCATCACCCATGATAAAATTATCAATTCAGCGCATTACGACCGTAATTGTGGTTACGCTGATCCAGGCATTTAATGCGAATGCGCAACAGGCAGCGCACTTGTCCACGCCATCTTCAGAAAGTTCGATCTTTTTACGGTCGTCAAACAGTGTGGGCGGTAAATACGCCTGGCAAATGATCAAAGCTAGTGAGGTGACAGGTGGCGGCGAGGCTATATCAAAGACCGGTCAGTCGACAGGTAACTGGCAAAAAGCCATTGTTCCGGGCACGGTGCTAAATAGCCTGGTGGCCAATAAAGTTTATCCCGAACCATACTATGGTGATAACAACCGCCGATCCAAAAAGATCATTCCCGACATCACAGATGCCGGTTCCGAGTTTTACCATTATTGGTTTCGCACATCATTTAACACACCAGCTACTTTTAAAGGCAAACGGACCTGGTTAAAGTTTCATGGCATCAATTACCGTTGCGCTATTTGGGTAAACGGCGTTCAGGTTGGCAGCATGGCAGGTATGTTCAATACCCAAAGCTTTGAGGTTACAAAAGTGCTTAAAAAAACAGGCCGCAATGTGCTTGCTGTTGATATTTTACCTGTGGATCACCCGGGCTCGTATTACCGGCCGGGACAGGGACGTGCCGGCGCCGTGGGCGAAAACCATAACGGCGGCGACGGCGAGATAGGCAAGAACGTGACCATGCTAATGAGTGTTGGCTGGGATTTCACCTCCCCCGATGGTATCCGCGACAGGAACACAGGGATATGGCGCGATGTAGAGCTTTTCGCTACCGGCGACGTGACCCTTGCTAGCCCATTTGTACAAACCGACCTGCCACTGCCGGATACTTCATCATCAAGAGAGACCGTATCGGTTGAAGTGAAAAATGCATCTACCAAAGCTCAAAAAGGCATATTGTCAGGCATCATCACCGAGACGGGTAGTACCTTCAGCAAAACGGTTTCGCTTGCACCTAACGAAACGAAAACGGTAGCTTTTACACCCGAAGAATTTAAGGCGTTGACCATTAAGCGGCCTAAGCTTTGGTGGCCTATCAACAAAGGTGGTCAGCACCTGTATAACTTGAAACTTAAATTTACCATCGCGGGGCAGGTAAGCCATAGCCTTAGTAGTAAATTCGGTATCAGGGAGATCAGTTCTGATCAGAACACGCCTGATAAGTCGCGCCGTTTTTATGTTAACGGCCAGCCTATCTTTATACGCGGCACCAACTGGGTACCCGAGGCTATGCTGCGCAATAACGAACAACGCACCTATGCCGAGTTACGTTACACCAAACAAGCCGGCTTAAATTTGCTGCGTTTGTGGGGTGGTGGTATTGCCGAGTCCGACTATTTTTATCAGTTATGCGATGAATTTGGCTTACTGGTTTGGAGCGAGTTCTGGATAACAGGCGACACTCGTATGCCAGCCGATACCGCGCTATACTTTAAAAACCTGACGAATACAGTAAAACGCATCCGCCAGCACGCATCATCAGCTTATTACGTGGCGGCCAATGAGGGTGGCGAGATACCTGGCACTGCCGCACTGATCAAAAAATTTGACCCGACCATCGGCTACCAGGTACAATCAGAATGCTGCGGCGTGCATGATGGCAGCCCGTATAAATACGAAAACCCGATGCAGTATTTTGAGAACACCGCGTCAAAAAGAGGCAGCCGTGTGGATGGCTTTAACCCAGAGTATGGCGCGCCGAGTTTGCCGATAGCCGAGTCGATCAAGAAAATGATGCCGGGCACGGATGCCTGGCCGATCAATAAAGATGTTTGGGACTACCTGGATGGTAACGGCTTTCACCAGATGACCACTAAATATCGCCAGGCGGTAGATGAATTTGGTCCCTCATCTTCTATCGAAGAGTTTGCCAAAAAAGCGCAGTTCGTTGGCGCGTTAAATTTCCGTGCGATATGGGAGGTATGGAATTATAACAAATTCAACTTCGGCGACCGCTGGGCCTCAGGCTTCCTGTTCTGGTATCACAACAGCCCGCTTCCGCAAACTGCGTCAAGGATGTATGATTGGTATTTGGAGCCTACAGCAGCCCTATACTATTCGCAAAACGGACTGGCGCCATTACACCCGCAGTACGATCATCTAAAAAATACTGTATCCGTTTACAACGACTATCGAAAAGCTTTTAACGGTTACAGCGTAGAAGCCACGGTGTATGATCTTAACTCAAAACCGGTATGGCAAAAATCAGCAAAAGTTAATATCCCGGCGGATGGCCTGGTGAAAGACGCGCTGAAGATCGACTTTCCAACGGATATTACCTCCGTGCATTTTATTAAACTGAAGCTGAAGGATAGTACAGGAAAACTGGTTAACGATGCTTTCTACTGGCGATCAACAACCGCCTACACCGGTGCCTGGAGCATGACGGGGCCTGCGGTATCAGGTTTTCAGGACATCAACAAACTGCCAAAAGCAAAATTGAAAGTGAGTGTCAAAAAGATCAAGATAGGCCATAAGCAAGGCCTGGAAGTACTTGTCAATAACCCGTCGGGATCACTGTCGTTCTTTACGCAGTTGAAACTACAGGACGAAAAAGGCAATAACTATGCGCCTACTTATTATTCGGATAACTTTTTCAGCTTATTACCGGGCGAATCGAAGACGGTAATTATCGAAATCCCTACAGAAGCCACCAAAGGCAAAGTAAAACTAGTGACCGATGCTTTTAATGCAACTGCTACAGCACAAATTATACAGTAATTGATCAATTAAATTAGATTAAGGGCATCTGAAAAGATGCCCTTTTTTATGGGCGGTTCTTGGCTGATAACTTTATTTAACAAATTGCGAAATAAGCGACAGGATGAGCGCTACGTATTTCATAGACATGCGCAAATGTTTTAGCGCGTGAGTGATCTGGTTCTCCACCGTTCGTTTGGATATACCCAGGCGCATGGCAATTTCCTGGTTAGACAGCTGCTCAACCCTGCTCATCTGGAATATCTCCTGACAGCGCTTAGGTAAATGATCCATGTGGTCATATAGTTCGTGATGCATGTCGTGTTCATTCAACCGCTCTGCGCCTTCGTTATATACCGCGTTAGATTCCTGGTCCGCAACTTCTTCTGCCTGTATATGTATCGGACGTTTAACCCGGTAGTGATTGTGTACCTGGTAACGGATCGCGGTAGTTAAAAAAGCGGGGAAAGATTGTATATCCAAATCGGCCCGGCGCTCCCAGATATTCACAAAGATATCATGAACGATCTCCTCGCATAATTCCTTGTCGCGAATGTGCGCGCAGGCGGTTTTATACAGCTTTACCCAGTAGCGCTCGAAAAGCACCTGGAACGCGGCCTCATTATCATGACGCACGGCATGCCATAGTTCAATATCTGTACCGGATAGGGATCTCATAATTTAACTGGTTCCTAAAGTTAAAAAATGATCAACATATATCCTAAATGGAATTAATTGAATTTTTTTTTTTATTTATGTGTGTGCATCTCCCATTTGTGATACATTCAATATGTAAGTACATACATTATTATGACCGCTAACGAATTTCAAATACTGTACAAAAAGTTCATGGAAGGCAAATGCACGCCCGAAGAGGAAGCCGCCCTGCATGCGTACCAGGATGAAATAAAGTTGCTCGACGCTAACTGGGACGCTGATCTTGGTGACCAGCAGCTTATTCACGACAGATTGAAGAACCGGATACACGAAAGTCGCTATGGTAAGCCTAAGAAAAACTATACCTGGCTTAAGGTGGCTGCCTCAATCCTGGTGCTCTTCAGTATCAGTTATTTTTGGCTGGCTAAGCAAAGCCAACCTGTAGAAACTACCGGCGTTACAAAACAGCTTATCAAACCCGGCAGTAATCAGGCTTACCTTATTACTGCAGAAGGCAAAAAGATCCTGCTTACCGACGCTAAGAATGGCCAATTGATGGTACAGGCTGGTGTGCAGGTTTCAAAAGCCAAAGACGGGTTACTGGTATATGATCTGTCATCTTCAAAGCACACGGGTGACGAATTGATCCATAACACCATAGCCACGCCACGAGGGGGGCAGTATTGGGTAACCCTGGCTGATGGCTCAAAAGTATTGCTTAACGCAGCCTCATCACTTTCGTTTCCGGTGGCTTTTAAAGGTAAAGAGCGTCGTGTGCAATTACAGGGCGAAGCGTATTTTGAGGTTGCAAAGAATGAAAAGATGCCTTTTATCGTTGAGGCCAATGGTACCAACGTGAACGTACTGGGCACTCATTTTAATGTGAGCGCTTACGCGGATGATAACGCGGTTACGACAACCCTGTTAGAAGGCAGTGTACGCTTGAATAAAGGTGCGGCCAGCGCCATGCTAACTCCGGGCTTCCAGGGTATTGCTTTAAATGCAGAGAGCGGTTTTAAGGTACAACGTGCCGATATTAAAACCACCATAGCCTGGAAGGAAGGATATTTTTATTTTAAGGAGATGGACATCAAGTCTATTATGAAACAAATGGCACGCTGGTATGATATTGATCTTGCTTATGAAGGGCCACTTAATAAAAATGAGCGTTTTAGTGGTAAAATATCCAGGTACAAGGATATTACGGAATTGTTAAACAACTTCGAACTCACCGATTCCATTCACTTCAGGATAGAAGGGAAGAAGGTAACGGTAATCCAATAAGATATATTAATCCGGATTCAAGTTTAATAAGAAAGGGCACCTCCGATACCGAAGGTGCCCTTTCTTATTATCATCGCTTTTGGTAAACTTAGTAATTCAGCGTATCGGTTTTTGAATAAAATGTATCGATAGCACCTTTAGGGATGTAAGCCGTTTTAAAGATAAACTTTTGTGCAGGCTTAGCATTGGTTAACAAAGTGGTATCGCGGTTTTTGGCCGTGAATACCGATGCCGTGCTACCGTTATTTAGCGGATAATAAACCCGCACACCAACCATTGCTGATGAGGTATCCGTTTCAGAGAACCATTGTATACCCGTAGTGCCCGATACCGTGATCTTAGCTTTATACACCCGGTTCACTAATGTCCTGATGTAATTTTGCCCGAAAATGGAACCGTTCTTTTCCGTTACTACCGAACGATGACCGGCTGCATCAAAGCTCACGGCTTGAAACGAATATATCCCTTCGGGAATAGAAGGTATCATGATGGTTTTATTCTTAGCCAGGTCGGTCTTGTCAATTGTTGCTTCAACAGAATCGCGACCGCTGTTCCAGTAAATACGCACCTTAACAACCCGCGGATCAGGGCTGATCAGTGCCAACACCTGCGCACGGTTGATGCCCGAATTAATGGTTAGCGAAACGGGTTTGCCTGGATACACGGCCTCTGCGTTATCCAGGTATTTGGTATAGTCGCCTGTGTACTTTTTGCAGCTCCCGACAAAGAGCAGGATAGCCAGTAACAGGAAGGGTATAATGCGTGTTTTTTTCATAATAAGCGTATTAATTGGTGCCATAAAAAGTTAGTTCGGCCAGGGCCACATAAGTTACCAGGCCCCAAGTGGCAGTTGTTTTAAAGCGCCAGTAACGGAATTTACCGGCAGTAGCCTCAAACTCGTACTCTTCGCCTGCTCTAGCCTGTGCTATATCTGCCGCCGTTACCTTACCTAGTGGTGAACCAGAAGGTTTGACTGAATTGAAAGTACCTACGTAGGTCCAGCTGTTAAAGCTGCCATCGCTGGTAGGGTTATTGCTTCCCCACATCTCGAATGCTGACGGTTGTCCGCCGGTGTAAACGTTCAGATCGCTTGGCGGGATGTCCGGATACATGATCATGCGGCTAATACGATAAGGTGCTCCCATGTCGAACGAGAACCACTGCGGGATCAGGGTAGTTGGTTTGGTTTGGAAGATGGTGCCGCTTTGCGCGCGTATACCGTCCCATAATACAGGCAAGGCCCTGGCTCTGCCCTGCGCCGTATGAATATCGTATGTATCAGACGGCAGATAGAGTGGTAAGAATTTGCTTCTGTCGATTAGGCTTTCCTGGAAAGGCGTAAGGTTAGCCGTCAGCGTATCGGTGCGATTGTTCCAACGATCGGTAATCGCAACACCAAAGTCGCGCGCTGTTGCTTCCAATCCTCTTACACGTATACGGCCGCCCGGCGCATTGCTATAAGAGGTTTGTATCTCTTTCCATTGCGAAGTGCTTACATCTTTTTGCAGCACATGGAACACCAGGCTTGACAACGTAGGATTTGAATAATCAATATTCAAACCACCAAAAGCAGCATAAAATGCTTTCTTTAGTTTGATGGTATCCATCACCAGTTTGTACGCCGGGCGCAGGGTCTGTATCTTGATCACTACCGGGGCAGATTCAACCTCGCCTACGGCTACCGAAGTTAAGTTAATGTCATAACTGCCTTCGCTGGAGAAGCCGTCAACCTGCAACGTGTTCTTGTAGATCGCCGATTTGGCCTCTCTGGTTTCGCCGTTATCCAGCTTGTAAGTAGCTTTAATGTAGCGCAGATCGGCGCCTTGTGGCAGGTCATACGTAATAATGGCGCCGCCTGGTATAGATACATAACTATAATTTGTTACTACTGAAGGTTTTTCACCTGTTTTGAGGGCCTTTAAACCATCGTCTCTTTTACATCCTGCCCAAACCAATAGCAGTACAAATGTTACTGCTGTTAGTATGCTTAATTTTGCTTTCATATCTTTTAAATTAAATTACCAACCAGGGTTTTGAGTTAATTTTGAGTTTCTGCGCAGTTCGCCTATGCTCATAGGCCATAGGTAGTCGCGTTGCGCAAAAGTGCGCGAATACAGGGTGGCCTGGCGATAGAACAACTGCGCGTCTTTTTCACGGATGCTCCAGCCGGTGATATTCGTATTCAGTTCTTGCTGGGCTGTTTTCCAGCGGCGCAGATCCCAAAAACGCTTTCCTTCAAACATCAGCTCGATAGAACGTTCGCGACGGATAATGTCACGCAAACCTTCTTTGGAGTTAGGTTTGGCCGGGTTGCGGGCAAATTGTGTCCATGATGTTTGCACGCCTAGTAAACCTGCTCTTTTACGTACAAGGTCCAGCTTCGCGATAGCATCCCCATTCGGGCCGGTAGCTTCGTTTGATGCTTCAGCGTAAAGCAAATACAGATCGGCCATACGGATGATTGGGTAAGGATACTCATACACGGTGAACGAGTTAGAGGCAGCGGTAACATTACGATAGCTGGCCAGCTTTTTAGGGGTATACCCGGTAGCAGAGTAAGTTCTGATATTCACCGGTGCGGCGTTACCACCCGGTTTGTAGTTTAAGTTAAACGCGCTGTTATCATTAGTAAGCGCGCTGGTAAAATAGCGTCCGCCATCAAAAGCTAACGACGCGTAAAAGCGATCCTCACGGTCAAAGTGCATACCAACGGTAGTGTAACCAGCGGTAAGGTTGTACATGTATTTAGAAGTACCGGTGGGTACCGCTCTCAGTGCAAAACGGTTACCATAATCATAGGTTTTATCTTCATCTATCGGTACACCGTTGTTGCTGTAGTACAACAGGGCAACGTTGATGGTCGGTGACAGATAACCGGTTAATACGCTATTATCAATAAAAGCAGGGTCATAGCTCCTGATCGTAGCCGCGGCCTGCACATCCCGGGTAGCACGTGATACGTTGTTCACCCATATCTGTTCCGGATTATTTTGGCGCTCGGCGATACTTTCGCGGTAGCTCATCTGATTAATGGTACTTGTTTGCGGCGGTGTAGTTAATGTAAGCGGCGGCGTCCACTTAAAAAGCGTACGGCCATAGCTTTCCGCAAATTCAACTGCAATCTTGCAGGCCTCAGCAGCTTTCACCCATTTGTCGTTATTGAATGTCGGGTTGAAAAAAGGCTTGCCATCGCTTGTGCTAAAACCAGAATAGTCGGAATTACCGTTAAACAAAGGACTGGCTGCTGTAACCATTATTTCTGCCTTTATAGAATAAGCGATCAGTTTGCTGATCCGGCCGTATTCATTAATGGTGCTGATATCATCCGGTAGGTCAGGCACCGCGCTATCGATTAGGGAGGTGATATAGTTAAAGCATTCGTCTACCGGTTTACGCTCTATCTGGGTCTCCAAAGGATCGGCGGTAGTGCTCACATTAACATCCATAATGTGAATAGGGCCGTACATGCGCAGCAGATAGTAGTGATAGTATGCTTTCAGGAACTTAACCTCAGCCGACCAACGCTTCTTCTCCAGATCATCCATATCCGGCACAACAGCAATGTTCTCTAAAAAGATATTACAGTCGCGGATGCCTCTCCAAAGTGCTTTCGCCTGACCCGAGCCATCCCAGTAATTATTTAAAGGGCTGCTGGTATTTTGGTTACCCAAAGCGATGTACCAGTTACTAAAAGTGCCGGTAAGAAAGTTAGATGTTGAGCTTAGCCAAAGTTCATCACCGGCAAAAAATGCTGGGTTTGATTCCAGGTCGAAGCCGCCCGGCATCCAGTTATAGCAGGTATTCAGGTAACGCTCGGCCATTACCCGGCTTCTGAAAGCGTTATCCAGCGTTGGCACGTTATCGGGCACAATATCCATGTATTTATTACATGATGTGGCACAGATAGCGACCAGGAACAGCAATATTTTAAATAGTTTTTTCATGATCATTTATTTAGAAATCAACTTTAAAACCCAGGTTATAAATACGTTGCAGCGGGTAGGCTAAGCCGTTTCCACCCATCTCAGGGTCCCACAATTTGAAAGCGCTTACATTAAATAAATTCGTACCGCTCACGTATATTCTAAAGGCATCAATGTGCATGCGTTGCAATGTTTTTTTGCCCAGGTTATAACCTAATTCCACCTGCTTAAGGCGGAAGAAGGCCCCGTTACGCATCCACTTTGTGCTAGGCTGGGTATTGTTAGCCAAAGCGGTTTGGCTTAAGCGCGGCCAGAAGGCATAGATGTCCTGGTTCTCTTCGCTCCAGTAGCTGTCGGCGATGGTTTGCAGTACTGCTTTAGGCGTTGTAATGTTACCGAAAGGCGCTATACCCTGCACAGCATCGCCGGGTTGCGATGAGGTTGGCGAGATGAACAAACTGGTATTGGCCACACCGGTGAAGAAAAACGAAAAGTCGAAATTTTTGTAGCCAGACGAAAGACCAAAACCATAAACTATTTCGGGGGTGGTAGGTTTACCGATAGGCACCATATCATTGGCATCTACGCGTCCGTCTTTGTTCACATCCACGTACTTGATATCGCCACCGCGTACTGTAGAACCGAACGCTTGTGTAGGGCTGTTGGCCACTTCCTGATCGTCAACAAAAAGTCGCTCGGCTATATAGCCCCTTACCTGGCTTGATGCCAGGCCGATACGGCTCATGTAAGGATATTGGTAATAAGGTTCTTCATATCTTACATAGTGACCAACGGCATAAGTTAAAGTACCGCGACCTTGTATCCAGAAATCTTTGTTGAAATACTGGTTATAGGTAGCTTCCAGATCCACACCTGAGCTTTGGTATTTACCCAGGTTAACTAATGGCGTGTTTGACAAACCCAACGCTGATGGCAATGATGCCCTGGCTTGTACGATGTCATTCCTCTCCTGGCGATAGATATCTGTGGTTAAGGAGAACGCGCCATTAAACATGCTGAGGTCAATACCTAAGTTGAATTGTGTTGATTTTTCCCAGCGCACCTGGTCATTTGCGTAACGATTTATCGAAATGCCATTAACCGTAGTTAAACTGCCCGGGATACCGAACGAGAATGATCGGTCGGCATCGTTCAGGTTAACATCTGATAAGTAAAAGAAACGAGTATCTGATATCGCGTCATTACCCACCAGGCCATAAGTGGCACGAAGGCGAAACGTATTGATCCACTTTTGAAGCGGCTTCATGAATTTTTCGTTACTCACGTTCCAGGCCACACCGGCAGACGGGAAAAAGCCCCAACGGTTGTCCTTGGCAAAACGCTCGGAACCATTATAGCCAAAAGCGAATTGCGCGTTAAAACGGTTGTCAAACCCATAGGTAAAACTACCCGACAAACTGATGTTACGGAAAGGCAAGGTGTTCAGCAAGTTCAGGTCCTGATCGCCGGGTTGGGTGATATTGGTACGCATGGTATTGATTAGCATACCAGTAACCGTATGTTTAGAGTTAAAGGTACGATTGTAGTTGATCGCGTTCTCCATGTAAAACAACGCCGCCAAACCTTTACCTGCCGAATTAAAGCTCAGTGTTTCTGTCCCGGTGGTGGGGTTTAAGTTGATGTAAGTGTATTCGCCAGTTATAGGATCTTTAAATGGCGTATAGTAGAACGGGTTATAGGTGCGCGATATCGCATAACTTGATTTCCGCGTAAGGTTAGCTAACGAGCGGTAACTCAAACCCTCCAACACAAATGATGACAGGTCCTGCCGAAGTTCCAGCTGTACCTGCATATCGTTAGTATTCTGCTCTTGGTAACCCCGTACTACGTTAGCATAAGGGTTACGAAACGTACCGTTACTAAAGTTTCCGAAAAGCGGATGCTTGATATACGATTGAGATGGCCCCGCGGTATACACCGGTTGAAACATCACCGGGTTAGCGCTGATCGCTTCCGCGTAAGCCTGGCTACCGGTCACAGGCGGCCCCGAGTAGATCTGGAAATTACCGATGGTACGCACCATCAATTGTGTTGACTTGGTGAGGTTAAAGTTGATGTTACTACGTAAGTTATAGGTCTTAAAATCAACGTTTGTGTTGAAGTTATTGATCGGGTTCACCTTTAGCAAGCCATTATCCTGTGTTAAGCTACCGCTTACGGCATAGGTGGCTAAGTTGCTACCACCGCTTATGCTCAAACTATAGTTTTGGGTAGTAGTGCTAGGTTTGGTGATCACATCCAACCAGTTCACGGCCGGGTAAAGCAGTGGATCAGCACCCGCGGCGGTCATAGCTATTTTCTCATCCGAGTAGAATGGCACAGCAGGCTCACGCGTCATAATAGCCTCATTACTCATTTTCATGAATGTGATAGGATCGGCTAATTCCAGCTTTTTGGATGGCGATGAAAGACGTTGTTCCGCACGAAAGCTTAGTTTCGCCGGGCCGGCTTTACCCAATTTGGTGGTTACCACGATAACGCCGTTGGCACCCCTTGAACCGTAAACTGCCGACGAGGTAGCATCTTTTAAGATAGAGAAACTGGCGATATCATCAGGCGGAAGCCTTGCCAACGCGTCGGTGGTCACTTCCATGTTATCGATCAATATCAATGGGCGTTGACTAACACCGAACGAGCCGATACCACGGATAAAGAAATCGGCATTATCACGTCCCGGCTCACCGCTTCGCTGCACAGATATCAAACCCGGAACACGGCCCTGAAGCGCCGTAGTTAAATTACTGGCCGGAATCTTAAGGTCTTTTGGCGATACCGTAGTCACCGCGCCTATCAGGTCGCTTTTTTTCTCTTTTTTGCCAAAGGCGGTTATGACTACTTCCTCCAGGTCATTTTTGACATCGGCCATTTCAACATTTATCGTTGTTCTTTTTCCTACGGCGATGGTTTGGGTAGTGTAGCTGATCATAGAGAATACCAGTTCTGAATTTTCCGGTACTACCAACACATACCGGCCGTTTATGTCGGTAGCGGTGCCTATGCTGGGTTTATCCTTTCGGGATACGTTAAGGCCGGGCAGTATCTCGCCTTTGCTGTCTTTTACTATACCGGTTACGGTAATATTAGTTTGCCCGAAGGACAATAAGGAGAAAAGGCAACACAATAAAGTGATCAACCCTATAACGTGCTTTTTAAATGACCGGAAATGCGGGGGCTTTGAACCTGCCCCCCGGTTGGAAAAATGGGTAGTGTTTTTATTCATAATTTGGATTAGGTGGTTTCAAAAATTTTGACAATAAACAACCATCATTGAATAATTATTCAATGCAATTGGCTGTAAGTAAATACCTTAACTAATTACAGCTATTCCACGTGACGGGCTTTGCCAAACAGGTGCTTTGGTTTCATAATGGTTAAAAAAGGTTTATTAATAATTGGTTTATCAATACTATAGTATATAAAAAGAGCGCCCACACACATGGTTTTAAATAAATTATTACGAAAACGTTTTCGAACGGCGATGTATCAAAAAATGTAAAAAAAGGATGTGTGTGTAATCAATTTTTTTACACTCTAGGAATAATGCCGGTCATGACCGTAAGGTATGGGTGTTCCTTATCTTAAAGCTAACCGATAAACCAATTATGCTGAAAAGATCATTTATTACCAGTGTCTTCATAGGGGCACTGCATATAGCGGCAATTGCGCAGACCCGAAACACCAATGTACCGCCCAAAGGGTGGAACAGTTGGGATAGTTACGGCATGTATCCTACCGAAAAGGCCATGATGGCCAACCTGGAAGTAATGGCGAAACGCCTGAAGCCCTACGGTTATGAATATTTTGTTATTGATGCGGGTTGGAATAAAATAAAGAACGAAAAAGGTAAAGTAACGGGCATGAGCCTGGATGAACACAGTCGCTTTATTCCGGCGCCGGGAAGTTTTCCTAACGGAATGAAGGTAGTAGCGGATAAAGCGCACGCGCTGGGTTTAAGATTTGGCATACACATTATGCGTGGCATATCGCGCCGGGCTTATGCGCAAAACCTGCCGATACTAAATTCCACCGCTACCGCCCGCAGCATAGCAGATACCTCATCAAGGTGCCCATGGAGCAGCGATAACTATGGCGTGAATATGAAAGCCCCGGGCGCACAGGCTTATTATGATTCGTACATAGCGCTGTTGGCCAGCTGGGGTGTTGATTTTATTAAGGCTGACGATATTGCCGGGCATCCGGACGAAATATTGGCGGTTGTTGAAGCGATAAACAAAACTGGCAGAAAAATAACACTTAGCCTTTCGCCGGGCAGCGATGCCAAACCCGAGCACTTTAATGTGTACAAAAAGGCAGATATGGTGCGGGTGACCTATGATATATGGGATGATCAATTAGGCATTGACCGTGTGTTTGAGGCCTGGAAAAAGTGGAAGGCTATTGATCATGAAGGTTTTTGGCTGGATATGGACATGATTGCCTTGGGGCACCTGAACCTTCCTAATTCCGACCCTAATTATTTGACCGCAAAACGTGACCCTAAACGCATGCGCAGCGGACAGGGCGAACACATGAGCTTTTTTACTACCGATCAAAAATATTCGTTCATGGCTATGCGTGCGCTTACCGCGTCACCATTATTTATGGGCGGAGACCTGCCTACCAGCGACGAGTTCTCCTTTGCTATACGATCCCCTCTCCATAAATGTCTCGTCCGAGGCTTATTAAATTGGTTACCCCCGGCGTGGTTGCCGGGGTTTTTTACTTAAGGAAGTTGGTCGCGATTTTTGCTCTCACGGTCATCAACAATCGTAGTATCATCTGAACGGTATCAATACAATATGCACTTAATATCACATACTATCAAAGCAATGCTAATCGAGACGCGTATCTTCCCATCCCTCAAAATCAAATAACTACCGCAAAGGTGCTCGTCCTTAAAAAAAATTTATTTCTACCCAGCGTTTTTGATATCCTACCCGTAATTACAGATACCGCTCACAGAACAGCGGCGACACGTGAAAATTTAACGCAAGGATGAAACAGATCATTATCACACTAACATTGGCAACAGCTATAGTCTGCCCGGGGCGCAGCCAACCGCTTACAGCCCAAACAAAAGCGGCAATAGACCAACTTATTGACAAACGTTATAAAGCCGACGAACCCGGCGGCTCGGTGCTGATTACACGCAAAGGGCAAGTGCTTTACCAGCGCGGTTTTGGTATGGCCCATCTGGAGCAACCAACCCCCATGCAGCCTGATATGATCTTCAACATAGGGTCGCAAACCAAACAGTTTACAGCCGTTTGCGCGCTGCTGCTGGCCGAGCGGGGAAAATTGCGCGTTAGCGATAAAATAAGCAAATATATTGATCATTGCACACCCGCCTGGCAGGATATAACCATAGAGAACTTAATGACGCATAGTTCGGGTATTTCAGATCTGAGGGGTGCAAACGCGCCGTCGCTAGTGGCCAGGATAGATACCGCCATGACCAGGCCGCTGGCCTATAAGCCCGGTACTAAAACTTTTTATGCCAATATAGAATTTGAGATACTGGGTTATATTGTAGAGAAAGTATCCGGCGAGACGATGAACGCCAATATCCGGAAGCACATTATTGAACCGCTGGGGCTTAAAAATACTTATGCGCCCGATCTGGGCCAGGTAATACCTAACAAGGCATCGTGTTATGTACGCGGCCGCGACGGAAGCTTTTTTAACAATGCCGCCAGTTCGGCAATTGGCCCCGTTGGTGGCGCAGGCGGCTTGTTTGGCAACACGCGCGACATGGCCACCTGGTACGAGGCATTGGCAAACGGAAAGGTGATCAAAAAAGAAACGTTGAAAAAGGCTTGGCAGCCATTTACCCTGGCAGACGGCAAAGCGGCTAAATATGGTTATGGTTGGGATGCCGGCGGCGATGTGCAGGGCAGCCCGATTGCAGAGCATGGCGGAGTAGCCGGTGGTTTTGTTACCGAATCGTTGTATTTAATGGATGAGCATATTTATGTAGGCGTTTTTCTTAACCAGCGGGCTTATGCCGACGCCACCGCCCAGGAACTGGCAGCCATAATACTGGGCAAGCCCTACGTGGTTGAAAGCGCGAGCCCCACCGAAACCGACCTTTCAGCCTGCGCCGGCATATATAAAGATGATAGCGGAGTAGAAAAGTTATTCAACTTAACAGATGGCAAACTTTATTACGAACCTAAGGGCGCCATGCGCACACGGTTGGCAGCCTACAGCAAGGATAAATTTTTGTTGGATAATACGTTGGTTGAGTGCGAAGCCGTGCGAGATGAACAGGGCAAGGTAATAGCCATGCGTTTCCGTGATAGGCGCTACTCTAAACAGCCGGGTTGGATGTGGAAGAAAAGTAGTTGATGGATTAAAAAGTTGGTTGGTTTAAAGTCGAAAGCCTTCAGGCGTTAGTCTGAAGGCTTCTTTGTTTCTACCCCTGCTCCACCTGCCTCAAATTATCCATCTTCTTATGGGCCAAAAATCCTTTAATATCCTCAAAATGCTCACGTACGCGTTTGTTGCCAAACTCAAATACTTTGGTTACCAATCCGTCCAGGAAATCACGGTCGTGAGATACGAGGATCAGGGTGCCGTCAAAATCTTTCAGGGCATCTTTGATGATGTCCTTGGTTTTCATATCCAGGTGGTTGGTGGGCTCATCCAGGATGAGCACGTTCACCGGCTCCAATAGCAATTTGATCATCGCTAAACGTGTTTTCTCACCGCCTGACAGTACTTTAACCTTCTTGGTAGTATCATCGCCACTGAACATGAATGCGCCCAACAGGTCTTTTATTTTCACGGTTCCGTCGCTTAGCGGGATCTGGTCAATTGTTTCAAATACGGTTAAATTTTCATCCAACAAGGCCGCCTGGTTTTGGGCGAAGTAGCCGATCTTGGCATTGTGGCCAACTTTCAGGCTTCCCTCAAAATCAATTTCGCCCATTATGGCTTTGATCATGGTTGATTTACCTTCGCCGTTTTTACCTACGAAGGCCAGTTTTTCGCCACGCTCTATCACCATAGATGCCTTCTCAAATACGGTATGATCGCCATATTTTTTGGTTAGCTCCTCAACAATAACCGGGTATTGGCCCGAACGTGGCGACGGCGGGAATTTTAAGCGTAATGCCGATGTATCCACCTCGTCAATCTCCAATATCTCCAGCTTCTCCAACATCTTAACGCGCGATTGTACCTGTAAGGTTTTAGAATACACACCTCTAAAGCGGTCAATAAACTCTTGGTTATCGGCAATAAAACGTTGTTGCTCTTCGTAAGCTTTGATCTGGTGCACACGGCGGTCGGCGCGTAGCTGCAGGTAATGGGTGTATTTGGCTTTATAATCGTATATACGGCCCATGGTTACCTCGATGGTACGGTTGGTAATATTATCTACAAAAGTACGGTCGTGCGATATCACCATTACTGCCTTCGCCGAGTTGATCAGGAAATCTTCCAGCCATTGGATACTCTCGATATCCATGTGGTTGGTAGGCTCATCCAGCAGTATCAGATCGGGTTTCTTTAACAGGATCTTGGCCAGCTCAATACGCATGCGCCATCCGCCGGAGAATTCAGAAGTTTGGCGGTTGAAGTCTTTACGCTCAAAGCCTAAACCTTTCAATACTTTTTCTATCTCCTCGTTATAATTCACCTCTTCCTGCGAGTAGAATTTTTCGCTCAACTCAGATACCCGCTCGATCAGTTTCATATACTCATCGCTCTCGTAATCGGTACGGGTGTTTAGTTGCTCGTTCACCTCGTCCAGTTCTTTTTGCATCTGGTTGGCCTCGTCAAACGCTTTCATCGTTTCTTCAAAAACGGTTACGTTGTCCTGGGTAAGCAAGTGCTGTGGCAGATAGGCTATCACGGCATCTTTAGGACCGGTTACGTTACCTGTGGTAGGTTTGGCCGCGCCGGCAATTATCTTAAGAATGGTAGACTTGCCTGCGCCATTTTTGCCCATCAGGGCTATCTTATCATTCTCGTTTATCGGGAATGTTACGTCGCTAAATAAGGTGGTTCCGCCAAATGAAACGGAAATGTTGTTGACATTGATCACTGTATGGGATATTGAATTTTGCGCAAAGATAGTTTAAAGGCGCAGAATTATGGCAGGCGTATTACATACTAGCTATCCGCGTTTGATGTTTGTAGGATAAAGTGGTTTCACAATCATGCCAACCCCAATTAATTTTAATAAAAATTGGATTAATTAATTTTATCTTAGCAATAGTTTATAGCTAATTGAATTGAACCCAGACCTTCGCAAAGCGGCACGCCCCCGGCCGCGTTGAGCAGATAGCCACGTGCTGTATCAAATTTAATGTCGGTTATAAATATTAGCAGGCTCGTTTAAACATTTTTTTAGCTATTCCGTACACATATTTTATATGGCAAAACCTTTACCCTTCAGCAATTTACTTAATCAAAAACACTGCTTAATTTTAACCGCTTTTCTGTTATTAATTAATGCATTGCCGGTGCGGGCTCTCAATATCCCGCGCAGCGGTAACTCCATAAATGCCGGGTTGGTGGCCGTGCCGCTTGTGCCTGTTATTAACTCGTTTACGCCGTTAAAAGGTGCCGTGGGTACCCTGGTAACCATAAAAGGTACGCGTTTAAGCAGCCCAACAGGTGTTACTATTGGTGGCGTGTCGGCCGTAGTGGTATCTAAAACAGATACGGTGGTAACGGCATTAGTAATGCCTGGTGCCGTAACAGGAGCCGTAACATTAACTACCACGGGTGGTACAGCAACGTCAGGCAGTAGCTTTAAAGTTACCGCAACACCGCGACCGGTTGTGCCGCAGGGCAGTAAACTGGCAGATTTGACTACTACCGGTAATGCCGGGCAGGGATGCGCTATTGCTTTAAGTGCCGATGGTAATACCGCAATAATTGGGGGCTCGCCTTTTGGCGGTTTGCATGGTGCGGCTTGGGTTTACGTGCGCAACGGTTCAACCTGGACTATGCAAAGCGGCCGGCTGGATGGTAATGATACGCAAGGTTGGCCGCAGCAAGGTGCAGGTGTAGCCATCAGTGCCGATGGCAATACCGCTATTGTAGGTGGCCTGTATGATAACGATACCAAAGGCGCCGTATGGGTATACACACGTACCAATGGTGTATGGACACAGCAAGGGGCTAAATTAATAGGAGGAAGTAGTACAGAATTTGGTTTCCAGGGCTTTAGCGTAACGCTGAGTGCCGACGGAAACACATTGGTTTTTGGCGGTCACCGCGATAATAATTATACAGGTGGTGTTTGGACGTTTACGCGCACCAACGGTGTTTGGAGCCAGGTAGGTGGTAAGTTAGTTGCCAATGGTGCCGTTCAAGGGTCGGCTTTTGGAACTACCGTTGCATTAACTGCTGATGGAAACACCATGGTGGCAGGCTCCAACAGCCACGGCGGGGGTGATGGCGCGGCTTACATTTTTACCCGTAACGGCAACTCGTGGACGCAGGTAACCACACTAACGCCATCTGATAACACCGGTAAAAGCTGGTTTGGTACTTATGTGGATATAACCCTTGACGGTAAAAAAGTAATAATCGGCGGTACTGATGATAACGGCGGCAAAGGCGCGGCCTGGATATTTGCCTCAAATAACGGCACGTGGTCTCAGCAAGGTAGCAAACTCGTTGGATCCGACGCTGTGGGTACCAACATACGACAGGGTCAGTACGTAGCCATTAGTTCGGACGGTACAGTGGCTATGGTGGGCGGCCCTAATGATAATACCACTAAAGGAGCGGTTTGGATGTACACGTTTAACGGTACCAGCTGGACGCAATATGGGAGTAAGATAACAGGTAGCGGCGCTGTAGGGGCTAATTACCAGGCACCACTGGCTTTAAGCAGCGACGGTACCACCGCCATGATAGGTGGCCCGGGCGATGATTCGTCAAGAGGTGCAGCGTGGGCATTTACCAATGATGCTGCAAACGCTAATCTGCAATCATTTAGCGCATCTGCGGGGATAATGAGCCCGGCGTTTGATAGTACAAAAGTGGCCTACACGATAAAGGTAGGTAGCAATGTTGATAGCATTAAGGTTACACCAACCCTGGCAAATGCCGACGCTACTTTAAAAGTAAACAATGCTTCGGCAACAAGTGGCATTGCCAGTGCGTCTATCCCTTTAATTATCGGTGCTAACAGCATTAATACACAAGTAACCGCCCAGGATGGTATCACCGTAAAAAACTACGCGCTTACAGTTAACCGACTAAACCACGTACTTTCATCAACCACCACTTTGCGTAGTTTAACCGTGAGCGAGGGTACGGTAACCAAAATAAGCAATACAGAATTTAACGTAGTAATAAAAGGGTTGACCATTACGCAGCTAACGCAAAAAATTACACTGACAGATACAACCGGCACGCTAACTGTGAATGGTGTAGCGGTCGAGTCGGGAAAAAATTCGGGTTATATTACTTTAAATGCTTCGGGCAACGCCACCATAACAACAGTAGTAAAGGCCGAAGATGGTGTTACAACGCAAACTTATACAGTTAACGTTTCGCGCGTAGCGAATAATAATACCAACCTGGCTAAACTAGACCTGAGCGAGGGAACCTTGGTTAAAATTGATGCCACTACGTTTACCGCTTCGGTATTGGCCGCCACAAAGCTAAAAGAGATAGTGCGTGCCGAAGACGCCAATGCTACTGTAAAAGTAAATGACGTAACCGTGGTGGGTACCAGCACAGATTATATAAACCTGAATATGACGGGCACTACCACGCTAACCACAGTAGTAACCGCCGAAGATGGTGTTACGCAGAAAGCCTATACCATAACCATTACCAGGTTACCTGCAACCAATGCCTCGCTGGCCAAACTTGACCTGAGCGAAGGTACCGTAACCAAAATTGATGCTATTACTTTTACGGGGGCTGTGCCACTTATTACCAAAGTAAAAGTTCAGCTGCGTACCGATGACCCGAATGCTAGCGTAAAAGTAAACGGCACATTGGTTACAGGCACAAGCTCAGATTATATTAACCTAACTACAGTTAATACAGTTATTACCACCGTTGTTACTGCAGAAGATGGTGTTACGCAAAAAATCTACACGCTAACCGTTACCAGGCCGCCAACAACCAATACAAACCTGGCAAAGCTTGACCTGAGCGATGGTACATTGGTTAAAGTAGATGCAACTAACTACACAGCTACGGTTTCGGGGATTTCATTTATAAAAGTAATAGCCCGTGCTGATGACGCGAATGCCACTATAACCGTAAACGATACCCCGGTGACGGGTACCAGTTCAGAGTACATTGCATTGAATGACGACGGCATTACCCCATTGATTACTGTTGTAACCGCGGAAGATGGCGTAACGAAAAAAACATATACCATTAATGTAACCAAAGCGCCCGCTAATAATGCCAGTTTAGCTAAGCTGGATTTGCCCGGGATTAAATTAACTAAAGTTGATGCCACTACTTATACGGCAGCTGTTTCGGGCTTAACTACTACCAATGTTAAGCAATTGGCCCGCACCGATGATCCGAAAGCAACAATGAAAGTTAACGGCAATACCGTAACATCAAACGTTAATACAGCCTTTGCGCTAAATACAACCGGCACAACTACCTTAGAAACCGAAGTTATTGCCGAGGATGGTATTACTACTAAAAAGTATACCATTTTGGTTACTAAGTTGCCTGCTACAAATGCCAACCTGGCTAAACTTACCGTAAGTACCGGTCAGTTGGTGAAGGTAGATGCAACTAACTACACGCTTGATCTACCCACTGCCAGTCTTACCCGCATTAAACAACTGGCACGTGTTGATGACCCTAACGCTAAGACAAAAGTGAACGGCACGCCTGTAACCTCAAATGTAAGCACGTATTTTAACCTGGCGCCAACAGGCTCAACCGTGTTAACTACCGAAGTGACCGCCGAGGACGGTGTAACCACTAAGATGTACACCATAACCATTAACAAGCCTGGAACAATGCGCATAGCGGCATCTAAGTTAAATACGCAGAGCATAGCTCCACCGGTTACGGCTACAGTGCTGAACGAGACCGAAGTAACTGATATCAAACCGCATCAGTCGCTATCGCCTAACGGTGATGGGATTAGCGACCGTTTTGTGATCGAAGGGATAGCCTATTATCCTGATAACACCGTAACCATTGTTAACCGCAGCGGAGCGAAGGTATATGAAGTGAAAGGTTACGATAATGAAACTAAAGCATTTACAGGCCGCTCTAACATCACGGGAGCACAACAGACTGATGGTACTTATTTTTACCTGGTAGAATACCT
Source organism: Mucilaginibacter sp. A3364 (assembly GCF_059690715.1). Taxonomy (NCBI): domain Bacteria; kingdom Pseudomonadati; phylum Bacteroidota; class Sphingobacteriia; order Sphingobacteriales; family Sphingobacteriaceae; genus Mucilaginibacter; species Mucilaginibacter sp. A3364. Next base: position 1,122,328 of record NZ_JCAWED010000002.1, read on the forward strand.
GCGTAATGGACATACCGAACGCAAGACAGGTTACCTGATCGTTAAAAACTAAGGCAGCTTATAGAAAAAAAGCCTTCAAGGTTTATTTGAAGGCTTTTTTGTTTGTGTTGGAGCTGACATTAATGCGCCTCTAACCAATTCACGCCGGTACCCACTTCAACCAAAATAGGTACGGTGGTTTTGATGGCGTTCTTCATGTTTTCTATAATGATAGGCTTAACAATGTCAACCTCATGTTTAGGGACATCAAACACCAACTCATCATGCACCTGCATGGTCATTCGGGTGGCCAGGTTTTTATCTTTTAGTTCCTTGTGGATATTGATCATGGCTATTTTGATCATATCGGCCGCGCTGCCTTGTATGGGCGCGTTAATGGCATTTCGCTCGGCGAAGCCACGTACGGTTTGATTGGCGGAGTTAATGTCTCTCAGGTAACGCCTGCGACCCATTAAGGTGGTTACGTAGCCGTTCTCGCGGGCAAAGTTCATGGTATCGCTCATGTACTGCTTAATGCCCGGGAACTGGATAAAATAGTTCTCGATGATCTCGGCAGCTTCCTTACGCGGGATGCCCAGATTTTGCGACAAGCCAAAAGCCGACTGCCCATAAATTATCCCAAAGTTTACCGCTTTGGCATTACGGCGCTGGGTGCTGTCCACATCCTCCACAGCCACTCCGTAAACGTTGGCCGCGGTTGCAGTATGGATATCGATACCTTTAACAAAAGCCTCCATCATGTTGGCGTCCTTGCTTATTTCGGCAATGATGCGCAGCTCTATTTGCGAGTAATCCGCCGATACGATGACGTGGTTCTCGTCCCGTGGGATAAAAGCCTTACGCACCTCACGCCCGCGCTCGGTACGGATAGGGATGTTTTGCAGGTTGGGGTTGGTAGAGCTTAAGCGGCCCGTAGCAGCCACCGCCTGATTATAGCTGGTATGCACACGACCGGTTTTTTGGTTAACCATCGTCGGCAATGCGTCAACATAGGTTGATTTTAGTTTTTGCAGTTGGCGGTAATCTAAAATATCGCGAACAATATCACTCTTGCTGGCCAGGCCTAGCAGCACATCCTCGCCGGTTTGGTATTGGCCGGTTTTGGTTTTTTTGGCTTTTGGGTCTAATAGTAATTTCTCAAACAAAACCTCACCCAATTGCTTTGGCGAAGCGATATTGAATTTTACGCCGGCTTTTTCATAAACCGTTTTCTCCAGTTTGGCTATGTCGGTTTCCAGTTCTTTCGAGAATTCTTTCAGCGTATCGTGGTCTATTTTAACACCTTCGTGCTCAATATCCGCCAGTACATAAATTAAAGGATTCTCAATTTTATGTAGCAGGTCATCGGCACCAACCTGTTTTATTTTTGGTTCGAAAACTTCTTTTAATTGCAGGGTGATGTCAGCATCTTCGGCGGCGTATTCTTTGATCTTTTCTATCTCTACATCGCGCATACTGCCCTGGTTTTTGCCTTTAGGGCCGATGAGTTCGGTAATAGAAACCGGTTTGTAACCCAGGTAATTTTCGCTTAGTACATCCATGCCGTGGCGTGTATCAGGGTCGATAATGTAATGTGCCATCATGGTATCAAACAGGTCGCCACAAATTTGTATGCCGTACCATTTCAGCATCAGGATATCAAACTTCAGGTTCTGGCCAATTTTACCTATCGCCGGGTTCTCCAAAACTTCCTTAAACTCGTTTACTATAGCCTGTATGCCTGCCTCATCAATGGGCACGGGCACATACCAGCCCTCGGTAGCTTTTACCGAGAACGACAGGCCTACCAATTCACAATTATTCGCATCGGTGCCGGTGGTTTCGGTATCAAAACAAAAGCTTTTTTGCTGACTTAGTATCTTGATCAGTTCCGCGCGTTTTTCTTTGGTATCTGCCAAATGGTAAGTATGCTCAACGTTGTTAATATTTTTAGAGGCCGACGGAGCATCGGGTGAACTAATATCCTGAACATTCACCTCTAAGCTTGTGCGGCCCTCTGCTACCGGCGCGCCAAACATGTCTATCTGCGTACCGGCTGGTGTGGCTTTGTATTCTGTTATGCTGAAATCTTCGCCAAAAACGCGGCGGCCCAGGGTTCTAAACTCTAATTCGGCGAATAAGGGCTCTAATAATTCTTTGCTCGGGTCGCACATTTCAAGCCCTGCTTCATCCAGCTCAACCGGCGAGTTGAGGTTAATAGTAGCCAGTTTTTTCGATAGCAAACCCTGCTCGGCAAAGTTCTCTACATTCTCTTTTAGCTTGCCTTTAAGCTCATGGCTGTTGGCAATAATACCCTCTACCGAACCATATTGTTTGATCAGGGCTTTAGCGGTTTTTTCGCCCACCCCCGGGATACCCGGAATACCGTCCACAGCATCGCCCCATAAACCTAAAATATCAATCACCTGCTCGGGGTGCTCAATTTCCCATTTGGCCAATACTTCGGGCACACCCAGTATTTCCATCTCGTTACCCATGCGGGCGGGCTTGTAAATAAATATGTTTTCGGATACCAGCTGCGCGAAATCCTTATCAGGCGTCATGCAATACACCTGGTAACCTTTTTGTTCGGCTTTTTTGGCCAGGGTGCCTATAATATCGTCGGCCTCGTAACCGTCGGCTGTAATAACGGGAATGTTAAAGCCCAGTATCAGCTTAACAATATAAGGCAGCGCAGCCGAAAGGTCCTCGGGCATGCTTTCGCGGTGCGCTTTGTAGGCGGCAAAATCGGTATGGCGTTCGGTTGGCGCGTCGGTATCAAATACCACGGCCATGTGCGTAGGTTTTTCTTTTTTCAAAACATCCAGCAGCGTATTGGTGAACCCCATTACGGCCGATGTGTTGAACCCGCTTGAAGTAAAGCGCGGGGTTTTACTTAAAGCAAAATGTGCCCGGTATATCAGGGCCATACCATCCAAAAGAAAAAGCTTCTTCATTGTATTTTTTGTTGATTGCACCGATGTGGTTTGATCGCACCGATATTTTCAAAAATACAATTTATGTTGGGCCGAGCCACACCCAATGCAAAAATAGCGATGGGTTTTAAACCCATCGCTATTTTTGCATTGGCGGCGATTACTCACCCTCCGAAGGACTCCTATGGAGATGAGTTCACCACGTTTATTTAAACGAGCATCCCGGCACATGATCATTCACCATACCCACCGCCTGCATAAAGGCATAACATATCACGCTGCCAAAAAAGGTGAAGCCTCTTTTTTTCATGTCTTTGGCTATGGCGTCAGATATTTCGGTGGTTACCGGTGTTGAGCCAGAGTTGTTCATTAAGGGTTTGCCATCCGGCATAAAACCATACAGATAGTTATTGAATGATCCAAACTCCTCCTGCACCTTTAAAAACAGATTGGCGCTTTTAATAGCTGCTTTTATTTTTAGGCGATTGCGGATAATTCCCGTATCCTGCATCAGGCGTTCCTGGTCGGCCTCGGTAAAAGCCGCCACCTTATGCACGTCGAAATTGGCAAAAGCATTACGGTAGCCCTCGCGACGCTTTAATATGGTGATCCAGCTCAGGCCTGCCTGCGCTGCTTCGAGTATTAAAAATTCAAATAGCACTTTGTCATCATGCGTGATTTTGCCCCATTCGGTATCATGGTATTCCATGTATAGCGGATCGTTTCCGCACCAGCGACAGCGTTTTAAGTCGGGAGTCTTAAGTCTTGAGTCTTGAGTCATTTTTAGTCTTAAGTCAGTTAGTAATATTATTTAAATTTTTCAGGGTTGTTAATCATATAGTTTAGAAGACGTGTTACTTCTTCGGCTTGTTGATTAAGTTCAGCAAACTTTTCGCTACTGATATATTCACATGCAAGAGATGCGTCTAGCCATGCCTGAGTCTCGCCAATTTCCATGTCGGCATCAGTTAGTTTACTTACAAAATGATTAGGATACTTGCGTTTTTTATAAGCTTCAGCGATGCACGCAAAGCCCGATCTCGATGAGCGACGAATTTGATCAATAAGACTGTAAGTCTCTTCTTTTGGAAATTTTTTAGTCAAAAAGAATATTTCCATCGATAGTGCGAAAGCTTTTTTATAGGCAATTAGGTCTCTGAATGAACTCATCGGGTTTAAGATAAAGCTCTAAAATCGACTTTTATATCCAAAAAAAAAGACTTAAGACTAAGAACTCCGGACTTAAGACTCCAAATTCAATTCGTCCCAGTATTCTACCGCTCTTCTGTAATGCGGGATAACTATACTTCCGCCAACAAGGTTAGCTATCATAAACACCTCGTTCATTTCATCGTGCTTTACGCCGGCTTCGTGGCATTTGCCCAGGTGGTATTTTATGCAGTCATCGCAACGTAGCACCATTGATGCTACCAGGCCCAGCATTTCTTTGGTTTTTACATCCAAAGCGCCGTCGGCATAGGTGGTGGTATCCAGCGCAAAGAAACGTTTAATATTGGTATTGGCCGTTTCCATTATCCTGTCGTTCATTTTGGTACGATAGGATTCAAAATCATCTTTTAGTTGTCCCATGGGATTTTTTGTTAAGCGTGTTAAAGGTATGAAAGTGTTTTTTAATGATAGTCAGTAAGGCGTAATGATAGTTTGAATTATAAATTCTGTTATATTTGGTTATAACCTTTCAAACTAAACCAATTATGAACATCAACCTAAAAACCATTCTTTTAATTTTTACAGTTACTGTATTTAGCTTAAACGCATCGGCACAACGCGGTAAAAAAGTACGCGCCGGTAAAAAGGCTAAGGCTACTGCCACCGCTTTGGTGGGTATATGGGAGTATAACAATGCACCAGGCCTATTAAAAATTTTTAGCGGCGATAATACATTTGCCAATTTGCAAGTTACACCTAACGGTACTGTTAAAACCCATAGCGGCAAGTTTATGGTAGATAGCAAACAGCAATATACCGAGATCATTGATAATGCCATTGCCGATAGCCAGTATTCCCTTGCCGGCCAAACCTATCAAATCAATTACATATTTAGCGATGATAATAAAACGGTAACGCTTACCGGTTGGGTAAAAGGCAAGTACGGACAGCCGGGTCTTAACTATACCGAGGTATTACATAGATTATAAGCCCTGTTGGTGATGCAATATTTCAACAAAAAAATTCTAAACCTTTACAACGTATCAATTATGAAAATGAACTTAAAAACCGGTCTTTTAATTTTAAGTGTAAGCTTATTAAGCATAAGTGCATCGGCACAACAACGTGGTAAACGTACTGCAGTTTTAGCACCAGTCAAAACGATGGCACCTGCGCCACGTGCAAGCAATGCCTTTGTTGGTGTATGGGAACTGGCGACAGACGGTGCTAATGCTACTGAGCAAAATGGCGCATCGGCAGGTGTATTAAAAATATTTGGCGGCGATGGCACTTTTACCCACGTGCAGGTAAACCGTGGCGAAACCCGTACTACTCATGGAGGCACTTATAAAATAGATGGTAAGCAGCAGTACACCGAATTTATAACTTCGGCCAAACCCGATATGGTTTATGTTGCCCCGGGCCAGGTTTATCATCTTAAATATGCTTTTAATGAAGATGGCACCAGGCTAACCATTAGCGGCGAGGTAAAACGCCAGGACGGTAACGGCTTGGTTTACACCGAGGTTTGGCGTAAATTGTAAAGAAACCATACGATGAATTTAGAGACGCAATAATTTTGCGTCTCTTTTTTGTTTAAATTAGTTTCACCTATAAATTCGATGACTGTTCAATACCTAAACTACACCGTTACATTATTTAACGATAATGAATATACGCCGGGTTCGGCAGATAATGTGAACGCCTATAGATTTGAATATTTTGAGGATAGGGCCTACCAGCATCCGTGTAAACACGGTATTGTTGTAAGTGAGCAAGGTATCGAAGTATGCAGCGCGATACTATTTGGAAACGGGGGAGCTACCACTATCCACCAAAAGTCGTATCTGATTAAATCAGATAGTTTGTTTATTGCCTGTGGCGATAGTGTTTATGCTCTTGAGCTGCCATCGCTTAAACTGCGATGGAAGAAAGAGGTAGATTTTGCTACCTGTTTTGGTTTATATGATTTTGGCGAGGATATCATCAGCCACGGCGAATCAGATATATCCAGGCTAACACCTGCGGGAGATATAGAATGGCAGTTTAGCGGCCGCGATATATTTGTGAATCTGGAGGGCGAATCGATATTAAAAATTGAAAGCGATACAATTACAGCTATTGATTTTGAGGGTTATACCTATAAGGTAGATAGCCAAGGGCGATTAATAGAGTAAGATTAAAAGCTGCGCAATTTGCGCAGCTTTTAATTAATCCGGACCAACGATGGTTCTACCCAAATTATACCAATTCCTTGTTCATCTTCCTCCTGAAATACTTGCGTATAGGCGCATCAACAAATTTCAATATCAAATAAGCAAATGCAATGAGCAAAACGGTTGTTACCGGTATTACCACAGCCAATTCACTGTTTGAAGGTTTGTATTTGGTAAGATAGCTCATAAACAACCATATAAAAGGGTAATGTACCATGTAAAGCGGGTACGATATATCGCCCGAAAACTTGCAGATATTTTTCAAGCCGCTGCTTATTTGCGCACCGGCACCCAGGGCTACCAGCAATGGCAGATAAATGATCACAATCAGCGGATCTTCTATCCAGCCCCATTGTTTACTAAATGGCGATACAAAAACCGCGAATGTTAATATGGCCAGCCCTATAAAACCCAGTTTGTTGCGAATGATGAAGTTGCTGCGGTAAACCAATATCCCCGCCAGGAACGAAAAGAATACTCTCGCACCACCGCCCATAATATCATTAAGGCCCCAGCCATTCATGAGGTGGCCGGCTCTTTTTGCTTCGTACCACAAACAGGCTGCTGCAATAACAACCAGCGCCCATAACAGCTTGTTCTTTATTTTAACCAATACAAACGCGTAAACAATATTGGCTACGTACTCCCACATTAACGACCATGTAGGCGGGTTTAAATGGAAAAGGTTATAATAACGCTCGGGCACCTTTGGGTACGGTATCATCAGGCACGAGGTAAAAAACATCACGATAGCTTCTTTAACGCCGTATTTTTGATAGAGATCGGCCATCGGGTCGTAAACAAAACTGAGTATACCTATTATCGATCCTACAATAACCAGCGGGTGCAGGCGTATCAGTCGTAATTTAATAAAGTTGGCTATACCCATTTGCCCTAAACGGGTATCATAGGCGTAGGCGATAACGAATCCCGACAGGCAAAAAAAGAAATCGACCGCCAGGTAGGTGTGCCCGAAAAAGTTTTTTTCATAATCGGGTTGCACTATTTCCATAAAGTGAAATATCACTACAGATATGGCTGCAACGCCGCGCAGGCCATCCAGTATTTCATAATGGTGCTTGCTTTTTAAAACGTTACTGCTTACAGGTGTTGATGACATAGGTTTTTTATTGAAGCGTAATGATAGTAAATATTTGCAAACTTAGCCTCCCCGCAAAACATATGTATGTGCATGCTACAGGCCCGCTTTATGGGCGGATAAGGCTTAAGGTGCGGTAACAAAATACCCATATTGAGGGATTTATGACCCTGTGAATAAGTAAGTAAAGGACCGGATTTCCTCCATTTTAAATTTTTGTTAAAAAATTATAGCAAAAATTTGGAAGCTGTATCTTTTTCGTTACATTGGTATTTGATTTGTGTTTGTATATACAAACCAATGCGAACCTAATATGCGTAATTTAAACTTGTTTGTATTTGCTGTGGCAATTGCCGCAATGTGCTGTTTAATGGCCTGCTCAAAGGTTATTGAAACGCCGCGCGTTGCTGATACACAGCAATCTGCATCTACACAGGCCGAGAAAAAAGAAACTAACGAGACGCAATCATCAGGCAACACCACTACGCCTACCGTACCGGCTACACCCGTTACACCTATCACGCCAACAACGGTGTGCTGCAAAACAGAACATGTGATTATTGTAGTTATTGACGGCCCGCGCTTTAGCGAAACCTGGGGCGATAATACTCGTCAATACATTCCGCAGCAGTCAAACCTGTTGGGCCAGGCTGTAGTGGCGCACCGATTTTATAACAATGGTTCTACGCTTACAGATCCGGGTCACCTGGCTATAACTACCGGTGTGTACGAAAACATTGACAATTTTGGCGATAACATACCCGAAACACCATCTATTTTCCAGGAGTATTTAAAAAGCAGCGGTAAACCTGCCGAGAAAGCCTGGATAGTAACATCAAAGGGTAAACTGGAAATATTAGCTAACAGCAGCGCCGATGGCTGGCACAACAAATACATGCCTCGTACTGATTGCGGGCCAAGTGGTATGTACAGCGGCTACCGTGCCGATAGCATTACCATGGAGCGCACCAAAAGCATCATCGCGGCACACCACCCCAACCTGATGCTGGTAAACTTTAAAGACCCCGACTATTACGCGCACAGTAACCTGTGGGATCAATACATTAAAGGCATTCAAACAACAGACCAGTATGTGCGCGACTTGTACGACCTGATACAAAACGACCCGGAGTATAAAGGTAAAACAACGCTGATAGTAACCAATGATCACGGCAGGCACAGTAACGGTATCTTAAACGGTTTTGTTGACCATGGCTGTAGCTGCGAAGGTTGCAAACGCATCCAGTTCTTCGCCATTGGTCCCGATTTTAAAAAGTACACCAACGTAGGCATGCCTTATGAGCTGACAGACATTAGCAAAACCGTAGGCAAACTGCTTAACTTTAATACCTCCTACAGTAAAGGCCGGGTAATGACAGAGATGTTTGATTAGGTAATTTGCTTTAGCTTTTTCAGCCGTTTCATAAATCGAAACACTACATTTTGGGGTGTAGCGCATGCTACAGCAGGTGTAGCGGTGTAGCGTGCTACGCATACGGCGCTACACTGCGCCTCTGCTGATGAGGTTTTTATTTCAATCTTTCGCCGCCGATTCCGTAAAGTTCGGTATCAAGTACGCGGGTCTCAAATTCGGTAATGGGGTATTTACTTTCAATCAGTTTCAATAGCATCTCAACCGCTATCTGGCCCATATCAAAAGCCTTTTGGCGCACGTAAGCAATTTGAGGTACCAGCAGGTCAACCACATCGGAGTTAGAAAAACCGGCCACGATGATCTCAGCAGGTTCAACCTTCAGTTTCTTCAAAGCCCTGATGCACTTAATGCTAATCCGGTCGCTGCTGACGAACAGAGCGTCGGGTTTTTCGGGCATGGCCAGCAGGTCTTTAATTACTTGTTCAATTTCCTGGTAGTCGTGGCCGCCAAGGCTGCATGGTTGTAGTAACTCAGGGGTAAAAGTCAGGCCGTTATCCTGTAAGGCTTTCATGTAACCCTCAACCCGTTTATTCGTGGTTGATAGTTTAGCCGCATTAGCCAGGAAAGCGATTTTTCTGCGGCCGGCTTTTATCAAAGCTTCGGTAGCATTGTAGGCGCCGCTAAAATTGTCGGATGTTACTTTAAATGTTTCTATCTCATCAACAATGCTGTCAAAAAAAACGATAGGCAGCCCTTCGTCATGCAGTTTTTTAATGAACTCGTAATCACTGGTGGCCGATGACATGGATATCAATAAACCATCAACAGATCTGTTGGCCAAATGGTTAACGTTGATCAGTTCGCGTTCAGGCGTATCATAAGTTTGTGTAATAATAGTATGATAACCTTTATCATATGCAATAGATTCGATACCCGCTATAACCTGTGAAAAAAAGCTGTTAGCAACCTCGGGCACCACAATGCCTATGGAGTAGCTGCGCTTGTTACGCAAACTCAGGGCAATAGGGTTTGAGCGATAGTTAACCTGGTTGGCATATTCAACCACCAATTGTTTGGTTTTGGTGCTTATCTCGTAACTATCACGCAAGGCCCTTGATACCGTCGAGGGTGACAGACCGAGCGCCAGTGCAATATCTTTTATGGTAGCTGGTTTATACATTTTACAGGAGATGATGAAGGTTAAACAAGGCTCCTTAACGGCTTTATAAAAGCAATTATACATTTAATTAACAGGAGTAACTCAAAAAGGCCCCGGCTAAAAATGCTACAACGATTGCGGAAATTTCCGGTATCGATTGCGTTAAATTTTGGCAACGTTTGCGCAATTTTTTTAACTATTTGTTAACGCATTGGTTTAAAAACAACTAATATAGCCTAACCAATTAACCGAAACCTGTTAATAACAACCATTTAATAAACTATGAAAACCTGTGTTAAACCACGTGCTACGCCACACTTTTTTGCTTTGCCAAAATAGTTTTTAGTAACCGGTAGGCCTTTAGCAGCCTATGTTAACATAGCCCTAAAAAGCGTGAATGGAAAACCTTTGCCTAAATTTTTTAAACCAAGCCTAATAAAAATTAAATTATGAGAACTATAGTATTAAACATTACCAATATGCGCCACGCGGTAAAACCCATAGCCATATTGCTTTGCTGCGTGCTTATGGCATCATGCAAAAAAACAATCGATGAGGTGTCGGTTATACCAACACCAATAAACGCACTTGCTAAGTTTGACGTTGCGAAAGATGCGAATGATGCGTTTAAGTTTACGTTTACGAATCAGTCGTCAAAATATAAAAAGCTGGAATGGCGATTTGGCGACGATACCTTGACCACCGAAACCAACCCAGTACATATTTATGCCAAGCCGGGTAAGTATACGGTGGATCTGAGAGTTGTTTCGGAAACCGGAAATATTTCCAGGAGGTTTTATGATATAGCAATTGTTCCGGATAGCGTGGTTAAGATTTCGGCCGAGAAAACAGGAGTAGCTAACCAGATTAAATTTGGTGTAACAGCTAAAGCGCCTATAGCTTCTGTTGTGTGGACTTTTGGTGATGTTTCGCCGGCTGTTACCAGTACATTGGCCAATCCTGTGCGCGAGTATGTGCCCGGATCATTTAACCTGGTTACTGCCCAGGTAACTACCACCAGCGGATCGGTAGTAAGTGTAAGTGCTAACAATTTTACAACAGAGGGTGCAGTAAAGGATATTACCCAGGCCAGGGCCAGGTATACCGTATCTGCCGATAATAGCTTAAACCTTGCCGAAAGTTCGCCAAACGTGTTAGACAATAATGTGGAAACCAAGTTTACCATGGGTGGTAAGGATGGCCGTTTATTTAACTATCCATTATTAATTACGCTGATCTACGATACACCTAAAACAGTTAGGCTATACGCCATAAGCAACTCGAACGATTTACCGGCACGCGATCCAAAATCATGGCGTTTGGAGGGTTCAAACGATGGAATTGTATGGGAGACTTTAGATAGCCGTACCATGACTAAGAATTTTTATGACCAAATGACGGCTTTAGGCGCTACCAAAGATGCGGATCGCTTTAAAAAATTGTTTTACTATGGCGTAGCTAATCCGAAGCCATTTTTACAGTACCGTTGGGCTATTACAGCAAACTGGGGAGACGCGGCCCTGCAAACCAACGATTTTAGGTTATTTAACTAAAAGAGCGTTTCATACTTATAGTATGATCACTTGGGTCCGGCTGTGGGAGGCAGTCGGGCCTTTTTTTATTTGTAATTTTTACCGATTGGTGCAAATCAGTAAAAATTACCATAGGTTGGTGAAATAGCACCATTGAAGCTGGTAATTAGCACTTAACTTTGGGGTATGAAAACAGGCATCCCCATTTATGATATTTGCAGCCTTACCGAAAAGCGGCAGGATATTTTGGTGAACCGGTTTTCGCCATACCTAAAAACCCACCATAACCTACATAAGGCACACAAACACTCGTTTTATCACCTGGTATTTTTTACCAAAGGCGGCGGCTCGCAAACTATCGATTTTGAGCAGGTGCCCGTTAAGCCCTTCCAAATTTATTTCATGATACCGGGCCAGGTACACAACTGGGCCTTTGAGGGTGATGTGGATGGCTACATTGTTAACTTTTCTGTGCCTTTTTTTCAATCATTTTTATTGAAGGCTAATTATGTGGATGAGTTCGCTTTTTTTGCGGGCGTGGTTAAAGATTCGGTATATGACATCCCCGAAGGGAAACAGCAACTACTGATAAACCTTTTTGAAGCTTTGATAGCAGAGACGGAAACACCGCAGCCTTTGCAGGACGATATGACCCGCGCCTTGCTACTGCAGGTATTTATTGAAGTGGGCCGCTTAAATATGGATGGTATACATACGGCATTACCATCATACAATTATACCTTACTGCGTAACTTCCAGAAACTAATAGAGCAAAACTACAAGCTTATTAAACTGCCTAAGCAGTATGCCGAGCTATTATACATTACCCCTAACCATTTAAACGCGTTGTGTAACGATGTGCTGGGCATATCGGCAGGTGAGGTAATCCGTAATAGGGTGGCGCTTGAAGCTAAGCGACTGCTCATTAACCAGGACCTTAGTATCACAGAAATTGCTAACGAATTGAATTTTGTAGATAATTCCTACTTCACCAAATTCTTTAAAAAGCAAGCCGGCTTAACACCCGAAGAATTCAGAAAAAATCAAAACTAGTTATGTATACCTTAGTTAAAGATCATATGCCACCGTTATCAGCCCTTAGCGCAGCCACACAGGCCAAATGCCCAAAATGCCGTGTAGGCAATATGTTTGCCAATAACATGTACGGCCTGTCGTCACAAAAAATGAACGAAACCTGCCCGCATTGCGGTTTTAAGTTTGAAATTGAGCCAGGCTATTTTTATGTGGCCATGTTTGTAAGCTACGCATTTAATGTGGCTCAAATGGTAACGCTGGCCGTAGCTATTTATATATTAAGCGGTAGCGAAAATCCATGGATATATGTCGGCGTGCTGCTGGCATCGGCGGTGATATTTTCTCCATTTAACTTTAGATACTCAAGGGTCGTGTTGTTGTATTGGCTAACTCCGGGTATCCATTATGACCCGGCCCGTTCGGCGGCAGATTATAAAAAGATTGGTTAAAACTACCTGTGGCTTATACCCGGCCATCCTTTTTTATAGGGTGGCTTTTTTATTTTATTGCGGTTTAATAATACATAGATTTATGAGTTAATTGTTCATTATCAGTATATTAGTTTGTTTTTAGACGAGCCTTATCACAAAATGACTACAATTAACATAGATGCAACCGCCATCCCGGTACTATTGGAGATGGAGTTTCAGACCCCGCAGCAATTTTTTTATACGGTAGAAGTAACCGACCAGGACGGAAATGTAAAGTTTACAGACCAGGGCCGCTGGGACGGTAAAAAGAAATTTGACCTGGGCCCCGGCTCTGCATTGATCAACCGGTATTTAAATATTTATTGGACGGTTATCGACCCTAACGGAGCAGGTAATAATTTTAACGCCACAGCTACGGCAAAGCAAAACAACGCGGTAAAGCCCACCATCCAGGTATGCAGTGGCACGTCTACCGCCACTACTGTAAACAAAACCACTTACGCTCATTTTGTTTAACCGTACGCTCATGAAAAAAATAGCAGTTTTATTATGGTGCGCTGCCTTGGGCGTGCAATGCAGCTTTGCGCAGGTAAACAGTGCCGAAAACACTATACAGGCCGGTTGGGGAACGTTAAATTATGCGGTGCCTGAGTCGCCTGCGTTTAAGGCGCTGGGTACAAGTGCCAGCAATATTATGCGGCCTACCGCTACGCGTGATATCGCCTTATCTATAGGTAATCATTTTATAAACGATGGCGGAACTATCCCACAGAATATGGCTGTGGAGATATCGCCGGCACTGTTTAACCCACGCATGAGTTTGGCCGATTTTAAGAAGAACCGCTTTTGGTATACATCGGCACTTTCGGTAGGTACAAAAGTTAATAAGGATAAAAGCTACGCCATTGGCATTGGCTTTAAAATTAAATTGGTGGATAAGCAGGACCTACGCGCCAGCGATACACTTATAGCCAAATTTAACGAGTTTGGCCAAAGCGCCAACACCGCCTATGTTAAAGCTGTGAAGCAGGTTACCCGCGAATTTTTAGCCAAAGACAAAACAACCCAGCTTAATTATATACAATACCAGGAAATGATAACCAACGCCTACAGCGACCTGAAAGATGCGCGACACAAGGAGGTTGAAAAAGCGATAAATGATGTTATTGCCAGATCGTTCGATGTTAACCGTATTTCCGAGATTCGCGACAGCGTGAAAAAAGCATCGTGGAATAAGCCTGTTTGGGATCTGGGCGTCGCGTCGTTATTCAATTCTAAAGACTCGTTGATAAGCAGTATCCAGCCGGCCTCAAAGCTAGGCTTGTGGACATCCTATGGCTTGCCGTTGTTTGGGCAAAAGGGCCAGTTACTTATTGGCTTAACCGGGCAAATAAAAGATACACTGAACTCCAAACTGAGTTTGCGTACGCTAAACATCGGTTCGCGTGCGTATTATGGGTCGAACGATACCAAAGGTTTTATAGAATGTAATGGTAGTTTTTCAAGCGCGCAATCTGCAGGCTATCGGGCAGCTATAGGTATTGAAACAACATTTTTTGGCGGCATGTGGGTTGACTTTAGTTTAGGATTAACGAAGCAAGGCAGCGCAAAAGCGGTATTTACACCAGGATTCAGTCTATCATTTGCCAATGGCGAAAAGAAAAAGGCGGGATCATAAACGCTATTTCGCTTTCAATAATTTACGCTGCATCCTGCTAAAAAATTCCGGCGTTACGCCAATGTACGATGCGATCTGTTTTTTGGGAAGACAGTTAATTAAGGTTGGATAACGCTCACAAAAGTTATGGTAACGCTCCTCGGCCGTAAGGCTCAAATTGTCATTTAAGCGTTGCTGATAGGATACCAGCGAGTTTTCGGTAATGATGCGGAAAAAGCGTTCAAACTTCGGGATATCCTGATATAGTTTTTCCTGGTTTACTTTGGATAGCAGCCAGGCTTCGGTATCTTCCAATGCCTCAATATTTAAGTTGCCGGGCTTTTGCGATAACAGGCTGTACATATCAGCAGCCCACCAGCCTACCGGGGCAAAATTAAGCACATGCTCATAGCCATTTTGGTCTATCGTATATCCGCGTAAACATCCCTTAGTAACAAAAATAGAGTGTTTACAAATTTGGCCCTGCTGCAATGCCATTTGCTTACGTTTAAAGCTTTTGGGTTGCAGCAGGGCCATAAAATGTGCCTGCTCATCGGCGGTTAAATATACGTGGCGGTCAACGCTGTTTATGATGAGGTTGTTTAGCATCAGCCCTAAATTACGCTTTATCGCGCAAACACCAATTGGTTGGCCAGGTCAATTTCGTTACGACCAATAGTATGTGGCCTGCCGGGATATACTTTTACCGTAACATCGGCACCCATTCCTGCGATAATAGCCTCGCTCTCGTGCACCCGGGTAACAGGCACATGCGGGTCAGGATCGCCGGTTGTAATGAGTATGGGTGTGCCATTAAAATTGCCGGTGTAGTTGGCCTTGTTTAGGTCTTGTCCTATCAGTCCACCGGTTAGAGCTACGGCACCACCGTAACGTTGGGCATTGCGGGTAATATATTCAAGCGTTAAACATGCCCCTTGCGAAAAGCCGGCAAAATATATGTTTTCGGGCTTAATGCCTGCTGCTAAAATATCCTCAACCGCTTCGCCAATAACTTGTATGGCCGAACTCAGCGCGGGTTCGTTATCCGCCTGCGGCGCTAAAAAACTGTAAGGGTACCAGCTATTGTTGGTGGCTTGCGGCGCTATAATAGCAGCATCCGGCAGTTTAAAATAAGAGGCTAAGCCAAGGCCGTCTTTAGCATTACTGCCACGGCCATGTAAAACAACCAGCGCGCTTTTAGCAGTTGCTAATGGCACGCCGGCTGTTAATATTTGTTTTTGATGTGTGTACATAACCATTAGTCCAATTTAGGCAAGTTGTTTTCAATTTCGGCACGGCGGCTTTCGTATTGGGCGGGCAACATTAAGTGAGTGCCCAATTCGTCGGCCGGTTCGTCAACAGCAAAGCCGGGGTTATCGGTAGCTATCTCAAACAATACACCGCCCGGTTCGCGGAAGTATAGTGAGTAGAAATAGTTACGGTCTATTTTCTCGGTGATATGCAAACCTAAAGCGGCAATTTTTTCGCGGTAATACATCAAGGTTTTTTCATCGCTTACACGGAAAGCAACGTGATGCACAGAACCACCGGCAACATGACCGGCAATTTCGCCGGCAACTTCTACCAGGTCAACAATGGCGGCAACATCAACCGCGTCGGTTATAAAGCGGTAACGGTTTACGTGCTGCTCCAATAATCTGTAACCAAACACATTGGTTAAAATAGCAGCTGTTGGCTCTATTTTATTGGTGGTGATGGTGATATTATGGAAACCTTTTAAAGCATGCTCTGCACCGATCTCGTTGGTGGTATAAGCTTCGCGATCATCAGCGTTTTTAGCTACGGTTAACTCTAGCTTCAAGCCATCCGGATCAAGCAAAGTCAAATACTCTTCGCCAAATTTTTCGGCTGGTTTGTTATAGGTTACGTTGTGTTTATCCAACCTATCTAACCAAAAATCTAAACTGCCCTGTGGTACGCTGTAACCAATCTCGGTAGCCTGGCGTGCGCCACGGCGGCCTGTTTGGATACCTTCCCAAGGGAAGAAAGTTAATATAGTACCCGGAGAACCGGCAGCATCGCCATAATATAAATGGTATGTACTTGGGTCGTCAAAGTTCACGGTTTTTTTAACCAGGTGAAGGCCCAGGGTGTTGGTATAAAAATTAAGATTGCGTTTGGCATTACCTGCTATAGCGGTGATGTGGTGAATGCCTTTTATTTGTTCGTTCATGATATGCTCCGTTTTAATTATTGTTTAAAATGATGAACAAATGTACCACGGTTTTTGCCGCCGCAACTTGACCTAGGATAAGAAATGAATTTGTCATTAGGTCATTGGTCATTTGCCTGCGGCGTCATTAGTCATTGGGTTATATTTGTAGAGACGCAATATTTTGCGTCTCCCGCCAGCCTCGCATTCGTTCACTGTCTCAGAGAGGACCCTGCGTTGTCCCATCACCCCCTAAAATATAATTTGCTTAAATGGCTTAAAGTTTTTAGTATTGGGGGAGATATTTATTTCTAACCAAGCACGCCTCCATACATTAACTATAAAAACAGATCGTCTATACAAATAGACTGATTATGGTATGTTCAATTTGCTGCGGAGCAATGGCCTGCTGGTTTCAATTATTAAAGAAAACAAACAATGCAAAGAAGAAACTTCCTGAAAAACACCGGTTTGCTGGGTGCATCTGTACTGGTAAGCAAACTGCCTACATTTGCGCAAGCGGGTTATCCAACTGTAAGGGTTACCAAACGTAATTTTACCAGTGCATCGGTTGAAAAAGCCATTGCCGAATTCAGCAAAAACGTGGCTGATAAAGAGCTGGTATGGTTATTTAACAACTGTTTCCCAAATACTTTGGATACTACAGTTGAGTATACCGAGAAAGACGGTAAACCTGATACCTATGTAATTACCGGTGATATTGATGCCATGTGGCTGCGCGATAGCAGCGCGCAGGTATACCCTTATTTGCACTTTGTTAAAGAAGATAAAGACCTGCAGAAACTGGTTGTTGGTGTAATAAACCACCAAACCAAATGCGTGTTGAAAGACCCCTATGCCAACGCTTTTTACAACGACCCTAACAAAGTAGGTGAGTGGGCAAAGGATGATACCAAAATGCAACCCGGCCTGCACGAACGTAAATGGGAGATCGACTCGCTTTGTTATCCCATCCGTTTGGCTTACCGTTACTGGAAACTGACGGGCGATACCAGCCCGTTTGATGGCAAATGGAAAGACGCTATTGAACTTACTTTAAAAACATTTAAAGAGCAACAACGTAAAACCAATGCGGGCCCTTATCGCTTTCAGCGTAAAACTGCCTGGGCTACCGATGGTGTGCCGATGAATGGTTACGGTTACCCGGTAAAAGCAAACGGTTTGATCTGTTCGGCTTTCCGCCCGAGTGATGATGCTACAATTTATCTATACCTGATTCCTGCTAACTTCTTCGCGGTAGTAAGTTTGCGCCAGGCGTCAGAAATGATCACCAAAATTACTAAGGACACCGGCCTCGCTGCACAGTTAACCGCTTTAGCTAACGAGGTTGATGCTGCCCTGAAAACCAACGCGGTAGTTACCCACAAAACTTACGGTAAAGTATACGCTTACGAAGTAAACGGTTACGGCAGCTACAACCTGATGGACGATGCCAACGTGCCTAGCTTGCTGAGCTTACCTTACTTGAACGCTATGCCGGTAAGCGACCCGATCTATCAAAACACGCGTAAAATGTTGTTGTCAACCAGTAGCAATCCTTTCTTCTATGTTGGTAAAGCAGGCGAAGGTATTGGTGGTCCGCATGCGGGTAAAGACCAGATCTGGCCGCTGAGCGTTATTATCCGTGGTTTAACAAGTACCAACGATGCCGAGATCAAAAAATGTATCTCGATATTAAAACATAGCAACGCGGGCACCGGCTTTATGCACGAGTCGTTCCATAAGGACGACGCGAAGAAGTTTAGCCGCCCTTGGTTTGCCTGGGCCAACACGCTGTTTGGCGAGTTTTTATGGGAGACTTACAAAAACAAACCGGCATTGCTTAAATAAGCATCGCGCGGATAAAATGAAAGAGCCGTTCCCCACCAGGAGCGGCTCTTTTGGTGTTTGACAATAGCGTGGCTTTATAGCCCCCTGTTTTTATGATATTTGCCAGCTTACCAGCGCGATACCCTCACAATGAAGAATGCAAAATATTACATAGCCGCTATTTGGGCTTACGCCACCTGGGGCTTTTTTAGCCTGGTGCTTAAGCCACTGAGTGCCTATAGTTCTGTTGATATTTTATTTTACCGCATCTTTAGCTGCGCGATATTGTTGCTGTTGATCACCACGCTGTTTAAACGCAAAGTTTTGGGTGAAACCATAGCCACGTTTAAAGCCCTGCCTCCGCAGCGGAAACGTAAACTGATTTTGTTAAACGTAGGCGGTAGTGTATTGTTAAACGTCAACTGGTTCTCGTTTATTTACGTGCTTAACCATGTTAGTATAAAAGCCACCTCGCTGGCCTATTTGGTTTGCCCTATTATTACTACGTTGCTGGCGTTCTTCATCCTGCGGGAAAAACTGAATAAGTTTCAATGGACCGCCGTTGCTTTGAGCGTGCTGGGTTGTCTGCTACTATCCTATGCAGATATTATGGATATGGTTTACGGCATCATTATCGGCTCAACATATGCGGCTTATTTGGTTAGTCAGCGAAAAAACACCGGGTTTGATAAATTTATATTGCTTACGGCGCATATCACGCTATCATCAATCATATTGCTGGCCTTTTATCCGGGCTATGCGGGACCGGTCCCCACCGAAACTAAGTTTTGGGCCTATATAGAAGTGATAGCCGTATTGTTCACCATTATTCCGCTGTTTTTAAATTTATATGCGTTAAAAGGGCTTAATTCTTCTACTGTGGGTATGTTGCTTAACATTAACCCTATTATCGGTTTCGCGCTGGCTAATGTTATCTACCGCGAACAAATAAGCGCCCTGCAAATCCTGGCATACAGTATCATATTTATAGCTGTGCTGGTATTTAATGCCCATTATATTTTTAAGCCAAAGCCTGTAACTGCCGAGGTTGAGTGTATCTGATTGAAGCGTAAACTTTGGTGATATTTTGCTTCTTAGTTTTTAAATGATCCCGAATATTTAATACATTTAAGAGCCAATCGATAACCTGAATGAAAATCACAATGCATTGCCTGCTTTTTTTAGTCTTATGCTTATTTAACAGCGCTGTTTTCGCGCAAGGTACATTTACCCTGTCGGGGAAGGTGACCAACGAAAAAGGCGAAGCACAAAGGGGGGCCACAGTATTTATTAGCGGCACAACCCGCATTATGCCTACTGATGCGCAAGGGCGCTTTGCATTCGCAAAAATATTTCCCGGCAACTACCAGCTATCGGTTAAGCTGATAGGCTTTAAGCCGTATACACAGAATGTCATCATAAGCAACGAATCGGTTAACGTAAAAATAGAGTTGGTTGTAAAAATTAACGAACTTAACGAGGTAGTTATTGGGCCCGATAACTGGGAGGAGCATTACCAAATGTTCAAGAAATTCTTTTTAGGTACTACCCCTAATGCTGCGCAATGTGTTATTATCAACCCCAAAGTGCTAAGCTTTAAATACAGCAAAAAGAAAGACCTGCTTACGGCCTATGCAGATGATTTTTTGGTAATTGAGAACAAAAGCCTTGGTTATCGCATACAATACATGCTAAAGTATTATAGCAAAGAAAAAACGATAGTAAATTATGACGGCGAACCCGTTTTTGAGGAGTTGGAAGGTACAGAGAGAGCCAAAAAGCGTTGGCAGCAAAACCGGGCAAGTACTTACCGTGGCTCATTTATGCATTTCACACGGTCGGTTTTCAATAATTCTGTAATAAAGGAGGGTTTCCTGGCGTATGGTATACGCAGTGTGTCTGCGGGCAAGGGCGGAGATGTGGCCGAGTTAGAGCCAAATCCTATAAATTTTGATACGGTGGCTATACGGATGGATAGTGCTTTCGTGTTATTAAACTTTAAGTCGATGTTTTTAATTAACTATAACCCTGCAAGAGCCGAAAAAGTATTGGCGGGTGGAACCAAGTATAAAGTTGAGTCGGAATTGATAACGTCCGACGATTCCTTGTTAAGTCTTCACCTAAACGTTGCCAACATTGATGCCCGTGGCAGTTATGGCGATTACCGTACGTTTTTAAAACAGGGCGTATGGGGCAGGCAGTTAATGGCTGATAAGCTACCCTATGAGTATCAGCCGCCGGCGAATTGACATGCAACCTCTTAACCGTCTGTCACTGCTTTCTATTGTTAACCATTGCATATTTGAGTGTCAATTTTAAAAACCTGGATGAAGATCATAGCCAACAATTTCCTAATAGTATTATTATGCTTGTTTAGTAGCCATGTTTCGTCACAAGGTACATTTACCCTGTCGGGAATGGTAACCAACGAAAAGGGCGAAGCACAAAAAGCCGCCACCGTTTTCATCAGCGGAACGCAAAAAATTACAGCTACCGACGCAGACGGGCGCTTTGCTTTTTCGGGGATGGGTTCGGGTACTTACCAGGTATCGGTTAAAATGCTGGGCTTTGCCCCTTATTCGCAAAACGTAATATTGCAGGGCGAGTCGGTTGATGTGAAAGTGGGTTTAACGGTAAAACCTTTCGAGTTAAAAGAGGTGGTTATTGGTCCGGATAATTGGGATGCTAATTACGCTATGTTTAAGGATGCCTTTTTGGGCACCACTAAAAATGCCAAAAGCTGTGTTATTGTAAACCCCAAAGTACTCAGCTTTAGTTATAGCAAAAAGCGCGACGTGTTAAGTGCCGAGGCGGATGATTTCCTGGTGATCGAAAATAAAAGACTGGGCTACCGTATACGCTACATGTTGAAGCTGTTTGATAAAAAGCGCAGCCTGATCAACTACGATGGCGAAACCAGTTTCGAAGAACTGGAAGGCACCGATAAAATGAAGAAAGAATGGGAGGAGAACCGCGCCGAAGCCTACAAAGGTTCGTTAATGCATTTCCTTCGGGCAATTTATACTAATAAGGCATTGCAAGAGGGTTTTATGGCCCATCAGTTGGCGCGCGCGTTTGGCAGCAGGGTGGGTACCAAGGTAAGTATTGATCCCCGCCCCATGAATTTTGACACCATTTCCGTACGGCTGGATAGTTCGTTGGTAGCGCTAAAGTTTACTTCCATGTATGTATACTATAACCCCAAAAAAGCGGCGAAGTTACTGGCAGGTGAAGCACCTTCGAAATTGAACGAGTTGATGTTTACTGATGATGATTCGATATTGAAACTTTACCTTAATATGGCTACCGTAGATGCAAGAGGTAGCTATACAGATTACCGCACTTTCTTAAAGCAAGGCAAGTGGGCCATGCTTCTTGTGGGGGATCAACTTCCCTTTGAATACCAGCCCCCTACAGCCAAACAATAACTTTTTTCTGTCATAGGTCAGTTATTATTAGAGATTGCTACACTAAATTGTTACAGTAACAATTTTGCGAAATCGTTTTCGTTGTCAATCAAAGCTGTAATTTTGCTGTTAACCTAATTACCTAATCAATCACTATTCACTATACTACGTATTGCGAATAATGGGCTGGCTACCGCTTGCCGAACATCAATTTATTGCCCACGGGCTACTTATGAAAAAACACTACCTGTTTTACTTTATTATACTGCTGCTATCGGCCACAGCTTGCCGAAAGAATAATATTATTATCGATAAAAACAAAACCGATAACGGTACGGGTAATGGCAACAAGCCGCCCATACAATTGTCGCCACCCAAACTCTCCGGTTTTAAGATAAATGGCGCCTCCTGCGGGTTTGATTCGCTTAGCAACGCTTACTACTATCCCGTACCGCTGGGTACATCACTAACAGGTTATACTATCAGCTTTGACACTACAGTAGTAAAATCCATAACCATCGATAACCTTAAACAAAAAAATGGTGATGTAGTAAACTATGAGCTTAAAACCAATCAGCAACTGGTTATTAAAACGGCCGACAAGAGCGGCACAAGCCTTACCTATAGCCTAACCATTACCGGTTTGCCTATTGTTATGCTAAAAGCCGCGTCACCAATAGGTGACGATCGTGTAAATGCATCAATGACCTTGGTTAACAGCGACTATCAGGCCGAGAAAAGCGAATTGCAGATTGCCACAGACATCACCATAAATCTTCGCGGAGCTACTTCACGATACTACCCTAAAAGCTCATACGCCGTACATGTTACGAATGACAGTGGCGACGATAAAGATGTTGCGTTTTTAGGTTTGCGCGATGACAATAGCTGGATATTGGATGCCATGTATATCGATCAATCGCGCATGCGTAACCGCCTGTGTACCGATATATGGAACAGTTTTAATAATGTACCCCACATAGCCAGCGAGCCCAAAGCCCTTAACGGCACTCGCGGCTACATGACCGAGGTGTTTTTAAATAACAAATACCAGGGCGTTTACTGCCTTACTGAAAAGCTCGACCGCAAACAACTACAGGTTAAAAAGCAATATGGCAATATGTACAAAGCCAACCTGTGGACGGATCAAACATCGCTATACCGTGCTATCCCTTTTGATAACAGCAGCGATACCTGGGGCGGCTGGGAGTTGGAGTATCCCGAGCTTGGTGATACCCCCGCGCCAAACTGGGGCTATCTGCATGATATCATAAACTTCATAGGTACATCAACTGATGATGAGTTTGATAACGAGATAAAAAACAAGGTGGACATCAATAATATGGTCGACTATTTCATATTCATCAATATGATGCAGGCGCCCGATAATGAGAATAAAAACACCTTCTTTAGCTTTTACGATTATCGCAACGCGCCTAAATTTTTCTACTCGGTTTGGGATTTGGATGGAAGTATGGGGCGCAACGCGGCAGGCAACTATCTTTCAAACACACTGGTTAAGGTCAATAATAATAATTTGATGGATAGGCTGATGACCCTTAACACCGCTAACTTTAAAACGCTGCTAAAAGCCCGTTGGAATGCTATCAAAGATAACCAGTTTAGTAAAGCTACTATCGGCGGGCGTATTGAGGCTTACCGCAGGCAACTGGCCAATACCAACGCCTTCGCCCGCGAACGTGGCGTATGGACTAATATCACGCAGGACCTTAATATAGAAGCTGATTACATGACCACCTGGTATTTTGCCCAATATAATCTGTTTGATGATTACGTGAACAGCCTGTAAGCAGGTCGCTTTTTTTGCGTGGCTAACACATTTTGCCTAAATTGCCTCAAAGCTCATCACCCATGGAACTTAAAGAGGCATTAGCAAAATTAGAAGCATCTGGTAACGAAAGCGTACGTATCCATAACAAAAAATGGGGCGCTAACGATAACCAGTTCGGTGTAAAAATGGGCGATATCCGCGCCATTGCCAAAGCCATTAAAATAAACCATCAGCTAGCCAATCAACTTTGGCAAACGGGTAACATGGATGCCATGCTGTTGTCTTTGCTGATCATAAAGCCCAAGCAGTTTACACTGGCGCAGCTTGATGAAATGGTGCGGCAGATAACATCTCCCCAAATAGCCGACTGGTTTAACAGTTACCTGGTAAAAGAACATCCGGATAAAGATCAGCTACGCGAAAAATGGATGAACGACAATAACCCCTGGGCTGCACGCGCGGGCTGGAGCTTAACTAGTGGCCGGATAGCCCGCGAGCCCGCAGGCATTGACATAAAAGCGGCGCTGGACAGAATTGAAAAGCAAATGCCGACTGCCCCGCCCGAAGTACAATGGACAATGAACTCGGCGCTGGCCAATATTGGCATCAAGCATGCACCGTACCGTGAACGCGCGCTGGCCATTGGCGAAAAACTGGGTATTTACCGGGACTATCCTGTTTCAAAAGGTTGTACATCGCCGTTTGCACCTATTTGGATAAATGAGATGGTTAAGCGCGAAGGCTAATTAACAGATAAAAATTTTTCTGCTTTTATGGAATTTGGTATCTTGATGCATCTTATTGGTGAACCAAGCCAAAAATCATGTTTAAAACAACCGCCTTATCAATTGCCGTGCTGTTATGCATCGCTTTACAAACCAATGCGCAGAGCGGCGTAACCTTCGACGTTGAAGAACTTGCTCGTCCTCAAAAGCTGCTTCCTGAGAAAAATTATAATCTCATCCTGCAAAAACTGATACGGATGAATGACGGTGTTAGGGAAAGTGACAGCGCCAAAATAGCTTCGTACAGGATAGTTGCCAAAAGCAAGATACCGGAGAGCCTGGTTACGTATGATCTTAATTCGTTCTTCAGAGGCATGCACGCCGCCTATTCTGACCATCGCCCGTTCACTTTATCGCCCGATATGATGTGGTTGATCATTAGCCAGGGATTTGCTCAACACGTTAAAAATAATAAAGAAGAACTGCGGTCGATGTTTGTGAAGTTTGATGGGAAAGCAACGCTTAGTGTGCAGCATGATGGTATAAAGTTAAGCAACCCCGATAGCCCCTGGGAAGAAGTGTTCCCGATGTTTACCAAGCAAATAGCCGGGCATACCGGGCAGGAGCTAATTGACGTGTTGACGGCTGATTTCTCTACCACCACACCAACCACAAGGGTAGCATCGCAAATTACCTTGATGAACGCCATGGGTGTTTATTTTGATTATATGATGCTTAGCGGCTGCGGCATACCGCAGATCACGCTGGAGGGCACCACACAGGATTGGGAACGCGTGCTGGCTAAAACCGAAGCCTTGCGAAAGTATAAGCTAGGTTGGTGGGTTGATAAAATGACGCCCGCGCTTAAGCAGTTCGTAGCGGCATCAAAGGGTAAGGTAAAAAAGAGTTTCTGGCAAACCATGTTCAAGTATCATTACGCCAAAGGCAAGTATTTACCACCCCAGATAATTGATGGTTGGATAGTGAAATTCTTTCCCTATAATGATAGGGGGCAACGCAATAATTTGAAGATGATCGTTCGTTCGGCTGATGGTAAAGACCATTTACCTAACGAGATCGTGGAGGTTGATCTTAAATTTGTTAGCGATACCGATGGAGAAGTGCCACTGGAATTATGGGCAGGGTTTGTTGGCCTGGAGCAGGATGGTAAAACCATGGGACTTAAGCCCCGAATCGGTTGGATGATACGCCGGAAGGAGGGGTTGCGACAGTCGGTATTGAACCGCTTGAAATACCAGATGGGATTTATGAGCGCCATAACCATAGTTGATGAAGTGCCGCCCGAATTGATGCAAATAGGCCCCATCAAAAAGCTTGATATGTTTTTTAAGAAAGATGTTGTTATACCAAATGAACTGGCCAAAATATCCATCGGCGAACTATACATAAGCGGCCACATGAGCGCGGATCAAAAGGAAAAGATCGTAAAACTGTTCCCCAATACCAAGGTAAAGTTTAGCGAGAATGACTACCCTATTCGCAATGAGTTTTCTACATGGTAGCATTTACTCTACAAACCAAATAGAACATATCTATTTTTTACATGTAAACAACAATATTTTGCATAAACTTGCAGTGTCAAGCAATTGTTATGAGCGAAGAGTTTTATCTGCAGATATTTAATAAACAGCAACACGCCGAGTCGGTCCCATCTAACAAAGAGATCACCAATTGGGCATTGCATGTTATTCGTTTGCTGTTTCCTGAGCAGGCAAAAAAGGTTTTCTCAACCATGGCGCAGTTAAAAGATGAGTTTACCAAACTGCAGGAAGAGCTATATCACATCATGAACGCCACCAAGGCTTGCAGCGATTGCAATAACGAGCAACGTGCCAAAGCTTTTTTTAACGAATTGCCTGAACTTTACCGCATACTGAACACCGATATACAAGCCATATTTAACGGCGACCCTGCAGCACGCAGCGAGTTTGAGGTAATACGCACCTATCCGGGCTTTTATGCCATTTGCTTTTATCGTTTGGCACATAGCCTGTACCGAAATGATGTACCCCTGCTGCCGCGGATATTAACCGAAGACGCGCACTCAAAAACAGGTATCGATATACACCCTGCTGCCCAGATTGGCGAGTATTTTTATATTGACCACGGCACCGGCCTGGTTATTGGCGAAACTACCGAAATAGGCAAACACGTTAAACTATACCAGGGTGTAACCCTTGGCGCGCTAAGTGTGGCCAAAAATATGGCTCATACCAAGCGTCACCCAACGGTAGAAGATAACGTAGTGATCTACTCGGGTGCTACCATTTTAGGGGGCGATACGGTGATAGGGCATGACAGTGTTATTGGTGGCAACGTTTGGCTCACCCAAAGCGTTGAGGCGCACTCAAGGGTGTATCACACGCCAATGATCAAAGTTTTAACAAAGGAGCAATAATTATGGCAGGAATGCTGAGTTTGATAGGCAATACGCCTCTGGTTGAAATTACACGGTTAAACCCAAATCCTAAGGTAAAAATATATGGCAAGCTGGAGGGCAACAACCCGGGCGGCAGTGTGAAGGACCGAGCGGCTTATAATATGATCAAAAGCGCTTTGGATCGTGGCGAGATAAGCGAAGGCACTAAACTGATAGAGGCTACGAGCGGCAATACCGGCATCGCGTTAGCTATGATAGCCAGCTTATTTGGTTTGGAGATAG
This sequence comes from Mucilaginibacter sp. A3364, assembly GCF_059690715.1. Lineage (NCBI taxonomy): Bacteria > Pseudomonadati > Bacteroidota > Sphingobacteriia > Sphingobacteriales > Sphingobacteriaceae > Mucilaginibacter > Mucilaginibacter sp. A3364. The sequence continues at coordinate 1,149,527 of NZ_JCAWED010000002.1, forward strand.
AACTGGTACTACCATCAAACTCCACCCGCGAACGTACCTTAACTATGGAAGCCTTTGGCGCCAAAGTAACGTTACTGGAAGGCATTGAAGCCTGTCGCGATTATGCCGAAGCTAAGGCCCTTACGCCCGGCTATTTTATGCTGAACCAGTTTGCTAACCCTGATAACTACTTAGCTCACTACAAAACTACTGGTCCTGAGATTTGGCGTGATACTGATCAACAAATAACACACTTTGTAAGCGCCATGGGTACCACAGGCACCATTATGGGCTGTTCAAGATTTTTTAAAGAAGTAAACCCAAAGATACAAATAGTAGGCTGCCAGCCAATGGACGGCTCATCCATTCCCGGCATACGCCGCTGGCCCGAAGAGTATCTGCCTAAAATATTCGATCCTGCACGTGTGGACCGTGTAATGGATATCTCAGAGCTGGAGGCCACGCTAATGGCTCGCAAAATGGCCAAGCAGGAAGGCGTATTTGCCGGCATGAGCAGTGGTGGCGCATTGGCTGCGGCTATTAGGCTTGCCGAAGAACTGGATCATGGCACCATCGTTTTCATCTGCTGTGATCGTGGCGATAGGTACCTGAGCAGCGAGTTGTTCGGCTAAGACCTCTCCCAACCCTCTCCGAGGGGGAGGGCTTTAGTTAGAATCTTGTATTAGGGTAAAAAAGACTAACAGGGTGCGCCACTTTTAAAGTGGCGCACTTGGCGCAGCTAAATTTTATAAAATATTGTAAATCAAATAATTATCCAAAAAAGCGGCGCACTGTGGCGCACCCCACCTATTTCACAACTATTTGATTTTTAAGGCTTTGATATTTTAGGAGTTGTTTGCTTGATAAAAGTGGCGCAGCAAAATCGCAAAAAATGGCGCACCCTTAAAACACGATTGTCATCCTTCGCTATGCTGAGGATGACAATATAAAAAGCGCAATCAAAAGCCCTTTCGTTACAGCAGGGTCTCTCGTAGAGGACCCTGCGTCTGGCATGCTCAATTGCAGGGTCCTCTACGAGAGACCCTGCTAAGACAATGTAAAGGCACAATCAAAAGCCCTCCCCCACGGGGAGGGTTGCGAGGGGTCATTTAGATCAAATCCAATCCCGAAAAACTCTTGTTCAATATCTGGCTATTATTTACGTCCAGCCATTTATCCAGCAGCGTTGCATAAACATCTCTAAAGTCTATCTGGTATTTCAGGTCGCCATTATCCAGCTGTTGCAAATCAGGGGCATTATTAAAAATGCCTTGTTTTTTCAGCTTGCCACCAAACAGCAATACGTTGTTGGCGGTACCATGGTCGGTGCCATTGCTGGCGTTTTGTTCAACACGGCGGCCAAATTCAGAGAAGGTCATTACCAAAGTATCATCCAGTTTACCGGTAGCTTTTAGGTCTTTTATAAATGCAGCCACTGCATCGCCATAAATTTTTAACTGGCGGCCCTGCTGGTTTTGCTGACCAACGTGTGTATCAAATCCGCTTAGCGAAACATAATAAACCCTTGTTTGCAGCCCCGAGTTAATAAACTTAGATACATTTTTAAGCTGGTTGCCTAAGCCTGTGTTAGGATATTGCCCCGCCACGTTATACGTTTTCGAGGTCTTCTGTATATAATCTGCTGATGAATAGGTTTCTATCATGGTTTTATACAGGTAGCCCAGGTTATCCTCGTTCAGGTTAGCGTTATGGTCGTTCACCAGGTCCTTAAAAAAAGGCTCGCGGGTGGTTTGATAAAGCTTGTTTGGGTCCTGTACGGCGATGCCTTTCATTTTGGCGCCTTTCATGGCTAAAGATAGCGTATCATCAACCTCGATAGCCGTGTACGGATTTTGGCAGGTCTGGCAGTTCGAATCCAGGTATCGGCCTATCCAACCGGTAGTTAAAAACTGGTTCGAATCGCTACCCGTTTGCCATATATCCATCGAACGGAAGTGCGACCTGTCAGGGTTAGGGTAACCTACCGAGTTGATCACCGTCATCCAGCCCTGGTCGTAAATTTCTTTTAAAGCTGATAGGTTAGGGTTCAAACCCTGCATATCATTCAGCGTAACAATTTCCGGTTTGTTTATGGCGATGGTTTTGCGTTTCTGATAATAGATATCATTGCCATAAGGGATAATGGTGTTCAAGCCGTCATTACCACCCGAAAGCTGAATGATCACCAGGTTTTTATACCCGGTTAATTCACTTTTGGCAAGGGCTTCCATCGGTTTCAAAAAAGCAGGCACCATAAAGGCTCCCGATGCTAAGGCTGTGGCTTTTAAAAAATCTCTTCTTTCCATAATATTAATTATTGAATGAGCGAATGACTGAATGAGTGATTGGTCGATTCATCAATTGCTACATTTTTACTTTTAAAACATTCACTCCTTCACTCATTCCATCCTTCACTCATTAAACTCAGCAAAGCTGATACTCCGGCGTTGATACGATCTGTATTACTGTAGACTTGATATCGGGCGCGCGGTTTACTTCGTCAATAGTTTGTTTACTAATTTTTGGCTCCAGCATAAACTCGGCCATGGTTAGGCGCGATGTATCCAGCGGGATAGCCTTTAAAAATTTATTCCAATCGGGCGTGGCTTGCACACGTTTAATCACGTTTAACTGCTGTTTGCGTTGCGATGCCAGGTAGGCTTCATCTTCAGGCGTAGCCTTACCCACAAAGTCTATTAAACCGGCATTCAGTATGGTCGACGGCATTTTAATGCGATACATCAGCGACGAACTATCTATCCATGCCCTGCCGCCCGGCCAGCCGGCCACGTTTGGCGGGCGGAACAATACCTGCCCTAACGCCCTTTGAAACTGCATCAGCACATCCGGGTTTTGATAAGCGATATAAAACTGGCGATTCAATCCCACCAAAAACTCCACCGGCGATTTGATAAGGTTGCCAATGTTTTTTTCTTCGTAAAACCAATCGGCAGTAAACACATACTCCAACAGTGGTCCTATCTCGTAATTGGCTTTATAAAATACATCAGCCATGGCATTAACATGCGCTTCATCCGGCGTTTCGTTAACCAGGTAGCGATACAGCTTAGTGCTTATATATTTAGCGGTCTGTTTGTTGGCTATGATGATATCAATAATATCCTCCCCGCAAAAATTGGCTGTTTTACCCATAAAGGTTTTCGGGCCATTATCATGCACGCCGTTGTTAAATTTAAAGGTGCCGTCCTTTCCGTTATAGGCCCAGCCGGTAAACGCCCTGGCCGACTCTTTAATGTCCTGTTCGGTATAATTGCCCCTGCCCAGTGTAAACAATTCCATCAACTCCCGCGCAAAATTCTCGTTAGGGCGGGCTTTTTGGTTTTGTTGATTATTTAAAAACTGCAGCATAGCCGCTGTTTGCGACACCTGTATCAACATGGTTTTAAAATTGCCCAGCGCGTTTGTGCGCTGTACATTATTTAACTCTTGTTGATAGTAGGCGTTACCCACATTACAGGCAAAATGGTTATGCCAAAACAGGGTCATTTTTTCGCGCAGCTGAGCTTCGGTATTACTAAGCTGTTTAACCCATGCATCGTTTAAAGCACGTTCCTGCTGGTTTTTTTCCTGTTGCAGGGCACGCTTTTGCTCGTCGTTTAAGTCGGCGTAGCGTATTTTACGCAGATCAATATTTTCGGTAACGGCTGTAATGGGTTCGGGCTTTTCAGACGCCTTAAATAGCTTTTTCACACTCTTCCTGATCGACCAGTTTTCGCGGTCGCGCAAGTCCTCAAACCTGATACCAAATCCGGCCCGGGCATACAAGTGTTTTATTTGCTTTGAGTTGTTCATGATTTACGCTAATTGATATTCGGGCGATGATACCAGCTCAATAACCAGCGCTTTCGTATCGGTAGCGTGGCTAACAGTGCTTATCAGCGCCTTGCTTATATTAGGTTGTAACATAAACTGGGCCAGGCTTGTTTTACTCAGGCCCTTAGGTATGCTGGTTAAAAATTTATCCCAATCAGGCGTGGCCTGTACACGGGTTTTCACCAGGTCTTTTCGGGCCTGTTTACCCTTAGCTTTTTGATTTTGTGGCATCTGCGCCAAAAAGGCTTCATCTTCCGGGTCGGCTTTGCCTTCAAAATCTATCACACCACCGTTTAACAGGGTTGATGGTATTTTAATGCGATACATCATAGATGAGCTGTCAATCCAGTTGCGCCCACCCGGCCAGCCGGCCACGTTTGGCGGGTAGAACAGCACCTGCCCTAATATTTTTTGAAACTGCAGTAGTACCTCGGGCCGTTGGTAGTCGATATTGAACTGGCGGTTAAGGCCCACGATCAATTCTACCGGCGATTTAATGAGGCTGCCAATGTTCTTATCCTCATAAAACCAATCGGCTGTAAAAACATACTCCAACAAGGGTTTGATCTCGTAATTGGCTTTGTAAAATACATCGGCCATAGCGTTTACGTGCGTAGGGTCGGGCGTTTCGTTAACCAGGTATTTATATAATTTGGTACTTATAAAGCGTGCGGTTTCCTTTTTTTCGAAGATGATGTTAATCACATCATTACCGGTTAAATTGCCGGTTTTACCCAAAAACGTTTTGCGGCCATCATCGTGCACGGCGGGTCTTATCCTAAATTCACCATCGCGCTCATATCCCCAACCGGTAAATGCCCGTGCCGATTCTTTAACATCCTGCTCGGTATAGTTGCCACGGCCAAGGGTAAAAAGCTCCATCAACTCGCGCGCGAAATTCTCATTAGGATGCCCCTTTAAGTTTTGCTGATTATTTAAAAAGCCCAGCATAGCAGGCGATTGGGCAATAGCCAGCGTCATCTCCTTAAAATTACCTAAGGCATGGCTGCGTTGTATGTTGTTAATTTGCTGCACATAGGCGGCAGCCTTGGCACGGCAGGAAAAATGATTGTTCCAAAACAGTGTCATTTTTTCGCGTAACTGAGCATCGCTCATACTCATTTGGTTTATCCAGCCTATGTTTAGGCGTCGCTCCAGGTTGCGTTGTTCCTGGGCCAGCATTTTGCGCATATCTTTTTGGTCGGCATCCTTCTTTTTACCTTTACCGCGCATTGCGGCCATCGCCATGCGGTAATCACCATTACCTTTTACCAGGCTTATCGGCTCATCGTTAGCCGATTGTCTAAAGATATCTTTAACAATTTGCCTGATATCCTTGCCTTCGGTAGCCTTAATATCATTAAAGCTCATGCCAAAACCGGCGCGCGACATTAAATGTTTGATCTGTTTAAGCGTAGCCATAGGTAAAACGGTTTATCAAAGTATGACTATTTGCTTTGCAAATAGTTTAACGCTAACACGATTAATAATATTAAGGTAATAAATTTGCAGCAATGATATTCAGGCTAACAAAAAAATTACTGTTCCCCAACCCCGAACTGGCCGAAGAGGATGGACTGCTTGCCGTAGGCGGAGACCTCTCTGCAGAGCGATTAATGCTGGCCTACGAAAACGGGATTTTCCCCTGGTACAGTGATGATACGCCTATACTGTGGTACTCGCCGCACGAGCGTTTTGTGCTATACCCTGACGAATTGCGTATTACCAAGAGTATGCGCAGCGTATTAAATTCCAATCGCTTTAAAATAACCGTTGACCAAGCCTTTGCTGAAGTAATTAAAGCCTGCTCCGCTATGGAGCGTAAAGACCAGGACGGCACCTGGATAACCGATGATATGCAAAATGCCTATATCAACCTGCATAGAAAAGGCCATGCCCATTCGGTTGAAGTATGGCAGGATGATGAGCTGGTTGGTGGCCTTTATGGCGTACAGGTAGGCAATGTTTTTTGTGGCGAAAGTATGTTTAGTAAGGTAAGTAACGCCTCTAAAATGGCACTAATATACTTATGTCAAAGCGGTATGTATAGGCTGATAGATTGCCAGGTGCATACCGCTCACCTGGAATCTATGGGCGCTAAAATGATCAGCCGTAAAGAATATACCCACATGCTGCAAAATAGCGGGGCATGATGTTTACCTTTATACAATAAAAAACTAGTTGTCATCCAAGCATAGCGAAGGATCTTATACACTAAATAATCGCGCTTACAAGATCCTGCGCTATGCTCAGGATGACAATTGAAAAATATACATGCAGCAAGCACCTAACAATAAAGAACGCATCATATTAGGCATTGACCCCGGCACAGCCGTAATGGGTTACGGACTGGTGAAAGAAACCGGCTCTAAAATAGAACTGATAAGCTTGGGCGTGGTAAAAATGGATAAAATTGACGACCACATGCTGAAGCTGCAACGCATATTTGCCAAAACCGTTGCCCTTATAGATAACTACAAACCCGATTGCCTGGCTATTGAAGCACCCTTCTACGGTAAAAACATACAGGTGATGCTAAAGCTGGGCCGTGCACAAGGCGTAGCCATGGCCGCCGCGCTATCGCGGGATATTGAGGTTACCGAGTATTCACCACGAAAAATAAAGCAATCCATCACAGGTAATGGCAACGCCACCAAAGAACAGGTTGCCGCCATGATGCAGCGCCTGTTAAACTTTAAAGAAACGCCCGATTTTTTAGACGCCACCGACGGATTAGCCGTGGCGGTTTGCCATTCCTTCCAACGCATATCTACCGGTAAAGGCACTGCGGGAAGTAAGAAAAACTATTCCGGTTGGGATACTTTTGTGAAGGATAACGCAAAGCGGATAGTGTAGATGTGCAGATATGCAAATGTGCAGATGCCTGAAATTTATAAAATAATGATTTGATGATTAATAAAAAATCGATGAGGTCCTCATCGATTTTCATATTTGCATCTCCACATCTACAACTCCGCCTTGATCTTGTCAGCTGTAGCTTGAAACTGTTCAGGTGTAAACTTCAATTTAGGGCGGGTAAAGGTCATATCATGCACACCATTGATAGGGATCAAATGCACATGCGCGTGCGGCACTTCCAAACCAATAACCGTAACCCCAATGCGATTGCAGGGGATGGCCTTTTTCATAGCCGTAGCTACAATTTTTGCAAATATCATGAGGCCGGCATAGGTTTCATCATCCAGCTCAAACAACACATCAACTTCCTTTTTAGGGATAACCAACAGATGTCCCTCCGCCAATGGCGCAATATCCAAAAACGCCAGAAACTCGTTGCTTTCGGCCACTTTATAGGCGGGTATCTCGCCTGCTACTATTTTTGAAAAAATGCTTGACATGGGATGATGTTTTAGAGTTGTACGTTTGACGTAATACGTACTACGTCAAACGTACAACAAATGCTACCTGCTTACCTCCAGTATCTCAAATTCCATTTTGCCGGCGGGTACGGTAATTTCGGCTATTTCGCCTACTTTTTTACCTAACAGGCCCTTGGCAATTGGCGATGCTACTGATATTTTTCCGCTTTTCATATCGGCTTCAGTTTCGGCTACCAATTGGTAGGTCATGGTGGCGCCGTTTTTTACATTTTTTATTTTAACGATAGAAAGCGCCAATATTTTCGACGTATCTAATTTCGATTCGTCCAATAAACGGGCACTGGCCAGTGTTTCCTGCATTTGGGCAATTTTAGCTTCGTGCAGGCCTTGTGCTTCTTTGGCCGCGTCGTATTCGGCGTTCTCAGATAAGTCGCCTTTATCGCGGGCCTCGGCAATGGCGTTTGATATTTTAGCCCTGCCTGTGGTTTTTAATTCCTGTAATTCTTGTTTTAGTTTTTCTAAACCTTCTTTGGTAAAGTATGCTACATCTGCCATAACGCACGTATTAATTTCTCTCTTCTTTTTTGTCTTAACCTGAGCCAAAAAAAACCGCCCTCCCTTTTTAGAGAAAGGACGCAATGGCTATAAAAAACAAACAAGACTATACCGGCTTACCCGTATAGTCTTGTTTTGTATTAAACGAAGATAAACGATTTAAGTTTTAAAATGCAAATTTTTGTTGCGTGTATTTGAAGAATAGATGTTAAAGATTAAAGATTAGTTGAATTGATATGACTAATCTTTAATCTTCAATAACTAATCTTTTTTCAGCGAGCTTACCAGCCATCACTTCGCTAATTCTGCGGTACGAATCGAAGGTCCAGCCGGCAACGTGCGGGGTTAATAGTACTTTGCCCGAAGCTTTCAGATCGGCAAACCATTCCTGTTCGGCCAGTGATGGGAACTTTTCTACTTCAAGCACATCAAGGCCCGCCCCGCGGATCTTGCCATCACGAATGCCGTTAAGCACGGCGCGAACACTGGCTACCTTACCACGTGATGTATTGATAAAAAATATAGGCTTTTTAAAATGAAACAACAGTTCATCGCTTATCATGCCGTTGGTTTCTTTAGTGAGGGGTACGTGTACGCTCAGCACATCGCTATGCTTCACAATTTCTTCCATGCTTACCTCGCGGGCATAACGGTCGCTAAAGCCGGTTTTGTATTTATCGTAGGCTATTACCTCAACCTCAAAGCCCGATAGTTTCTTCGCGAAGCTTTTGCCCATAAAGCCATAGCCAATAATGCCCACGGTTTTGCCTTTTAGCTCAAAGCCACGATTCTCCTCGCGCTGCCATTCGCCATTACGTATCTGGGCGTTACCGAGGTTAAAATTGTTCATCAGGCTTAACAACATACCTACCGCGTGTTCGCCCACAGCATCCATATTACCCTCAGAAGCGTTGATCAGTACCAGGCCTTTTTCTTTGGCATAAGCTTCATCAATATTATCCATCCCCGCACCGGCACGACAAACAAAACGTAACTGCGTAGCCCGGTCGATCACCTCCTTATCCACATTAAATTTAGAGCGTATTACCAGGCCGGCATAATTGCCAATAATCTGTATGGCCTCGTCCTTCTTTATCAATGGCTGATAGTCGCCGGTATAGCCTAAAGCTTCAGCTTGTTCAATAAAAATAGGGTGAAGATCGTCTACGATGAGAATGGTGTTGTTGATGGTCATTGTAGTAATAAATTCGGTTTACTAGCGTAAAGTTATAATTCTACGGCCTTTAGTACAGCAGAATTGGCATAAAGTTCATATGGGTCCATTATTAAAACCAGGTACTTCTGATTTGATAACAAACCTGCCGTACAAACAATTGGTGCCAAATTCGTCTAATGAGGCAGTTTCAAGACCTGCCACATCTTTAATATCCATCATGGCAGATAGTTTCTTGAAATTGATGTCTGAAAAACCTGCGGTCGTTAAAAGAACAAGACTGATTATTTCTTTCTCTTTTATTCGGAGATATTGAGCAACAGGAGTTTTGAAAAGCTTTAACAAAGCTGCCATGATTATCTACTCGCCGCTACAACCTGCGTCAACTTCACAAAATCAGCAACAGTCAAACGCTCCGCACGTAATTCCAGCAAAGGCTCGTCGCCAATTTTTTCTTTGTTGATGAGGGACGATATGGCATTACGCAACGTTTTGCGGCGCTGGTTAAAACCGGCTTTAACTACCTGCCAAAACAGTTTCTCGTCGCAATCCAGTTGGGCCATCTCGTTACGGGTAAGGCGTATAACGGCCGATAGCACTTTGGGCGGTGGGTTAAACACGCCAGCCTTTACCGTAAACAAGTATTCAACTTTATAATAAGCCTGCAAAAACACGCTGAGGATGCCGTACTCTTTGCTACCCGCTTTGGCGGCACAACGTTCGGCCACCTCTTTTTGAAACATGCCTACCACCTCAACCACCTGCTGGCGGTTATCCAGCACTTTAAAAAGTATTTGGGATGATATGTTGTAAGGAAAGTTACCGATGATACCCAACGGACCCTCAAAATGCGCGGCGAAATCCATCTCCAAAAAATCGGCGTTGATGAGGCGGCTGCCCAGTTTGGGGTATTTTTTTTGGAGAAACTCGTAAGATTCGGTGTCGATATCAATTAAATGCGTTTGATACTGCTCGCGCTCCAGCAACACGTCAGACAGGATGCCCATGCCCGGGCCAACTTCCAGCACCTGGCTGTACTTACCTTCGGGGCGCAGGCTGTCAACAATCTTGGTGGCAATGTTTTTATCCGTCAAAAAGTGTTGCCCTAAATGTTTTTTTGCCCGTACCAGTGTCATTATTAATTAAATATTGAGCAAATTACGGCATATTTGTGCTTTAATCGACCATTTTTCCTTACAAATATCATTTATTTGTGCTTGTAAGCTAAAAGGTAAAAGCTGAAAGGTGAAAGGGTTTAATCATTAAATCCCTTGCCAATCGGTAAAATCAGATAATAATCCGTGTAATCTCAGTTACATTGGTGAAATCAAAAAATCATGAGTAAACTAAAAATAGGCATCAGCATAGGCGATATAAACGGTATAGGTTTAGAGATCATTATCAAAACCCTGGCCGATAGCATGATATTTAAATATTGTACTCCGATAGTTTATGGCCATACCAAGGTAGCATCGTTCTATCGCCGCATGACCGAAGTTGGTGAACTAAACTTTAACGTGATAGATCATCCTTCGAAAGCACAGGTGGGCCGCGCTAACATGGTAAACTGCTGGGAAGAGGACGTGAAAATTGAACCGGGCGTGCCGAGTAAAGAAGTAGGCAAGTATGCCTTTCTGTCCTTACAACGTGCTACTGCCGATTTGCAAGCCGGTGAACTGGATGCCCTGGTAACAGCCCCGATAAACAAAGACACTATACAAAGCGAAGACTTTAACTTCCCCGGCCATACCGAATATTTGCAGGACCGCGACGGCGCGGCCGAATCATTAATGTTTTTAGTGAGCGATACGCTGCGTGTTGGCGTGGTAACAGGCCATATCCCGGTTGCGACTGTATCTCAAAACCTGACCACAGAGAAAATCCTCAACAAAATAAAGCTGATGAACGCCAGCTTGCGTAAGGATTTTTGGATCCGTAAACCAAAAATTGCGGTACTGGGCCTTAACCCGCATGCCAGCGATAATGGTTTAATAGGTAACGAAGAACAGAATATCATCATTCCGGCTATCGACGAGGCTCGTGCTGCGGATATATTGGCTTTTGGCCCCTATGCCGCCGATGGCTTTTTTGCCAACAGCACTTATATGCAGTTTGATGCGGTGCTGGCCATGTATCACGACCAGGGTTTGATCCCGTTTAAACAGATCGCATTTGAATCGGGCGTTAATTTTACAGCGGGGCTGAACTTTGTACGCACCTCTCCGGATCATGGTACCGCGTTTGATATTGCGGGCAAAAACCAGGCATCTGAAATTTCTTTCCGCGAAGCGATATTTGCCGCCCTACGCATTGCTAAAAACCGTATCGAAGGCGAAGAGCTAGCCGAAAACCCATTGGCGTTTAGCAAGCTAAGTCGCGACAGGGACTAAGTGTTATAAACATCTATAATCCACAAATGTTAATATAAAGGCCTCGTAATGAGGCTTTTTTTATTTTGGGATGGTTATATTTGGGTAAATCACCCTAAAGCACCCACACCGTATGAGAAAAGTATCAGACATACTTGCCCGCAAAGGCAGCGAAGTTATTGCCATTGATGCCAGCACTACCGTATTAAACGCACTACGATTAATGGCCGACGAAAACATCGGCTCGGTAGTAATTACCGAAGGAGGCGAATATGCAGGCCTTATCACCGAACGTGATTACGCCCGTAAAGTTATTCTGCAGGGCCGCTCGTCTGATCATACCACCGTACTCGAGATCATGAGTGTTGATCTGCCGCAAATTTCGCCCGATGATACTATTGATACCTGCATGCACATTATGAGCGAAAGCAGCATACGTTATCTACCTGTTTTTAAAGGCGGACAGCTATCGGGCATCATCTCCATTACCGACGTGGTAACCGAAACCATCCTGGGCCATGAGGCTACTATTGAGCATTTGAAAAGTTATATACAGTCGTAGTTTTAGGAAGGCATCAACGGACGCTCTATCTAAGTTTATTAACACGCGGCTCCGCTGCAGCCGAATTGACTATCTTGCTTTTTCTATAAACACGTAGCTCCTACGGAGCTTTGGTCGTTACGATAACTGCTGGCTCCGTAGGAGCTACGTGTTTATAGCACAGCAAGTAAATAACGAAGGGCTCCGTAGGTGCCCCATATATTCCCCACGCTTGTACGCACTCTTTTCCTGATAGTAATTTCATCAAACACCACCCACTTCAAAATAAAAATACCGTCAATCAAAAATATCGTATTAGTTGTGCTTGTTTTAGCTAGCTAGCTTTGGTTTAGGCATATAGCTTAATAGTTATGGCCCAAGCCAAATGAAGATCACCAACGTTGAAACCGTTTTACTAACGGGGCCATGTACCAGCGACCCCTATCTTTCCGAAGCCCGCCAAGTGCGCAGCGCTGCCTTTATCGTAATTAAAACTGATGCCGGCATAACCGGTGTTGGCGAAACCTACGCCGGCTATTTCTTCCCCGAAGGGGTTCCCGAAATTGTAGAATTTTTTAAGCCGATACTGATTGGGCAAACTGTTGATGATATCCCGGCTTTGTGGGCACGTATGTACCACTGCGGTAACTTTTGGTGCCGTGTTGGTCTGGGTGCCATTGTGCTTTGCGGTATCGAGGCCGCACTGTGGGACTTGAAAGGCAAACAGGAAAACAAACCGGTTTGGCAGTTACTGCAAGACAAATGGGCCAATGAATTTGGCCAAACTATCAATCACGCCAAATTACCCGCCTACGCTACCGGCGGGCCGAGCAATTACCCTAAGGAACACCTGGCCGGCAAAGTTGAATTTTACATGTCGCTGGGCTTTAACGGCGTTAAAGTTGGCGCGGGCGAATTTTATAAAGACAAAGGTTTTATTATTCCTTCCGATCCGTCAGCCGCGGCTGATATGGAAGGCAGCAAAGCGGCGTTTATCCGCCAGCAGTTTGGTAACAATTTTTGGCTGATGTTTGACGCCCACATGGGTAACAGCGCCGTAACTACCTGGGGACTGGAAACCGCCACCGCCGTAGCTAAAGCTTTGGAGCCTTACGATCTTACTTTCTTCGAAGAACCTCTGCACTATACCCGCCCCGACCTGTACGCGCAACTGTGCCTTGAAACTAGCACGCCAATAGCCGGAGGCGAATGCCTAACTGCCGTTTGCGAGTGGCAGACCTTTATTGAAAAAAATAGCTTCCACATAGGCCAGCCCGATGCCTCGTTTACAGCCGGACTTGACCAATTTATGCAGGTAGCCGCAAGCCTGCACCAAAGCGGGCGGCAAATAGCGCCGCATGCCTGGGGGGCAGGCGCATCGCAAATGCAGAACATCCACGCGGGCTTTGCCTGCCCTAATACCAAAATACTGGAAGTTGCCCCGGCTTACGGTCCGCTGCATAGTGAATTGATAGGGGAAAGTTTGCAAATCAAAGACGGCTATATCCTTCCGCCCGAAAAGCCAGGTCTGGGCATTGAATTAACCGAGGCCACCATTAAGCGCTTTCCCTTTGAACGTGGTACCGGCGAGTTTAACAGTGTAACCGGCAAAGTTTTAACCCGATAGCTCATGGCCATGAATATATTGATAGATATGCCCGTTTACGCCCCGGCGCTTGAAAGATTGAAAGCCTTGCCCGGCGTAAATGTAAAACTGGTTGATCAGCCCGAAGAAAAAGTCCGGACTTTGGATGAAACCCTCATCAAAGATGCAGACGCGCTTTTCTGCACCTTTCCGCCAGAGAACTATCAGCAAATGGACGATTTGAAATTCATCCAGATCAGCTCGGCTGGGTTCACCCAATTAATTGGCAAGGGTTTTCCTAAACGTAAGGTGAGTTGCAGCAATTCCTTGGGCGTATTTGATGTGCCTATTGCCGAATGGAACGTGGCCATGATGGTAAACATTGCGCGGGATATGCGTGGTCTTTTTCATAACCAGGATAACGAAGTATGGGACAGGTCGGCTCGCTTTCAGCGCGAGATCCGTGGCAGCGTGGTGGGTATCTGGGGTTATGGCGGCATAGGCCGTGAAACCGCTCGTCTGGTAAAAAACATGGGCATGCAGGTGCATGTGTTAACGCGTAACGGAGTTAAAGCCCGTAAGGATATCTACAGCGTTGCCGGTACCGGCGATGCCGAGGGCTTATTGCCTGACAAGGTTTTCCTGATGGAGCAAAAGGAAGAATTTTTAAAGGGGCTTGATTTCCTGATCGTCGCCATGCCGCAAACGCCGGATAATGAAGGCATCATTGGCAAAGCCGAACTGGAAATGCTGAAACCATCGGCCTTTATTTTAAACCCGGCCCGCGGTCCGCTGATACAGGAGGATGCGTTGATTGACGCTTTAGAGAACAAACGCATTGCCGGTGCTGCTTTAGATACGCATTATTATTACCCCATGCCGCCTGGCCATCCGCTTTGGCAGTTGCCTAACGTCATCATGACACCGCACATATCCGGCTCAAGCCTGAGCCCGGCTTTTTTGGCGCGCTGCTGGGACATCTTCGTCCAAAACATAGAACGCTTGCTGAACCATCAGCCATTATTAAATCAACTATCACCCAAAGAACTAGCATAATCCCCCATATGAAAAAGAAACTTTTACTTATTGCCTTTATGGCCATCACCCTACAATCGCTGGCGCAGGAAACCCAGCGGGTGGAAGGTTACGATACCGTAGCATTTCACTATGGTGCCAATCGCTCTAACAACCTCAATAAAATACGCGATTATCGCGGTATGTCATACGGTTACATGACCGCGGGCTGGTGGGCAAAGGGCCAAATGGAAAAAAACGTATTGTCGTGGAAAACGGCTGCGGTGCCTGCTAAAAAAGCTACCACATTTGCCTTTGTTGCCGCTACGCCTGCTTTGCCGGCTGAAATTACGGTTGGTCCGCAGGTAAAGGTAAAGGTTAACGGGCAATATGCGCTTACGTTTACCATTGGTCGCATGCGCGATTATACCTGGAAGGAAGGCGAATACTCACTGAAATACATCGCCAAACGCGTGGAGTTTCCATACACCAGCGCACACCGCGAGTTTGATCTGAATGGTAATAATGGCATTTTTCAATTAAGCGTACCTGCTTCGGCGGTTGAAGCCGGTAAACCTGCTTTAATAGAGGTGGAGCTTATGCCTTTTGAACGCTGGCACAACGGCTGGTTTATGGTGAAAGATTATAAAGATGTTTGGCAGCCGTCAAGTGATGCCAGCATGCAGAACCAGATAGATGCCATGCGCCGGGACATTAATAACCTGAATGAGCAAACCAATATACTGGCCACCAAATTATACGGAAAAATGCTGGGCGGCGATAAGTTTGAGCATAACATTATTTACACCAACGGCTACCGCCACCTGCACCCCGCCGACCTGATCCGGCTGCAAAACGGCGAATTGCTGATCATGGCGCGCGAGGGCACCGAGCACTTTGCTAATGATGGCGATGTATTCGCGCTGCGCTCCAAAGACGGCGGCAAAACCTGGGGCGATAAAACCTGGATCACGGCCATTAAGGACCTGGACGAACGCGAAGGCTGCGGTATACAATTGAAAGACGGTACCATCATCGTAGGCGTTTTTTACAATGGCAATTATACGGTGGATGGCACCTATAACTGGACGGGTAAAGGTAAGCTGCCTGTTATTGAAGGTCATTCACGTTTAGGTGCACATATTGTACGCTCTACCGATAACGGTAAAACCTGGTCGAAGCCCGATTTTATTGACCTGGCGGGAATGCCTTTTAAAGGTTTAGAAGGCCCTACCGACGCGCCTATTGAAATGCCCGATGGTTCGGTAATTATGGGAGTGATAGGTTACGGTATTGACGGCGATGCTAAGAACCGTGGCTCGGTGCTGCTGCGTTCTACCGATAAGGGCCGCAGCTGGAAATACGTATCTACCATAGCTTCTGACCCGGGCGGCGTGCACGATGGCTTTATGGAGCCGGGGCTTGTTCGCACCAAAACCGGTAGATTAATTGCCGCCATGCGTAATCATGGTAACGAAAATTATATCTGGATGACGTATTCGGACGATAGCGGTAAAACCTGGGTTCCGGTATATCAGACAGATTTGGTTGGTCACCCGGTTGATTTGATGCAACTGGCGGATGGCCGCATACTGGCCACCTACAGCCTGCGCGAAGGCCCGGGCCGCCACACCGAGCCGGGTGGTATCCGCGCCTGTTTCAGCTATGATAACGGTAAAACCTTCGACGTGAAGAACGAGATCCAGCTACGCAGCGATTTTATAAACTGGGACGAAGGTTACCCCGAGTCTATCCAAATGAAAGATGGTAAGGTGCTTACAGTATATTATTTTAACCTGTTTGGTAAGTATTATCTGGCGAGTACGACATGGGATCCGGGACAGTTTAAGAAGGCGAAATAAGCAGGTAGCCATTATAAAAAGGATGTCATTTCGACCAACGGGAGAAATCTTATACAACTTGCTATGCGTGCATGGTGTATAGGATTTCTCAGTCGCGGCCGCGCACAGCCGATGCTTGCTCCTTCGAAATGATATCTTAATTATGTTGCTATAATCTCCCCCAACAAACTAATCCCCAAAAAACACTATCTTGCAACTCATATAAAAAAGATAAGTGACTTTTAAGGATTTTAATTTTAACGAACAACTTACCGAGGGGATAGATAGCATGGGCTATACTACGCCAACGCCGATACAAGGCATGGCTATTCCCCTGATTTTAGAAGGTAGGGATGTAATAGCCTGTGCCCAGACCGGTACAGGTAAAACCGCCGCCTTTTTATTGCCAACAC
Source organism: Mucilaginibacter sp. A3364 (assembly GCF_059690715.1). Taxonomy (NCBI): domain Bacteria; kingdom Pseudomonadati; phylum Bacteroidota; class Sphingobacteriia; order Sphingobacteriales; family Sphingobacteriaceae; genus Mucilaginibacter; species Mucilaginibacter sp. A3364. The sequence goes on from NZ_JCAWED010000002.1 coordinate 1,166,173, forward strand.
TGGAAATATTGGGCCGCGAAGAGCAAAACCACACCAGCACCCTGATACTAACGCCAACCCGCGAACTTGCACAACAAATAGACCAGCAGGTGGAAGGCTTAGGCTACTTCACCGGCATCAGCTCCATAGCTGTATTTGGTGGTGGCGACGGGCACGTATACGAGCAGCAGCGCCGTGGTATTCAAAACAACGTGAACATCATTATAGCCACTCCGGGGCGCTTAATAGCGCACTTGCAGTCGGGGGTGTTAAAGCTGAATAAAGTAACGCATTTGATATTGGATGAGGCCGACCGTATGTTGGATATGGGTTTCTCTGACGATATTATGCGCATCATTAGCTACTTGCCTAAAGAGCGCCAAACTTTGCTGTTTTCGGCCACGATGCCGGGTAGAATACGTAACCTGGCTAAATCGGTGCTGAACAATCCAGAGCAGATCAATATCGCGATATCGCAGCCCGCTGTAGGTATCGATCAGCAGATCTATCGCGCACATGATGCGCAAAAAACGCCGTTGTTAATGCATTTACTTAAAGAGGGCAATTATTTAAGCACTATTGTTTTCGCGTCGCGGAAGGAAATTGTGAAATCGCTTTACAAAGAATTCAGAACCGCCAAGTTACATGCCGAGGCTTTCCACTCAGACCTGGAACAAAAAGAGCGCGAGGAAATTCTGCTGCGCTTTAAAAATAAACAGCTGCCCGTTATTATTGGTACTGATGCACTTTCGCGCGGTATCGATGTGGAAGGGATAGATTTGGTAGTGAACTATGACGTGCCCGGCGATGCCGAGGATTATATCCACAGGATCGGCCGTACTGCCCGCGCGGCCACTACCGGTACGGCAATTACCTTTGTTAACCATCGTGATGAACGCCGGCTAAAAAGCATCGAAGAGCTAATGGACCGCAAGATAACAGAGCACCCATTACCCGAGCACTTGCTGAGCATTGCCGAAGTAAGGTCGAGCCACGAAGGCAAACCAAACAGGAACCGAAATAATAACCGCGGTAAAAAACGCGTTTTCAATAAAAATAAACCTAATAAGCCTTCTGCCAGCTAGCAGGGCGTACAAAATTTAGATTATGAATATTAAATTAACCCTTAAACTAAGTGCTGCACTGGTTGTGGCATTTGCGGGCGTGTCTTTCGCGCAGGATGCCGCCAAAAAAACCTCAGGCAACCCGATAGCCCAGGGCTGGTACGCCGACCCGGAAGCACAGATCTTCGGTAAAGAATACTGGATATACCCAACCTATTCGGCCCCGTACAAGCAACAAATGCACATGGATGCCTTTTCATCAAAAGACCTGGTGAACTGGACCAAACACGAAAATGTGATTGACAGCACTGGTGTAAAATGGCTGAAAATGGCTTTATGGGCACCGGCTGTAGTTAAAAACGGTAAAAAATATTACCTGTTCTTTGGCGCTAATGATATCCAGAATAACGAGCAGTTAGGCGGCATAGGCGTAGCTGTTGCTGATAAACCCGAAGGCCCTTTCAAAGACCTGTTGGGTAAGCCATTGATCGATAAATTTGTTAACGGTGCGCAACCTATAGATCAGTTTGTTTACCAGGATACCGACGGCCAATGGTATATTATTTACGGCGGCTGGAGACATTGCAACATCGCGAAGTTGAAGAAAGATTTTACCGGTTTGGAAACTTTTGCCGATGGCGAAACCTTTAAATCAATTACTCCGGAAGGCTACGTAGAAGGCCCGGTAATGTTTAAACGCAAAGGCAAATACTACATGATGTGGAGCGAAGGTGGCTGGACCGGCCCCAACTATCGCGTAGCTTACGGCATTGCCGATAGCCCAATGGGGCCCTTTAAACGCCTTGACGTGGTATTAAAACAAGACCCAACCATCGCTACCGGTGCAGGTCACCACTCGATGATCAACATCCCGGGAACTGATGAGTGGTATATTGTTTACCACCGTCGCCCGCTTACCGAGAAAGATGGTAACCACCGTGTAACCTGTATTGATAAGATCTATTTTAACGAGGATGGCACTATACAGCCGGTGAAGATCACCAATGAAGGTGTTACTGCCAGGAAGATTAAATAAATGAGAAAGGGGCGATAAGCCCCTTTTTTGTTTTATGTCAAGTCCGTCATCACGAGGGAGGAACGACCGTAGTGATCCCCTTGCGACCGGTCTTGCGCTTACCTATCATTCGGGGATGGCCACGCTAACGCTCGCCATGACGTGCTGGGTGGATTACTTTCCCACCAACTTCGCTAATATCTCCGCCGCCGCCAATTTCTCCTGCGTGCCTGATGCCATATCTTTTACCGTCAGCAAACCACTTTGCATTTCGTCGCTGCCAATTAATACCGTGTATGGGATGTTTTTGTTATTGGCGTAATCCATTTGCTTTTTGATCTTGGCGCCTGCCGGATAAAGCTCGGTGTTGATGCCGCCTGCGCGGAGTTGTTGCAGCAGGGGGAGGGCGTAAAACTCGCCGTCTTTATCAAAGCAAATGATCAATACCTGTGTGGTTTGATTAGCGTTTTCGGGGAAAAGTTTAAGCTCTTCCATTACATCATAGATCCTATCGGCACCGAAAGAGATACCCGCGCCGGTCAAACCTTTCAAGCCAAACATGCCGGTCAGATCGTCATAACGACCGCCGCCGCCGATGCTGCCCATAGCTACCTCGTTGGTTTTTACTTCGAAGATGGCGCCGGTGTAGTAGTTCAGGCCGCGGGCCAGGGTAATATCCAGCTCAATAGTGGCGCGTTGCAGTTTAAAGTTGCTTACATAGCGCAGTACTTCTTCAATTTCTTCGCAACCTTTTAAACCGATGGCTGACGTGGCCAGGGCTTTGCGCAGGCTTTCCAGCTTGGCTGTGTTGCTGCCTTCCAGTAAGATAACGGGTTTCAGCTTTTCTATATCAACTCCGGTGAAGCCTTTTTCAAGCAGTTCTTTCTCTACGCCATCTAAACCGATCTTGTCCAGCTTATCAATGGCAACGGTTAGGTCGATAATATTATCGGCTTTGCCAATTACTTCGGCTATGCCGGATAGGATTTTGCGGTTGTTTATTTTAATAGTGAAATCAAGCAAACCAAGACTGCTTAGTGCTTCGTCGTAGATAGCGATAAACTCGGCCTCGTTCAATAACGAATCAGAACCTACCACATCTGCATCGCACTGAAAAAACTCGCGGTAACGGCCCTTTTGTGGCCTGTCGGCGCGCCATACCGGCTGCACCTGGAAGCGCTTAAATGGGAAAGTAATATCGTTTTGATGCTGCACTACATAACGCGCGAAAGGCACGGTTAGATCGTAGCGGAGGGCTTTTTCGGAGATCTCAGAAACTAATCTGTTAGAGTCTTTATTTGCTAATTTTTCAGCATCGGCTTTTAGCAGGTAGTCGCCGCTATTCAATATCTTAAACATCAGCTTATCGCCCTCATCGCCGTATTTGCCGGTTAGGGTTGATAAGTTTTCCATGGAAGGTGTTTCTATTTGCTGGTAGCCATATTTGCGGAAAACAGCTTTAATGGTATCGAAAATAAAGTTGCGTTTCACCATTTCGGCAGGCGAAAAATCGCGGGTTCCTTTGGGTACAGATGGTTTGATAGCGGCCATGCGGCAAATGTACAAAAATTAATGTCTCAGCAGGGTCTCCTGATAAGGGACCCTGCGTATGCTGTCATCGATCGCAGCGCCTCTATCGAGAGACCCTGCTCGGACGACTGGCTGCCTATTTGTATCAATATTGCCACAAATCCCTCCCAATTAGGATAATTAACAGAAAAACCTCAATTTCAATCTCACAAAACCAACACCGATGACCCTCTATAACTATATAAAACTAGCCGCCGCTTTATCGGCGCTTGCATTAGCATTATTATGCGGCACTGCCTCCGCCCAAAATAACCCTGTTATAAAAGGTGCCGACCCGGATGCCAATTACTTTAAAAAAGAATACTGGATATACCCCACCAATGGCGGCGATACCGGGATTTACCGTCGCGCCGACCGATTCCTGGCCTATTCGTCAAAAGACCTGAATACATGGACCATGCGCGGTACGCTGATCAATATGAACGATATAAAATGGATCCGCGATGACAGTGCCCGCAACCATAGTCTTTGGGCGCCCGATGTGCTGCCTTATAAAGGGAAATTTTATTTGTATTACTCGGTTGGGCCGCAAACGCCTACGCCAAGCAGGATAGGTGTTGCTGTAAGCGATTCGCCATATAGCGGGTTTGTGGATTCGGGCAAGCCATTGTTAACCGGCTACAAAGGTTTTGAGGCTATTGACCCGATGGTGTATGTAGACCCAAAATCGAAAAAAGCATATATGTATTGTGGTGGCAGCGCAGGCTCGGTGCTGCGTGTGTTTGAGCTGAAGCCTAATATGATAGAGATAGAGAAAGAAATACAGGTAGAACAACCGCCACAGTTTACCGAAGGGTCTTTCATGCACGAGCGCAATGGCATCTACTACTTTTCGTACAGCCATGGCCGTTATAATGATGCTACTTATTCTATTCATTATGCAACTTCCAAAACGCCTGTTGGTCCCTGGGATTACAAAGGTGCCTGGTTGGTGAGCGATGCTACCCACAAAGGCCCTGGCCACCATACGTTTGTTTATAATGAAAATACTAAACAATGGTACCTGTTTTATCACCGTTGGGATACTACGGCTGAAAAAGGTCCTTTCCGCGGATCACGAGTAACGGCTATTGAAAAGATAACCTACAATGCTGATGGCACTATCCAGCCGGTTGTAATGACCGATGGGCCACCTAAGAAGTAAGCGCCATGCCCTACAGCGAAGAACTGGCCAATCGCATCCGCGAACGCTTTGCCGACCTGGACAACGTGAAAGAAAAAGCCATGATGGGTGGTTGGGTGGTAATGTATAACGACAAGATGTGCGTTGGTATAGTGCGTAACGAGCTGATGTGCCGTATTGACCCTGCCCAAATGGATGAACTGGTTGAAAAGCCGGGATGTCGCCAGATGGATATGACCGGCAAACCTATGAAGGGCTACGTAATTATTGATGAAACAGGCATACAAAAACAAGCCGATTTTAATGAGTGGATAGATTTGGCGCTGGCGTATAACCCCAGCGCCAAATCATCTAGAAAGAAGAAATAAATCCTCTTATATTTTCCTGATCCTAAGCCAATCAAAATAGCCGGTGCCTTTACCCTGCGCTACCAGTGCTACGCGTACACCACGATCCCATGGCGGCAGAAAGGTGCCGTCCAAAGTTTCGCCAATGCTTTTCCAGTTACGGCCGTCGGTGCTGTAGGCATATTGCAGGTAGCGGCCCTGTTGTACGGTTACTTTAAACTGTAGCAGGCTTGCCGCAGGTGCCTTAATTTGGGTAAGGATGGTGCGCTTTTTACGCTGCACTTTCCATAACACTAAATTTCCTTTATCAATTGATAAGCCGATGGCATTATTAACATCGCCAAAAGTACTTAAGCCTGATGCTACGCCCGGGGTGGCTTTTACGCCTGCCACGGCTACGTAATTGTATGATAGCGTGCCTTGCGCCAATACAGCGCCGGTTGGGTTGGCTTCAGTTTGGGGCATAGCGGTTAGGGCAAGCATGCCGTTGGCAGCTTTATAACTCGGCTCAAACTCAACCGGCCAGCGCCAGCTGGTAGCCAGCGTAGTAAAATCGTCGGTAAAGTTTAGATTAGGTGTGCCGGGAGCGTGCAGGATGTCGGCATCCTCTTTAATTTCAGGCCAGCCGTCTTTGTTCCACTCTATCTGGCTTATCAAAGCCTGGCGACCAACATAAACACCGCTTTCGGTGCTGTAGGCATGGTACATAAAAAAGTCGTTGCCTTTGGTATCGCTTACCACGGTGCCGTGGCCCGGGCATTTCCATACATCGTTGCCTGCCAGTATGGGGTTTTTGCCAAATTTTTCCCACTTACCGGTTATTGATTTTGAACGAGCAACACCTACCGCGTAATCACAACCGGTGCCGCAGCATCCCGCGCCTGCATAGAAGCAATAAAAGTACTCGCCTTTTTTCATAATGAAGGGGCCTTCAACCAGATTGCGCTCCCATGGGGTGTCGTTACGGAAAAGTTCAAACTTATCGCCTATTGGTGTGATGCCGCTTTTTGATAGCTTTTGGCACCATATAGGTGTTGGTTTGCGTACGCTGTTACCGTCCTCTTTCCACACTAAATATTTGTCACCGTTATCATCCTGTATGCAGGTAGCATCAATAGATCCGGCGGTTTGGCACATTACGGGGCCGTGGTCTGTCCACGGGCCTTCGGCTTTATCGGCTGTGGCCACACTTAAACAAAGCGGACCGCCTTCAATACGGCCGGTGTAGTATATAAAGAACTTTTTACCGTCGTGATATAACTCGGGTGCCCAATAGTTTGATGTTGACCATTTGGGGCGGGTAGGCATAGCATATTTTACAATGCTCCAATCGGTAAGGTTGGTTGATTTTGCTAACGCGAATATCGGTCCCCACTCGGATGCCGAGGCGGTAGAGTAATAGGTATCGCCTACGCGTATGATTGACGGATCAGGAAAATCGCCGGCAATAACCAGGCGTTGTAGTTCGCTTGAAGGCGTTTTTTGTGCCGAAACCAAACCTGCAGCAAATACCGCAAGGCAAACGGTTAGTACTATACTTTTAATATTAAACATAGTGTTAAACAATTGGGAATGTTAATATGCTGTTATTGTTTGTGCAAAAATTTGTCACCTAATATCGGCATAAAATTGTTTGGCGCGTTCGGCATCGGGCATTAATTTTCCGTTAACCCATTTTACCGGTATTACGGCAGGCCTGGCGGTAACTTTATAGGCACGGCCCATCACGCCACGCGGATTAAAAAATGTTGTAGACCATAAACCGCCTTTAGCATCGGCAAATATATTATTATGGCCGCCTTCCATAATGGCGGGGTAGCGTTTGCCGAATGGGCCATAAGGGCTGTCCGCTTCAGATACCACTACATCATAGCTGTGCACCTTCTTATTGTCCACCGGTGGGTTGTGCATTACAAAGGTGTAGGTTCCGTCATCTTTTGGTAATGACCATACGGTTTGCAATAATTGATACTTGCCGTTGTGCTTGGTCATGTATACACCTTCTATATAAGGCTCCGGGTCGTAAGGCGTTTCCTGCAGACGTTTAAATGGTTCTTCCAATCCCGACAGGTCCTTTTTCATTTTGGCGATAAAGTGATTGTGGCCGACTATGTACACATCTTTATTGTCATCCTCGAACAAGCTGGCATCAATATTAGGGAAGATGGGGCCGGTGCTGTTGCCTTCAATGTTTTTGTACGGACCTTCGGGCTTGCCGCTGGTACTTTCTAACACAAACGAACCGCCACTACCGTTTAAGCAGGCAATGATCATCCATTTCTTTTGCGATTTAATGTAATGGATCTCGGGCGCCCACAAAGCGCGGTATAGCGAGTCTAAAGGGTCGCCGTTTACAGAGGTTGCGCCCGGTTTAACGGGTTTGCCCTTTTTTTGCCAGTCGGCAGCGTCCTTATCAAACGACCATATACGGCCCATCGGCTTCCAGTTTTTCATGTCTTTTGATCGCCACATATATATGCCGTCGTTATAATCCCAGCAATGCGGTTGTCCCTTCGGGAAATTGCGGCCCGGCGTAGCGGTAGTGCCGGTTAAGTAGTAATTGCCATCGGGGCCGTACATTACAAATGCATCACGGATCCACTCGTTAAGTATGGGTTTTACAGTTGAAGGCATCGTCAAATCCTTATTGCCCACTGGCGCTACAGGGTCGCTAAACCCGGTTGGGGTTTGCGCTTTTACGGTTAGGAGCAGGGCCGCGCAAAGCAATACGGCCGTTAATGTTTTCTTTAGCATTATCGCTTATTATTAGTTTAAATTCTTTTTGATGTTTTGGGCAGGTTCGTTCTCATAAGGCGTCCAGTAGTTAAGCGGATCGCGTTTTTTGCCATATTGGCGCTTGCCGTTGGCGCGTGGCATAGGCAAAGGGTCCTGCGTGCGCAGATCCCAGGTTAGCAGGTCGCGTAATAGCTCATCCTGTTTAGCCAGGTATTTAGCGTTGCCGAAAAGGTTGGTCAACTCCTCGGGATCGGTTGATAAATTATAAAGCTGGCCCGCGCCCTGCATATCATAGATCAATTTCCAGTTTGATTTGCGCAGCATGCGCATGCTGCCGCTTTGGGTCCAGGTGTTTAGCTCGTCGGCCTCGGTGCGCCCCTTGGTAAGGGTGCCGTCCTGGGTGTAAGGGTCGTATTCTTCCAAATTAGTAAAGTGCAGGCCGCCGTAGCCATGCTGTACTACCATACTTTCAAATTCCCTGGCGGGATAAGGTTTGCCGGTTAACAACGGCCACATGCTGCGGCCCTGTACCCCATCGGGTATGGGTGCACCAATCATGGTGCATATAGTTGGCATAATATCTACATTACTTACGTGGGCGCTGTGCGGCAGTTTGTTTTTAACAATGCCGGGGCCATGCCATATCATCGGGATGCGCGAAAGGCATTCCGGTGTTTCTACACCTTTTTTAATTAAACCATACTGGCCTACATAGTCGCCATGGTCGGCCACGAAAATGAATACCGTGTTATCATAAAGGTCATTACGTTTAAGGTACGATATGAATTCCTTCATCTGATCATCTATCAAACGCATCATGCCATAATAATTACTACGTATGCGGGCCACCTGTTTATCATAATCGCCATAGCCAAGCTTTAATATTTTACGCTCTACCAGCCATTTATTGCCTTTGCCGACTAACGATTCTTTGTTGGCTTTATAAGGGGGCAGGCTGTTGGCCGGGAACATAGAGTAATAAGGCTCTGATACCTGGTAAGGGTTATGCGGTTCGGGTATAGACATATATAAGAAGAACGGTTTGGTATTACCATCATTCTTCAATTTGGTTAACCACTGCTCCCCTGTTTTAACAATACGTACAGGCTGTTGCATACTGGCTGGGAAAGGGGCCGGCTTGGCATCCATGTAAAAGTTTGTGGTTTTCAGGTAGTCATTCATGGCCTTTTCTTCGGCAGTTTTAGCATCGGGTTCGCCCAGGTGATCAAAGCCATGCCAGTAGTCAAACATTTTTGGTGTTAGGTAAGTGTGGTTTTTGCCGATAAGAGCCGTGGTATAGTTTTTTGATTTTAATACATCAAGCAGGTCTTTATCATAATAAGTATCAGCTATATTAAAATTAGTACGTGCATGCGTAGCGCTCGGGAACCTGCCTGTCATCATAGATGTGCGGCTGGGTACGCAGGCAGGTGATGCACAATAAGCTTTGTTAAACCAGGTGCCGGTTTGGGCCAGGCTATCTAAAAACGGCGAGGTGTTTAGTTTAAACCCGTTAAGCTTAGTAGCGTCGGCACGATATTGATCAACAATAACCAATACAATATTCAATGGTTTTGACTGGGCGCTTTTTGCTTTGGATTTACCAGGGGTGTCTGTTTTTACAAATCCAAACATACCGGCCGAAATAATGAGCATGCATGCCAATGCAATGCGTACATGTGCTTTTAACATAGTTTATAATGGTTGGTTATAATGACAAATAGCTTGATTTTACCCGCCTACATTGCATCAAAACGCAATTATTTGCTACCAAAATCAAAGCAAACCAAATATACGTTACGCTAAATATTTTTTTTGCCATTTGGGCCTAAAATGGGCTTTTAAGCCTATAAAAGGGCAAAATTGATATAAATTGTTATGTTATTGATACATTTCGTCAACAACCAAAAGGGCATTACCCCCTTACTTTGTAATTAACCAACTTAATAAACCATATATGAAAAAAAGTTTACTTCCCGACAGGGAGAAGTACGCCTGCATGGATATGCGGCTATCTCCCCAAAAGCAAACAAAAAAAATCATTTCAATGCTTTTTGCTCTTTGCTTTTTATTTTCTTCTACTGTGTTTGCACAAAGCCGGGTAACCGGTGATGTTTACAGTTCCTCTGGCGAGGCGCTGATAGGCGTTAGTGTTTTGGTTAAAGGAACCAGCACAGGAACTCAAACAGATGTTAATGGTAAATTCACCATTAATGCTGCACCTAACAGTACTTTAGTATTTAGCTATGTAGGCTTCTTAACTAAAGAAGTAGCGGTTAAAAATCTAACCAACATTCGTGTCGACCTGGTATCATCAGGTGCTACCGATTTGAAAGAGGTTGTTGTAACCGGTTACGGTACTCAGAAGAAAGAATCAATTACCAGTGCGATTTCGTCAACCACCAGTAAAGAGCTTGACCGTGTACACGGTGCGGCTACTGCAAGTAGGGCTTTGGCGGGTAAATTACCTGGTATTACTTTTAAAGCTTCTGACGGTCGTCCGGGTTCAAGTGCTGCTATCCAGATTCGTGGTTTGGGCTCACCGCTATTCGTAATTGATGGTGTGCAAACAGATGAGGGTCAGTTTAACAACATCGCACCTAATGACATTGAGAGTATCTCTATCCTGAAAGACGGATCGGCAGCTATTTACGGTGTACGTGCATCAAACGGCGTTGTGGTGGTAACCACTAAAAAAGGTACAGGTGAAAGCCGTGTTACTGCCGATGCATACCTGGGCTGGCAAAACTTCTATCGTTTCCCTAAAGCAATTCAAACATCATTAGAGTATGTGAATTTCAGAAACGAAGCTGCTTTTAACGCAAACCCTACCGGCACATTGCCTTATTCTGCAGCAGAGGTAGAAAAGTTCAGAACTGTGGCTGACGCCGCTCACAGAAGCTTTGACTGGTATGACTTTATTGTTGAGCGTAACGCCAACCGCCCTCAAAACTTTGTTAACTTAAACATTCAGGGTGGTAATGACCGCGTTAACTACTACGTATCAGGAAGTAGTATTTACCAGGAATCAACCTTAGGTAAAGAGTACCAGTTCCAACGTCAAAACTTACAGTCAAATGTAACTACCAAACTGGCTACAGGCTTAAGCGTAGGTATCATCCTTAACGGTCGTATCGAAGCCAGAGATAACCCAGGTGTACCAAACGAGGATGACTATGACCAGGCCCGTTATGCATTGCTACGAAACTCGCCATTAGAAAGACCGTATGCTAATGATAACCCTGATTATCTGAACGACATTGGCCATAACAACTCTAACTATGCTTACCTGCAAAACAGATGGGCTGGTCACCGTAAAGATACCTGGCGTATAGTTACCCCTACTTTTAAAGTAGATTACAAAATACCGGGCATTAAAGGTTTAACCTTGAGTGGCTTGTATAACTATTACTTTGCCGATAACTTGATGGATAACTTTGAGTTTACGTTCAAAACGTATACTTACAACCCTACTACTGATACTTATACCTGGTTTGGTGGTAGCCAAAACCCATACAGACAACGTAAGCACAATAAAGTATTTAACACTACACAACAAATACAGTTAGCTTACGCCAACACTTTTGGTAAGCACTCAATTAACGCATTCTTAGTAAACGAGCGTTATACCATTAAAAACCTTAACGTTACCTTACACTCGGTTCCAATTTCAAACAACCTGCCATTGTTTTATTTCCCAACAATGGACCAGTATGATGATGCCGAGTCAAACCAGGCACGTATAGGTTATGCTTTACGTTTCCAATATAACTTCGCTAACAAATATTATGCAGAGTTTTTAGGCAGACGTGACCAGTCTTACTTATATGCTCCGGGTTACCGTACAGGTTACTTCCCAGGTGGATCAGTAGGTTGGAGAATTACCGAAGAGCCTTGGATGAAAAATCTGTTAGGCGACAAATCTGTCCTTAACGATTTGAAACTGAGAGCATCTTACGGTATAACCGGCCAGGATAACGGTGCTGCATTCCTTTACTTACCGGGTTACAACTACGGTACAGGTCAGGGTATAGCCGTTCTTGATGGTTCGGCCATTATCGTAGCCAGAGATAAAGGTTTGGCATCACCACTTATATCATGGTCAAAAAGCTTACAAAGCGATATCGGTATCGACTTCACTATGTTTGATAGCCACTTAAGCGGTGTTGTTGACTACTTCTACAGAAAACGTACCGGCCTATTGGCAAACCGTACAGACGTTGCTATTCCTAACGAGTTAGGTTACACCGCATCTCAGGAAAACTTAAACAGCGATGCACGTTTTGGTGGTGAGTTTTCATTAAACTACAACAACCGTATAGGCGAAGTAAGCTACAATGTTGGTGGTAACATCAGCTACACACGTGGTCAAACACTATATAACTTTAACCCACGTTTTGCTAACTCATTGGATGAGTACCGTAACTCAACTACCAACAGGTATCAAAATATCCAGTTTGGTTATTTAGTTGATGGTCAGTTTACATCACAGGATCAGATCAACAACTGGCCGGTTAATATCGACGGCAGAGGTAACACTACTATGTTGCCAGGTGATTTGATGTACAAAGACGTTAACAACGACGGTAGGATTGACGCCAATGACCAACGCCCTATTGGTTTTACCAATGGTACCCCAATGGTTAACTTTGGCTTCACCTTCGGCGCATCTTACAAAAACTTCACGTTCAATGCTGACTTCTCTGGCGGTTCAGGTTATGGTTACTACCAAACAAACGAAGCCCAGGTTCCGTTTACCAACAATGGTAACTTAAACGTAATTTTCAGAGACAGATGGCACCGTGAGAACCCAACTGATATAAACAGCCCATGGGTTCCGGGTAAATACCCTGCTTTAAGGTTTAACACAGCTGCAAACTTAAGTGGCGATAGCAACTTTAAGTTTAACAATAACTCATTCTACGGCCATGATGTATTTTATATCAGAGCACGTACTATCGAGTTATCTTATACCTTACCACAATCAGTTTTATCGTTTGCTAAGATCAGAAAAGCAAGATTTTATGTTAACGGTTATAACTTAGTATCGTTTGACAACCTTAAATCATTAAACATAGACCCTGAGGCAACAGATTCAAACGGCCAGCAAGTGCCGCAAACCAAAGTTGTTAACATAGGTGTGAATTTGGTTTTTTAATTAGTTAAGGCATAAATTATCAAAAAATGAAAAAGAAAATATTATTTACAACACTCGCTGCATGCTTATTAGGTGCCGGCTCTTGTAAAAAAGACAGCGAGTTTTTGGATGCAGTAGTACCAATTGGTATTATTGACTCACAGATAGAATTTAATGACCCGGCGCTAACATTAGCGGCTATAGGCAGACTTTATAACGCACAGGTTGATTTTTCTGGTCTTGACAATAACTGGGAAAGCTTTACCGATTTCGGCGAGTCGTTTGCATCTCAGAATGGCCACATTACACAAGGCCGTACCACCTGGCCTTATGACCAATGGAACAACTGGGATTATACCTACATCCGCGAGCTGAATTTATTCCTGGAGCGTATTGCCGGATCAACTGGTTTAACAGCAGCCGAGAAGGCTCGTTTTCAAGGCGAAGCTCGTTTTTTACGTGCAGCACAATACTTTGAGCTGGCCAAAAGAATGGGCGGTGTACCAATTATTACCAAATCAATTGTGTACGAAAGTGGCTCTGTTTCGGCAGTACAGTTTCCGCGTAATAAAGAGTCGGAAGTATATGATTTTGTGATCAGCGAGTGCGATGCGCTTAAAGACATACTGCCAAAACTTCCAACTACAAAAAGCCGCGCAACTGCAGGTGCCGCCCTTGCAATGGGTACAAGAGCAGCTTTATACGCAGGCTCTATAGCCAAATACGGTGTAAATACACCAACAGTAACATTGCCTGGCGATGTGGTTGGTATCCCTTCAGGTATGGCAAATGGTTATTTTACCAAAGCTTTAGCAAGTGCCCAGTTGTTAATTGGAGGTACCTATGGTACATATAAGCTGTATCAATTATCGCCAAACCTGTCTGATAACTATGCCGGTGTATTTACCGACAAAAGTTCAACCAATAACGAGGTGATCTACATGGAGGACTTTAAAGCGTTTGCTGGTAAAGTACACGGCTTTACAACCAACGATCAGCCTTACTCAAATGGTGAGGAGATTGATGACGCAGGCCGTTTAAACCCTACGTTAAACCTTGTACAGTCTTTTGAGAAACTGGACAATACTTTAGCTCCGTTTGTTACCAGGGATCTTACAGGCGCTCCAGCGTACTATGACACTCCGGCAGATATATTTGCGGGCAGAGACGCACGTTTACAAGGCACTGTATTAATACCGGGCGCGGTATGGAAAACTGCACCAAATGATATATGGGCAGGTTATTGGACACCTAATGCCAGCCCCGCAAACTTTACATTTGAGCAAGGTACCATCACTACCAGTGATATATCCGGAAATACTAAACCTTTGCCAGGTACTACTACGCCACTTGTACAGGTGGTAGGCAGAGATGGACCGATCAACGGCTTACAATACCGTACTCAAACAGGCTTTTATATCCGCAAGTGGTTAGATCCAAGCGTAGGTACAGGTCGTCGTGGTCAGGGTAGTGATATTCCATTTATTCGTTACCGCTACTCGGAAGTGTTGTTAAACGCTGCTGAAGCTGCTGCCGAACTTGGTCAATATCCATTAGCTTCTGGCTATATTAACCAGGTACGTGCCCGTGCAGGTCTGAATATTCCATTGGTTTTAAGTGCAGCCAACTATTTTGACCGCATTGTGCATGAGCGCCGTGTTGAGCTTTGCTTTGAAGGTTTGAACCTGTTTGATTACAAACGTTGGAGAATTGCTACCCAGGTTTGGGATGGTCAAAACGAAACGCTTGCTGATTTAACAACTAACTTGCTTAGCGCTACTCACCGTAATACTAAACAATGGGGTTTATGGCCTTATAAAGTATATAGCCCGGCTAATCCTGCAACAAACGGTAAATGGATATTTAAGGAAGTTGTACCTTCTCCGGCTGTCGGTGTACTACAGTTTCGTTTAGGAAATTATTATTCGCAAATTAGCGATGCCATACTTGGTAATAACCCTAAACTTTTAAGACAACCAAACCAATAAGGGAAATATTTAAAAAATTAACATCATGAATATAAAATTTAATTATCTGATATTATTGGCGATTGTAATTGCTGCAGTATCATGTAAAAAAGATAATTACAAGGCACCGGGCTCTACCCTAAAAGGCAGGCTTATTTACAACGGCGACTCGGTTGGCGTTGAATACAACCAGGTGCCTTTTCAATTATACCAGCCTGGCTATGCGTTCACAACTCCAATTGGGGGTACTTTTAACGACGATGGAAATTACTCTGTAGTAACCTTTGATGGTAATTATAAATTTACCATACAGGCTAACCAGGGACCATTCAGATGGAAAGAACTGGCCGTAGGAAGAGATACCGTAAGGATCAATTTAGCAGGCGACCAAACCGTAAATATTGAGGTTCAACCTTACTACATGGTTAGGCAGCTTAAAACATCTGTAAATGGTACCACTCGTGTAGTAACAGCCAATTTCGATATCGAAAAGGTTATTACAGATCCGGCTTTGGCTAAGAACATCCAAACCGTTGCTTTGTTTATCAACAAAACCAACCACGTATCTAACGGTGCGGGCGAAAGTGTTGCTAACCAACAGATAGCGGGCGGTGCGTTACCTGTTAGTTTAACAGGCATTACAATGACTGCTACTATGCCTGCTTTTGTACCTTCACAAAACTACGTGTTTGCACGTATTGGCGTAAGGATATCAGGTGTTGAAGACTGGTATTATTCACCAGTTAGAAAGCTAACTTTCTAACAGAAACACAAGCTAGTTTTTAAAGTAAAAGAAAGGCCACCGTAAAAAGTGGCCTTTCTTTTCTGTTATATGATCCATTTTTAAATCCCGTGTATATATGAAAACAACAACTAAACTAACCTTGGGTTGTTTGGCCTTATTAAGCACACTTACCGTGCAGGCGCAAAACAGCCAATGGAAATTATTAACCGACAAGATTACCACCCCCTGGGCCGAAAAGGTAAACCCTAACGGGCCGCTGCAGGAATACCCGCGACCGCAGTTAACACGCACCAACAACTGGCAAAACTTAAATGGCCTTTGGAACTACGCAATCACCCCGAAAGATCAGGCCGAGCCTAAAGCATGGCAGGGTAAGATCCTGGTGCCATTTGCTGTAGAGTCAGCCATATCAGGCGTAGGCAAAACTGTTGGTAAAGACAGTGTGCTTTGGTATAAAAATACCATTGCGGTAAACAAAGCCGTAAAAGGCAAGCGTACCCTGCTGCACTTTGGCGCTGTTGACTGGCGTACCGAAGTGTGGGTGAATGGCCAAAGCGTAGGTACACATGAGGGCGGGTTTGATCCGTTTTCGTTTGATATAACCTCGGCCTTAAAAGATGCTAACAAGGCTGATATTAAAATACGCGTTTGGGACCCAACCGATGATGGCCCGCAGCCACGCGGCAAACAGGTTAAAAGGCCTAACGGTATTTGGTATACCCCCGTTACCGGGATATGGCAAACCGTTTGGCTTGAGGGTGTAAACAGTACCTACATTGCATCAACCAAACAAACACCTGATATTGATACCAAAACCATCAGCGTATCGGCAAACGTTATTGGCGCGCAGGCCGGCGATCAGGTAAAAATTACCGCATGGGATGGCACAACCAAAGTTGCCGAAAAAACTATCGGTGCCGGCGAAACCGCTGCATTGACCATTGACAATCAAAAACTATGGTCGCCTGATAGCCCATTCCTGTATGATCTGCAGGTTGCCGTTTTACGTAATGGTAAACAGATTGATGCGGTGAAAAGCTATTTCGCTATGCGCAAAATATCATTAGGCCCTGATGCTAACGGCATACAACGCATGTTATTAAACAACAAGTTTGTGTTTCAATACGGCCCGCTTGATCAGGGCTGGTGGCCGGATGGTTTATACACCCCGCCAACCGAAGAAGCAATGCTATTTGATATCGACGAGCTTAAAAAAATGGGCTTTAACATGATACGTAAGCACATTAAGGTTGAACCAGCGCGCTACTACACTTATTGCGATAAAGTGGGTATGCTGCTATGGCAGGATATGCCTAGCGGCGACTTGGGTAACCGTTGGGAGAACCGTCCGGGCGTATTAGATAAAGCTACTGATAAAGATCGTACGCCCCAATCAGAAGGCTACTACCGCAAAGAGTGGAATGCCATTATGGATCACCTACATAACTACCCATGCATCGTAATCTGGACACCATTTAACGAAGCCTGGGGCCAGTTTAAAACGGTTGAGATAACCGAGTGGACCAAAAAGAAAGATCCGTCACGCCTGGTAAACAGCGCCAGCGGTGGCAACTTTTTTGACACCGGCGATATGGTCGATCTGCATAACTATCCGCAACCGGCAATGCCTCGCCCCGAAATTTTTGGCAAAACCAAAGCCGTTGTATTGGGCGAGTTTGGTGGCTTAGGCTGGCCAATTAAGGATCATACCTGGGAGAGTAAACGTGTTTGGGGTTATCAAACCTTCCAAAACGGCGATGAGATGTTTGCACGTTACAACACGTTTGTAAACAGATTAGAAGAGCTGATCAAGGTAGGTTTATCAGCCGCGGTTTATACTCAAACAACCGATGTTGAAGGTGAAGTAAACGGCTTTTTAACTTACGATCGTAAAGTATTTAAAATGCCGGTTGAAGGTTTAAAAAAGGCCCACATGAAACTTTATAATCCATCTTTGGTGAAGTAATAACTTCCCGTAAATAAAAAAGCCTGTCGTATTTAATTGCGACAGGCTTTTTTGTTTTATGCTGATGGTTGCTTTGAAACTTTATTCGCGTTAGCATACTCAGACGGTGGCATACCAAATTGTTTATGGAAGGCCCGTGTAAATACGGATGATTGACTAAAGCCAACGATCTCGGCCACCTCGTAAATTTTATGGTTACCCTCGGCAATAAGTTCTGCCGCTTTTTTAAGGCGCGTAACGTTGATCAGATCATTAGGGCTAAGGTTAGCAATGGCCTTAATTTTTCTGAACAGTGTCGGGCGGCTGATGTTCATGTAATTAGCCATGTCGTCCAAATCAAAATCGGTATTGGCCAGGTTTAAATTTATCAGGTCGTTTAGCTTTTGCAGGAAGCTTTCATCAGCCTTAGAGTGCGCCACACTTTTTAAGTGTATCAAAGGCGAGTTGGCATAATAGTTTTTAACCAGGTCGCGGTTACGCAATAGGTTAAATATTTCAAGGCCCAGGTGCTCTGGCGAGAAGGGTTTGGCGATGTAAGCGTCGGCGCCCAGTTCAAGGCCCTCAAGCTTTGCTTTAACCGAGTTTTTAGCCGTTAGCAAAATAACAGGTATATGGCTATAATTAATGTCGCCTTTTACAGTTTTGCATAGCTCAAAGCCATCCATCACGGGCATCATTACATCGCTTACAATAAGGTGCACTATGCTTTTGCCCAATATTTTTAAAGCTTCTTTGCCATTTGATGCTTTAAGTATGGTGTATTTGTCGGTTAGGTCAACGGCAATAAAATCCAATATGTCTTTATGGTCCTCAACCAATAACACCGTAAGCTTAGTATCCTCAACTGTATTAGCGGCCTGGTTTTCCTGTTCCTCCTCTTCTTTAGCGCGCTCGGCAAAATCAAGGTCAAATTCCATTTCCTGGTGTATTGGTATAACTAACCTAAAGGTATTAAGCATGCTATTGGCGGTATCCAATTCTAAAACACCGTTATGCAGCTCGGCCAGCGAACGGGCCAGCGGCAGGCCAATACCCGTGCCCGATTTGTTGTTGTTTTCTTCCAGGCGATAAAATGCTTCAAATATTTTATCCCGGCGATTTGGTGGTATAATGTGCCCGTCGTTAACAATCTCAAAAACAAAATCACGGCCGGACGCATCTATGAAAAACTTCATAGCTATTTTGCTATCGGCATATTTTAGTGCGTTGCTTAGCAGGTTGCTCAATATTTTGTTTAGTGCTTCGGCATCAACGTAAGCAAAAACATCATCATCGGGCACTTCAAGCCGGTAGCTTAGTTGTTTATGCTCAGCGGTGTCTTTAAACAATAAGTAAATATTGTTAACGGCAGCCGATACGTTTGTTTTGCTGAAATTTAAACTAAAGCCGTTAACCTCGGTACGCCTAAAGTCAAGCAACTGGTCAACCAGGTCAAGCAGTCGGGTGGTGTTTTTTGATACCAGGTTAAGGTTGTTGTGTACGTAGGTCAGATCGGCCGAACCTTTAGCTTTTTCAAGCGGGCCTTGTATAAGTGTTAACGGCGTGCGTATTTCATGCGTTATGTGGGTGAAAAATTCAATCTTAGCCTCATATATCTCCTTTTCTTTTTCTGATTGCAGGAGCGACATTTTCCTGCGCGTTTTCTTTTGCAGAAAATTATGGTAATACTGCACAAAGAAGAACACCGCTAAAGCGATAAGCAGAGTGTAAATAATATAGGCCCCCACGCTTGCATACAGCGGCGGCAAAACCGTTATCGTTAATTGAGCATCCTGCGCGCTTGCCTCGCCTGTGCCGTAGCCGGCCTTAACTTTAAAAGTATAAGTACCCGGGGGCAATTTAGTGAAATAAATACGACGCTTAACCGGTAGGTAATTCCACTCTTTATCCAGCTCTTCCAGTTTGTAGGCGTATGATAGCATTTTGGGCGCATCATAACTTAAAGCGGCATAATCAACACTAAACGATGATTGATTAGGCTGTAAAGTTATTTGCTTGGCATTAATGATAGAGTTATTTAGCGGGCCATCTTCTCCGCCAATTTCAACATCCTTATTATCAACCTGGAAACTGGTTATATATACCGGGGGCAATAAATTGTTATTATCAAGCTTAGATGGGTCAAAACGTATAAAACCTTTAACCGAACCAAAATACAGGTGGCCCGAGCTATCTTTAAATGATGACGAATAATTAAACTGATCACTCAGCAAACCATTTGCACGGGTATAAACCGAAGTTTCGTTAGTCATTCGGTTAAAGCATACCAGCCCTTTTGATGTTGTTATCCAAAAGTTTTTTTGCTGGTCCTCCAGTATGCGGTACAGGTACTTATCCTTCAATCCGCTTTGCGTAAACTTTTTAAATGTTGACGATGCACGCTGAAACTGCAGCATACCCCCGTTTTCGGTAGTGAACCAAAGGTTTCTGTCGCTATCCTCAAAGGTGCTGGTAATGGTATTGCTGCTTAGCCCGTTAACGTTGGCTTCCTTGTGCAGGTAATGGCCTTTTTCTTTTGTTTTGGTGTTGTAATAATACAGGCCATCGTTAAGGGTGCCTACCCACATTACACCGTACGAATCTTGCGTAATATCATTAATAAAAGTATACCATGCGGTGATGCCTGTGTCCTCAAAATTATCTGTAGCAGGCAGGTATTTGAACAGGCCACGCGCGGTACCCACAAATAAATTGCCATTGGGGTCTTGATATAACGCATTAACAAAATTATCTTTCAGATCGCCGGGTTTGTTACCCTTTCCGTAATGCCGTATTACCTTGCCTGTGTTAATGTCCATCACATCAATACCGTGCTGAAAGGTACCCATCCATAACTCATTGCCACGTGTTACCAGGCCATGTATATTACTGTAGGCCATGCTGCCTTTGGTGCCATCGGGCGTGTAGCTGTAAAATAAGCCCGTTTTAGGGTCAAACTTGTTTACGCCGGCATCTTCAGTACCTATCCAGATATTGCCGTTTTTATCCGGGCAAAAGTTGGAGATCACGTTCCCTTTTACCGAGTTAGGCGAACAGCCCGGGAAAAACTTTTCGAAAATTGAGTTTTGTGATGAATAAAAATTTACCCCGCCAAAGTAAGTGCCTGCCCATATGCCATCCTGTTTATCTTTATAAAGCGTATAAACAGCATTGTCGGATATCGAGTAAAAATTATTGTACTGTTTTTGAATATGGGTTATCTTTTTTGTAGCGGTATTATAAATAAATATGCCCGACTCGGTAGCTATCCAATACTCGTTGCCTATGGTTAAAAAGTCCCGCGCAAAGATCTCGGTTTTATCAGTATTGTAGGCAATAATATCGGTATAGGTACGGGTTTTAATATCAAAAAGCTTTACGCCCTGGTAGGTTGTGCCTATTAATAATTTATCATCACCGGCGTAGTATATACGCTCGATATGTTTTGAGGTAGCCCTCGGCGATTTTGCAAATACGTCAAAACTGCTGTAAGTATTGTTTTCGGAATGAAACTTGCGGATGGTGCCATCATCAGTAGATACCCAGATACCATCATCAGGGGTAGTGGTTAGGTTGGTAATCTCTAAATTGTTATCAATATTAAAAGTGGTGAACTTGTGTGTAATGGTGTTGTAGCGGTTTAACAGGCGGTTAATGCAAAACCAAAGGTTGCCTTTACTGTCTTTATTTAAAAAACGTACATCCTTACCAGCAGTAGCTTTAACCAGGGTAAACCGCTCGCTGTTCAGGTCGTAACTGTATAAACCCCTGTCTGCGCCAACCCAGATACGGCCCTTAGTATCCTCGCAAAGCGAAGAAATAAAATTACTGCCGATAGAATAGGGGTTATTTCGCTCGTTTTTAAATACCTTAAAATTGGAGCCATCAAAACGGTTAAGGCCATCGCGTGTGCCAAACCACATAAAGCCCTTGCTATCCTGCAAACTGCAAAATACTGTGTTGTATGACAAGCCATCCTCCACCTGGTAGTGCTTAAAATAGTACGGCTGCGCCAGGGCACAATTGCACATAAAAAGCACCAATATCGGTATCACGTATAGGTTTTTCAAGAAAAGTATTATTTGGTTTACAAAGCAATGTACTAAAAAAGAAATAGCTTCTACAAGCTATAACCCCAAAAAAGTGTTAAATCGCCGTTCTTTTCAATCTCAATCGATTTCGTAAATGTGGTACTATTTTACAGGCTCTGCGTTGTTTAAACGATTAAGTTAAACTTAAAAACGATTTATTAGATAATAAACCACCTTGCCGGGCAATAAAAAAGTATTGGTTGTAATTGCAGGTGAAAATGTGTTAAATAGCGTCGGTTTATATGATACAGGTTATAAAATTAGGGTAAAACGGAGGTTGATCAGATCTGATCAACCCGTATCCATGCCATGCCTGCTGCTTTGGCTGCTGCCACGCCGGGGGCGCCATCTTCAAACACTAAACAATCACCGGGGGCTATGCCTAATTTTTCTGCCGCAGCCAAAAATGGGTCGGGGTAAGGTTTGCCTTTTGGAGTGTCGCCGGCGCAAACCAGTACTTCAACCAAGTGGGCAATGCCTAATATTTCCAGCGTTTGCGATATTGCTTCGCGGCTTCCGCCGGATACCACACCTATTTTTACTTTACCGGCATGGTCTATCAAATGCTTAACCACAAACTCAACCGGTTTAATGTGTTTAATATATTCGGTATGATATAGTTTTGCTTTAAGGTCGTTAAACTCATCAGGGTCAAAATCACTGCCGAAGCGCTTGTTGATCTCCACCACCACATCCCGTATGGGCCAGCCTGCCAGTTCATCAATAATTTCGCCGGTTATTACAACGCCTTTGTCGGCTGCTACTTTTATATAGGTATCGGTATGCGCCTGCATATTATCGGCAAGCGTGCCGTCGCAATCATATAAAAAAGCCTCGTAAGGGCCTTCACTCAGTTTAACCAGTTGCTTGTATTTAAGGGTTTGATTTGCCGACATAAGGGTGGTAAAATTATAAATTGCTTGATATATAAAAGCAATTAGCCAATATTAGCACTTTGTACCAATTTAAATAACATGCGCGCGCCATATTTGAGCCTGTTAGCCCTATTCGCAATTTTTATTTGTGCCGATAAAGCAATGGCGCAAACCAATGCCATAGGAATATATGACCTGGACTATACGCTTAAAACCGATGCCAACACGTCGCAAGGTGTAAAAACAGCCTGGGATGACGTGCATCTTATATCATCCCTGCAAGGTATAGTTAACCGTAAAAAGCCATGCCTGTACACCTTTTTTGTACAGAACGGCAATGTGGATGTTGACCGTTACTGGTGGAACAAATACCGTGCGCCGGGTAAATGGTTAAGCAAGCGCGATACCATTGTTTACAAAAGCGTAGCCGAAGTGGTAAACGCCTACCGCAAGCAAATTAAAGGTGCTGTGGTTTACGATCCTAAAGTGGCGGCGACAAGCAATGTGGCCTCGTCTGTAGCCGGGGTTGATGATCTGATCGCCGTTAGGTATGACCCATCCCCGCAAAGTCTCTACTCGCAAATTATAAACGGCGGACCCAAAATACCCGTTAAAGTAAGTTTGATCAATGGTGATGGTTCTTCAATATTTACTGGTGTAGGCACCATCCCCGGCACCAACCGCGCATCCACCGGATCGCCAAAAAATGATGCTTATTTGTGGTTTTTAGAACGATACCTGAAGACCGGTAGATGCAATACCAAATACGGCGCTTACTACATCGACCAGGAATGGATGGCTAACCCTACGCGCACGGTTCGCAATCATCATACCTTAAGTAACCACGATTTTTTCATCAGTAAACGAGGATTTTTCTTTGACCTGAGCCCCTGGAGCGATGAGCCGGCAACGGATGATCCCGGTCAGCAGAAAGGTACCGATCTGAATACGTTGAAAGAGATCCTGCTAACCGCCTATAATCGAAATAAAGGGAAGGACTTTTGTTACCTAGGCGGCTTCCCGCCCTGGGCTTTTAAATACACCAAACATGCCAAAGGCAAACACGAGGACGTGGAAACCGAGTGGGAATACTCGCGCACCATAAGTGCCTATAACGCTTTTAAAGATGCTGATGCTATTGGATATGGTGCCTTGGCTAATGCATCCTTCTGGCAGCATTATCCACTTAAAAAAACCTATAAGCAGGATTGGATAACGCATGAGCAGCTACAACAGCAAGGCTACCTGAAGCCCGATGGGCAGATAGATTACAAAGGCCGCAATTTTATTGTTTTATATGTGGGCGATTATGATGCCTCATCATGGGTGGCGCAAACCACGCCTACCCTTTGGGATAGTCCCGACCGCGGGAAAGTGCCCATGATGTGGAGCATAAGCCCGGTGCTGGCGCAACGCGTGCCTATGGCTTTGGAGTATCAGCGTGCATCTGCAACCGCCAATGATTATTTTGCTGCCGCGGATAATGGCGCCGGCTATTTAATGCCCGGCATGTTGCAGGCCCCACGCCCTATATCAAACCTGCCCGACGCGGTGAATGCCTGGGCGGCGCATAACAAACCCTACTACAAACAATGGGGACTAAGCATTACCGGTTTTATTATTGACGGACAAGCCCCCGGGCTTAACGCCAAAGGCCTGGATGCTTACGCAAGCTTTAGCCCCAACGGCATCATCCCACAAAAAGCACCTTTGACAGCCCTGCACGGCAATATGCCCGTTTTACGTGCCGACGCGGATATAAACCAGGGCAACCCTGCCGAAGCCGCCCGTGCTATTTATGCCCGTGTACAGCAGCGCAAAATACCATTTCACTGGTTTCGTAATATTTTAAAAAGCCCGAGTTGGTATGTACAGGTAGTGGCCGAATTGAAAAAGATAGACCCGAACATAGAACTGCTTACCGCTCCACAATTTTTTGAGCTTTACCGTATTTATTTAAAAAACAATAATGCGCAAGCAGCGCGTTGATTAACTAATTTTGCCACCAAATTATAACTACACCCATATGAAACGTTTTTTACTGGCCGCATTTTTAATAACGGCTACACTGGCCTCAAACGCCCAAAACATTGCCACGCCGCAACCATCGCCAACACAAACTATTAAGCAAAACTTTAGTGTTGGCAGTATTGAGTTAAGTTACAGTCGCCCGGGCCTTAAAGGCCGTAAACTGGGTGCTGATCTTGCTCCTTATGGTAAAGTATGGCGCACCGGTGCCAACCAGGCTACCACACTGCAGTTTAGCGATGATGTAACTATCGGCGGCGCCTTAATTAAAGCCGGTAAATACGGTTTGCTAAGCATCCCCGGCGCTACCGAGTGGACGCTTATCATCACTAAAGATGTTAACGTAAACGACCCGAACCTATACAAACAGGCTAATGACGCGGTACGCGTACAAGCCCCTGTAACCAAACTGGCTAACAAGGTTGAAAGCTTTACCATCAACTTTGCCAACTTTACCAACAACAGCTGCGATGTGCAACTGGCTTGGGAAAACAGCATGGTGACCCTGCCTATCACCATTAACACCGATGCTATTGTGATGAAGCAGATAAACGATGTGTTTAATAAAGACACCCGCCCGTACTATCCTGCCGCGCAATACTATTTTGAAAATGGTAAGGACCTGGCCAAAGCCAAAGAATGGATAGACAAAGCCACTGCCGACCCTGCCAATGCCAAAGCGTTTTATATGTTTTTACTGAAAGCCCGCATCTATCAAAAAGCAGGTGATAAAGCCGGCGCCAAAGCTAACGCCGAAAAAACCATCGCGCTAGCAACCGAAGCGAAGAATGATGATTATGTGAAAATGGCAACAGGGTTGCTGAACGGGTTGAAGTAATTTCGTTAACGATACATATTACCGTATTACCAGGGTCTCTCGTAGAGGACCCTGCGTTGGGCAGATTACGTTCACCTGGCGCAGGGCCCTCTCCGAGAGACCCTGCTGTGACTGTATGGGTAAAAAATTCCAAGCTTCATTAAAGCTGAATAGCCCGCTCGATATTTATTTCCTCCAAAAACACCTCATCATGCGATACCACCACCAGTGCCCCGGCATAATCATTCACAGCTGCGGTTAGTATTTCGGTGTTTTGAACATCTAGGTTGTTAGTTGGTTCATCTAATATGATCATATCCGGCGCATGGGTGCCAATGGTAAGCGCGCAAAGTGTAAGGCGCATTTTTTCGCCGCCGCTCAGGGCGTGGCAGGGTTTGTCCCAATCGTTCTTATCAAATAAAAAGCGGTTAAGGCGTATTTTGATGTCATGCTCTTGCAAAGCGCCAGTATTAAAGGCCTGCGCCTGTTCATATACGCACAGTTTATCGTCAATCAGTGAGTAATCCTGATCAATATAAATTGTCCTGCCATCGGCGCGATAAATGCTGCCTGCGGTAGGGTCAAACCTGCCCAGCAGCAACCTGATCAGGGTGGTTTTGCCGGAGCCATTACTGCCTGTGATGGCTAAGCGCTCACCTACGCTTATGGATAAATTAAACGGTTCTTCCCATAGGGGCATGTTGCCATAGTTAAATGTTATATCATTTGCTTTTATTAATAGTTTCCCTCTACGTGTGTTTGAGTTGTCAAACCCCATCTTCATTTTATCAATATCGGGTTGCTGTTTGCGCAGTTGACTAAGCTCGCCTGCAATGCCGTTTATTTTATCGGTGTGCATGCCTTTAACCCGGGCAGTGCTTCGCTCGGCATTGTTGCGCAAGGTGTTTAGCATAATGGTTGGTATGCCGGCTTTCTCCTGTTTCTTTTTGCCGCGGGCATCCAGGCGCTGTTGGCGTTCCATGGTTTCGCGCTCAACTTCTTTGGCTTTGCGCAGTGCTTTTTCCTTATTGTTCGTATCGCGCAGTAAAGCATCTGCGGCTATTTGTTTTTGTTCGGTGTAAAAGTTGTAATTACCGCCATAAACGGTAATGCCGTGCGGGCTTAACTCGTAAACCATATTTAAACGGTTTAATAAAGCGCGGTCATGGCTCACCACCAACAGCGTGTGGTTGCTTTGGGCTATGTAGTTGTACAGCTTCTCCCGGCCTTCAGTATCGAGGTGATTACTGGGTTCGTCCATCAGCACCAATTGCGCGCGGTGAATGGCAGTTCCCGCCAGGAAAACTTTGGTTTTCTGCCCGCCGCTTAGCCGGTCCATTTGCTGATGCAGGCCAATGTTTTGCAGGCCCCACTGGGAAAAGGCTTCTGCGCAGCGTTCTTCAATGGTCCAGTCGTCATCCAGTGTAGCCATGTTGGTTTCGGTAACGTCGCCCGCTAAAATCTGCGTAAGGGCCAGCAGTTTATCGGCTACGCCCAAAGCTTTGGCTACCGTTTGTCGGTTAAACTGGCCGAAGTGCTGTGGCACATAGTATGGTTTTTCGGCCGTTTTGATCTGTCCCGCGGCAGGCTGTAAAATACCCGCGACTAGTTTAAGCAGGGTTGATTTGCCCGTGCCATTATTGCCAATTAAAGCTGTTTTATCGTTTTTGTTTATACTGAAGTTTAGATCAGCAAAAAGCATATCCCGGTTGGGATGTATGTAAGTAACATCGTGCAGTGTAAGCATAATTTCTTTTTTTGAAAATGAATAATTGCAATAGCCCTAAGGCCTGCGTTTATTGTTCCTGAAAGAAATTATTGATCACATACAACGGTGTTTTGATGACGGAGCAAAGATAACAAATGTTTTTAATGCCACCGTCACACGGTTTTTACCCGTTTGCGCATGGTTTTGAGGTGAATAAGCACTATATTCACACACCCATAAATACCTAAATACTACAGTATGAAATTTACCCTGCCAAAACTATCCGGCAAAGCCTTGCTGGCCCCCATAGCATTATTAAGCATTACCTGTTTGCAAGTGGCAAACGCGCAAACCCAAACGGTCATAACTACCATTCAACGCGCTAAGGTTGGTCCCGGTGGTACCATGGTGGTAGAGCGGAAGGCCAATGACCCCGGCACACCTGTAGGCGTAAGCACGCTAAGCGGACCAAGTACCCAACCTCCTAACGTGGAGCAAAGGGGAGCGGGGGGCTCACGCGCAACGGCCACAACCACAACCAAACCGGAACAAAAACGCGAGCCCGAGGTATGGCTGTTAACGTATTTCCGCCAGCGTTACCCAACACGTATCGAGATAAACGAAAAAGGCGAAACCGTAGAAGTGCAACTGCCCGACCCAATGCTGGTGGCCCAGCTACACATTGCCCTATCAACCGATGGCCGCCACTGGACGTCGTTAAATGATAATAAACCCATCTGGAGCCAGCGCATGCGCGATCCTTTCCTGCACCGTGGTGTTGATGGTACCTGGCGTTTGGTGGGTACCGGCGGCCGTGCTGTTAACCCTGACGACCGTAAAAATGGCCCGACCATGTTATACTGTACCTCAAACGACCTGCTTACCTGGCGCACCGAAGCATCGCCGCAACCTATGCGCGATGTAAAAGATGAGAACGGTAACCTGGTACGCAATATTTGGGCGCCCGAGTTTTTTTATGACGATGCTACCAAAGAGTATACCGTATTTTGGTCGTCGACATTTGAGGATGCGGGCTGGAAAAAAAGCCGCCTATGGTACAGCAAAACTACCGACTGGAAAACTTTTACGCCTGCTAAAGTCATGTTTGCGCCGCCATACTCGGTTATTGATGGTACCATGACCAAGCACAACGGCACCTATTACCTGGTACATAAAGAAGAAATGTTTGGCGCACAGTACGGCGAACGCCGTGGCATCCGCGTAGCGACAGCAAAAAATATTGAAGGACCTTATACCATTTACGAAGGCCCGCTAAACAAAGGCCAGATAGCCCCAACCATAACCGAAGGTCCCAGCGTAATGCCCGACCCAACTAAAAACGGCTGGTTGTTATTGTATGATTACCCGATGGTTGATAAATACGGCATCTCCTCATCGCCCGACTTGTTGAACTGGAAGATAGAGACCGACATCAGCATGCCGCCCGATGCGCGCCACGGCAGCGTATCAAAACTAACGCAGGCCGAGGCTAAAGCTTTGCTGGCCGCGTATCCGAATACCAAGTAACAGTAAACGTTCACAGTAAATCATCTACCAATGAAAAACTGTAAAAAATTAGTAGTTGCGCTTTGCCTGTTTAGTACAACGGCGTTTGCGCAAACCGATAACAGCCTTAAAGCTACCATAGCCGCCTTTAACCAAATGCGCGACAGGCTGCCCATTGAAAAGGTTTATGTGCATACCGATAAGCCCTACTATACCCTGGGCGATACGCTGCATTTTAAAGCCTACGTGTTGAATGCCGATTACTTTACCCCATCCACCCGCAGCGGTTTGTTGTATGTGGAACTGGATAATGAATATGGCCGGGCAATAAAACGCATTATGGTGCCCGTTTATGCGGGCCTTGCCGCAGGCGATATTTCCTTTGCCGAAGATGAGATATCTGAAGGGGGCTACACCCTGCGCGCTTACACCAACTGGATGCGCAATTTTGGCGAGGATTATGTTTTTAAGCAAAACCTGTATGTATCTGCCTTAGAGAATTCGACACTGGTACAGGCTGCCTTTAAGCTGGATAGTGTGAAGGGTAAAAACATAGTGCAGGGCAAGCTAAAGTTTACGGCGATGGATAATAATGATCTGCGCCTGAAAGATATGCAGCTGCGCATCATGAACGGCCGCCGAACCATCGACCGCCAGAAGGTGATGACTGCCATGGATGGCACGGTAAGTTTAAGCTTTGACCTGGCAGATAAAGTGGCCGTTAGTAACCTGGCTATACAGGTGGCACAAAAAGGCAAGGGCGCCGATACTACCAAACTCATCGTGCCCGTAAATATAAACCGGCCTGAGAACACCGACCTACAATTTATGCCCGAAGGCGGAAACCTGCTGGCCGGTATTAAAACCCGCGTAGGCTTTAAAGCTATTGGCGAAGATGGTAAAGCCGTTAACATAAGCGGTAAAATATACAACAAAGGGCAGGAGGTTGCTGCTTTTAAATCTATACATAAAGGCATGGGCAGCTTTGAGTTTACCCCGCAGGCCGGCGCCGTTTATACCGCGCAGGCTTTGTTGCCCGGTGGCCAGGTTAAAGGTTATGCCTTGCCTGCGGTTAGCGCGGCGGGTACGGCCTTGCGCATAAGCCCCAAAGGTGCCGATTCGGTTACCATTACGATAAGTATGGTTGGCGGGCAACTGCCTGCAGCGCTGTATTATTTGATCAGCCAGTCGCGCGAGGTGGTGTGTTATGCACAAAGCGTGAGTATGATAAGCGGGCGGTCATTTAGCAACACCATCGCAACATCATTATTTCCTACCGGGATAACGCGTTTCACTTTGTTTAATACAGCAGGGACCGCCTTAAACGAGCGCCAGGTTTTTGTCAACCATAATGATAACCTGCAGGTAAATGTTAACGCGGCTAAACCTGTTTACGCTATGCGCGATAGCGTGGCCCTGACGCTTGATGTAAAAGATAAAGATGGCAAACCCGTACAGGGCACGTTTTCTGTAGCGGTTACCGATGACGACCAGGTTAAAACCGATACCCTGGGCAGTAATATGGTGAGCAACTTACTGTTTACATCGGCCCTAAAGGGTGATGTTGACGAGCCTGGCTATTACTTTACATCGCCCGCTAAAACTACCGAACTGGATAACCTGATGCTTACCCAGGGCTGGGTTGGCTATGATGTTAAAAAGCTTTTTGACCCTAAGCCCGCCCCCATCAAATTTATTGCCGAACCCGAGTTTATGGTACAGGGAAAAGTAACAGGCCTGTTTGGTAAACCGGTTGAAAACTCAAACGTGGTACTGTTTTCAAAAAAACCGTCGATGATATTGGATACCCTGACGGGGAAGGACGGCATATTTACCTTTAAAGGTTTTATGCCGGTAGATACGGCCGCGTTTAAACTTACATCGCACAACAAAAAAAATAAAACCAGCTACACCATTGAGATGCTGAACGAGTTTAAATCGCCTGTATTTATGCTGCCTAAAGCGGTGCCTACGCCATGGTATGTTAACAGCGATACTTTATTGTTGAACAACAGTGCTACCAAACTAAGCCAGCAAAACGCCGAATCCAGTTTCCGCGGCGAAGGTAACCGTTTGAAGGAAGTGGTGATTAAAGAGAGAAAGGTTGTTAAAGACTCTAAACACCTGGTTGAGCCGGGCGCCGGTGACCAGGTTATTGACGAAGCCGAAATACTAAAAGCCGGTAAAATGACGCTGACCGAACTGTTGCAAAAAAAGGTGAAAAGCTTTCAGTTGCAGGGGCTGGGGGCGCTTAGTCCGTTTGCCAAGCCTTTCTTTTCGAGCTTTATTGTTGACAGAAGGTTGGTGTATTTTGTAATAGATGGCATGCCGCTTAACAGTTTGTTTGATGGCAACGGCATTGGCCCCACGCGTGATCCCGACAGGTATTCCTTCCTGAAAAGCAATACCGACTATTTTACTGCCGAAGACATTAAAGGTATCGAGGTGTTAACCAACCTTGGGGCAGCCTCGCGCTATGGGAGCTATTATGTAACTACCGATAGTACGGGCCAGCCTATTACGTTTCCGCCACAGTTTACGTTTATTGAAATTACCACCCGCTCGGGTGCCGGCCCCTACATGAGGCGATCGGCGGGTACTTATTTATATAAGCCGATACCCATTACCCTGCCTAAACAGTTTTACAGCCCAAAATACACGGTAAAAAACAGGAACCTGGCTATGGGCACCGATCTGCGATCGACCGTATACTGGCAGCCGCATGTGGTTACCGATACCATGGGTAAGGCAACTATTAGCTTTTACACGGCTGATAAACCGGCCAATTATACAGTGCTTGTGGAGGGCACCGACCTGAACGGAAACATAGGCCACCGCCGAAGTAAAATAGCGGTTAAGCCCTTGGCTAATTAATACATTATGAATTTAACAGCATTTAAAGCATCATTAAATAACGACCATCCCGATAGTACCCTGTCTGTACAGCTTAAAAGCCTTTGGTACGATGGTAAAGGCAACTGGAACCGCGCCCATGCCGAAGTTGACCAGCTAAATGATCAGCCCTCCGCCTGGATACATGCCTACCTGCACCGCAAAGAAGGCGACATCTGGAACGCCGACTACTGGTACAATCGCGCCCGCAAAAAACGCCCCGATGTGTCGTTGGATGAAGAGTGGGAAGCTTTGGTGATAGAGTTTTTACGGTAGTGTAGCTATAAGGTCATCAATGAAAAAGTTGCCCATTTATATATTGCTTACCGTGCTATGGGCATGTAATTTACACGACAAGGACGAGCGACTTATTAAAACGTTGCGTATGGGCGATAAGACTGTTAAATTTTATTATGTGGGGGTTGGGGCTACAGCTAACGAAGTTATACAGGTTAGAAAAGTGCATAGTGATAATAGCGAAACAACTATAAAAGCTTATGAGCATAATTATTTAAATGAGGTGAGATCTTTTACAAAAGATTCACTTATAATGATCTTATCAGATACAACTATGTACGGACCGGGCATTAAAGCTGATACTGTTAAACTACTGATTAAATAAATGGAAAGCTGTGTTTAGAAAGTTATTAAAAAAAAGGGTTGAAAGCCCGATTGAAACTACCTATCCGGGTGAGAACTTTAGTATCCTTAAATTGGAGGTTGAGGGCGGCCTGGCGTTTGCCAGTATAAATAAGGCGTATGACGATTATCTCCATAAAAAAAAGTTTCCCTGGTGCGCACAGATCTTACTTGAAGTAAGAGATAAAAACGAAAACGGGCATCCCACATCAGAAGAGGCTGAAGTATTAAATGACCTTGAAGATCAAATAACCCAATTCCTGAAAAAAGACCATGTTGTCCATTTTGTGGGCAGAGTAATAAGGCCAGGTTTCCGCGATATATTTTATTACCTCAATCATCCCAACTTTGATCAAAATTCAACTAAAGCTTTTTTTGATGAGATAAATGCTAAAAGGCCGCTTGACCTGTATGTGAACAGGGACGATAATTGGGAGTCGGTATCTGCATTTATCGAATAGATCGATTTAACACAGTTCGATATTTGTCTTACCCTTTGTTGGTCTTATCAATAGCAAAGGCGTGGCATTAATTTACAGCGGAACGGTTAATAACTAAGCCGGGGTGGAAAACTTTATTCAGCTAAGGCACAGCCTTTGTATAGTATTCATTATGAGTGAATAATACAAATGAGCCTATGAACTCCGATCAATTTAATACGCTAAGCCATACCCAGAAAACTGACCTGGTTTTAGCTGCCACCTTCCTGGCCGACCGAGTAGACGGTCACCACTACATCAGGCTATATAACGTGAATAATTTTTATGTTGAAGCCTTCTTCGATGAGCGTTATCATCAGCTTACCCATTTCCGCGCGTTTGAGCATACCATGTTTGTAGTGCCCTATCTGGATGATTTGAGTATTGCTGTGTGAAGAGCGCATTTGTAGAGAAGCAATATTTTGCGTCTCCCATATGGTCCGCTGCCTAATCTGTTGCCTGAATACGGCGACACAAAATTCTGACGAATAGGTCAGCGACATATTCGTTTAGCGTATTTATTATTGTGTATTAAAACAACCTGATCTTATTAAACTCATGAACCTAAACCGAGGTCTTTATTTAAAAGACTTATTCCCCTAACCCTATTGTGCCTTGTTGCAGTTTACAACGCCTGTAAAAAGCACGATATTAACGAACCGCTTGCTGTAAATGACCCTGTAATTAATGAGGCTAAGCAATGGTACGAAGCCACTTATCCAAAAAACGCCATTAACAAACCGTTACAGGTTAACAGCAACGGTGTGGCTGTCAATCCTGATTTGAGTCAAAGTGTGAAACCTGATTGGGCGCAAAACAGAACTTATGAACGCCTGGGGCAGGATGTTATGGAAATGCCTGTGCATGCGTCAGCCAATCTAAAATCTGCCTTTGTTAACGGTACAACTAAAAAAACTTATGGTAGTTATGATAACAGTAGAAGTTCCTACTTATTATCCGAAACAGATGAATGGAAAGATATGGTGAGAGATGACCCAGATAGAGCAAATGAAATTTTAAGAATCAATGAAAGATATAAAAAGCCAAATGGAAACAAAGGTGAACGTTGTAAATAGAACACTCTACTATTTACTATTTCTATTTTTTATCAGTTTGCCGATTAAAAAGGCGCTGGCACAAAGTGAATATTCGGCCTTTCAAAAGCATTTTTCGAGAACACTTTGGTATCCCAAAGCACTCAAAGAGGCATGTGTACCCACTTATGCCAATTTAGTTATTGAAGTGACTAAAACTGGTGGCTTAGGGAATATTATGGTTTCTGATAGTGCGCCCGCACTCTTCAAAGCGCAATTTACAGAGATTAAGGACAAACTCGACTTATCGCTATTAGCGCAAGTTGTAAACCAACACAACCTAAAGGACTGCGGAATAATTATTCCCCTATTTTATATTTATTTCAAAGATGAGTGTGCAAACTCTTTTGAAGAACCTTCTGAACTAGCAGAGAACTATATGAAATTTAATGGTCAAATGTTTTCAAAACTGACCTTTAACTTAAAGCCAATAATTATGCCTCTGTATAAAACCAGATATTAATTACGCTGTCCGAAGTCTGTGACTTCGGACGACTATGCCTGTAGTCTGCGACTACAGCGCTGGCACCATAAACAACAAAGCCCCTTTCGGGGCTTTTATAATTTTAGTTAAGCATTATAGGCGTTTTACCATCGGTAATAATTATCCGGTTTTGGCTGGTTTTTATGGCGTCTATCCATTTTTCGGCCAAAATCTCCTTGGTAAAACCGCGCGATTTGATCTCGTTGGTTTTGGCGTCTATCAGGGCTTTTTCCTGCAGCATTTTGGCGGTTGCCAGTTCGTTTTTAACGGTTTGGGTCTCTACCTTGGCGTTGTTCATCTTCTCAATGTTCTCGCTCATGCTGGCCGGTGGTTTAAGGCCCGAAGTAAGCGCCGTAATGTCAAAATATTTGGCGGCAAACTGGCGTTTAAGGCGTTCCTCTACGTTGTTTTCAAACAGGTTAATGCTGGTTAGCAGGCTGTCGGTAGCAAAGTTGCGGGCCTCTTCGCGGTAGGCGTTAAGCACCAGCGGGTTTAGTACGCTGCTTTCAATATTGTTCAGGTCGTCATCATCCAGCATACCTTTTAAGCCCAGGTATTTATAGTTGAAGATGATGTTGATACCGCTGTCGCGCTTGGCCTGGTAGGTGTATTGCGGGTCTACGGTGAATACACCGCCATCGCGGGCGGTTACGGTAATAGCGTCAGGGTTGCCGTTAAGGGCATACATAGGCACCTGGTACAATGACGTACCAAACCATAAAGTGTTTTGGCTGCCGGTAACGCGGGTAAAATCGCTTTTACCGTTGCGGCCGTAGTTGGTCATTAAAACGCCTTCGTAATTGGGTTCAACCCGGTTACAGCTGGCAATGGTAAGTGCGCCAACAGCCAATAGGGCCACGGCTACGCCAATCAGTTTTTTCATTTGTTTTTGGTGATCTTGTTATAAGGTAAATAAATAAGCAAAAGTACGTAAGCCGCTATAATGCCCCAGGCCAAAGCCGGCGCCACAAAGGTAAACGAGTACCAGGCACCATAGGCGAAAGCCAGCGTACCTAACAGTAATGCAATGATAAAGCCGGGTTGTTTCATAAGCTTGTGTATGGCTACAGCCAATATAACATAAATATGCGATGAGCTATGTAAGCCTTTACAGGATTTAGATACGATGACCAAGTGATTGTTACAATGCCCCAGGTAACGCAACCGGGAATAATCCCGATATTGACAAAACACTGCCACCAAAAAACACAAACGCCTGGTAAATAGAGCTGTAGCGCCGCTACACCTGGTGTAGCGGTGTAGCGTGCTACGCATACAGCGCTACACTGCGCCCTATCTTTGCGTTATGGGGCAACGCCGCCCGTTGGCGTTACGTATGGGTTTATGAGATCAAAATTTTATGCCCAAAACCGCTAGGCGCAAAGCCCTCATCATTTTAACCCCCGGTTTCCCCGCCAACGAAGCCGACTCCACCTGCGTACCTCCCCGCCAGATATTTGTGAAAGTGCTGAAGGAAACCTATCCGGATGTGCATGTGGTGGTTATCGCGTTTCAATATCCCTTCACCCCCGCCATTTACGAATGGAAAGGTGTTGAAGTGCGGGCCATAGGCGGCAAAGGCTGGGGCAAGGGTTTCAGGGCGCTTACCTGGTTCAGGGTTTGGTGGCAGCTGAAGCAGTTGCACAAACAGTATGAGGTGATGGGTCTGCTCAGTTTCTGGCTCGGCGAATGCGCGCTGGTAGGCAGCCGTTTTGCCCGCAAGCATGCTCTCAAACATTACTGCTGGCTGCTGGGCCAGGATGCCAAACCCGGTAACCGTTACGTACCCCGCGTAAAGCCGCAGGCAGAGGAGCTGATAGCCCTGTCGGATTTTATCCGGAAAGAGTTTGAGCGGAATTATGGCATAAGCCCGCAGCAGGTAGTGCCGGGGGCGATAGATGTTTCCCTGTTTAAAAATGCCGACGGCCCAAGGGATATTGATATCATGGGGGCCGGGTCGCTGATCCCGTTGAAGCAGTATCATATCTTTATAGAAGTAGTAGGCCAGCTGGTAAAAGACCACCCCCAACTCAAAACCGTAATCTGCGGCGAGGGCGTTGAAATGCAAAATCTGCAGCGGCAGATCAATAGCCTTAACCTGCAAAATAACATTACCCTGCTAGGCGAAGTACCGCACGATGAAGTATTAGGATTGATGCAGCGCAGTAAAATTTTCCTGCACACCTCAAACTATGAGGGCTTCGGCCTGGTGTGTTTGGAGGCGCTATATGCCGGTGCCAAACTTATCAGCTTTGTAAAACCTATGGAGGCTGATATTATGAACTGGCATATTGCATCCGATGGGGATAAGATGTACCAACAGGCCGCCAGGCTTTTGAATGAGCAGGAAAATTATCAAAGCGTACTGCCATACACGGTAAGCGATAACGCGCATAAAATAATGCAGTTATTCGGTCAGCAAGTAGAAACGATGGTCTGAATTTTTTGGGCGATGGCCTGGAAGGAGAGGGTGGTATGAAAGTAGTTTAAAACCTTTTCCCGCGTCTTCGGCTGATCAAGATGTAAAGATTTTACCAGGGTAGCTAACAAAGCGTCCTCATCCCCCGGTGGATAAAGCAGCCCGCATCGCCCATCATCCGTTATCATCCTGAACGACTGTATATCCGTAACCACAGGCACACACCCGCATGACATCGCCTGGCAAACCGCCGACCCGCTCCCCTCGTAATGCGAGCCCGATAGCATGAAATCAGCACTGTTAAACCAAGAGAGCAGTTCGGGGTTGGGAAGTTGGCCTATCAGTATCACAGCGTGGCCACCGGGGCTGTTGTGCAATAGTTCCTGTATCTGTGGTAATAGTTCGGTAGTTTGATAGATCATGTATAATCGTGCGCCCGGTTCAATAGCAGCAAAACGCAGAAATGCCCTGACCACATTCAGCGGGTCCTTGTTATCATTTAACCTGCCAACCCATAAGTAAATAACATCCCCTGTAACGCCGGTAGCCTGCCTTGCCGCAGTCTTATCCACCGGGTAAAATACCGATGAAACCTCCATCACCTCGTGAACTTTTGAAGGGGTGGATAAATTACCTTTCGCCACCCAATCAAGCCCCATGGGTTTGGAAGCAAACAGGTAGGCATTGGTCAGTTTATCCGCCTGGCAAAGGGCCAGCCGCTTTAAACCGCTGAATGGTTTTTCCGCATGATTTTGGATGATGATCTTTACGTTCCAACCCAGCAGCAACCGTAACTGAATAACCTGCAAAGGGAAATGCAGGCTCTGCACAAAAACCACATCGGGCTTCAGGCTTTTAATAAAACGGTGCTGCCTTAACGGGAATTTGTTGTTATGCCCAAAGCGTTTAAAGTAGTAGGTAACACCGTTGTATTCGTAATCGCCCTGGTAATTTATCTGCTCAATGCTGATCACCTCGTGGTTTGTGCTGAGCGCTTCCAGTATGCCTTTATAGGCCCGTATGCGGGTTAACCATGCCTCGGGATTGTTAAAGGCCGGCGTTACAACATAACTGGTAAAAACAAATCGCATAGCTTAAAAAATATCAATATCGGCAAAAGTGAATTTCAGGTTTTGGGTGTCTATGTCATTACCCAGGGTATTGATGATAACCGGGAAAGACGGCTCGGCCCGGTAAAGTTGTTCGAACATTTTATAGGCGGTAGTGTCGGGGCTGGTTTGAAAATGGATCTGCCGTACCCCAAGCCTGCGGGTCAGCTGAACGAGCTCATCCATTACATTCTTGAAAGCGTCCGCGGGACAATCCATATCACCAATAAATAGATCCTGATTAATTTTTAGCCAGATAACAGCCCGGCCAATATTGATCACCATCGTATCTGAATACCGTTTATAATTCAAATAATCCTTATCCCGAAACACGCCATCGGCACCGTGTTTCAACGCAGGGTTAACGATTCCCAAAGCCGGGTTCAGGTAATTTTTGAGGATATACTTTTGGTAGCTTTTGTACAACAAATCCAGCACGAAAGACCTTCGCGCCAGCTTAGCCAAAAGCAAATTTCCGCCAAAATCAATAGTAAATCTTTGCAAAGCATGCAAAGCTTTCGAGCTTAACTTACCCACCGAAGCCGGGTGCGCGTTTTGGTTTGGGAAGCTAAAAATAAGTTTTATCCCCGCCTCCATACAAAGCTGTTGCGTAAGCAGGCCCAGCGCGGTATATAAACCGTACCTGCGGTATTGGGCATGCGTCATCACATCGCCGCATTGGGCCGCCAGTATTTTATCGCCCTGGTATTGCAGCCAGGTAGGCATAACGCCATAGTAGGCCACAGGTTTTTTGTTATGATAGGCAAAGTAACCGATATACTGCGCCCCGGTATAAGCGGTATCATGTTTGTCTAAAAAGT
This sequence comes from Mucilaginibacter sp. A3364, assembly GCF_059690715.1. Classification (NCBI taxonomy): domain Bacteria; kingdom Pseudomonadati; phylum Bacteroidota; class Sphingobacteriia; order Sphingobacteriales; family Sphingobacteriaceae; genus Mucilaginibacter; species Mucilaginibacter sp. A3364. The sequence continues at coordinate 1,204,783 of NZ_JCAWED010000002.1, forward strand.
AATCGACCGACCGTGACCGACCGTAAACCTGACGATACAAAACAGCCATATCGTCAATGTTATCACTGCTTAGGCGCTGTATGGAAATACCGTTATTCATAGTGGCGGTTTATGGTGGCGTATAACTGGTTTACGGGCGATATGTAGGGGTTTACCGTAAAGCGTTCGCGCAGGGTTTGATCGTTGGAATCTTCCAACTTATAAAAATCCATAATGGGCAATTGGGTATAACCAGCTTGCTTAGTCAGTTGAACAACCGTTTTGTTATAACTGCCGTAGGGAAATGCAAAGCTGTTAATTGTTTTGCCGGTAATGCCCTCTAAATAGCTTTTACTTTGTTGGAGTTCATTAAAAGCATCGGCTTCGCTGAGGTTTACCAGGTCGTTGTGGTATAGGCCGTGGGCGCCTACGGTTGAGTAAGGTGATTCAGATAGACTTTTTATTTGCTGTGGTGTCATTTGCAGCCAGTAATCGCATAGCTGTTCGTCGGTTTTGAAGGGGGCTTGTTTTTCAAGCTTCGCCATCACTTCGGCTTTCTCAGCGAAGCCGGTGCGACGCAGTACCTGCTTCAACGCCTCACCATCTGCCGAACGGTATTGCCTGTGTTTATCTAAGGTGTAAATAATGTTTTTATGGCTGATCTGCTCCGGTCCGAAACTGCCCGCAATACTCATAAAATGGTTCCATAAAATATCGCCGCCAACCGAGGTAATGCCGGTAACAAAGAACGTAGCCGGCATTTTATATTTTTCCAGCAAGGGTAAAACGTAAGTGTAGTTATTAGCCAGCCCATCATCAAACGTAAGGCAAATATTAAACCTGTCGCCACTAAGCCTGCCAGCATACACATCGCCCAACGTTACCACATTGCAGTATTTTTTATAAAGTTTTAGGTGCGCTTCAAAAGTTTCTTCCAATAAATAAATCGGACTAAAGCGCGTATGCTCCCGCTTACAAATACCATGATATACCAGTATCCGGCACCCGCGGGCGCTTTTGAAAAATGAGTCGCTCAAGCCCAAAACATGCCCGGTGCTGCGGCGCATATGGGTAAATTCGCGGCGCGCTTTTGCCTGTATTTTGCCTGCCAAACTCATGCGCTAATACTAACCGGGAACACCGCCTGCGGGTAATAACTTTTTATTTGCTGCATTAACTGGGGCAGGTTACCCAGCACATATTTATCCGCTCCGTTTATGCTGATCCTGCTGTATTTGCTGAGGTTTAAATGGGTTACCTGTTTAAGCAGTTCCTCATCAAACAAAATAATTTTATGGTTATGGGCTATTAGCAAAATATCCGAGGGCTCGGTAGCAAAAAACGATTCTCCGGTGCTTTGCCAGGCGCGTTTACGAGTTACCACTGCCGAACCATTGTTGGCATGCTGCTGCAGGGATTGATACAGCTCCTCATCGGTAAGCATATTGGTTTTGCGGGCCAGGCGTATATGGTCCCAAATGTTCCAGTTGCCGGTAAGGGTGGAGTCGGTGCCGAACAGGATATTGGTGTACTTTTTAAGGTGATGTGCCGGCGCGGTTTTGTTCAGCAAAAAATAGTTCGATTCGGGGCACCAAACCAGGGCCTCAAAACGGCGGGCCTGGCTGGGTGTCATGGCAACGCCGTGTACACCTATCAGTTTTTTATTTAAAAAGTTCCAGTTTAGCAGCTCGTCAATTTCGCGGTGCGATTGTTCGTCGCTGCCCTCGCCCACGTGGATCACTATCGCCCCCGGCTTTTTAAAAGGATTGTTAAGTTTCATTTTCCAGCGCTTTTCAAATTGCACGGAATGGATGCTGCGCTCCTGCTCCACGTTGATAGGCGCGTTGCTAACCGGTAGGTATTCGCCATGGTTTACCACCGTGGTAACGCCGCAAAGCAGGTTTTTAAAAATGCCCCAGTTTACGCGCAGGGCCAATGGTACTTTTAATACTGCGGCAATTTCGGTTTTGTAATGTTCGTGAATGTAGTCGCCCCATTCGGTGTAGTTGTTATAGATCTTATCGCCCAGTTGGGGGAAAAGGTTAAAATCCAAATGATCATGCCAGTTAACCAGGCCGGGGAAGGCCAGGGCGTTGTTAAAATCAAGCTGTAAAGTATCGGCAACGGCGCCGGTTAGCGGTACCAGCCCGCCTTTGCCCACCCTCACATTAACCGGGCCGCTGCCGTGTATTGTTTGCACATTATTCAGTATCATAAGCCCGGCGTAAATGGATACCGTAAATAATGCGCGATCCTTTAAATTTTTCAAAAACAGGTAAGGCTTTTTTGGCTTCGTAATAATGTTTTACCGAATCGTCCACCTCGCGCTCTATGCTGTTAACCACCTTAAAGCCATAGTGCAGTAGTATCTCCTCAATATCATACACATAATGCACAAAGTTTTTAATGGCGATGGAATGCTTGTTATGTGTAAACGTACGCTTGCCGCCAAAGGCCAGCGCGTTGGGATGAAAATCAGTAATAATGATATCGCCTTGTGGCTTTAATATCCGGCTCCAAACCTGCAGGCTTTCGGCAATATTTTCAATGTGCGCCACGGTGAGGGTTGATACAATGGCATCATAAGTCGCGTCAGGTATATCCGCGAAGCGATCGTCAGTTATCCAGTACGTATGCGCGTCGGGAAACTTTTGTTTCAGGCGAGTCAGCATCCCGGCAGATACATCAAACCCGGTTAAACTTCCCGGGTCTCTGCGCAGCATTTTGGCCCAGTGCCTGCCCGTGCCGCAGCCAATATCAGCTACGCTTTTGCCCGTAATATCAAGGCCCGTAAGCAGCTTGGTAAACACAACTTCGTCCATGTCCAGCATCAGGTTGCCGGGCTGGGCATCGTAGTTGTCGGCCCACAGGTCGTAAGCCTCTACCGATCCTTTTTCGGCTACTGCCGGATGGAAAATATTTTTGCCGATGATGTTTTTTAAGGCGCTGAGCATGGTACAGGTTTTAAGGGTACATCTACATCAAAATACGACCTGTGAAACCCAAAGGTTGCCCGCCATTTTTATTTAGCCGGGTGGGCAACCTTTGCAAAAACGGGGGCGTAATGTTTTATGTAGGCCGATGCTATCAACCACTTAACCAATGAATAAAATTCTGCTCTTCAACCCCAAAAGTGCCATTGCCAAGCACCGTGTGCCCAATTCTATTTTAAGCATTGCCGCGTCTGTTGAAGGCAAGTATGATTGGGTAATTGTTGATGGCAATTGCGAGGAAGATCCGTTAGCAAAAATTGAAGAATACCTGGCTCAGGGCACTATCAAATACCTGGGCATTACGGTAATGCCGGGGCCGCAGTTAAGGCAGGCCATCCCGGTATCAAAAGCGGTTAAAGCGAAGTTCCCTGATGTATATATTGTTTGGGGCGGATATTTTCCGTCAACACAATCCAAAGTGGTGCTGGATTCGGGCTATGTTGACTTTATAATCAATGGTGCTGGCGATCATGCTTTCCCGGCATTGGTAAACGCGCTGGAAAACGATACGCCTTATGAGCTGATCAAAAACCTCATCTACAAAGCCAATGGCGATATCCTGAAAAACCCTAAAGAGGATCTGATGGAGCAGGATACCCTGCCGCCGCTACCGTATGATAAGCTGACCAATTTTTACCCTATGCAGAAATACCTGGGTAAAACTTATTTAGGCGAAAAAACGCTGGCCTATCATTCCAGCATTGGTTGCCCGTTCACCTGTTCGTTTTGCGCGGTGGTGCCCATTTTTGAGGCACGGTGGAAAGCCAAATCGGCCCTGACGGTTTATAACGATGTAAAATATATTAAGGATAAATGGGGTGCCGACGCGATAGAGTTTCACGATAATAATTTCTTCGTTTCCGAAAAACGTACCGTTGAATTCGCGAAGCTGATAGCACCCGAAAAAATGTCGTGGTGGGGAATGGCGCGTATTGATACCATGGATAAATTCAGCGATGAATCGCTGGCTGCTATCCGCGCGGGTGGTTGTAAGATCATTTTCTTCGGTGCCGAGAGTGGCAACAATTCCATACTGGAGCAACTGGACAAAGGCGGTACCCAAACCGGCGAGCAGATCATCCGCTTTGCGGAAAGACTAAAGAAATTTGACATTATACCCGAGTACTCTTTTGTGCTGGGTACCCCGGCCCCTACGCCGCAGCAGGTGCAGGCGCAGATAGATTTTGAGATAGATTTTATTAAGCAGATAAAACACGTAAACCCACGCACCGAAATTGTGCTGTACACCTATAGCCCGGTACCTACCGAAGGCTCTGAATTGTTTAAACAGGTAATGGACGCGGGCTTTAAATACCCGCAAAAACTGGAGGACTGGATTAGCCCCGCCTGGGAAAATTTCGACCTGCGCAAAAACCCGCTCACCCCATGGCTTACCGGCGAGATGATTGATAAGATCAGGAATTTTGAAACGGTGCTTAATGGCGTGTACCCAACAGTTACCGACATCAGGATGAACCAGATCAAGCGCGCGGCCATAAAAATGGTGGCCAATTTACGCTATAAAGTAAACGTATATCAATACCCGTACGAGATCAAACTGTTGCAAAAAGTTTGGAAATACCGCCAGCCCGAGATACAAGGTTTTTAAACAATAAGCCCATGGTGATAGCTGTAAAAGATACCCCGAAAAAATCGCCCAAAACCCTGCGACAAGGGTTTGAGGACTTGTACACCGCCGTGCGGCGCTACGAGCAAAAATTGTATACCGACGAGCAGCTGCAACAACTGCCCGATTTTGATATACACTCGGCCGAGTGGGAAGTGAGGCGACAATCGAGCAACCGTTTAATACACCGCCTGGAGCGCAAACACCGTCACCTGGATATTTTGGAAGTAGGTTGCGGCAACGGCTGGCTGGCCGCTAAACTGGCGGATGTGCCTTACACGCAGGTACTGGGTTTGGATATTAACGCCCAGGAAATTAACCAGGCTGGTCGCGTTTTTAAGCGGGATAACCTGGCTTTTGTTTGCGATGCTTTTAGCGATACCACGTTTACTACCGAGAAGTTTGACGTGATTGTTTTCGCAGCCTCGCTGCAGTATTTCCCTTCGGTTATTACAGTGCTGACTCAGGCGTTGTCGCGATTAAAAAAGGGTGGCGAAGTGCATGTGATAGATACCCCGTTTTATACCCCCGACGAAGCCGGCAAAGCCGATGAACGCTGCCGCCAATACTATGCTGATATGGGTATCCCCGAAATGGCCGATCATTATTTTCATCACTCTATAGGCGAGTTTTGGGGCTTTAATTACAAAGTATTATTCAGGCCCGATACCTTGTTGAATCGCCTGTTAAAAAAGGGGCCCTTTCCCTGGATAGTCATCACCAAATAAATGATACAGCTGCCTTCTATAGTTCAAACCTATCAGCGCTACCGCACGCTAAAAACGCATCGTATATCGGCCCTGCCGGTAGCCATACTGATGCCGCATAGCGCCTGCAACTGCCGCTGTGTGATGTGTGATATTTGGAAGGATAATAAAAACCTGAAACAGCTGAACGAGGCTGATGTGAGCCAACTGCTCATCTCGCTTAAAAAATTAAATACCAAACAGGTGTTAATGTCTGGCGGAGAGGCTTTGTTGAATCCCAATTTTTTTGCCTTGTGCAAACTGATAAAAAATGCCGGCATGAAGGTGAGCTTACTTACCACCGGGCTGTCCATCAAAAGCCATGCAGAGCAATTGTTACAATGGGTAGATGACATCATCGTATCTATTGATGGCGACGAGGCGCTGCATGACGCCATCCGCAACGTACCCAACGCCTTTAAAAAATTGCGCGAAGGGGTGGTGCATCTCAAAGCGCTTAACCCTGATTATCCTATTACGGCGCGCACGGTTATCCATCGTTTAAACTTCCGCAATTGGGCGGCTATTATTTCCGCTGCGCGGGAAATGGGTATAGACCAGATCAGCTTTTTACCAGCCGATGTGAGCAGCCACGCCTTTAACCGCCAAACTGCCTGGGCCGAACCACGCCAGCACGAAGTATTGATTGACGAAGAAGAACTCCCTGAACTAATGGAACTGATCACCGCACTTTTTAAAAACAATAACCGCGATTTTGACCAACATTACATAGCCGAATCGCGGCAGAAAATATTGGATATTTATTATTACTACGCCGCGTTTTACGGCAAAAATCCTTTCCCCTATAAACGGTGTAACGCGCCATGGGTCTCTACCGTTATTGAGGCCGATGGCGTTGTACGCCCCTGCTTTTTTCATGATGGCATAGGCAATATTCATGAGAATAACCTGGAGGATATTTTAAATGGCGAGCGGGGCATGGCCTTCCGCCAAAATTTGAATATGGGACAAAATGACACCTGCGCCAAATGCGTGTGCACCCTCAATTTATCACCCTTTGCCCGATTATAAGCCATGAGTAAGGTGCTATTTTCACATTCGTATTTTATGCGCTTTGACCCAAAGCAATGGAGCATAGGCTTGCCTTATGCGCCGCTTGGTACGCTGTACGCCGCGGCTTTGCTGCGCGATAACGGGCATGAGGCTGCATTGTTCGACACCATGTTTAGCAGTCGGCCCGAGGAAGTTTTACCTGCGCTGGATAACGGCCAACCGCAATTTTTCGTGATCTATGACGATGGCTTTAACTACCTCACTAAAATGTGCCTCACCAATATGCGCGAGGCTGCTTTTACCATGTGTAAGCTGGCCAAAGCGCGGGGTTGTACGGTGATCGTAGCCAGTTCGGACGCTACCGACCGCTACGAAAAATACCTGGCCGAAGGTGCTGATTTTATCATTTTAGGAGAGGGCGAGCAAACGTTGCTGGAACTGGTGAATCGTCTAAACGACGGCAATACCGACCATACCAACATCCCCGGCATCGCTTTTATTGACCAGGATCACCGCATTCACAAAACATCTGCCCGCCCAGTGATGAAAGATTTGGACGCCTTACCGCTGCCCGCCTGGGACTTGGTGAATATGGAAACCTATCGTAATTACTGGCTTAAAAACGCGGGCTATTTTTCCATCAATATGGGTACCACACGCGGCTGCCCCTTTAAATGTAACTGGTGCGCCAAGCCTATTTATGGTAACCGTTATAACTCCCGCAGCCCGCAGCATGTGGTGAGCGAGATCAAGTTATTGAAAGACCGGTACGCCATCGACCATATCTGGTTTTGTGATGATATATTCGGACTGAAACCCGGCTGGGTGCAGGAATTCGCGCGACTGATGACAGAGGAAAAATTAAAGATCCGCTACAAAATACAATCGCGCGCCGACCTGCTAGATCAGGAAGATACCGTGGCCGCGCTGGCCGCTTCGGGTTGCGAGAATGTGTGGATAGGTGCCGAAAGCGGTTCGCAAAAAATATTGGATGCAATGGATAAAGGTATCACGCTGGCGCAGATCGATGCGGCGACCAATGCCATGAAAACGCATGGTATTAAACCATCGTTCTTCATCCAGTTTGGTTACCCGGGCGAGGATAAGGCCGACATAGCGCTTACCATCGCCATGATCAATCACCTGTTGCCATTCGAGATCGGCATCTCCGTATCCTACCCGCTCCCTGGCACCGTATTTTACGATCGTGTAAAAGCCGACCTGAAAAAGAAAACCAACTGGACAGATTCCGACGAAATGGCGCTGATGTTTAGCAACACTTTTCCGCCGTCGTACTATAAACAGCTGCATAAATACGTGCATAAAAACTACCACATGCACCTGGCCAAAAATAGCCTGGCCAAAATTGTAAATAACCCTTTTGGCGTGGGGGCGCAAAGTGTGCGTAAGGCCCTGTCGGTATTGTACTACATGCCCGCCACCTACGTAGAACGCCTCAAGCTACAGCAACTGGAAAAAGCAGGATGAGCAGCACCGCGCAACATATTAATGAGCAGTTTGCCGCGCAGGCATTCTCGGCACAGGCACCGGTGTTTGATGCTATTTATGCGGATAATGCTATTGTGGATTATAAGCGCAGGCGCGTTCGCGCGCATGTGCTGCAATATTTAAAACCCAACGCATCCATCCTGGAGCTGAACAGCGGTACCGGCGAGGATGCCACTTTTTTTGCAAGTCTCGGCCATCAGGTTCACGCTACAGACATCGCCGAAGGCATGCAACAACAACTACGCGCTAAAGCGGAAAAGCAGGGCCTGCAGCACCTCATCAGCACCGAACTTTGCTCGTTCACCCAATTGGATCAGTTGAAAGCCCGCGGACCTTATGATCACATTTTCTCCAACTTCGCGGGGCTGAATTGTACGGGAGAGCTGGATAAAGTTTTGTTGTCATTCGCATCTTTGTTGAATGAGAAAGGCGTAATTACTTTAGTGGTTTTACCCCAATTTTGTTTGTGGGAATCATTACTCATCTTCAAAGGAAAATTCAAAACCGCTACCCGCCGTTGGTTCAGCAAAAATGGGGTGAAGGCGCATATGGAGGGCACGCATTTTACCTGCTGGTATTATGATCCGGCTTATATTGTGGATACGCTGAACGGCTCCTTTGATGTGCTTTCGCTAGAAGGGCTTTGCACTATTGTGCCGCCATCTTACATAGAGGGTTTCGGCGAAAAATATCCGCGCTTTTATCGTCGCCTGCAAAAGTGGGAAGAGCGTTTAAAAACCCGCGCGCCCTGGAAGTATTGGGGCGATTATTACATCATTTCCTTACAGAAAAAATAAGCTTCTTTTAGTGCACCATCAGGTGATGCGTGTGCTCGATGATCCGCGTCAGCTTGGTTTGGTACTGGTGCAGTAAATGGCTCTGGAAGTTTTTAGGATCGGGTTTGGCGAAGTGCTTGCCAGCCGCCATGCTCATGATGTTGCCGTTGGCGTTCAGTTTTTTGAGCAAGGTCTTTTTGTTCCAGCGGCTGGCGGTAATGCGCATCAACATATTGTCTATTGCATCGCCCACCGGGTTATTAAATACCCGCTCGAACAGGCGGTTAAATATTGAAGTACGCAAGGGTTTGGCCGAGGATACTCGCATAATTTTATTAGGCAGATGCTCGCGTGTCCAGGTGTTGTTGGCATAGAAACGTTCTATGGTGGTATCGCCGTGTAGGGGGATCAGCGTAACTACTTCAATAGCGGTATACAGGTTTTTTTCTACGATCTCCAGTTGCGCCTCGTCAATGTAATAGTTCATGCAAAAGTAGTCCTGCTTGTTAAGCAGATAGGTTAACTTTTTAAAGCCATGCATCAGCGTGCGGGCTATCCATAAACGGTTTTTAGCGGTGATGATGAACAGGTCGATATCTGAATTATCATCTGCATAGTTTTTAGACAGGGAGCCAGATATGGCTATGCCACGCACATAAGGAAAACGAATTAATATATCACTTACCTTGCCCGCAATTTTGATCAGTTCGGCAGCTTTGCGGTTGCCTTCGGTGCGGCGTGCTATAAGGGCATAGTTGTTTTTAAGCGAGTAGTATCCGGCAAAACGAAAAATGGTCTGGCTATCAACCAGCGACTGCAGGGCCCAGTCAAAATCGTCCTGCTCATACTTGCTGCGCAGGAAAAGAAAGATCTCGCTGCTGCTTAGCGGATATTGAAACATATCAAAATAAGCAAGCGTAGCCAATATGTTCTCCTTGATCTCTGCCACGAGTTTTTTGCTGTTAACGGCTGCTGATATGGCCCTTGAGTTATACATTTTTTGTTCTATATAATGATGACGGCGATGCCCCTTTACAGGTTGCCTTGCCGATGGAGAAAATGTATCGTTTTTGCGCATGTAACAAGTGTTTTACACAAATTAGGAGTATTGTCTTTTATCTGCGGCCAGCATAAAGAATGAAAAGAAAAAAGCATAAAATATCACGCCCTTATCCACATCCAATAAGTTCTCTGAAAACGACACAGCGGCCACCAGCAGCATAAAACATACAAACAAAACATCCTTATTCGCGACAGCCTGCTTAAAGCCAAAGGCCAGCGTAGTCAAATACACCAGCAAGCCAATAATCCCCGACTTAATGCAAAAGCTCAGATACTGGCTATGCGCGTTTAGTTTATTGATGAAGGAATTATAATACTTCCCCGCAAAGAATCCTTCGTGTAGTAAACCCACTTCCGAACCGGCACCATGGCCGGCGACTGGGGCCCCGGCTATCAGCTTGACGGCCACGCTCCAGCGGTCAAGGCGGGAGTCGATAATTTTATCGGGCGAGGTATGGCTCAAGTCGGTTTGCAAATCGGTGACGTAGCGGATTTTAAGGCTGCTCATGGTAAAAACGCTGCCGATCAGCAGCACGGATACCGCCGAGGTAGCCGCCATAAAACGATATCGGCGCCGGCCATTGAATAACAAAAATGGTATCGCCAAATTCACCATCACCAAAATAACTGCCCCTACCGATTTTGACGACAACTGCACTACCCCGGCCAGTAGCACCAATGCACAGCCTGCAAAAAACAGGCGCAGGCAATTGGATGTTGTGCTTATCAATTCCTTGAACATAAAGACCAAAGCCAATGACACTTGCAGCGAAAAGAAGGTGGCGTGCATGGCAATAGGTTCCGAAAAATTGTGGTTGGTAAATGTGGCCGAGAAAATAGCTTTTAAAGGCATGCTGTAATGGCGAAGCGTGCGGTAAGCATCTATGTATAGATACAGTACGGTTAGGGCGCAGATGATGGAGAAACCAAGCATCAGTCCATCGCGGTATTTGCGCAGGTCGAGGCTGTTCAGTTTAAATACAATGGGCAGCAACAGCACCGGCACCATTCGTCCTAGTTCACTATAAGCCTCTCCCTTGTTAACGGTGTAAATAGTACTTAGCAGTGATACAAAGAATACCGATTGCAACGCCAGTATCTTTACACTAAACATTCCCTTCAAACTTTCCCGCTTTAAGTTTATCAGTGTATGTAAAGTAAAACTTATCAATATTAAATGGCTGTAAAACATATCAAACGGCAGGCTCACCATCAGCAACAGCAAATGGTAATAGCTCAGCAAATTGGCAGGGCTATCCGTTGTGGGGAATAATTTTTTGATCATGGTAATGCAGGTAACATTCAATGGCAAATTCTTCGTATTTATCAACCACGGTATCCCAGTTAAACAAGTGCTTTATTTTGTGCACGTTATTATTTACCATGGCTTGCTCGGGTTCGCGGCGCTTAACGGTTTCTATCAGTTGGCGCACCTCTTCGGCGTTTAAAAAGTAGTAGGCGTCGTCGTGTAGCACGGCCTGGTTAAAAGGGTTATTGTGCGCGGCAATAAGTGCCTCGCTGGCCATAGCTTCCAGTAATGATGGGTTGGTGCCGCCCACGCTGTGCCCGTGAAAATACAGGTACGAATTGTTTTGCAATTGACGCACCTGCGCGGTATCAAAAATGGCCCCGTTAAAATCAATACGCGGGTCGTTTTGAAATTTGTGGGTGATGTATTTGCCGAAGCGATTATTGGTATTACCCAACACCCGGAAAGTTTTGGTAGAATTGCTGCTGTTAAAACCTTCCAGTATAGTTTCAATATTATTCTCGGGCTCCATGCGGGCCATCAGCAAAAAGTAGTCTTCTTTTCTGGCTTCCGCTTCGCTGATCTGCTCACGCTCCACTTCTGATATCAGGTCGGCACCATAGGGGATATACCGGCTATCTACATTGTACTTGCGCGATAAGTAAGCCTTGATCACCGCCGAATCCGACACGTAGTATTCGCTGTATTTAATGGCCAGCTTTTCGGCATATTTTAAAAATTTTTGAACCGGTTTGCTGTATTTGGAGCGTCGCCATTCCAGTCCGTCCATGTTGGTGATGATGGCGCTGTCTTTAGGATACAGTCGCCCCCAGATAGAGCTACTGGTATACCCCATCACCAGTATCACATCAAAGTGTCGGGTACGCGCGTCGCGGATACAATTCAAATCGTACACAAACTGACCGGCAGCACCCATCAGGTATTCGGGGTCATAACAATGCACAATGTTTACCCCGTTCCAGGTGTTGGCTGTATAAGGATGGTTGTGCGAATTATAAACCGTTACCTCATGCCCGCGCGAAGCCAGGCCTGCCGATACATATTCGGATATATGTTCAAAGCCGCCGTAGTGGTTGGGTATGCCCCGGGTGCCTAATATGGCTATGCGTAATTTCATGCCGGTTGATGGGTTTTTAAAAGGTTATAAAACATCGCGCTGCTGTGCTGCCACTGGTAGTTTTGCGTTACCACATCCGCCACGCATGCGGTAAAATCAGCCTGCGGCGGATGTTGGATCATGCTATTCAGCTTATCCTCAAACTCGGCCTCGTTTGCCGGTTTAAAAGTATAAGGCTCAAAAAAATCAAAGCTGCCCATAGCCGTGGCCGATGAGCACAATACGGGCGCACCGCATATAGCGGCTTCTAAGGGCGGTATGCCAAAACCTTCGGCTTTTGAAGGGTACACAAACAAACGACAGGCGGTATAAAACGCGGAAAGATCGGCTTCGCCAATATCTTGCAGCCAAAAAAATAGTCTACGCTGTGCTTGTGTAAGCCCCACAATGAGTTGCTGCAAATACTGTACGGATACCGATTCCACACCAATAAATACCAGCGCTATATTTTGCTCGTATAGTTTTAGCTTCAGCCATTTTTCCAACAGCAAAGCATGGTTTTTACGCGGTTCCACCCGGCTCACATACAACACAAAATTGCTGATGCCGAAGTTGCTCTGCACATGCGCCGCCGCTTCTTCGCGGTTCTTAAAATGCTGCGCCAGTTTAGTATTTACCCCGTTGGGGATAACATGAATTTGCCCTGCGGGGATGCTGTGTAGCTGCGCGATGCTCTGCTGCGAATAAAGTGAAACCGTGGTTTTAATAGCCGCGTTTTTAATACTGCGACCAAACAAAAAGTTCCGGCTCACCCGGTATCGCCATGAAAAATCACGGGGGAAAGTATCGTACAGCACATCGTGCAGGGTTACTATGTAGCGGCAATCCTTTTGTTGTAAAGGTGCCAGGTATTGAAAGTGCGCGAAATCAAAATCATGCTGCCGCAGATGCTTCGGAATGTCAAACAAAAAACGGCTCAAACCTCCGCCACGCTTTTTATACGGCAACAGGTTTTGTGGTTTTACTGTTGGGAAAGCGGTTTGAATCCGCTCGGTATGATGAGCGCCCCAATAGATGTCAACATCGGGATGATTGGCGAGCAAACCGGCGTAAAGCTCACGTATAAAAGTTTGCGTACCCTGGTATTCGGTATCAAACGCGTGCGCGTCAACAAATAGTTTGATGGGTTTGCGGCTGTCCATTACAAGTGGCTTGGGGTTAAATTATGCAAGGCAGACAGCATTCGGCCCGGGAAAAAACTCAACAGGTAAAGCACATAATTATCCAAACGCAAGGGGTGTGCGCCAATCGCTTTAGTCACATAGTTGCGGGCTTTGGCAGGCTGATGATTTTGCAGCAAAAACTTTTTAGCGCACAGGGCATAGTACGACCCCTCCTTTATTTTAGGCAGATACTGCTCCGCGCCAATGCGGTGCAGTTCGGCGCCCTCTTCGGCGCTTATTTGGCGTTTTTTGAGGGATGAATATTTAATATCCCTGAATTTGCGGGTGCGCCACTTTTCGTCGATAGTTATTGATTCGGGGTTGAGCCGCACTTTGATGAGCGGTTGGGCCATGTTACAGGCTTTTTCGTTCTTCAAAATATTCACCCATAAAAAGTGGTCCTCAAAAGTGTAGGCATGCTCGTTGTAGCCGCCGTTTTTTAGTATCACATCCTTTTTATAAAACACACTAGAGTGAATGAATGGGCACACCGTGTATTGCAGTTGCTGTATCTCGGCGTTTAAATGGCCCAGCGGCTGGTGGGTAAAAATGTGCTGCCCGTTAACATCCATATAATCTACCGCGCTACCCATAATACTATAGGCGGGGTAGGCTGTCATAAAATTATATTGTATCTGCAGCCTGTCGGGATAGCAAACATCGTCGGCATCAAAACGGGCAATGTAGGCCGCACGGGCATTGGCCAGGCCCACGTTTAAGGCCGCGGCTATACCTTTGTTAGGCTGCGAGATAACACAGATGCGTTCATCATCAAAACCGTTTATCACAGTCAATGTATCATCCGTTGAGCCATCATTAACGATGAGCAATTCAAAATCGGTGAATGATTGCCCCAGCACAGATGCTATCGCTTCGGCAATGTATTTACCCGCGTTATACGCCGGCATTAAAACCGTAATTTTTGGATCAGGCTGTTGCATGGGCGGGTTGATTTTCTTTGAGGTTGAGGTACAAAAACAGTTCGAAAACGATAAGTACCGAAAGCTGCTCGAACCAGTAATCCACAAACAAAATGGTCGTGGTTAGCAGTAAGATGGGCAGGCCATAAGTAAGTGCTTTATATCGCTTTGCGAAAAAGCCGAGGTAAAGTATCAGCAAAGCCAAAAGCCCCGGCAAACCGTACTCCGCCAGTAACTGATCATACACCGAAAAGGGCGTATTGGTGATAGAGTGATAGCCCGAGCGCTTGCTGAAATAGTTGAGATACAGATCCAGGTGATTCACCTCAAAGTCGGGATTGATATACGTATACCTGGCCGGATAGCCGCCACTCATGCCTAGTCCCGTGGCTCTGAAAGCCAGCTTGGAGGAGAAGTTGCCCATGCCATCGCCGGTTAAAAATTTGGCAGGGTGCTGCTTCAAAAAAGCGAAGGTTTGTTTAAAGCCAACGGCCTTGCCCGGCAAATTGGTGTTATATTTTTGCTGACCAGATATTGGTAATTCCTTTTTATGGGTATTGATAAAAGTAACCAGCGGCTTCTGCGCCTCGGGTGTGGTTTTTAAGCTTTGGTACGGGGCCGAGTGGATGTTGGCTTTGGGCAACAGCAGGCGGCCATTGTCGGTAACCAGTTCCGGGTCGGCAGGTTTAACTTTGGCTACCGGCAGTTGCCCTGACAGCACGCGGTTAATACTGTCAATATAAAGCTGTGCTACCTTCTCACGGCGCTCATCTGTGTTAAGCAGGCTGTCAGCAATTTCGGTTATGGGTGTTTTCTTTTCGTCGGCTTTTTTGGGTTGTGGTCTGCCTAGAACGGTGTTGAAAGTTTCGTTAACATACTTATCATTTTGCGGCGATATTTTAGCCATGAACACCACCAGGAAAGCCACGCAAACTACCATCAAACTTTTTTGCAGGCGATCGCTGTTAAAAATAAACAGCAGAGCCAGTATCAGCATCAGCACCAGGTTAGTAAAATTGCTGCCGGTAAGCAACAGGGTGGCCATGCAAAGCAGCACCATGATGGCGTTCTTCCGAACCAGGAAATAGATCACCCCAAAGGCATTGATGATGGCGTTGGTGGTGGAGGTATCGAAGCTGAGCCCCTTGATGTAATCGCCCGTACCGATGAAGTATTTCTGGTATTCCCCCTGGTAGGTGTAGGGGTTAAGCTCGTGGGTTTGGATGATGATGAAGGCGATATTACTGAACGATATCAGCACGTTTAGCAACAGGAAAACAAAGAGTGTGCGATGCAATACCCCGACCGTGTTACGCTCCACCGCCAGTTTAATTTGATGGATCGCCAACAGGCACAACACCCAAAAGCCAAGCCCGGTGAAAAATACCAACAGGTAGTTAAAATTGATGTGGCCAAGGTTCGCCGCCAGGCCCACAAAAGGTAAGGCTAAAGCCAGTAAATAGAAAAGTGGTAAACGCGAATCTTTCCAATTAAACCCGAATTTAAAGTTAAAGCGCAGCAGATAAATAAACACCAGCGTCACAATTTTTACGCCCAGTTTCACATTTAAAAACAGCACCAAAAACAGCAGCAACTCCCAATCAATGGTAGTTTTCAGGTTTTTTAAATTGAAATTAGGTATTAGTTTATCCATGTTAAGCAAGGGGCCGCGGCATTACAATCCGTTTAGCTGTTTTTACTATGAAGATTACGACCTGTATGCCCCGTGGGTTGCCTGCCTTTAACTTAAAATGGCTTTTAAACTGCTTTTGTCGGCAAGGTTTACCTGGCGGGTTAGCAGCAGCAGCGTGCCATAAAAAACTACGGCGCAGGGAATAGCTAACCAACTATCCGGAACTAAAAGTTTAGCCCCGAAACCTGCTGCTAATGCGCAGGCGGTTGAGATAATGAGCGATTGCCAACTGCTTTTTAATTCGGCAATTTGATTGTGGCTGAGGTAGAAAATAGCCTGGCTTAGTGTACCTAATAAAAATGCCAGCGCCGCACCTTCATTTTGGTAAATAGGGATGAGCATCAGGTTGCCCGCCACGTTTACAATAAGCGTTAGAATGAACGAATACAGGATCATTTTTAACTGGCCCTGTGCAAAGTATATGGTCCACAAAAAGTTGTTGAGATAGAGCAGGGGCATGCATAGCGAGAGGATAAAAATGGTGTTCACATTCACCTCGCCGTATTTACCCGCCGTAAGCCAATCAATAACAGGTTGCCAGCATAGGTTAAGCAGTAGTGCTATCAATGCGGCTATGATTAATTCCATTCGTAATAGAAATTTCAAGCTGCCGCCGTTAACCGCGTTTTGCTTCACCATTTTGGTAAAACGTGGAATGAGCAGCGGGGCGATAGCCAGCAGCGGCAGCGTGCTCATTTCAAATATTTTGTAGGCGAAACTGTATTCGGCCAGTTTTACGGCCGAGAGGAAGAAGCCGATAAAGATCCAATCAAAGCGGGATAGTACGGATGTGATAACCACCACACCAGCTTGCGGCAGCGCGCTTTTTAACAGGCTTTTGTAAGCCGCGGTTCGCCATTGTAGTTTGATAGGTATAATGGCAGAACGTTTGAATAAATACCATCCCACTAAAAGCTCCAGCACATCCCCACCAACAAAAACGGTGATGATCATTTCAAGGCTCAACGTCCCTATCAGCATAAAAACCACCAGGAAAATGCAACGTACCGCGTTAGATATAAGCGATAGTCGCGCCAGCAAATTAAACTGTTCCATGCCGCTGGCAGCCTGTTTAAATGGGGTAGAAAGGTAAATGGCCAGTTTGCCGAAGCCAACCAATAGTAATAGCTGATAAACGTTGTCATGAACAAATAACACACCCAGCGCCAACAACCCATAAAACAACAAGCCAGTGAGCAATACGTGTAAAATGTAAAGGGATAATGCCGAATGCCGGTCATCATCCGCAGCGATTTGTTTCACGATAAGCTGGTCTATCCCCAGCGAAAGAATGTTAAACACAGACAGCAGTATGGCCAGCACCAGGTTCAATTCGCCGAAAATAGTTTTGCTTAGGCCGGTAGACAGGATATAAAAAATAACCAGCCCGAAAACCTGGTTAAGCACCAGTTGCAGCGCATTGGCCGATAGGTTTTTTAATTGCCGGCTCTTCATCAGCTTGACAGCTCGACAGCCAGGTTGGGTTTAACGGGAATCTGCACTTTTTGCAGGTTATTTTGCATGCGTTGCAGGTAATGGTATTTCAGCCATTTGTTTTTATAGGTGCTGCGGGCTATGTCCCAGCCCTCGCGGCCGTCTAAAAAGCCTAGCAGCAGTACATAGCTTTTAAACAAGCTAAAAGCCGGCGACAGGTACATACCCCAAACAGATGCTTTTTTACCGGCACGCAGGTATTCTTCGGCGCTTAGGCGAGCGTAGTATATGGCCTTGTTCTGGCACTCGCGTTTGTCTTTTACCGAGTAGTGGTGCAGAAAACCATCCAGGCGCCGAGTTTCAATTTCGGGCGATAGGGCCAGCGTTTCGTGTACCAATTGGGCGGCCCATTTTACACGGGTACGGTTAAACAGTCGGATATGATGATCTCGCCCCCAGGTGCCATAGCGTACCGGTTTGTTACCAAAATACGAGCGAAAACGGATATCATAAACTACGTTAGGGTTGTTAAACTGCAGGCTGTGCATGGATAGGGCCAGCTCCAGGTCGGCAATTTCATCGGCATCAATACTTAGTATCCAGTTGTATTTAGCCAACTCAATGCCTTTGTTTTTATTGTTGCCGTAGCCGTCCCAGTTTTTTTCGTAAACGCGGCAGCCGTGCCGGCGGGCAATTTTGGGGGTATCATCTGTACTGTCGTTATCAATTACAATAATATCATCCGTTATCAGCCGGGCGGCAGTTATGCATTCGGCAATTATTGCAGCTTCGTTTTTGGTGATGATGATGACAGATACAGGTACCATGCGCAATTATAAAATAGGTGAATTGTATAGTTATCACGATGTTAAAGCGGTATTGGTTGCCTGATAGGGCCGATTTATTTGGGATGCTTTTTTGATGAAAATTAATCGGGCTGATTTTCAATATTTTAAATTAAATTTAATTGGGCAGGCAACCATTATATTTATTTTAACGTGATGGTGATAAATGGCATAATTAAATAACCCGAGAATTAACCCGTATGGGCGAAGAAGAGTTACATCAACTGATAAGCGGCTGTGTTAAACAGGACCGGAAAAGCCAGAAAATGCTTTATAAAGCGTTCTACGGCTTCTCTATGGCTATCTGTTTGCGCTACACCGGCGACCGTGACGAAGCCGCCGAGGTGATGAACCAGGGTTTTTTTAAGGTATTTACCAAAATAGACAGCTTTGATGCCGACAGGCCCTTTAAAGCCTGGCTGGGCCGGATCATGATGAACACATCAATTGATCATTACCGGGCAAATTTAAAAATGGCTTATGCCGACGATCTGGAAGCCGCCGAGCATATAGGCGACGTAAACATGGCCGACAATAATTTAAATTATAATGATCTGCTGGCCATGGTGCAAAAACTGCCGCAGGCTTACCGAACGGTGTTTAACCTATTTGCGATAGATGGCTACTCGCACGAAGAGATCGCAGGCATGCTTAACATTAATGTAGGCACTTCAAAATCAAACCTGTTTAAGGCGCGATTGAAACTGAAGCAGATGATATTAGATGCTGAAACTAAAAGTAATTATAGCAGAGGAACAGATTTTACACCCGTTGTGGCCATAAATGGCAGCACAGCAATTAAACCGGTGTACTTTAACAATGGAATACGAGAATGAAAAAGGAGCATAAAAATATTGATGATATTTTCAAGCGTGGCTTGGAAGATCCTATCGATGAGGTAGGGTTTGACAACCGTGATTGGGATGCCCTTGAGGAGATGTTGGACAGGGGCAAAAAGCCCAATCGGATTGTTTATTTATTGCCCGTATTAAGTGGCGTGGCTGCCGTGTTGCTTATAGCCTTTGGCTGGTGGATGTTTAGTCCGGCAACAACTGATGATGCCGGTAACCAGG
The DNA here is from genome assembly GCF_059690715.1 of Mucilaginibacter sp. A3364. Taxonomy (NCBI): domain Bacteria; kingdom Pseudomonadati; phylum Bacteroidota; class Sphingobacteriia; order Sphingobacteriales; family Sphingobacteriaceae; genus Mucilaginibacter; species Mucilaginibacter sp. A3364. The sequence goes on from NZ_JCAWED010000002.1 coordinate 1,224,004, forward strand.
CACAGGTAACAAAGGTTATTGAGCCGCAATCAAAAAAACAATCATCAGAAAACACTACTGCCGGGACCGAAAATACAAACACCATTACCCCATCAACCCAGGCTGAGCAGCCGGTTGCGAGTACCGATGGGTTAGCTACCGTAAAACGTGTATACACGCCAAACGCGCAGCCAAAACCATTTGAGCAGGCCACAGCACAAAGCACAAATACTGTTGCCGAACCTGTGATAACTAACGTAGCCAATTTAAGCACGCCGGGTAATGGCTTAGCTTTACCGCAAGCCAGCGCTCCGGAAATTAAAATAACATTGCCGGATGCGCCGGTTATAGCGGCACGTACTTTGGCCAGCCCGGTAATAGCCAAAACCATCAGCAATAACCCCGAAGCCATCAGTAACAAATGGGCAGATGATGAAAAAACCGGCAGCAATAAACCTGCAAAAGTTATTGCATCAACCTCGGGCTTTAAACCACAATTGGCGCTTAGCGTGATAGCCGCTTCTGAATTAAATGGCACCAACGCGGTTAGCCAAAGCAACAGGGGCAGCAACCTGGGTCTGTTGTTCTCGGTAGGTATCAATAAGCTGACCATTACCACAGGTGCCATGTATTCGGTAAAACCATATTCGGCCAATGGCGGTGCATACTACAGCTATGCCAGCTCAAGTAAATATGGCAACACGCCGGCTGTGCCGCAAAACATAGCGGTTGATTGCCGTATGCTGGATATCCCGCTTAATATCGATTATCAGTTATATAATAAACGCAATAATAAGATCAGCATCGGCAGCGGCCTGTCATCATACATCATGACGCATGAAAGCTACCAGTATACTTATGCAGATGCATCGGTAAAAGCGCCAGCTAATTACGACGTAAAAAGCCCGGGCCGTTACCTGTTTAGTGTCATTAATCTTCAGGCTACCTATCAGCGCCAGCTAAATTCAAAAATAGGCGTTAGTGTGCAGCCATATTTTAAAGTACCGCTGTCAAGTATTGGCTACAGCCAGGTAAAACTGCAGAGCCTGGGTGTTGCCGTAGGGTTGAATTGGAATATAAATACACTCTCCAAACCGAAATAACATGAAAAACATAGCAATTATTTTACTTGCCTGGATGAGCATCTTCCAGGCGGGGCAGGACATCTACGCCTCAAAAAATGCCAAAATAAGTTTGTTTTCTTCAGCTCCGCTGGAGGATATAGCAGCCACATCAAACGCCGGTACATCGGTGTATAACGTTACCACGGGCGATATCGCTTTCAGTGTGAGTATACCAACGTTCCAGTTTAAAAAGTCGCTCATGCAGTCGCATTTTAACTCGGAGTACCTGGAAAGCGATAAATACCCCCGCGCCAATTTTAAAGGGAAAGTAAGCGGACAGGTTGACGCCACCAAAAACGGCAGTTACCCCGTTACCGCCACCGGTGAACTGGACATACACGGCGTTAAACAAAACCGCACTATTAACGGCACCATCACGGTAAACAATGGTACGCTTACGCTGACATCAGAGTTTATGGTGAAATGTGTAGATCACAAAATTGAGATCCCCAAGATCGTGTTCCACAACATTGCCGAAAGTATAAAAATGAATGTATCGGCCACTTACACCAAGGTGCCATAAAAAATAATAACCCTACAGCTCACAAACATGAAAACACACATTGCACTAATAGCCTTTACGTTGGCTAGCCTCGGCCTGAAGGCTCAAACCAACTCGGCCGATTCATTGCTGAAAGCCATGAACGCCGACGAGAAAATGCCTACGGCACACGTAGCCACTTTTCACGCCAGCCGACTGGTAATATCCGAAACTGCCGAGACCGTTAAAAAAGGCAACTTAAATTTTTTGGTGATACACCGCTTTGGCGATATTGGCGGCACACAAGGTGGTGGCGCAACTTTTTACGGACTTGATAACTCGAGCGATATTTATATTGGATTTGAGTATGGTTTAACCGATAACCTGGATATTGATTTCGGGCGCAGCAAATTTCAGCAGCAGATAGACCTCGGTTTGAAATACAATATCCTGCATCAAAGTGCTGATGGCAGCTCGCCGCTGGCCATAACCCTTTTGGGCAAAGGCGGTTTAAAGCCGTATAAAAACGACGGCTCGTTCAGTAAATACTCAGACAGGTTTGCCTATGTGGGCCAGGCTATCATCGCCCGCAAATTTTCAGACGCATTCTCGCTGCAAATTACGCCAACTATTGTGCAGGATAATACTACGCTGCCATTTGTCCCGGGTAATGAGAATAGCTTTTTCGCCCTTGGCGCGGCTGCCCGTTTAAAAGTTACCAAGCGTATGGGTATCGTAGTTGATTACGCGCACCCATTCTCTAATTATCGCGATAACGCTACCGGCGCCAACAAATTTTATGATCCGCTTGGTGTAGGTATCGAGATGGAAACCGGCGGCCACGTGTTCACCATCAACTTTACCAACGCTAAAGCCATTACACAAACCAATTACTTAAGCGCTACCCAATCAAACTGGGGCGACGGGCAGTTCCGTTTAGGCTTTACCATATCCAGGATGTTCGACCTATCCGGTCACAAAAAATCTAATAAAACAGCTAACTACTAATACTTAACAACATGGAAAGACAAGAATTTTTATCGAAACTGGGCATAGGTGTATTAGCAGTATGCACAGGCAGTTGCCTGGCCGCCTGCAGTAATAACAGCGCTAAAGATGGCGACCCTACCCCGGGCGTAAATCCGCCAACCTCGGGCACTATATTTACCGCTAACCTGGCCACCGAATTAACTGCCGTAGGCAGCCAAAAGGTATCAAACGGTGTTATACTGGCCCGCGTGGGGGCGGGTAATGTAGCTTCATCATTTACCGCGGTACAGGTTGCCTGTACGCACGAGGGCACATCTATTGCTTATAACAATACCGAAAGCCTGTTTGTATGCCCGCTTCATGGCAGCAAGTTTAACCAGAACGGTGCCGTAGTGATGGGCCCCGCAGTGTCATCACTTAAAAAATATACGGTTAGCATAAGCGGCACAACGCTTACCGTAACAGCTTAAAATTTCCCGCCTGCTTTAAATAATTCCATGGCCGATCAAACAACTGGCCGTGGAATTTTTTTTATGCTCCGTTGTAGTTTATTTTAACATAGGCTTGCTATGTTTGAACATGGATTTGACAGCTGTAGTTAAGCGTTTGGCCCTGGGCCTCGCCGTTTTAAGTTTACCTTTTTATGCCGGCGCGCAAGGCATTACGGCTGTACAGAAAGATTCGCTTGATGCTACATACAGCTGGTTTAAAAAAAATTCACCCAAAACAAATGGCTCCAACTTTTTAACCCGCTGGGAGCATACCGTCCCGCTTGATCGTTATGGCTGGCAGCTGGATGCCGGAACATGGTCGGCCTACCGTAGTAAATGGGTTAAGGACACTGCCGGTGCTGCAGCTTTAGAACAAGCCAACCCTATACTATATTACCTGCGCAAAGCTACTGATGATGCATATGCCGATATACGACGCACCGTAGTTAAACGTGGCGCGGTAATGTGGAAGCTGTACAATATGGGCTATATTGTTAAAACCAAAGATGCCTGTTTCGCTATTGATCTTAATCAGCCGTATGCTAATAAACTGACCGATGTGCTTGATTTTGCCATCGTCTCGCACGTGCACGGCGACCATAATAACGTTGAATTTTTAAATGCCATGATCAAGGCCGGGAAGAAGGTTTTTACACCTTTTTATAAACCGGGTACCCTGGTTTCTGCTACGCAGGAATTTAATTTTGGCGAAGTTAAACTGCGTTTCACCATGAACATGCAGGCAGATGTACCGGTTATTGTGTCGCAAATTAATTGCGGGCCATCAGCCAATAATTATACGTTATACCATATTGGCGATGCCCGGTTGTTAGAGCAATTGAATCCCGACAGGCATATTAATATGCTTATACTTCACATTCAAAATGCCATAGATGTGTTTGCCAGCAACGCCCGTGTAAAGCCCGACGTTACGGTGTACGACCATGTGATGGAACTGGGTCACCCAGTAGGCCAATACCGTTGGAGCTATCAGTTTACCTATGATAAAATAAAACAACAGGCCCCCGAAAAAAGCTACGTACTTACTTGGGGCGAGCGCCTGGAATTGGGCACTAAATAGCTTTAAATTTCACGGTGTGCGATGCCTTAAGCGCCTTGCTTTTGGTGGTTAGCACAATACGATAGATCGTATTACCCCATACCGAGCTTAGTGAGCTATCGTCAAGTGTTTTTTCTTCTATCGTTGCATTAAATACTTTTGGGTCGTACGTTAGTATAGCTACTGGTTTACCAATAAACGAAGTCAATTTAATGCTGCCTTCCTTATCCATCAAGGGTTTCTTGCAGGCTACAAAGCTTAAGCGCGACGGGGCTTTGTAATCGGCTAATTCGTAGGCCTCTTTTAACGTTAATTCGGCCTTACCACGGTTGTAAGTAAACTCGCGAACCCAACTGTTAACCGCGGCTTTTTTTGGATAGCTTGATGCGATATCCAAAGAGAATACCGACGTGCCCGAGGCTTTATATCTTAGGTTTGTTGCTTTAAATGCCGGGCCGTTTTGTTGGTCGATACCATTAATGGAAGGGCAGTTATGCCATTGCGATTGCATATAAAATAGGCTATACCGCCCGGGCCCAAAAGTTTGTTTGGTGTAGGTGCCCTTGCCCAGGTCAATCAGTACCGGTTCGCCATCGCTGTAAAGCATAAAATGGCCCACATCGTTATGGTTATGGCTCTCGTTATTATTGCCGCCTTTGGCCATAAAGTTTAGGCCCTTGCTGCTGCCGTTTTGCATACGCAGATTAACTACCTGCACATTGGGCAACCAGTTTTCCTGTAGCAAAGGTGCTTTAGGTGTTATGGCTTTTAGCTGTCGCGATAGTTGTACAATGTTGGCAAATGCGTTAAGCGAACCGCCATTAAGATAACCCGCCTCGTTTTTATTCAATCCCGCCAGGTATGCCGCGAAGCCTTTCATATCGGCATCATCATACAACAAACCATAAACAAATACACGCCCCGCGTCGGGCACGGTAAAGGCGGGTGCGTCGGCATAGTTTACAAAGCGGTTGGCGTCGATGTGCGCTTTGTAGATATAGGTGCCAATGTTGTGTAACAGCTGACTGTCCTTCCAGTTTAGTTTACCTGCCGAGATGTTGTTTAGCATATATAAAAATTCGCCCAGGCAACCACCCGCGGCGCTCCAGTAGGCCGGGCCTTCATCGCAGCCGCCATCAGGCTCGTAGGCCGCCAGAAAACTATCAGCACTCCGGATAATTTTGCTGATCATAGCCATGCGGCTCGCCGGGTCCTCATCAGCCAAAGCCGATACCTTTAGCAGGTTGGAATTTATCCAGATGTTCCAGTTGTTTTGGCGCTGCTTGTTAAAACCCTGCCACCAGTAATTGTTGGTGGTCATGTAGGGTTTAATAATGCGGGTGTTTAATTCGGTATCAATGCGTTTTACCAATAGCGGCGAGATCTTATTCAGATCATCACTAAACAACAATTTGATCCAGGTTAGCTGCGCGGCTGTTTCCGCTGCAAAAAGGTCAATGATAGGTGCCGCCGGATCAGGCCCTGCCGTGTTGTTTTTGTTATAAAGGTGAGCGGGTAATACCCAGGTTGTCTCCTCCAGCAGTAGCCATACACCATTGGCAATTTCGTTTAAATATTTGCCCTTGCGGCTGGCCAGTTCGCCGGTGCATAGCGCTGATAATTTCGAGCGCCGGCCTAAATAAATGCCTTCAAAATTTACGCGGTTCCCGTTTTCCCTGTACTCACTATAATCGCTTAAACGCATTACGCGCCAAGGCTGCGCCATTACCCTGTCGGCAGTGGCCGCCAGCTCGGTCTTTACGGTTTCGGGCAGTTGGTTTACCGCGTCAATAATGCTTTTTCTTTCGCTGTAGCGATAGGCGTTTAGATTGCCTAACAGGCGTTCACCACCGGCCGCTTCGTAGGTTTTTTGGAGGTAGGTTTCGGTTTGTGCGAACGCCTGTCGGTTTAAACAAAGCAGCCATATTATAAGCCCGACTAAAAAACTACTCCGTTTTAACATACCACTAATTTACGGCATCAATTTTTAAAACCACACTGCTCCTGCCCGAAGTTACCGCCGGGTTAAAACCCACGGTCATCAACAAGTCGCCGCTGTAGGTTTTAGTTTGATCAAGTGATGATTTCTTGTCAGGATACAAAGCTGTTTCGGTAATGCGGTAATTTTTGTTAGGATCGAGGCCTTTTAGTTTAATGGGCAGTTTGCTGCTCTCATCGTAACGATTATTTACCAGGTAGCTAAACATAACGGCATTGGTTTTTGCCTCGTTAACGTACATGACAGCCGCTACCGGGTTTTTGTAGGGATCGGCCAGTCGGTATTGGTCGCCGTGCCAAACAATGTCTTTAAAACCGTTGTAGGCTTTAATAGCGTCCTGGCAATATTGCAGGTCTTTAGGCTCCAGTTTGCTTACCACAATATCAAAGCCCAGTTTGCCCATCATAGCCACATCGGTGCGGTATTTTATGGGCTGTTTTCCCCAGTCAGTAACGTGGTTACTACTACTAATGGCCGGGTAAAAATGCGAGTATTCCCATTGAATAAACACACGCTCTAGCGGATCGGTGTTGTCACTTGGCCAAAACTCGGTAAAGTATTTCAACGCGGCGTAATCCACACGACCGCCGCCACCCGAGCACAGCATCATAGGCACGGTAGGGTATTTAGCGCGAATTTTCTCCAGCACATTATACAAGCCGCACATGTATTCTATATAAAAATGGTTCTGGTTTTTAAGCGTAGCCGAATGCGCGTTATAGATCACCGCGTTACAATCCCATTTAATATAAGCCAAGGCCGGGTTTTTGGTAAACAGGTCATCCACTATTTTAAACACAAAGTTTTGTACGGCCGGGTTGCTCAGGTCCAACACCAGTTGGTTGCGGAAATACATCTCCTCGCGCTTAGGCTGTTTCACCACCCAGTCGGGGTGTTTTTCGTATAGTTCGCTTTTAGGGTTCACCATTTCAGGCTCTATCCATATACCGAATTTCACACCGTTTTGGTCTGCTTCTTTTACCAGCGCGGCTATGCCGTTAGGTAGCTTTTTAACGTTTTCCTGCCAGTCGCCCAGGCCGGCTTTATCGCCGTTGCGGGGGTATTTGTTGGCAAACCAGCCATCGTCCAGCAAAAACAGATCAACACCTAGTTTCTTGGTGTCTTTAATAAGGCCGGCAAGTTTTTGCTCGTCAAAATCAAAGTAGGTAGCTTCCCAGTTGTTTAACAGGGTAAGGCGGTTGCCCTTGCCATCCAACAGGCGGTAATTGCGGGCCCATTGCTGCAGTTTACGGCTCGCATCGCCCTTGCCTTTGTTTGATAAGGTGTATAAAAACGCCGGCGTAGTAAACTCCTCGTTGGGCTTTAAAGTATATGGCGATGCAAAGTTATTGATGCCTGCAATAATGCGCAGGTTATCCAGGTTATCCAATTCAAGGTCAACTTTAAAATTGCTGCTCCACTCTACCGAACCATATAGCACAGTTCCCTCGTCCTCGGTAGCGGGTTTATCCATAGATACCATAAACACCGATGGCTGAAACAAATTAGCCCGCGTGCCCAGCTTGGTATCAATAGTTTTTATGCCGTGGGTTATCGGCGTTTCTTCGGGGCGCATCTCTTTGGCCCAGTCGCCGTGGTATTGGGTAAGCCAAAATTTATCGCCCTTTAAATATAAGTTGGCCGAAGCAAATTTGTTCAGGATAACATTGCCCTTTTCGCGGTGTTTGATCACGCTCCACTGCTCAACCACATCCTGTCTGTAATAGCTTTTATAGTTAAGGGTAACTTCCAGGTCATAAACCGGGTCTTTCAATACAATGGATGTTAAAGCAACATCAGCATCAATTTTGGTAGTAGTATGGCTCACATAACGCAGGTCTAATGAGTTATTGCCATCAGCATGTGTAACCGCTATAGCAGGTTCAAAAAAATTGCGCGAACCGGCCGCCGTGTAAGCCGAACCCGCCACACCACTATAATCCTGGTCCTGGCGATACATGCCGGGTATTTGCTCGTAGCTAGCGGCATTACTTAGTTTTTTACCTAAATAAACGGTGTTCAGGTCCTTTTTGCTGTTTACCTGCAGTACCAGCGCGTTGTTGGCCGTCTCGACAGGTATAGTAATGTTTTGTGCTTGCGCTGTGTTGGTAAAAACAGCAGCACCCAAGGCTAAAGCGAAGGCGCCACGGCGGTAAAAAGGTTTCATAGTGTGGTGTATAATTGGTTATGCAATCGATAACAAAGAAAAACAAATTTGCGCAATAGGCAAGCCTTATCATAGTATTTTTTTATGCTGATGATGTACAATAATGCAGAGCATCAGGCTGCTATCAAACAAAAAAGCCTTCGGTATCAATCGAAGGCTTTCTGTTATCAGCTAAAAATATTATTTACCAATGTACAGCACGTTATCAATACCATGAATAACGGCTTTAGGGTCTTTTATATCAAAAGTGGCAAACTCGGCTTTGTTGCCTTTGCTGTCGGTTAGGGTTAACACGTTGCCTTTGCCGATGCTTAATTTTAAAGGCTGACCTAAAAGGTTGGTCAGCGTAGCTTTGCCTTTGCCGGCGGTTAGTTTTTTAAGGATATCGGCCTTGGTTAGTTTGCCTTTAACAATGTGCGCTTTTAAAACTGTTTTCAGCAGGCCATCCACATGCATCAGGCTGTCGGTTTTTTCGGGCGACATGTTACGGAAGAAAGTATTGTGCGGTGCAAACGCGGTGTAAGTACCCGCGGCAGCCAACTCGGCATCTAAACCTGCCGAGCGTACCAGGCTGGCAAATTTGTAAAAGTTCGAATCATCATCAATACCGCTTAATAAAGTAGCGGCAGGTGCGGCCTGTGCAAAGCTTTTGTTAATAGTTACCGTTGCCGATGCGCTTATCAGCATTAAAACTACAAGTAATTTTTTCATGAGTGTTATGGAGATAAATTGGGTTATGTTGTAGCGCAAATATAGCGTATAAATTTAAACGCGCTTTTGATAATTTAATGAGATAAAACGGCTAAAAATTGATCTGTTGGCAAAAGCTGCTTTTTCTATTTTTAGCAAAAGTATAAACCTGGTACCGGGCCCCGGTAATTTTATATATTTACGTACATATTCTTATATTAAAACCACAGCCCAGGTTCCTTTTTGCGTCGTATCAGAAAAAAAAGCACCCATGAGAAAAATTGCCACCATTATTACCCTTTGTGTTATTGCGGGCTTATTGTTTGCCGGTAAAGAGCCGGGCCCTAAAGGAAGCCAACAAAAACCCGAGCGCCGCCCCAATATAGTTTACATTATGGGCGATGATTTGAACTTTCACGATACCCAGCCTTATGGCAGCACCCAGGTACGTACGCCTAATATGGCACGCCTGGCGTCCGAAGGGCTTTGTTTGGATAATATGTACAACATGGTGCCGGTATGTTCGCCTACGCGTCAGTCTATATTAACAGGCCTGGGGCCTGTGCGCAGCGGGGCCTATCCAAACCATACCATGATATATGATGGTGTTAAAACGCTGCCTACCTATATGCAGGCTTTGGGTTATAAAACCGCGTTGATCGGTAAAAGGCACTACGCCCCCGAAGCATCTTATCCTTTCGAGTTTTTAGGCGGCCGCGATCATGACGACGGCAGCGGCATTGATATTGAATTGGGCAAAGCCGAAGATTTTGTGAAACGTACCGGTAATGATCCGTTTTTACTGATGGTGATGAGTAACCAGTCGCACTCGCCATATACTCGTGGTAACCAAAAAGCGTACGATCCTGCCAAGATAAAGCTGGCACCAAACATGATCGATACCAAAACCACCCGCAACCAGATGGCCAAATACTTTGCCGAAATAACTTACCTGGATAGCCTGGTGGGTGTAGTGTTGGATATTGTGGAGCGCAGCGGACAGAAGGATAATACCGTAATTATGTTTGCTACCGAGCAGGGTAACCAGATGCCTTTCTCAAAATGGACGCTGTATGATCAGGGCCTGCACGCGGGTTTCATCGTGCGCTGGCCGGGTAAAGTTAAACCGGGCACCCGCAACCCTGCCATGCTGCAATATGTTGATATAGCGCCAACCATGATAGATATTGCCGGCGGCGATCCCACCAAGATAAACACCGGCTCGAAAGATGGTAACGGCAAGTTTAACTTTGACGGTATTAGCTTTAAAAAAGTGCTGACCGGCGAAACCACCCATATGCGCGATTATGTATATGCCGAGCACACCACCCGTGGCATTATCCAGGGTAGCGATGCTTATGCCAGTCGCTCAGTACGCAGCAGCAAATACCTGTACATTACCAATTTAAATTATAAAGAGAAGTTTAAAAACGTGGTGACCAATTCGCCGCTGTTTAAGGAGTGGATGACCGCTAATCCCGATCGCGCGTCGTTTTATACTACCCGCCCCGAGGAAGAGCTGTATGATGTAAATGCCGATCCGTACGACCTGAAAAACCTGGCTGCTGATCCAAAACTGGCTTCGGTTAAAGCCGACCTGAAAGCCAAACTGGCCGCCTTTATGAAACAACAGAACGACAAGGGTATTGAAACCGAAATGGAAGCCCTTAAACATCAACCTAAAGGCGGCGCCAACGATTAGATTACGCTACTATGCCAATTAACTCGTATAATAGCACTTTGAAGAGTTTACAAATGATAACTATAAAACATATATGGCTTGCCGGTTTGCTGCTTATTGCAGCTGTTGGTTGTAAGCCAAAAACTTCTGCCGATGCAGACGCTGCCGATTCTAGTGGTGCTACAGCAACCGTAGGCACTACAGATAAAGACCACCCCGGCATGGTTTGGATAAAAGCCGGCACTTTTGATATGGGCGGCGATAACGACCAGGCTGCCGAAGATGAATTGCCTAAACATAAAGTAAGTGTTGATGGCTTTTGGATGGACGCTACCGAAGTTACAAATGCCCAGTTTGAAGCTTTTGTAAAAGCCACAGGCTACGTTACCATTGCCGAGCGCAAACCCGACTGGGAAGAAATTAAAAAGCAAGTGCCTCCGGGTACACCAAAACCCGATGATAGTTTACTGGTGGCCGCTTCGCTGATATTTTATCAGCCCAAACAACAGGTCGACCTGAATAACTATGCCAGCTGGTGGAGCTGGAGCAAAGGTGCCAATTGGAGACAGCCGCATGGCCCCGGATCAGACATTAAAGGAAAGGAAAATTACCCTGTAGTACACATATCATGGTTTGATGCGCAGGAGTACTGCAAATGGGCCAAAAAACGCCTCCCTACCGAAGCCGAATGGGAGTGGGCAGCACGTGGCGACCTGAAAAACAACATTTACCCATGGGGCAACGAGCCTATTGACCAGGGCCAGCCAAAAGCCAATAGCTGGCAAGGCGAGTTCCCGGTAACCAACACCTTACGCGATAAGTTTTTCTACTCCTCGCCGGTACGTTCGTTCCAGCCTAATGGTTTTGGTTTGTATGATATGGCCGGTAACGTTTGGGAGTGGTGTTCTGATTATTATAACAATACCTATTATCAAACCATTAACAAACCCGAGGGTATCAGCAATCCGCAAGGCTCAAGCGAAAGCTATGACCCTGATGAGCCATATGCCAAAAAACGCGTGATACGTGGCGGTTCGTTTTTATGTAATGACAGCTATTGCTCAGGCTACCGTGTGGCCCGCCGCATGAAGAGTACGGAAGATAGCGGTATGGAGCATTTGGGTTTCCGTTGTGTACAGGTTAAATAAAGCAAGATGAAATATCTACTGGTTTTACTGCTTGGCATCAGCCTCAGTTGCAGCGCGCAGCAATACAACGCAAGCATAGCGGCGCACAGGCAAAAGTATGCCGATGATTTTTTGACAGAAGAACACTCCCCCCTTAAAAAAGGTGATTTAAAATACCTGCGTTTTTTTGATGCCGATAGTACCTATCGCGTTGAAGCTACGGCAGAGCTGGTACAAAACGCGCAACCATTTAGCATGCCCACGTTTAACGGCGGGGCGCACCAATACATCCGCTACGCGGTATTAAGCTTTACGCTGATGGGAAAACCGCAGAAACTTACCGTGTACAGAAACGTGGCCCTGGCTGCCACGGCGCAATATGCCAACTACCTGTTTTTGCCTTTTAACGATGATACCAACGGTAGCGAAACTTACGGTGGCGGCAGATACATTGATTTGACAACGACCGATTTTAAAGACGGTAAAGTGATCATCGACCTCAACAAAGCCTATAACCCTTATTGCGCTTTCAGTGCAGGCTACTCATGCCCAAAACCGCCGGATGAAAACGATTTGCATGTGGCCATAAAAGCGGGCGAAAAGCTGTTTGCTAAAGAAGTTGCGCACTAAAAGGCTTAACGTATAACGCTTATACTGCCGGTGCTGGGTTTGCTGCCATCTTTCAGGTCGATAACATAATAATAGGAGCCGCTGGGCAGATTGGTGCCCTTAAAGGTGGCATCCCAGGAAGTGCTGCTGCCTGTCGACCGGAAAAGCTCCTGCCCATTACGGTTAAAAATCTTTACGCTAAATTTAGGGAAGTAATCTGCAAGCCCGCTTAGATTCCATACATCATTTATACCGTCGCCATTGGGGGTAAAGGCGGTTGGTATACCGGCTACCAGGCTTTCGGGCGCGCCTTTAACGGTTAGCGTGCCTTCTTCATACACAATATCATAGTTTTGCGCGCTCAGGCCGGTCATAGTTATAGGGTATTTGCCTGGCGGCGAATTTAAGGTAGCCGTAGTGCTTAGCACGGGCGTTCCGGTAAGCACGCTTTCATTTTCGCCGTTAACAAAACCACTGGGAGAATAGGTAAAAACCGGATCGGTAGTTTTAAGTTCCCTGCTTTTGTCGTCAATTGTAATGGTTAGTTTGGCTTTTTTAACACGCAGCCGGCCTTTTACAATAGTGGGTGGTATAGGTGTGTAATTGCCTGGCTTATACGTGCCGCCTGTAAGTGCGGTAGCATCAATGGCGTTTGTATAGTCCTGCGCGGGCGCATCAGCGTTGCCGCCGGCCAGGTAGTTAATGGTAACAGAGCCGGGTAATTCGCCATTTTTTAAGGTGTGATCAAAGGCTGTCCAGCCGGTGGTGCCGGTACGTGTTTCGCCATAAGTTTTTTCATCGTTTCTCATGGTGATGGTAAAAGGCGCTTTGGTAATGGTAATATTAGCCCGGGTGGTTTGCGGTGCGTAATTGCTTGCTTTATACCCGTCTTCGCCTTTGGTAATAATTACATCAACCTGGTTATAGTATGGCGCGGGTGTAACATCCGCGTTGGCAACGGCCCCGTCTGCATAAACTACGGCAACTTCTGTAATACGGTCTCTGTTTTGTAAGCCACCCTCGTAAACATAATCTGTGGTAGTACGATAATCTTTGATCAGGTCGCCGTATTCTTTGGATCTGGGCAAGGCCCTTAATTTTATCTGGGCCGGATTTACCGTAACAGGGGGCATAGTTACGTTAATGGTGGCTGTAGGTGCGTTTCCACTTTTTAATAATGCATCGCCGTTGTAAGCAGCCAGCTGTGCATCAGTATTTCTCGGTACCATCGCGTATATCCGCATGTTATTGATGGTGCTTCCGTTGATAGTTAGTGTTTTGCTAAACGTTATGTTATCGGTACTCAACTCATAACCCGCAGGAGCAGTTATGGATACAGGATCAGTAAGGTATGAGCCTGAAAAAAGGAAACTGGTTGATGGCGTGGCCGTGCCAAAAGTTGTTTTTGCTACAGTAGCCGCAGGCGACGTGTTTTTAATAAGCACGGGTGTATTAGGTGCTACAACGTAGAGATCGCCATTAACGGGCGTTATAGTGTAGTTATCGGGATTGAAAGTTCCGCCGGTAGGCGAACCTGGTTGCACCGAGCCGGCGTAGGTACTCATGGCATCTGTAGCGCCTGAGCCAAAACCGTAGGTTATGGTTACCGTTTCGATGGTTTCGCCGTTTTGCAAACCTTCCTGGGTAAAGTTGGTCGAGCCCGTTTGTGTAGTAAGGGCAGTACCATATGGTTTAATTGCATTATTAGCTTTGAGTTTAAGGGGCGCTTTATCAATATACAGATCATAGCCTGTGTAAATGATGTTGTAATTGTTTGACGAAAAACCGTTCATGCCTTTAAACGAGCCAAAGGTAACTTTAACAGCTTTAGGGTAAGTGCCGTTTACCGGCGCGTTACCGGCGGCCCCGGCGCCAAACTCCAGGTCCATAGAATAAAACTTGTGGCCATTTCGTAATAAGTTGTTATCAAAAGGCACAAAGGGACTGTTAAAATACAGCGTGTGATTAGTTAGCTGCTCGCCATAAATTTTCAGGAAATCGCCTGCAAGCGGTACATCCAGTTTGGCAACCTGGCTGTTAGGGATGGGCTGGTTAACAGTTGTTGTGTTAGTGCAGGTCAGATCAACGGTTTTGCTGTTATAAGCGCCCGCGTTAGCGGTAGCACTAAGGCGAACATAAACAGGTGTTTGCGGCACATTGCCCCCGCTACCTATGGTAAAACTACCCGTAAACGTGACGTTATCCGCACTTACCTGGAAGCCGGGCTGGGCGGTAACCTTTATAGCTTCGTACAGGTTATTGCCCCCTACCGTAAAACTTGTTGATGCCGACGCAGTGCCATAAACCGTATTAAGGGCACTCATACTACCCATTGGAATGATCTGCGCGTTTGCGGCAGCACAAGCCACCCAAAACAACAGGCACAGTAATATCAGCTTTAATTTAGGCACTGTTTATAAATTGGTTCTTTTTCAGAAACCTAAATATACAGATTTACAGTATTTAACATCGAATAATGAATGATGAATATCGAAAATATGTTTGATATCAGGTCGCCCTCATCAGCCGAAAAATACCGGGAAGGTGGTGTAGCAGGGCACTGACAAAACAGTGCCACCAAAAAAATCAAGGGTTTGAAAATCAGCTGTGTAGCGCGCTACACCAGGTGTAGCAGTGTAGCGTGCTACGCATACGGCGCTACACCTGCGCCTCCGCAGGTGTTTAGTAACTCAGCAATTGTTTCATCGCCTTCGCCAGGCGCGATTTGGCCAGGAACTGGTTTTCCAGGCCTTTGTCCATTGGCACCGGCGTGTCTAAACTGGCGCAGCGCATTACCGGCGCGTCCAGTTCCAGGAAGCAGTGCTCGGCAATGCTGGCGGCCACCTCGGCACCGAAGCCGCCCGTAAGGGTATCCTCATGCAGTACCAGGGCACGGCCGGTTTTCTTTACGCTTTTGATGACGGTAGTGCGGTCCCATGGCTGCAGGCTGCGCAGGTCAATGATCTCGATAGATTGGTCCGAGTTATTGTCCAGGTATTCAAGCGCCCAATGTACCGCGTAGCCGTAGGCGATGATGGTGGCATCGGTGCCTTCCTTCACAATGCGGGCTTTGCCAATTTCGGTATAGTATTCGCCTTCGGGTACCTCGCCGGTAAGGTTACGGTAAAGGTATTTATGTTCAAAAAACATCACGGGATTTGGGTCGGCAATGGCGGCCATCAGCAATCCCTTGGCATCCGCCGGGAAAGCCGGGTAAACCACCTTTAGCCCCGGTGTTTTGGTAAACCAGGCCTCATTACTCTGCGAGTGAAAAGGCCCGCCCGCCGTACCCGCCCCCGTAGGCATGCGGATGATGACGTCAATATTCTGCCCCCAGCGGTAGTGGGTTTTGGCCAGGTTGTTCACAATCTGCGTAAAGCCGCTCGAAACGAAGTCGGCAAACTGCATCTCAACCATGGCCTTATAGCCATTCAGAGCCAGCCCCATAGCCGCCCCCACCACCCCCGATTCGCAGAGTGGGGTGTTGCGTACGCGGTCTTTGCCAAACTCTTCGGCCAGGCCTTCGGTAACTTTAAAAACGCCGCCATAGCCGGCAATGTCCTGGCCCATTAAAACCAGGTTATCATATTTGCGCATGGCTTGTTGCAGGCCATCGCGTATAGCGTCAATATAGCGTACCACGCCCTGCCCTGTATTGGTTGATGCGGGTAGTTGGGTTTCGGCATAAACGTCGCGCAGTTCGGCAAATATGTTGGGTTTGATGTCGGGCTCGTTCATTACCTGTTCTATTTGCGGTTCCAGTTCGGCCAGCATTTCGTTGCGCAGGTAAGGTATCCACTCGGGGCGCAGCACCTCTTCGGCAATTAAAAATTGTTCAAAACAGTGCACGGGGTCTTTGTCCTGCCATTCGGCAAAAAGTTCGGCCGGCACATATTTGGTGCCTGATGCCTCCTCATGGCCTCGCATTCTGAAGGTCATGCACTCGATCATTACCGGGCGCGGTTTGTCGCGTATGTTGGCGGCAATTTCGCTCAGGGTGTAATATAGATCAAGTATGTTGTTGCCGTCAATCTGGCGGCCTTCTATATTGTAACCTTTGGCGCGGTCTATCAGGCGCTTGCAGGCAAATTGTTCGTTGGTAGGAGTGGAGAGGGCGTAGCCGTTATTCTCGATCAAAAATATAACCGGCAGGTTCCAAACCGAGGCAATGTTTAGGGCTTCGTGAAAATCGCCTTCGCTGGTGGTGCCTTCGCCCACAAAAACCAGGGTAACGTGTTTGGTTTTATTTAGTTTATTAGCTAGCGCGATGCCGTTGGCCACGGTAGGCTGCGGCCCCAGGTGGGATATCATCCCCATGATCTTATGTTCCTGCGAACCGAAATGGAAGGACCTATCGCGCCCCCGCGTAAAACCCGATGCCTTACCTTGCCATTGGCCTAATAGCTTGGTGAAAGGCACATTACGTGTAGTGAACACGCCGAGGTTACGGTGCATGGGTAAAATATATTCATCGGGCAGCATGGCCATAGTTGCCCCAACGGCAATTGCCTCCTGCCCAATACCCGAAAACCACTTGCCTATACGCCCCTGCCGCAGCAGTACAAGCATTTTTTCTTCGATAACGCGCGGATATAACAGCTTCTTATAGATGGCGATAAGCGTGTTGTTGTCGAGTTTTCGCCGGTCAAAAATCATGTTGCTAATTTAATGATTTTTTAACTCCTAATAGGGTTGGAGGTTAAGTAGTTGACGGATAGCTCAGTAAACGTCATTAGGGCGCCTGTAGTCAACCGGGAGTAGTTCGGCCATGCGCATGTAACCCCAATCGCCTTGCAGGGTATTACTTTGCGGGTTAAGTATCACGCCATTGAGGTCAAAAAAGGCGTACTTGTCATTTTCATTGAATGTTATAGTCGACTCGCGATTGTGCTTTTTGCCATATAAAACCCGCAAAGGTTTGGGGTAGGTAAAAGCATAAATGCCTTCAACATCAGTGCGCTTAAGTATTTGCTCTTCAGTAATTTTTTTATTATTCATATCGGCCACATTAAACAACTCGTCAGTAAGCTGGTTATGCAGGCTTGAACGTAAAAAATGCATGGTTGAGCCGTTAAATGCTACCAGGCGCTTGGCTTCCCAGGCTTTTTCCTGTTCGGGAGTACCCCGCATGGCCTCAAATATGGCCGAGCCGGAATAAAACATATCGCGCTTGTCCCGGCTTAAAGTAAACAGTTGCAGCAGGTATTTAATGTTATAGCCAAGGGCTTTGTTCTCAATCAAAATAAATTCATCACTGCTGCCTTTGAGTATGCCTGTACGTTTGGAGTAGCGAAGGTCTATCACATCCGGGTTTAAAATTTTGCACTCGCGGGCGTTGGGATTGCTGCCCAAAAACTCTTTGATAAACCACCGAAGATGCTCGGCGCGATTAGGGTCGAGGTTTATCTTTACCTCTTTCAGTACGTTTACTTTGTGTTTAAGTACAATATCGGGCAGGCTGATGTCTTCGTTATTTACCCGTACATCCTGGTGGTAAGTTTCATAACCAACCGACGAGACAACCAGGTCATACTGCCCGTTGCGTACTCCTCGAAGCGAAAACGTGCCGTCGTCAGCAGAGATACTACCTATACTGGTATTATTTAAAAATATGCTGGCTGAAACTATAGGCGCTTTACTTTCGGCACCAATAATTTTACCCTTTATGCCTGACTGTGCAAGCAATATAAAAGGACAAAGCATTATAAGTGTGATAAACGCCTTACGCATTTTACTTTTCAGGTTTGTCTTTTTCAAGCCACTGCTGCGCAAATGATTTTGGCGCTACTTCCGGCATCTCTTTAAAGTGCCCCCAGGTTTTCTTGAAGAATTTGCGTATAAAGAAATTCTTGGTTTTGCCGCTAAAGAAGTCGGTGGTTTTGCGGCTTAGCATGCCTTTTTTCCATAGGGCCCAGCCCCACTTTTCTTTGGTAGGTACCAAACCTTGCTGCACAGCATCTCGGCGGTTCAATAGCAGCATTTTATGGATATCTATCTTCACAGGGCAAACCTCGGTGCATTTGCCACACAGGCTTGAGGCGTAGCTGAGGTGCTTAAATTCCTTCATCCCGTCCAAATGCGGGGTAATAACCGAGCCTATAGGGCCGCTGTAAGGTGCGTTATAGGTATGGCCGCCTACGTTTTTATAAACCGGGCAGGCATTTAGGCAAGCGCCGCAACGGATGCAATATAAGCCCTGGCGCTGATCCTTCTGCGCCAGCAAATTAGTACGACCATTATCCAGCAAGATAACATACATTTCTTCGGGGCCGTCCGTTTCATTAGCCTGGCGCGGGCCGCTTAAAATGGTGTTGTAAACGGTAAGGTTTTGCCCTGTACCGTGCGTTGCCAATATGGGCCAAAAAAGGTCAAGATCAGTTATAGATGGGATGATCTTTTCTATACCCACAATAGCAATATGTATTTTAGGGAAGGAAGTGCTGAGGCGGGCATTCCCTTCGTTTTCGCTTAAGGCTACGCTGCCTGTATCGGCTATTAAAAAATTGCCGCCGGTCATGCCTACATCAGCCTGTACATATTTTTCGCGAAGCAGCTCACGGGCTTTTTGTGTAAGCTGTTCGGGCGTAAAATCTATAGGTGTACCAAATTTTTCGTTAAATAGTTTGGCGATGTCTTCTTTGGAAAGATGCATGGCCGGTGTTACAATATGGTAAGGCTTTTGGCCCAGTAACTGCACAATGTATTCGCCAAGATCGGTTTCTAATGATTCGATGTGGTGGTGTTCCAGGAACTCGTTCAGTTCGATCTCCTCGGTAACCATCGATTTTGATTTAACTACCGTTTTGGCGCCGGCCTTTTGGATGATGTTTAGTACTTCGCGATTGGCTTCGGCGGCGTCATTAGCCCATATTACTTTGCCGCCACGTTTCTGGAAATTTGCTTCAAACTCGGGCAATATCTTGTCCAGGTTTTCCATCATCTTCCATTTTAGCACATGGCCACGCTTTTTGGCATTATCCAGGTTGATAATGCGCGACAAACCACGGTTAACAGCAGCATCATACTTACCAATGTTGTAATTGATAATACGGCGATGATCTATATCAAAAGCCTTATTCTCTGCATCTATTAAAAAATCATCGGCAATGGTAGTCATAGGGCTAAATTAGGAATTTACATTAACAAAAAAGAGACGTATGATTAACGCCTCTTTTTTGTAGAGACGTTACATTTTGCGTCTCCTGTGAATTCATTCTTCCAGAGACACAATATTTTGTGTCTCTGCGTGCGTTAACGCGTATTCTTTCCGTCAACAACCGGGCGTTTATCAGCGTTGGTCAAATCCCACGCCGTGTAAAATACCAACTGGGCGCGTTTAGCTAACAAAGGGAAGTTTATTTTAGAAACCTCATCGCCTAAGCCATGATAATCTTTGTGCACACCGTTAAAGTAAAACGCAATTGGGATACCCAATTTTGCAAAGTTATAATGGTCTGAACGGTAGTAAAACTGGTTCGGATCATTAGGGTCATCATATTTGTAATCCAGCTTTAAGTTGGTGTAAGTGGTGTTTGCTTTCTCGCTAACATTATACAGATCGGTGCTTAACATTTTAGAACCGATAACATATACGGTATTAGCCGAATCGGCTTTGCCAACATATTCCTGGCCAACGCGACCGATCATATCGATATTCAAATCGGCAATGGTATTGGCTACCGGGATAGCCGGATGTTGCGAGTAATAATCAGAACCTAACAAACCTTTTTCTTCGCCAACTACTGTTAAGAACAAAATGCTGCGACGCGGGCCTTTACCTGCTTTTTTAGCTTCGGAGAAAGCACGGGCAATGGTTAATACACCGGTAGTTCCTGAGCCGTCATCATCGGCCCCGTTAAAAATACGATCGCCTACGGTACCTTCAGGAGCCATGCCAATATGGTCGTAATGGCCTGATATTACCAGGGTTTCATCTTTCAGTTTCGGGTCGCTGCCTGGCAATAAGCCATGTACGTTAACAGCTTTAACCGGTTTTTCAACACCTTCAAAAGTAGTGCTGATGGCAGTTTTAACAGTTTGTGTTTGTGGTGCTCCGTTTGCATCAATAGCCGATTTTAGATCGCTTATAGTTTTACCGGTAGGTTT
This sequence comes from Mucilaginibacter sp. A3364, assembly GCF_059690715.1. Taxonomy (NCBI): domain Bacteria; kingdom Pseudomonadati; phylum Bacteroidota; class Sphingobacteriia; order Sphingobacteriales; family Sphingobacteriaceae; genus Mucilaginibacter; species Mucilaginibacter sp. A3364. The sequence continues at coordinate 1,244,508 of NZ_JCAWED010000002.1, forward strand.
TAACAATTCGTTTGCCAGGGCAGGAGTGATGGTAAAGACAGGGGCATTGGTTGATGCAGCGCCTTCAGGTTTTATGGTCATGCGTACACCATTACTTCTGCGTATTGCAGCATTAGCCGGGTTAACCGCTAAAATTAAAGCAGGTTTTTTGCTTTGCAGGAAACTGACACGGGTTGACCTGTCGGTACCCCATTTTGACATTTTATCGGTACCACTGATAACAGATTTACCGTTAACAACCGGCTCGCCAAAGCTAATGTATAATACCACTTTACCGGCAATGTCAACATCTTTCAAATCATTATACGTATCGGTGCCAATGCCATAGCCAATAAATACAATATCGCTGGTGGTTATTACTTTACTACCTGTAGGGCCCGTGCCACTAAAATCTTTACCTACGGCAAAGGAGGTGCCGCCTACATCAAATTTGCTAACGTTAAATGAACTTTCAACCAAAGGAACGTTCATAAAGTATGAACCGTTTACAGGCTGCAAACCTAAGGCTTTAAACTCGGCAGCTATGTAGTTGGCAGCTTTTTCGGCGCCGGGTTTACCGGTTTCGCGGCCTTCAAATTCATCGCTGGCTATGATGCTCAGGTGTTTTTTTGCAAGATCGGCGCTAATAACCTTAGCGTATTTCATTGCAGTAGGGTTTTGCTGCGCATAGGCGCCGCTTAACATCCCTAGTAATGAGAATGATAATAATACTTTTTTCATTTTTTCAGTTAATGGAAGTCGAAAGTAATAATTTGAATTGAATGTTTGTGTGTGTGGCGAATAATTTACATGGCGCCACTTAGAAGCGGCGCACCTTGACTAGGCACCTACGGAGCCTGGTTTTTTATTACTTATTACTATAAACACGGGGCACCTACGGAGCCTGTTTAAAATTGAATACGTTAACAATGTAAATCCCTGGCAAGCATTGCTCCGTAGGAGCAAAAGCTCGGTAGAAATTAGATGATGGGCGACTTTTCGCTCCGCAGGTGCGAAACCCGGTACGCGTCCTGTAAGCGTATAACGGCTTTACAAACAAATTCTTCAAACCGGGTTTAACATATCTTAACATGTACCGGCATACAAAAACGGCCTTTAAAGGCGTTCAACCTACATTATTCACTAATTACACACATATCTAAACACCATGAAATTTCTAAATTTTAAATTCTTGAGTACCGTATTAGCTGTTGCTGTTTTATTTATCAGCAGTAATGTTAAAGCGCAATCAGGCCCGGGCAACCCGCTTCGCTTTGGCATTGGCGTAGAAGGGTTACTGCCGGTAGGCAACACCTCAAACACCTTAAACGCCGGTATAGGCCTCACGCCCAGGCTGCAGTATACGCTAAGCGATAAAGTGGCTCTGACCTTCACCAGCGGTTTGTACCATTTTTTTCCGAAAACGGTAACTTACCCGGCAACCGGTAGCTTCCCCGGCTTTACCACTAAATACAAGTCAGACATTATCCCGGTAAAGGTGGGTGCCAAGATATTCGCGCTACCAAATTTCTATTTTTCGGGCGAGGTTGGTGCCGCGTTTGAAGTAGCCGATGGTGGCGGACCCGTACACTTCCTGGCTTCGCCGGGCATAGGGTATGCTAACAAAAAATGGGACATTGGAGCCCGCTATGAAAACTTTAGCGGCAATGGTTACAGCGATGGTATTGTAGGCCTGCGTGTAGCCTACGGTTTTGGGCTGTAAAACTTCGATAACGAAAAAGCCGGCTTTGTTAAGCCGGCTTTGTTATTTTTTGCCCTTCAGCGTATCCAACGAATAAAAACTATCGCGCCAGTAAATGCCGCCTTGTTTAAGGGTAATGTAAGTGGATCTTGCAAAAATGTAGGCCATCAACGTCCCCGCAAAAGGAACTACCAGTGCATGCCACCATTTACCTGATGAAGCGTATACCATGTAGATCATTTGCGAAAACAACATTGCCAATGCCAATATCCTGATTGTGTTATCCCCCCAAATCAGCATTACAGGTATGGGCAGTGTAAGGCAAGTTAAACAGGCCAATATGTAAAATACCACCAAAAATATGTTGTAGTTAGCTGTAGCGAAGGTGTTCTTCATCAGGCCATCCACAAATTGCCCTAAGTTTTTATACCACTCCAGGCTAAGGGACCCCATACCGCTTAATACATCCTGGCGTAAGCCGGCCTTTTTTATGTTATAACCTAGCTTCACATCATCATCCGGGCGAAGCTTTACACTTTCATGCGTACCGGCTTTTTCGTAAGCCGCGCGCTTCACCAGGCAAAATGCGCCAATGCCAATGTGAGCCTCGCGCTTTGGTTTAATAGAATCCCAGGGACGCAGGTAAACCATCAGCATCATGTAAAAGGTGGCGAGCACGCTATTCAACAATTCAGACCGTGAGCGCGTTTTAGGTATCACGGCCAAATTATCCAGGTTGTTTTTAAGCGCGTAGCCCATTGCCTGGTTAATCGCGTCGGGCTGATATTTGATGTCGGCATCGGTAAAAAGCATCCATTCTTCGGTGCTGTTCAGGTAGCCTTGATATAGCGCGTTGTTCTTTCCTAACCAGCCATGCGGCAGATCGGTAATGGTCATCACTGTAACTTTTGGGTATTGCTTGGCGATGTTCGCCAATATCTCCGGCGTGCGATCGGTCGATCGGTCATTTACCACAATAATGCGATAATTATCGTAATTGATATTGCACACGCTTTGCAAGGCCTGCGCTACATCCTCTTCTTCATTTCGCACAGGAATGATAATAGCTAACGGAGGCTGCATAGCAGTTAATGGCTGGGTATTAAGTCTGCGTATCTTGCTCAACCCCCAGATCAGGTATGCTGTAATAGTAATACACACAACAGCCGCTGTAATGCTATAAACCAATAATATCATGCTGCAAAATTATAATATATAAGCTGGTATGCTAACGCGATGAGGACTTACTACTTGTAGTCCACAATGTTGAGGCGATGCTTACAGAAGCTATACTCATGCTCCTGGTTTGAGCATACGATGGTTAATCTGCCTTCCGCGAAGCGTTCCACCAAACTCAAATACCAATCTACGCCCTGGGTGTCCAGGTTGGATGTTGGTTCGTCCAACATCAGTATCGGTGTGTCTGAGCAAAAAGCCAGCGCCAGTTTAAGACGCTGTTTCATGCCCGACGAAAAGTATTTTATCAATTTGGTTTTACTGCCGGGAAGATTAAGAAGTTCGATGATACCGGCGTTAGCGATGCCCGGCTTATAGTTCTTGAATTTGAAATGGAAGTCGATCATTTCTTCCAGGCTAAATTCTTCTATCAATTCCAGGTATGGTGCGGCCAGGCTCAGATGCTCGAAAATGGCATCGGCCTCTATTCCGTTATCGCCATTAAAATATTTGATGGTGCCTGCAGATGGGCCGAGGCTGCCGTTTAATACTTGTAGTAATGTTGATTTCCCGGAGCCGTTAGAACCTAATATAGCGTAGGTTTCGCCGGAGGCGAAGGTGTAGTCGATCCCCCTGAAAATCCAGTCCCTATTAAAACGGCGTCCTATATTCTCGAGGATGATCTGCATTTATTTGCTTACTATAATTGTGCGCAGGGTGTCATCCTGAGCTCCGTCGAAGGGTGAGCGTAAAGGCCCCCGCACGTATACTTCGATGGGGCTCAGTATGACAACGCTCTTTTTCCTTTGGTTTTATTAACTATTCCCAAACCCTTTCATAATACCTCGTTGCGAGTTTTGTACGAAATTGATGATCTCGTCGCGCTCTACGGTGGGCACAAATTCGGCCTCGATGATATCAAGAGCTTTGGTGATGTTGTATTTTTTAAGGAAGATGATACGGTAAATTTCCTGTATCTCGTTAATGCTTTCTGACGAAAAGCCACGGCGGCGCAAACCAACTGAGTTGATACCGATATACGATACCGGCTCGCGACCCGCCTTGGTATAAGGAGGAACATCCTTACGCACCAATGATCCGCCCGATATCATGCTATGAGCACCTATCTCTACAAACTGGTGAACTAGCGAGCCACCGCCTATAAAAGCATGATCATACACATTGATGTGACCGGCCAACTGTACCGAGTTGGCAACAATTACGTTATCGCCAATAATACAATCGTGCGCCACGTGTACATAAGCCATCAGTAAGCAATTACTGCCTATGGTGGTGGTATTTTTATCCAAAGCGGTGCCGCGGTTAAGGGTTACGCATTCGCGGATAACGGTGTTATCGCCAACGGTAACGGTGCTTGGTTCGCCTTTGTATTTTAAATCCTGAGGCGGGGCCGATACCACAGCGCCGGGGAAAATACGGCAGTTTTTGCCAATACGGGCACCATCCATAATTACCGAATTGCTACCTATCCAGGTGCCTTCGCCAATCTCAACGTCTTTGTGTATGGTTACAAAGGGTTCAATTACAACATTGTCGGCAATTTTTGCCTGCGGATGTATATATGCTAAGGGTTGGATCATCTTCTATTCAGATTTGGTTTTAACAATTTGAGCCATCAGTTCGGCTTCAACAACTACGCGGTCGCCTACCATGCCCACGCCTTTCATTTGCGCAATGCCGCGGCGTATTGGTGCCAGCAGGCTGCAGTGGAATATAATGGTATCGCCGGGCACTACTTTATCTTTAAAGCGCGCGTTCTCTATTTTTAAAAACAGGGTAATATAGTTTTCCGGGTCGGGAACGGTATTTAATACCAGTATACCGCCGGTTTGTGCCATAGCCTCAATCTGCAATACACCCGGAAATATTGACGAACCCGGGAAATGCCCTGTAAACACATTTTCGTTCATGGTAACATTTTTAAGTCCCACAACGTGGTTTTTGGTCATCTCCAATATTTTGTCAATCATCAGCATCGGGTAACGATGCGGTAAAAATTTCTGGATCTGCTCTACGTCAAACAGCGGCTTCATGTTCGGATCGTACACTTTTGGCTGCTTGCGGCTACGCTCTTTTTTTATCAGCGTTTTTATTTTTTTGGCGAAGGCGACATTAGCCGCGTGACCGGGGCGTGCCGCCATAATATGTCCGCGCAGCGGGACACCAACCAGTGCCAGATCGCCAATCATATCTAACAATTTATGACGTGCAGGCTCGTTTTGGTGGCGCAGCTCAATGTTATTCAATATCCCCTGCGGCGCTACGCTGATATCTTTACGGTTGAATAGTTTGGCTAAGTGTGCTAACTCTTCCTGGTCAACATCTTTATCAACTACTACAATGGCGTTGTTTAAGTCGCCTCCTTTTATCAGGTCGTGCTTTAACAACATTTCCAGCTCATGCAAAAAGCAAAAGGTACGGCATGACGCGATCTCTTTAACAAACTCGGTGATGGAAGATATACTGGCATGCTGGCTACCCAATACCTGCGAGTTGTAATCAACCATACAGGTAAAGCGGTAATCATCCAAAGGCATGGCAACCATGTCTACCTTACGGTCCGGCTCCGAGTAATGAATATTGTACGGGATGTGATAATACTCACGATCGGCTTCCTGTTCCTGGTAACCTATGGCACTCAGGGCATCAATGAACTGGATAGAGCTACCGTCCATAATAGGTGTTTCGGGGCCGTCCATATCTATCAGCACATTATCGATCTCCAAACCAACCAAAGCCGCCAGCACGTGCTCAATAGTACTTACGCTGGCGCCATTTTGCGAAATGGTGGTACCGCGCGAGGTATCAGTAACGTTATCAACATCGGCATCAATTATGGGCTGCCCTTCAACATCAATCCTTCTAAACTTATACCCATGATTTTCGGGTGCCGGATTAAAGGTTAAAGTAACCTTTTCGCCAGTGTGTAAACCCGAACCCGAAACAGATACGGGCGCCTTAATTGTTCTTTGTTTAATATTCATTTTGTTAGTCATTGGTCATTATGTCATTGGTCATTGTGGTCATCAGCATAAATACTAATGACGAGTGACTAATGACTACTGACTATTTCGCATTTCTGCTATAATTTTTTCTAAATCTTTAATTCGTTGCTCCATATCGGGCAGGCGGCGTACGTTTACGTGAGCTTTTAAATAATCACGGTACGGCAAATAAGGCGAACCACCCCATTGCTTGCCTTCTTCCTTAATAGAACTATTAACACCGGTTTGCGCACCTAATTGTGTGCCATTAGCTATGATCAAGTGACCTGATAAACCCACCTGGCCACCAAATACGGCATTGCTACCTACTTTGGTACTACCCGCTATGCCGGTTTGCGCGGCTATAACGGTGTTGGTGCCTATCTCCACATTATGAGCTATCTGGATCAAATTATCCAGCTTAACACCTTTGCGTATAACGGTCGATCCCATGGTAGCACGGTCGATAGTAGTGTTCGAGCCTACTTCCACATCGTCTTCCAATATCACATTACCTATCTGCGGTATCTTTTTGTATGATCCGTCGGCCGTAGGCGCGAAGCCGAAACCGTCGCTGCCGATGATAGCACCCGAGTGGATGATCACATTATTACCCAGCACGCAATCAAAGTAAACTTTAACGCCGGCAAACAGGGTAACGTTGTTGCCCAGGGTAACATTGTCGCCAATGTAAGCGCCGGGATAGATCTTACTGTTATCGCCAACTTTAACACCAGGACCTATGTAAGCAAACGCGCCTATGTAAACATTGTCGCCAACCTGCGCGGTTTCGTGCACGAAGCTGGGTTGCTCAACACCGGTTTTATTTAGCTTAACGGTGTTGTACATTTCTAACAGCGTAGTGAAAGCGCTGTAAGCATTTTCCACCCGTATCAGCGTAGCCTTAACTTTATCAGCCAGTACCAGGTCATTATTTACGATAACCACCGAAGCATCGGTAGTATATAAAAACGGCTCGTACTTAGGGTTTGATAAAAACGATAGCGAACCCACCTGCCCTTCTTCTATTTTGGCAAGGGTGCTGACGGTAACATCTGCGTTACCTTCAAGGGTACCATTAAGTGCTGCGGCTATCTGCTGTGCGGTGAATTGCATCGGGCAAATTTAATGTTAATTTTATAAGTTGTACGTTATACGTATTACGTTGTACGTTTTTTTGTTTCAATCGCTTACGTACAACGTATAACGTCCAACGTAAAACCCTACAAAAATTACTCCCCCAACTCTTTACTATAACACGTAATATATTTCTTCACCGTTTTGGCCAGGGCCTCCAGGTTTGAGTTATCGCTGGCGGCAGCAATATCTTTGGTGGTGCCATCCTTCATTAAAATGCGGATATTACCATCGCCTGGCTGGTAGGCGCTGTTGCGTATCGAATCGGTAAATACAAAATAGCCGGCCTCTTCTTCGGTAATGCCGTACTTGGTCGCGGTGCGTTTGCGGAGGTCATTTACAAACTCCTCGCTGGCCGGTACGCTGGTAATATCTACATGAAACAACTTGCGGTTCACAAAATCTGTACAAAGCTTGGCCAGTACAAAATCATCATGCTCTGCCCAAACTTTTACTGCCGACAGGATATCTGTATCATCCAAACGCGTAAATTTTTCCAGGTGGCCATCGGTTTTTAAGAATTCTTCGGTATTAATACCATTGCACAAAAAATGGTTCAGCGCAGGGGTGGCAAACAATTTTTCGCCACGCAACACCAATTCGCGGCCGCGCATTAATATTTTTACCAGCAACTGCTCGGCCGATACTACGGTTTTGTGCAGGTATACCTGCCAGTACATTAAACGACGGGCTATCAAAAACTTCTCAACCGAATAAATGCCTTTTTCTTCAACCGTAACATGGTCATCCTTCACGTTAAGCATTTTGATGATCCGCTCAGAACTGATCACCCCTTCAGATACTCCGGTGAAAAAACTGTCACGATTTAGATAATCCAGCCTATCCATATCTAGCTGGCTTGATACCAATTCATGCAAAAAGCCTTTGTGGTAAGTGCCGTTAAATATACTGATGGCCAGCGAAAGTTGCCCGTTAAATTGCTTATTGAGGCGATCCATCAACAGGGTAGATATCGTTTCGTGCGACACCCCTTGCACAATGGTATGCTCCAACGCGTGTGAGAAGGGGCCGTGTCCGATGTCATGCAGTAAAATGGCGATGGTTAAGCCTTCCTCTTCTTCCTGGGTGATGGAGTGACCTTTGGTGCGTAATACCTCAATGGTCATTTTCATCAAGTGCATGGCACCCAAGGCATGGTGAAAGCGGGTATGCAGCGCGCCTGGGTAAACCAGGTGCGTCATCCCCAGCTGCTTGATATATCTTAGGCGCTGAAAATAAGGATGTTCGATCAGGTCGTAAACCAGGTCGGTAGGTATGCTGATGAACCCGTAAACCGGGTCGTTTATGATTTTTCTTTTATTCAAAATGTAGTGTTTGTATGCAAAGGTGTTAAATAATGATAAAGGTTCGGTCTGCCATGTGTTAATTTTTGTTAATTACTTGGTTAACTGTGTAACAAAATGCGCCCTTTTAGGTTTATAGTGCCAGGGCTTGTTAAATTATGTGCCAATATTTGCGCACTTTTGTAAGCCCCAACATATTTATTTTTACCTGATACAAAACTACCATGCAGGACACCACTATTTTATGGGCCGATGACGAGATTGACCTGTTAAAACCACATATACTTTTCTTAAACGAAAAAGGCTACAAAGTTAATACCGTAACTAACGGCCATGACGCGGTTGAGGCCTTTAAAAATGGTTACTTCGACCTGGTTTTTTTGGATGAGAACATGCCCGGCCTTACCGGAATTGAAACGCTGGCGCAGATCAAAAACATTAACAATGATGTACCCATTGTAATGATCACCAAAAACGAGGAAGAGTATTTAATGGAGGATGCCATCGGCTCCAAAATTGACGACTACCTGATCAAACCGGTGCACCCTAAGCAAATACTGCTTACCATTAAAAAGCTGACCGAGAACAAACGCCTGGTGACCGAAAAAACCACCATGGCCTATCAGCAGGATTTCCGTACGTTAGGTATTACGCTTAACGATAACCTGAGCCACGAGGAATGGGTTGACGTTTACAAAAAACTAATATACTGGGAGCTTGAACTGCAACAACTGGAAGACTCGGGCATGCACGAAATTTTGACCATGCAAAAAGCCGAGGCCAACACCCAGTTCTGCAAGTTTGTAGAAAAGAACTACCTGGATTGGATCAAAAACCCCGATACGGCACCAACCAGTTCGCCACAGTTGTTTAAAAAGAAAGTGTTCCCTAAGCTTGAAAATAATGTGCCGGTATTTTTTATATTGATTGATAATTTGCGTTATGATCAATTTAAGATCATTAACCCAATCATATCCCAATATTTTAAGCTGGAAGAAGAAGACACTTATTATAGTATATTACCTACCGCTACGCAATATGCGCGTAACGCTATTTTCTCAGGCCTGATGCCTTTGGAAATGGAGCGCCGTTTCCCGGATAAGTGGCAGAATGATGAGGACGAGGGCGGAAAGAACCTTTTCGAATCTGATTTTGTGACCGACCAGATAAACCGTGTATTACGCAAAGACTGCAAACACTCGTACCACAAAATATTGAATATTGACGAGGGGCGCGCGCTGAACGATTCGGTAAATAACCTGATGAAGAACGACCTGAACGTGGTGGTTTACAACTTTGTGGATATGTTATCGCATGCCCGTACGGATATGCAAATGATCCGCGAGTTGGCTAGTGATGATGCGGCTTATCGCTCGTTAACCCTGTCGTGGTTTGAGCATTCGCCTTTGTTTGAGTTATTGAAGTTTTTGGCCACCAAACAAGTGCGCGTAGTAATTACTACCGATCATGGTACCATCCGCGTAAAAAAACCAAGCAAGATCATAGGCGACCGTAACACCAATACTAACCTGCGCTACAAACAAGGCCGTAATTTGAATTTTAATGCCAAAGATGTATTCCACATACGCAACCCGCACGATGCTATGCTGCCCAAGCTGCATGTAAGCTCGAGCTTTGTGTTTGCTAAGGAGGATACCTATTTTGTATACCCTAACAACTACAATCATTTTGTCAATTTCTATAACGAGACCTTCCAGCACGGCGGAATCTCGCTCGAAGAAATGATCATACCTATTGTAACTTACGGGCCTAAATAAGCCTGTTAGTCATCTTGGCCATTAATTATATGGCCTTTGGCGCGGTTATTTTATAACCCTACCAAGGGCCATACTATTTTTGCTACGAATGCAGGATGAAACAGTAACGGCGCCGGCGCGATCAACCAAAAATATAACCATAGTCGGGCGCTTAATTTACTTTGTAATAGTCCGCGGTTTTGTAAGGCCTTTTCGGCGGTTACGGCTATGCATTGTGCGATAAAGTACAGCGTTGGCAAACCATAGCCAGTGTTCACCGGCACGCTTAGAGCAAGCTCATGCAGTAATCCTGAAAAAGCGAACGCCGCAGTCAATGCCAGGCCGGCACCCCATTTGGCGTTTATAGGGCGATATATTGCGATGCTGATCATCTCTATAAAAGCCAGGTTCCAGCGCTTACCCCAAAACTGGGCCAGGCTGGTGGCTTTAGCAGGCTCCCTAAATAATAAGTAGGTGCTTGCACCCTGCAAGCGCCAGGTGCCTGCGCTTATGCTCAGCAAGCCGAAGTGCAAAATAAGGCTTAACGCTACGAGGCTTATTCCGGCGGTTATAACCGGAATAAGTTGAGATCCTATCTCCAACGAAACTAATCCATGCGCCAATAAAATAAGAAAGCCACCTATCACAATCCGACTCACGCCAAATACAATAAACGCGCGAGCGCCGGGTATAGGTTTGCCCCCCAGGGTTTCAAATGGCTGAGGTTTCATACCCACCCAACCGACGGCAAATGCAGCCCATTGCCTGAAGTTTAGTGGCACAGTTTTACTCCCATAACTTAATGGACCCGAAATCAATTTCATTGCTGTAAAAGATGTAGCAATAATAGCCAGCATTTTAAGCACCGGGTTATCATGAGCAAAAACAAAACATATGGTAACTACCGCTATAGCCATAAGCAACCAGGCAATTACTATCAATTTTCTTTTGAGGATATAGTAGCCGGCAACCACCAGGATCACGTTGATCGCTACCAGGCAGGCAATATGTTTAATCAACTCAGTATTCATACGTTTTGAATATTGAAGTAAGCAGCATAACTAAATACCAAACTAAATAATACAAACAGCATTACCAATGCCGTTTCGCCAACGCGGTACCATATGCCTTGTGGGAATGCTTTCCTGTCGAGATGTAAAAACTGAACACACAGCCTTGACAACCAATAAACGGCAATAAAGCCATTTACCGCAACGGCCAGTGTTGAGCCATCGGTCAAATCGCGATAGCAAAAAACAGCAAGCAGGCCGAAACTGGTATTGATGCAGGCTATGTAAATAGCATAGGTCCAAAACATTTGCCGGGTTATGGGCTGTAGCTTTGCAAGCTCGGTAAACCAGTTAAGCAATTTGGGCACAAATAAACTACCGGCAACCAGGCCAAAGTGTAAAATGCCGGCTATAAACAAAAGGTTTTGAAGTAACGTATCCGTGGTTTTCATACCACAAATTTAAATACAAATATTAAACTTTCAAAAATTACTGAAAATTAAATCTAATTTGAATTTGCATAGGAGGTTCGCAATTCTTACTAAGTACTTATTTATATTTTAAGGCTGATATTAACTCGCTTCAACAAACCTGCCAGCCATACCATGGCCAGCGCGAATACCAGGCAACGTATAATACCGCCAACACCCTGGCTCAGGTATTCGGGATACTCAAGGCTGGTCATTTCATATATAGGATAAAATATGCCGGGCAGCAGGTAACAGGTAAACGCGCCCAGTCCTGCAGGTTCAATAATTTTAAACCAGCTGTACTTATTCTTAAAATCAACAATAAAAACAAACAGGGCATAAACCACCAGGCTTATGCCGGTGCATATCAATACCCATGAAGGTGTATCGCGCACTTTGGATATGCCGCCGCTAAAGTAACGCACTATAAAGCCCAGGTTAAACAATATTACAGCCATTAGCAGCATACCTATCCAAAGCAGCCTAAGCTCATTTGTGGCATGCAGGCGCATATACAATACCGCCACAAATACGCCTGCCATGGTAAAGGTTTGCATGGAGCCGTTGCCGGCTATCCAAACATACTGGCTCAATGGCTCTAAAAAGTCAAGGAAACCAAAATGAAAATCGATATTAAAAAACATGAAGAATAACCAGGCCGCCGCCTGTATCCATAACAATCCGCCAGAGTAAAAATAAATAAGCGCACAGATCAGATACGCCCATCCTATTAAACCCAAAATTCCCCACCAGGTAAAATGCAGCCAGGGATGTGCAACATCGGTACTCTTATAAAGGATGGATAACACAATTAACACCGCCACGCCAAAGCCCTGCAGCAGGTATTTTTTCAGCACAGATTCTTTATCATAATTTAAGAAGATGAGAAACACGCTGATAGTTGCCAGGCTTTCCCAAACAGGGCGGGGCAGCAAAGCGGAGGCTTCGTCATAGGTTTCAACATTGGTAAAGTAAAAACCTATAAAAATCAGCGCGGCCGACCGGGTAACAATGCGTAAGGGAATATGGTAATCGCCACGATTAAGCTTAAGCCTGTTTTGAAAAGCAAATGGTATTGACAGGCCCACAATAAATAAAAAGGCAGGAAATATAGTATCGGCAAGGCCCAGGCCATCAACATTTGCTGCTGCGTGCTGTATCCACTTAGGGGTGTTAGGCATGCCTTCAATATCATTAACAAATATCATCAGGAACATGGTAACCGCACGAAAAGCATCAATTGACCGCACACGGTACAACAGATCATTCATAAGCTTTACTAATGTTTTTGCGGGGAAAATGTTTTATTGAAACGCCGTTTTTGAGCGTTTTGTATACAGTTTTTTACTTAAAAAGGCACTTTTTAATGCTGGCATCGATTGTAACTCATTATTTACCTGTGCCCTAATCAAAAAAATTTTGAGCATAAATATTTTTTGTAGCTTTACCCCTAACCAATTTTAATATTGAAAATGAAAAAAATAGTTTTACTAAACATTGTAGCTGCACTGGCTATAACCACCACATTATTGCCGGGCTGCGGCGCCAGCAAAGAGGCTGCTTCAACCCCAGCTGCTGATAACACCCTAACCGAAAAAGAAAAGAAAGAAGGTTGGGTATTATTGTTTAATGGTAAAGACCTTAAAGGCTGGCACTCATGGAAACGTGATACTGTTGCCGCTAACTGGATAGTTAAAGACGGCCAGATACAATATAACCGCGATGCTGACAGAGCGGGTGATGACCTGGTAACTGACGGTATTTACGAAAACTACGAACTTAGCTTACAGTGGAGAATTTCAAAAGGTGGAAATAGCGGTATTATTTTCAATATCCAGGAAGATCCTAAATACGGTGCTACTTACCAAACCGGTGCAGAGATGCAGGTATTGGACAATATAGATGCACAAGACAAAAACCCGGAAACTCACCTAGCCGGTTGTTTATATGACATGCTAGGCGGCGCTTCGGTATCAAAACCGGTTACCCCGGGCGAGTGGAACCAGGTTAGACTGATCCAAAACAAAGGCCAGTTAACATTTTACTTAAACGGCATTAAAACTGTTGATGTAAAAGTTGGTAGCCCTGAATGGGAAGCAGCGCTTGCGAAAAGTAAATTTAAAAGCCGCAGCTTTGCCGATTTCATGAAAGTATTGAAAGGCAAAATTGCTGTACAAAAACACCCTGGCTCAAGCGGCTGGAAAAATATCAAGATCCGCGAGATCAAAGGCTAAATACAGCTTCTTAAAAGATATAAAGCCTCATCATTTTTTGATGGGGCTTTTTATTTAAAGTAGTTTACGGCGTAGCCGACTATTTCTTTGGTGTAAAAACCCCAACTGGTCAGGGTTTCGGCAGCGGGGATAAACTTGTCGGGCGCAGTACGGTTGTCGCCTGTCATAAAATTTGATGGATATGCGACAACATCCATACCCATATGTTTAAATATCATTACCGATCGGCGTAAATGAAACGCCGAGGTCACCAGTAAATAAGGTGGTTTTAAACCGGCGCTATCCAATAACACTTTGGAGAAACGGGCATTTTCCATCGTGTTTTTCGATTTGCTTTCGATCAATATTAAACTATCGGGTACGTTAATTTTATTGAGCTGGGTTTTAACCCAGGTAGCTTCCCTAAACTCGCCGGGTACCAGGTTGCCATTGCCGCCGCTTATTAAAATATGACCGGCGCGCCCGGTTGTAAATAGCTTGGCACCTTGTATAAACCTATCGGCAGCACTGGTAAAATGTCCGCCTTCGGGGCCGCCGGCTGATGAAAATCCACCTAAAACAATAACACAGCTATATTTTTTACCGGCTGGCGGATAAGTTGAAATATCCCATAAGCGCCCAAACTTTTCAAATGCAAAAGGGATGGAAAAAATATAAAAAACAATGCCTGCCGAAATGAATAGCCATTTTTTTCTTTGTTTATTTTTAACCACCAGCGCGGCTATTACTAAGCCTAAAACCCAATACATGGGAATGATTAAGAAAAGTAAAAGTTTTGAGAGGACAAAATACATGATAAAGATATTAACGGCTACCCGCTGATAAGATGCACCCAAATATACCTTTTTTAACTAGCTTTGCTAAGCGTATATCATTGCAAACCAGTGCAATGACTGAGGTATAAAATATTCCTAAAAGGGGTAAAAATTACTATATTTGCTTTGCCTGCATTTTTAACTTCTTTTATTGTTAAAAAAATTAATAATTAAACATCTGCTTATTAGTTAAAAACGTAAGTCCCCATACTAATTAAATTTTTAAACATTATTAATGGATATTAAGGCTTACATACAAAGTGGCATTCTGGAGCAGTATTCGCTTGGCTTGCTTACCCGGGCCGAAGCGGATGAGGTGATCAGGATGAGCGTATTGTATCCCGAAATAAAAGATGAGCTTAACGCCATTGAAGAAGCGATGGAGCGCCTGGCCGCTCAAAATGCGGTAAAACCCGGCGGTGATGTTAAAAGTAAAATATTAAGCGCGCTTGGATTAAACAATGATGTGCTTGATATTAATAACCTTCCCCCAACTACTAAAAACTCCGATCACCAGGTTTGGCTATCAACCCTTGAGCACTTGATACCCGGACAGCCCTACCCGGATTTTTCATCAACCGTACTACAACAAACCGACAATTTGCTACAAATGCTGGTGGTAACCAATATGGATGTGCCTAAAGAAACCCACACGGATATTGCCGAAAGCTTTTTTATACTAAAAGGCAGGTGTATTTGTACCGTTGGCGATAAATTGATTACCCTTAACCCGGGCGACTATTTAGACATACCATTACATGTTGAGCACGATGTAAGGATCATGTCGTCACACGTAATCGCTATTTTACAGCACATTTATTAACTACTACAAAAGCTTATCAGCCACTTCGCGCCAGGTATTTACGCGTTCGTAGTCGGTTAGCAGTAAATTGTGGGGCGATGTATAAAGCAGTTTGCGCCCTTCAACATCGACAAAGTTTTTGATACGGTCGTCTATCATAATATCTACATTCACAATTTTATGACCGCAAAAAATGATGTTTGTCCACGGGATGAACGGGAAATGCTCCTCCAGCCACTCATACTTATCAAGGAACGAATGCTTGAATTCCATAGCGGCCGATACGATGTAAACATCGTACTTCCGGCTTAGTTCTTTAACTACCTCCGGGCTATCGGCAATTACAGGTATATCCCTAAAAAAACCCGGTTGGTTAACGTATTCCCATTTTAAAACATCCAAGTCAGCCGACATTACTTCGCCAATTTCTTTTCCAGGTTCGGTTATCAGATCGTAATTATGATCGCGCTTATACAGGTCAACAAATTTTTGGATGGTATCTGCAATTACTTCATCCATATCAATGGCAATACGTTGTTTCTTCATATCAATATTCGCGCGTTTTTGCGCTGCAATATTAGGCAATTTTGTTTACAGCAGCAGTGCTTAAAACAACAAAACCCGGGCAATAATGCGCCGGGTTTTGTTGTTTAATACAGCGGGTATTACATTGTACCCGGCTGTTTGCCACTGTATTTTAATGGGATGTTGGGATCTTTTGCATAGTCTTCCCAAAGCTGATCGATGGTTTTGCCTGATAGGGCTGCCCATGTAGCTTCGGTATAAGTATGCGCACGCAGCTCTTTATCCAGTTGTACTATCATACCCGGTTTAACCTTTTGGTCAATCCACTCAAAAAAGCGGGCGGTAATGCGGTAGCTGTTTTTGTAGCTTTGGCTTGCCTTGAACTCGGGCAGGTACCATTTTGAACCTATGTTATCAACGCCGTATTTATAACGGATGTAATCGGCAATACCTTCTGTTAACCAAACAGGGCCTGCACTATAGCCATAGCCTTGTACCAGGTGCATACCTTCGTGTGTAACCACGTCAACATCAAAAGGATGGCTATTCATGTATTTGGTTGAGAACAAGATACGATTGCCGCTGGCTTCGGCTACGCCTTTGTAAGCAGTATCGGTTACAAAAACAACTTCTTTAGTTGCCTTGTCATTAAACATGGCTACCAATTGCGGATACGATTTAAAGTATGTATCGATCAGGTCCTGCTGAATTTTAGGGTTAAACTTTTCGTTTTTGTTGATGAAAACCAATTGGTAACCATTTTTTCTGATGGTATCAACCGAGGTCCAGCTTTTATGGAAAGCTTCCTGCAGGTTATACTGGAAGTTTTTAAAGTTCTTTTTGTCTTTGATCCAGCGGCTGTTTACTACAATCTCGCCAGGGATGGCGCTAAGGGTAAAATCTTTCGCGGTATCGATAACGCGCATGGTAACCTCGCGTTTGGTGCGGTAACCATCGGCACTGGCAAAACCCGGGTATACGGCTTTAAACGCGGCGCTAACCTGGGCGGTATCTACTTTAACTTTAGTGTTGTTTACTACGGTGACGGCGTATGGACGCGGGCCTTGACGCCTTTGCTGATTTTGGCCGGTAGCCGGTGCTGTTTGGGCGTGTGCAGCTGCAGACAACATTACGAATAATGCAATTTTGGGAAGTTTACTGATCATAATAAATTGGTTAATGGGCCTAAATATAACTCAAATAGCTTAAAGTATTTGTAAAAAATAAGCTATGTTATTGTAGTAAAGCGCGATGAATTAACCGGCAATAAAAAATCATTACCTCATAAAACCTCTAATTCGAGCTACGCTTAAAAATCCGATAGGCTATCCCGGCTATAAGCATGAATATCCCGGTAATAAACAGGGCAACGGGTAATGAAAAATGTTGTGCCAATATACCTAAGCCTGCCGGGCCGGCTAATTGCCCGGTATAACCAATAGTACCCATAGCAGCTACCGCGCTTGCGCCCGATACCGCTTTCATATTACCGGCAGCGCTAAAAAATACAGGCACAATATTGGCGCAACCAATGCCAATTAATATAAAACCCAATAAGGTAACAGGCAGCCATGGTGCAAGTAATATAAGGCTGTACCCAATAAAAGCAACCACACTGCCGGCCAATACCACCGTACGGCTATTAAACCTGGAGATAATACCATCGCCGGCCAGGCGCATTACTGCCATAGCTATTGAAAAAAATGTGTAGCCCAGGCCTGATAATTCCTTGACAACGCCCTTACTATCATGCAGCAGCAAAGCACTCCAATCTAACATAGCCCCTTCGCAAAGGAAAAAAATGAAACACATCAGCCCTAAAAACAAAACTGTGCCATTTAACCATGCCGAACTTTGTTTGCCCTTACTGTCTTCGCCCTCCTCATTTTCGTTTAACTTGTTTTCTTCAGCTTGCTTAAATAAAGAAGCCTGCCAGCCAAGGGCCAGTATAAGTAATAACACTGATAGCGCAACTGCGCCGATGGTAAGCGTTAACCCAACTTTAAGTAAGACACCCATTAATATAGGGCCCAAAAGCCCGCCTACACTGAAAAGCCCATGCAATGATGACATGATATGCTTACCCGAAGCATTTTGCACGGTTGCGCCATGCGTATTCATCGCTACATCAATAGCCCCCAACGCTGCGCCAAAAATAAAAAGCATAGCAGCCATTGTGGCCCAGGTGGTAAGTATAGTTAACATTGGCAACCCTGCTGATAAGATGAGTGCGGCAGAGATCATTACCCACCTTGAGCCGGCACGTTTTATCAGCCAACCGGTAAGTGGCATAGCACAAAAAGCCCCTATACCCAAAAACAGTAAAAGCAAACCCAGGTTGCTATCGTTTAAGTTTAACCTGTCCTTAACAAAGGGCACCATAGGGGCCCATGCGGATATAGCCAATCCGCATAGTAAAAAATAAACCTGGGTAGCCCGCCTGGCGGATTGAATGTTTGGTATCATAAATATATCCCAAAAGTAAGCGATGACGGCAAAGAAATGTTTTTGGCAGGTAAGAATCGAAATTATATAACTTTGCCAAAAAACACCGAGCTATGCACTCAAAAATGATTTGGGCCAACCTTGCCGTTGACGATCTGGAGAGAACAACCAGGTTTTATACCGACCTTGGCTTTCAGCCTAATGGCGCACCAAACAACCAGCTTACCAGTTTTATTTTTGGCGAAAATGATTTTCCAATCCACTTTTTTTTGAAGGAGGTACTTCAATCAAACATGAAAATGGAAATAACCGACGCACGATCAGCAGGTGAAGTATTATTCACGTTATCGGCAGATACTAAAGACGAGGTAGACAAGTGGGCCGCGGCAGTTATCAAAGCGGGAGGTACCATACTATCAGCCCCCGAAGCATTTGGCGATGATTTTTACGGCTGCATGTTTGCCGATCCGGACGGGCACAGGTATAATGTGTTTTATATGTAATTTGTATGAGCAGGCGCTTAAGCCTTTTTAACAAACTCTGATTTAAGTGCCATTGCGCCAAAGCCATCTATTTTGCAGTCAATATTGTGGTCGTTATCAACCAACCGGATATTGCGCACTTTAGTTCCTGCTTTAATACCATGCGGGCTACCTTTTACCGGCAGGTTTTTGATAACCACAACCGAGTCGCCGTTTTGAAGGACGTTGCCATTGCTATCTGTTACCACAAACTCGTCATCTGTTACGTTATCTTCGGTGGCGTTCCACTCATGCCCGCATTCCGGACACACCAGGAGTGCATCCATGGCGTAAGTGTAGGTTGATTGACAAACAGGGCATGGAGGATATTCAGACATTATAATATGTTTTATTGATGTGCAAAGATAAAAATTGACATCAACTATGATTTAACAAAAAGGGTGCTTTTAAAGCACCCTTTTTGTTAGTACAAACTACTCGTTATAATTAGGGTCAAACTCCACTATCCATTCAATACCGTATTTGTCTCTGAACATGCCTGCGTAAGTACCCCATGGGCCTTCGCCAATATCGCCTTCAACATCTCCGCCAGCCGATAGTCCATAAAATATTTTATCGGCCTCTTCCCGGCTTTCGGCACTCACTGTTATTTTTGATCTGTTCTCGTTCTCGTTTACACGGCCCATAATCTCGGGAACATCGTTAGCCATTAATACATTGGTTTTGCCAATAGGCAAAGCAATATGCATGATCTTGTTCGCCTCGTTTTCTGCAACCGGGAACTCGTCGCTTGACAGATCGCGAAAGCGGATGATCTTTGTAAATTCTCCGCCAAAAACAGATCTGTAAAAATTGAATGCTTCTTCGGCGTTGCCATTGAAGTTTATCCATGGATGAATTGCTCTCATAGTTTTATTTTAAGTTTTTAGTTTTTTATGATTTTTGCGACAAGGTGCTTAACAGATCTTCCAGGTTTTCTAATGTCATGGCAAATCCGATCTTGAAGCCTTCTAATAAGCTTTCCAATCGTTCAAACGATTCATTATAAATGACGATGTCCACTTTAGTTATACCATTCTGTTCACTAAAATTGTAATCCCAGTCAGAACCCGGCAGTTCGCGGTTTTCGTCTTTGTCCGAAAAAGCGTTATACATCTTAAAATTGGTTTTCGGCGTTATAGAAGTAAACTCCTGCACGGCCCAACGCTCCTGTCCATCGGGGCTTATCATCGCATAAAAGCGACGTCCTCCAACTTTAAAATCCATATACTTGGTTTTGGCGCGCATTGGTGCCGGTGCTCCCCATTTGTCAAGCAATTCTGCTGTGGTAAAGGCGTCCCACACTAAGGCTATACCGGCATTAAACTCTCGGGTTATGTATACCGTTTTCGCTGCTTTGTCAACGTTAAAATCAAATAGCAAATCGTTGTTCATTATTTATTGATGATTAGTTAATAATTTATCGGTATCAATTCTACTTCGTGGTCTGTTCTTTAATGGTTGATAATAATTGGTCAAGCTGGTTAAATTGAGTCTCCCAATTTTGCCTGAATTGGGCTAACCAATGGTCAAACTCCTGCATTTTTTTTGCGTTGAAGTGATAGTAGATCTCCCTGCCATTAGGTACAGGTTTGATCAAATCGCATTCATGCAATACTTTAATATGTTTTGATACGGCCTGCCGGGTCATATCAAATTTTTCGGCCATTGCATTTGGCGTTAATGCCTGGATAGCTATCAGCGTTAAAATGGCCCTGCGCGTTGGGTCTGATATGGCCTGGAATATATCTTGTTTCATTTATCAATTATCAATTAAGCAACCTTCAGGTTGCAAATATATATGCAACTTTTGAGTTGCGCAAATATATTTTCATTTTCTTTCGATCCGGATGATTGGGGAGAGCCTGTAATTAAGGAAACAGCCTGTGTTAGCAAGATACAACAACACGCTTTGCCGAAAATATATCAGGGCTTGCTATTCGGGGAGTAGGGGGTAGATTGAAGTTGCATAACGATAGTATTATGCCCATGCTAAAAGCACGGGCATTAGTACAATGAACTCGTTCGTGTATAAATTGGTTAAATGGCGCCGCATAGAATAGCGGGCATTACAAAGTTGTATAATTATGTATGCAAAAAATAGGCTACGCCTTATCAGCCAATATAAATCACAACTATTTTTAACGCAAGTAGCTAATTGCCAGTATTTTGAAATTAAATTATGCTTTAAAAATCACAACAAAAACACCGGTAAAAGGCCTAGGATCGAGACGAATTATTGTCCATATCAACAAATTTTATCTCCATAACTTTATTGTCGAACTCATCGCCATGAAAGAGCGCCTTGCCTTTGATACGGTTTTTGTAGGTGTAAACCGTACTTAGCGTGCTTTCTAAAATATTGGCAATAGTTTGGTTGTCTCGGATGCCTAATCGCATCAAAGCAAATATCCTGAGGTTGATATTTAATATCTCACCGTTCTTTGGCCAGATCTGGTCTTCGGATTTTAGCAGTGCATTAAAGGCCTGGATAAAATTAGGGAACATTTTCAGGAAGATGGTATCAAACGTATAAAACAGGTTCTCCCTTTCTTTCTTGATGTCGATCTCTTTAGCCACTTGCATTAACTCTTCATAATTTTTTATCTTGAGTTTATGCTCAGTATTTCGCTTAAGCTTTTCAAGCCTCGAAATATATTCTGATATCAGGTGAAAAAACTGGCCTATATATTCTTCCTTAATGTACCCGTCTTCCAGTAACCGCTTATTGGTTTGGTCAAGTACGTCATATTTTTCTTTTACTATAGCCTCGCGTATTTTAACTTCTTTAAGGCGTTTGTGTACTATATAAGAAACTACAGCTATACCTATCAGCCCCAGCGTCACCACGCTTATCAAGATGATCAAAACACTGATCTTTTCATTTTCAGACCTGATCAGTTTCCGGGCAGCCAGTTGGGTTAGCATTTCGGCTATATTTTCCTCCTGTATTTTGTTGCCGAAAAAAACAGCCTGGGCCATTGCTTCGTTTAATAATAACTCCGCATCATCCAGTTCGCCACTTTTTAACAGCCTTTGGCCAAGCCGGTACATAGCCAGGGTTTGTTTTGTTGATGATCGAATATCGTAAATGGCTGCTATCTTTAACAACCTCTCTTGTTCTGCATCGGGCACCAGGTAGCTTAGGTCATTTGCAACCATGGCCCGCTGGTGTATGGTAAGGCCGGGCCTGTTAAACAAAGCTTTTAAAATGGCAGCGCCTTTATCAGGCTGGTTGGTAAACGTTAACAGCTGCCCTGTGTTTTTAATTCTATTATAACTCCCCGGCTTACTAAACTGTATTGCCGAGTCGAGTGTTTTCAATGATTCTGTTTTGTTAGCAGGCGAGTAAAACCTATTGGTATTATAGGCTGCCAAATCATTTAATGCACGTGCTTTCAGTTCATAATAGCGTAATTTACTGCTATCGGGCAGCGATTTTGCATTAAGTTGAGCTATACAATCAAAGGCTTCTTTATGCATGCCCCATGACAACTGCAGATCGCCCAATTTTAATTTGCTCTCATCTATTTTGCTTTGCTCCTTAAGTAAGTTACTTAGGCTAATCAGTTTATAGGTGTATACGTGGGCCGAATCGAAGTTGTAATACCTATAAGCATCGATCAATTCTATCAGTAGCGCGTACCGTGCCGATATATCATTTTTAGGGATTGCAGTTAATGCAGATTTTAACTTCTTTAACTCAGCTTCCTTACCGCGGTCGTATGTGTCTTTTTTTAATATCTCGGCTTTAAGAACCGTTAGCAAGCTATCATTTACCTGCCTGCACTCCGCGTTGGTAACAAATGATATCAAGCATAAAAAAGAAAGTAAAATCTTCATGTATAAAACGCGCCTGCTATGTTTGGCTTACTAAAGATAGATTATTGTTTAAATACAAGCCACTTTACGCTCAAAATCTTATTAACGATAACTGACTGTTTAAGCAACAATAATAAAAATCTTTACTGGTAGGCAAACATCGCGTAAGTATTTATTTACGCAAACGTATTAACAAAACAACCGCTTCACCGCATTGCCGCCATTAAAACCAAAAGCCCAAACAGTTACAAATAACTATTCGGGCTTTGAAGCAAATGACCGGATTAATTTACCTGTTATAAGCCAGGATCAAATTCCACTATCGGTTAAAGATGAAATCTATCGGCAGATCCAAAAGGTTTTGGCATCGATCGGAGAATTTATAAAAACTCAAAACAATCCATGCCTGAACTATGCCGGGCTTTTACAAAACAGCGTTTTAATACTAACTAACTTTATTGAAGACAGTGGTCCAGGAACGCTTTTCGTCTGATCCGAACAGCGTGGATTTTGCATTTGCCTGTATAGAAATAGACTTTCCATCACTGCTCAACTTCCAAACCTCGGTTATGTACACAAATTCTTGTTTCGGAGCATGCACATACTTTAGGTATACAATTGAGTTCACCGTCATAGTTTGGCCATCTGCTGACAACTTTACGGTAAACTTCTTTCCGAATCCCGGGGCACGATCAATTTGGATTGTTTTGCCGTTAAAGATAAGTTTCTCCTGGTTTTTAACCAGCGCCGTACCCGGAGCCGGGTTTGGTACTTCTATGGTTAGAGAATTTGCCTGTTCTGCTATTTTCATTGTTTTAGATAGCATACGATCCCCCTCGGTAAACGAACAGACAGTATTTCCGCCCATAGCTATCGACTCTTCGGCTTTCCATTCGCCAGAAAAGTTAGCGCGGTAAATGCCTTTTTTTTGCTGAGCCTGTACATCTGAATAAATTAGTCCAACCAACATAATAGCCAGACCGAACAAAGCATTCCTTTTGTTTCTCATTTCTATTAAAATTATTTAGCGAAAATACCTTGATGTCTTTCAGTATGAGGAATTTAGATTGTAAATAAAAATGTAAACGTTGTAAATAAAATATTAGCACAGTGCTTAATACCGATCCAAAATTGATTTTCATAAAATCAGACGCAAAAAAGCCCCGATAGTAATTATCGGGACTAACCAATTTAAAACCGTCTCGACTGAGAAAGGAAAGGAAGGCAGTTAAAGTGTCAACGCGCTGGTATCCGGCTTAAGCAGCCGTGGGACAGGTAAAATGATCCGGGTAGATACCCGGATCATTAGCGCGTATATCTCGCCTGATCGAATTTGGAGGCGATCTGCGAAAACCTGTTTATCGTTTGTATTTCAAATAGATCAGTTAAAAAGACCCCGCGTTTTGCGTGAGTTTACCTTGTGTAATATCTATCTGCGATTGTGGAATAGGGAAAACGGTAGCCGCATCCGTAACGTTGTTAACCAGGTTCAGGAACGTTTTTTTACCGTTTAAAACGGTTACCGCGCGGCCGGTACGAACCAGGTCATACCACCTTAAATTTTCAAACGCAAATTCTACCCTGCGCTCGTGCTCCATAGCCAGCCTGAAACTTTGCTGATCGGGCACCTGTACGGCTGTGAGGCTACCTAAGCCGGCACGTGTTCTAACCCTGTTCAGGTTAGTGAAAGCGTCGCCCCCTGCTACATATCCTTGCTCATTCAATGCCTCTGCGTACATTAACAGTACATCTGCAAACCTGATGACAGGGATGTTATTACCGTTATCATTTTTCGCTGCCGGCACATCAAAGTATTTTTTAACGTAATTAACTTTTACAATAGCGCCGGTAGTAGTGTTGGTGTACTGGGTAGATATGCTGGCGTTTAACCTGCTATCATTAGCTTCATATTCGGCAATCAGGTCTGAAGTAGGTACATTATTACCATCGCCACCAAAAGCAACAACAAAGTTGCCTGAATTTAACGGGGCGAAACTGTTTGGCCAACCATTACCCAAACCCACCTGGCCTGATTTAAATTGTACATCAAATATCCCTTCGGCGTTGTATTTGTTATTAACCCTGAAAACGTCACTATAATTTGTAAGCAGGTTATAAACGCCCAGGTCCATCACTTCTTTAAGTTTGGCAGCTGCCTGCGGGTATTTACGTTCTACCATGAGCACGCGTCCTAGTATCGCCTTAGCGGCACCTTTGGTTGCCCTGCCCAAATCGGCTCCCGAATAAGAATTTGGCAACACGGCCTCGGCATCGGTCAAATCGCGTTCTATTTGCGCGTAAACTTCTGCTTTAGGCGAACGTGCGTAGTTATAGCCTTCGCTTGGGTCTTTTATCTCTTTCAGCACCAGCGGTACATCGCCAAACGTTTGCACTAACTGGAGGTAATATAGCGCACGTAAAAACTTGGTTTCCGCAATGTAACGTGCTTTCAGGTTATTATCCATGCTGATAGCGCCTATTCTTTCCAGGATGGGATTACAGCGCGCTATAGCCGCGTAGCAATCATTCCAGCGGCCGCTGATAAGGGGGTTGGTTGTTCTGATATAAAAACGATGGAACTCATCCTGGTCGGTTACAGAACCGCTTGGCACTGGTGTAGTATTATCGGTTCTTATCTCGCCAAATACATAGCTGTTTGAACCATATGTTCCTCCCGAGCGTAAACCGGCATATGCCCCGTTAACGGCGTTATTAAAGTCGGCCTGTGTCAGGTAAAAGTTCTCGCTGGTTAAGTTGGAGATGGGCTTAAGGTCTATAAAATCCTTATTGCACGAGCAAAATAGCGACAGCGCGAGTATGAAAGTATATTTAATATTTGATTTCATGATCTTCAAAATTAATGTGGTGAAATGGTTTAAAATGTTACGTTTAAACCAAGGGTAAGGGTCCTGAATAACGGGTACGAGCCATAGTCCACACCGCTTGTTAATGGTCCGTCGTAATTGCTCACATCCGGGTTGTAGTTCAGGTAATTTGACCAGGTATACAGGTTTTGACCTGAGAAATATATCCGTGCTTTAGAAATGCCTGCTTTTTGTACCCATTTAACTGGCAATTGGTAGCCAATATTTATGTTTTGAAGGCGTAAGTATGAAGCGCTTTCTAACCACCTTGATGATACCGCGTTATTGTTACCGGTAGTGCGGGCATTAGCTCTTGGTTCGGTGCCGTTACCCGGATCGCTTGGCGACCTCCACCTGTTTGCAGCAATAGCTAACTGGTTTTGGCTTCCTTCCAGGTTATCAAAAAACCGGCGGCTCAGGTTTAGTATCTGGCCACCTTGCACACCCTGGAATGCTACGCTTAGATCAACACCTTTAAAAGAGAAACTATTGGTGAAGCCGTAAGTAAACTGCGGCTGGTTGTTACCAATGGTTGTACGGTCGGTAGCATCCAGTTTTCCATCGCCGTTAACGTCTTCAAATTTTACGTCGCCCGGTTTAGATGTCGCGTCATGCGGGTACGAATTCAGATCAGCCTGATCTTTAAATACACCTAACTGTCTGTAACCATAAAAGTTTCCAATTGGCAAGCCTATCATGGTAACATTGGTTGAGCCTACACCGGCATCATTAAATTGTGGCGCACCTGTTGGGCCTAGGGCCAGCACAACATTCCTGTTGAAAGAAATATTGGCGTTGGTACTCCACGTAAACTTTCCGATAAGGTTATTGGTGTTTAAAGCAAGGTCAAGACCGCGGTTGCGCATTCTGCCTATGTTTTGGAAAGATGATCCGTAGCCGGTAAGAGTTGGTACCTGTACCGAAAAAAGAAGGTCTTTAGTTATCTTGTTATATAGATCGGCCGTAATGGAGACACGGTTTTGTAAAAAGCCCAGTTCCATACCAATATCCAGTTGTTCGTTCTTTTCCCAGCCTAACTTAACGTTGCCCAATGTTGAAGGGACAACTCCATTTACCAATGTATTGTTAAATGCGTAATTACTTAAACCTAGTAACGAAGCGTAAGGATAATTACCATTAAATGCGTTATTGCCCGATAAGCCATAGCTTACCCGCAACTTAGCATTTGATAACCAGGTTAATGGCTTCGCGAAATCTTCTTCAGATATATTCCAGCCTAACGAACCCGCAGGGAACACACCATAGCGGTTTTCTGAACCGAAGATAGATGAGCCGTCTCTACGGATGGAGGCGTATGCCAGGTACCTGCTTTTATAGTTGTACGAAACGCGAACGAAGTACGAATGACTTGCATTTTCGGCAATTGATGAAGTGGCCGATGTAGGCGTTGCGGCCGCGTTTAAAGTTTGCACAACATCATTAGGAAAGGTGTTGCCCGCCGCATTGGTATTCCTAACCTGGAACCTGGTTGCTTCCATACCAATAAGCGCGTCTATAAAATGCCCGCTTTTAAATGTTTTGGTATAGTTTAATGTCTGGTTGAACAGCCATGATCCTGTTTGCTCAAAGGCCGAGCTTCCGGTGGCTGCATTAGGTGGCAGTAAGCCGTTAAGCGGAAGTCGTGAGGTATTGTAAGCATCAGTGTTTGTTGTCACGATATTGACATTACCCGATGCTCGATATTTCAGATTATCCAAAAACGAGTATTCCGCATACGCGTTCGATACCAGGTTAGAATAGCCTACACGGCGCTTACGTTCTGTAGCATTGGCCACCGCGTTCGTTGGCGTTGCCCATTGAAACGGTGTTGCCAGGGGCACTACTGTTGTGTAATTGCCATTGGCATCATATACCGGTTGGAAAGGCACCGTAGCCAGCGCCGCGTTGATCACGCCGTTATCTGCCCAGTGTCCGTCTGCGTTTACGGTGTGTTGTACCCGGTAAGTGGGGTTGATATTTAAGCCGATCTTTAATTTGGAAGTAGCTTGCACATCCACATTAGCCCTAAGCGTATATCTTTTAATGTCTGATGTGATGATGATACCATCCTGCGCCAAAACAGATCCGTTAACCAGGTATTTAACTTTATCGGTACCGCCTGAAACACCAACAGAATAATTGGTGATAGGTGCCCGTTGAAAGATCAGGTCCTGGTAATTGGTGTTGGGCAATGCAGCTACGGCAGCCGGATCGTCAAAGTTGATCCCCGATTCGCCCCTTGGGTAGCCGAAACGGGCATTACCGCCCACGCGCGTTGCTCTTAAACTATTAGCATCGGTAATGCTTGCAGTAGGAAAAGCGTCAAGGTAAGCGTTATTGGCCGCGTCTTTTGAAAATTCGGCGAATTGCTGCGAGGTCAACAGGTCTATTTTCTTAGTCACATATTGAAAGCCGCTGTAAACCCCTACATCAATTTTTGGTGAACCGGTTTTTCCGCGTTTAGTGGTTACCATTACAACACCGTTAGAGCCCTTTGAGCCATAAATGGCTGCCGAAGAAGCGTCTTTTAATATGTCTATACTTTCTATTTCATCGGCACCTATGGTTTGAAAAATATCCGTATTGGCAATGTTTCCGTCAACAACAATAAGCGGTGTGTTACCGGCGGTGATCGAGCCAAAACCCCTGATACGTATTACCGGCGTAGCACCCGGGCCACCCGAGTTTGATTTGATCGAAACACCGGCTATTTTGCCTTGCATGGCGGTAAGTACGTTAAATACCGGTTGCTCACGCAGCTCCTTCATAGGTGCCGAGCTAATGGCCGAAGTTACATTTAAACGTTTTTGCGTACCGTAACCTATAACAACCACCTCGTTAAGGTTGCTTGGGGTTGTTTTTAAAACAACGTTGATGATCTTTTGCTCACTTACAGGTATTTCCTGCGTATCAAAACCAACAAAGCTAAATACCAGTACATTATCGCCGTTCGGCACATCTATTGAGTAAATGCCATTTACATTGGTACTTGTGGCAATATTGGTTCCTTTTACTTTTACGGTTACGCCGGGCAGCG
This sequence comes from Mucilaginibacter sp. A3364, assembly GCF_059690715.1. NCBI lineage: Bacteria > Pseudomonadati > Bacteroidota > Sphingobacteriia > Sphingobacteriales > Sphingobacteriaceae > Mucilaginibacter > Mucilaginibacter sp. A3364. The sequence goes on from NZ_JCAWED010000002.1 coordinate 1,273,113, forward strand.
ATTCGCCATTACTTTCGGCTACCACTTTACCCGTTATAGTGACCGAGGCAGGAATATCGTCCGACTTCGGGTCTTTAGCCTTGCTGATAGCGATGACATTGTCTGATGCATCGTAAGTTAAGCCTACAGGTGCCAGCAGATCATTCAAAACGTCAGACAGTAAACGAAACTGGCTAAAAACATTAACCTTTTGCTTTGCATCAAGTATTTGCGGGCTGTAAATAAAATTAACGTCATACTCCTTCTCAATCATTTTCAAAACCGTCCCTAAGGCAACACCGTTTTGATTGATCGATATTTTTGTATTCAGCACAGCCTGTGCCTTCAGCGTTTTAGCCATTGTACTTCCGAATAGCGAGAGTATGATAAATAGCTGTAAAAACGATATTCTCATAATTTTTATGAGTAAGTGTTTATAATTCATAATTTTGATTGGGTTAGTATTAGGTTATTAACTCGACACAAAAGCCCCTTCACATCTTGCGGTGTGTTAAAAATGACTTCCAAACATTTCCGGGCTTTTAAGATCGACCGGAGGTACGACGAATACCTTCGGTTTTTTCTTCACTATGTAGTTTACTTTCTCATACGCGCTGTTTTAGTTTTATAATTAGGTTTATTTTATATTGATCGTCCCATCTTCAATAGCATATTGCGCATTTATAGCGCGGCAGATCATTTTGATCTTCTCGTCTAAAGGCAAATTACCCAATGACCCTGTTACAGTTGAGCCGGCAAATTTTTTCTGATCGTATACGATAGAAACATCATAAGCCAGTTGTAATTTTTTCACGATCTCGGATAACGGCGTCTCGCTAAAGGAGAAAGCTACCGAAGCAACCTCTTTTGATAATATCAACGGCTGCTTCAATTGTCTTTTTTGTAGCAGGTCTTTTCCTTTTTCTACGGCTACCTCTTCATTTGGCAGTAGTATTACTACCGAGATCACCTTATCCGAGCTATCCTTTTTGGTTACCTGCACCTTGCCTGTGTTTACAATAACCTTGGCCATGGTATTTGGGAAAGCGCGCACGGTAAAGCTGGTGCCCAGCACTTTGGTAATCAGGCGGTCGGTCGTTACGAAAAACGGTTTCAACGGATTTTTTCTCACTTCAAAAAAAGCTTCCCCGGAAAGGGATATCCTTCTTTCATTTCCGGCAAAAGCACGCGGGTAGCTAATTGATGAGTGTGGCTGAAGGATAACCAAGCTTTGATCGCTTAATTTGATGAGTTTTGGCTTTACATCCCTGTTTACATAGTTAACCAGGGTAACAGCGCTTGCTTCGTTGGTTTTAATTCCGCCATTATTCTCCCTGTAAAATAAAATCGCTACGGTAATAACAACCAGTAAAATTGCCGCGATCCTGATCCATACCGATTGGCCGATGCTACGCACTACTGCCGAACGTTTAACCGGGCTTATTTCGCGGTTCACATTATCGGTGATCTCTGCTAACTCTTCGGCGCTAAGGGGTGGCATTGCCTGTTTTAGCTGTAACGACAACAGGATGTTGCGGGCCCGGGTTACCGTGTCGCGCTTCTCCGGGTTTTGCAACAGCCAGGCAGTCCACGTTGAATCATTAGCATCATCAGGCGCCAATACCCAGCTAACAAATGATTCATTCGCTATCAGGTCCTCTATTTCGTGTTCATTATATTTATCCATATTGCCTATTTAATTGTATTTAAAATTAATCATTCGCTAAACTTCCTTAGGGTTAATGTATGCAGCATTTACCCCACAAAAAGTCAGGCATTTCGCTACAAAGCGCTGCCGCAAATAAGCGCGTTTATTGGGTAACATAAACAGGTTTTTAATAATGGTTGTATAATGTGTATACTGGTAAGACACATGCAATAGCGAATGTTACCCTTCAAAAGAAAACTTTTTTTAAAAATCTTTTAATTATTAAATATTGCTTTGAATAGTTATTGATTTTTATCATTATGCATACTTTTACCAATAGCAGCCACACGGCAATTGCCCCATTATAACCAAAATGCGTCCTAAAAAAGAAATGATATCACAGCCTGACGATAAGCTGCTTTGGCAAAGTTTTCGTGATGGCGACCTCATTTCGTTTAATTTATTGCTGGAGAAATTTTCGGGGCCGCTTTTTAGCTATGGCGCCCGGTTTTGTAACGACCGCGAGATCATACAGGATTGCATACAGGAGCTTTTTATCGAGTTATGGAACAAACGCGCCACCATTACCACTCCCGATTCTGTTAAATGGTACCTGTTTACTGCCTTACGTAACCGCGTGTTCAGAGCTCAAACAAAATGGAACAGAACAGAGACCATTAGCGAAGATGATTATGCTTTTTTCTTTGAATTTGACATCGAGCAAAAAATAATTGCGGTAACTGAGGATATTGAACTGAGCCAAAAGATCAAGAAAATATTAGAGTCGCTACCACCGCGACAGCGCGAGGTTATTTATTTAAAATATTATGAAAACTTAAGTTTTGACCAGGTGGCCGAAGTAATGAACCTTAATAAGCAGTCGGTACATAACTTGCTACAAAAGGCTTATAACAGTATCCGCGGGGAATGGACGCTACTTATCGCAACACTGTTAAAAATTCATTTTTTGTACAGATAGCTAAACAAGAACGTCGCCCCGATAAGGCGACGTTCTTGTTTAGCTATAATAGGGGTATTGAATATTGCTTATCCTAATTTGTAAACACCTACTTCGGCAAGTATTTGTCAATGTGATTCATTTTTAAAATCCATAAAATCAAAATATTTTATCACAACGTCATAAAACAAAAATGCCCGGCCATGCCGGGCATTTACTGTGCGGAGAGGGAGGGATTCGAACCCTCGATACACTTTTGGCGTATACACACTTTCCAGGCGTGCTCTTTCGACCACTCAGACACCTCTCCTGTTATTATACAATATTATACCTTACGTAAAAACTTCACGTGCAGTTGCCAGTAGTTACATTATATGTTTTTAACCTGCAAAAATTGGTTTGCAAAGGTATAATAATATCGCAGCTATGCGCATAAAAAAAGCGGGCTTACCAGGGCCCGCTTCATAAACAAATTATAAACCAAAAACTATACTTATCACTTTATCCTATATGGCATTCAGTGTTATAAGGATAGAGTGAAAAACCGGTCATTGGTTTAACCGCCTTAAAATTTTTATGGTAACAACGCAGATACACAATTTTACCTTATGTTTGCGTGATTAGCCAGGCGTGTAGCCCGGCAAGTACAAAAGCCTGTGTTTTTTCAATGCCGAGCATTAACGATATCAAAAAACCTATTGCTGCCGATATTGACGTTTTTGAGGAACGCTTTAAAAACTCTATGCGCAGTTCGGTTCCGCTGCTTGATCGTATCACCCATTATATTGTAAAACGCAAGGGCAAACAAATACGACCCATGTTTGTGTTTTTTTCGGCGAGTATTTGCGGGGGTATCAATGAATCAACCCATCGTGGAGCAGCTTTGGTTGAATTGCTGCATACCGCCACCCTGGTGCATGATGATGTGGTAGACAACTCGTACCAGCGCCGTGGCTTTTTCTCGATAAATGCTTTATGGAAAAATAAAATAGCTGTTTTGGTGGGCGATTACCTGCTATCAAAAGGATTGCTACTATCCATCGACAATGGCGATTTTAAGCTGTTAAAGATCGTGTCAGATGCTGTAAAACAAATGAGCGAGGGCGAGCTGCTACAAATGGAAAAAGCCCGCCGTATGGACATTAGCGAGGCTATTTATTACGATGTTATCCGCCAGAAAACCGCATCGCTTATAGCATCATGCTGTGCTTGCGGGGCCGCGTCGGCAGGGGCTGATGATGACACCGTTGAAAAAATGCGCTTGTTTGGCGAAAAGATCGGCATCGCTTTCCAGATCAAAGATGATATGTTTGATTTTGGCACAGATGATGTTGGCAAACCCCTGGGAATTGACATTAAGGAAAAAAAGGTTACCCTGCCGCTTATTTACGCGTTGAACAACTGTAGCCCCGATGATAAGAAGCGGATTATAAACCTGGTTAAAAACCATAATGACGATGCCGAAAAAATAGGCCGCATTATTGCCTTTGTTAATCAAAGTGGTGGCCTTAAATATGCCGAAGAGCAAATGAAACAATACCAGGACGAGGCCTTTACTATTTTAAATACCTTCCCCGCAGGGGATGCCCGGACCGGCCTGGAACAATTAGTTAGGTTTACTACAGAAAGAAATAAATAATGTCGCACGAATTACTATTTATCGCTGGTTTCCTGGTCTTCGTTTTTTTAATGATGGCTATTGACCTTGGTTTGTTTGGCAAAGCCGATAAACCAGTTAGCCTTAAACAAGCCGGCATTATGAGTGCCGTTTGGGTGGCCTTTGCGATGGTGTTTTATGCACTTATTTTACGCTACGGGCACCTGCTACACTCGGTTGATAGCATGGCCCGCCTACAGCAAATTAATGCCGACCACCTGCATAATTTAAAATTAAACACCAGTAACCTGGCGGAAAGCCTGCAGCTATACCGAAAAAACCTGGGCCTTGAGTTTTTAACCGGCTACGTGGTTGAGTATGCACTATCGGTTGATAATATTTTTGTGATGGTGTTGATATTTTCGGCTTTCTCGGTAGAGAAACGATATTACCATAAAGTATTGCTTTGGGGGATTATCGGCGCGGTTATCATGCGCTTCCTGTTTATATTCCTGGGCTCGGCTTTGATCAACCAGTTTCATTGGATACTTTATATCTTCGGTGCCTTCCTGATCTATACGGGTATCACCATGTTCATCAACCGCAACCAGGAAGAAAAGATCGACCCGGAGCATCACCCCGTGGTGAAGTTCGCCTCGCGCTTTTTTGCCGTGCATCCGCATTTTGTGGGCAATAAGTTTTTTATAAAAGTTGACGGCAAAAAACTCATCACGCCGCTGTTCCTTGTGCTGCTGATTATCGAAGCTACCGACCTGGTATTCGCGGTAGATTCTATCCCGGCTATATTCTCCATTACCAAAGATCCTTATATCGTCTTCTTCTCCAACATATTTGCCATATTGGGGCTGCGCTCCATGTTCTTTTTACTGGTGAATATTATTGATAAATTTCATTACCTTAAAGTGGGTTTGGCAGCGCTGTTGGTATTCATCGGTATAAAAATGTTGGCATCGCATTATGCTGAAGTGATCGGCTTAACCACAGGAAGGTCGTTACTGATCATATTAGCTATACTGATTATCAGTGTGGTGGCATCACTTATATTCCCCAAAAAGAAACACGCGTAATTTTTCTTTTTCCCTGCCGGTGATAAAATGACCGGCAGATAAAATGACACGAGGTAAACCTTTGCCCCTTGGCAGAAAATGTTAACTTCGTAGCATGCATTTGTTTGATTACACCTTTAAGCCATCCTACATAGATGTATTGGATGTAATAGTGGTGGCCTTTATTTTGTACCAGATTTATAGCCTGATACGCGGCACGATAGCCGCAAACGTATTGATAGGTATCATCATCTTATATGCACTCAACTTCGTGGTAAACCAACTGCACATGAAGTTGCTTTCGGCAATACTGGGCACCTTTACCAAGGTGGGTATCATATTGGTCATCGTTATTTTTCAGCAGGAGATAAGGCGTTTTTTATTGTTGGTTGGTAAAAATGCATCGCTGCAACGTAATAAAGCCTGGTGGCAATATTTTTTCGGCAAAGCCAAAGCCGAAAAAAACAACTATGCCCGTATCAAACCTATCATTGATGCCTGCAAAAGCCTGAAGCAAACCCGCACTGGCGCGCTTATCGTATTCGCTAAATATTACGATGAGCAGTTTTACCAGAACAGCTGCGAAATTGTAGAGGCCAAAATATCCAAACGTTTGCTGGAAAGCATCTTTCAAAAAACAAGTCCGCTGCATGACGGGGCGGTTGTTATAGCCGAGAATAAGATAAAATCTGCCAGTTGTATTTTACCGTTAACGGATAAGCTGGATTTGCCCGCGCAATTTGGTTTACGCCATAGGGCCGGCATTGGCGTTACCGAGGCCAACGAAGCCACTGCCATCATCATATCCGAAGAAACGGGCGAAATATCGTATGCCAGGCAAGGCCGCGTAAAAATGAATATCAGCTTCGCCGAGTTGGAAAAACTATTAAATAAAGATTTTCTGTAATAGTTATACCTATTTAACGTTTATACTTTATTATATTTACGTATAGTTAAACTATTGAGCGCATGAAGAATTTAAATCCCCTGTTTATTATTGGCAGTGTGGGCATGGTGGTAACCGCCATATTACACATGCTGTTAGCTTTTGCCGTAGCAAATTCATCAGTACATAAATCGTTTTTTATTATATACCCGGTATTTGCCGCCTTTTTAACCGTAGGCATTATACAGATCATCCTGGAGCATCGGGCCATTAAATTAAAAGAACGTCGTAAATAGTAAAAAAGCCCGTTAGCAGTAACGGGCTTTTTTGTTATATGCAAATGCTATTTACTTTTTAGCAGGCGCGCTTACAGTCCACATTTTGGTTGCAGCGTCCTGGCGTACTTTTACGGTTGTACATTCGGCACACTCTTTACTCACAATATCGTAAAAGCGGGTGTTAGGCAATGATACCACAACCGATGGCTTATCCGGATCATTTTTCATACGCACGCTGTAGTAATTAGTATCCTTAGTGGCTGATAATGTTTTTACGAAAATAGTCAGATCGTTCCACGAAGCGTCAACCACATCCTCTTCAATCAAACGGCTTAAAAATGTCTCGGTCATTTGCTGGCCTAAGTGATAGCCTTGATCCTCACCTAGCTGATACAGCAACATATTGTTGATCAACGTTACCTTTTTTTCTTTCTTGCTGCAGGCAGTAAACATGGTCGCCAGCATTAATGTAATAATGGTCAGTTTTTTCATTGTTAGGTTATTGGTTTATAAATGTGAAAAGACAATGACTAAGGCTTAACTGCGGTGCTATCGGGTTTTAAATCCTGTACACCCCAGATATTCTCAGCGCCGTTATCGCGCTTCATATAATATACGCCCGATGCGTTCTTACCCACCACAGGCATGGTGTAACCGGTTTGGTCTGTTTGTACAACCGGCATTTTTGAGCGGCCTTGTAATCGGGCTATGGGCATAGTGTTTAAATTTTGCTGCGCCGGATTTTTCAAGAGCTCCATTACTTCGGGCACGGACATATTCCTGTTTAATCTCAACGGAGACGCTGAGTAAACAACCGAATCCGTTTTGAGTTGCAACCTTGCAGTTATACTATCAGGAAAGAGTTTGATTTTTTGTTGAGGTAAGTTTTTCTTTGGCAGGGGATTTTGTTGCGCTTTTAAGCTCAATGCCCCGGCTATCAGTAATAAGGTTAATGCCAGTTTTTTCATAAGGAGTTAATTGGTATACTAATATAAGTCATTAATTAACTATGCCCTAATAATTTAACAATTGTTACATATCCTTAAAACAAAACGAGGGCATCTGCCAAAGCAAATGCCCTCGTTTAAATGTATAATAGCTATTACTTAGCCGCAGCGTTAAGCTCGGCAATAGCCTTATCGGCAGCCGTGGCAGATGCCGTATCGTTTAACGCAACACGCTGTGCTTTAATTTGAGTTATAAAGTTGGTAACAGGCGCCACCAAGCCATATTGTTTGTATTTAATGGCGAAGTCTTTAATAGTTTTAATACCATCCTGCGCGTAGGCTGAATTATCAATTTTAGCAACAAAACCGGCAAACTCGCGCAGCATGTTAAACTTGGCCTGTAAGCCTGCCTCGTTAAACTGCTCCAATATAAACGGCCATTGTGCAGAGTTACCGCTTACCGCGTAAGCATGTACCACAGCAGGCGTTAAAGCACCTTTATTATCTTTCTCAAAGCCTTTAGCTAAGGTAAACGCCTCGTTAGCATCAAGCAAGCCTATGGCATTTAAAGCAGCAGCCTGTACAGCGTATGACTGGCTGTTTAATGACTGCTTAAACAAGTTCATGTTACCGCTGGCTTTTAACTTACCTAAAGCAGTAATGGCATCTGCTTTTGCTAAAGTGTTAGGGTCATTTAGCGCTATCTGGCCCAGGACAGGTTGTGCTGCTATACGCACGTCATCATTGGTCATGTTTAAAGCTTTGATGGCTTTTTGGCGCAAACCATAGTATTTATCCTTTAGTGCAGCTATCAATATATCACGACCAACTTTGCTGGTTTGATTTTTCGCGGCAGCATCAATAGCCTCAAAACGGTCAAGGTATAATGGCGCGTTAGCATATTGGTAAGCAAACTCCTCAATGGTTTTATTATCGGTTTTAGCGGCTAATAAAACTTTGTCGCCATCAACGTTAACCAGGTCAGGTTTTGCTGTTACAGCGAAGCTTAAAGTATCAGCTTTGCTGCGCATCCAAACGTTTTGACGTGTTTTTTTACCACCAACGTAAATATCAACAGCCATTGGCAAAGTAAAGGCATCGCCATCCTGGGTTTGCTGTAGATAAACGTATTGTTTTTTGGCAGCCTCATCATATTTATAGCTAACATTCAACACCGGGTGACCGCTATTGAAATACCATTGGTTGAAGAACCAGCTCAGATCACGACCACTGGCCTCTTCTAAAGCCAAACGCAATTGATGTGCTTCGCCGCTTTTAAAGGCGTTGGTTTTTAGGTAGATGTTCAGGCCTTTGTAGAAAGCTTCTTTACCTAAATAGTTACGCAACATATAAAGTATACGACCACCTTTTTGATAAGATACCACGTCGAACATATCTTCCTTATCGTCATAGTAAAAACGTACCAGGTCTTTCTCCTTAGCATCCGGCGAACGCAGGTAGCTCATCAGGTCAGAGTGAATGTGCGCGCCGCCTTCATCGACACCGTATTTATACTCGGCCCACATGGTTTCGCTAAAATCGGCGAATGATTCGTTAACGGTTAGGTTGCTCCAGCTTTCGGCAGTAACATAATCACCAAACCATTGGTGGAAAAGTTCGTGCGCAATAGTGCTCGGGCCTTGTCCGTAATAAGTATCGATTAACTCGCGCGGGGTAGCTTGTACGTAAGCGCCATGCAGCGTAGCTGAAGTGTTTTCCATCGCGCCGCTCACATAATCGCGAACCACGATCTGCGAATATTTGGCCCATGGATAATCAACACCTAAAGTTTTTGAATAAAACTCGATCTGTTCGGGTGTTTGTCCGAATATTTGTTTGGCATAAGGCGCGTAAGCAGGCTCCAGGTAGTAGCTAACTTCTTTACCTTTCCAGGTGTCTTTGTAAATTTTAAAATCACCTACAGCCATCATAAACAGGTATGGCGAGTGCGGCAGATCCATTTTCCAGGTATCAGTACGGGTACCGTCGCCGTTTACTTTTTGCGAAACCAGTTTGCCGTTTGACAGGGTAACGTATTTAGCCGGCACGGTCATTACTATTTCGTCGGTAGTTTTTTGGGCACCGCTTTCAATAGTAGGGAACCAGGCCGATGAACTTTCGGTTTCGCCTTGTGTCCAGATCTGGGTTGGTTTGTTTTTCTCGGTACCGTCGGGGTTTATAAAGTATAAACCTTTGGCATCGTTAATAGCCGCGCTGCCTTTAACTTTCAGCTCGTCGGGCTTGGCGGTGTAATCAATGTATACCGTATATTTTTCTGCATTGGTATAAACCTTATCCAGGCGGATAAATAATTGCAGATCATCATAAGTGTACTTTAACGGCACGTTTTTACCGTTTTTAACGATGGATACATTTTTAATATCCATGCCTTTAGCATCAAGCCTCAACGTATCTGTAGCATAAAAGTGCGGCTTTAAAGTAACCCACTCCTTGCCATACATATAGCGTTTTTTGTAATCGAAACGCACATCAAGCTTGGTGTGCACTAAATCGTTAATACGTGGAAGGGAAGCGCGATATACTTTTGAGGCGGGTGATTCGGCTTGTTGTTGTGCCGATGCGGGTGCGCAAATACCGCCGATAAGCAACATACCGGTTAACAAACCGGGAATGATGGTTTTTTTCATGTAGTAATTATTAGTAATAGATCAGTTAAAGTACAACGAAATTATGATTTTTCATTCAATAAAGTATAAGACAGCGTTTGAGCTAAAATGTTACACTTTTAATAAAAGATTAGTTATTGAAGATTAAAGATTAGTTGATTGGCAGATACAAAAAAAGCGATGAGGATTTCCTCATCGCTTTCCTATTTCTATAAGAGAAAAGACCTAATCTTTAATCTTCAATAGCTAATCTTTAACAACTAACCTAGCAATACTGCTCAAATGCACCGATCAAATTATCAGCTATCATTTGTGCCGGGCGGCCTTCAATCTGGTGGCGCTCTATAATGTGTACCAGTTTGCCGTCTTTAAACAGCGCCATTGATGGTGACGATGGTGGGTAAGGCAACATATAGTTACGCGCTTTATCAACCGCGTCTTTTTCCATACCGGCAAAAACGGTTACCAGTTTATCGGGGTGTTTACCATTTTGCGAAGCTAATTTAGCGGCCGGGCGCGCGTTAGCAGCAGCACAACCACAAACCGAGTTAACCATTACAAACACGGTGCCTTCGCTCTCAATAGCCTCAGTTACCGCGGCGGCGTCTTTTAGTTCAACAAAGCCCACTTTGGTTAAGTCTTCCCGCATTGGGGTAACTAAATATTCAGGGTACATCATATGCTTAGTGTATAAATTTATTTTGATACAAAAGTAACAAACAGATCAATGCTTTCGTTTAAAATTCTCAATAATAACACCTTGCTGACAAAGCCCCTATACAAGGAAGGTGTCTTTTTGTTTTAAAAATATTAGGATTTTGCACAGGCTATTTCTACCTTGCAAACCCCTAATCATAATTTAAGCTAATGAAGTTAAACGCTAAAGACGTTAGTACCATAGTTATTTTAAATAAAAGTAAACAGGGTACTAAAACATTACAGGTTAAAACCAAACACCTAAACCGTGTTCCACATTACATAATTGGCATATCAGCAATGGTAGCCTGCTTAATATGCACTATAGTTTTTCTTAACTATCGCAACAGCCAGCACGAAACCGAAAAAGCGCAGTTAATGGCGCAAATTGTAAAGTTAAAAGGTTCCATACCGGTAACTATGCAAAAGGTTGATGACGAAAAGGAGGCCCAAACCTATATACAATCCATAGAAGGTAAGCTCAAAAAAATAAACGATTATTTGAAAAAACGCGGGCTTAAAGGTTTCTCAACCAAAGCCGTTGGCGGCGATGCTAATGCTTCTGAAAGTAAACTTACCAGTAAAGAAATTTATATGGCTTATAATGATTACCTCACCAACGTGGTAAACAGTGTAGGCTTTACGCCAATGGGTTACCCACGCATAAGCTCATTTACCTCACGTTTTGGCTATCGTAATGATCCGTTTAATTCGGCCAGCGCCGAGTATCATCCGGGTATAGATTTTAAAGGCAATCGTGGCGATGTGGTAAAAAGCACAGCCAACGGCAGGGTAGTTTTTGCAGGATGGTATGGCGGTTACGGCAATTGCGTGCGTGTGCAGCATACCAATGGGTATGAAACTTTATATGGCCACCTTTCGCGCATTACGGTTAAAGACGGACAAAAGATAAGCGTTGGCGATAAAGTGGGCCTGGTAGGCTCAACCGGTCACTCAACCGGGGCACATTTGCATTACGAAGTACGCAAAAACGGTAAGCCTGTAAACCCGGTTAAGTTTTTAACCCTGAATAACTAAGCATGAGCGTTTTTAAAAAAGGTAAAGACAGTATCGCCCACCAGGCTATATCAACTTTAGTGGCCGAGGGTAGTGTTATAGAAGGCTCGTTAAAAGCTCCGGCTTACGCGCGTATTGATGGCCGTGTAACCAGTTTTGTTACCGTTGATGAAGGACTTATTTTAGGCGAAAAGGGTTTAATTGAAGGCGATGTTACCACTAAAGAAATGGTTGTTTACGGCACCGTTAAAGGCAATATCACCGTACAAAGCATCGAGATCAAAGCTACCGGCAAAGTAACCGGCGATATACGTACAGGCGCCCTGGCTATTGATGCAGGCGGCGTTTACAACGGCAGCATTATCATGACCGGCATGGCTGATAAGCAGTAGTTTATCGCCTGCAGTTGTTTCTCATCTTAAAATCACTAAAACTCCCATAATTTCATATTGATAAAGGAATAGCGTAAATTTGCAGCTCAAAAAAAAATTACGCTATGTCATCAGTAGAGACCGCTTACACCAAGTACAAAGTGAAAGATTTTTCGTTGGCCGAATGGGGACGAAAAGAAATTGAATTAGCCGAGGCCGAAATGCCGGGCTTAATGTCGCTCCGTAAAGAATTCGGTGCGTCAAAACCATTAGCAGGTGCCCGCATTGCAGGTTGCTTGCACATGACCATCCAAACCGCTGTTTTAATTGAAACATTGGTTGAACTGGGTGCCGAAGTTACCTGGTCATCATGTAACATTTTCTCAACCCAGGATCATGCCGCTGCCGCTATTGCTGCTGCAGGTATTTCTGTTTACGCCTGGAAAGGTTTGAACGAGCAGGAATTTGACTGGTGCATTGAACAAACACTATTCTTTGGCGAAGACCGCAAGCCACTGAATATGATATTAGATGACGGTGGCGATTTAACCAACATGGTGTTGGATCGTTATCCTGAGCTAGTTGCGGGTATTAAAGGTATATCTGAAGAAACTACCACCGGCGTGCATCGTTTGTACGAGCGCGTTAAAGCCGGTACTTTACCAATGCCAGCTATCAACATTAACGACTCGGTTACCAAATCAAAATTTGATAACAAATATGGCTGCCGCGAATCATTGGTTGATGCCATCCGCCGCGCTACCGACGTAATGATGGCCGGTAAAGTTGGTGTTGTTTGTGGTTATGGCGACGTAGGTAAAGGTTCTGCCGATTCATTACGCAACGCTGGTGTACGTGTTATAGTTACCGAAATTGACCCTATCTGCGCTTTACAAGCTGCAATGGAAGGTTACGAAGTGAAAAAACTAAGCACCGCTATTACCGAGGCTGACATTGTTGTTACCGCTACAGGTAACAAAAACATTGTGCGCGAAGAGCATTTCCGTGGCTTGAAAGATAAAGCTATCGTTTGTAACATCGGCCACTTTGATAACGAGATTGATATGGCCTGGTTAAACAAAGCTTATGGCGATACTAAAGTTGAAATTAAACCACAGGTTGATAAATACACCATTAACGGTAAAGACGTTATTGTTTTGGCCGAAGGCCGTTTAGTTAACTTAGGTTGCGCTACCGGTCACCCTAGTTTTGTAATGAGCAACTCATTCACCAACCAAACTTTAGCGCAATTAGAGCTTTGGACAAATACCGACCAGTACGAAAACCAGGTTTACGTATTACCTAAACACCTTGACGAAAAAGTAGCCCGTTTACACTTAGCCAAAATTGGCGTTGAGCTGGAAGTACTTGACCAGGATCAGGCTGATTACATTGGCGTACCGGTTGACGGTCCGTTTAAGGCTGACTACTACCGTTACTAAGCTAAAAGCCGAAAGGTTAAAGTATAAAGCAAAAGGGCTTGGTCGGAAGATCAGCCCTTTTTTTGTTTTGCAAGTGAGATGGCTAAAAATTTCAAATAACGAACTTACCGAATTGCTTTTTTAAATCTTTTTCAAACTTGGCCAGATCAAAATCAGGGAAGTTATATTTCGCAATAATAGGCGGCAACTCCAAAAATAATCTTTGTACGATAATGCTTTCCCGCTCTTGCGGACTCAATCTTACAAATTGATTTAAATCAAGCATAATGTCCATGTACAAAGCTTTCTCTTTTTTAAGAAATCTTTTTCGTTGTTTGAAATTGTATTCAGGATTTCTGCACATGAGTACAATTGCAATGCTATCAACTGAAGTTCCGTAGTATGTTTTCTCTTCAAAAAAACGTCTGAATTTTGTATCAGAAATATTGCTTAGAGCTTTACTGACTCCAGACTCCCAATTTGTATCACTCAATATGTTAAACCTCATTTTGCTCAATCATTATTTCAGGGAAGTAAATTTACCATACAAAATAAATTAAAAAAATTCCGCTGCCAATTCAAGTGCCCACGCTTGAATAGCCATTTGATCTGGCACCCGCCAATTCAAGCGTTTAAGCGCAGACGCTCAAACGGGCGAGGTATCAAAAAATTCCTTATCTTTCAAAAACCAAACCTAACGGCTAATCATGAAAACCAAAACCCTTTTTACCATCGGCATTAAAATTACAGGCATTATTGCGCTGTGGAAGTTTTTACTTTCGTTTAGCGGCCTTGTATCCGGTTTAGGTATAATTACCATGATGCGCCAGGGTAACCTAGGCAATTCGTTTATGATTTTTATAGGTTTGAGCCTTGTTTTAAACGCGGTTGTTATGGCGGTTTGCGCGTATTACTGCCTGCTAAAAACCAACCGGGTGGTAGCGTTTTTAAATATCGGCGACGAGGCCGGCAACTTAAATGCCGATAAAAAAACAACCTACCATATAGCCGTATTATTTTTAGGCGTACTGATAGCTATAAACGGTGCCACCTCATGCTTAAGCTTCGACTATAAAACAGATACCAAAACAGAGAATAACTTTGTAAACAACGTGCCATCCACCACTACATCGTCAACAAATAGTGAGACAAAAAATGTAAACTACTTCGCGTTTATAGAGCTTTTAGCCGGCTTGGCCATATTGATAAAATCTGCCGAGGTTTCCAGGTGGCTGATCAATAAATACGATGAAACAGAAGTGAACGCTCCTGCTAATTTAGAAACCCAGGCCTAAAAAAGGGTGCGCCACTTTTTAAAAACTCCAAATATCGATTTATATAACCAATTGAATATCAAATAATTAATATTTTTAAAGGGTGCGCCGCATTGCGCCGCTTTTTTGGATAATTTATTGATATAAAGCATTTTATAAAAAACAGGTGCGCCAAATGCGCCACTTTAAAAGTGGCGCACCCCTATATCAAAACCAGCCAGTTTACTGATCTCAGCATACACCTCTTCCCGTGTTTTACCCTGCTCTCGCAGATACTTAATAGAGGTTGATCCGGCCGACTTAGACAACTTCTTATCCTCACTTTCCATTATCAGCGGATGATGATAGAAGATGGTGTTTTGAAAGCTCGCCTGGCCCAAAACATCCGCCAGGTAAAGCTGCGCCAGTGTTGACGAATACAGATCCGCCCCGCGTACTATCATATCAACCCCAAAGTGCACATCATCTATAAGTGAGCTTAATTGATAAGCGGGGTAACCGTCCTTCTTGCGAACCACAAAATCACGCATCTCAACAGGTAGGCTGGCGCGACTGGCACCTTCCGTTAAAGTGTTTAGCGTTAGCGCCCGTTCATCCGTATATAAGCGCCAGGCCGTATCAGGTGTATCCAGCGGCAGCGAACGGTTGCGGCAGGTGCCCGGGTAGCTGGCCTGCCCTTGTAGTTGAGATCGGGACCATCGGCAGGCAAACACTTCGCGCTCATCTTCCAGTTGCTGTAGCGCCTCGTTATACAGATCCATCCGCTGCAACTGCGACCAGTTCTGCTGGTAGTCGGCTATATCTTGAGGGCCTTCATCCCACTCTATTCCTAAAAAGTTAAGGGTATCAAATATATCCTGCACGTAGTCCACATTAACCCGCTGCTGATCCATATCATCAATACGTAACAATATCTTAGCGCCTGCCTTTTGCGCTAGGGTTGCTGTTAATATAAATGACATAGCGTTTCCCAAATGCAGGTAGCCGCTGGGTGTTGGCGCGATGCGTGTTTTGGTGAACGATGGCAGGTTGCTGAGCATAGCTGCCAAAGTAGTTAAATGGCCCGTGTATAGCAAACAAAAAAGGCACAACCCCTAACAGGTTATGCCTTCATAATGATATCGTTTGAGGTGATATTGCTTAGTTAACGTTTGAGCCTATTGCTGCCATTACCTGGTTATAGTTGTTCAGGTTAAGGCCCGGGTGACGAGCCATCATCGTGGTTATAGATGTACCCGGCATGATCACTACCCTAAAATCAAGTCCCGATGCTGCAAAGTTAGCCTTCAAATCAAAGTAACCAACACCATATGCCGCCAGGTTTAAAGTGTTACCCGCCTCAGCATACGGCAAAGCACTCCATGAAGTGGTGGTACCTGTGTTTCTGAAATAAACCAGTACAATGCCTTGGTTTACTATATCCTGCGTGATAGCCGGTAGCAGGAAACGAGTGTTACCTACCAATACCACGCTGCGGTTAGTATACAAAAAGTTTAATACCGCGCCACCGTCAGCACCGTCTTTACCGTCCGCTCCGTCCTTGCCATCGGCGCCATTAGCACCTGTAGCACCTGTTGCTCCCGTAGCACCAGTATCGCCTTTAGGGCCTTGCGCGCCGGTAGCACCCGTTGCGCCGGTAGCACCTGTTGCGCCGGTTGGGCCTTGTGCGCCTGCTGCGCCTGTTGGGCCCGTGGCTCCTGTTGCACCTTGCGGACCGGTTGCCCCTGTAGCGCCTGTTGCGCCGGTGTCACCTTTAGGACCTGGCGTTTTGCTGCAGGCAGTTATCAATATTGCGATAAGTAAGGTGGCTGATAGTAAAGATCTTAGTTTCATGCGATGATATTAAGTGTGTGACTACTTGTGTGAGCTTTTACGTTAAAATTGTAGCAGGGTTACAATTTTTTTGTTGATGGATAAAAAATTGCTTTAAATTATATTAAGTTAACAACCTCTGGTTTTAGTAATAGTTAACAACTGTTTGCAAATGAGGGGTAATAGACTGAAACATATCCGGAAAACTTTCGTTTAAATAATAAAACATTAACCTATGAACAACATGCGCAACCTGCACTCGAAAGTGCATAAATGGATCGACTCTATTGGTTTCCGGCTTAACAACTCGCAAACGAATAAACGGAGCCAGGTTACTACCAATCATTATTTTTTCGAAACCTTTAACTTTATCGAGAAAAACAAGGAAGGTGATACAAAAAACGCAAAATTTTTATGTTTTGATATGTATGGCGAAAAAATCAATGTGCGCTCATTGTTAGATCTGCAAACTGCATTTTTCGAAAACATAAGTCAGCTTAAATAAGTAAACCTGCCGGGATATTAAATTCTGCGCTTTAAAGTAAGCACCACTTTGTAGAGTTTTTTATCACGAAAAATGTCAACAATAAAGCTACGTCCGTTTTCTGATTTAAACAGGTCGTCAATTTGCTCTAATGTCATTTTTTTTACCGGTTTAAAGTTGATAGCCATTATTTCGTCTTCCTTTTGTAAACCCGCGTCATCCCCTGCCGAACCGGGAACAACATCATCTATAATTACCCTGTCAAGTTCTTTGCCTGTGGCATAATAGCTCAGGCCGCTCATATCGTGCTCAAAAGGGGATTTGAAAAAGTACCCTTGCTTTAAATAGATAGCATGGTTAGGATAGTCAAATATAATGTTGAATTTCTTTAACACACCAACACCCAGGTTACCGTCACGCGGCACTACAGGTGCTTTGCCGTAATCATTCGGGAACGAGGTGATGACATTTTTCACTTCATAGCTACCAAGTGTAAGAGCCTTAATGCGGCTTATGTAACCACTAATTACGCCAGTTAAACCCATCCCCAGGTTTGAACTGATAAAATTGGTTTGCAGTCCATTTCTGTCGGCAACCCTCTCCATAGACAGCGGATGCCCTGCTCCAAGGTCTATAACCAGTTTACTATCACGTGCTGTGCCATTGGCATAAGTTACCTTAGTTGTTATATAGGGCTTATTGTCTTCTATACTTAACGGAAGCTTGATGGCTTTTCTCAGCATTTTTATGTTCTTTGGTTCGGCAACGGTAACCGTGCTGTCAGAGAAACTTACTTTAACTGCCAGCTTACTAAAAAACTCATAGCCCAACAGGCCATGTATGGGCATGCCGGCATAGTTAGAAAGGCCAAAGGGGTCTTTTTTTAACATGGCGCAGCTCACTCCGTGGCTTATCAATCCTTTTATATCAACATTAAGGGGTGGTGTTATATAGGCTTCGTAGGCCTCGCCCTCTCCCAAACCTGCAATTTTAACTATCCTTTTATTTACGATATCTGCCGAGTCAACAATATTAGGGTCTGTGATCAGCATCATGCCTACTCCTGTATCTAAAATAAAGTTATAAGGGCCTTTCTCATTTACATTAAGTTGAATAACGAGCAGATTGCGTACAAACTGAAAGGGAAGTGTCACCCGTTTGCGCCCCTTCTCCAACTCAAAATATTGGGCATGAGCGCTCAAACAACAGCAAAGCAATAAGCCCGACAGCCAAATATTTTTGTAGTGTTTTATATTGAAAAACAGACGAAGCAAAACGGTATATATTGGATACTAAAATTACAATTATTGCGCATAATAACGAATAATTGCTGAATGTATCCTACCGTTAAGCTACTCCTTTTTCTTTTCGGGCATTTTAAGCTTGCCCTCCAGCTGCGGGTTTTGGGGCGGTAGCGTTTTAACCGCATGTTCAACTTCGGTTTGTTGTATATGTACCGCGTACTCAGCGGGCTCAATATGGCTGCCGATGGCTTCGGCGTATACCTGGGTAAACTCGGCACCAATGTATAATATGGCCGATGTATAATATATCCACACCAAAATCACGATGATAGAGCCAACAGCGCCGTATACCGAACCCGGGGCAGTATAAGTTATATATAAACTAATGAGGTATTGGCCAATCATAAACAGCACCGCTGTAAAGAAAGCGCCTATGCGCACGTCCTTCCAACGTATTTTAACATCGGGCAAAAATTTGAATATGATGGCAAACAGGGCCGATATAACTATAGCGGTAATGCCCAGGTTAATACCCTTAAGCAATAAGCCCGTAACCGCCGGTATAAAATGTGCAATGCGTTCGCTTATGGCACTCATCACTACGTTAATTAACAACGAAGCTAATAGCAAGAACCCCAAACTGATGATCAACGAAAACGACAGAAAACGGTTCTGCAGCATTTTTACCCAGCCGCGTTTAGGTTTGGCTTTAACACGCCAGATGATATTTAACGAATCCTGTATCTCGATAAAAATACTGCTGGCACCCAACATTAAACTCACTGCGCCTATAATAAAGCCGAACGTACTTTTGCCGCTTAGCTTTAAACCCACCACAGTTTGCTGTATAGTGGCGGCGGCATCTTTGCCCATGTAGGTGCCTATTTGCTGGTATAAGGTATCTGACTTTGCTAAAGGGAAGAGGCCCACAATGGCAATTAGCAAGAACAACAACGGAGCTATAGAGAATACCGTATAATAAGCTAAAGAAGCGCTCAGCTTTAAACCATTATCGTTTGAAAAACCACTAAATGTTGCAACTAAAACTTTCCAGAACCTTTTCATGTATACTTTATTAAAAATGAGCATAATCAAATATATTTGTATAAGTAGCTGATATTAAAACCCATCCATCCTATGAAAAAATCAATCCGCTTTACAGGCTTAACTAAATTACTACTATTTGGTTTGCTACTATGCAATTTTAATGCCTTAGCTCAAAAAACCAGGATCTGGATCGTAATTCCGGCCGAGCGGGGCGACTCAACATCAAACAACCGCGACCCGGGACTGATAAAAATTGGTGTAGACCGCGCCAACGAACTGGCCAAAACCCTAAAGCGTGAAAAGATTCAGCATATATATGTAGATAATCAAAAGGCTTCCATGTCTACCGTTAACCCACTGGCAGCCAAGGCCAAAATATTGCCACGCGTGTATACAGATACGATCAAAGGATTAGCCGCAAAGCTGAAGAAGAATTTTGAAGGCACTAATGTTTTGGTGGTAGCGAGGCCTGATAAAGTAATTCCGTTGATAATGGCTTTAGGTGTTGATGCGCCTTTTGAATATGTTAGTCGGGATGATCATGACCTGCTGTTCTCCATCACGCTGAATGCAAATTCGTACAAAAACGAACTGTACATTAGCCACTATGGCGCCACGCATCACAGTACGGAAGTACCACAGCAGTATTTAATGGATAGCACCTATCCACTTTATATCCCGCCGGTAAAAAACTTTTAGTGGTGCGATACGATTAGCAGGTCCAGATCCTTACATGTCATACCGAAACGATCGGCCACATGTTTGTTGGTCAACTGGCCCTGGTAAATGTAAACCGCTTCGCGTAAACCGGCTTTTTGCCATATCAGGTTTTTAATACCTCCGGCCTCGCCAATATCAATTAGTATAGGGGCGAAGATGTTTGTTAGCGCATAAGTTGCTGTTCGCGCTACTCGCGATGCGATGTTGGGTACGCAATAATGGATCACATCATATTTACGAAACACGGGGTGGGTATGGTTAGTGATCTCTGAAGTTTCAAAACATCCGCCCTGGTCAATACTCACATCAATAATCACCGAGTTAGGTTTCATACGGCTCACCGTTTCTTCTGTTACGATGCAGGGGCTGCGGCCATCTTCGGCGCGGATGGCACCTATGGCTACGTCGCAAGTAGTGATGGCTTTCTCTAAAACAATAGGCTGAACTACCGATGTAAATACCCGCGCGCCAATGTTATTTTGCAAGCGGCGTAATTTGTATATAGATGGATCGAAAACCTTTACTTCGGCGCCCAATGCTATGGCTGTGCGGGCGGCGTATTCGCCTACAGTGCCGGCACCTAGTATCACAATTTCTGTTGGTGGCACGCCGGTTATACCACCCAGCATCAAGCCTTTGCCGTCAAAAATATTGCTCAGGTATTCGGCAGCTATGAGTATGGATGTAGCGCCTACAATTTCGCTCATGGCCCGCACTACCGTTAAGGTATTACCCTCGTCGCGCAGGTTTTCAAAGCAAAGGGCGGTGATCTTCTTTTTCATCAGGGCCTGCAAACATTCGGCCTTAAAGGTTGAAACCTGTAGGGCCGATATCAGCAACTGCCCGGGCTTCATCAGTTCAATTTCTTGCAAAGTAGGTGGGGCTATTTTGATGATGATATCAGCCTCGTAAACCTTTTTGGTATCAAAAACTATCTGTGCACCTTGCTCGCTGTAATCTTTATCTAAAAACTTGGCGGCTTTACCGGCGTTGCTTTCCAGCATCACCTGGTGACCGTTATTTACCAACAAAGCTACCGAAAGCGGGGTAAGCGGTATCCTGTCTTCCTGGAACGATGTTTCTTTGGGGATACCGATAAAAAGCTGATCTTTTTTCTTTTTTACCTCAAGCATCGACTCCTGCGGCTGCATCATGGCTTGCTTGGCCACATCAGAAAACCCACTGTATTTCCCTGAACTCATATGTAGTTTTTATGGAAGATGAAGATAAAAAAAATACCTCAGATTTTTTTAACGGATATCTCACGGCTATTGTTGCCCAATACACTAATATTTACATGGATATAATGCAACGGCAACATGTCGGGTATGCGCTCGGGCCATTCTATCAAACAGTAGTTGCCCGAATAAAAATATTCCTCGGCACCCATATCCAGCGCCTCGGTTTGTGTTTTGAGGCGATAAAAATCAAAGTGGTAGATCTTAGCTTTCTTGCCCACATATTCGTTAACTATAGCGAATGTAGGGCTGGTTACGCCTTCGGCTACGCCTAAAACCTCGCAAAATGCTTTTATGAAAGTGGTTTTACCCGCGCCCATGTCGCCGGTAAAAACAAAAACCTTTTCGGGCCCGGCAAATGCTGCCAGTTGCCGGGCCGCGGCAGGAAGATCAGATATGATAGCTGCTGTCAATATCACGTTACAATTGTTATGTCTGCAAAAGTAATGCTAAGCATCCTCTAAATCAACTGAATCACGTATCCGTCAGCCCAAAACCACCATTTTAAAAAAACCTTTTATCGTATTACAAATTTTATCTACATTTGCAGGCTAATTGTTGCTCATTGAAATCGCTAAGAAATTATACGATTCCGTTTTCCGGCCTGGCGCTGGGGAAGCATCACTTTGAATACCACATTACTGATGAGTTTTTTGCCGAGTTTGATTACTCGCTGGTAAAAAAAGCTGATCTGGAATGTAAGCTGGAGCTGGATAAGCAGGAAACAATGCTCATCCTTACCTTCAACATAACCGGTACCATTGGTGCTACTTGTGATAGATGCTTGTCTGAGTTTCCGCTTAAGGTGGATATTCACGAACAGCAGATAGCCAAGTTTGCCGACGAAGAGATTGATGAGGATGATGAAATACTAACCCTGGGCCGCAACGATCATGAAATTATGATCGGGGGTTTAATTTACGAATATGTAAATGTTGCGGTACCGTTTATAGCAATTTGCAGTGACGAGGGTGGTTTGCCCTCATGTGATAAAGAAATGTTGGACAGGCTAAAAAATCTGTCGGCAAATAATGAAGAAACCGAGCAAACAGACCCACGGTGGGACGCGCTCAAAAAAATCAAATAATAATAAAAGGAAGTTATGCCACATCCAAAACGTAAAATATCCAAATCAAGAAGAGACAAACGCAGAACACATGATAATGCAGTTGCTCCTACTTTAACTACTTGCAAAACAACCGGCGCTGTACACTTATCGCACAGAGCTTATACTGTTGACGGTAACGTTTACTACAACGGTAAATTACTTATTGAAAAAGCAGCAGTAGCCTAACCCAAATTTTCATATATGAAGATTGGCTTAGATATTATGGGCGGAGATTACGCCCCCAAAGCAACTGTTTTAGGGGCTATCGAAGCATATAAGGTCTTGTCGGGTCATACGCTGGTTTTAATCGGCGATAAAGATGCTGCAATAAACATTCTTCAGGAAAACAACATTAGTCCTGATCATTTTGAGTTTGTACACACAACCGAAGTGATTGGTATGGGCGAACACCCTACAAAAGCGGTTGTTCAAAAACCCGACTCAAGCATTAGCGTAGGTTTCAGGCTGTTAAAAGAGGGTGCTATTGATGCCTTCTCATCAGCCGGAAATACCGGAGCAATGCTGGTGGGCTCTATGTTTAGCGTGAAAACTATTCCGGGTGTTGTACGCCCTGCAATAACAACCATTGTACCCAAACTCAAAAACGGTTTGGGTATTTTGTTGGATGTAGGTGCCAATGCCGATTGCAAGCCCGAAGTGCTGGTGCAGTTTGGCGTGCTTGGCAGTTTAATGGCCCAGAATGTTTATGGCATTGAAAACCCGCGGGTTGCCTTAATGAATATTGGCGAGGAAGAGGAAAAAGGCAATCTACTATGCCAGGCCACCTACCCGCTGATGAAAGATACGCAGCTGTTTAACTTTGTGGGCAACGCCGAAGGGCGCGACCTGTTTAGTGACGGTGCTGATGTATTTGTATGCGATGGTTTCACAGGCAATATTGTTTTGAAACTGGCAGAATCATTTTATGTAATTACCCGCAAAAAAGGATTAAAGGACGATTTTTTTGACCGCTTTAATTACGAAGCATACGGTGGCAGCCCAATTTTGGGGGTTAATGCCCCTGTAGTGGTTGGCCACGGCATTTCAAGCCCCGAGGCTATTAAAAACATGGTTCTTTTATCAAAAGATATGGTAGAGAGCAAGCTTATCGAAAAGATAACGCAGGCTTTTCAATAAATAAAAATATACTATGAGTAAAATTACTGCAGCTATAACAGCTGTGCATGGTTACGCACCTGATTATATACTCACTAACGAAGAGCTGTCAACAATGGTTGACACTAATGACGAGTGGATAACCACCCGCACCGGCATCAAAGAACGCCGGATACTGAAAGGCGAAGGCCTTGGCTCATCAGACCTTGCCGTACCGGCAGTTAACGAACTGCTTAGAAAACGCGGCATAGGCGCCGAAGAAATTGATCTCATCATTTTTTGTACTACTACGCCTGATATGCCTTTCCCGGCAACTGCTAACCTGTTTGCCCACAAAATTGGCGCTATAAACGCCTGGGGCTTTGATTTGCAGGCAGCTTGTTCAGGTTTTGTTTTTGGCTTGGCTACCGGCGCTCAGTTTATTGAGAGCGGTAAGCACCAGAAAGTATTAATTGTAGGCGCCGACAAAATGTCGTCTATCATCGATTACCAGGACCGCGCCACCTGTATTATTTTTGGCGATGGCTGCGGCGCTGCTTTGCTTGAACCTAACACCGAAGGTTACGGTGTTATTGATTCGGTATTAAAAAGCGATGGCGCAGGCATACCTTTTCTACACATGAAAGCCGGCGGATCTGTAAAACCGGCCACTCACGAAACCATCGACGCGCGCGAGCACTATGCTTACCAGGAAGGTAAAACCGTATTTAAATTTGCCGTAACTAACATGGCCGAAGCTGCTGCCGAGGTAATGGAGCGCAACAACCTGCAAGGCGATGATATTGCCTGGCTGGTACCACACCAGGCCAATAAGCGTATTATTGATGCTACCGCTACCCGCACAGGTATTAGCGAAGATAAAGTGATCATTAACATTGAACGCTATGGCAACACCACCAATGCTACCATACCTTTGTGCTTATGGGAGTGGGAAGACAAGTTTAAAAAAGGCGACAATTTAATCCTGGCTGCTTTTGGCGGTGGCTTTACCTGGGGCTCATTATATTTAAAATGGGCTTATGATGCTAAAAAATAGCATCAGGAGGCATACGCATATAGTTTGAACATTATAAACTTATTATTGTTATATAGCCAGTTACTGGCACAATAAAAATCAATTGCATTTGTGCGGGTTAAAATCTGCACATTTGCAAAGGCAATTATATCAATTTAGATTTTAAACACATTATCCAAAAAACCTATTAACTGTAACAATGGATATTAAACAAATACAAGAGCTTATACGCTTTGTTTCAAAATCAGGCGTAAACGAAGTAGCGATAGAGCAAAAGGATTTTAAGATCACCATTAAAACCAACGAAGCGCCAACCGTAGTTCACGCAAGCATCCCTGCACCTGCCGCGGTTGCTGCTGCAGCCGCGCCTGCCGCTATTGCACCAACTGTAGCTGCTGCCCCGGCCGCACCTGCCGCTGCACCTGCTGCCGACACTTCAAACCTGATCACTATCAAATCGCCAATGATCGGTACTTTTTACCGCTCGGCTGGCCCTGATAAGCCTTTGTTTGTTAACGTTGGCGACGAGATAAAACCAGGTAAAGTGGTTTGTATTATTGAAGCGATGAAATTGTTTAACGAGATAGAAGCAGAAGTTTCAGGCCGTATTGTTAAAGTATTGGTTGATAACGCATCACCTGTAGAGTACGACCAACCGTTATTTTTAGTAGAACCAGTTTAATTGGGATTACACTGATTTTATTTGATTTCACCGATTCGGTATCTCAAATCAACAAATCAGTGAAATCAATACTATAATCTGTGTAATCTAAAAGTTAAAGAACATGTTTAAAAAAATACTCATAGCTAACCGTGGTGAAATTGCCTTGCGAATTATTCGCACTTGTAAAGAGATGGGCATTAAAACCGTAGCTGTATATTCTACCGCCGATCGTGAAAGCCTTCACGTTCGTTTTGCTGATGAGGCTGTTTGTATTGGCCCGCCTGCAAGTAAAGATTCTTACTTAAATATACCTAACCTGATTTCGGCTGCTGAATTAACGAATGCTGATGCTATACACCCGGGTTATGGTTTCTTGTCTGAGAATGCTAAATTCTCGGCAATATGTGCCGAGTACGGCATCAAATTTATTGGCGCTACTGCCGAGCAGATCAATTCTATGGGCGATAAGGCTTCGGCTAAAGAGACCATGAAAAAAGCGGGCGTACCAATAGTTCCGGGTTCTGATGGTTTATTAGATAGCGTGAAAGAAGGTATCGCGATAGCTAAAAAAATTGGCTACCCTGTAATACTTAAAGCTACTGCCGGTGGTGGTGGTCGCGGTATGCGTATAGTTTGGAAAGACGAGGAGTTTGAAAACGCCTGGGATTCTGCCCGTGCTGAGTCAGGCGCTGCCTTCGGTAACGATGGTATGTATTTGGAAAAATACGTTCAGGACCCACGCCACATTGAGATACAGGTTGTAGGCGACCAGTATGGTAAAGTTTGCCACCTGTCTGAACGTGATTGCTCTATCCAGCGTCGTCACCAGAAACTGGTTGAAGAGGCTCCGTCACCTTTCATGACCGAAAAGCTGCGTAAAAAAATGGGCGAGGCTGCCATTAAAGGCGCCAAAGCTGTTAAATACGAAGGTGCCGGTACGGTAGAGTTTTTGGTTGACAAGGACCGCAACTTCTACTTTATGGAGATGAACACCCGTATCCAAGTAGAACACCCGGTTACTGAGGAAGTGATCAACTTCGACCTAATAAAAGAACAAATTAAAGTTGCTGCCGGTATCCCTATTTCGGGCAAAAACTACGAGCCAACAATGCACGCCATTGAGTGCCGTATCAATGCCGAGGATCCGTTTAACAACTTCCGCCCTTCACCGGGTAAAATAACCAATTTCCACTCGCCGGGTGGCCATGGTGTACGTATAGATACGCATGTTTATGCAGGCTATTCTATCCCGCCAAACTACGATTCGATGATTGCCAAAGTTATCTGCGTGGCTCAAACCCGCGAAGAAGCTTTAAGCACTATGGAGCGTGCGCTAAGCGAGTTTGTTATCGAAGGTATTAAAACAACTATTCCGTTCCACTTGAAACTGTTGAAAGACCCTAACTTCCGTGCGGGTAACTTCACCACCAAGTTTATGGAAACGTTTGAATATACCGAATAACAAAACCCATAACGAGATAATAAACGTAAATACAATTCCGGGCCCTTAAACAGCCCGGATTTTGCCTATATATGAGCGACAATAAAATAGTTAAGGCTATAAAAGATAAGGGCAAGACCCTCGAGGCCGAGATGTCATTCTTTGAGCATTTGGAAGCCTTAAGATGGCACCTTATACGCGCGGCTATAGCCATTTTGGTATTTACAACACTGGCGTTCTGGTTTTACGATTTTATATTCAACACCATCATCATGGGCCCGTTCGATGCTTCGTTCTGGACCTATCGCCAAATGTGTAAAATAGGTACCGCCTTACACATGGATGGATGGTGTGTACAGAAAATCAATGGTATTATTATCAATAACGAGTTGGCCGGCCAGTTTAACCTGGAGATAAACTCATGTATCATGATAGGCGTAGTACTGGGTTTCCCATACCTGTTGTTCGAGTTATGGAAGTTTATAAAACCCGCCCTGCATGATAAGGAACGTAAAGCGGCATCGGGCTTTGTATTTTATGCTTCCTTTCTGTTTCTGTTAGGCATCCTGTTTGGTTATTTTATTATAGCGCCTATGTCTATCAGGTTCCTGTCGGGATTTACGGTTAGCCCTATCATCCAAAATCAGTTTAAAATAGATTCATACCTGTCAACCGTATCAACCTTAACGTTGGGTACCGGGATAGTTTTTGAACTGCCTATACTGATATACATTTTGGCCAGCCTGGGTATTTTAACCTCGTCCATGATGCGCCGTACCCGTCGTTATGCCATTGTGATCATATTGATTATTGCCGCTATCATAACGCCAACGCCGGATATGATAACCATGAGCGTGGTTGCCATGCCGCTGTTGTTTTTGTATGAAGTAGGCATTATGGTAGCCGCCGGGGTTGACAGACGCCGCAAGAAAAAAGAAGAAGCATTAGCAAAATCATAGCCACACTACCCATCATGATTGAAGGATTAAAAATAGCCATAGGTGCAGACCACGCCGGTTTTGAAATGAAAAACGCCCTCTTAACCATACTGGGAGAGAACGTAAAAGACTTCGGCACGTTTTCAAAAGACTCATGCGACTATACCGACTTTGCACACCCTGTGGCATCGGCTGTAGAAAGTGGCGAATTTGACTATGGCATTTTACTATGTGGCAGTGCCAATGGTGTGGCTATTGCAGCCAACAAACACCAGGGCATCCGCGCAGCGCTTTGCTATAACGAAGCCGTTGCCGAACCGGCCCGAAGCCATACTGATGCCAATGTGCTGTGCATTCCATCAAACTTTGTTACGTTGGAACAAGCCAAAAAAATTGTAGAGATATTTTTTACTACCGATTTTGAAGGTGGCCGTCATGCAAGACGGGTGAATGCGATACCGTGTGCGTAACGCATTAAACGCACTTTGTTAAAATAGCGATGGGTTTGAAACCCGTCGCTATTTTTGTTTGGTGGCAATAACCGCGCACTCTCATTCTTCCTTTTCCTCACACTTGTTACTAAAAATGGCATTTGGCAAACATTCATAGTTTGGCAAAACCTTTTACAATGCCTTACCTTTATCCTATTGATCAACCACAAAAAAAACTACTTATGATTTCAGTAAAAGGATACGCGGCACAGTCGCCTACCACCGATTTGGCCGCTTGGGACTTTGAGCGTCGCGAAGTTGGGCCGCACGATGTGCAATTTGATATTTTATACTGTGGCGTTTGCCACTCAGATCTTCATCAGATCAAAAACGACTGGTTCCCGGGTATCTTCCCGATGGTGCCGGGTCACGAGATCGTAGGTCGTATTGTTAAAGTTGGCGAACACGTTAAAAACTTTAAAGTTGGTCAGCTGGCCGGTACGGGTTGTATGGTCGACTCATGCCGTGAGTGCGAGAACTGCAAGCAAGGTCTTGAACAATACTGCCTGCCGGGAAGCTCGCAAACCTACAACGGTTTAGAGCAGGATGGCAAAACCCCAACTTATGGTGGCTATTCAAACAGCATTGTAGTAAACGAGGATTTTGTGTTACACATTTCTGAAGACGTTGACCTGGCTGCAACCGCGCCATTATTGTGTGCCGGTATCACTACCTACTCGCCATTGCGCCACTGGAAAGTAGGCAAAGGCCACAAACTTGCCGTTTTAGGTTTAGGCGGCCTGGGCCACATGGGTGTTAAGTTTGGCGTTGCCTTTGGTGCAGAAGTGACTGTATTAAGTACTTCGCCTAAAAAAGAAGCTGATGCCAAAGCCCTGGGC
Organism: Mucilaginibacter sp. A3364; assembly: GCF_059690715.1. Classification (NCBI taxonomy): domain Bacteria; kingdom Pseudomonadati; phylum Bacteroidota; class Sphingobacteriia; order Sphingobacteriales; family Sphingobacteriaceae; genus Mucilaginibacter; species Mucilaginibacter sp. A3364. The sequence continues at coordinate 1,302,036 of NZ_JCAWED010000002.1, forward strand.
GCGCACCACTTTGTGGTAACAACCGACCCAGTACAGGTTGAAGCTGCCAAAAACTCATTCGACTTTATATTAGATACTGTATCTGCCCCGCATGACTTTAACATGTACCTGAGCTTGTTGCGTACTAACGGTGTACACATTTGCGTAGGCGTACCGCCGGAACCGGCCAGCATTGCCGCGTTCAGCCTGTTAGGCGGTCGTAAAAGTGTAGCCGGATCGGGCATTGGCGGCATCAAGGAAACCCAGGAAATGCTGGACTTCTGCGCCGAGAACAAGATCGTATCAGATATTGAGATGATAGACATCAAAGATATCCACGCCAGCTACGAGCGCATGGAAAAAGGCGATGTACGCTATCGTTTTGTGATAGATATGGCTACTTTGTAAGATAGATATGAGACGTGAGATATGAGATTTGAGACCGGGGCGTAAGCCCCGCTCTTGTTTATAAAATTTACTGTTGTCTCATGTCTCACATCTCAAATCTCACATCTCCCTGAAAAAATCTCACATCTCAAATCTCATATCTCAAATCTATTTAATAAGTTTGCGCCTCAATACTAAATTATTATGGCTAAAGCATCTGACGTAAAGAACGGCAACATACTTCGCTTTAACGGCGAGCTTATACAGGTAGAAGAGTTTATTCACCGTACGCCGGGTAACCTGCGCGCCTTTTACCAGGCACGTATGCGTAACGTTAAAACCGGTAAACTGGTTGAATACCGTTTCCGCACCGACGAAGAGGTAGATATTGCCCGCGTAGAAACTAACGATTATCAATATTTATATGAGGACGGTGATACATTAGTGATAATGGATAACACCACTTATGATCAGCATAACGTACCGAAAGCATTGTTTGGTCCGGCGGTTAAGTTTTTAAAAGAAGGTATGAACCTTATTGTTGCTTTTGAAAGCGACGAGCCTATCATGGGCCAGATGCCAGGCTCTGCCGAGTTAGAAATTACCTACACCGAGCCAGCAGTAAAAGGCGACACTTCAAGCGGCGCCATGAAAAAAGCAACCGTTGAAACCGGTGCCGAGATCAATGTACCACTATTCATCAACACCGGTGATAAGGTTAAAGTGGATACCGGTAGTGGTGCATATGTGGAGCGTGTGAAAGCGTAAGCTTCTTTCTTTAAGAGAATTGATTAAAATATTATACAAAAGCCTTCCAACTGGAAGGCTTTTGTATTTATCAATTAGCATTAATCCCCGCCGCCTCCGCAACCGCTACAGCCTGAACTGGAACAGCCCGAGCACCCGCTGTTACAACCACTATCGCCGGAATGATGATCGCCACCGTGTCCATCGCCGTGATGATGCCCGTGATGAGAGCTGTCATTATCGTCGCCACTGCAACCGCCGCCATCCGAATCGCCGCTGCATTTGCCGGCTTCCCGGCTTTTTTTGCGATTCCGTCTATCTTGTATCAGCGAAAGAATGATCGCCACCCCCAATATTGCCGGGAAGATCAAACCACCTACGGCCTGTATGGATATGATGCCTGCAACAAACAGACCAATACGTACCATGGTCGACTTGCGCAGTTGTGGTTTGGGTAACAGCCAGTATTTGGCAACGTTCACCCTTTGAAAATTTATATCGCTAAAGCGGGTATGGTTATCCTGCCAGATGTCGGCAGGTGGTATAATGCCAAATTTTTCGGTGTATAATTGTTGCGATGAGGTGTAATAGCAGTCAAACTTTTTCGCTTCGCTTTTGCCACCTTTGGTTGGGTTATGATGGATCTCTTTTTGCAGCGTGTTTTTACAAAACTCTATCCAGTATGATCGGGTAAAAGTAAGATGCAGGTGCCAGGCCTGATCAACCGGATCTGAAGGAGTAACACCTTGTTCGCTAATGCAACACAGGAATACGAACTTTTTGTACTCCTCAATAACGCGTTTTGAATATGCGGGCGACCATCCGTTTTCCCTCGCCAAACGGTCAGAAAATTTAAATGAAGCTTCAGGTTCATCTAAACGGAAATGTTGAATTCGCTGCCACAGCACAGCTTCTGGTTGTGTCATCGTTCCTGACATGATAAATAAGGTTTGCTAAACATACCCAAAAGATAGTTCAAATAAAAAGCCTTCGGTTAGGAAGGCTTTTTATTTATGATTGAGAGCGCTTATTCGATAGGTTGAAACAATCTACCCCACCTCACCTTACTCAACAACCCCGCATTCGGGTCAATACTAAGCCAGGTCATTTTGGCTTTGCCGATGATGTGATCCTCGGGTACGTAACCCCAGTAGCGCGAGTCGAGCGAATCATGGCGGTTGTCGCCCATCATCCAGTAATAGTCCATTTTAAAAGTGTAGGTATTAGCTTTTTTGCCGTTTATCAGGATGTCTTTGCCTTGTACATCGACTTTATTGTTTTCATAAATTTCGATAGCGCGGCGGTATTGTACCAGCGTAGAATCGTTTAACTCTACTGTCCAACCTTTTTTCGGCAGCCTTAGCGGACCGTAATTATCCTGGTTCCATTTAAACTTTTCGTTTTGCGGAAACACGGCCTCGTCATAAGCACCGGCGAGAGCGATAACAGGTTCCACACTTTTAATATTCGAATAACTTTTTAGCGTAGCAATGTTTTGCTGCGGAATGATCATTTCATAAGCCGTTGGCGAAAGTTGCTGGCGAACGGTAATGTTCAAATCCTGGAATACTTGAGGGTTAAGGTCTGTACCGGTGGTAGTAACGGTGTAAGATGTCTGGGCTTTTGGCGCGTTGGATACCGCTTTGCCGTTAATATATACTTGCGTGTTTACAATGCTCAACACATCGCCGGGAATGCCGATGCAACGTTTTATTAAGCAAGTGCGTTCATCAACAGGTATGTTGTAACCCGGACGGGCTTCCTGCGGCGTATTGAAAACTACGATATCGTTATTTTTTATAGTGGTGATGCCCGGCAAGCGCAGGTATGGTAGTTGCACACCGCTCCAATAAGTTTTAAGGCCACCAAAAACAGGCTCCATAAACGGAATAGCAATAGGGGTATTAGCCATACGCGGACCGTAACTTATTTTGCTCACAAACAAATAATCGCCTGTAAGAAGGCTGCCTTCCATGGATCCTGACGGTATGGCGTAGGCCGAAAACAGTAAACCACGTATTAAAGTAGATGCTATTACAGCGAATGCTATGGCATCTATCCACTCGCGGGCTTTGCTTTTTTTAGGTTTGCTTTCGGCAGATTTTTTCCTGAGAAACTTCCAATTCATGGCGCTTAAGTTTTGGTTCAAAACTTAGATGGCCGTTTGACCGAAATGTTACACGCCCAACGCCGCCAGAATCTCGTTGATGGAAAACTTCGCCCCGCACACAAATTCGTCCGATGCACCATAATATATAGTAACCGTATCTCCATCCACTACATGCCCATTGGTAAATACCACATTGCCGAAGAAACCGCTTAGTTCATAAGGTTCGGTAGGTTTCATAATTGGCGCATCGGTTCGGGCCAGTACTTTGGATGGGTCGTTCAGGTCAAGCAGGAAAGCGCCCAGGCAATATTGATGTTCCTTATTGGCGCCATGATATATCTCCAGCCAGCCTTTATCGGTTTTAATAGGTGCCGCGCCCGCGCCTACGCGTTGGCTATCCCAGTTATCCAGACGTGTTTTAACAATACATTTATGATTTCCCCAATGCACACCATCAGGCGATTCGGCCAGCCAAATGAAATTGCCGCCTATATCCACACTGCTGGGGCGATGCAGGCAGTAGTACTTGTTGTTTATTTTTTCTTCAAAAATGGCGCAATCTTTATTATGCGGCGGGATGATAGTACCATGGTCGGTAAAGGTTTTCCAGTCCTTGGTAGTACGCATACCTACACCCACACCATTGCCGCTAACGGCGGTAAATGTTAAGTAGTACGTATCCTCTATTTGTGTTACCCGGCAATCCTCAATGCCGAATGATTGTAAAATACCTTTGCCAAACAAAGGCTCATAGCCCTCCGGCTCGTAAAGGTTGATGCCATCATCGGTACACATCAATCGAAGATGTGACAGCGTGGTCAGATAGTCCAGCCCCATGTATTTAATAACGCGTGGGTCGGTTGTGATCAATTCAGGATGTTCGGCAGGTATTTCCACAACTTCGGTTTTACCCAAGTCGTTAATGATGGGAAAAAAAATAGAACCTTCCTTTTGCACGGCGTTCTCGGCCACACGTACAATGAGCCACGTTTTACCCTCAAACCTAAATACGCCCGGGTTAAGCAAACATATAATATGCAAGCCTTCCTCACTTGGGGGAAGGTCGGCAGGCCTTAGTAAAGGGTTCTCGGGAAAGCGTTGGGCAATGTCTTTTAGCTGGGCAATATCTTTCATCGCAAATGGACTTGTTGTGAATAATTCTAACAGCTTTAAGCGTAATTAAGTTTTGGCGAAACTTTATAAATTAATACTTCAATTTTTTGAAAACAATAGCAAACCATTATAGTTAGGCATTGTGGAACTTAGATCACAAAACTATGGAAGCAATGTCACCATGGGCAGCAATGGCTGCCGATATTTTTAATGACCGAGATCTGCCATATAGCTACAAGAAACAAGTTAAACAATACGTATTTGCCGTTAATAACATTGGCGATTCATTATGGATCATAGTAACCTGGCCGCAAGGCGGCAGGCTGGCTTTACGTGTGGCTTACGCGCCAAATGACCATATCCGCATAAAGCGGGTGGTGGAAAAGGATACGCATGTAACCTTTCACATTAGCGCCGTAATAGGCGATTATACAGTAAAGATCGACTTCCCTGATCAGGACACGCCGGTATTTAGGTATACCACTAAGCTTAAATTATTTGCTCCGCTGTTCATCCCTTTTTCGCCACGGGATATCATACCACTAAACAAAGACGGTAGTACGGGCCAACCCAAGGGTAAGGTGCACGCCAACCAGTGGGGTACGCGTAGCGGCTTTGTGTATTTTAGTTTAGAAAAACCAAAGTCGGGTTCGGTATTTTATATGCAGAACCTGACGGCCCTGGCCGACTATTGCCAGGAAACCGAAACATCGGCCGCCGATACCGTTGGTGGTCAATGGCCCGAAATAGGTTTTAGTCTGCCGCCGGCCATGAAAAAGCCTTTACCTGCCGGGAAGGATATTATCCTGTCCGACGCCTACATAGCACTTAGTGAAGAGGTGCCAGCGAACGAATTGACCATGGCCCGCCAGTTTATGGATATGCTGGGTGCAATTTACCTGCATTTGCCGTTGCCGGCTACGCAGTATCATGACTGGCCCGATATTTTAGACAAAGGTTTGGCCGACCTGGAGAACAGCCATGCCTGCTGGTCGCACGCGGCTGGTAATGATTACCTGAATGCCTACGTATCTGATTACGATACCCCGCCCGAGATCATGGTGCAGTTGGCTGTGCTTTTACCCATATTTGACTATGGTAAGTGGGCGAACCGCGATACGCCTGCCGTTAAAAAGATAGTTGATGGACTGAGCGCTTTTTATGATAAGGACCTCGGCACTATCGTGCGCTGGCACCCTGCTATGGCCGGCCAACTGAATGGGTCGGAAGAGCAGTTAAAGCCTAACGTGATGGATTCATGGTATGTACATCACCCCATGCAAAACCTGGCGCGTATGGCCATGCGTGGCGAAAAGGAGGCGCGTAAGCTTTTTATGGATTCTATAGACTACGTGATCAAAGCAGCGCATCATTTTAAATATCGCTGGCCGGTATTTTATGATATGGTTACGCTGGATATTATTAAAGGAAGCAAACAACCCGGCAAAGGTGGCGAGGGGGATGTTGCCGGCCTTTATGCCTATGTAATGCTTTATGCGTGGGAGCTCACCAAGGATGAGAAGTATTTAAACGAAGCTAAAAAAGCTGCCAAAACTTTACAAGGTTTAGGATTCGAGTTGTTTTACCAGGCCAACAATACGGCATTTGCAGCTAACGCGACATTACGATTATGGAAGATCACGAAGGATAAGCTGTATCTTGATATCAGCATTTTGTGCCTCACCAATATCTTCCGCAATATGCAACTGTGGGATTGTAACTATGGTTACGCTAAAAACTATCCTACGTTTTTCGCTATTTTCCCGCTGGCGGATGCGCCCTACACTGCAGCGTATGAAGAGCAGGAGGTGTTTGCAGCCATGCATGATTATATAGAAATGGCAGCCGATGAGGATTTGCCGCCGTCGGTATCATTACTACTTGCTGAGTTTACGCGTTATATTGTCCAGCGCGCGGCGTATTACTATCCGCCAAACCTGCCTAAAGAAATGCTTTCCGAAGAAGTTAAAATGGGCCAGGTAAACCCTGAACTATGGATAGCATTGGAAGATATTCATGATGGCTGGGAAAAATCGGGCGAAGTTGGTCAGGAAGTTTATGGGGCAGGTGTGGCATTCGGTATCGTTCCACGTCACTATTTAAAGGTGCCCGGCCAAACCTTCCTTATATATATAGATTATCCAACAGCCAAATTCACCAAAAAAGGAAATACCGTAACCTTTGATGTGCGCGGCGATAGCAGGCTAACCTGCCGGATGATGGTGGTGAAGATGGATAACCACGCGCTGCCGAAGTTCACGGTTCATCAAAAAGGCGAGAATGGAAAAGTTGAACTATCCGGCAAAGCCGAAAAAGGTAATATAGAATACTTAGTGAACGGTAATAATAAGGTAAGTATAAGCTGGTAAGTAAGCCCACCTCTCCGCTATACCGGGAAGTGGGCTTATAATTAAACATCCCCTTTAGGTAGTTGGAAGGCTGTTCAATATCCTCAACTCCTTCGGATAATAATTATTCAACCTATTCGGCAGTAATTTGGCCCAGCCCATGGCTTGCCCTTCAAAGTTCATCAGGCTCCAACCTTTGCTGGTGGTATCAATAACCAGGTTGTCGCGGCGTAGGTAGGCTATCGCCTGCTCGTAGCTTAGCTCGGTTTGTAAAACCTCACCCTTATTAATTATAGTACTAAGCGCCAATTCATGGTCGGGTATCAGATCGCGCCCCGCAAGCTTACCAATACGCACGCCCGATTTTTTAATATATAAATGATGCTGCAGCAGGTTCAGGCTTTCTTTGTGTTGCTCGTTAATGGCCAGCCAATCGTCGTTTACCTTAAAAAAGTAAAAATCATCGGGCTTATTAACGTAGGCCTTAATCATGTCCAGCTCGGCGCCGGGTACTTTTTGGTTTTTATTGTTTTTAAAGGATACCAGGTTGCCGCTGCTTTCTTTCTTTTTTAATACCGATGCAAATAAACCCTCGCCTTTAACCTGGCCCGGATAGAAGCGATAGCCCCAGGCCTGCTTAGCGGGCGATTGCGTTTCAACAATGCCCCACTCCTTATTAATAGGTATGCGCACGGTCTCTAACGCAAACTCAGTGCACAGCCAATCCAGTATATCCTCGTTTTCCTGGTGCGAGTAGGAGCAGGTACTATAAATAAGGTATCCGTCGTCGTTTAGTGCGGGATATATATTGGCAAGTATCCGTTCCTGGCGTTCGTGGCACAGGCTAACATTGGCCGGGCTCCACTCGTTCATAGCCGCAGGATCTTTACGAAACATGCCCGAGCCCGAGCAGGGCGCATCTACCAATATAATGTCGAAGAAATCTATAAGGCGGTTAAAGTCTTTCGGGTCGTTATTAGTAACTATGGTGTTGGCCGTACCCCAGCGCGTAAGGTTATCGGCCAGGATGGGTACGCGGGTTTTGATAATTTCATTGGCTACCAAAAGGTCGTCGGTACTCATGCCCGAATTGAGCAGGGTGCTTTTGCCACCCGGCGCGGCACACAGGTCGAGTACTTTTACCGGCTCATCGGGCTTTATAAATTTTAATATATGGGCGATAAACATGGACGATGCCTCCTGCACATAATAGCTGCCGGCATGAAAATGCGGGTCGAATGTAAAGGAGGGGCGGGTATCCAGGTAAATGCCGTCCGCACACCAGGGCACCTGTTCACCGGTTTTTGCTATGCCTTTTTTGAAAGGATTGATGCGAATTGCGGTGGGCGACTCAGAATTTTGATGCGCGTTGACGAAATTTTCGCTGTCGAAACCCGGCTCGCCGGCCATAGTATTGATGAAATTCTCGGGAAATTGGTAGTTATCCATGTCATTTCAAATATACAAAATTTGTGTTTGAGGTGTGGTAAGGGCTTTTTTGATGGATCAAAGCACCGTAATAGGTATTAGTTTTCAACGGGTTATGAATTTGTTTTAATTATTTGAAATTTTATTTGGGGCGAGGGCTGATTTTTACCTACATTTGCAACCCGCTCAGGAAGAAAGAGCGGTTGTTTTTTGAAAGAAGGGTGCTAAAAATTAAATATCAAAAAAGTGAATTTTTCACTTGACGGATAAGAAAGAAAAAGCTACCTTTGCAACCCGCAAACGAAGGAATGCGGTTGTTCATTGAGAATTAAAGAATAGGAATAAAAAATGGTAAATATCACCATTAGCTCCGCAAAAAAAATACAAAATAATTTTTGCAAGATTAAAAAAGATTCCTACCTTTGCAGTCCCAAACAAAACGGGGCGCTCGAAGAGCGAAAGATTAGACGAAAGAATAATCGAAACAACAAAACGAAAGAGAGCAATTCTCGATCGAAAAATTGAAAAGCCGCAAGGCAAATGAATACGATAAGTTAGACCAACGCAAGAAGGTTGTAGCATATAAAGGGGTACACTGCGACAGTGTTACCAAGAAAGTTCTTTT
>NZ_JCAWED010000003.1:0-307566 GCF_059690715.1 Mucilaginibacter sp. A3364
ACAGGCTAGCTTAAGCCGCCTTAATGATTACAAAGGTAAAATATTATTTGCTTTACAACACAGAATCTTTGTGGCTACAGACAAAAGTATCTAGGCCTCCGCGGCCATGAGCGGGGCAAGCCATGTGCGTGAAGGGCCTATACGAGCGATATGCAATTTATTCATAACCTCCACTGCGCTGGACAAAAAACAAATCCGAAATCTAACATCCGATATCCGAAATAATTATATTCGCCCTCATGAAAGGTCTTGGCAAACTCATCTGGCGCTTTGTAAAAATATTCGTTATCGCGTTTGTGGCTATCAGCCTGTTTTGGGTGATCTGCCTGCGCTTTATCAACCCGCCTATCACCTGGCTCATGCTTACCCGTGGCTTTGAACGTAAAGCCGACGGCAAGGAATGGAAAATAGACAAAGAATGGCGCGACTTTGATGAAATTGCCGACGGTATGCCCCGCGCCGCCGTTGCCGCCGAAGACCAAACCTTTATGGAAAACCATGGCTTTGATTTTAACGCCATTCAAAAAGCTATCCAAAAAAACTCAAAAAGCAACAAGCTTATAGGCGGCAGCACCATATCACAACAAACAGCAAAAAACGTTTTCCTGTGGCCGGGTCGCTCATGGGTGCGTAAGGGTTTTGAGGCTTATTTTACGTTGCTGATAGAGATCTTTTGGAGCAAGAAACGCATTATGGAGGTTTACCTTAATGTAATCGAAATGGGTGATGGCATTTATGGCGTACAAGCGGCCTCGCAGGCCTATTTTCATAAAGATGCTGATAAACTTACGCGCAGGCAATGCGCGGCTATTGCCTCTATATTTCCTAGTCCGTTAAAATGGTCGGTCACTAACCCCAGTCGTTATGTAGCGCACAGGCAGTATTTGATATTGAAGAATATGAGAAGATTAGGGCCGTTGGATTTTTAACGATCTATCTTTCTCAAAAACATAAATACCTTAACCTAAACAATTAAACCATGCTTATCCCCCACGACTTCGACGCGCAAAAGGAATTACAATATGAGCTATTGCCGAACGAAAAGCTACTTTGGTCGGGCAAACCCAAAACCGGCATCCTATTCAGGCCGAGCGATGCCTTGATGATTCCCTTTAGTTTGTTATGGTTCGGCTTCGCTATATTTTGGGAGACAACCGCGACAGCAAGTGGTGCGCCTTTTTTCTTTACCCTATGGGGAATACCTTTTATTTGCGTTGGCTTTTATATCAGCATCGGTCGCTTTTTTTTCGATAAAAAGAACCGCGATAAAACAACCTATGGCATAACCAATAACCGGGTAATTATAAAATCGGGCGTATTTAAATCTACGGTCGAATCGTTCAACATCCGCAACCTGGCTAACTTAAGCATCAGCCAAAAAAGTGATGGCAGCGGCACAATAAAGCTCGATTCGGAAAGCGCGCTTGCGGGTTTCTATATTCAGGGCTGGCCCGGAAACCGTGCTCAAAAACCGGCACCCGCGCTTGAGTTTATTCCGGATGTAAGGAATGTTTATAATTTGATATTGCAGCAACAGCACCAACCGGCAAACTAGCCTATTGCTTTAAGCGTTGGCAAACCTGTAAAATGGTTTCGCTGACAGGCTTAAATTCAATGCCGATAGCTTTTTTTATCTTGCTATTATCGAAGTTGCGCACTTCGCTGGCGGCTTTGGCAGATACTTTATCAATGAATGGTTTACCACGGGTGATCAAAGAAACAACGCGGGCCAGGCGCCAGGCGGCTTCCATCATCCAGGGTTTGGCCAGTATGGATGGCGGCGCTATGCCGAAGCCTTGAGCAATTTCGGCAGTAAGGCTTTTATAGTCACGATTCTCGGCGCTGATAATGAAGCGTTCGGCGGTAATATTTGTAGCCATCAAGGCTATCATGCACTTGGCCACATCCTGTACATCAACAAAACCGGCTGTACCTTGCGTGTACACTTTCAGGCCTTTGCGTACGGTTTCAAATAACTCACCGCTACCCAAAACACCAGCATCCGGCCCAATGATCAATGATGGGTTAACGATCACGGCGTCCAGTCCTTCGGCAATACCGCGCCATACTTCCATCTCGCTTTCAAGCTTTGATATGGCGTAGCCGTCGTTCTCTTTATCAATGTCTAGATGTTGATTCTCGGTGATCATTTCGCCCGGTTTGGCGGTGCCGATAGCGGCTATGGAGCTGGTATGCACAAGGCGGATGCCCAGATCATTACACAGATCAACCAGGTTAGCAGTGCCGTTAATATTGACCACTATCATGGGTTCCTTATCAGCTTGTTTAAGCGATACCCAGGCCGCGCAATGATAAACCTGCGTAACGCCTTGTAAGGCTTCCTCCAGGGCAAACACATCCAGCATATCAGCTTCCACCCACGCTATCTGCGTATAAGGCTGTAACAAGGCTGGGATAACCGATGTGGCCCGCTTAGTACAACGCACCTGTGCGCCGGCATCGGCCAATTGCTTAGCTACTTCAGCCCCTAAAAAACCTGTTGCGCCTGTTACCAGTATCATATAGATGTGCAGATGTGCGAATATGCAGATGTGCGGATGTGCAAATATGCAGATTGAGGGCGGGATGTGCAAGGTTGAAAAACATGCAGAGAACTATGGTGTAGCGCCCCCACTGACAAAACCGTGCCACCAAAAAATCCATACACCTGATAACGAGCGCTGTAGCATGCTACACCAGGTGTAGCAGTGTAGCGTGCTACGCATACGGCGCTACACTGCGCCCTATTTTACATCCGCACAATTAAAAAACATTTGCACATCCGCACATTTGCATATCTGCACATCTCAATGCATATTTGCACGTCTGCCTATTCGCAGATCAAAAACTATGTCCCTATCCGATTTCTTTACCCCGATAGACCTCAATAAGATCATGCCCAAAGCAGGTTACTATACCAGCCACATGGGTAGTAAGATCGCGCATTATTCGGGCGAGGAATTCCCGGATATGGACCAGGAGTTTAACATAGCCATCATCGGCGTGTTAGACGATCGAAACGCCGTTAACAATTCAGGCTGCGCCTTGGCTCCCGATTACGTGCGCGAAAAGCTGTACCAGTTGCATGAAGGCGCGTACGAAACCAAAATTGTCGACCTGGGTAACATCCGCCAGGGCGAAACGGTAACCGACACCTATTACGCCGTAAAAACCGCAGTAGCCGAACTGATCAAAAAGGATATTATCCCCCTCATCATCGGCGGCGGGCAGGACCTTACCTATGCCCAATACCTCGGCTATGAAACCCTTGAGCAAAAGGTTGACCTGGTAGTAGTTGATTCGCACTTTGACCTGGATGATGATGAGAATCTGGACAGCATAGAAACCACCTCAACCTCGTACCTCAATAAAATTTTCCTGCACGAGCCTAATTACCTGTTCAATTACAGTAATCTGGGTTACCAAACCTTTTTCGCCAGCCAGGATAGCTTGCGGGTAATGGAGAAGCTGTATTTTGATGTACACCGCCTCGGCGCCCTCAGCGGCAATATTCAAGTAGCCGAGCCTATCATCCGCAATGCCAATATGGTAAGTTTTGACGTCAGCGCCATCCGCTCAAGCGATGCCATTGCCAACGCCAACGCCACCCCGAACGGCTTTTACGGTGAAGAAGCTTGCCAGATATGCCGCTATGCAGGCTTCAATGATAAACTGACGTCGATTGGTTTTTACGAGTTTAACCCGGCCTATGACAATAATGGGCAAACCGCGTCCTTGCTGTCGCAGATGATATGGTATTTTATAGACGGGGTGTATAACCGTAAGAAGGATTTCCCGCTGCAGCCAAAATCGCAGTATTTGATCTATAAAACCAGCCTCACACATGAAGACCATGAACTGGTATTTGTAAAAAGCAAAAAAAGCGACCGCTGGTGGATGCAGGTGCCCTACCCAAGCGGCGGCTCAAAAAACGAACGCTTCCACCTGGTGCCCTGCCAGTATGATGATTATAAAACCGCAACCTCCGGCGAAATGCCCGATCTTTGGTGGCGCACATATCAAAAATTGAACTAATAAGGCAATGCAATCCCTTATTATGCGTTTAGGGATTGTACTTTACAAATTACATGAAAAAATTATTCTTGCTGATAACGGCCATTATACCATCGCTGGTTTTTGCCCAGTCAACTCAACGTTTTACGATAAACAGCCAGGTTGGCAAACTAAACGCGCCGGCCCGGGCTTACCTTATCTATAGTTTTGGCGCCACGCAGATGCTTGATTCGGCAGCTATTGTGGATGGCAAGTTTACTATAAGCGGAACTATAGTTGACCCTGTGCCGGCGTTCCTGGTCATTGCCCATAACGGTGAGCACATATCGACCATCGACCCAAAAAAGTCTGATGTGATCAGCTTTTTTATAGATAAGGATACCACCACCATAAAAGGTGTTAAAGATTCGATTTATGCGGCAGAAGTCATCAATTCGCCAATTAACGCGGACAATAAAGTACTGACTGTACAGCTTGATCTTATTGGTAAGGAGGCCGCCGCTGTAACGGCAGAATTTGACCGCGCTACTGCACAACAAAAGACTTCGGAAGAATTTAAGCGTACCATACAGGATAAGTACAAACCGCTTCGGTTAAAGCAGGAAGCCCTGTTATCTAACTACGTTAAAACCCACCCTGATAATTATTTTAGCCTGTACGTTTTGCGTATGCTGGCCCAACGAGGCAACCCCACCGAAGTTGGCGAGCTGTTAAATTCGCTTTCGCCGGCTGTAAAGGAAAAAGAGTTAGCTAAAGAGATAAAAAGCGCAGTTGATGTTGCGCTGGCCACGGCTATTGGTTCGATAGCGCCGGATTTTACGCAGAACGACGTTAATGGCAAACCTATCAAGCTATCATCCTTCCGTGGTAAATATGTGTTGTTGGATTTTTGGGCATCATGGTGTGGCCCTTGTCGCGCCGAAAGCCCTAACCTGGTGCGCGCTTATAATAAATTCAAAACTAAAAATTTCACTATACTAAGTGTTTCGCTGGATAAACCTACTGATAAAGAAAAGTGGGCTGCGGCTATTTATGCCGATAAGCTATTCTGGACGCACGTGTCCGACTTGAAATTTTGGGACAACCAGGCGGCGCGCCTTTACAAAATTGCTTCTATTCCGGCCAGTTTCCTGCTTGATCCTGATGGCAAGATCATTGCGCGGGATTTGCGTGGTGCTGAATTGGATGCGAAGCTGGCGGAGGTGCTAAACCCCACCCAACCCTCCCCAAAGGGGGGGGGCTAATTAAGCCTTCAATAATATCGTTTGTTACTCCTCCCCTTCGGGGAGGCCGGGAGTGGTTACTGCAAATACTTTCCAACTATCGGCATCCTTCTGCCCATACCAAACGCTTTAGGCGATACGCGTAGTATCGGCGGCGTTTGATAGCGTTTATGCTCAGCCGAGTTAATGAGTTTAATGGCGCGGGTTACTGTTTGTTCGGCGTAGCCCATGGCAATGATCTCGGCCGGTGAACTGCGGCGCTCTACGTATTCATAAATTATTTTGTCAAGCACATCATATTCCGGTAGTGAGTCTGAATCTTTTTGATTAGGTCGCAATTCAGCTGATGGTGGTTTAACGATGGTATTTTCGGGGATGATCTCGCCATTTCGATTGATGTATCGCGCCAGCTGAAACACCTGCGTTTTATATACATCGCCAATAACAGATATACCGCCGCACATATCGCCATACAAGGTACCGTAGCCTACAGCGGCTTCGCTTTTGTTGGAGGTGTTGAGCAATATGTAACCAAATTTATTACACATAGCCATCAGCACCACGGCACGGCTACGCGATTGGATATTCTCTTCGGCAATGTTAAATGGCAGATCTTTAAACTGTGGCGACAGGGCCGCCTCAAAAGAATCGGTGATAGATTTTATCGCGACAGTTTCTGATAAGCAACCTAAGTTTACTACCAGATCCTCGGCATCTTTTATAGAATGGTCGCTCGAAAATTTTGACGGCAGCAAAACGGCCATCACATTTTCCGGCCCCAAAGCTTCTGCGGCAAGTGCGCATACTACTGCTGAATCAATTCCGCCAGATAAACCTAATGTAGCCTTTGTAAAGCCTGATTTGTGGAAATAGTCGCGTATGCCTAATATCAATCCCTGGTGTATTTGGGCGATATCTGAATCGCGTTCGGCTTTTGCGGTTGATGGATGATCGAATGTAATAGCGCCGTTATCGCCCAAAGTATAATAGGCCATCGCTTCGCTAAAGTATGGCATTTCATCAACCAAGTTACCTGCCTTGTCAAACACCAGCGAACCGCCATCAAATATCAACTCGGTTTGCGCGCCTACGTGGTTAACGTATAGCAAGGGCAGGTTATAACGGCTGGCATTATCTTTCAATATCGCTATTCGCTCTTCATCATGATTATAAGCAAATGGCGATGCCGCTATGTTGATCATCACGTCCGGATTCTGTTTGATCAGCGTATCCATCGGGCGGGTAATGTACAGCGGGTTCTCTATCGTATTCCACAGATCCTCGCAAATGGTGAGGGCTATGCGTTTGCCTTTATAATCTATACAGTTAAACTCTGTTGATGGCTCAAAATAGCGGTACTCGTCAAAAATATCGTAATTAGGCAACAAAGCCTTATTTACTATGGCTTTCACTTTTCCGTTTTCGATAAAGTAGGCGGAGTTGTTCAGATCCTTACCTTCGGGTTTAAGGTTGGGTATAGGCAGGCCTATTATGCAGGCAATATCCTTACATTCCACAGCTACCTGTTGAGCCGCTTCTTCGCATTGCTTAATAAAAGCGTTAAACTCCAGGAAATCCCGCGCGGGGTAGCCGCTTATACATAGTTCGGCAAATACCACCAGGTCGGCGCCATTTGTTTTGGCTTCGCGGATATGATGTATGATCTTAGCCGTGTTCGACTCAAAATTACCGATATGATAGTTAAGTTGGGCTAGTGCTATTTTCATATGTTTTGTAGAATAGAAGTACCGGCATTTGCACCTTAGTGCAATAATAAGCTAATTTTGTTGAAAGTATAAAAATGATAACAAGCTACCATAACATCAAACCTGTTTTTTTATTTTTTTTAGCGGCGATATTGTTTGCATCCTGTAATAACAACGACAAAATAGATGTAAGCAATATAGACATTGATGTAAAGATCGAACGCTTTGACCGCGATCTTGACGCTATGCGGACAAAACCCATGGCCCAACAGGCCGCCTATATGCAAAAGCACTACGGGGCATTTTATGCTGATTACATTCAACAAATGCTGGAAGCCGGTAGCGTAGCCGATACGGCCTACTTCGGCCTGATGCGCCAGATATTTGCCGCGCAGGCTTATAAAGATCTGAAGCACGATGTAGATTCTGTATATCCCGGCGATATGGAGAAACAGAACGAGGAACTGACCGATGCCTTTCGCCGCATTAAATATTATTATCCGCAGAAAAAAACGCCCAAAGTGTACGCCTACTTTTCGGGCTTTAAAGCGCAAACCGTTATTGGCGAAGGTTACGTGGGTATAGGGTTAGATCTGTTTTTGGGTGCTAACTCCAGATTTTACCCGGCTTTGGTTGAAAACTTCCCGCGTTACATATCGCGCCGCTTTAATGCGCCTAATATTGCGCCACGCATTGTGGAAGGCATAGCGCGTGAAGAGATGTTTCCGGAGAACGATAATCAAACTACCCTATTGGATAAAATGATATATAACGGCAAGATATTGTACTTTATGGATAAGGTGCTGCCGGATACACCCGACAGCCTGAAGATAGGCTATACGCCTAAACAACTAAAGTTTGTTACCGATAACCAAGCCAACATTTGGGCCTGGTTCCTGGAGCAAAACCTGCTGTATGAAACCGACTATCAGAAAACACAAACCTATTTAAACGAAGCACCTTTTACCCCGGGCATTGGCACGCAGGAGGATTCGGCACCCAAACTAGGTAGCTGGACGGGCTGGCAGATAGTACGAACCTATATGGAGAAAAATCCAAACGTAACGCTGCAACAATTGATGGCCAACAGCAACGGACAAAAAATACTAAACGACAGCAAATATCGCCCTAAATAAAAAAGAGCGTTAGGGATTACCTAACGCTCTTTTTATATGCTTTTGGTTTTGAAACTATTTCTTATCATTCATAATAGCGAACACTGCTTTTAAGCTGATGATGGTACCAATTACCAAAATAACGTTAGCTACAGCTGATGCGTATTTAAAATCGGCAAAACGCAGGTATACGCCAACTAAACCAATAATGATGGCAATAGTTAAAAGTACGTAATGACGTGTATCGTTTGCATTCTCCATTGTGTTCATAATGCTCTATTTTTTGTTTGCCACAAAAATATAAATGTTTACTGAAAAACTAATATTGTTTTGAAGTTTTTGTTGACAAGATTTCGCAAAAAAACAAATTCGAAATTGAACATTCGAATTTCGAAATTTTCTACACCTCTCCTTCGCGCTTGCGAAGCAACCATTCGGCACTTAACAGCAAAGCTATAATAGCAAACAACCATTTCACGTCAATCATATCGCTGTAGTGCTTATCCTCGTAAACCAGCGTTTTCACGTTCTCGTTTTTGCGAATAAGATCAGCTATCTGGTTTATCTGCGATGTCTTCAACATTTTACCGCCACTTTGCTGCGCAATGTTGTTCAGCAACTGGTGATTGGCCATACTTTGGCGTATCTCCAGGTTTAGCGGTTTAACGGTTAGCTGGCCCGTGGCCGTGAACGGGCGCGTGCCTAGTTTGGTGGTGGCCGTATAGTTGTATTCGCCTACAGGTAAAGTGCCTGCATCCAGTTGGTAGCTTTGTCCGCTACGCGTGAATAAAAAACTATAGTTTTTACCGTCGGTGCTTTTCAGATCCAGTTTAACATCGGGCACATTGGTTAGGTTGAGCGCATCGTTGTATAGTTCGGCGTTGATGAGCACATGCTCACCTTCGTCAAATATATTTTTTGATGGATAGGCTCTGAAACGCTGCCTGTCGGCATTTGCGGTTAAGTATTGCACGCCCTGGCTAAACAGTTCTTCTACCGCATGGTGATTGCCATAGGTTTCAAACTCCGACAGGTGCCAGCGCCATAAACCTTCGCCTGTAAGTACACCTATCCGCCTGCCATTGTCATCGCCGAAGGCCAGTAAGGGATACGAGGTAGCCACCGCGCCGATGCGTTGTTTAAACAACACCGCGTTAGCTGCCGCGATTCCGTAATTGCCGAACGGTGCCATCAGCGGCGGCATTTTGTTTACTTTCTGTATAGTAGAATCAGACAGTGTAAACGATGCAAAATCATTAACCGGCTGCGCAAAAACCTCCTGCATCTGGTATTGATTAGTACTCACCGTTACCATTTTTTGGCGGGCGTTAAAACTGCGGATATCGGCCTGCGCACCCAGCACATACCACAGCGGTGTTTTGTATTGGGTTAACAGATCGCGCAGCAAAGCAAACGCATCCGATGTCGGCTGATACAGGATCACCAAACTATAATCGGCCCATTTAACCGCCGAAGCATCGGCCAGTTGTAAGGATTTAAACTCGTAGTTTTTGTTGCTTTCTATAGCCTGGCGGATTACCGTAATGTCCGGGTGCGTGGCATCATAAACCAGTAATACCTTTTGGCGGGCATCCAGCACTTCTATATAAACCGTTTCGTTATTGTTTTGAGCGGATAGTTCGTTTTTTACCGGCGCTATGCTGATATTAAGTTTATGGATGCCTTTTTTATCAGCATTCAATTTTACCGGGATAACTTTTTTAAAGGCGTTGCCGCTTACCGGGATGTTTTGGCTGTGTACCTGCCTGCCGTTATCGGTAATGCTGAGGCGCATGGTTTCGCCATTACTTTGCCAGGCTTCGGCCAGCACCTCTATCTCATAATCATTACCCAGGAAAGCCGTTTTATTGTAGTTAACGTTGCTGATGAGCAGATCGCGGCGAGCAATGGTATCGCCCAGGGCAATGGTGTAAAAGCTAGCTTTAAGCTTACGGGCTTCGTATTGCGGGTCGGCACCTTGGTTGTACAGGCCATCGCTTGCCAATATTACAGCGCCGATGTTTTGGTTTACGTAACTGTCGTTCAGTTTGCGTAAGGCAGCTGCGATATCGGTTTGTTTGCCGTTGAAGGTTTTGGAAAGGCCGTCATGCAGGTCGCGGTCAAAGTTAACCTCGTGTACTTCGTAATCATCGCCCAGTTGGTTTTTCAACTTAGCCAAATCGTCCACCATCGCGACAGCATTAAAACCCGCCGGCTTAAAGGTATTTACCGATTGGGAATTATCCTGCGCCACCAACACCAAAGGCTTTTGAGGCTTATAACTTAACGATTGTACTAAAGGCGAAACCAGTAACAAGGCAATAAGGAAAACGGCTATGGCCCTACCTGCCGCCAAACCATACCGGTATTTTTTATCCAACCCTATAGGCTGCCTGTACATTAACCACGCATACAGCACGCCCAGCAGCAGGCAAACAGGTGCCCACCAGCCCGAAACAGTTCCCCAGGTTATTGAAAATAGCAGCATTTGTAGGTTGTACATGTGGTTGTACGTTATACGTGGTACGTTTTACGTTATTGCAAAATGCGAAATAATTGTGAATGTTGGGTGGGGATTTGTGTATCAATTCGGATATTAAACTACCAACCTCCATCGGGCTTTTGTGGCCCGTATTTGATATCTCGTTTAAGAAAGAATGCTTTAAGCATATCAAACTTTTGTTCACAGGTCTCCATCGGACGCATTTTGCTCGAACTAAAATAATACCTGTTGCATCCAAAGCATAATTCAATATACTGCGTTACCCGTCCTTGACTATTGATAAACAGAATGGCATTTCTGGGTTGATAACAACTATGGCCGGCATCTGCAACTGTAACAGTAACTTCTTTCACGGGAGTACGACCAACGTTATATAAAATACGGGTTAATGAATCGATACCCTTAGGAGTTAATAGTCGGCTTTCTATTATTTTACTTTCATCTATCGCAAAATTATTTACACTTAGGGGCGTGTATATTCTACTAGTATCAGCAAACGAAACCAGTCTTATCTGAACAGCATTATTAAACGGAAAAAAACTCAGGCGTTGCTTAGCACTATACTTTTTGCTATCGAAACATTGGTATTCTTTATCTGCGAGTTTATTTACCAACGCCCACTCTTTTGCAGTTTGAGGTAACTTTTGCTGACGAGGTAATGGCTTCGTTTGAGCGAAGGTTATTAAGGGGGCAAATAATAAGAGTAAGGTTAGTTTATACATCGATTCAGGTTTAAACAAAAAGAGCATATTTGTATAACAAATATGCTCTTTTAATATCAATTTATCAGGCCTTTGCGCTCATGCTTCGACGGAGCTCAGCATGACATCCGGCGCCCGAAAAATCCGAAATTGAAAATTCGAAATCCGAAATCTAAATTACAACATCCCACCATCAACCGGGATAACCTGGCCGGTGATGTAGGTTGCCATGTCTGAAGCTAAGAAAACGCAGGCGTTGGCCACGTCGTCAACTTCGCCGGCGCGTTTAAGCGGGATGCCTGCTTCCCAGCCTTCAACCACTTTAGGGTCAAGCACGTCGGTCATTTCGGTGCGGATAAAACCCGGGGCAATAACGTTGGTACGTATGTTACGTGAGCCAAGCTCCTTAGCCATTGACTTGCTGAAACCAATGATACCGGCTTTTGATGCCGCGTAGTTGGCCTGACCAGCGTTACCATCAACACCCACAACCGAACTCATGTTAATAAACACACCATCGCGGTTTTTCATCATAATTTTTGATGCCGCTTTGGTTACGTTAAATATAGATTTTAGGTTAACGGTTAATACGTCGTCCCATTGCTCTTCGGTCATGCGCATCAGCAAACCATCTTTGGTAATACCGGCGTTGTTAACTACAATATGTAAAGTGCCAAAGTCGGCAATAATGTCGCTTATCAGTTTTTCGGCTTCGTCAAATTTCGAAGCGTCGCTGCGGTAGCCTTTTACAGTGGTACCAAAGCTTTGCAGTTCCTGCTCTAAAGCTTGTCCTTTTTCAACAGACGATAAATAAGTGAAAGCCACATTAGCGCCATGCTCTGCAAACTTCTCGGCAATTTTGCGCCCAATACCTTTTGATGCTCCGGTTATTAACGCTGTTTTTCCTTGTAATAATTTCATAAAACTTTTCAGAATCAGTTACGGGTGCCGAAGATAAGAAATTTGGGTGAAAAGTTGATGAAAGGGCTCACCGTTTTAGTTTCCTTTGCGAGAGGCAGGGTGCGCAAGCCTTATGCTCAATTTCTATTTTCCCTCCGGCCTTTGCCACGGTACGCTACCACCGCGTTGTACCTGCTTCATCAATAACTGGTTCATGGTGCGGCGCATGGCCAGGTTACTATCCGCCAGGTTATGCTTTTCAAGGGGATCTTTAACCATATTATAAAGCTCGAAGGGTTGTGTTGGCGTGTTCTGCATAAATTTAAAATCACCATTAATCACCGCGTCGGATGTTTTGCCGCCGTAACCGCCGCCTTCCCTGCGGGTGAAGAACAGCGGGCGGGCGGCCAGCTTAGCGTTGTTATTTTGCAGTACCGAAAGAAAACTTACACCATCCAACTTCTGCGCAGGCGTTACACCAGTCACTTCCGCCAGCGTCGGGAAAATATCCATATGCATCAATCGTTCACTGTTAACCGAACCTGCCTTAACTTGATTTGGCCAAACCACCAAAGCCGGCACGCGGATGCCGCCATCATACATGGTGCCTTTGCCATCGCGCACGTTACCGTTGTTGGCACCCAGGTCTATCTGTCCGCCGTTATCGCTTACAAAAACGATGATGGTGTTATCATATACACCTTTTGCCTTCAGGTTTTGTATTACTTTACCTATACCGGCGTCCATGTGCTCAATAAGGGCAACCAATTTTGCGCGCTTGTCGCTGATGCCGGGCTGGCGGGCTTTTACTTTGGCCAGGTAATCATCAGGCGGTTGTATAGGCGCATGGGGGGCGTTATATGCTAAGTATAAAAAGAACGGGGTTTCCTTTTTTTGTTGGTTGATATAATCTACAGCCCACTGGGTGAATATATCCGTGGCGTGACCTTCAGGCGTAATAACCTTATCATTTTCTCGCATAAAGTTGATCCCGTTGCGGGTGTGTTTCCAGTAATCCTCCATCATATCGTCTAACCAACCGCGGAAATAATCGAAACCTTTTTGATTAGGCAGGTTAGGCGATTCGAGGCCAAGGTTCCATTTACCTACAATGGCGGTTTTGTAATTGGCTTTTTTTAATAAAGCCGGCAACAGTTGTATACCCGGTGTCATAAACCCGAAGTTATCCTCCAGCTTATTGCGGATCAAGCCCGGCACACCCACCATTTGCGGGTAACGCCCCGTCATAAGCGAAGCCCGGCTTGGCGAGCACACCGGCGAGTTGGAATAAAAGTTGTCAAAACGCATACCCGCGCTGCATAGCATATCAATATTTGGCGTGCGCACATCGGGCGTATGGTAATAGGATACATCGTGATACCCCAGGTCATCGGCCAGGATAACCAATATGTTTGGGCGCGATGCTTTTTGCTGTGCTAACAACAAAAGCGGGCATGCCAACAGTATGGCTAATAAAAATCTTCTTTTCACTTTATAAATGGTTTACACCAAAGTAACGAAAAATCATTTTATGCCACTTTTGTAAATGACATGTTACGCTTAGCTGCCGCGATATTAATTCCCACCCATAAATACCTTTTTTATGGCTTCCAGGTATCCATAACCGTATACGTTATCGGGTTGCAGGTAACTGGTTTCGGTCCATTCGTTCCAACTGTTTATGGTTATCAATGGCACTTGCTTAGGGTGCGCGTCGGCAAAATCTTTTGCGGTTTGCAGGGCTTTGGCAAAGTTGGCCGGGGTATTGTTTTTCATTACCGCGCTGCGGCTGGTACGCGGACTGTTATCCCAACCTATACTAACATGGGGATAGTAAACAAACTCAAAATCTTTATCAATGCGTGCCCACTCATTTTTCACGCGCTCCATTATACGGTTATAATCATCATCTACATTTGTAAAGTGTACAAACTGGTAATGCGTAGCGCTGGTGAAGCCCAGCTTTTTTACAAATGCATTTTCGGGCGCGGTGGTTTTGCTGCCATCAAACCCACTATAATTTAAATTTTGCGACCACATGGTTAACTGTAACTCCAGGCCCGGGAAACCCGCCCGTTTGGTTTCTTCTTTAAACCACTTTAGCGCCGCGGCAGCCTGCTCAACTCCACCCAGGCCGGTTATCAGTTGCGGTACATCGTATATCATAAACACCGGCTTGCCGTCTATTTTATAATAGTTGGGCTGTTTGAAGTATTTTTCGATGTTGCGCCTGCATATCTTTTCAAACTCATCACGACTTACCTGCCCCCGCCATATCACGTTATTTTCGTTGTACTTGTTCAGCCGGGTATCCCAGGTGTTTACTACATCGTGGTTGGCCCACATCAGGTAAAACTTCATTTTACTATTATTATTGGCCTTCAGAAATCCGTTATTAAGCGTAGTTTCCATAAACGGGCGACCATCATACCAGTACCAATCAAAAATAAAAACGTTAACCCCGTGTTTAGTGGCCTGGTCTATCTCCATTTCCATTACGGCCGGGTCGGCTTCGTTGATGGTGCCCCATAGCGGTTTGCGGTTCCAATAATGGCCGGGATTACGTTGTTGCATATTAGTGACCGTTTCCCACTCGCCAATGCCCGATGGCCAGAACGGACGCAGCCGCGGATCATCATTAACATAAGCCGGGTACAAAAAAGCGGCTATATCATATTGCTTTTTAGTTTGTGTATGGCTTTGAGCAACGGCCTTAACGCTTGTAAAAAAGACAACAATAGGCAATAGCGAAAACAGCCATGATTCTTTAATTTTCATAATTGGTAATGTGGCTTTGGGCACCCACTTAACAAACTTATAATTTGAATGAAAAAGAACTGTCATGCACTGTCCGTGCCCTAAGGTATATTTAAACTACTACCAAAAGTAGAATCAGCTGTCTATATGATAAACTGTTATGGCTTGACCATACCAGCGAAAACGATAGCGTAAATATTACCTGCTACACAACAGCATTGCGTTTTTAATTTTATATTTTGCAACAACCATTTTATAAAGCATTACATTATGAATAATGATCAGTTGTCGCGCCGCCGCTTTATCAGCACGGGTGCCATTGCCGCTGCGGGGCTTATCACTTTGTCGAAAACATCGTTTGCAGGTTCGTTTTTTAGCGGGGCCGATAAACCAGATTCGGTAGTTAACGGGGTGTTGATAGGTGTTACCACCTACTCGTTCCGCAATATGAAGGTTACTGCCGAAGATATGCTGCAGTACTGCATCCAATGTAATATAAGCGGTGTTGAACTGCGCGGCGATGCCGCCGAAGCTTCGCTTGGTGCCCCTAAAAAAGCCACAGGTCAATCAAACGCCGACTATGCCAAAATTATGGCCGACTGGCGCACCGGTTTATCAATGGATAAGTTTAAAGCCATGCGCAAAATGTTTAACAAAGCCGGTGTTAAAATTTATGCCTACAAACCGGTGGTATTCGGTAAAAACAATACCGATGGCGAAATTGAATACGCCCTGAAAGCCGCAAAAGCCCTGGGTGCCAAACATTGCAACTGCGAAATGCCTGAGCATGATGATGCCCAAACTCAACGTATTGGCGATCTGGCCGCCAAACATAAAATGTATGTAGGCTATCACGCCCACACACAGGCTACACCGCAATTGTGGGATACCGCCCTGGCACAATCAAAATACAACGCGGTTAATTTGGATATTGGCCACTTTATTGCCGGTAACAACCCCGATGTGGTTGGTTTTATTGAGAAATACCACGACCGTATTACCAGCATGCATATTAAGGATCGTAAAGTAAATAACGGGCCCAACACCCCATTTGGCGAAGGCGATACACCCATTAAAGATGTATTACTGCTGATGAAAAAGAATCGTTACAAGTTTGCAGCTACCATTGAGCTGGAATATAAAGTACCTGCCGGAAGCGATGATGTGAAAGAGGTAAGCAAATGCCGCGAGTATATAGCTAATATATTGAACGCGTAACTAGCGCTTTATTTTGATGTGATATAGCACGGGGCTCCTACGGAGCCTTTTGTTTTACATATCCATATCTATAAACACGTAGCTCCTAACGGAGCTGATTTTGGTGGTAGGTAAAAATCGGCTCCGCTAGGAGCCTCCTGTTTATAGCAAGATGAATAGTTGATAACAGGCTCCGTAGGTGCCTCCTAATCACAACCTGTCCTTAATTACCAAAGTGCCTACAACCACATCATGCAGGCATTGTTGTTGTTTATTGAAGAAGGCGTATAGATACCCTACAAATAGTGTTAGTATGGATAGCGTCTTGGCCAGGTTCCGGCCAAACGCGTGGCCCGTGCTGAGGCGATTACCCTGCATATCGCATACGCGTATTTTCTGTAATTGCTTGCCGTAGGTACCTTGTTTGGCCGAGCTTTCCATCACTACGTTGTATATAAACTTTACTGCCGGGATGATACCTAACAAGCTCAAAGCTGCTGTGAGTAGGGCCATCTTACTTTCTAAAAACAAGGTTACAATGAACACCATTACTGTGCATACCAGTGCCACCAAAAACCAATCTATCGCGGCAGCCAGCAGGCGTTGGTCAAAACTGCCATAGTATTGAAAGAACACCTCTTTCTCAAAACCGAACAGCTGACGCAGCTCGGCGATCTCATGAGCCTCTTTGTAGTCGATCATGGTATCGGTTCGCACAAAGTCGCCGGGCTTGATGCGGCGGGCCTTCAGCTCATCCATAGTGAACGGGCCTGCGGGTTTGCCGTTTATTACGAGGATATAGGTGTTTGTAGTTTCTTGCATCAGGCCTAAATTAACACTAATATTTGGTTTGGGTGCGCCACTTTTAAAGTGGCGCAGGTGGCGCACCTAAATTTCATAAAAACCTAATAATCAATATTTTAATCAAAAAAGCGGCGCAAAGCGGCGCACCCCGTTAATTTACAAACCGCTACAAATCAACACTTTAAATATTGGCAGAAAAAACACATCAATAAAGTGGCGCACCCTGATCGGTTGACAAGTCCTGAAAAAAGTTTACACTATTTGCTAATATACATAAGCCAGCGGCCCATCCTTAGCCACCAGTACAGACCATCCCGGCTTTGAACCTACTGCTACGGCTGCGATAAATTTATCGCGGATGTAAATGCCAACTTCTATTGACCCGTCGTCTTTGGATTCTGTCCATTCGGTGCGGATGTCGCCTTCCTGTTGGATGGGTTTAATATTGGCTTCTTTAGAAAGGTATTCTTTAGGGTTTAGAAATGGCATATCTTCTTCGCGCCAAAAGGATGTTTGTGGTGCTTCCTGTTGGTTGTACAGCCATACATCGCCAACTGTATCTTCGCTCTCCATTAAATAAGCATAAGCTACGCGGCCATCGTCATGTATTTTGAGGGAGTAGTGTTTATCAAACTCGCAGGGGATTTGGGTGGTGAAGGTGGACATGATCAAATTACTGTGAGTGTATGTTGTCATGCTGAGGCTCTAGAAGCATGCGGGCAAAGGCCTTTACGCTCATACTTCGACGCAGCTCAGTATGACATTCTTATCAGTTGTTATACTTTTACTCCCATCATCTCCCTATACTCCGCCTGCAACTCCAGCAAACAGTTGGCACACATGCAGCCTTCGTAATTCTCGCTGATGTATTGCACCTCGTTTAGGGTTAGTTGTACCACGCTGCACTGACATTTGGTGTACGAGTTTGCCTTACACTCAATTCGGGTGCCGCAGCGGTCGCAGGGTATAAGTTCGTGCTTTGTCATCTATATTAAGATAACAAATAAAGCGGAATTTAGAAGCTATAATTCAAAAATAAATTACCGGCTACCGAACCAAATCCCGGCGTAACATACGTACCCGTCATGGTATTTGCCTGCACACCGGTAACGCTTAAGCTATATCTGCCCTGTATACCTATACTTATGGCATCGCTAACAGCAAAATTAAAACCCAGCTTAGGGCCAAAATAAGGTAGTTGCGTACTGCTGGATGAGCTTGAATTAAAGCCCATGCTTTCTACCACCGCCGTGTTCGACGAGTAAATATAGCCACCATTAAGGCCCGCGTAAATACTTGCTCCCGGGGTTAACAAAAACTCGTACGCGGCGCCGGCATACAAGCCTACCCCGTTAAAGTTACCTATAGTAATGGTGCCCAGACCAGGTTGGGCAGGGTCAACTTCGCTAACGGCTTGTTTAGGCTTTAATTGCCTGTAGTCTACAGTAGCCGAGAAGATAAAATGATTCCATCTGCGAGAGACGGTAAGGCCAAGTGTAGGTGCGCCTTTATAATCTGTTTTTAAATCGCCTTGCGGTGCTTCAAAACCGCCGTTAAGGGATAGTGACCATCCTTCGGTAGGCAGGTAACCGCCCGCGGAGCTTCCTGATGAACTTCCGTTTAACAAATCGCCATCGGCGTTAATGCCTGCTCGGCGTTGTGCCTGCGCTTGTAGGGAAAATAAAAATAAGGTAGAAACTATCGCTAAAGGACAGCAAAGGCGTTTAAGGTTAATTAGCATGTGACAGGTTGTATTTACGCGTCTAAAATAGCATAAATTATTTAACCTAAACTAAAAAACTTTCTGTAATATATTGGCGACAAGTGTTTTTGATCAACCAATATTACCTGAAACAAAAAAGCCCGAAAGCTGGATTAACCAACTTCCGGACTTTGATATATGTAGGAGACGCAAAACATTGCGCCTCTACGGTTTTATGCAGAACAAGTAACGCAGCCTTCTTCCATTGAGCAGGTTGGGCCTGCTGGTATTTCGTCGGCAACTTGTTGTACCACTTCCGGTATAACAGGGTCCATATTTTTGCCGCCCTGGTTCTCCACGGTAAATTTAACCGCTTGCGATGCCGCTTGTGTACGCAGGTAATACATGCCTGTTTTAAGGCCTTTTTTCCATGCGTAGAAGTGCATTGAAGTTAATTTAGACGCGTTTGGCGAGTTGATGAACAAGTTCAATGATTGTGATTGGCAAATGTATGCACCACGGTCGGCAGCCATATCGATGATATCACGCATTTTGATCTCCCATACAGTTTTGTACAAGTCTTTCAAATCTTGTGGTATCTCGGCAATATCCTGGATAGATCCGTTAGCACTGATGATCTTATCTTTCATCGTATTATCCCATAAGCCTAAATTCACTAAATCGCGCAGCAAGTGTTTGTTAACGATGATGAACTCACCACTCAATACGCGACGAGTGTAGATGTTTGAAGTGTATGGTTCAAAGCACTCGTTGTTACCCAAAATTTGCGATGTAGATGCAGTAGGCATTGGCGCTACTAACAGTGAGTTACGCACACCGTGGTTCATTACATCTAAGCGCAGGTTTTCCCAATCCCAACGGCCGCTATCCGGTTTTACGTTCCACAGATCAAACTGGAACTGACCTTTTGATAATGGCGAACCTTTAAAGGTTTCGTAAGCGCCATCGGCAATAGCCAAGTCTTTTGAAGCAGTCATTGAAGCGAAGTAGATCGTTTCAAATATTTCTTTGTTCAGTTGTTTAGCTTCAGGGCTTTCAAACGGCATACGCAGTAATATGAAAGCATCGGCCAAACCTTGTACACCTAAACCAATAGGGCGGTGGCGCAGGTTTGAGTACTCGGCCTCTTTAACCGGGTAGTAGTTATTATCAATGATCTTGTTCAGGTTTAAAGTAGCCTGGTAAGTCACTTCATATAGTTTCTCGTGGTCAAATTTACCTTCGCGCACATAACGTGGCAAGGCTAATGATGCCAGGTTACAAACCGCGATCTCATCTGCAGAGGTATACTCCAAGATCTCGGTACACAAGTTTGAGCTTTTTATCGTACCTAAGTTTTGCTGGTTTGATTTGCCGTTGGCAGCATCTTTATATAACAAGTAAGGTGTACCGGTTTCTACCTGAGCGTCCAATACAGCAAACCATAATTCCTGCGCTTTGATCACTTTACGTGCACGACCTTCTTTCTCGTATCTTTTGTATAGTTTTTCAAACTCTTTACCGTGGCAGTCAGCTAAACCAGGTGCTTCGTGCGGGCAGAACAAGCTCCAGTCCTCGTTAGCTTCAACACGTTGCATAAACAAATCGCTTACCCAAAGAGCGTAGAATAAATCACGTGCGCGCATCTCTTCTTTACCGTGGTTTTTACGCAGGTCTAAAAATTCAAAGATATCTGCATGCCAAGGCTCTAAATAAATAGCGAAAGCACCTTTACGTTTACCACCACCCTGATCTACATAACGTGCAGTATCATTAAATACACGCAGCATAGGGATGATACCGTTGCTGGTACCGTTAGTACCGCTGATGTATGAACCTGTAGCACGTACGTTGTGGATGCTCAAACCAATACCACCCGCGCTTTGCGAAATTTTAGCGGTTTGTTTCAAGGTATCGTAAATACCGTCGATGCTGTCATCTTTCATGGTAAGCAAGAAACATGACGACATTTGTGGTTTTGGTGTACCTGCGTTAAACAGGGTTGGGGTAGCGTGGGTGAACCAACGCTCGCTCATCAGGTTATAAGTTTTGATGGCGCTGGCAATATCCTCTTTGTGGATACCTACCGATACACGCATGAACAAGTGCTGCGGGCGCTCGGCAATTTTGCCATCTAATTTTAATAAGTATGATTTTTCTAAAGTTTTGAAACCGAAGTAATCAAAACCGAAATCGCGGTCGTAAATGATGCTGCTGTCAAGCTCTTCAGCATTTTTTTCAATGATCTGGTAAACATCGTCGGCAAGCAATGCGGCATTTTTACCTGTTTTTGGGTCAACATAGTTGTACAGGTTACGCATGGTTTCTGAAAACGATTTGATGGTATTTTTGTGCAGGTTAGACACGGCTATACGCGAAGCCAGCAAAGCGTAATCAGGGTGTTTGGTAGTTAACGAGGCAGCTGTTTCTGCAGCCAGGTTATCCAGCTCGGACGTGGTTACGCCATCAAATAAACCCTCAATTACCTTTTTTGCCACATCCACAGGGTCAACCAGTGAAGGGTTTAAACCATAGCACAGCTTCTCGATGCGTGCGGTTATTTTGTCAAATTTAACTGACTCTTGCTTACCGTCTCTTTTTACTACAAACATTGTTTTACGCGATTATTGACAGGCGCTTGAAACCTGCCGGGGTTAATATTTATTTTCTTTGTTAGATGTTTCTCTCTTTAAAAATCCTCGTCCAGCGAGAATGATTTGGTTTCGGCGGTGTTCATTACGCCACTTTTTTGGTAATCGCCTACGCGTTTCTCAAAGAAGTTGGTTTTACCCTGTAATGATATCATCTCCATAAAATCAAACGGATTAGTGGCGTTGTATAATTTAGGGTAGCCTAATTCGCCTAACCATCTGTCGGCCACAAACTCAATATACTGACTCATTAACTTGGCATTCATACCAATTAAACTAACCGGTAGCGCGTCGCTGATAAATTCTTTTTCAATTTCAACAGCGTCTTTGATGATACCTTGTACTGCTTCTGTCGATAGCTTGTTCTCCAGCATTTTGTACAGTAAGCAAGCAAACTCGCAATGCATACCTTCGTCGCGAGAAATTAACTCGTTACTAAAGGTTAAGCCCGGCATTAAGCCACGTTTCTTTAACCAGAAGATAGAGCAAAAACTACCTGAGAAGAAGATACCTTCTACAGCGGCAAAAGCCACCAGGCGCTCGGCAAAGCTGCCACCCTCTATCCAACGCAGTGCCCACTCGGCTTTTTTACCTACACATGGTACAGTATCAATAGCGTGGAAAAGACGATCTTTTTCGGCCGGATCTTTAACGTAAGTGTCAATTAATAAAGCATAGGTTTCTGAGTGGATGTTCTCCATCATGATCTGGAAACCGTAGAAACAACGCGCCTCAGGCAACTGCACCTCGCTCATAAAGTTTACGGCCAGGTTTTCGTTTACAATACCATCGCTGGCGGCAAAGAAAGCCAGAATATGCGAAATGAAGTGTTTTTCGCCTGAGTTAAGATTTTCCCAGTGCTTTAAGTCGTCGCTAAGGTCGATCTCTTCGGCGGTCCAGAAGCTGGCTTCACACTTTTTATACATCTCCCAAATGGCGGGATATTTAATAGGTAGAATAACAAAACGATCCTTGTTCTCTCTTAATAATAATTCTGTTTCTTCTGCCATTAGCTTTATTAATTTATTGTTTTTAACCTTTATTTTCCTCTTTCGCCCTACCCGGTAATTATAGCCGACAATGCCGCCGAGCAGTTGTTGCCAAAGGGCGACGAGCAACCATCACCTTTAAACTACTCTAAAAATCTCACCTCACTAATCTCCGTCAAACTATCTTAACAGTATATATTGATCATCTTTTTTGGGGATGATCCCCGATGTTTACCGACAAGGATCGCCGATAACACAGGCAGCTCGAAAGAACTTATAATTCAAAGATAGGGTAGTGAGGATTTGATTGTTAGTGATAGTTTTGCACATCACCTATAAGTTATTCACAAAGTTTTTGTGGAGATTAGAACTCACTGATTTGCAGTATATTAATTTTAGATTACCGCACTATTAAAAAATTGGTAAAACTTTTGGTTATGCTTTTGGCACAAACTTCATCGAAAGTGAATTTACGCAGTGACGAACGTTCTTTGGCGTCAGATATTCACCCTCGAATACGTGGCCTAAGTGGGCTCCACAGTTAGCACACACAATTTCTACACGACGGCCATCCGCATCGGGTACACGTTT
Source organism: Mucilaginibacter sp. A3364 (assembly GCF_059690715.1). Classification (NCBI taxonomy): domain Bacteria; kingdom Pseudomonadati; phylum Bacteroidota; class Sphingobacteriia; order Sphingobacteriales; family Sphingobacteriaceae; genus Mucilaginibacter; species Mucilaginibacter sp. A3364. The sequence continues at coordinate 22,854 of NZ_JCAWED010000003.1, forward strand.
TACTGCTCCGGGTATCTCATCGTCAAAACTCGGCCATCCGCAGTGCGATTCAAACTTGGTATCTGATGTATATAAAGGGGTATCGCAGCGTTTGCATACATATAAACCTTCGGCCTTATTGTTCAACAATTCGCCGGTAAAAGGGCGCTCGGTGCCTTTGTGTAATATGATATATTCTTCGTCGGGGGTTAGCTTGTTGTATTGCATGTTTTTTAAGGATTTAATGAGTGAGTTATTGAATCATTGAATGTTTGATTTTCTAATTCAATTAACTTTAACGAAATAAAAATTGGATTGACTTATCCCTTTTTTATTATCTATACAATATACGACAAATGGGTGGGAGTGTTTGTTTGGGATTGGGATGTTTACATGTAACTGACGCAAAAAAGGGTGTCACACTGAGCTCCGTCGAAGTGTGAGCGCAGAGGCCTTTACCCTCATGCTTCGACGGAGCTCAGCATGACACCGCGCGCTCGATTCGTGCTAAACAAAAAATCCCGGCCAACCTGACCGGGATTCTCATATCTCAAATCTAATATCTCAGATCTCTATTTCAATTTAGCCAACTCTTCGGCCATAGCAGCACCAATTTCCGCAGGAGATTCCACCACACGGATACCGCACTCGGCCATGATCTTCATTTTGGCAGCAGCTGTATCATCGGCACCGCCAACAATAGCACCCGCGTGACCCATTCTACGGCCCGGAGGCGCTGTCTGGCCGGCAATAAAGCCAACAACAGGTTTTGTACCGTTTTCTTTTATCCAACGGGCAGCTTCGGCTTCCATACCACCGCCTATCTCGCCTATCATGATGATACCGTGAGTTTCCGGATCGTTCATTAATAATTCAACCGCTTCTTTGGTTGGGGTACCAATAATTGGGTCGCCACCAATACCAATAGCGGTAGTGATACCTAAACCGGCTTTAACCACCTGGTCAACCGCCTCGTAAGTTAGCGTACCTGATTTTGAAACCACACCTACGTTACCTTTTTTGAAGATAAAACCAGGCATAATACCAATTTTGCTTTCATCAGCAGTAATAATACCCGGGCAGTTAGGGCCTATCAGGCGGCTTTCTTTGTCAGCCAGGTATTCTTTAACCTGTATCATGTCTTTAGTAGGTATACCTTCGGTGATACAAACTATAACTTTAATACCGGCTTCGGCAGCTTCCATAATGGCATCGGCCGCGAATGCTGGCGGAACGAAGATGATAGATACATCGGCACCTGTTTCTTTAACCGCATCGGCAACGGTATTAAACACCGGGCGATCCAGGTGAGTTTGGCCACCTTTACCAGGCGTAACACCACCAACAAGCTGCGTACCATACTCAATCATTTGCGAGGCATGGTAGCTACCCTCGTTACCTGTAAAACCCTGAACTATTACTTTTGAATTTTTATTAACTAGTACACTCATTGGTATATGTTTTCAATTACAATCGCAAAGCTAAAGTTATTGCGTATAATGTCAAATTTAATTTGAGCGGTAAATGAGGTAAAACGTTAATTATTTGTAATATTTATGATGGAGGCGCATTCACCCGCCATCGTCCCGCCAGGCCTTTTACCCTCATTTATACTTACGCTAAATTTTCGTAATAACAGGATCATTAAAAGACACTACGTGCACCACATGATTGAGGCATACAAAAGCGAAATGCTTCAACGCCGCGGTGTCTTCAAAAGCACCTACATAAGCATTTGCAAATGTAACGGTATTGATGTAGTCTAAATATTCCGACTTGGCGTATACACGAAATCGCTCACCCATAAATTCCTCCTCACCCAGCCTGTTAGCAAAACTCTCATTTATAATATGATAAGCCACATAAGGTCCAAAATGAATATGGTATGTTTCCTTAGACGGGGTGACGGCTTTAGCGGCCCCTATATTTTTACCGGCTATTATCAGGTCTTCGCCTTGCTCTGAGACAACACTCCCTGTAATAGAAACGATCAACTGTGTATCCCTGGGCTCCTCTATGTTAACAATATAAAGACTACCTGCTTTATTTATCTCATCAAAATAACTTAACATACTACCCTCCTGCCACTATCGCCCTATACTTACTTTCGTCAAACTCCTTCTCACTCTTCGCAATAACAACCGCTGCCATACCATTACCTATCACATTGGTAATAGCCCGCGCTTCCGACATGAACCTATCCACCCCCAACAATATGGCAACCCCTTCAACCGGGATAATTTTTACCGCCGCCAGGGTTGATGTAAGTACAATAAAGCCGCTGCCGGTTACCCCTGCCGCGCCTTTTGATGTTACCATCAGTATACCTATAATACCTACCTCCTGCTGCCAGCTTAGCGGCACGTTAAACACCTGCGCCAAAAATATAACCGACATGCTTAGGTATATCGTTGTACCATCTAAATTAAACGAATAGCCTGTTGGTATAACCAAACCCACTACTGAGCGCGAGCAACCAAAGCGCTCCATTTTCTCCATAATTAAAGGCAATGCAGGTTCAGATGACGAGGTACCCAGAACGATCAGTATTTCCTCTTTTATATGTTTTAAATATTGCCACAGGCTAAACTTATACAGACGGGCTATTAGATTCAATATCACAAAAATAAACAGCGCCATTGTAGCATAAACCGATACCATGAGCAACGCCAATGGTTGCAAGGTTTTAATACCGTAAGTGCTAATGGTGTATGCCATACCACCGAAAGCGCCTATGGGTGCAACGCGCATTACCATATGCATAATATTAAACAGCACTTTAGATAGTTTTTCAAACAGTTCAATTACCGTGCGCCCGCTATCGCCCATGCGGCTTAAGCCGTAGCCAAATAGTATGGCAAAGAAAAGCACCTGCAAAATATCGCCTTTGGCAAAAGCTTCAAAAAAGTTCGACGGCACGATGTGCGACAAAAAATCGCCCCAATGCATGTCATTAGCAGCCTTTTCATACACCACCAGCTTACTGGTATCATACTTTACACTGCTGGTAAAACCGGCGCCCGGCTTTACAAAATTAGCAATGGTAACGCCTATAATTAAGGCAAAGGTGGTAACAATTTCAAAGTACAGCAGCGCCTTGCCACCTACCCGGCCCACTTTCTTCATATCGCTCATGCCGGCAATACCCAGCACAATAGTGAAGAATATAATAGGCGCAATAAGCATCGTTATCAGACTTATAAAAGTTTTGCTAAGCAGCTGTGCCGTTGGCGCAAAAGGTTTATAGTAAAGGCCCACAACAATACCCAGTGCAATGGCCACAAGCACCTGGAAGGTTAGGTTGGTGTATAATCGTTTCATTGTGTAGCAATTATACGATTATTATGAGGATATAAAAATGGGGATGGTAGGCATTAATCTCAAACCATGCTAATGACTTAATAACCAATGACCTAATGACTAATAATGGCGTTCCCCCTTCGCTGCGCTGCGGGTCAGGCTGTACGTTCATACGCCTGCAGGCTTTAGGCGCGGGGCCGGTATCCACTCCCATCCTTAACGCGGCAGGCAACCCCCTAATAATTATTGCCACGGTGGTTGATATAACGTAAATCCATTATCTTCGCTTTATGTCACCTGCAGAAGCACAACAACAAATAAACGCCCTTACGGCCGAGCTTAACCAGCACACTTACAACTATTATGTGCTGGCCATGCCCACCATATCCGATTTTGATTTCGATAAAAAACTGGAACAGCTAAGCGCTTTAGAAAACCAGTTTCCGGAGTTTTTAGACGCCGATTCGCCTACGCAGCGTGTGGGTGGTTTTATAACCAAGGAGTTTCAGACCGTGCGCCACCGCTGGCCTATGCTATCGTTAGGCAATACCTATAACGAGCAGGAATTACTGGATTTTGATCAGCGTATACGCAAGGCCATAGGCGATAATTTTGAATATGTATGCGAATTGAAGTTCGACGGACTTTCGATGAGCTTAACTTATGAGAACGGCAAGCTATTACGCGCCGTAACCCGTGGCGACGGTGTACAGGGCGATGAGGTGACAACCAATGTGCGCACTATACAAAGCATCCCCAAACAACTTAAAAAGGGCGACTACCCGGCCGAATTTGAAATACGCGGCGAGGTTTTTATGCACCTGAAAGCCTTTGAACGCCTTAACCAGGAACGCGTTGACAACGGCGAACCTGCCTACGCCAACCCACGTAACTTTGCGTCGGGCACCATAAAATTGCAGGATAGCGCCGAGGTAGCCAAACGCCCGCTGGACTGCTTTTTGTACGGCCTTTATACCGAAAAGCAATTATTTAAAACGCATTGGGAAAGTTTGCAGGCGGTAAAAGAATGGGGCTTCCATACCGACGAACATAGTCGCAAATATGATAACATACAGGACGTATTGGGCTTTATTGCCGAGTGGGACGAAAAACGCTTTAAGCTTAGTTATGATATTGACGGCATAGTAATAAAAGTAAACAATTACAGCCAGCAGCAGGAACTGGGCTTTACCGCTAAATCGCCGCGCTGGGCCATCTCCTATAAATTTAAAGCCGAACGTGTTGAAACTGAATTGCAAGCGGTAACCTACCAGGTGGGCCGCACAGGCGCGGTTACGCCGGTTGCTAACTTAAAGCCGGTGTTACTGGCAGGCACCACCGTAAAACGGGCCACCCTGCACAACGCCAACGAAATGCTGCGCCTTGATCTGCACGAAGGCGATTGGGTTTATGTGGAAAAAGGCGGCGAGATCATCCCTAAAATTATCGAAGTAAACCTGGCTAAACGCGTACCGGGCGCTGCTACTATTGATTATATAACCGAATGCCCAGCCTGCGGCACCGCGTTAAAACGCCAGGAGGGCGAAGCTGCTTTTTATTGCCCGAATGACGAAGGTTGTCCGCCGCAGATTACCGGTAAAATGCAGCATTTTATTGGCCGTAAAGCGATGAACATTGATGGCTTAGGCGATGAGACCATTGAAACTTTGTACGAAAAAGGTTTCATCCGCCATATCAGCGATATTTACAAGCTGCATGAGCATGCCGATGAGTTGAAGCAGATGGACAGGTTCGGCGAAAAGTCGATAATGAACATGTTGGAGGGTATTGAAAAATCAAAGCAGCAACCGTTTGAAAAAGTACTGTTTGGCCTGGGCATCCGCTACATTGGCGAAACCGTGGCAAAAAAGCTGACCAGGCACTTTAAGACTGTTGATAATCTGATGACCGCGCCACTAGAAGAACTGGTAGTGGCCGAAGAGATAGGCGAACGAATAGCCCACAGCATAATCGAGTACTTCGCCAACCCGCAACATCGCGAAGAAATTGAAAAACTAAAGACATCAGGCCTGCAATTTGTGGCCGAAGAAAAAGAGGTTGTACTGGCGAGCGAAGCTTTAGCCGGCAAAACCTTTATCATATCGGGCACCTTTGAGCGCTCGCGCGATGAGCTGAAAGATATTATTGAGCAAAACGGCGGTAAAATACTCAGCAGTATATCGGCCAAGCTTAACTACCTGGTGGCTGGTGACAATATGGGGCCTTCCAAATTGGAGAAAGCAACTAGGCTTAATATTCCGATAATTAGTGATGAGGAGTTGTTGGCGATGTTGGGGTAACAAGTGTCGGTGTTCGTTCTAAAAATGAACGAACACCTTTAACAAAATTTAACAAGCAACCTTTTACCTATAATTCGCATCTTTATCAAAACACATTACAGATGCGGTTAACCCTATCACTGTTACTTCTAATATGCTGCTACACGGCATCGGCGCAAAACTTTAACTTAACCGGCAAGGTTACCGATGAAAGCGGCAACGCCGTACCATTTGCCAGCGTATATGTGCAAAATACCACCAAGGGCGCATCTGCAAACAGCGAAGGCGAATATCTGCTGTCTTTAACTGGCGGACAATATACAGTGCTGTACAAGGCCATGGGCTACCGGCAGGAAAGCCGCAAAGTTGACCTGCGCGAGAATAAAATGCTCAATGTAGTATTATCTGCCGAAGTTTTTCAACTACAATCCATCGCAATAAATGGCAACGGTGAAGACCCAGCCTACGCCATCATTCGCAAAGCGATAAAAAAACGTAAAACCTACCTTAACGAGGTTAAAGCCTACACAGCCGATATCTACATAAAAGGCCTGCAAAAACTGCTTGACGCTCCTAAAAAATTCTTAGGGCGGGATATTGAGCAAATGGGTAAACGAATTGGGCTCGACTCCAACCGCCGCGGGATAGTTTACCTGTCGGAATCTGAATCAAAATATAGCTTCCAGGCTCCTGACGATGTTCATGAGGAGATGATATCGTCCAAAGTATCGGGCAGTAACCGGGCGTTCAGCTACAATCGCGCCAGCGACATGCGGGTAAATTTTTATGAGAATTATGAGAACTGGAAGGGTATAAGTCTGCGCCCCCTGGTGTCGCCAATTGCTGATAATGGTTTATTTTACTACCGGTACAAATTGGTTGGCGAAACCACCGAGAACGGCAAAACCATCAACAAGATCCAGGTCATCCCCCGCCGCGAGCATGACCCATGTTTTGAAGGTTATATATACATACAGGACGATACCTGGCGACTGGTGGGTCTGGACCTGATGATCACCAAAAAAGCCAACATCGCTTTTGCCGATACCATCAAAATTAACCAGGCCTTCGTTCCCGTAAACAATAAAGCCTGGATGACGTCTACAATCCGGTTTGATTTTACCGGCGGCTTATTCGGTTTCAGGTTAGGTGGCTACTTCGTTTCGGTTTATAAAAACTATGATCTGAACCCGGCGTTCAACAAAAAAGACTTTAACGAAGTGCTGCGCATTACCCGCGAAGTGAACAAAAAAGACAGCGCCTACTGGAACGAACAACGCCCCATCCCACTAACCTTAGAGGAAAAAACCGACTACAAGAAAAAAGCCATCCTGGCCCAAAAACGTGAATCAAAACCCTACTTGGATTCGCTCGACCGGGAGGCTAACCGCATCAAACCACGCAATTTCATCATCGGCGGGGTTAACCTGCGTAACCGTTACAAGCGCGAATACTATCATTTCGACCCGATATTAGGCTCATTGCTATACAATACAGTGGAAGGCTTGGCTATTAACTACGGCGCAAGCTATACCAAACGCGTGGACACCATTAACAATCGCAACTTTAGCCTGGGCGCCCACATACGCTATGGTTTTGCCGACAGGCTGCTTGATGGTAACATAATGGCCACCGTACCCGTGGGCAAAACACTTACGTTGGGCTTAACCGGCGGATCAGATGTGGTTGACATGAATAACCGGCTGCCTATATCGGCATTTTACAACTCGCTTTATACCCTGCTTGACCATAGCAACTACCAAAAATTATATCATAAGGAATTTGCCTCGGCTACGCTATCTGGCCGCATTGCGGGCGGGTTGCGGGCCAGCGGTGGTTTGGAGTGGGCCAACAGGCGCTGGCTGGCTAATAGCGCGGGATATAGCTTTTTTAATCCTAACAACAAGGGCTTTACCTCCAATAATCCATTCACGCCTAATACGGATGTGCCGCTGTTTCCTGAAAACAAATCGTTTAAACTGGGCTTGCGGGTGAGTTACGATTTCAGCAATAAATACGAAACCTACCCCAGCGGGCGGCGTTACCTACCTTCAGAATACCCTACTGTGGGCATTAACTATACCAAGGGCATTAACAAGATCCTGGGTTCAGGAGTTGACTATGACCAGCTTTCGGTGGATGTGAGCAAAACCGACATCAGCATGGGCGTTTATGGTAAAAGCTCGTTCTACCTGTCGGCAGGTAAATTTTTGAATGCCAACAGCCTTTACTATATCGACTATAAACATTTCAGCGGCAGCCAGATCATTCCTTACCGCAACAATATCAATAATTACCTGCTGCTTGATTACTACCGTTTCAGTACCCCGAACGAATACCTGGAAGGTCATTTTGAACACAATTTCTCAGGCTTCATAACCAATAAACTGCCGCTCATCCGCAAGCTGAAACTGCAGGAAATCATCAACGTAAATTACCTGGGCACACCGGGGCTTAATAACTATTACGAACTGGGCGTTGGGGTACAATACTTCAATTTCCGCGTAATGTACGCACGCTCATACAACAGCGGCAGTAACCTGCTAGAGGGTTTGCGTATAGGCTTCAGCCTGCGATGAAATGCGGCGCAGGTGTAGCGCCGTATGCGTAGCATGCTACACTGCTACACCCAGGTGTAGCGCGCTACACAGCTTGCTATCAGGTGTTTGTATTTTTTGGTGGCGGTGTTTTGTCAGTAGACTGTTTTTGACTATCGAACACCAAATATCGACCACCAAATAATGAGGCATATTCACATCGCTTTGACATTCGAAATTGAACATTCGAAATTCGATATTCAACACCTCCCCCTTCCCTATTCGCCCCTAAATTATTATCTTAGCAGCCTTTAATTAGCACAATGAACAAATTTTACGGGACGGGAGTAGCTATTGTAACTCCTTTTCAAGCGGATGGACAGGTAGATTATAACGGATTAAAAGCCGTTATCAATCACATTATTGATGGCGGTGCAGAGTACATCGTATCATTAGGTACAACCGGCGAGAGCGCCACTTTAAGTGCTGATGAAAAGAAGAAGGTTTGGGCCTTTACTGCCGATGTGGTAAAAGGCCGAGTGGGTTTGGTGGCCGGTATTGCCGGTAATAATACCGCCGAAGTGGTGAACGAACTAAAAGCGTTTGATACTACCGGTTATGATGCCATCCTATCGGCCAGCCCGGCTTACAACAAGCCTACGCAGGAAGGTATTTACCAGCATTATAAACTAATTGCCGAAAACAGCCCCCTACCGGTTATTTTATATAACGTACCGGGCCGTACCGGCAGCAACATGACCGCCGAAACGACAGTACGCCTGGCGCGCGACTTTAAACAATTCATCGGTATTAAAGAAGCATCGGGCAATATGGAGCAGGTTAACGTCATCATGCGCGATAAACCGGCCGATTTCCTGATGATATCAGGCGACGACCCTATTACCCTGCCTATGATAGCCCTGGGTGCCATTGGCGCCATATCGGTTATTGCTAACGCATTACCACGCAAAACTTCAGACATGGTGCGTTTGTGCCTGGATAACCAGTTCGCGGCAGCACAACCTGCACATTTCAGCCTGCTGGAGTTTACCCGCCTGTGCTTTGCCGAAGGCAGCCCGGCCGGCGTTAAAGTTGCTTTAAAAGAGCTGGGTATTTGTGGCGATGCCGTGCGTTTGCCTTTGGTGCAGGTTGGTAAGGAAACTGCGGATAAAATGATTGCTGAGACGCGGAAGTTGAATTAGACTTTTTGAGTTAATGATAAACGAAGAGGCCGCTTTTATAAGTGGCCTTTTTATTTTTGTCTTTTGTCTCAGCAGGGTCTCTCGCAGGGGACCCTGCGCCGGGGATACCGTACAACATAACGCAGGGTCCTCTTTGAGAGCCCCTGCTGAGACGGGACCTAAACCAAAGGTGATTGGCTTTAACACATTTTGAGGGCTGTCACCCTGTGCCCGCCCTTGTTGGTGTTATCACCAACAAGTGCCGTAATCTTCGGGCCCGATTGGTCTTACACACGTTTTATTGGTGATAACACCAACAAAGGCTAGAGACCACGATAGTCTAAAGACTATCGGCATAATAGTTCGAAGTCACAGACTTCGAACAGCGTACAAACGAAATATATTTCCACAAAAAAACCCTGCTGCGTGCAGCCGGGTTTTAAATGTTTTGCGTGAAGCAGGGTGCTATGCTTGTTAGGCTTTGTTTTTAGTATCCTGTACTTCTAAACGGATGGCTTGGGCCAGGTTTTTAAGGTCTTGCATACCTTTACGAACGCGGGTACCGGCTGCACTGTTACCTTTGTTGTAAAACTTGTCGGCATCAGCTTCCAGCGATGCGATAAGCTCTTTTACTTCATTAAATTTTTTCATTGAGTTAAAATTAAATATTGTCCTGAGGTTTTTTGTTTTGTAAAAGCTAATCTAAAATGTTTTTATCGTAAAAAAAAACTTTTACACTGCTTAAAACGTATTTTTTTCAACATTTTATGCGGTAAATACACATTAAAACTACCTATTACATAGGTTTTTACGAAACCTGCATCATAAAAGTTCTGATTTTTTTCACGCCTGTTTAATATGCTTTTTTAAGGCCTGTTTTACAGCTCATTAATCTTTGGTTAATGAGCGGTTGCCGCTTTAACTTTATTTATGCGGCTTTTATTCAACAAAACTACAAACAAAGGCTGCTTATCTTTTCCGTTTATATCTTCGGCGGCATAGCCTGCGCCCAGTAGCAGGTCGGGTTTATGGTCGCCGTTTATGTCGGCGGCGTCCATGGTCATGCCGCGGGTAAAGCGGGTGTTTAGCGGCATGGTGTAGGCGCTGAATTTAAAATTGCCTTTGTTTTCCAGGTAGATAAAAGCCTCCCAAGGCGTTTTGATGCCTGGATACTCGCTTACGGTAGCTATATCCAGATCGCCATCGGCATCAAAATCAACAGCAATGGCCTTGTTGCAGCCGTGTATAGGGTAAAAGTATTTTTGGCTGAAGCTATTTTTGCCATCATTTAAATACACATACACCCCATGGTATGGCTTTAGTATTTGGGTAAAATCGGCATTATCGCCGCAGGCATAAACAATATCTTTATAACCATCGCCATTAAAATCAGCCATTTCAAAAGCTATGGATCCATAGGTTGGCGGGAAGCTCAAAACCTTTTTCTCCTCAAAAACACCACGGCCTTTATTGGTGTAGTGAAATATCCCTTCATCGCCCTGCGCAAACAGCGCCCACAGATCTGGGGCTTTACCGCTATGCTTATCGTCAATAATAACTTTCATGCAGCCCGGCTTGTTGCGTATGCTGTGCTCCTTTTTTACGTCGCCACCGTCAAACCAGCTCAGGCCGCCCGTCATTTTACCGAACTGCGTAAGCAGGTAATCGGGCTTGCCGTCGCCGTTAATATCGGCCCAATCTGCTGATAGCGGGCGATTGAGTCCAACAAACAGTGATTGGCCTTTGGGTTTTATCGTGCCTTTGGCATCAATATCAACGGCGGTGACACTCCCGGTTTTCAGATCATTAGGTTGTAAATTATCGCCAATGGCCGTAGCCAGGTAAGCATGGTTTTGGTAGGATACATTTACAATAGCACTGTTTAGTGTAACAGCATTTAGCTTGTGCAGTTTATTACTGATAACCATCAGTTCGTTGGTGAGGCCGTTGCCTATAACCAGCCGGTGAGGCACTACATCGGTATCAATTTTAACGCAGGATGTAAATGCCTGTGTGGTTTCGAAAGCGGCAGGTGCGGGCATGATATCGAAAAATGGCAGCTGGTGCATGGGTTCTTCGCGCTTAAGGGCAGGCATGTGGACCGGTGCGTTGGCAATGTAGTAAGCATTGATAAGGCGCCACTGCTGCGGTGTTAAAGTGGGTTTGCCGGGCACATAGGCTTTATCCAGTTGCGGGGTATGGTAACGCGGCGGCGTTGGGATGCCGAAGTACTGGCCCATAACAGGCAGCACATGGAAGGTCCACATACTTTTATTTAACAGATCGGGCGTGGGCAACCGGTGGCACGAAGCACAGTAGTGCGCAGCCACTTCCCGGCCCGCTATCACATCGGCCTGTTTAAACTGGGGCACCTGGATGTTTTTGGGCTCGTCATTATCTTCTTCGCTTTGTTGGTTGGCGGGACTACTGCATTGCACCAGCACCTCAACCAGCAATGCAAGGCATGCGGCAGCCATCAGTTTTTTATACGGCTTCATCAAATTGCTTTTAGGCTTAAATTGGATTTTGAGTAATGAAGACGTATAAATATAAAAAAAGGTTGCCACTGATTAGTGTGGCAACCTTTTTAATTATAATAGCGCTGAGTTGTTAAACTTCGGCTGTTTTTTGTTCGCGGTAGTGGCCGGCTTTTAGCTTTTCGCCCATTTCGCTGTAGGCGTCTAATGTGCGCTGTACATCTTCCATGCTGTGCGCGGCGGTAGGTATTAAACGTAGTATGATCAAACCTTTAGGGATAACCGGGTAAACCACAATTGAGCAGAATATGCCCCAACGCTCGCGCAGATCGCGGGTTAGCGCGGTAGCCTCGTACAGGTCGCCTTTCAGAAACACCGGTGTTACCATGGTATTGGTTATGCCCAGGTCAAAACCACGCTCGCGCAGGCCGGTTTGCAAGGCATTGGCAATTTGCCATAGTTTATCTTTTAACTCTGGTTTTGATTTTAATAGCTCAAAACGTTTTTTCAGGCCGATAACCATTGGCATTGGCAACGCTTTAGCAAATATTTGTGAACGCATGTTATAGCGCAGGTAATCAACAATAGCTTTATCGGCAGCTACAAAACCGCCTATACCTGCCATTGATTTGGCGAAGGTACCGAAGTACACATCAACGCCTGCAACACAGTCCTGTTCCTCGTGCGTACCGGCGCCGGTTTTGCCCATGGTACCAAAACCATGCGCATCGTCAACCAATATGCGGAAGTTAAACTTCTCTTTAAGCGCGATGATCTCGGCTAATTTACCTTGCGCGCCTGACATGCCGAACACACCCTCGGTAATTAACAAAATACCACCGCCGGTTTGCTCAGTTAATTTAGTAGCACGCTCCAGTTGTTTGGTGCAGCTTTCAATATCGTTATGTTGATACACATAGCGTTTGCCCATGTGCATGCGCAAACCGTCGATGATACAGGCGTGCGATTCGGCATCGTAAACGATCACGTCGTTACGGTCAACCAGTGTATCTATGATTGATACCATGCCCTGGTAGCCGTAGTTTAGCAGGAAAGCATCTTCTTTACCTACAAACTCGGCCAGGCCGGCCTCCAGTTCTTCGTGGTGTTTGGTATTGCCCGACATCATACGCGCGCCCATGGGGTAAGCCATGCCGTAATCAGCAGCTGCTTTAGCGTCGGCTTCGCGCACTTCGGGGTGGTTTGCCAGTCCTAAATAGTTATTCAAGCTCCACACCAAATGCTCTTTACCGTTAAATTGCATGTGCGGGCCTATCTCTCCCTCCAGCTTTGGGTATGAAAAGTAGCCATGCGACCATTTTTGATGCTGCCCTATAGGCCCCCCAACGCTTGCGTTTATCTTATCAAATAAATCCAAAATGTAGTATTTGTTAAATTTTAATTTGTGCAAATATAAGTATTAGTTTTTAGTTGGTGGAAGTTCATGGTTCATAGACCATAGTGAACGTGTTATCTGGCTAATAACAAACAAAAAGGGAGCCACCTTACCAGCGCTCCCTTTTTAATTACTTATTAGCTATGATCCATGAACCATCAACCATGAACTCAAAACACCCATGAACCACAATCAATCCACATTATCATGCAGGAACGAGTTGTTATTGCGGATCTCGGTTTTACCTTCGCCGTCAGGCAATAAGGTAAAGCGCGATACCTGGCTTTCGTCGCTGGCAGGGGTTTCCTGCAGGGCTATTTCCTTGCGTTTGTAAGCCGGAACGTTTTCAAGCTCCTGTATGTTGCCCTGGCGCAATTTCATGCTCAGGTCCTTCAGGCGCATAATACGCTCGCGCGATTTACGCAGCTGCTCTTCAATTGATTCGTCGGTTTTATGCTCATCTGCATTAATCTCAGGAGTTTCGATAACGGCTTCCACCACTTCTTCTTCCTCGATCATTTCAAAAGCAGGCGCAGGTGCTATAGCTTCCGGCTCAGACAGTTTGAAGGTAAATTCAGGCATATCGCCTTCGGTTTCTTCAGCTTGTTGCGCGGGCTCTTCAAAGCTATGGCGTATCACTGCAGGTTCTTCTGTACGTGGGGCGCCGGCGGCAAACAGGTCGAACAAACCGGCTTGTTTTTGCTCTTCTTTGGTAGGCGCCACAGGTTGGGCACCTTTCATATAAGGCACATTAACAGCAGGCTCTTCGGCTACCGGGGTAATAAACTCGTTAACCACAGGGCGAACCAGCGGTGCATCAGGCACCAGCATGTTTACAATTTTTTTGCTGCTGAATTCTTTTTCGCGCTCGTCCTTAGTTTGGAAACCGGTAGCGATGATGGTTACCGATATTTTATCACCCAAATTCTCGTCACGGCAGTTACCCCAGATCAGGTCGGCGGCAAGGCCGGCTTCTTCCTGTATGTAATCGGTGATGATGCTCACCTCGTCCATGGTAACCTCTTTTTCACCCGAACTTATGTTTAACAGGATGTAACGTGCACCCTCAATTTCATTATCTTTTAACAGTGGCGATGCCAAAGCGCCTTCAACCGCGCGCAGGGCACGGTTTTCGCCTTCGGCTGCGCTGCTACCCATAATGGCTACACCGCTATCTTTCATAACGGTACGCACGTCTTTAAAGTCGACGTTGATATAGCCGGGCAGCGTGATGATCTCGGCAATACCTTTGGCAGCTGTGGTCAATATATCATCGGCCTGCGCGAACGCTGAGCCTAATGTTAAGTTACCGAATATCTGACGCAGACGGTCGTTAGAGATTACCAAGAATGAATCGACGTATTTTTTCAACTCTTCCATACCTTCTTCGGCCTGCATTTTTCTGCGCTTGCCTTCAAAAGAGAATGGTGTGGTGATGATGCCTACGGTAAGGATATCCAACTCGCGGGCTGCTTTGGCAATTATAGGGCTTGCGCCTGTACCGGTACCGCCACCCATACCTGCTGTAATGAACAACATTTTGGTATTGGTACCCAGCATGGTTTTAATATCGTCGATATTTTCAATAGCCGAATTTTTACCTACTTCGGGGATAGAGCCTGCGCCCATTCCTTCGGTTAAACTTGCACCTAACTGCACCTTGTTGGGTATAGGGCTTAACTCTAATGCCTGCGCATCGGTATTACAAATGATGAAATCAACGCCCGTAATTCCCTGCATATACATGTGGTTAACCGCATTACCACCGCCACCGCCAACACCAATTACCTTGATGATCGACGATTTTTCTTTTAACATCTCAAATTGCATGTTCCTATATTTCAGATATATGTAACCTAACGACTAATTAAGTCTCACCATTGTAATATTAGCACTTTTTCAACAAACGTTTTCCACAAATGTAGATAATGTGGAAAAGTCGTGGAGTGTTGAAAACTTGTATAAACCCCACCTAAATCCTTAACCCCTCCCAGCCTCCCCAAAGGGAAGGAGCTTTCTTTTCCGCGCTTCAAAGTCTCCCCCTTTGGGGTAGATTTAGAGGGGGTTGCAGGCGTATTCTATTTCAAGAAATCCTCGTCCTTGATATCGTCTTTTATAAACTTTTTACCGCTTTCCAGGATCTTACCAAACAGGCCGAATTTTTTGTCTTCGGTGTATTTTGGAGCTTGCGGGGCTTTAGTTTTGCTTTCCTCTGGTGCTAAAGTCGCACCATCATACTCCATTTTCTGGATACCTTTTATCAGCAAGCCTATACCTGTAGCGAAGGTTGGGCTTTGCATTTCTTCGTACACGTTTTTAGGTAAAACTTCGTTTTTGGCCAGGTGCTCGTTAGGGTAACCTATGCGGCAATCTAAACCAGTAACAAACTCTACCATTTGCGACAGGTGTTTCAGCTGCGCGCCACCACCTGTTATTACTATACCGGCAATCAGCTTCTTCTCGTAGCCTGATGATTTGATCTCGTAGTACACATGCTCTACGATCTCTTCCATACGGGCCTGGATAACGAAAGCCAGGTTTTTAACCGAGATCTCTTTTGGTTCGCGGCCACGTAAGCCCGGTACACAAACGATCTCGTTCTCTTTATTCTCTTCAGCTAAGGCTGAGCCAAAACGCACCTTCAACTGCTCGGCTATGTTACGCATTACAGAGCAACCCTCGCGGATATCCTCGGTCACGCTGTTACCACCGAATGGAATAACCGCGGTATGACGGATAATACCTTCGTGGAAGATAGCTACATCGGTAGTACCGCCACCAATATCAACCAATACCACACCGGCTTCTTTTTCCTCATCGCTCAGTACAGACTCTGATGATGCCAGCGGCTCCAATATCAGCTCCTGGCTTTCCAGGTGGGCCTTATTCACACATTTTACAATATTTTTTATAGCAGTAACCTGGCCCGATATGATGTGGAAGTTGGCTTCCAAACGCACACCCGCCATACCAATAGGATCTTTCACACCCGGCTCGCTATCCACAGTAAACTCCTGCGGTAACACGTGGATGATCTCCTCGCCCGGAGGCATTACCAGGTTGTACATGTCTTCAATCAGTTTATCGATATCCTTACGGCCAATT
This sequence comes from Mucilaginibacter sp. A3364, assembly GCF_059690715.1. NCBI lineage: Bacteria > Pseudomonadati > Bacteroidota > Sphingobacteriia > Sphingobacteriales > Sphingobacteriaceae > Mucilaginibacter > Mucilaginibacter sp. A3364. The sequence continues at coordinate 39,108 of NZ_JCAWED010000003.1, forward strand.
TCCGACTGCAGATCGCGACGGGTAATTAAGCCGCGGTGCTGCAAGCTTTTAATGTGCTGACCGGCAATACCCACGTTTACCACACGTATCTCTACGTTTGATTGCGCGCTGGCAACCTCAACGGCCTGCACAATGCCCTGTACCGTTTTATCGATGTTGGATACTACACCACGGGTTACGCCCGCTGATTCGGCCTTGCCTATGCCCAGCACTTCGATCTTGCCGTTTTTGCTGCGGCGGCCAACAATTACGCATATTTTAGTGGTACCGATATCTAAACCCACTACAATTGGCGAACTTTTTTCTTGTGTCGAAATCTTATCCATATTACTGTTTTATTGAAGATGTGTCTGTACTTAATTTTAATGAGTCGGCTTTCGCCGCCTTGGCCGCTTCTGCCTTGGCTGCTTCGGCAGCTTTCAGCGAATCGGCCTTGGTGCCTTTAACACCTATTACCTGGTTGGCGTATTTTATATTAATTAACTTATAAGCATCCCAGCCAACCTTGGGCAATGCCTGTTTGTAAAATGCTTTCAGGTTTGCAAACTTCACTTCAAGCGAATCTGCGTTGCCCAGCAGTATGCGTTGGTTGCCCACGCGTGGTATTAACTCAATTTCGTGTTTATCGGTTACAAAAACCTGGGCCACCTGCGCGTCCCATAGGGAATCCTTACGAATGAAGTCGACAGTTTTAAACAGATCTTTAGCCAGCAAAGTGTGCAGCGTATCAACCTTGCCGCCGAATGGCTCGTCAATAAACCCATTAGCAACCAATACCTGCGCGGTAAAGTTTGCCGATAAAGGCAATTTCATACCATGCTGATCAACATAAAAATCCTGATCAAACTGGTTCATAATACGCATCATTGGCTGGCGCTGGTTTATCTCCAGCATCAGCACCCCATCCATATCGGCATAAACCTTGGCAAACTCAATAAAAGGGTTGGCCAGGAGCTTCTCCTCTATCTCGTGCATGTTAATGCCATCCATACGGCGGCCAACCAATGTATGACTGCTTAGCTGCAATATTTTTTCTATCTCGTCCTTATCAATAAAATACTGGTTGCCGGGGATGTAGATCTTCACATCCTTGCACACCATTTCACTTTTCTTGATCTCGATGAAACTCATGAGCGCAATGATGCCACCCAGGCTTATTACCCAGGCAAAACCAATTAAAATTTTACGCCACAAGCTCCACTTAAACATTTTCCAGTGTTCGTTTTAAGGGTTGTACCAATGTATCTATATCGCCCGCGCCTACGGTTAATAGTAGCTCGGGTTTATCAGTCGCTACTTTACTTAACGCTTCTTGCTTGGTTAACAGGTTTTTGTTTTGCAAGTGCATGCGCTCCATGATCATTTCAGACGTTACGCCCTCTATCGGCAGCTCGCGCGCCGGGTAAATATCCAGCATGATCAGTTCATCAACCATATCAAGCGCTTCTGCAAAACCGTCCACAAAATCGCGGGTGCGGGTGTACAGGTGCGGCTGAAACATGGCCGTTAGTTTTTTATTAGGGTACAGTTTTTTTACTGACGCGATGGCCGCTTTCAACTCTTCCGGGTGATGGGCGTAATCATCAATAAAAATGTGTTCAGCACTTTTTACGACATACTCGAACCTGCGCTTTACGCCTTTGAAAGATGCCAGCGCATTACGGATAGCATCCGGGCCAACACCTAAACGCAGGGTAGCCTCTATCGCCGCGGTAGCGTTTGCGATGTTATGTAAGCCCGCAATACCCTGTTTAATATCTTTAATGCTAACGCTGCCGTCTTCAAAATCAAACCAGAAGTCACCGTTCTCCACACGGATATTGGTAGCCTTTACATCAGCCGGGCCGGTAATACTGTACGTGGTACCGCCATTTAATGGCAGGCCCGCATAGTGTATCAAGGCACCGCCCGGTTTTATCTGCGAAGCAAATAGCTGGAACGATTCGGTTAATTGTGAATGATCGCCATAGATATCCAAATGATCCGCGTCCATCGAAGTAACAATAGCCGTATCAGGGTACAAGGTTAGGAAAGAACGATCATATTCATCAGCCTCAACCACAACAATATCATTATTGCCAATTAAAAAATTGGTTTGATAGTTTGACGCGATACCACCCAGGAAAGCCGAGCAATCTTTACCCGAATCTTTCAGGATATGCGCAACAAGGCATGAGGTAGTGGTTTTACCATGTGTACCTGCAACTGCTACGGTGTATTTACCCTTGCTTATTAAACCCAGCACCTGCGAGCGTTTGTACAACTCAAAGCCTTTGCGCTTAAAGAACGCCACGATCTCCGAATCTTTAGGTATAGCCGGGGTATAGATGATCAGCGTACCCGTATCCAGATCGCGGAAACTTTTCGGGATAACTTCACAGGTATCCTCAAAGCAAACCTGTATACCTTCGTTACGCAGCTGGTCGGTAAGGTCGGTAGGTGTTTTATCATAGCCGCAAACAATACAGCCTAAATGATGGAAATAGCGGGCCAGGCCGCTCATGCCTATGCCGCCAATGCCTATCAGATAAACTCGTTGTACGTTGCGTAACTCCATTTTTTACTTTTTCTTTTTACTAATCAACCAATCACTAACCTCAAAAAAGCCCTCCCTCTCTTCTTAGAGAAGGAGAGCTAAGATTTAATTGTTGTTAATTGTTATTTGGATAACTTCTTTCGCTATAACTTCATCGGCATCGGGCAGGGCCAGTTTGCCAATGTTGTCGCTTAATATTTTACGTTCGTCTTTATCGTTTAACAGCGCTATGGATCTGTCTATCAGTTTTACTTCGGCATCCCTGTCGGCCACAAATACGGCGGCACGTTCCTGCACCAAAGCCAGCGCGTTTTTGGTTTGATGATCCTCAGCCACGTTTGGCGAAGGCACCAGGACAACCGGCTTCTTGATCACACACAGTTCGGCAATGGTACCGGCACCGGCGCGCGATATAATGATATCGGCAGCGGCATAGGCCAGGTCCATACGGTTTACAAACTCCATTACGCGCACATCTGGGTGTTCCGCTTCGCTTACCTGCTCGCTGATGGTTTTGTGGTAAAACTTACCGGTTTGCCATATTACCTGTATGCCGGCTTCTTTCAGCTTTGTTAAACCTGCCAGCACACTGTTATTTAAAGTACGAGCCCCCAAACTGCCACCGGTAACCAATATGGTTTTTTTGGTGGTTGATAGCTTGAACAGTTCCAGTGCCTGTATGCGTTTGTTGGCAATATCAACCGACTCGCGCCTGATAGGGTTACCGGTTTTAATGATCCTATCGGCAGGGAAAAACTGCGCCATACCATCAAAAGCCACACATATTTTTTTGGCGTTTTTACCCAACCATTTATTGGTGATACCCGCGTACGAGTTTTGCTCCTGTATTAAATACGGAATACCTTTCAGTCCCGCTGCATACAATAAGGGCCCTGATGCATAGCCACCTACACCTACCACGGCATGCGGTTTAAAATCCTTTAATATATTTAGCGATTTGTTTACGCTATTGAACAGCTTAACCGGGAACAGCAAGTTCTTCAATATCGAGCCACGCTGTATACCCTGTATTTTTAAACCGATAATTTTATAACCCGCCGCCGGCACTTTTTCCATCTCCATACGGCCCTCGGCACCTACGAACAGTATTTCGGTAGCCGGGTCGAGTTTTTTCAAAGCATTGGCAATAGCAATAGCCGGGAAGATATGTCCTCCTGTTCCGCCACCACTTATGATTATTCTTTTTGCCATTTGCTTTTATGTCTAATATTACGCTACTACCGGTACTTGCTTTATTTCGCCTACCACAACCTTCTTCGGTTCATCAATATCACGGCTTACCGATAAGATAATGCCGAAGGCAATACTGGTGAACAACATGGATGTACCGCCCATGCTTACAAAGGGTAAAGGCACCCCGGTTACCGGCCCCAGCCCTACGGCCACCGCCATGTTGGCAAAGGCTTGTATGGTTATGCTGAAGCTTAGCCCCGCCGCCAATAATGCGCCGAAGGCTTTTGGCGCTCGCGTGACTATCTTAATACATCTGTAGAGCAGGAACAGGTAAACACCTATTAATGCAAAGCCGCCCATCATGCCGTACTCTTCTACGATGATGGCGTAGATCTCATCCGAATATGCCTCGGGCAGGTAGTTCACTTCGTTGCTCTTGCCCGGTCCGCGGCCAAATACACCGCCGGAAGCGATGGCTATTTTAGCATGGTCGGACTGGAAGGATTTATCCGGGTGTGCTTCCTCCGGGTGCAGGTAGGTATGTATACGTGCTTTGTAAACACCCCTACGCGGACCAAAGAACACTACGCATGCCATTAGCGCGCCGCCGGCTACCATTACTACTGCTATTTGTTTGATGCTGATACGGCCCATAATGAGCAACAGGATACTTACGCCAAACAACATAATTGCGGTTGACATGTTTGCCCAGGCTATTAAAACAAATACCACACATACAGCGCCCATAATTGGCACAAATGATTCCTTAACATCTTTTATATTTTCCTGCTTACGCGATAAGGTGCGCGCCAGGTAAGTGATCAGCGCCAGCTTAGCCAGATCGGATGTTTGGAAGCCTAAACCCGTACCCGGGATAGCTATCCAACGTTTGGCTTCGTTTACGTTGCTACCAAAGGCTAAAGTGTATATCAGCAACGGGATGGTGATCACCATCAGCAATTTTGATATACCTGCATAGTACCGGTAATCCAGCTTATGCGAAATGTACATCAGCACAATACCACCCACTATCATGGCAAGGTGTTTCATCAAAATAGATTCGGCACCCACGCCACGCTTATAAGCCAACGAGCCTATAGCGCTGTACACTGAAAGCATAGATACCAAGGATAGCAGGATCACTACTAACCATATCCATCGGTCGCCTTTTAAGTTTTGTACTATTTGATTCATTTGCCTAACCCCCTCTAAATCTCCCCCGAGGGGGGAGACTTTTGATTTTCTAATTTTTTATCTTCTCCTCCATATAAAGCCCTCCCCCTCGGGGAGGGTTGGGAGGGGTCTATAACTCTTTAACAGCGGCTTTAAACTGATCGCCCCTATCCTCATAATTTTTAAACAAATCAAAACTTGCGCAAGCCGGCGATAGTAATACCGTATCGCCTTTAGTCGCCAGGTGGTATGCCACCTGTGTTGCTTCTGCCGCCGATGCTGTGTTAACGATGATCTCTACCGCGTCTTCAAAAGCATCGTGGATGCGTTGGTTGTCTTTACCCAGGCAAACGATGGCTTTGACTTTTTGCTTAACCAGGTCAAGCAGCATGCTGTAATCGTTGCCTTTGTCTACACCGCCCAGTATCAGCACTACATCTGTTGTCATGCTTTCTAAAGCATACCAGGTTGAATTAACGTTGGTAGCCTTAGAGTCATTGATAAAACTGATACCCGAAATTTTGCCTACCGACTCCAACCTGTGCTCAATGTTTTTGAACGTAGCCATGCTCTCGCGCACGGTGTTGTTACGGAGTTCGAGCACTTTTGACACAATGCCCGAAGCCATTGAGTTGTAGATGTTGTGCTTGCCTTGCAGCGCTAGTTCGTTAATTGACATTTCAAAATGTTCTTTATCAGTGTTGATGACAATATTGTCGGTATGGAGGTAGGCCCCCGGGTTTTGGTGTGCTTGTATAGAGAATGGCAATTGCTTCGCAGCAATGGTTTTGCCTTCCATTATTTTGATGGTTTCCTCATCATCGGCACAGTAAATGAAAACATCATTAGCTGTTTGATTTTGAGTAATGCGCAGTTTTGAAGCCGCGTAGTTTTCCATCCGGTAATCGTAACGATCAAGGTGATCGGGCGTGATGTTCAGCAACACCGCTATATCAACCTTAAACTTAAACATGTCGTCGAGCATAAAGCTGCTTAGCTCCAGCACGTAGTATTTAAACTTTTCGGTAGCTACCTGGTAGGCAAAGCTTTTACCAATGTTACCAGCCAGGCCAACGTTAAGCCCCGCGTTTTTCAAAATGAAATAGGTTAGGCTGGTGGTAGTAGTTTTACCGTTTGAACCGGTGATGCCGATGATCTTAGCATCGGTATACCTGCCCGCAAACTCTATCTCCGAAATAACCGGCACGCCCTGCTCTTTCAGCTTTTTGATGATCGGCGCTTTATCAGGTATCCCCGGGCTTTTGATCACCTCTGCCGCGTTTAGTATGGTAGCTTCGGTATGTTGCCCCTCTTCGTAAGGGATATTCCAGCTTTGCAGTTGCTCTTTATAATGCGGAGCGATAGCACCAAAATCCGACACAAAAACATCATAACCCTGCTGCTGGGCAAGGTATGCCGCACCCACGCCGCTTTCGCCGGCACCAAGGATCGCTATGTTTTTGTTATCGTTCATTTCTCTTAACTAATCTCTAATCACTAGTCACTGATCACTAGCGAAGCTTCAACGTTATTATAGTTATGATCGCCAGCATGATACCAATGATCCAGAAACGGGTAACGATCTTTGCTTCGTGGAAACCGCGTTTTTGGTAATGGTGGTGCAGCGGCGACATCAGGAAGATCCTGCGGCCCTCGCCATACTTGCGTTTGGTATATTTAAACCAGCTTACCTGCATGGTTACTGATAATATCTCTATCAAAAACACACCACACAGTATCGGTATCATTAACTCCTTACGGATCAAAATGGCAAACACCGCTATAATACCGCCAATGGTTAAGCTGCCCGTGTCGCCCATAAATACCTGGGCGGGATAAGCGTTGTACCATAAAAAACCTACGCAGGCACCTACAAAGGCACCGGCAAAAATCACCAGTTCGCCCGAGTTGGGGATGTACATAATGTTGAGGTAATCGGATATCACGATGTTACCCGACACATAGGCCAGTATGGCCAGCGTAAACCCTATAATGGCGGATGTCCCCGTGGCCAACCCGTCAATACCATCGGTAATATTGGCACCGTTTGATACTGCCGTGATAATGAAGATGACGAAGATCATGAACACTATCGGCGTGTAACGGCCGTAATCCGAACCTAAAAACTTAACAACCTTGCCGTAATCAAATTCATTGTTTTTGTAAAACGGCATGGTGGTTTTGGTCGATTTTACATTTTGCGTAAGCACCGCTTTATTACCTTTCATGTGGTACTCAACCGGAGCATCAACTTTTATTGGCGGAACGGCTTCCTGCTGTATAACGATGCTTTTGTTGTTTAGCATGGTTAAGCCAACTATCAGCGCCAAACCAACCTGGCCAACTATTTTAAACCTGCCGGCAAGGCCCTCTTTATTCTTTTTAAATACTTTGATGTAATCGTCTAAAAAGCCGATGCAACCCAGCCATACAGTGGTTATCAGCATTAAAATAACGTACACGTTTTCCAGCTTGGCAAACAGCAGCGTAGGTATTAAAATACCCATGATGATAATGATACCACCCATGGTTGGTGTACCTGCCTTTTGCATTTGCCCTTCCAGGCCCAGGTTGCGGATAGTTTCGCCCACCTGTTTCATGCGCAGGTAATCGATCAGCCTACGACCATAAACCGTAGTAATGATCAACGAAGTAATTACCGACAGCGCCATCCTGAACGTGATGTACTGAAACACCCCTGTCCCCGGGATATTGTAGTGCTTATACAGATAGGTAAATAAGTAGTATAGCATTAACTCATCAATTTAAATTGGTTCAGTAACTCTTCCTTATCGTCGAAGTGGTTTTTCACTCCTTTTATTTCCTGGTATTTTTCGTGGCCCTTGCCGGCAAGCACAATAATGTCTCCGGGTTGTGCCAGCATGCAGGCCGTCTTTATCGCTTCGCGACGGTCGGTTATGCTTACCGTGTTGCGCTGGTATTGTGCGCTTACACCCACTTCCATATCTTTAATAATGGCGGCAGGGTCTTCGCTGCGCGGATTGTCGGCGGTTAATATTACTTTGTCGCTCCACTCGGTGGCTACTTTGGCCATTACCGGGCGCTTGGTTTTATCACGGTCGCCGCCGCAGCCAATTACGGTTATCACTTTTTCGTTGCCTTTGCGGATATCTTTAACCGTGCTTAATACATTCTGCACCGCATCTGGTGTATGCGCATAATCAACAATGCCAATTATTTTGTTGGGCGATATCACATAGTCAAACCTACCTTCGGCACCTGATAGTTTGCTCAGGCTGGTTAGCACTTTGGCTTTATCCTGCTCCAATAGCATCGCGCTGGCATATACGGCCAATAGATTATAAGCATTAAAACTGCCTACCATTTTAAACCAAACCTCTTCGCCGTCGATCAGCAGCAACAGGCCACCGAATTGGTTTTCAAGGATTTTAGCTTTATAGCCGGCCATGTTTTTAAGGCCGTAGGTCTTTTTATGCGCTTTGGTATTTTGCAGCATTACATTGCCATTGCGGTCGTCAACGTTGGTTAACGCGAAGGCACTTTTTGGCAAACCATCAAAGAAAGCTTTCTTGGCTTTCAGGTAATTATCAAAGGTTTTATGATAATCCAAATGATCATGCGTAAGGTTGGAGAATATGCCACCGGCAAAACTTAGGCCCTTTATACGATGCTGTGCTACGGCGTGCGAGCTTACTTCCATAAAGCAGTAATCGCAGCCCAGTTCAACCATTTCGTTCAACAGGCGGTTCAATTCAACCTGATCTGGTGTGGTATGGGTTGATGGGATAACTTTGCCGTTGATCTGGTTTTCAACAGTCGAAAGCAATCCGCATTTATAGCCCAGATCAATAAATAACTGGTACAGCAGCGTAGCGATGGTGGTTTTACCATTGGTACCGGTTACGCCAACCAGTTTTAATTTATTAGATGGATTATCGTAAAAATTAGCAGCTACAATGCCTAATGCGGCGGCTGAGTCGGCAACCATTATAAAGTCGACCGGTACGGCAGTGTGCCCCGGCAGTTCTTCGCAAATGATAGCTACTGCGCCGTCTTTTATAGCCTGTTCAATATAGTTGTGCCCGTCAACCTGTGTGCCTCTAACAGCCACAAACAAGCAACCCGGCACTACCTTGCGCGAATCAAACACAACGGCAGTAACCTCCACCTCCGCAGCTCCCTGCAGTTCGGTGAATGGCAATCCGGTTAATATCTCGCTCAGGTATCTCATTTCAGTTCTATCAATACTTTTGATCCTTTTGGTGCTGCTGTGCCCGCAATTACAGATTGCGTGCTTACTACACCACTACCACGCACGGTAGCTTTATAGCCGGCATTACCCAATACAAATAAGGCATCGCTTAAACCCATACCGGTTACGGCAGGCACAATGCCGGTCTTAAACTTCACTTCCTCGAAGGGTATACCGCTGCTGGTATCAATACCGGTATTGGCCGAAGCATAAAGCGGTTTTAACCCCAGTTGGCTGTATACATTTTTCAAAGCTTTTAAATTGCCTTGTTTAACTTTCGGCATGTTGGTGTTACCCACCAGGCGCTCGGGCGCTTTATGGTCAATACCTAAATCACTGGCGTAAACCCTATCTGCTATTTTACGGAACACAGGCCCTGCCACCCAGGCGGCCAAATGCAAGCCCACACGCGGGTTACTGATCACCACTATCATAGAATACTTAGGCTTATCTGCCGGGAAATACCCGCAAAACGATGCCTGGTGCGAGCTTTTATCACCATAACCCAATGCACCATTCGCTATTTGCGCGGTACCTGTTTTACCTGCTACGCTGTATAATTTATTTTTGATAATTAGTTTGCCTGTACCTTCCAATACCACACCTTCCAGCAAGCCTTTAACCTTACCCAGAGCTTCATCACTGCAAACTTGCGGGTTAAGTACTTTTGGCTGAAAACGCTCTACCGTATTACCCATGCGGCGAATCTCGCGCACAAATAGCGGGGCTACCATTTTACCATTATTAGCTACCGAATTATAAAACGTAAGCATTTGCAACGGTGATAATTTAGACTCATAGCCATAAGCTATCTGCGCCAAACTCTGTAATTTATTCCAGTGTTTTGATTTTGGATTTTTAACGATCGGCTGGCCCTCTCCAGGTATCTGCAAGCCATTTTTTTCGTGCAGCTTCCAGCTATATAATTTATCTGTAAAGGCTTCGGGATTGTCGCCATATGCCGCGGTAACCAGTTTAACAGCACCAATGTTTGATGATTTCTCAAAAGCACGACGCGCGCTGATCACCCCACCTTCATCCTCTGCATCTCTAACTTTTAAAGCCACCCGGCCATTGCGCGGGTTAATGATCTGGTATGGGCCGCCATGCATTACGTCAACCAGTTTGCCGGTATCAATTTTTTTATCGTCCAGCAACGCCATGTACGATGCCAGCTTAAAGGTTGAACCCGGCTCGGCCTCATAACCTATAGCGTAGTTAAATTTCTCTTTATAGTCACCCTCTTTGGTGCGGGTAAAGTTGGCTATGGCGCGCACCTCGCCAGTGGCAACTTCCATTAATACTACGGTACCAAAATCAGCCTGTATGCTATCCAGTTGTTTTTTTAATACTTTTTGGGCAACGTCCTGGAAGTTTACATTAATGGTTGATATAATATCGGCACCATCACGTGCGGTAACTTCATCCTCTTCATCATTAACAGGCACGTAAACACCACCTGCAATACGCTGCATTAAACGTTTGCCGTTATCGCCGTTGATATAGCTGGCATAGGCACCTTCTAAACCTACAGCCTTGTCAGCGTTCTCGTTTTTGTAACCAATGGTACGGGCCGCCAGCGACTGGAACGGCAGAATACGTTTGTTTTGTTGAATTACGATCAAACCACCTTTATATTTACCCAGCCTGAACAATGGGAACTGTTTGATCTTTTTCAACTCCTGGAAAGTAACGCGGCGGCGGATCAACTGGTAGCGCAAACTATCGCGACGCGCGCTACGCAGCAAACGAGAGAAGTCGCGCTGTGTTTTGTCAGGATATAGTTTAGACAGACAAAGCGCCAACGAGTCTACCTTACCATAAAATACCTTATCATCAATAATACCGCCGGCTATCATATCCATGTGCAGTTCATACTCGGGTACTGATGTGGCCAGTAAAGCACCATCAACCGAGTAGATATTACCGCGCGATGCTTCGACATTTTGGTATTTGGTAGATAATTTGGCCGACATGGCGCGCCATTTATCACCCTGCACAAACTGCACATTATATACCTGCACCATTACGGCCAATGCAAAAAGCAATATCAACCCGAAAGCTATATACACCCTTACTAATATGTTGGCCCTGATACTCATTGTGCTGCCTCCTGTACTGTAATTTTCTGTGCCGGCTCTAACGACTCCTTCACACCCAGCGTATCTGCCCGTTTGGCCACTTCGCTTAAAGTGCTTTTGTAAGCCAGATCTGCCTTGGTTACTTTATATTCCCAGCTAAGCTCTTTTACCTGCTTGCCCAGTTTATCTATCTCACGTATGTTGTTTTCGGCCAGATGCCTGTTGGCGATGTATATCATTCCTAAAAAAGCCAGGAACAATACAAAAGGCAGCGCGCGCGTAGCATCGTCGGCACCTATAAAGCCTTCACTTAAAAATTTGGTAACAAAGTTTTCAGGAATTTCCTTTACGGGTTTCTCCTCAACGATCAACTCGCTTTGCAATTCTTCTTCCTGAATTTCTGAACGTAAACGATTGGTCATAAACTACTTTTTTACTGCTATCCTTAACTTGGCGCTACGCGCCCTGTTATTCAACTTTATCTCTTCATCACTGGTGGTTATTACACCGCGACTAACACCTTCAAAAGGCTTCTGATCGTTGCCAAAAAAATCCTTCTCCACCTCGCCGCTAAACTTACCTTTGGCGATGAAGTTTTTCACCAGCCTGTCTTCCAGCGAGTGATATGACATCACCACCAACCTGCCACCCGGCTTCAGCACCTCGGCAGTTTGCTCTAAAAACTCCTTCAGCGCTTCCAGCTCCTGGTTAACCTCGATGCGTAAGGCTTGAAAAACCTGCGCCAGGTATTTATTTTCTTTCCCTTTGGGGATGCGGTTAGCGATAACATTTTTCAGATCAGCCACCGTAACTATCGGCGCGTTTAACCTGCCGGTAACTATGGTATTGGCTAATGATTTGGCGTTTTGTATTTCGCCGTAAATACCAAAAATGCGATGCAGATCTGCCTCGCTATAGGTATTTACTACTTCTTTCGCACTCAGTTCAGATGCCTGGTTCATCCGCATATCCAGCTCGGCATCAAAGCGGATGGAAAAGCCCCGCTCGGCCTGGTCAAACTGGTGCGATGAAACCCCCAGGTCGGCCAGTATACCATCAACCGGTATCGCCCGGTGCAGGCGGCAAAAGTTTTTCAGGTATCTGAAGTTTTGATCTATCAGTTCAAAACGCTCGTCATCTATTTTATTTCTCTGCGCGTCGGCATCCTGGTCAAAGGCCAGCAAACGGCCACCTTCGCCCAAGTGCTTCATAATCTCGCGCGAGTGACCGCCACCTCCAAAAGTTACATCCACATAAGTGCCGTCCTTTTTAATTTCAAGCGCTTCAATGCACTCCTGCAACATCACCGGCACGTGGTAATCAGCCATCACCCCTCCTTCCGGCACCGCCGCCCATTACCTCTTCGGCAAGGTTTGCAAAGTTTTCAGGCTCGTCGTCCATTTGCGCATCGTAAGCGTCTTTGGCCCAAACCTCTATTTTATTAAACTGACATGATAACACCACATCGGCATCAATACCCGCATATTCTAATAACGACTTTGGCAACAACACCCTTCCGGCTGTATCCAACGACAATTCTGACGCGCCGCGGGTAAAATACCTGATAAATTCGCGCGTTTTCTTTTCGTATTGGTTAAGCTTGCTTAGATCGTCAACTATTTTGTCCCATTCTTTCCGGGTGTAGATCACCAAATGCTTCTCGAAGCCGCGATTGATCACAAGGCCCTCATTAACAGCTTCTGGAAGCTGTTTTTTGAGGCCAACAGGGATCATCATGCGTCCTTTGGCATCCAGTTTACAATCAAACTCACCTAAAAAATTAGACATGTTACACTTTGGCAATTATTGTAACGTAAAAGTAAATCACTTTTACCACTTTATGACACTTTTTCCCACTAAAAAGTTTTCAACATTTTTAAATTGTCTTTTTCTACCACTTCGGGGGCCATTTGGGGAATGTTGAAAATTGTGAATTGGGCTATGTAATTAGATTACAGTGGATTAATGGAGATGTGAGATTGTGGTGGGGGAAAGTGGTAGAACTGCACAAATATTAACGCACTATGCGGCGATTTTGACCCGAAAAAATCTTTATATTGGCCTAAACCTTCGCCTCATGAATATTTTTAAAAATCTCGCTTTACTATTATTCGTTTTACTACTTACCATTAATACAAATGCGCAAAGCGCAGCTAACGAAAACGACAATATCATGCTGGAAATTTCGGGAGGATCGGCCTGGGTTTTTGATCAATTTGATATTTCGATAAAAAAACACGGCACTACCGTTAATGTAAAATATGTTTTTAAGGCTCAGGAAAATATCAGGCTTTTAAAAAACGACACTGTTTTCAACGCATTATCTGCCAGGGCCAAAAGTTTGGATGTTAAAAGCGCAGAATGGAAGAAGCTAAATACCCAAATGTCAAAAATCATACAACAGCGTCTCATTTCTCTCCAGGATTCGCTATCGTTACCTGTTTCGCCTTTTCTTAAAATCGAGCCACTTTTAAGACAAATTGCGAGCGCTAAGGAAAAGGAGCTTACAGGAATTGTGCCTGACGGTTGGATAGATGCTGATTTTATGACCTGTAAGATAACTTATCAGGGACAAAGCAGAACCATCCGCAAATATGCGCCGCTTTCTTTATCAAGTCCCTTGCTGTATACCTTTATGAAAGAGTTGTTCAAAGTTGGTACGCAAGCCAAGTTGAAAGCTGCATTGAAAATAGATGAAGAATTTGCGGGATTGTTTTAAATTTTTAGTTATATCACCCCATACAAACTACCACCCTCTTCCGCCATTTTATCAACCAAAGCCTCCACTTCTGGCACACGCTCCAGCACCGGTGCATGATGAGGTTTGATACGCGCATCGATGATCATGGGACCATAGCAGCCCCAGTGTTTGTGCTCGGTAAATTCGTTAATACCATGAATATCATGCGATGGGTTGCTGCGGGTAAAGGTTACCCACACAAAATTATCGATGTTGGCGGCGGTGAACGCAGCGTCGTCGCAAAGTACCATGAGCGGCAAGCCGTCCAGGTCGGTTTCGGCGTAATGCTCCTGTAATATCTCAAACATCATCGGCATATCGCTGGCGCGGATGTTTGACGGCACTTCGATAGCCATTACACCGGGCAGTACCATTTTGTAGGTTTTGAAAGGTAATGGCAAGGTGAAGCCGGCAGGCATATCGGCCCACAGGTCGCGCTTGATGTCGCCGGCAACGGCGATGGCAACTTTACTGCCGGAGTTTAGTCCGCTGCCACTATAGTCAAGGGTATCAATAGTGGTGCGGGTATGGAAATGCAGATCGCGGGTTAAATCAATACGTTGCAGGATATGCGTTAAAAACGGCGCGATGTTGTTTACATTTAGGTTTGGATCATCTTCCTGCGCAGCAATAAACAAGTACTTGGCAAGGCTTAGCTGATTTTTACCTAGTATATGATTGGCAATGGTGAGTATCTCCTGCGGTTTACGCTCTTTGATATAAGGTGTGTAACGCTCGCTGCCTATGGCGAACAGTAACGGATGCACACCAGCGGCATCCACAGCGTTAACAGCACGCAGGCCCGGTATCTCCATAGGCAATGCCGAACCGGTTATCTCGTGGATCAAAGCGCCAAAGCTGGTATCCTCCTGCGGCGGGCGGCCCACTACGGTGAAGGACCAGATGGCATCCTTACGATGATACACATTATGCACTTTCATCAACGGGAACGGGTGGGTTAAGCTATAATACCCCAGGTGATCGCCAAACGGGCCTTCGGGTTTGTTGGCGTGGGGTTCCACAGTACCGGTTATTACAAAATCGGCATCGGCTGAAATACAGAACCCCTCATCATCATAAAAATAACGGAAGCGGCGGTTACCCAGCGCCCCGGCAAAGGTCATCTCTGACAGCCCTTCGGGCAACGGCATTACCGCAGCCACCGGGTGCGATGGCGGACCACCAACAAATATGCTCACCTTTAAAGCTTTGCCTAAGGCGTTGGCTTTGGTTTGGTGCACACCTATGCCACGGTGCAGTTGGTAGTGCAGCCCTATATCCTCATTTAATATATAATCGTTACCATCCAGCTGTATGCGATACATGCCCAGGTTGGCATTCATAATGCCGGGCTTGTCGGCATCTTCGGTATACACCTGCGGCATGGTAACAAACGGACCACCATCTTTGGGCCAGTTAATTACCTGCGGCAGGTCGCTGATCTTACATTTCTCAAAATGCTTGCGCCCTACCTTCATCGGCAAAGCAGAGAGAGCCGTTAGCGCAACGTTGGCATATTTAAAGGGATGTTTGATGGCTTGTAAAGGATCGGATTTAATATCAACCAAGGTCTTCACCTTCTCCAGCGAGTCCCTGAAAATAAACTTCGAGCGCTCCAACGTACCGAACAGGTTTGACACGGCCGGAAACCTGCTGCCCTTTACCTTCTCAAACAAAATTGCCGGTCCGCCTGCTTCAAAAACGCGCAGGTGTATGGCCGCCATTTGCAGGTTGGGGTCAACTTCTTCTTTTATACGTATTAAATGACCGTGTTTTTCAAGGTCGGCTATGCAGGCTTGTAGATTTGGGTAACCCATGATATAAACCCCTCCAACCTCCCCGACGGGGAGGCTTTTGTTTTGGGGAGAGGCCACAAATGTACAAAAGTGTTACCTTTAATAATATGAAACCACTAATAGTATTGATAGTTGTTTTTGCATTGTGTTGCCTGGTATGCTTCATTGTTACCGACAACGCACAGGTATATTTAAGCGGACGCATTGCTATGGCCGCTATGTTGGTTTTTACATCGGTAGCTCATTTTGCATTTAGCAAGGGTATGGCTTTGATGATACCGCCTATAATACCTTTTAAACTATTTTGGGTTTACGTTACCGGGGGTATTGAAATTGCCGCCGCGGCGGGATTGATCATCCCGACAACGCAATACATGGCCGCCATTATGCTCATCGTATTCTTTATATTGCTTCTGCCCGCCAACATCTATGCGTCGCAAAAAAACATCAACCTTGAAAGAGCCGACTATACAGGCAATGGTTTAAGCTACCTTTGGTTCAGGATACCGCTACAACTACTTTTTATTGCGTGGATATGGTACTTTGCCATTTTGCACTAGTCAATACTACTTATCCCATTAAATCTATAGTTAAACATTAAAGTAGGTGCTTAAAAAAAGTTATGTTTATTTTTAGCCGCACACGTTTTTTAGGGTGATAACATGTCGGTAATTGAGCTTACTTTAATTATACTTTTGGGTTCGTTTTTTGCGGGTTTACTGGGTTCGTTAACCGGTTTGGGTGGTGGTTTTATTATCATTCCGTTGCTTACACTGGTGCTTCATGTTGATATTCATTACGCTATTGGCGCTTCATTGGTTTCGGTAATTGCAACGTCATCGGGTTCGGCGGCGGCGTTTGTGAAAGAGGGTATCACTAACCTTCGGCTGGGCATGTTTTTAGAAGTGGCCACTACCGCCGGAGCCATGGCGGGTGCTATGCTGGCTATGCACGTGCCTACACACTATATTGCTATATTATTCGGGTTGATATTGTTGTTTTCGGCCGTGATGTCTATCCAGAAAAAAACACAGCAACTCGCTACCAAAAAAGACGAACTGGCCGAAAAGCTGAAACTCAACAGCAGTTACCCTACTCCGGCGGGTGTGGTGCAATATAATGTTACGCGTGTAGGTTCGGGCTTTTTTATGATGTTGTTTGCAGGGATAATATCGGGTTTGCTGGGCATTGGCTCGGGTGCTTTAAAAGTGGTAGCCATGGATGGCATTATGCGCATACCTTTTAAAGTATCAACCACTACCAGCAATTTTATGATAGGCGTTACCGCCGCTGCCAGCGCGGTTATTTATTTGCAACGCGGTTATATCGAGCCGGGGCTGTCAATGCCGGTTGTGTTGGGCGTAACCGTGGGCGCTTTTGCCGGATCGAAGATTTTGGTTAACACGGCATCATCTAAATGGGTACGTATCATTTTTGCGGTAATAGTTAGTTTATTGGCCGTGCAAATGATATATAACGGAATTACGGAAAGGATATAGTGATTAAAGATTAGTTGAACAGATATCAGGTAAATGAATAAATTAAAAGACATCGACATACAAAACATCATCGGCTGGATATTACGTGTTGGCGTATATCTTTCTATTGCCGTGGTGTTGTTTGGGGGGATAATTTACCTATACAGGCATGGACACACGGTTGCCGATTATACTGTATTTAAAGGTGTACCCGATTTTGTTTTGCCGGCAAATATTATTCAAGGCATAATAGATCACAGGGGCCGCGCGGTTATACAGGCCGGCATTGTATTGTTAATAGCCACGCCTATAATCAGGGTAATGTTTTCGGCTTTGGGTTTTGTGTTGGAGGAGGATTACCTGTACACCGGCATTACTTTGCTGGTGTTATTTATTATACTAATGAGCACACTTGGCGGGCACGTAGGTTAGTTAGCCTGCACGCCGCCTGCTAAGCCACCGGCACGTTTCTGCTCATCCTCGTTACCGGCATTGTGACGGTTGGAGCCTTTAAGTGATATATTGCCGAAACGATACGTAAAGCCAAATTTTACGATACGCCCCTCGTCCCGGTTAACTATAGAAAGGTTGAGGTTTTGATAATTGGTATAGGCCCTGTCCCGTTCCGTACGGAAAATATCGTTTATAGATAACTTAAAAGTCCCCATATTATTAAACACCTTTTTGCTTACACCTGCATCTATACGGTAATTGGCCCTAAACTGGCTAAACCCATAAAACGTAGGCGACTCATATTTACCCAACAACTCGGCCGACCAGGTTGGCGTAATGGTAAAATTTTGCGAAGTGAATAGTAATACATCCTGCGTAGCCTTATTTAAATTACCGTTTTCTTTGTAGGCTTTAATGCGTTGGTACGATGCATCTACCGAAAAAGTAGCGTTCCACCATGATGCAAACTTAGCCGGGGTAAAGAAACGTACGCCATAGATATAAATATCGCCGAAGTTTTTGCGGGTAGTAATGTTCACTTTTGTTGAATCATTTTGCTCCAGCGCGTTAAAGTCGTAAATATTGGTGGTAACCGTGGCGTACAAGCTGGTTACAATAGTTTTGTTATAGGTGTGCGATAGCTCTATTTTATTAAAATACTCGGGCAGCAGGTTTGGGTTGCCCGATCGATAGTCATACAGATCAACGTAATATAAAAACGGGTTTATGTCTTCATAAATAGGCCTTTGTATACTGCGGTTATAGCTTAAGGCAAAATCGTTTTTTTCGTTATGACTATACTTTAGCTGCACCTGGGGGAACAAATCCAGGTAATCCTTTTCTATCTTCAGCATACTCTTCGAGTCGCCATGCGAATGGGTGTCTTCTACGCGCAGGCCGGCAACCAGGTTAAGCTTACCCATAGTATTGGTGTAGTTAACATAGCCCGAATTAATATTCTCGGTATAAATAAATGAGCTGCTCAGCTTAGGATCGACGGTGTAATTATTCCCTACTTTGGGGCCAAAAACCAGTGTGTTATCACTTTTAGCCCGGCTGTATTTTAGCCCTGCTTCTAACTGCGCTGTTTTTGATAACGGCTTTACGTAATCTACCTTGGCAGCCCATATACGGATATCCGAAGGCGATAGGTTTTGCTGGTATAAATTAGGGCGATAGGCTGCCCAGTTTGAGGTATAAAAGTGGTTGCTGATGTATTCGTCAGATCGCCTGTCGTAGTTATTAAAACTCACATCGGCCGATAGCATTTGCCCAAGCGTATCCAGCTTGCCGGCGTAATTGACATCGTAATTAAAATTTCTCAGATCGCGCTCAAGTTTTGATTTAGTTGCGATGGTAGAATCAAGAACGCCCTGATTGGCTATGCGCAGGGAGTTATCCTTCATAAAATCATTATTATTTACGGTACCGCTCACTAAAAAGCCAATGGTGTGCCTGGGGTTCAGAAAAAAATCGGTGCCTAAGCGGAACGAATGATTCAGGTTTTCGCGCGTGGTATAGTATTCCACGTTATAGTCGCTGCTCAGGCCCTTGTAAAATATGTGCCTATCTGTAGTAAACGTATGGAAGGTTTTGTTGGCCGAGTAATTATAGTTACCAAAAATATTCATCATCCCGGTACGGTTATTAAAGGTAATACCCGCATTAGCTTTATAATATTTGCCGTAACCGACACCCGCAGTTAAAGTACCGTTAGTACCCACGTTGGTTCCTTTTTTTGAGATGATATTAATAACCCCTGCACCGCCGGCCTCATACTTAGCCGAAGGATTGGTAAGCAGCTCAACCCGTTGAACGCCCGATGCCTGCATACCCTGTAAAAACATGGCCAGGTTATCGCCCGCTACATTTACGGGTTTGCCATCAACCATTACCATGGCGTTTTGCCGGCCTATTAGGCTTACGTTGCCTTGGTTGCTAACGTGTACACCCGGCGCCTGCCGCAAAATTTCGTAAACCGAATTACCTTCGGCAACAATGCTGTTTTGTACGTTTAAAACTACTTTGCCGGGCTGCACCTCGATGTACGATTTACGGCCTTTAATGGATACTTCCTTTAACTCGGGTAGTATTTTGATCAGGCTGATATTGCGGGTTTCAACATCGGTAGTACCATCAACTTCGTAGGGGTTTGAAAAATGTTGCTCGTAGCCAATGCGCGTAGCCAGCACCACATAGTTGCCCGGCATAACATTAAAAGAGTAAAAGCCTTCGGTATTAGCTATGGTTGATTTTAGGATGGCCGAATCGGCAGCGGCCACCAGTATTACGGTAGCGGCTTCGGCAGGAACGCCCTCTTCCAGTAAAATTTTACCATAAATAGTTACCTGGCGCGATTGCGCCAAAGCACAGGTGCCTATTCCTGCCAGAAATATAAAAAGCAGACACCTTACCAGTACCTTCATTAAGCTATACAGTAGTTTTATTAATCAGTTAATAACAATGTGTAACAATACTAAATTTCCAGTTAACATAAAGCTCAATACGGAATTTTAAATACAAAAGTTATTAAATACACCTGTTACGCAAACAAATATGACAATTATAGTACAGAATAAACGCATCCGGCAGGATGATTTAATTTGAAACTCTTTTACATTTTTTTGCTAATTTTCGACGGTCGAATTCAATCAATAGTGAACACGGATGATGAAGGTTAAATTTATAATACTTGCCATTTTTACAACTACCCTGTTGTTTGTACAGATAGCATCTGCTAATAATGATATTACGGAATCATCTGTAGTATTGAAAACATTAAGTGGCAATATATATGGCACTTTAGCTATGCCTGCTGGCACTAACGGTAAAATACCTGTAGTACTGATAGTGCCCGATTCTGGACCAATTGACCGCGACGGAAATAGCGCAAAAACCAATATCAGCGCCGCTACCTACAAAAAGCTTGCTCAAGATCTGGCCGCAAATGGCATTGCCAGTTTACGTTATGACAAGCGCCTGGTGGGCCAAAGCATTGGTACCACCAAAGAAAACGACATGCAATTGGATGATATGACCGATGATGCCTTAGGTTTTATCAATATTTTAAAGGCCGATGAGCGTTTTGCTAAAGTGATCATTTTTGGCCATGGCGAGGGCGCGTTGGTAGGTACGCTGGCCACAACTGCAAGCGAAGGCGGCGTAAACGCGCTGATATCTGCCGAAGGCGCAGGGCTGCAAGGCGACCAAATCATAAAAGAACAAATGAAATTACAACCGGGCTATATTGCCGACGGGGTTCAAAGAGTGATGGACTCACTGAAGTTTGCTAAGTTTACCCCAAAGGTTGATTTGGCACTATATCCGTTTGTGCGGCCAAGCATACAGGTATACGTGATGACCTGGTGCCGCTTTTTACCGGATAAGGAGTTTAAAAAGCTGAAGATCCCTACCTTAATAGTACACGGGACTACCGATCTGCAAATAAAGGTTGATAATGCTAACCTATTAAAAAAAGCCAAGTCAAACTCAACCCTGACCATAATACCGGGGATGAACCATATATTCAGGGAGGGGCTCACGGACAGGGCGCAAAACGCTGATACCTTTACCAAACCCGACCTTCCGCTAAAACCAGAATTTATAACCGCGGTAACCGATTTTATAAAAGGGCTGAAGTAGGCTTACTTTTTCCAGTTACCCTGCAAGCGCCTTATAACTACTATTTCGCTGATGTGATAGGCCGTATGGTCGGCTATTTGCAGTGCTTCGCGCAACAGGCTTTGGCCCTCGCCATGCGGAAGTTTGGTGTAAATATCTTTCTCGCGCAATAATTTAATAAACGTTTCGCGGTCGGTTTCAATTTGCTTAATGGCACTTTCCCAGGCGGCATCATCATGCGGCGCAGCTTCTTTGGGCCAGTAATCATCGGGCCAATTAGGTGATTGGTGATCCTGATCGATACTAAACTGCAGCATATCCAGTTGCGCTATACGTATATGTTCTACCAGTTGCCAAATACTGTAGGGCAAACCTTCGGGTGTTTCGCCGCGCGCATTGGCGGGTAAGTTTTCAAGCGCATCTGTAAGGCTGATGTGGGCACTCCCGCCACGCATCAGTTTGATCAGTTCGTCGATCAGCATAGTATGGTTATCGCTCATAAATCAAATACTTTCGCTAAATGTTAGTCGGTTACCAAAAGGGTCTATCACCGTCACCATGACAGATTTGGTGTCCCATTCGGGCGTCTCCAATCCGGGACGGTTATACTTGTAATTTTTATCCAGTAATACCTGGTGATACTGGCGCAGATCTGTAAACTCATCAATACCCGCATGGCTACCCGGACAGGCATCGCCATGATGCTCGGAAAGATTGATTCTGATATCCCGCAAGGACAACTGTAGATAAAAAGGCGCATTATCCGGGCGATGCTCCCAGTCTATTTTAAAGCCCAGCCATTCTACATAAAAAGCGATGGCCTTATCATAATCAAACACCCTGAATATTGGTTTTACCTGCGACATATGTTGTTATTTTAAAATCAAAGGCAATTTACAAGCCAAAAAATTAAATGCTTTATTTTTTTGATACTCAACAAGTCATAAAATAATACATTTACAGCCAGTATATATTATAAACCTATGATCATTGTAATACAATGCCCCGACCAGGTGGGCCTGGTGGGTACCATCGCTTCGGCAGTTGCCCGGCAGGGGCTTAACATCATATCGCTACGCGAACACGTGGATAAAACAGAGGAACTGTTTTTTATGCGTTTGGAGATAGATGAAACGCATGATGTACCCGCGCTGGAAGTAGAGTTAAAGAACGCGCTCCCGGCAGATGCGGCAATTACTATTAACCCCCAGCCCGATAAAAAGGTGGTGATAATGGTTACCAAAGAATACCATTGCCTGGCGGATATACTGGTGCGCAATTATTTTAATACCCTTGGCGCCACCGTGCAATGCGTTATAGGTAACTATGAGCAGTTAGGCGATATATGCCGGCGGTTTGATATTCCTTTCTATTTCGTATCGCACGAGGCAAAAAGCAAGGACCAGTTTGAACAGGAAATAAGCACCATTATTGAGCCCTACCAGCCCGATTACCTGGTGCTGGCCAAATTTATGCGTATCCTGTCGCCGCAGTTTGTGGCTCATTACCCTATGCGGGTTATCAATATACACCACTCGTTTTTACCGGCTTTTGTGGGTGCTAACCCCTACCGCCAGGCCTTTGAGCGGGGTGTGAAACTGATAGGCGCTACGGCACATTTTGTATCTAACGAACTGGACGAGGGCCCCATCATCGCGCAGCAAATTATACCCGCTAATCACTCGTTTACCGTGCCCGATATGGTGAAGGCCGGCAAAGAGATCGAGACAGCCGTACTAGCCAAAGCACTTAAACTGGTGTTTGAGGACAGGGTGTTTGTTTATAATAATAAGACGGTGGTGTTTGATTAAATTTTAGTATTGAGTAGCTAGTATCAAGTAGCTAGATTTTGGATGGTTAACCTATTGGGTGCGCCACTTTAAAAGTGGCGCACTTGGCGCACCTGATTTTTACAACTATTTGATTATTAGATTTTTATCAAAAAAAGCGGCGCAATGCGGCGCACTCTCTTTATTTTTTAAATGACTGATTATTAATTATTTATAATATTTTATAATTTACACTTTCAAAAAGTGGCGCACCTTTTTTCAAAATACCCCGTCATTAGTGATGTACAAGTGTATGATCCGATTACGTAAAGTCGTGCAGTATTTGTCACAATGGGATCGTCACGCTACACTCACGATGACATCCTTATTGATAGTTACAGCCCGATATTTTTCTTAACCTTAGCAGGCAGCTTTTCCGCTATCAACCGGTATGACTGTTTGATGTAATGCTCCCACTCCGTTTGCGATAAGGTGCTGATATCCTTAGCCAACACCCATTTATACCGCGCCACATATGGTTGTGGTTCCAAGCCGTCTTTAGCAATGATCTCTTCAAAATCTTCGGCAGGCACTTTAAACGAGGCCGATGGCGGAACTCCATCCGGGTAAGTAAATAAAAATGTTTTATCGCCCACATTAAAACACAGGTGATCACCCAGTTTAATATCCTGCGTTACGCCGGGTAATTGGTTGCAGATGTGTTGGAGGGTTTCGATGGTCATAGAGTAAAGATACGCATTAGACTTACGAAGTTTAATTCGGTGTTGTTTGTTTTTTAAAGGCCTCATTGAGGGCTTCGCCGTTTTAAAACTTCGTAAGTCTAAACTTGCCCGTAAGTCTGTCACCCACCAGTAATTTGCACATCTGCATATTCGCACATCCGCACATTATCACTACCTTTACCGTACATTACTGATTTTACTATGCTCAAAGGATTTTTCAATGTTCCTGCGCCGCAAAACGAGCCCGTGTTAAACTACGCTCCGGGCAGTGCAGAACGTGCAGCCCTTAAGGCTGCTTTACACGATGGCCGCTCAAAAGTTATTGATATACCTATGTATATTGGCGGTAAGGAAGTAACAACCGGCAAAAAGCTGGAGATACGTCCACCACATGATCATCAACACCTGCTGGCTACCTTTTCTGAGGGTGATAAAACGCATGTAGAAGCTGCAATTAACGCTGCCTTAGCTGCCAAAGCCAATTGGGAACAACTGCCCTGGGAACAACGCGCCGCCATATTTTTAAAAGCTGCCGACCTGTTGGCAGGTCCGTACCGTGCCCGTGTTAACGCGGCCACCATGCTGGGCCAATCTAAAAACGCTTACCAGGCCGAGATCGATTCGGCTTGCGAGTTGATAGATTTTCTGCGTTTCAATGTAAGCTACATGGCCGAGATCTACCAGCAGCAACCACCTATATCGCCAAAAGGTATCTGGAACCGCGTGGAGCAACGCCCGCTGGAAGGTTTCATCTTCGCGCTTACGCCGTTTAACTTTACGGCTATTGCGGGTAACCTGCCTGCATCTGCAGCCATGATGGGTAACGTAGTGGTTTGGAAACCTGCCTACACCCAAATATTTGCCGCCAATGTGTTAATGCAATTATTCCGCGAAGCGGGACTGCCAGACGGTGTGATCAACTTAATTTATGTTGACGGACCGGAAGCCGGCGAGGTTATTTTTAATCACCCTGATTTTGCAGGCATTCACTTTACAGGCTCTACCGCTGTTTTCCAAAACATATGGCAAACTATTGGTACCAACATACACAAATACAAAACCTACCCGCGCATTGTGGGCGAAACCGGTGGTAAAGACTTTGTGCTAGCCCACCCAAGCGCCGATGCCGATGTAGTAAGCACCGCCTTAGTGCGTGGCGCTTTTGAATACCAGGGACAAAAATGTTCGGCTGCATCTCGTGCTTATATCCCTGCCTCATTATGGCCTGCGGTTAAAGCCAACATGCAACGCGACCTGGCCACCATTAAAGTTGGCCCGACCGAAGATTTTGAAAACTTTGTGAACGCCGTTATCACCGAAGCATCGTTTGATAAACTGGCCAAATATATTGACGACGCCAAAGCTAACGACAAGGTAGAAGTTGTTGCCGGCGGAACGTACGATAAAAGCAAAGGCTGGTTCATCGATCCAACCGTGCTACGTGTTGACGACCCTTACTACGTTACCATGTGTACCGAGCTGTTCGGCCCGGTATTGACCATATACGTTTACGAGGATGCCAAATTTGACGAAGTGCTGAACATTGTTGATAAAACATCGATATACGCCCTAACCGGCAGCATCATATCTCAGGATCGTTATGCTATCGCGAAAGCGACTTACGAACTACGCAACGCCGCGGGTAACTTCTATATTAATGATAAGCCTACCGGCGCGGTAGTTGGTCAGCAGCCATTTGGCGGGGCGAGAGGATCGGGTACTAACGACAAAGCTGGATCAATGATCAATCTGCTGCGTTGGGTATCACCAAGAACTATTAAGGAAACTTTTGATCCGCCGAAGGATTATAGATACCCGTTCTTAGCAAAGGACTAATTTATTAGAGTCAAGAAACAAGAGCCAGGAATCAAGAATCCTGGCTTTTTTGTTTTATAGTTTGGTAGGTTGGGCTAAAGCCCTATCTGTTCGCTTTATTATTCCGTTGGCTAAAGCCAACGGCAATGAAGTAGTTATCGCAAACAAAAACGCCGCCTCGTAATGAGGCGGCGTTTATTATCAGCCAAACAAAGCAATCTTGATTCTTGGCTCTTGGTTCTCCCTACAAGAACTTAAACACATCCTGCATCGCGTCGTTGCTTTGCGTGCTTACCTGCATATCTTTAATAACACCGGTTTCAATACTGTAAACCCAGCCGTGTACAGATACGTCCTGGCCTTTTGCCCATGCATTTTGAATGATGGTGGTTTTGCAAAGGTTGTTTACGTTCTCAACCACGTTTAACTCAACTAAACGGCTGGCGCGATCTTTCTCGTCAGCAATAGCGTCTAATTCTGCCGCGTGTAAACGGTAAACGTCTTTAATGTGGCGTAACCAGTTATCAATTAAACCAAATTGCTTATTGGTCATTGATGCTATTACACCACCGCAACCGTAGTGACCGGTTACTATAACGTGTTTTACTTTCAATACGTTTACGGCGTAGTCAAGCACGCTCAGCATATTCATATCGGTATGCACCACCATGTTGGCAATATTACGATGAACGAAGATCTCGCCCGGCGCGGTATTGGTTATCTGGTTGGCTGGTACACGGCTATCGGCACAACCTATCCATAATATTGGTGGCGCTTGTCCTTGTGCCAGGTCGGCAAAAAAGTTAGGGTCGCTGGCTAAAGCTTTTTCAACAAAAGTTTTGTTGCCTTCTAATAATGATTCGTAAGTGATGTGACTAGTGTCGTGAATTTGTGCGCACATAGTATTTATAATTTGTTAGTTAGATTTAAATTTAATTGTTTCTTCAATTACGCATAAACAAACGGCCTATGCGATGTAAAATTAGTGATGCAACATCGTAATACAGTATGGTGAGCAATAAAAACGGTACAAAGTAAAATATTTTAAACTCGTACAAGTCAAATAAATACCCGCCTATTATCCCTCCTATCAAATAAAACCCTAACACGGTAAAACGGATATAGATCCGGTTCTTCACCGCCTCGGTAGCTTTACTTTTAGGATGCAGCCATTCTGAAATATCGCCCCCCAAATCGGTAAACAAACCTGTTAAATGCGAGGTTTTGATCAGTCCTCCCGATATGGTTGATACCAGGCTGTTTTGCAAACCCATGCAAAATAACAGGCAGGCTATTACCAATTCGCGCTCGCCCTGGGTTTCCTGGTAAAAATTATTACCGTATACGGCTATAAAAAACAGCACAGCTATTTCTATAATAATGGGTACCGAGTGTGCCCGATAAAAACTTCGCTCCTGTAATGACCGTACAATAAAACTCGACAAAAAAGCTCCCGCGAAAAACATGAACAACCATAATACAAATACGGTTATTTCGCCCAGGTTTTGTTCAACAATATGTTTGGATAGGTTGGCCACATGCCCTGTAACATTTGCTGTAAATGCCAGGAAGGCTACCATACCTACCACATTGGTGATACCTGATACCGCTGCTGTTGATGAAGCCAGCATCAGGTTCGCGCTCAGGGAGCGATCGGCTTTTGATTGTCGGAGCATATGTAGTTAAACGTAAGTCCGGCCAATTCAGTTTTACTGTTGTATCATCTCTACCCTTAAAAGCAGCCCCGGCCGCATCGCGCGACCGGATCTGGCTCCTTTTACACTTATTAAACTGTATTTTTATTTTTTGTAGATCAGCTCTTTCAGCTTCGGTATCTCGTAATGCTCTTTAATATTTTTTAAAGTAACGATGATGCCTTTAGTGAAAGCGTTATGCTTATAGTTGTGGATGATCTCCAGCACATCCTGATCAATAAAACGGGAGTTGGTACCATCAATGATCACCTCTGTTTCCTTAGGCAGCCCGGTAAGCGTAACCTGTATGGCGGCTTTATTCAGGAATGAAACCTCTTCGGCCAGCTTCAGGGTAATGATCTTTTTATTATCGCTGTCCTCGATCTGGTAGAAGTAGGGGTTGCGCATATTGGTACGTAATATATAAAATACGCCTACGGCCATACCTATACCTACGCCCATCAACAGATCGGTAAATACTACCGCTATAATGGTTACCACAAACGGAATGAACTGGGTAAGGCCATTATGCCACATGTGCTTAAACAAGCTAATGCGGGCCAGTTTATAACCCGTCATTAACAATATGGCGGCAAGGCATGATAGTGGTATTAAATTGATCAACCTTGGTATAAACAAAAACGATAACAGCAACAGGAAGCCATGTACAATGGCACTC
This sequence comes from Mucilaginibacter sp. A3364, assembly GCF_059690715.1. Lineage (NCBI taxonomy): Bacteria > Pseudomonadati > Bacteroidota > Sphingobacteriia > Sphingobacteriales > Sphingobacteriaceae > Mucilaginibacter > Mucilaginibacter sp. A3364. Next base: position 67,114 of record NZ_JCAWED010000003.1, read on the forward strand.
ACTTTGGTACGTGCACCCGCATTAACGTTGGCCGATGAACGTACAATTACCGCCGTCATAGGTAATCCACCAAGCAAACCGCTCACTATGTTTCCCGCACCCTGGGCTACCAGCTCGCGGTTTGTCGGGGATATTCTTTTTATAGGGTCAAGCTTGTCAACAGCTTCTATACTCAGTAAAGTTTCTAAACTGGCTACAATGGCAAAAGTTGCCGCGGTTATCCAAACCTGTTTGTTGCCAATTTCACCAAAATCAGCCATGCGGAACAAGCCAAAAAACTCTTTGGCATCATTTACCACCGGCAGGCTTACCAGTTGTTTTCCGCGCAGCGCGAAATCTGTACCGGTAAATACCAGGCTTAAAATAACGCCTGTTACTACAACCAGCAGCGGCGCAGGCACTACAGCTAATTTTTTAAACTTCGGCCAATAGATCAAAATGGCCAATGATACCACGCTGATAATAACCGCTCCATAATTTATTTTGCTTAAAGCACCTAAAATACCCGAAAAGGTATTGTGCTGATCTGCCTGGGCAAAGCCTTCGTCACCTTCAAAATCGGCATCGTAACCCACCGCGTGCGGGAATTGCTTCATGATGAGGATGATACCTATCGCGGCCAGCATCCCCTCAATAACTGCCGAAGGAAAGTAGTTGGCGATGGTACCTGCCTTAATAACGCCTAGTATTATTTGTAGTACCCCTGCCAGGAATATACTTAACAAAAATGTTTCGTAATTGCCAAGGCCGTTAATGGCGTTCAATACAATAACGGTAAGACCGGCAGCCGGACCCGCAACACTCAATTGCGAACCGCTTACCATACCTACAACCACACCACCTATAATACCGGTTAATAAACCGGCAAACAAAGGCGCGCCCGATGCCAGGGCTATACCTAAACACAGCGGCAATGCCACCAGGAATACAACAATACTTGAAGGAAGATCTTTTTTAAGGTTTTTTGCCAAAAAATATTTCTGGAGATTAAGACCGCCCATAGCAGCCCCATCTTGCTTAATTTGCATATAATAAATATGAAAGAATAAAAAATTTAACTGATTAGAATACCCGGCCTGACGACAGATCAGACCCCGAAATACAGTTAAACGTTGGGAGGCGGTGTGGGAACCACGCGGTGATACAACTGCACGGGCAGCGCATCCTCCTGGTTATGTAAGCAAGTGTTTTCCATTACCAGTACGTGGTAATGAAACGAGGTTAGCAGGTGTTCGTCAATAGATTTTTTCTCTTTGAACGAGTCCTTTTCAGGGCTTTCTTTCTCGCCCTTGGTTTCCTGCTCTAACTGCATAATTACAGAAATAGCAACCTTGCTATCCAAAAATGAAAATATAGGAATAACAGAAATAACCATCTTCGCGGCGAAGACGATCATAAACAGCAGCGCTGCAGATTTTCTGAGATTCTTGAAATTCATCGTAGCAAATATATAAATAATCGTTTCGGTTTAATCAAACTGCAATTGTATTTTTATCATTACTTTTATCATCCTTACATAAAATAAACAAACTAAAATTTTGGAGAATAAGATAAAAACCTTAAAAAATAAGCGTGAGCAGGCCCTGGCCGGGGGCGGACAATCGCGTATCGAAAGTCAGCATAGCAAGGGCAAATTAACCGCCCGCGAACGTTTACATTTTTTAATGGATGAAGGCTCCTTCCAGGAAATTGGCATGCTGGTGGCCCACCGCTCAACTGATTTTGGCATGGAAACAGAGAAATATCCCGGCGACGGCGTAGTTACCGGTTACGGTACTATCAACGGTCGGTTGGTTTATGTTTATTCGCAGGATTTTACCGTTTTTGGCGGCTCGCTGTCAGAAACCCATGCCGAGAAGATCTGTAAGATGATGGATATGGCCATTAAAAATGGCGCGCCTTTGATAGGTCTGAATGATTCCGGTGGCGCGCGGATCCAGGAAGGCGTGGTATCGCTGGCCGGTTATGCCGACATTTTTTACCGCAATACCATGGCATCGGGCGTGGTGCCGCAGCTATCGGCCATTATGGGCCCCTGCGCGGGCGGCGCGGTGTACTCCCCTGCCCTTACCGATTTTATTTTGATGGTGGAGCATACCTCTTATATGTTTGTAACCGGGCCTAACGTGGTAAAAACCGTAACGCACGAGATCGTCACTTCCGAAGAACTGGGCGGGGCCAATACCCATGCCAGTAAATCGGGCGTTACCCATTTTGCCTGCGCTAACGAGATTGCGGCCATCAACCATATTAAACAACTGCTAAGCTACATGCCGCAAAACTGTGAGGACAAGCCGCCCATGCTACCTTACACCTCGCAAAATGAATTGCGCCCGGAATTGAACAACATCCTCCCCGAGGCAGCGCTCCAACCGTATGACGTTCGCGAGATCATCACCCAGGTAATTGACGCCGAGTCGTTTTTGGAAGTGCATAAAGATTACGCGGAGAATATTGTGGTGGGCTTCGCCCGCCTGGCGGGACGCAGCATTGGCATTGTAGCCAATCAGCCGGCTTTTTTGGCGGGTGTGCTGGATAGAAACTCATCTGTAAAAGCGGCGCGTTTTGTTCGTTTTTGCGATAGCTTTAATATACCGCTGCTGGTAATAGAAGATGTGCCGGGTTTCCTGCCGGGAACGGATCAGGAGTGGAATGCCATTATCACCAACGGTGCCAAGCTGCTTTACGCTTTCTGCGAAGCTACGGTACCGCGCGTTACCGTCATCACCCGCAAAGCCTATGGCGGAGCCTACGATGTAATGAACTCAAAACATATCGGCGCCGATATGAACTATGCCTGGCCAAGTGCCGAAATTGCCGTAATGGGTGCCAAAGGCGCTGCCGAGATCATCTTCAAACGCGAGATCAGTTCCGCAGAAGACAAGGAAGCCAAATGGAAGGAAAAAGAACAGCTATACAGCGAAACCTTCGCCAACCCCTACCGCGCCGCCGAGCGTGGTTTTGTTGATGAAGTGATTGAACCGGCTGAGACCCGCCTGAAACTAATCCATGCTTTTAAGATGCTGGAGAATAAGGTGGCCAATAACCCGAGGAAGAAGCATGGGAATATACCGTTGTGATGCTTTTCTTTGTCATTCTGAGCATAGCGAAGAATCTTATACGCCGGACAGGCGATACGTAAACTTGTCAATTGTAGAAGATCCTTCGCTATGCTCAGGATGACAACGATATATTAAATATGCAAAACATCTCCATCGAACAGATCCGCCCCGAACTTACCTGGCGTTTGCGCCAACAGGTGTTATACCCTGCTTCCAAATTTTACGAGATGGAAATGGACGAAGACAACCACGGCTATCATTTCGGTGCATTTAAGGATAATGGGCTGGTAGCTGTAGTGTCTTTGTTTCATGAGGGCACAAATTGGCAGTTCCGTAAGTTTGCGGTGAGCGAAGAAGTGCAGGGCATGGGCATAGGAAAAGCCCTGTTACATTACATCACCGAATTTGCCATTGCCGAAGGCGCCACCCGTATATGGTGCAATGCCCGCGATACGGCTATTGGCTTTTATACTAAGTATGGCTTTGTAACTACGGGTGAGAAATTTGAACGCGGCGGCTTTAATTATGAGATCATGGAGAAGCTGACATAAGCTAAAACCCTGCTTTACAAAGCCCAAATACAAAACCTTTTACCTTTATCCTTTAACCTTTTACCTCAAAAAACTATATTTGTGCCCGATCATTAAAACGATCAGGAGTAATACCTATGGCTAAAAAGAAAGAAGAAAAGCAACCACATGTACCGGTTGTTACAGAAACCTCCCTCGCATTTTTCGAAAAATATATAAATAACGCTTCGCCAACCGGCTTTGAATGGAAAGGCCAGCAATTGTGGCTCGACTATATAAAACCATACATCGACGATTACTTTGTTGACAACTACGGCACCGCGGTAGGCGTTATCAACCCCGAAGCCGAGTACAAAGTTGTTATTGAAGCGCATGCCGATGAGATATCATGGTTTGTTAACTACATTACCAATGATGGTTTGATCTATGTTATCCGTAACGGTGGATCAGATCATCAGATAGCGCCTTCAAAACGTGTAAATATCCATACCGATAACGGCCCTGTTAAAGCAGTTTTTGGCTGGCCGGCTATCCACACCCGTTTAGGTGGCGAAAAGGAAGAATCCCCGTCATTAAAAAACATCTGTTTGGATTGCGGCTGTACTTCAAAAGATGAAGTAGAGAAGTTGGGCATCCATGTTGGTTGCGTAATTACTTACGAGGATGAGTTTATGATTTTGAATGACCGCTATTATGTTGGTCGTGCTTTAGATAACCGTGCCGGTGGCTTTATGATTGCCGAAGTTGCCCGTTTATTAAAAGAGAACAAAGTTAAATTGCCTTTCGGCTTATACATTGTTAATGCCGTGCAGGAAGAAATTGGGTTACGCGGTGCGGAGATGATAGCCAACCGGATTAAACCGAATGTTGCTATTGTTACTGACGTTACTCATGATACCCAAACGCCGATGATCAGCAAAATTGCTCAGGGCGATCTGGCTTGCGGTCGCGGCCCGGTGGTGTCATACGCTCCTGCTGTTCAAAACAACCTGAACAAGGTACTAATAGAAACGGCGCAAAAAAACAACATCCCTTTCCAGCGCCAGGCTTCGTCACGCTCAACCGGTACCGATACCGATGCCTTTGCTTACTCAAACGACGGTGTGCCATCAGCGTTAATATCATTGTGCTTGCGTTACATGCACACTACGGTTGAGATGGTGCATAAAGAAGATCTGGATAACGTGATTAGCCTTATCTATCATTCGTTACTGAATATTGAGGCGGGACAAGATTTCCGTTACATAAAATAAACAATATTAAAACTATACGGTTATGTATGCTTGGTATATTTAGCCGTTTTTTAATTGAAATACCACTATAGAAATTCACCCAATAAAACTATGAAACCTACTCTTTTAATTTTGGCCGCAGGTATGGCCAGCCGCTACGGCAGCATGAAGCAAATTGATGGCTTTGGCCCTAATGGCGAAACTATTATTGATTACTCGATACATGACGCTATTCGCGCGGGTTTCGGTAAGATCAGCTTCATCATCCGCGAGGAGTTTGCCGAGCCGTTTAAAGCTATTTTCGAGCCTAAATTAAAAGGCAGAGTTGAAACAGATTACGTTTACCAGGATTTTGATCTGACAAAATTTGGTATTGACAGAGTGGTTGAGCGCGCTAAACCATGGGGTACTGCCCACGCCGTACTTTGCGCCCGCGACCAGATACATGAGCCATTTTGCGTAATTAACGCCGATGACTACTACGGTTATGATTCTTTCGAGAAAATGGCCAAATTTTTAACTACCGAAGTTGCTGACGACCGTTACGCTTTAATAGGTTACCAGATAGACCGTACTTTGTCTGATCACGGTTCAGTATCGCGCGGTGTGTGCGAGGTTGATGCTGATGGCAACATGACCGAAGTTAACGAGCGTACCGAGGTTTTCTTTAAAGAAGATGGCAGCGTAGCTTACAAAGATGCCACCGGCGAATATCCGCTAAGCAACGATACCCGCGTATCGATGAATTTTTGGGGCTTTACTCCGGCTGTTTTCAAACAAAGCGAGCAAATGTTCCGCGATTTTGTTGAAGCTAACCATGAGAACCCTAAATCAGAGTTCTTTATTCCGTTGGTTGCCGATAAATTAATCAAGAGCGGCCAGGCTTCATTTAAAGTTATCCCAACCGGTTCGAAATGGTTTGGTGTTACTTACAAAGAAGATAAGCCTATTGTACAAAAATCAATTTCTGAATTAGTGGAGAACGGTACTTACCCTTCAAACCTTTGGGATTAATTTAGCAGACTTACGAAGTTGAATTGTTAGACTTACGAAGTTTTAAAAACTTCGTAAGTCTTAAGCATATAAAAATCCTGCCTTATGGGCGGGATTTTTTGTTTAATAACGTTCGCAGATAAACAAAGCCCAACACCCCGGCTGTAACCGAAGCCGCGAGCACGGCAAATTTAGCCTGTGTATTAAACCCGCCATTACCAAACGATAAGAAGGATATAAATATGGACATCGTAAAGCCTATGCCCGCCAAAAGCCCCATGCTGGCTACATGCTGCCAGCTTACGGAGTCGGGCAGTTCCCCAATCTTTAATTTTACGGTTAGCCAGCTAAATAGCATCACACCTATCGGTTTGCCTAATACCAGTCCGATGAGGATACCCATGCCCAATGCACCGGTTAAACCGCTAAGCATATTGCCCTCAAAATGTATGTTGGTATTCGCCAGCGCGAAAAGAGGCATAATGATATAGTTTACCGGCGTAACCAGGCTATGTGCCAATTTATCCAATACCGGGCCTTTTTTTGATGATACCGGGATGGTTAAAGCTGTAAGCACACCTGCAATGGTAGCGTGTATGCCCGAGTGGTGCACAAAATACCATAATACTATCCCCGGCAGGATATAAAACGCGAGGTGCTTTACGCCTAGCTTGTTCAGCAACAGTAATACTAAAAATATGCCGGCCGCCAACAGCAGGTAACTGGTATGTAAGGCTGTAGAATAAAACAGGGCGATGATAATGATGGCCAACAGGTCATCAACTACCGCCAATGTTGATAGCAGTACTTTTAACGCAGGTGGCACCAGTTTACCTAATAAAGCCAACACCCCCAAAGCAAAAGCGATATCGGTAGCCATAGGGATGGCCCAGCCGTTAGCTGTTTCGGTGCTATGGTTTAGGGAGAAGAATATCATTGCCGGCACTACCGCGCCACCTACGGCAGCCAAAATAGGCACGGCTGCAATTTTAAAGTTGGATAAGTGCCCGTCGATGATCTCTTTTTTGATCTCCAGTCCTATAAGGAAAAAAAAGATCGCCATCAGGCCATCGTCGATCCAGTTCAATACCGAATACCTTAACTCAATGGTATTGGAATGGTAGCCAAACTCAAATGCGAGTAATGATTTAAAGCCATCGTTCAAGGACGTATTAGCGATAACAAGGGAAACGATAACACAGACTATCAGTAAAACGCCGCTGCCTTGTTCAGATCGTATAAATTCCAAAAAACTGTTGCCTGCTGGTTTTGTCATCCTGGCTGTAAAAATACAAAACATACAATAGCGACGGGTTTAAAACCCATCGCTATTTGTATTATATTTACGCCGTGAAACTTTTGTGCATCATAACGGCTTTTATTGTTGTACTGCTTTCGGTACGCCCATGCTGTACTGATGATTGCGCATCGCAAAAACAGGAAACCACTAAAACAACCCCAACACCTGCAAATAAGGAATGCGCGGGTTGTTCGCCGTTTTTTTCGTGCGGCATTTGTGTGGGTTTTGTGGTAAATAAACCATGCGCACAAATGGTTAAACCCCAAGCCGAACCTGTAGAGCACAATAGCTTTTACTTCCCGCCCTATCTTGAAGAAATCGCCTCCGCTATCTGGCAGCCGCCACAGTTAAGTTAATACTCACTGCCCTATGGGCTTATCCAATTGTATTAACTATTTAACTTTTAATAATGAAAAAACTACTGGTGCTAAGTATAGCACTACTTTATACTTCTATAGCCTATTCGCAAAATACGTTTACGGCTATTGTAAAAGATAGCAAAACTAACGAACCTTTAATTGGCGCTACCGCGTTGCTAACTGGTACAATCAAAGGTGCCGCTACCGATACCGCTGGTAAAGTTATCCTAACGGACATTGCTAACGGAAAACAGGTTATTGAAACCCGGTTTATAGGATATGTAACCCGCTTAGATACTTTGAGTTTTCCGCTTGTGCGAAATGAGCCGCTTGTAATTCTGCTAAATGTGGAAGACGACGGAGAAGAACTGGACGAGATCAGGGTAACCGCTACACGTACCAGTCGCACCATCAACAATATTCCTACCCGTGTAGAAGTGATATCGGGTGAAGAATTGGACGAAAAAGGCAACATGAAGCCCGGCGATATCCGAATGCTACTGGCCGAAAGCACCGGCATACAAACCCAGCAAACATCTGCCACCAGCGGCAACTCAAGCATCCGCATACAGGGGCTTGATGGTAAGTATACGCAGATAATCCGGGATGGTTTCCCCTTATACTCCGGCTTTTCGGGTGGCTTAGGATTGCTGCAAATAGCCCCGTTGGATCTGAAACAGGTGGAGGTGATCAAGGGTTCATCCTCTACATTATACGGCGGTGGCGCTATTGCCGGGCTTGTTAACCTGGTATCAAAAACACCCACAGCTAAACGTCAGCTAAATTTTATGCTGAACGGTACCTCGGCATTGGGTTTGGATGCGAGTGGGTTTTACGCTGAAAAATTTAAAAAGATAGGCGCTACGGTTTATGCGGCTTATAATCACGGTTCAGCTTATGATCCGGCAGATATTGATCTGACGGCTATACCTAAGTTTAACCGCTATACCCTTAACCCGCGACTATTTTTTTACCTGAGCGATAAAACCACGCTAACCACCGGTATTAACGCCACGGTTGAGGACCGCATAGGCGGCGATCTGCATCATATTGAAGGTGACGGCGATGCACAGCACAGTTACTTTGAGCAAAACAAAACCGGGCGTTACAGTACACAGTTCACTTTAGAGCACCGTTTTGATAGCAACCAAAGCCTGGTGGTAAAAAACAGCGTGAGTTATTATGATCGCACTATCAACCTGCCTGCCTACACCTTTGCCGGTAAGCAGGTATCAACCTACAGCGAAGCTACCTACGCCCGTAACGGCGCAAGTGCCGACTGGGCGGCCGGCATTAACCTACTAACAGATAATTTCGCCGAGAATATAAACAAAGCAGCACAACTGCGCAACTACAATTACACCACCATCGGCGGCTTTATACAAAACACCTGGAACGCCACCCAAAAACTAACCCTCGAAACCGGCATACGTGGCGACTACCATAACGAATACGGCTTTTTTGTGCTGCCGCGATTATCAGCCTTGCTAAAACTGAATGACCATTTTAGCACCCGCCTTGGCGGTGGCATGGGCTACAAAGCACCAACCGTATTTACCGAAGATGCCGAGCGCATACAGTTCCGTAACGTATTACCAATTGACGTAGCCAACACCAAAGCCGAACGCAGCTACGGCGTTAATTATGATATTAACTATAAAACCGGTTTGTTTGATGATGCGGTTACCTTCAGCCTTAATCAGTTGTTTTTCTATACCAAAATTGAAAGCCCTATAATATTGACAGCTTTAACTAATGGCAACTTACAGTATCAACAACCCGCCGGGCATTTAGACACGCGCGGTACCGAAACCAATGTAAAACTTACTTACGCTGATTTTAAGCTATTTGTAGGTTATACGTTGGCCGATGTAAGTAACCATGCCGGTGGCAGCAAAATCGCCTATCCGTTGGTATCAAAGCACCGTTTGAATAACGTGTTGATGTACGAGATTGAGGATAAGCTGAAACTGGGTTTGGAGGCTTATTATTTTAGTCCGCAACGTTTGAATGACGGCACCACAGGCCGCGGTTACTGGACTACGGGCTTCATGGCCGAGAGGATATGGGAGCGCTTTTCGCTGTTTATCAACTTTGAAAATTTTACCGATACAAGGCAAACTAAGTTTGAAGCGATTTATACCGGGAGTGTGACTAATCCAACCTTCCGGGATATTTATGCGCCTTTAGATGGTTTTGTGGTTAACGGGGGGATTAAGTTGAGATTGTAGATGAAGGAAGAAGACTTACGAGGTTTTAAAAACTTCGTAAGTCTGGTTTAAGTCTGAGAAACTTCAAACCAAACCCACCTATCAGCGTTGCTTAAATATGCAAGCTGAAATACTAGGAAACACCATAACCGCCGAAGTTGAAGACGGCGTTTTACTCATACAAACTGCCAATGCATTAGCGCGGATAATGGTTTATAGCGAAACCGTTATGCGCGTTTGCATTACCCGGGGCGAGCAGGAAGCTGATGAATCTTTCGCGGTTATTGAAAAACCTTTGGAGGATTTCACCTACCAAAAACTGCATGATAGCATTGAAGTCACTACATCGGCTTTAAAACTGGTGATCAACCTGGCGCCACTACGCTTTAGCTTTTTTACGGCAGATGGCCGGCCACTCGGCGAGGATGACAGCCGTTTTGGCACGGTTTGGCAGGGCGAGCGGGTAACCAATTATCGCAAGCTATATGCCGATGAAAAATTTATTGGCTTAGGCGAAAAGCGCGGCAATCTGAATCGACGCGGCGACAACTATGTGAATTGGAATACCGACGCGGCTTTGCATACCATTACTTCCGATCCGCTTTATAAAACTTTTCCATTTTATATTGGCTTGCACAGCGGGGTGATGTATGGTTTATTTTTCGACAACACCCACAAAAGTTATTTCGATTTTGGGGCGAGTACCGATGAGCAGATGATGTGGTACGGTGCCGAGGGTGGTGATATGGATTATTACTTTTTCGGCGCGCAAAGTATCAGGGAAATTCTGCGTGACTATACCTGGCTTACAGGAAGGATGGAAATGCCGCCGCTATGGAGCCTCGGCTACCAGCAATGCCGCTGGAGCTACATGAGCGCTAATGAGGTGTTGGAAGTGGCCCGCAAATTCCGTGAACGTAATATACCGGCCGATGTGATGTATTGTGATATTGATTACATGGACGGCTACAAAATTTTCACCTGGAATAAGGAAACCTTTGCCGACCCTAAAGCCATGCTTGACGAACTAAAAAGCATGAACTTTAAACTGGTAACCATTGTTGACCCGGGTATAAAAATCGAGGAAGGCTATAAAGAATATGAAGAAGGTGTTGCTAAAAACTATTTTGCAACCTACCCCAACGGCGAAAAATACATCGGCAGCGTTTGGCCGGGCCGTTGCCATTTCCCCGACTTTTTTAACGAAGAGGTGCGCGACTGGTGGGGTGCCGCATTTAAGGCCCTAACCGAACCCGGTGTAGAAGGTTTTTGGAACGATATGAACGAACCTGCTGCCTGGGGCCAAAACATCCCCTACATTGTAAAATTTGGCGAACGTTATATGCCCGAGGTGCGCAACGTGTACGGCATGCAGATGTCGTGCGCTACATATAAGGGCACAAGGCGCATCTTAGGCAACAAGCGACCGTTCATACTAACTCGTGCGGCTTATGCCGGTACGCAGCGTTATTCGGCGGTTTGGACGGGTGATAACGCGGGGACGGATGAACATATGTTATTCGGTCAGCGTTTGGTGAATAGTTTGGGCCTGGTGGGCATGAGTATGATAGGTGTGGACATTGGCGGCTTTATGGGCGACCCAACGCCGGAGTTGATGGTGCGCTGGAACTCGCTGGGCGTGTACACACCAATGTTTCGCAACCACGCCGCGCTGGGTATGCGCAGCCGCGAGCCATGGACCTGGGGTGATGAGTATGAAGGTATCATCTGTAAAGATATTGAGCAACGTTATAAGCTGCTGCCATACATCTACTCGGGCTTTTATCAATCAGTACAAACCGGCTTGCCTTTGAGTCGTACGCTGGCAATTGATAACCCGTTTGATGAAAACGTTTATCATACCAATTATCATAACCAGTTTCTGTTTGGCGATAGCTTACTGGTAGCACCGGTCGAAAGTACCTGGGAACGGCTTGACGTTTACCTGCCCGCCGGCGATTGGTATCGCCTGAATACTGATGAACGCTTTGGCGGTAACCAGGTTGTGAATACTCATGCTCCGCTGACAGATCTGCCGGTATTTGTGAAGGCAGGTGCAATTATACCCATGCAAAACCTTATACAAAGCACTAGCGAAGCGGGCGATGGCGTTTTGATACTACATGTTTGGAATGGCAACGACATTACCGATTTCGTTTACTATGAAGACGATGGTAACACTTATGATAATGAGCAGGGCGTTTATTATAAGCGAGTGATCAGGTTTGATCCGGCGGCGCGAAGGATCACACTTGGCGAGGTTGAAGGTAGCTTTGTGTCAAAGTACACTAAAATAGAGTTTGTAATGCATGGCTTTGATGACGTTGGTGAGTTAAGGTTAATGGCGAATACGGATTCGGTGATTAATGTGCCTTATTAACCTAACCCCAGGGGTGTCATGCTGAGCCCCGTCGAAGCATGCGGGCAAAGGCCTCTGCGCTCACCCTTCGACGGAGCTCAGGGTGACACCCACTTTTGTGACTGATTTCGTGTTAGCGATGGCAGCGGATACCGGCCGCGTCGGGGCCTCAGCGCAGGCCGTGACTAAGGCCTTGTGCAGTATGAGCGTACAGCGCGGGCCGTAGGCAACACCCAAAATTGGATAAAGACTTACGAAGTTTTTGAAACTTCGTAAGTCTACTTCGAATTTCCTATCTTAATGCCATTGAAATACTATGGCCCACAAAGAACATTTTTTAGAACAGCATGATCCCGAGCGCAGGGATTTCCAGATTGACCGCCTTATTTTGTTTACAGATGCGGTTTTTGCCATTGCCATAACCTTATTGGTTATTGAACTGAAACCACCCGAAACACATTCGCATGTAGTTAAAGACCAAGTGATAGAATTATTGCACCTGTTCCCTAAGTTTACGGGTTTTATAATCAGCTTTTTTGTGATAGCTATTTATTGGCGCAGTCACCATAGGATATTTGGCTTTGTAACTAATTACACCGAAAAATTGATCTGGCTTAATATTACGTTTCTATTTACGATAGTATTGATGCCTTTTTCATCGGCATATTTTAGCGAAAATTACGGTAAGGTATTTCCGTTCCTATTCTACAATATGAACGTGGTAGTACTGGCCCTGTTAAACTATAGGCTGATCAATTATGTGTTTGATCCGGCAAATAAACTGATCAAACATCCGCCTACGGCTTTATTTTTACACCTATTTAAATCGCGGGCCATAGCTATACCTGCATTTTTCTTCAGTTGCATTTTAATGGTTGTAGCCGGTGTGCCCCCGTTCCCCATGATCTATATTTTAATATGGCCCATGTTGAGCATATTAAAATGGTATAACATGCGCCGGTTTAACAAAAAGGCTACAGCTGCCGAAAAAGCAGAAATGTAAAAGCTAAATAAACCTCATAAAAAAAGCCCCGATGTACTATCGGGGCTTTTCTATTATTCATCAGCGTGCTTATTTGTCGTCTTTTACTTCTTCAAAGTCAACATCAGTCACTGTGTCTGAATGATCTTGCGGACCTGCACCTTGAGCGCCTTCGGCACCCGGTTGGCCACCGGCTTCGGCAGATGCTTTGTACATCTCTTCTGAAGCGGCTGTCCAGGCAGTGTTCAGCTCGTTTTGAGCAACCTCAATGTCGGCAAGGTTTTTAGCAGCGTAAGCAGCTTTTAATTTAGTTAAACCTTCTTCAATCGGGCCTTTTTTATCAGCAGGCAATTTATCACCAAACTCTTTCAGTTGTTTTTCTGTCGAGAAGATCAGGGCATCAGCACCGTTCAGTTTTTCAACTTCTTCTTTTGCTGCTTTATCGGCATCAGCGTTAGCTTCTGCTTCGTCCTTCATCTTTTTGATCTCGGCATCAGTTAAGCCCGAAGAAGCTTCGATACGGATCTTTTGCTCTTTGCCGGTAGCTTTATCTTTTGCAGATACGTGTAATATACCGTTAGCATCGATATCAAAAGTTACCTCAACTTGTGGTACGCCACGAGGTGCAGGTGGGATACCATCCAGGTGGAAACGGCCGATTGTACGGTTACCTTGTGCCATTGGGCGCTCACCTTGTAAGATGTGGATCTCAACAGATGGCTGGTTATCAGACGCGGTAGAGAACACTTCCGATTTTTTGGTTGGGATAGTTGTGTTTGACTCAATTAATTTGGTCATTACACCACCCATGGTTTCAATACCTAATGATAGTGGAGTAACGTCTAACAGCAACACGTCTTTTACTTCGCCGGTTAATACACCACCCTGGATAGCAGCACCGATGGCTACCACCTCATCAGGGTTTACACCTTTTGAAGGTGCTTTACCGAAGAATTTTTGAACCGCGTCCTGAATAGCAGGGATACGGGTTGAACCACCTACCAGGATAACTTCGTCGATATCTGAAGTTGAGTAACCTGCATTTTTCAATGCTTTTTGGCAAGGCTCAATAGTGCGTTTTATCAGGCTATCTGCCAGTTGCTCAAATTTAGCTCGGGTTAAAGTTTTAACCAAGTGCTTAGGCATACCGTCAACAGCGGTTACGTATGGTAAGTTGATCTCGGTTTGAGTAGAGCTTGATAGTTCGATTTTAGCTTTTTCGGCAGATTCTTTTAAGCGTTGCAGAGCCATTGGGTCTTTACGCAGGTCGATGCCTTCGTCGCTTTTAAACTCGTCTGCCATCCAGTCAATAATAACCTGGTCAAAGTCATCACCACCTAAATGTGTATCACCGTCGGTTGATTTTACTTCGAAAACACCGTCACCTAACTCCAGAATAGATACGTCATGCGTACCACCACCGCAGTCAAATACAGCAATTTTCATGTCTTTATGCGCTTTGTCAAGGCCATAGGCCAGGGCAGCAGCAGTAGGTTCGTTAATGATACGACGAACTTTTAAGCCCGCGATCTCGCCGGCTTCTTTAGTAGCCTGGCGTTGCGCATCGTTAAAGTAAGCCGGAACGGTAATAACCGCTTCGGTAACTTCGGTACCTAAAAAGTCTTCAGCAGTTTTCTTCATTTTTTGAAGTACCATTGCTGATAGCTCTTGAGGCGTGTATTTACGATCGCCAATTTCAACACGCGGAGTGTTGTTGTCGCCTTTTACCACTTTATATGGTACGCGCTCAGCTTCTTTAGTAACCTCGTTAAACTGGTTACCCACGAAGCGTTTGATAGATGAAATAGTTTTAGTAGGATTTGTAATAGCCTGACGTTTTGCAGGATCACCTACTTTACGCTCGCCGTTGTCGATAAAAGCCACTACAGACGGCGTAGTACGTTTTCCCTCACTGTTAGCAATAACTACAGGCTCGTTACCTTCCATTACAGCTACGCAGGAGTTGGTTGTTCCTAAGTCGATTCCGATTATTTTAGACATATGTTTTGTTATTTCTTTATTGATTGATTGTTTTACCTAACAACGTGTATTAATCAATGTGTGTGCCAATTTGGTTTTGGCAGAGTTTTGGGCTGTGAATGGTGAATAGTGAGTGGTGAGTGGTATTATTTAGGCAGAAATGCGGGTGAAAGTGGTGACAGGTTGGCAGGGATGTAGTATAACTCGGTTATTTGTATATTAGTCCATTATAACCTGAATTTATCATGAATACAAATTTACTATCCAATAAGGAACTTGATAATTATGAAGTTGACGACAGCTTTGACTTTAAAGTAAAGGCCGATGCAATTAAACACTTTCTAGAATTCAACTCCACAGCTTTAGAAAAGAATAAGATGGTCGTCCTTTATGGAGATTGGGGAAGCGGGAAGACATCATTAATGCGCTATATCGAAAAAGAAATAGATAAAAACATATATTTTCCGATTTTCTTTCAGGCCTGGGAACACGAAAAAGATGAAAATTTACCGCTCTCACTTTGTGACGCGCTATTGAGTCATGTAGATAGTGATCTTAATATTGCGAGAAAATTCATTAAAGGCGCCTTCGCAACTCTGCGAAGCTTTACAAATGGCGTGACCTTAAAAACGTCAGGAGTTCTTTCAGGCCTAGGACTGGACGTTGAAATATCCGGCGAAAAGATTAACGAAGCACTTGACAACGCATTGAAAGATGATGCCCCGAAATCTTTCTATAAATCTAATAAGGAATTTAAGGAGAGTTTTACAGCAATAGAAGATTTAATTCTCAAAAAACATAATGCTCATAAGCTCCTAATTTTTGTTGATGACCTTGATAGATGTGAACCTGAAAATGTTCTTAATCTCATAACAGCTTTAAAATTATTTTTTACCTACGGCGAAAAATGTGTCTTTTTTTGTGGGATTGACAAAGATGCAGTCACTAAAGCTGTAAAGACGCGATACAAAGATGTTATTAAGTCGGAGGAGTATATGGAAAAAGTTTTCGATATCTCTTTCAATATGCCAAAAACATTCTCTCTCAAACACTTCCTTAAACCTCATTTTTCCGCCATCGAGAAAACATACTCAAACGGAGAGACTTTAACCTTCACGGACATTATTGAAGATTTTTTTAAATCAATAAAATTTACCAATCCAAGGCATCTTAAAAAAGTACTAAACAAGTTTGAAATACTTAGATCATTTAAATCATCAGACACGATCCCCCTAAATTTTAAAAATCTAATCCCTGAAATAATTCAAACTGTAAACTCCGTTAAATTATTCGAAACAATATATACCTTGTTTATTGTGGTATTATATGAATTTAGCTTGGATGAATTCAAAGACATCGAAGACTACGATCAAAAAAAATCAAATTATACGGAAATATGCTTTAACAATTCTAAGGAGTCAGAACCTAATTATTCAAAAAGTCGAGCAGTTAACATGATTGAGAACTATATAATGATTAACAATATAGATACTGCGACGATAGAATCGATATCTAATTTATCTATTGGAAATGGCATTAAAATAGGTTTCGCCAAGTTTCTGATTGTGTTTTCAAACAGCAATCCATCAACAATCGGTTATTTTGTGGATGAGGATATTTATGGTTATTATAATGAATATTTTATTGATGATAGTTTAAGTAGCAATTTTTGCAAATTTTTAATTAGATATAAAGAAGAAGTAATCGAAGAAAATAGAGAGTCCGATTATATCATTAGAAATTTATTTAATATGGTTAAATACCTCCTGTAAACAAAAAACGCCCCACTCAAACTGAGCGGGGCGTTTTTATTTTTTAACTCTCGTAACGAATTATTCGCCTTTTTCAGCGTTTTCTTCGTTAGCAGCTGGTGCTTCAGGAGCTTGTTCAGCAGCCGGTGCTTCAGCAACAGGAGTTTCAGCAACTTCTGCTTCTGCAGCCGGTTCTTCAACTACTTCGGCAGCAGCAACAGGTGCAGCAGCGGCAGCAGGAGCTTCAGCTTTTGCTTTACCAGCACCACCACGACGGCGGGTTGATTTTTTAGCAGCAGTTTCGGCAGTTGCACCGTAAACAGTATTGTAATCTACTAACTCAATGATCGCCATTTCAGCGTTATCGCCTAAACGATTCTCTAATTTCACGATACGAGTGTAACCACCTGGGCGGTTAGCAATTTTCTCAGCAATCTCGCGGAAAACGATAGTAGTAGCGTCTTTGTCCTGCAGGTAGCTAAATACAGTACGACGAGAGTGTGTAGTGTCTTCTTTACCTTTTGTTAAAATTGGCTCAACAAATACACGTAGTGCTTTTGCTTTTGCTAATGTAGTAGTAATACGCTTGTGTAAGATAAGCGATGTAGCCATGTTGCTAAGCATTGCTTTGCGGTGGCTGGTGGTACGACCTAAGTGGTTGTGTTTTTTACCGTGTCTCATTGTTTTTTGTTTGTGGCACGTGCATACCGTTGGGCGGCTTTTCAGTCAAGCCCGCGGAATTACGCGGTTTTAGTGATTAGTTAATTAGAGTTTGGAGATTAGTCACTATTCTTTCTCCAAGCTATTTTTTAATAAATGAAAAGAGGTTAGAAACTAATCACTAGTCTCTAACCTCTAATCACAATATTATTCTTCGTCTAATTTAAATTTCGACAAGTTCATGCCGAAAGATAAACCTTTTGATTTTACTAAGTCTTGAATCTCAGTCAATGATTTTTTACCAAAGTTTCTGAATTTCAACATATCAGCTACGTCGTATGATACTAAGTCAGCCAGGCTGCGGATATCAGCTGCTTTTAAGCAGTTTAACGCACGTACAGAAAGGTCAAGATCAACTAATTCAGTTTTCAGGATCTTGCGCATGTGCAGGATCTCTTCGTCAACTTCTTTAGTTTCTTCTTTAGCCTGAGCTTCTAACATCATGTTCTCGTCGCTAAATAACATGAAGTGCTGGATCAGGATCTTAGCAGCTTCTTTCAGCGCATCTTCAGGATGGATAGAACCGTCGGTAGCAATATCTAAAACCAGTTTCTCGTAGTCGGTTTTTTGCTCAACACGATAGTTTTCGATAGTGTACTTTACGTTTTTGATCGGGGTGTAGATCGAGTCGATAGCAATAACACCAACGTTAGCGTCAGGGTTTTTGTTCTCTTCGCTGGCTACGTAACCGCGACCTTTGTTGATAGTAAATTCAATTTCAAGCGTTACAGACGAATCCATGTTACAGATAACAAGATCTGGATTCAATACAGTAAAGTTGTTTGAGAACTTAGTTATATCACCGGCATTAAAAGTATCCTGACCATTGATGATCACGAACACTTTTTCGCTATCGCCAGACTCACCTGTCTTTTTAAACCTTACTTGTTTCAGGTTCAAAATGATCTCGGTTACGTCTTCAACAACTCCTTTTATCGTAGAAAACTCATGAGTAACTCCTGAGAAACGTACCGAAGTGATAGCGTAACCTTCAAGAGAAGAAAGTAATATACGACGCAGGGCATTACCAATGGTTACACCGAAGCCTGGCTCTAACGGACGAAATTCAAACGTGCCGTCAAAATCAGTTGACTTCTGCATGATAACCTTATCTGGTTTTTGAAATGCTAAAATTGCCATTTATATCCTTTTATTTATTGTTGATTAATTGGATTTATTTAAACCACAAAAATGACCGGCAGTAATTGCCGATCATTCTGTGTATAAGTATCGTTATTATTTAGAGTATAACTCGACGATCAGGTTCTCCTTGATGTTCTCAGGGATCTCATCGCGGTTAGGGTAGTTAAGGAATGTACCTGTTAAGGTGTTGGCATCCCATGATACCCAGCTATACTTGCTAATTCTGTGGCCGGCAACCGAAGTGGTGATGGCTTCCAGTGATTTTGATTTCTCTCTAACAGAGATAACGTCACCAGCTTTAACCTGGTAAGAAGCGATGTTCACTACGTTACCGTTAACATTGATGTGTTTGTGACCTACTAACTGACGGGCAGCTGAGCGGGTTGGAGCGATACCTAAACGGTATACTACGTTATCTAAACGAGCTTCTAAGAATTTCAACAAGTTCTCACCTGTGATACCTTCTTTAGCTGAAGCGCGGTGAAACAAGTTTTCGAACTGACGCTCTAATACACCGTAAGTGTATTTAACTTTCTGTTTCTCCATTAACTGTACAGCGTACTCAGATTGCTTGCCTCTTCTTTTTGAAGCGCCGTGCATACCTGGGCCATAGTTTTTTCTTTCTAACGCTTTATCCGGACCGAAGATCGGTTCGCGGAAACGGCGTGCAATTTTTGATTTTGGGCCTGTATATCTTGCCATTGTTTGTGTGTTTTAAAGTATCAAGCAGCCTGTAGCTGATGAATCTTAGCTTTAAAAATAAAATTAATTAAACTCTTCTTCTTTTTGAAGGACGGCAACCGTTATGCGGTAGCGGAGTGATGTCCTTAATGGTAGTTACCTCGATACCGGTAGTTTGCAAAGTACGGATAGCCGACTCACGACCAGAACCCGGGCCTTTTACAAACACCTCTACTTTACGTAAGCCTAAATCGTAAGCTACTTTACCGCAATCGGCAGCAGCCTGACCGGCAGCGTAAGGAGTGTTCTTTTTTGAACCTTTAAAACCCATTTTACCTGCAGACGACCATGAAATAGCCTGGCCTGTTTTGTTGGTAAGGGTGATAATGATATTGTTAAAAGTTGCATTGATGTGTGCTTCGCCTACTGCTTCAACAACAACAATGCGCTTTTTGGTAACTTTTTTGCTCTTAGCCATTTTATGTTTTAATTATTGATCGGATGAATTACTTGGATCTCATGTCCCGGACCCATCGATCGTTTTAATTTTGTTTATTCCTAATGACCGGAGAACAGAACTAAGCCTATTCTCCAATCACTAATCAATTACTATTTAGTAGCTTTTTTCTTGTTAGCAACTGTTTTACGTTTTCCTTTACGGGTACGTGAGTTGTTTTTGGTGCGCTGACCGCGTAATGGTAAACCTTTACGGTGACGTGTACCACGGTAGCAACCAATATCCATTAAACGTTTGATGTTTAGTTGCACTTCTGAACGAAGAGCACCTTCAACTTTAACTTCGTCGTTGATAATTGTACGGATAGCCGCTAGTTGATCGTCATTCCAGTCTTGTACTTTAATGTTCTCGTCAATGCCAGCTTTGCTCAAAATTTCTTCTGATTTTGAGCGGCCAATACCGTAGATGTAAGTTAAACCAATTACACCTCTTTTGTTTTTTGGTAAATCAATACCTGAAATCCTTGCCATATTTGTTTTTGCTCTGTTACGTAATACCGAACGGCGGGCCACCGTTGTACGAGTACTACCAATCTTTTTCTAATTATCCCTGACGTTGTTTAAATTTCGGGTTCTTTTTGTTGATCACATAAAGTTTCCCGTTGCGGCGGATGATCTTGCAATCAGCGCTACGTTTTTTAATGGATGCTCTAACTTTCATCGCTATTGTTTATATATTATTTGTATCTATACGTAATTCTACCCTTTGTTAAATCATAAGGGCTCATTTCCAATTTCACACGGTCACCAGGTAATATCTTGATATAGTGCATACGCATTTTACCAGATATGTGTGCAATTATCTCATGACCGTTTTCCAGTTCAACCCTAAACATTGCGTTTGATAATGCCTCACGAATTGTACCATCTTGCTCGATCGATGATTGTTTTGCCATATTTTGCTGAGTATTACTTGATTATCCGCCCGGAAAACCGGGACGCAAAATTAATAAATTATTTTGAATTAATTATTTTTTTCTTTTAAAACATTATCAACGTATTCAAACGATGATAATATATCGGCTTTGCCTTTTCTAACCGCCACCGTATGCTCAAAATGGGCAGATGGCTTTTTATCTACAGTTGATACTGTCCAGCCGTCATCCCAAAACTTAACACCGGCACGGCCGGCATTGATCATTGGTTCAATGGCTATCACCATCCCCTCTTCCAGCTTCACACCAGATCCACGACGACCATAGTTTGGCACCTCAGGCTTCTCGTGCAGTTTTAATCCCACACCGTGGCCTACCAGCTCCTTCACTACGCCAAAGCCATGTTTCTCCGCATGCTCCTGTACGGCGTAACCTAAGTCACCTATGCGCATACCGGTAATGGCCTTTTCAATTCCTTTATCTAAACACTCGCGGGTAACACGCAGTAAAGTTTTTGCTTCTTCACTTATCTCGCCAATGCCAAAGGTAAAGGCCGAGTCGCCGTAATATTTATTAAGTATTGCTCCGCAATCGACAGATACGATATCGCCGTCTTTTAACTCGTAGTTGCTCGGGAAACCGTGTACTACCTGGTCGTTAATAGAAATGCAGAGTGAGTAGGGGAAACCGCCGTAGTTTAAAAAAGCAGGGACCCCTCCGTTGTCACGGATAAAGGTCTCTGCTAATTTATCTAATTCGATTGTTTTTATTCCGGCTCTGATAACCTTAGCTATCTCGCCATGTGTTTTGGCAACCAACAAAGAACTTTCTCTTATGAGTTCTATCTCCTCGACAGACTTATAATGAATTTTCGACATGCTGATTATATTGCGGTCGGCGTAGTTCCGGCTGCAGCAGGTATAGCTGTACGGCCTTTAATACGGCCCGTTTTCATTAAACCATCGTAATGACGCATCAACAGGTGGCTTTCAATTTGCTGTAATGTATCCAGTACAACACCTACCAGGATGATCAATGACGTACCACCAAAGAAACGAGCGAACAGGTTGTTTACACCAACCATATTAGCCAATGCAGGTATGATAGCAATAATTGCCAGGAAAATAGATCCCGGGAAAGTAATTCTTGATATTACGTTATCGATAAAATCAGAAGTTGCTTTACCTGGTTTAACACCCGGTACAAAACCACCATTCTTTTTCATATCATCAGACATTTGAACAGGGTTAACTGTAATGGCTGTGTAGAAATAAGTGAATACGATGATCAAAAATGCAAACACAACATTATGTAACCATGAGGTGTAATCTGATAACGAGATCAGGATACTGTTTGATGCCGCTGACGGGAAGAATGATCCCAACGTAGCAGGTATAAACATCAAGGCCTGCGCAAAAATGATAGGCATAACACCGGCAGCATTTACCTTTAAAGGTATATACTGACGTACACCACCATATTGTTTGTTACCTACAATACGTTTAGCGTATTGTACAGCAATTTTACGTGTACCCTGAACGATCAGGATAGTGAACATTACCACACCTAATAAAGCCACAAGCTCAACAATGAAGGTAATTAAACCACCATTACCGCTAACACGCGAATCAAACTCGGCAACAAATGCACCTGGCAACTGGGCAATGATACCCACCATGATGATCAATGATATACCGTTACCGATACCTTTATCAGTAATTTTCTCGCCTAGCCACATTACAAATAATGTACCCGCGGTTAATACGAAGGTATTCATCAACACAAACATTGGGCCTGCTGCACCCGGATAGATCTCCTGAGCGGTTACTTGCGATTGCAGGTAAGCAATAGCTTGTAAAGCTGTAATGAAGATGGTTAGATAGCGGGTCCACTGGTTAATTTTGTTACGGCCGCTCTCTCCCTCTTTCTGCATTTTAGCAAAATAAGGAACCGCTATGCCTAATAACTGCATAACGATAGAAGCCGAAATGTAAGGCATTACACCTAATGCAAAAATAGAGACACGTGAAAACGAGCCTCCTGCAAACATGTTTAACAACCCTACTATACCTTCTGCTTTATTATTAGCAGCCGCAGATGCGTCAACGCCCGGTAAACGAACGAACGAACCTACACGGTATATCAAAAGAAATAAGAGTGTGTTTGTTATACGCACTCTTAAGTCTTCAATTTTCCAAATATTGGATAATGTGGTGAAAAATTTTTTCATTTAAATTATAGCTTAACTATGCTACCACCAGCAGCTTCAATAGCTTTTTGTGCAGTAGCTGTAAACGCATGTGCTGTAACTTCTAATTTGGCTTTTAGCTCGCCACGACCTAAAATTTTAACAAGGTCATTTCTTGATGCTAAACCATGCTCTTTCAAAACATCAAAGTTGATAGTTGAAAGTGAAAATTTTTCGGTTAGGTTTTGCAACACGTCAAGGTTAACGCCTACATACTCCACACGGTTAGGGTTTTTAAAGCCCACTTTAGGAACACGACGTTGTAAAGGCATTTGACCACCTTCAAAGCCTATTTTAGTGCTTGTACCAGAACGTGAACCGGCACCTTTATGACCGCGGGTTGATGTACCACCACGGCCTGAACCTGTACCACGACCTATTCTTTTTCTATTTTTAGTAGAACCTTCTGCAGGTTTTAGATTACTTAAATTCATGATATTAAATATTTTCTACCGCTACAAGGTGGTTTACTTTACGTACCATACCTATAATAGCTGCAGTAGCTTCAACTTCCACACTGTGGTTAATTTTCTTTAAGCCCAGTGCTTGCACTGTCTTTTTTTGGCGCTCGGTTCTATCGATCACGCTTTTGATCTGGGTAATTTTGATCTTTGCCATGTCTCTGCTTATCCGTTAAATACTTTACCTAAACTGATACCGCGGTGCTGAGCTACAGTGTTAGCATCACGCAATTGCGCTAATGCAGATACAGTTGCTTTTACCACGTTGTGCGGGTTTGATGAACCTTTTGATTTTGCCAATACGTTATGTACACCGGCACTCTCTAATACAGCACGCATCGCACCACCGGCAATTACACCGGTACCGTTTGCAGCTGGTTTCAAGAATACAAAACCGCCAGAAAATTTACCTATTTGCTCGTGAGGGATAGTACCGTTAATGATAGGAACTTTTACCAAGTTCTTTTTAGCATCATCAATACCTTTAGCGATAGCTTCAGTAACCTCTTTCGCTTTACCTAAACCAAAGCCTACTACACCTTGCTCATCACCTACCACTACGATAGCTGAGAAGCTGAAGGTACGACCACCTTTGGTTACTTTGGCAACACGTTGTATGCTAACCAGGCGGTCTTTTAATTCGATCTCGCTGGTTTTTACTCTTTTTATGTTGATTGTTGACATTTCTCTTTTTCCAATTAAAAGTTTAAACCACCTTCACGTGCACCTTCGGCCAGTGATTTAACACGACCATGGTACAGGTAACCGTTACGGTCAAATACTACATCTACTATACCAGCGGCAACTGCCTTTTGAGCAACCAGCTTGCCTACAGCTACTGATTGATCTGACTTAGTACCATTTGCACTGAAATCTTTTGATAAAGATGATGCTGATACTAATGTTTTACCGGTAACGTCGTCAATGATCTGTGCATAAATGCCTTTATTGCTTCTGTACACTGACAGGCGCGGACGGGTTGAAGAGCCTGAAAGGCGCTTTCTGATACCCATCTTAATTCTTTCTCTTCTTGATAATTTCGCTCTAGCTGCCATGACGATTATTTTTTAGATGCTGATTTACCTGCTTTTCTTCTCAATACCTCGCCGGCGAATTTAACACCTTTACCTTTGTAAGGCTCCGGAGCACGCAGTGAACGTATTTTTGCCGCTACCTGGCCGATCAATTGCTTGTCGATAGATTCCAGGATGATGGTTGGGTTTTTACCCTTTTCAGCAGTGGTTGTAACTTTAATTTCTTTTGGTAACTCAAATACATAGTGGTGAGAGAAACCCAACACTAAATCTAAAGTATTACCTTGGTTAGTAGCACGGTAACCCACACCTACTAACTCCTGAGTTGTAGTGTAACCGGTGGTTACGCCAACAACCATGTTATTTAACAATGCACGGTATAAACCATGTAATGCTTTGTGACGCTTTTGGTCTGAAGGACGTTGAACTAATAAGTTACCGTCTTCCTGTACCACTTTAATATCTGCATCAACCGCTTGTTGCAACTCGCCTTTAGGGCCTTTTACAGTAACTAAGTTATTCTCAGCTACAGTAATTGTTACGCCTGCAGGGATTGCTATTGGTGATTTTCCTACTCTTGACATTACTTAATTCCTCCTATTAATAAACGTAGCATAAAACTTCGCCACCTACATTGTTTGTACGAGCTTCTTTATCGGTCATTACACCTTTAGAAGTTGACAGGATAGCGATACCTAAACCATTTAATACGCGTGGCATAGTGTCTGTGCCGGCATATTTTCTAAAACCTGGTCTGCTCACACGAGTGATTGAACGGATAGCAGGAATTTTAGTTATCGGGTGGTATTTTAAAGCCACTTTAATGGTTCCTTGCGGGCCATTTTCCTCAAACTTGAAGTTAGTGATGTAACCTTTCTCAAAAAGAACTTTAGTGATCTCTTTTTTCAGGTTCGATGCAGGAATCTCAACAACCCTATGATTGGCTTTGATTGCATTCCTTACTCGTGTAAGATAATCTGCGATTGGATCTGTATTCATTATTTATTGTTTGTGACGGTGGTTTCCTTCCCGACCCTTCGGGCGACCTTCCATCGGTTAATTCGTATTTTTTTTAAAAAAGCGAGCCGCAAAGGTACAAAAAAATTCAAAACACACTATAGTATGTTTTGAATTATCTTTTTAACTCTCTTTTTAATATAAAAGGTGAAAGTTTAAAGGTGAAACGAATTTTCCATTCGCTTTTTCCTTTAGGCTTTCACCTTAATTAAGCCGTTATTACCAGCTTGCTTTTTTCACTCCCGGGATCTTACCGGCCAAAGCCATTTCACGGAAAGTAACACGTGAAATACCAAATTGACGCATGTAACCACGAGGACGGCCGGTTAACTTGCAACGGTTGTGCAATTTTACTGGCGATGACGCTTTTGGTAAAGCATCTAAAGCAACATAATCACCGGCTTCTTTTAAAGCGGCTCTTTTTTCAGCATATTTTGCTACTAACTTAGCACGTTTAACTTCACGCGCTTTTACACCTTCTTTAGCCATTGTTAACTGGAGTTTGATTTTTAAATGGTAAACCAAATTGTTTTAAAAGCTCTAAAGCTTCAACGTCATTAGTTGCCGAGGTTACGAAGGTAATATCCATACCTTGTATTTTGTTAATTTTATCGATGTTGATCTCCGGGAAGATAATTTGCTCAGTGATACCCAGCGTGTAGTTACCTTTACCGTCAAAACCTTTATCATTGATACCTTTGAAATCACGGATACGTGGCAGAGCAACAGAGATCAAACGATCTAAAAACTCGTACATATTGTTATCACGTAAAGTTACACGTACACCTACCGGCATACCTTTACGCAATTTGAAGTTCGAGATATCTTTTTTAGATTTTGAAGCTACAGCTTGCTGACCAGTAATAGTAGTTAACTCAGTAATGGTGTTCTCGATAAGTTTTTTATCGGTAGTAGCACCACCAACACCCTGGTTAATTGCAATTTTTTGCAATTTAGGAACTTGCATTACGGTTTTATACTGAAATTTATCTTTCAGCGTAGTACGTATTTCCTCTTTGTATTTCGATTTTAATCGCGGTGTATATTCCATTACTTGATTTCCTCCCCTGATTTTTTAGCAACTCTAACTAATTTACCGGCATCGTTCAACTTACGGCCTACACGGGTAGTCGCGCCTGTTTTGGCATCAACCAAAGCAAGGTTTGAAATGTGTATAGCGGCTTCTTGTTTAACAATACCACCGTTAGGGTTAGCTGCGTTAGGTTTGGTATGTTTTGATACCATATTAGCGCCTTCAACAATAGCTCTGTTTTTGGCAACTATTACTTCAACTACTTTACCTTGCGTTCCTTTTGAATCGCCGGCTATAACTTTAACCAGATCACCTTTTTTGATCTTTAGTTTAGCTGTTTGTGTTTTCTTTTCCATGTTACAATACCTCCGGTGCTAATGATACAATTTTCATAAATTGTTTCTCACGCAATTCTCTTGCAACAGGGCCAAAGATACGTGTGCCTCTCGGCTCGTCCTGGTTGTTTAACAAAACAGCCGCGTTATCGTCGAAACGGATGTATGAACCATCTTTTCTGCGGATCTCTTTTTTAGTTCTAACCACTACGGCTTTTGATACCGTACCTTTTTTGATGTTACCTGAAGGTAGCGCGCTTTTAACAGTTACTACGATCTTGTCACCAATAGAGGCATATCTTTTACCCGTACCGCCTAACACACGGATCACTAAAACTTCTTTAGCACCGCTATTGTCAGCTACGTTTAATCTTGATTCCTGTTGTACCATCTTATTTAGCTCTTTCTATAATTTGGACTAATCTCCAATTTTTGCTCTTACTCAGCGGACGAGTTTCCATGATCAATACAGTGTCACCTATACCGCATGTGTTTGTCTCGTCATGAGCCATAAACTTGGTAGTTTTTTTAATAAACTTACCATAGATCGGGTGTTTCACTTTCCTTTCCACAGCTACAACAATAGATTTCTCCATTTTATTGCTAACTACCAGGCCGGTACGTGTTTTTCTTAAATTTCTTTCCATTTTTCCTCGACGCGTTAAATTAATTTTGTTCAGAAGCTTGCGCTGCCTTACGCTTAGTTAATTCAGTATTTAAACGAGCAATATCCTTGCGTACTTTAGTTATACGGCTTGGATTCTCGATCGCTGAAACCGCGTGGGCAAATTTCAATTTGGTAAGATTTGCTCTTTCCTCGCCGATCTTTGCAACCAACTCTTCAGTTGCGAGCCCTGTAATTTCTGAGTTCTTCATTTTCTTTATTCTATTAGTGTTTGAGTTTTTAGTTCTAAGCTCACTTTATAGCTACACCTGGTAACTGCAAACTCAAAACTGCTAACTTAATTTTTATGCTTCTACGTAATCTTTACGTACTACAAATCTTGTTTGTACAGGTAATTTCTGAGCTGCAAGGCGTAGTGCTTCTTTAGCAATTGCCAATGGCACACCTTCTGCTTCAAAAATAATTCTTCCGGGGCGTACTACCGCTACCCAGTATTCAGGGGCACCTTTACCTTTACCCATACGTACCTCAGCAGGCTTTTTGGTTACCGGCTTATCAGGGAATACTCTGATCCATACCTGGCCTTCACGTTTCATAAAACGTGTAACAGCGATACGGGCAGCTTCTATCTGACGGCTGGTGATCCAGGCTGCTTCCAGTGATTTAACACCGAAAGATCCGAATGATAGTTCAGCACCACGGGTGGCTAAACCTTTCATTCTGCCTTTTTGCATCTTTCTGAACTTCGTTCTTTTTGGCTGTAGCATTTTCTTAAACTTTTATATCGTCAATTTCGATATCTTTTTCCAAATCTGTTATTATCTTCTTGGTGCACCACCTGGGCGGTTACCACCGCCTCTGTTTTGGCCACCCGGGCGGTTGTTACCGCCTGCACCTGGTTTACGATCGCCTCTGCGTTCGCCACCGCGCTCTCCGCCTCTTTCGTTACCTCTACGGTCGCCGAAACCAGCGCCACCTTCGGGCCTGCCACCTTTGCCGCTTGCGCTGCTAGTGCTGCCAATGTTTGGTGATAAATCGCGTTTTCCGTAAACTTCGCCTTTGCAAATCCAAACTTTAACACCTATTTTACCATAGGTAGTTAAGGCTTCGCCTAATGCATAATCAATGTCTGCACGGAAAGTGTGCAATGGTATTCTACCTTCTTTATATTGTTCGCTACGCGCCATCTCGGCGCCACCTAAACGGCCTGATGTCATTACTTTGATACCTTCAGCACCCATTCTCATGGTTGAAGCTATCGTAGTTTTCATGGCACGGCGGAAAGATATACGAGCCTCAAGTTGTTTTGCTATGCCTTCTGCAACCAGTTGCGCGTCAAGCTCAGGGCGTTTGATCTCGAAAATGTTGATCTGAACTTCCTTTTTAGTAAGTTTTTTCAACTCTTCTTTGATCTTATCAACTTCGGTACCACCTTTACCAATCACAATACCCGGACGGGCAGTGTGGATAGTTACAGTGATGCGTTTTAAAGTACGTTCAATAACCACTTTAGATACGCCACCTTTGTTGATACGCGCTGATAAGTATTTGCGGATTTTTTCGTCCTCAACTAATTTATCGGAGTAGTTGTTGCCACCGAACCAGTTAGAATCCCAACCTCTGATGATTCCTAATCTGTTACCTATTGGATGTGCTTTCTGTCCCATTTTAGTTGTTTTCGTTTTTAGTACCCACAATCAGCGTAACGTGGTTTGAACGTTTGCGTATACGGTATCCTCTTCCTTGCGGAGCAGGACGTAATCTTTTTTGTTGACGGCCACCGCCTACTGAAACTTCTTTAACAATCAGATTGCTTTCTTCTACGCGTTGACCTTCGTTTTTAGCTTCCCAGTTTTTGATGGCTGAAACCAAAAGTTTCTCTACACGTATAGCTGCTTCTTTGTTTAAGAATTTAAGCGTGTTTAACGCTTTTTCAACTTCAACACCGCGGATAAGGTCAACTACCAAACGCATTTTGCGTGGTGAGGTAGGACAGTTCTGCAGTTTCGCAACAGAAGCGCCCCCTTGCTGAGCTTTCTCTTGCTCTTTGCGTTGTCTGATCAATACAGACTTTTTGATTTTAGTTGTTGCTTCCATTGCTTATTTTTTCTTCTCTGCGTGACCGCGGAATGTACGGGTTGGGGCAAACTCTCCCAGCTTATGACCAACCATATTTTCTGTTACATACACAGGTATAAATTTGTTACCGTTGTGTACTGCGAATGTATGACCAACGAAATCAGGAGAAATCATGCTACGACGAGACCATGTTTTTACAACCGATTTTTTATTTGACTCATTTAACACCAGGACTTTTTTGTCAAGGTTATGGTCAATATAAGGTCCTTTTTTAATTGAACGTGCCATTATTATTTCTTCCTTCTTTCAATGATATAACGATCAGACCCTTTTTTCTTATCACGGGTTTTATAGCCTTTAGCTAATAAACCTTTACGTGAACGTGGATGACCACCTGAGGCTCTACCCTCACCACCACCCATAGGGTGATCTACCGGGTTCATGGCTACACCACGAACTCTTGGGCGACGGCCTAACCAGCGTTTGCGGCCAGCTTTACCTAATACTTCGTTTTGCTTCTCTCCGTTTGAAACCGTACCGATAGTAGCTAAACAAGTAGCTAAGATCATACGGGTTTCGCCTGAAGGCAATTTGATAACGGCATATTTACCGTCACGTGCTGCAAGCTGTGCGTAAGTACCTGCCGAGCGGGCTATAACGCCACCCTGGCCCGGGTTCAATTCAATGTTATGAATGATAGAACCCAAAGGTATTGACTTTAATTGCATGGTGTTACCAACCTCAGGAGCAACTGCTTCGCCAGACACTACTGTCATGCCTACAGTTAAACCCTCAGGGGCAATCATATATCTCTTCTCACCATCTACAAAGTGTAGCAATGCTATACGTGCAGAACGGTTAGGATCATACTCAATTGTAGCAACTTTTGCAGGGATGTCAAACTTATTGCGTTTAAAGTCAATTAGCCTGTATGCTTGTTTATGGCCACCACCCAGGTAGCGCATAGTCATTTTACCGCTGTTATTACGTCCGCCTGATCTGGTGTTCACCGACACTACTAACGACTTTTCAGGTACGTTTGTAGTAATGTCAGAGTTATCAGCACCTACCCTGAAACGGGTACCCGGCGTAATCGGTCTAAATCTTTTTACTGCCATCTCTCTACTTATATATTGCTATAAAAATCTATTACTTCACCGTCTTTTAACGTGATGATCGCTTTTTTCACTGTAGCTGCACGGCCTGATACCAAACCTGCTTTAGTGTTACGACTTTTCAGTTTACCAACGATTCTCATTGTATTAACAGCTGTAATGTTAACGCCATACATGGCTTCGATAGCTGTTTTTATCTGAATTTTGTTAGCTCTCGGGTCAACAATAAAAGCGTAACGATTAAGCTTTTCTGTCAACTGAGTTACTTTTTCAGTAAGTAAGGGTTTTCTTAAAATTTCCATATTACTTAGCTAATGCTTCCTCCAAAATTTTAACAGCACCGGTTGTTAACAATAATTTACCAGCGTTTAACACATCGTAAGTGTTGATCTGGTCAACTGTAATAACCTTTGCTTTTTTCAAGTTTCTGCTTGATAAATACACATTGTTATTTGCTGCAGGCAATACCAATAATGTTCTTACATCAGTTGCTTGTAAATCGGCAACCATTTGTACGTATGATTTAGTTTTAACAGCATCAAAGCTGAAATCTTCTAAAACTACAACATTGCTTTCCTGAGCTTTGTATGATAGGGCAGAACGACGCGCTAATGTTTTAAGTTTTTTATTCAACTTAAAGCTGTAATCGCGAGGTTGCGGACCGAATACGCGACCACCACCATTAAACAATGGAGATTTTACGCTACCGGCACGTGCACCGCCTGTACCTTTTTGTTTGTATAACTTGCGGGTTGAACCTGCAATTTCGTTACGTTGTTTTGCTTTGTGTGTACCTTGACGTTGGTTAGCTAAAAACTGCTTAACATCTAAGTAAATAGCATGGTCATTCGGTTCGATACCAAAAATGGCTTCAGGAAGTTGCACCTTGGCACCTGTTTCTTTGCCTGAAATATTTAATACTTTAACTTCCATCTTATTTATCCACTATAACGAATGAACCTTTAGCTCCTGGGATAGAACCTTTAACTACTAACAGGTTTTGCTCGGTATAAACTTTCAATACTTCTAAGTTTTGAACTTTTACACGCTCGTTACCCATTTGGCCTGCCATACGCATGCCTTTAAATACACGTGAAGGCCATGATGAAGCACCCAATGAACCCGGAGCACGCAACCTGTTGTGCTGGCCGTGAGTTTGCATACCCACACCACCAAAACCGTGACGTTTTACAACACCTTGAAAACCTTTACCTTTTGACGTACCAACCACATCAACAAAATCTCCTTCAGCAAAAATCTCTACAGTAACAGTGTCACCAAGAGCTTTTTCGTCTTCAAAAGATTTAAATTCAACAAGTTTACGTTTTGGAGTAGTGTTGGCTTTCTGGAAATGGCCTTTTAACGGGCCTGAAGTGTTTTTTTCCTTTTGCTCACCGTATGCTAGCTGTATAGCTGCATAACCGTCTGTTTCAACAGACCTTACTTGTGTTACTACGCAAGGGCCAGCTTCGATAACTGTGCACGGGATGTTTTTCCCTGAGTCGTCGAATATGCTGGTCATTCCTACTTTTTTACCAATTATTCCTGACATTTTTTTATGTTATTTGTGCCCATCGAAGCAGTAGGGCTTCGTTCAAGGCATATTAAATCCCCCCGAAAGGGACGGCAAAGATAGCAACTTTACATTAAATGTCAAATAGTTACCAAGTTATTTTTTAATAAATATTAAGGTATTTTTTGGGTGGGTGCCAAAACAGCCCCATTTGGCACTTTTTAAAACGCAACAGCTTGTGTTTTAAATGCTAATGGCGTTGCCCGATGAAGGATCGGGCCCGTGCTATCCGCTCATACTGCACAGGCATTAGCCTCGTCCCAAACTGCATCCGCCGCGCGGCCGGTATCCGCTGCTATCACTAACGCAAAATCAACTTATGAAAACTTAATTGCTGCCGATAATTTTATTTAAACGCGCATATAATTTAGGGTTGCCTTCTGCAAAAGTAATGGTGTCTGTTACCAGGCCGCTCCTGTTAACTATCATATGACGGGGCAAAAACAAACTCTTTTTAACTACCCCATCCTTGCCCCTGCGCTGTACCTCGCCATAGGTGGTGCGCAAATCTTCCAATACATATTTGTTAGCTAAAATATGGTAACCTGCCAGTTTATTGGCGTTGATGAATGATTTCCATGTTTTGCCATTTTTATCGCCACATAAATACAACACCACCATATCATTCTTAGCCGCGTAAGCCTCAAAGGGCCTTACCAACTTAGCCGATTGCAGATCAACCCTACAAGGATGGCACCATGTTGCCCATACATTAATATATATGATCTTCCCTTTAAACTTATCTATCAAACCCTGAAAGTTACAGGTAGTATCGGTAATATAATGTATACCTGCATTTACGACAGGCTTTTGTGCAAGGGCCGTATCCAGCCATACAAAGCAACAAAATAAGATGAGGATGGTAAGTTTAGGTTTTTTCATGATCAAACTAATCTATTAATAATTAGTGAACTAATGAATCAATATCTTGAATCACACAAAACCAATAGTGTACCACCTACACACTAAATAGTTTCGTACCTTTGTACAAAACAGAGCACCGCATGAATTTTTACACACGAAAATGGGTAAAACCCGAAGACCTTAACGCCCACGGCACCTTGTTTGGTGGCAGGCTGCTAAGCTGGATAGATGAGGAAGCGGCTATTTATTCCATCATACAACTGGGTACCAACGGCTGCGTAACCAAATACATGTCCGAGATCAATTTTATCAATTCAGCCCGACAGGGGGATATTATTGAATTGGGAATTAAGGCTGTTAGTTTTGGCAATACCTCAGTAACCCTAAAATGCGAAGTGCGCAACAAGATCACCCATAAAACCATTCTTACTATTGATAAAATAGTTTTTGTAGCGGTTGATGAGAATGGCAAACCGGTTAAACATGGTCGTAGCCATATTATATATACTGACGAAAGGCTGAGGGAACATTAATTAAATGTCGGTTTAGTTTTCCGCGGCGTTTTGGGTTTATCAGGAAAGTATTCTGTTTTCTTTCTCATAAATGGATATAAAATAAATCCAATTATCAATCCTAAAAAAGTTCCGGCAATGATTGAAGCCATATCTGTTACATTGGTGATGGCAAACAATAAACTAATGATCGCAAAAACCGATGCCGGCATCAAAAATGCCCTACCGTAATTAGCAGGAAAACGCCCCAGCAACAACAAAACAAGCAATACACCGTACATGCCAAAAACGGCCCCTATGGTAGCTACCCCGACTCTGTCAGGGTACCACCATACGCAGGCTGCACCGGCAACAATCCCTAAAATTACATATACAATCATGTAGGTTTTAATACCTATTACAGGCTCAATAAATACCCCTGCTATAATTAAACCATAAAGGTTAAACAGCAAATGCACCAAACCCGTATGCAAAAACAAGCTGGTTACCAACCGCCAATACTCGCCGTTATCTAATTTTGCAGAATAATTGGCTCCCCAGTGTATTAAATCCCATCTGTCAATCCATACCGAGCCGCCTGTTTGCCAAACCATTATGGCAAATATTAGTGTATTAAATAGCACTAAAAACTGTGTACATTTGTTTGCTGGTTTTAAAACAAATACTTTACTGTAGATAGCCGAAACCAATACCCGGGTTTCCCGTCTTCGTTCTAAAAAGTTCTTGTCATTCTTCTTTTTAGTTAATGGTTTAATAGTAAGGGAAAGAAGAAACAACAAACTGCCGCCAAAAAACGACCATATTGTTATGGCTAGGGAGCTACCGTTATGGTTTTCAAAAGGTTCGTTAACTCCTTCTAAAATAATAATTGGCGGGCGGGGCCTTGTGTAGGCTAAAATAGCTTTTGTATTATTGCGTTCGACATAATCGCGCTCTATTTTTTTAAAATAAACAAATCGTTGGCCAATGTTAGTATCAAGCTCCGCTTTTGCTTTACTGATAAGGTTAACACGTAACTGCTCTTTCTCCAACTCAGACACATTATTGCTTATGGTTTCAGAATATCTGATAGAAAGCCATGCCTCAGGCAAAAAAGAAGAGTTTGCGTTAATATTTTTTGTAATTAAAGAAAAGTCAAACCCGGGCTTGGTTTTCACCAAAATAGCGCCGTACCTCGCAGCATCACCATATATCTCCTGAGCTGCCTGTGGCCTTAAAACATCTACAGAAGCAATATTTGCGCTGCCAATTCTGACAAGCATTTTTTGCGTACCAACCATCCCGTTAATTAACAGCAACACTCTTTTATCAGGTAGTTTGAAACCTGGTATTAGTGTATCTGACGAATGGTCTTTCGCAAACATCGGCGCAGGCGCATATAATTCTATATCGTAATTACGGCCTTTGTCTGATGTACCTGTAAAAGTAAAAAACTGTGCCAGGCGGGTATCAATAAAATATTGATTTACCTTGTAATACCTGCTGGGCGGAAACTTATTAATATCTTCTATTCTTTCAAGCAGCGTTAGTTTGCCGGTGGCAGTGGTGATAAAATTTTGCAAAGCGCAAATCGGCACAGCCATAACCGCCCAGCCAAAAAGCAAGTACATCGCTAAGGGATCTTTGCGCCCCTCGCTCTTTACATCCAGGAGTTTTAAACGCGGGCGTAACCAAAATAATAAAGGCACCCATAAAAGCACACCCGGAATAATTAGGTTAACCACATCTTCATCAGCAGGAAAAAGATCGGTTTTAATACAGCAAACCCAGTTAAATAAGGAATATAGTATTGCAAAACTTAAGCCTATGATGACAAAAGGAATGAATATGTATTTAACCTTATAAAGCATAAATAAACTATCTAACAGATTATTCTGTCATCAACCTCCGTATCAACTCAGCGCTTTGCTTATTCCCCTCTTCAAGCCTGCCTTTAAAAAAGTTCTGTACCTGGTTAAAGTGCTTTTTGTAACCTTCCATATCGCCGTAGCCTATAATAGATGCCCATTCGCGCACAGCCGAGTGAAATTCCAGATCGTCGCCACGGATGGTTTTATCGTACAGGGCCGCCTGGATTGATTCTTCCAGCAGTTCATCGTTTTTAAACAGGTATTCGGCAATCCCCAAACGCAGGCGAAACGGCGGGGTTTGGCAGATGAGGTTATCATAAGGGTTTACACCCAGGTGGTACCAGGCATCAACCATACTTAATATACTTAAATGTGAGTTTGGTTTTTGCAGATCATGATTTTGCGACAGTGAGAACTCCTTCATCACTTTATCACTTAACATTATCGGTTTGCGGCTTTCATGAAACACAAAATCGCGCGCGCGGTAAAGGCGTTTCCTGAACACCATTTCCTCTTCCTGTATCATCAGCTTAAACAATTCAGATTCGGATACGGCATATTGCCTTACCTGTTGTTTAGCGTAAGGGTTTAATATAGCCAGCCCGGCGTATACGTGAGCTTTGTAGCTAAAAATGCGCAGCGTGGTTAATATCTTCACATTATCAATACCGCCTATGTAGGATGCATTTTCCCATGGGAAGAAGCCGGCGCTCATCCACGCTGTGCCCATGCTTTCAAAACCTACGTGGGTTACGGCCTGGGTATCGGCTACAATACGGTCGTGCTCGTGGTAATCATTCAGTTCAACAATGCTTGAGCCTATGGCCTTAAACAGATCCAACATGCGTTGGTAAGCAGCCTCATCTGTACGGTGAGGTATTAATATCAGGGTTTGGCCTTTAGGATCAAAACCCGGGCCATGCATACCATGAAAAGTGATGATGTGGGTATCGGCAGGCAGGTATTGTTCAAAGGCTTCTATTTCGGGCGTTTTAACCGATGTTTGGCCGGCAACAATAGCGCCCGGCTTAGTAAACCCGGCAAACTCGGCCACTACCCTACTTATCTTTTCGGCCTCTACAGAATATATAAGCAGGTCGCTTATGGTGGCCACTTCTTTACCATTATCAAACACATTGATGTTGAATGGCTGCAGCTCCTCCTGTATACGTTGCTTGTTGGCAGGCATATCGCACCCGCAAACCGCATAGCCTGCTTTAGCGAATGCCTTTGCATACAAGCGCCCCATATCTCCCAAACCTATAATTCCGATATTCATGCCGCTAATATAACCATGACTGGCAATAAATGTATAGTTAAGCCAATATTACCACCACAGGTTTACCTTTTTGCAAACAATAAAAGGTAGTTTTCATTGTTTTTTTAATATATCATTGTATAATTTTACCGTTATGAATAATTATAACATGTTAAAGGTTAATTTTTTGCTGATACTGCTGTTAACTACAGTTGCCCCGGGTTTTGCCCAGGATACCTTGAAAAAGAGTTCAACCGTTAAAAAATCAGTAAGCAGCCCTGCGGCCACCAAACCTGGCGGCATACCTATTAACCCCAAAACCGGTAAACCTTATTCACGCTATGGTTATGGCGCTTACGCTAAAACCTATAAAGCAAAACAAGCTGTCGACACCCTTAAAAAAGCAGTTACTCCGCCAGCCGGCACTGCGCTAGTCCCGGCACCGGTTGCACCTGTACAGGTTGATAAAAGCCTGAGGAGCCAATATCAATACCTGTTAACCAAAGTTTATAACTACCAACAGCCGTTTGTAGCCGCGCTTTGGAAAAACACCATGGACACGCTTAGCGCCACCCGCCGCCAGCTAAAAGAAGCGAATAGCAAATTAACAGATCAACAAAAAAACATTACCGGTCTGCAGGCTGATGTGGCCGAGAAAAGCGAAAGCCTGAACACTTCAAACTCCCTGGCCGACTCTATAAGCTTTTTAGGCATAAACCTGACCAAAGCCACTTATAACCTTATAATGTGGGGCCTTGTATTAATATTTGGCGCGGCTGCCGCTATTGTGATATACCGTTCGGGTAGTAATAAAAATGAGGCTGAATACCGAACCAAATTATACAATGAGTTGGAAGAAGAATATAAAACCTACAAAGCTAAAGCCAACGAAAAAGAAAAGAAACTCGCCCGCGAACTTCAAACCGAACGTAATAAGGTTGACGAATTGATGGGAAGAGGATAAGCCCCCCAAATGAAAGCATACCTGTTTGGCTGGAACCCGCAAAAATTTGCATGGGCCGATATTGACGACAACATCAAACAACTGGCCGATACCGGCAAATACGAAGACAACTGGAGCTGCATTAGCTATAAAACCATACAACCCGGCGATCGTGCTTATGTGATACGTGTAGGCGTTGAACCCAAAGGTATATTTGCATCAGGCATTGTAGTGTCTGAACCTTACCTGGCTTTTCGTAAAGGCAGGCATTATTACCGGGTGACGTTGGCATTAGATATATTGCTCAATCCTGATAAAGAACCTATACTTGGTTTGGATATCCTGAAAACAGGCAACCTTGCCGCCCAAACCTGGACACCCCAGGCATCGGGAATATCCATCCGACCCGAACTGGTTGACGAACTGGAAGGCGTTTGGCAGGACTTTTTACACCCGGAAGATTAACACCTATGCCCATTACCGACCTTATCGTTTACGCCGTACTATCAATAGGCGCTACCTGGAGCTATATCAGGCAAAAACTTACCATTACCGGCTCGTTCACCGGCGCAGCGGTAGGTTTGCTGGTTTACGAAGGCCTGGGCCTTAGCGGCATTGCTATGATGACCTTGTTTTTGATTTTAGGGTCTGCTGCTACCGGTTGGAAGCATTCGCAAAAAGCCGGCCTAACCAACGCGGCAGAGCAAGATTATGGCCCACGCACAGCCTGGCAGGTTTTAGCTAATAGTGGTGTTGCAGGCATTTTGAGCATGCTTGCCTGGCATTTCCCGGGCGAGGCTGATCTTATAAAGGTATTGCTGGCCGGAAGCTTTGCAGCAGCAACGGCGGATACCTTGTCATCAGAACTGGGGGTGGTTTACGGCAAACGCTTTTACAACATCATCACCTTAAAAAAAGATATCCGCGGATTAGATGGTGTAGTTAGTTTAGAAGGCACCTTGACAGGCATCTTCGGTGCAATGCTTATTGCATGTGTTTATGCGGTTGGCTCGGGGTGGAATATCTTTTTTTTACACATCATTATAGCCGGCGCAATAGGCAACCTGGCCGACTCTATACTTGGCGCGCTGTTGGAGCGAAAGGGCCTTATTAGCAACAATACTGTTAATTTTTTAAATACCGCAGTAGGTGCCGGGGTTTGTTACCTGCTTATGCTTTGGTTTTAGCTACTACGCTTGTTTAGGTATTTATCAATAGCCGGCTGCATTTTCATTTCTAACAAATACGCAGTGCTAAATATCAATATCAGCTTGACGAGCACTATCACAAAAGGGTTAGGGATAAACGATAGATCCAACCACAAAAACGGAAAGTGAACCAGGTATAAGGCAAATGATATTGGTGCCAGTTTTTTGAATGGGCCCAGAATATAACCGAAACCCAACAATTTAAACTTCCACCACACAAAACCCACCACCAAAAACATAAAGCAAGCTGCATAATAATGCAGATACGAGGTTATGGGATAGTCGGCATTGATCTGGGTGTAAGTTTCATGGTTTATAAAACGCGCTATGCATACAGGCATCCCAATAGCCACGCACATAACTGCCACGCCTATTAGCGCCGGTAACAGTTGTTTAAACTCAAATTGCTTTGTTTGTAAATACACCTTACCGCATTCCACGCCAATCCACCACAACAAAAAGTAAGCTATTATCAAAAACACATGGCATGGATAAACCAGGAAAAGCCCCCATCCCGCCAACGAAATAAACGATACATAATATACCGGGTACTTGAAACGACTAGCTGAAAAATACAAAAACAACGGGAAGAACGCCATATAATACCACCACTCGTAGGATAGTGACCATAACGGGAAGTTTTTGAGATAAGGCAAAACAATGGTACCGGGCTGCACATCATTATCCTGCAACATCAATACATTACCTACAAGCGTTTTTACATCTCCACATGAAAACTGATACCCAAACAGGGTTGAGCCCTGCCGGTTATTAGCAACAAACACCAACGTTGACAACGCAAACACACATAACATAATAGGATAGATACGAACAAAGCGTCTTTTAAAATACTGCCCAAAACTTATACCGGCATGTCTGTTAACCGAAAGATAGATCACAAAGCCCGACAACATAAAAAAAGCCAGCACGGCTTCGGCGGGAAACATAAAGACTCTTGCCACAAAAGCCGGAACCTGGTAGCTTTTATACATTTGGTTAAAAAATATAAAATGGTGCAATACAATATATAGGGCCACAAAGCCACGTATTGCTTCCAGTTTTTGCAGTTTCATGCATTAAATGTACGTAAACAAAAAAGCCATCCGAAAATAAGGATGGCTTTCATATGGTTATTTTATAATTTACCAGCTTTACATGCTTGCCGTTTTTAATTTGTTGGCGTTATAAATTTTTATCACTTCGTGCATTTTGCCCATCGTGTACGTAAAGTTCTGGATCTTCCTGACAACGGAAGGGTCATCCTCCAGGATTTTACTCATAACATTTACAAAGTCCTTCTTCTTCATCTCTACCGCTGTATCAGCGGTATCACCATAATAATAGTAATTATCGTAATAGGTTACCGTAGCCGTAACCATTATAGACATGCCAAACCCGGCGCCTACCTTACGTTTTAGCTTGTAGTTATATAGTTTTACCGGGCCGCCGTCATGCAGTACCTGTATGATATCATAATCATACTTAATGCGCGAAAGTTTAGGGTTATGGATAACAACGAAGCTATCGGTACGCGCTGTGTCTTTATTTGACACGATAAAGCTTTTTATAGTACTAACCTTTATCTTCTCTCTGTCCGAATTATTATCAGCTTTAAAAAAAATGGTATTATCCGGCGAGCCAAACAAACCGGGCGGGTCAAAATTCATTGCTAACAAACCAACATGCTTTTCGCCATCGGTAGTGTAATAAGCTCCCGGGTTATAGGTTTTGCCAAATATTTGGGCCGAAGCAGCTGACGTGAATAACACGAACAGTGCTAAAAACAGATAAGGTTTCATGGCTTAAATATACATTTTATAGTGTTGAATGAAATGGCAGATCAACAAAAAAAGCCACCCAATTTCTCGGATGGCTTTTAATATGTTTCGGATCTTCCGGTCCTATCACACTTTGATCTCTACTTCAACACCGCTAGGCAATTCAAGTTTCATCAACGCGTCTACAGTTTTTGAATTTGAGCTGTAGATATCCAATAAACGTTTGTAAGAACACAATTGGAATTGCTCGCGTGCTTTTTTGTTCACGTGTGGTGAACGCAAAACTGTGAAAATTTTCTTTTCGGTTGGTAACGGAAGCGGTCCGCTAACTACAGCGCCTGTTGGCTTTACTGTTTTTACGATCTTCTCGGCTGATTTGTCAACCAGATTGTAGTCGTAAGATTTCAGTTTGATTCTGATTCTTTGGCTCATTTTGTTTTTGTTTAATGGCGTTTCCTAAGAGCTATTTATTAGGTTAGCCGGATTTATTATTTAAAAGTTGATTGATGAAAATTTCTAATCACCAATCAACTAATCTCTAGCTTAGTCTATCTCAGCTTGTTTACGGCCTTTTGATTTAGCTACAACCTCGTCCTGTACGTTACGTGGAGCTGGTTCGTAGTGATCAAATTCCATGGTTGAAGTAGCACGACCTGAAGTGATAGTACGTAATTGAGTTACGTAACCAAACATCTCAGAAAGTGGTACCATAGCTTTGATAACCTGTGCACCGTTACGGGTGTCCATACCTTGCAGCTGGCCACGACGACGGTTCATGTCACCGATAACGTCACCCATGTTTTCTTCAGGGGTTAAGATCTCGATCTTCATGATCGGCTCTAACAATACCGGTTTACATTTTGGCAATGCCTCGCGGTAAGCCGAACGACCTGCGATCTCGAAAGATAACGCATCCGAATCGACAGCGTGGAATGAACCATCAATCAACCTAACTTTTAAGCTGGTAAGCGGGAAGCCTGCTAACACACCATTATCCATTGCAGATTTGAAACCTTTTTCAACAGATGGGATGAACTCGCGAGGGATTGAACCACCAACGATCTCGTTAACAAACTCTAAACCTTCTTTACCTTCTTCTCCCGGAGAAATAACAACCTGGATGTCGGCAAATTTACCACGACCACCAGTTTGTTTTTTGTAGGTTTCGCGGTGCTGGGTAGTACCGGTGATAGCCTCTTTGTAAGCAACCTGTGGCGCACCCTGGTTAACCTCTACTTTAAACTCACGTTTCAAGCGGTCCATCAAAATGTCTAAGTGTAACTCACCCATACCTGAGATAACGGTTTGACCGGTATCCTGATCTGTTTGTACACGGAAGGTTGGATCCTCTTCGGCTAATTTACCTAAAGCGATACCTAATTTATCAACGTCGGCCTGAGTTTTAGGCTCAATAGCTAAACCGATAACCGGGTCAGGGAAGTTCATCGACTCCAATACCAATTTGCTTTTCTCATCGCAAAGGGTATCACCTGTTTTAATATCTTTAAAGCCTACTACCGCAG
Organism: Mucilaginibacter sp. A3364; assembly: GCF_059690715.1. Classification (NCBI taxonomy): domain Bacteria; kingdom Pseudomonadati; phylum Bacteroidota; class Sphingobacteriia; order Sphingobacteriales; family Sphingobacteriaceae; genus Mucilaginibacter; species Mucilaginibacter sp. A3364. Next base: position 109,263 of record NZ_JCAWED010000003.1, read on the forward strand.
CAATATCACCTGCACCTACGTTAGGGATAGGGTTTTGCTTGTTAGCGTGCATTTGGAATATACGGCTGATACGTTCTTTGTTTTCAGAACGCATGTTGTATATGTACGAACCCGCGTCAAGGTTACCCGAGTAAACACGGATAAAGCATAAACGGCCCACAAATGGATCGGTAGCAATTTTAAATGCTAAAGCTGCAAATGGTTCTTTTACATCCGGTTTAACCAAAACCTCTTCGCCGGTGTCAGGGTTAGTACCAACAACACCTTTAGAATCTAAAGGTGAAGGCATTAACTCCATCACGTAGTCAAGCATGGTTTGTACACCTTTGTTTTTGAAAGATGAACCGCAAGTCATCGGAACGATCTTACCGGCCAAAGTAGCGGCACGTAAAGCGTCTAATACTTCGCGCTCAGTGATAGTAGTTGGATCTTCGAAGAATTTCTCCATCAAAGAATCATCAAACTCAGCTACTGCTTCCAATAATTTCTCTCTCCACTCGGTAGCTTCTTCCAACATATCGTCAGGAATTGGCACTTCGGTAAAGGTCATACCTTTATCATGCTCGTTCCAAACAATACCACGGAAGTTGATCAGGTCAACCACACCTTTAAACTGGTCTTCAGCACCGATAGGTAACTGCAATGGGATAGCAACGCTACCCAACATTTCTTTAACCTGTTTTACCACGTTCAAGAAATCGGCACCGCTACGGTCCATTTTGTTTACGAAACCAATACGAGGTACGTTGTAGTTGTTAGCCAAACGCCAGTTAGTTTCTGACTGTGGCTCAACACCATCAACCGCGCTGAACAAGAACACCAAACCATCAAGTACACGCAATGAACGGTTTACCTCTACGGTAAAGTCCACGTGACCCGGGGTATCAATAATGTTCATGTGGTAGTTATCGCCACGGTATTTCCAGTTAACTGTAGTAGCAGCCGAAGTAATGGTAATACCACGCTCCTGCTCTTGTGCCATCCAGTCCATGGTAGCAGCACCTTCGTGTACCTCACCTATTTTGTGGCTCACACCAGCATAGTAAAGTATACGCTCGGTAGTAGTGGTTTTACCGGCATCAATGTGCGCGGCAATACCTATATTTCTAGTATATTTTAGATCTCTTGACATTTTCTGTTTGTTTTGATTAGCAGTGTTTATTTAATGATTACACCGATCTGCAATCATAACAAAATCGGTGTAATCCTATATTAAATCTGTGTAATCGTTTTATTTAGAAACGGAAGTGTGAGAACGCTTTGTTAGCCTCAGCCATTTTGTGCGTATCTTCTTTCTTCTTAACTGCTGCACCTTCACCTTTAGCGGCCGCGATGATCTCACCAGCTAATTTCTCCATCATGGTTTTCTCACCACGACGACGGGCATAGCTAATTAACCATTTCATACCCAAAGCAACTTTACGCTCCGGACGAACCTCAGTAGGTACCTGGAAGTTAGCACCACCAACACGGCGGCTTTTAACTTCAACAGCTGGCATAACATTGTTTAAAGCCTTTTTCCAGGTCTCTAAACCGCTTTCGCTTGTTTTTTTCTCAACAATGTCAACAGCGTTATAAAATATAGTGTAAGCGGTAGATTTTTTACCGTCAAACATCATGTTATTAACAAACCTGGTTACCAAAACATCATTAAATTTTGGATCAGGAAGAAGGATTCTTTTTTTAGGTTTTGACTTTCTCATTATTACTATCCTCCTTTAATTATTTCTTTTTACCTTTTGCCGGTGCAGCTGCTGCCTGACCTGGTTTAGGGCGTTTAGTACCATATTTTGAACGACGTTGGTTACGACCTGCAACACCAGAAGTATCTAACGCGCCACGAATGATGTGGTAACGTACACCTGGTAAGTCTTTAACACGACCGCCACGGATCAACACGATTGAGTGCTCTTGTAAGTTGTGACCTTCACCAGGGATGTAAGCATTTACTTCTTTACCGTTGGTTAAGCGCACACGGGCAACTTTACGCATTGCTGAGTTTGGTTTCTTAGGGGTAGTGGTGTACACACGTGTGCACACGCCTCTTCGCTGTGGACAGCTGTCCAACGCTGGCGACTTACTCTTGTCAACCAGAGCTACTCTACCTTTTCTAACTAATTGATTGATAGTAGGCATTCTTGCTTTCTGTTTTTGTTTTTTTGTTATCCCGCCGCCAACCTACATTGGTGGGCAGTTTTTCGGGACTGCAAAAGTACGGACTTGATTTGTGATTTTCAAGAGGTTAGAAGAATTTATTTCGCATTCACTAAAAACAGTTGTCATTTCGACGAGGAACGAGGAGAAAACTTATACAAATGACTGGTAAACAGTGGTAAAGTATTTCGTTTATGGTTAGGTTTATTCTTGTTTGGTGAACAGGTTTTTTTAACTAGCAGTTGGTGAGATGAAGAGTAGATAAGTTGGCAAATTGTGATGCTGATGGTACTTAGGTTAAGTAAGTGTTTTAACAAAAAGAGCCTTGATAAGATTTAGAAAGATTAAATGCTTTGTGGCCTGAGTTACAAAACTGCTAACTCAAACTGCCAACTGTAAACTGAACCAATGGCGTTACCCTCCTTCGTCGGGTCAGGCTATCCAGGGCTCCGCTATCGCTGCGGCCACTCCTTTGTCGTGGCTAAACCCTTCCTATCCTTAACGCAAGAACGTGTGGGTGTCATGCTGAGCGCCGTCGAAGCATGAGGGCAAAGGCCTTTGCGTGTACTCTTGGAGCGAAAATCAGACTTACGAAGTTTTAAAAACTTTGTAAGTCTGACCGGGCTATAAACAAAAACATCCGCCTCAAACAAATGAAGCGGATGTTTTACCTTTTTACTACCTGCCCGGTGCACCCGGCGGTTTCGGCGGTGCTTTACGTTCAGGCAACGAGCCGCAACTTGTACCAATCATGCTGATGGTAGCAGCTAATAGTATTATACTCAATATCTTTTTCATGGTGTAAGTGTTTATAGTATAATACGCTTTAAAGTATTTTTGTTTTACCCGATCAGGGCAAACCTTTTTAAACTATGCCATGTTGTTTAATTAACCAATTGAGCTTATTATGACCACCGAACAAATTACCATTCGCCAGCTCTATCACGACTACCTGACAGCCTGGAACCATCGCGACGCTCATGCCATGGCCGCCCTAACCGATGATGATTGTACCCTGATAGGCTTTGACGGCAGCCACATGCACGGACATTTTGAAATTGAAACCACCTTAACGCAAATATTTAAGGACCACCCAACAGCGGCTTATGTAGCTGTAGTGAAAGAAGTGCGTTTTCTATCCGCCGATGTTGCCGTATTACGCGCCATAGCAGGCATGGTGCCGCCGGGCCAAAACACGATAAAGCCTGATGTTAACGCCATACAAATATTGACTGCTACACGTAAGCACGATAAATGGCTGATAACTGTATTTCAAAATACACCCGCTGCCTACCACGGCCGGCCCGAGCTGGTTAAAGAGCATACGGAAGAATTACAACACGAATTAGAGAGAAACGGGACTGCCGGATAAGCATAAACATATCCCGCTCAGGGTGCGCCACTTTTAAAAAGCGTCAATATTAATAAAAATTAAAAACCTGATTATCAATTACTTAAAATAAAAATCGGGTGCGCCGCATTGCGCCGCTTTTTTCGATAAAATACTGACTAACAATATTTTATAAAAAACAGCTGCGCCACATGCGCCACTTTAAAAGTGGCGCACCCTACCGTTAAAATTCCAGGTACTTATTGATCTTGATATGTACTTTATCGCCTGCCACGTACTTGTCGGGCTGGTCGTTCAGCAGGCGCAGGGTTACGCCGCCTTTCTCCACAAGCAGGTCCTCGTAGCTACCTTTAAACAGCACTTGCTTTACCGTCCAGTCCTTGCGCGTCCAACTGCTGGTGGGTACCGCCCATTCGGTATAGATCACCAAATTATCGGCATGCGTGCTGATACCGCATTGCGCGGCTTCGGCACCGCTTAGCACATTGCAACTGGTTAACAACTTGGCGGTATATAGATTTTGCGGCTGCTGGTATAAGGTCTTAGGATGACCTATCTCTACAATCTCCCCTTCTCGCAAAACCACCAACACATCAGCCATCGAAAGCACCTCAGCCGGGTCATGCGATACCATGATCACCGTGAGGCCGGTTTCCTGCACTACCTGCCGTATATCCTGCTGCAAACCCTCGCGAAACGAGGTATCAACCTGGTTAAAGGGTTCATCTAACAATAAAACTTCGGGCTGGGTAACCAGCGCGCGGGCTATGGCCAGGCGTTGCTTTTCGCCGCCGCTCAGGGTGGCTACCTGCTTATCGGCCATGCGCAACATGTTAAGTTGGGTGAGTACGCGGGTGGTTTTGTCTTCTTTGGCTTTAAGGTCGGTGTTGGGTATCATTACGGCCACATTGTCCCACACTTTGGCAAATATGTTCAGGCCGTCGGTATCCTGGGTTACCATCTTCATGGCATCGTGCCCGGGGATGAGCTTTTCTTCAGGCCCCCAAACACGCTCGTCCTTAAAACGCACCTCCCCCTCATCCGGCGACAACAAACCATACAGCAAACGCAGTAAAGTGCTTTTGCCGCTGCCGCTCTCGCCTATTATTGCCGTTATTTTACCGGGTTCAATAGAAAGACTGGTAGGCTTAAGCCCGGCCAAACGTTTACCCGGGTATAGTTTACTTACTGATATTGCCTGCAGAAATGATGGGTTAGCCATAGCGGGTAAAGATACATAAAACAACAAAAGGCCGCCCATTGTCCCGGACAGCCTTTTGCTTTATAATATATAGGTAGTATAGTAGGGTTGTTTAGAAGGTAAAGTTTAAGCCAACAGCGAAGTTCTTCAGTCCCGCTTGTGCCGGGCTGTGCTCAAACATATCGTTCATGTAATATTTGGCGTAGATACCTGCAAAGCCGTAGCTCAGGCGGGTAAAGGCGCCGTAACGCAGTTTGGTAAAGTGGTAGTCGTCGTCAATTTTCTGTTTACCTTTCTCCTCGCTGATCTGTTTAACACGGCCACCCAACAGTAAGCCTGCTTCCGGACCAACTATCCAACGGAAACGCTTGCCGGCATCATTCTCATTCGTCCTGATCTCGAAATTCAAAGGCACACGCAGGTAGGTTGATGAAAAACGATTTTTACTGTAGTTTATATTATCAACCACATAAGTTAAAGTAGGTGTATTTTTCTGTATCGTAATATTTTCGCGCAGGCGGATCAGTGTCCAGTCGAACCCTGCCCCCAGGGATACTTTGAAGTTATTACCAAAGCGGTATCCCAGTTCCACCAACTCAAAACCAACGTTGCTTGATTTCCATGAACGATAGCTCAAAAACTGGTTAGTTGGCGATAAGGTAAAGCTGCCATTATCTATCAGGGTAGTTAACCCCAGGTCAAACCTGAATTTCAAACCAAAGTTAAAGCGCTCGCGTCTTTCGGCAGCGGCTTTCAGACTGTCGCGGCGTTTCTGCCTGTCGCCAAAGCTAAAGCGGATGCTTGTGCGGCTTTCTTTTACAAACGAGGTATCTCTCTTAATGGTAGTATCATTATCAACAACGGTAGTAGTTGTAGTAACAGTGGTAGTGGTTTTAGTTCGTTGTGCAAACCCCAGGCTTGCTACCGCGCAAATAACAGCGGTTAATAAAAGGCGTTTCATAATAGTATGTGTATTAAATTGTATATAATGGTATAAGTAGATTATTGTTTTTTAATTTTTACCAGGCCCAGGTTTACCCCCGTTAAATTCGAACCTTCGTCCTCATCCTCGGTAAACTCTATCAGTTTGTCCTGGCGCTTATCAACCTTGGCTACTATGGCATTTATTAAACCGCCCAGGCTGCGTATACCATGCCTTTTGACAGGTTTAGCCGATTCATCAGTATTATCGGTTATAGTAGTTATCTTTTCTGTGCTTACCGTGGTTATAGCCAAAGGCGTTCCCTTATCCGGCACCGTCATCAACGGTTGATCCTGCATTTTTGGGCTAACTACGGCCAGTACAGGTTGCTCAACAGGTGCTAGCGTGTTTATTTCCGGCATAGCCGACGTAGTTACCACCTGTTTTACCGGTTCCGCTGCGGTTGCTTTTGAAGTAGGTTTTATAGTTGTTTTAGTCAGTGTTGCTACCTGTTCAATATCGATCTTAGTCACATCTTCTATCTTAGAAACCGGCTCAATCGGTTTTGGCGCGGTAACCGGAGCGTCCACTTTCGCTGCAACCTGATCTCCTTTAAAAGGCTTCAAATTAACCTTCTCCGTTGGCCTGAAAAACAACCAAGCTGCCGATGCCAATACCAACACACTTGCTGCAATGCTTAGGTAAGGTACTAAGCCGCGTTTAGCTTTTTTGCCATGCAACTCGTTGGCTATATTGTCCCATACCATGGGCGACGGTTCCAATTCAAGGTCGCCTAGTTTTGAGTTAAATAAACGGTCAAAATCTTTATCCTGCATATCCATATCTTTTATCTTCCATTTTACAAACCTGTTCTTTTAATATCGCCCTTGCTCTTGACAATTGCGACTTTGATGCCCCTTCGGTGATGCCGACGATCGCCGCTATCTCTTTGTGCGAGTACCCTTCAATGGCATATAAGTTAAACACCATGCGGTATCCCGGCGATAGCTGCTGTATCAAACCCATCAGGTCCTTCACATCCATGTTAGCCATGGCGGCAGGGTTTACTGATGGCTCGTCGTTCATTTCGGCAACATCAACCACCTGCATCATTTTGTGGTGCTTGCGGTAATACTCAATACTGCAATGCACCATGATACGACGAATCCAACCTTCAAACGAACCATCGCCCCGGTAACCTTCCAGGCTTTTAAAAACCTTAATAAAACCGTTTTGCAGCATATCCTCGGCTTCCATCCTATCGGTTGCGTAACGCATGCACACCGCCAGCATTTTACCGGCGAACTGCTTATACAGCATTTCCTGCGCCTTCCGCTCGCCTGCCCTGCAACGGCTTAGTAGTTCATCAATTGTATAGGTAGGTTTTAGTAGCATCATTTATTAGTAAGATGGCAGGCAGTAGCAAATGGTTGCACGGGGTATGAAATATTTTTTAAATTTAATGTTCTTGAAATATAGAATACTAGATTTCTAGAATAATGTGTATCTTTATTAAAATTAGTACACATGAGAACAAATATTGAAATAGATGATGTATTGTTAGCTAAAGCTCAAAAAGTAAGTAATATAAAGACAAAGAAAGCATTAGTTGAAAAGGCATTACAATTATTAATTACAATGGAAAACCAAAAGGGCCTTTTAGACCTATGGGGTAAGGTTGAAGTTGATGATAAAGCTTATCTATAAATGGACGTTATCTTAGTTGACACATCTGTATGGATCAATGTCTTTAAAGGCATTGAAACGGGTGCCAGCGTTTATTTAAGAAATAATAACCATAATATATCGGCAGCTACATGCCCGGTTATTGTTCAGGAAGTTTTGCAAGGAATAGTTAGCGATAAAGATCATCTTGCTATAAGCAATAGCCTAAATAATATAGTTAAGTTGCCAGCAGCTGGTTATAACTATGCCGTAGAAGCTGCCGCGCTGTATAGAGATCTTCGCAAAAAAGGAATAACAATCAGAAAGCCTAATGATTGTCTAATAGCAATATACGCAATCAAAAATAACGTTAGCATCCTTCACGATGATAAGGATTTTACAAACATTGCTGCTTTTACAGATTTGAAAACGGTGCAAGTTTAACCTACCGCTCCCGAAAATACTTATAAACCTTCACCGCCGACATCAGCACCAGCGAGAAAGCAATAATCCCCACCACCCCGAAGATCCAGTTGAGCGAGCTTTTCAATACTACCAGGAAAACGATAGCGAATAGGATAAGCGTAGCCAGCTCATTCCACAAACGTAATTGGGTTGATGTCCAGGTGTAGATGCCTTTGCGCATCTGGTTCATCTTCTTTTGGCAGATAAAGTGATAGGTGATCAGGCCAAGCACAAAGGCTAGTTTGATATGCATCCAGCCCATTTGCAGCCAGCCCGGCGATAAGCAAAGCATGGTTATACCGGCCGCCAACACCAGGTACATAGATGGCGTAGCGATAATCCACCACAGTTTTTTCTCCATCACCTCAAATTGCTCTGAAAGGATGGTACGTGCCGGTTCATCGCGCTGCTGCGCTTCGGTATGGTAAATAAACAGGCGCACCATGTAAAACAGTCCCGCCATCCAGCAGACTACAAATATGATGTGTATGGCTAATATGTAGTTATAGTATTGCACCATCGCCTGCGCGTGGTGTCATGCTGAGCTCCGTCGAAGCATGAGGGCAAAGGCCTCTGCGCTCACCTTTCGACGGGGCTCAGGGTGACACCCTGTTTCTATTATATTAGTATTTATATTCTTTTATCACCTCCACCGCGTACTTCACATTATCAAACGGGATATCGGGCATAATGCCGTGGCCAAGGTTGAATATGTAGCCGTCGGTGCCGTTCATGCGGTTAAACAGGCGATGTATGCGTTCTTTGATCACCTTTTTATCGGCATACAAAATATGCGGATCAAGGTTGCCTTGTACGGCTATACCTTGTGGTAAACGGTTTTTAATGTCCAGCAGGTCAACGTTCCAGTCGATAGAGATTACATCCGGTTTAGTTTCGGCCATCAGCGGCGCGAAAACCGAGCTGCCTTTACAGAAAGAGATCACCGGGATATCTTTACGATTCAGCTTGCTGATGATCTGCGCGATGTAGTTATGCGAAAATTCTTTATAATCATCCCATGCCAAAGCCTGTGCCCAGCTATCGAATATTTGGATAGCGTTAACGCCGGCCTCAATTTGCAAATTCAAATAATCAGCCGTAACGGTAGCTATCTTTGATAATAGCTGGTGCGCCATCTCGGGCTCGTTATGCAGCATCAATTTGGTTAGCTTAAAATCTTTTGATGATCCGCCTTCAACCAAATAGCTCATTACCGTAAAAGGCGCACCTGCGAAACCGATCAGCGGGATACGACCATTCAAACGTTGCTGAATAACCTTTATCGCATCGGCCACATATTGCAGTTCGCCAATGCAATCGGTGCTCAGGTTGTCAATGTCTTTTTGCGTACGCACCGGATTAGCAAACTTAGGACCAACACCTTGCGTAAAGCTCAGATCGCCGCCCATGGCTTCGCCTGTAACCAATATATCCGAAAACAGGATAGCCGCGTCAATATCCAGCAAGTCAACCGGTAACATGGTCACATCTGCCGCTATCTCCGGCGTTTTGCACATTTCTAAAAACGAGTACTTGTTTTTAATTTCCCAGTACTGTGGCATAAAACGGCCGGCCTGGCGCATCATCCATACAGGTGGGCGTTCGGTTTTTTCAGAAAATGCGGCTTTTATAAATAATGAATCTCTCATAATGTCATTGTAGAGACGCAATATTTTGCGTCTCCGGGTATTATTAAATTGGGTTTCATGTTGAGCTCCCTCGAAGCATGCAGGCAAAGGCCTCTGCGCTCACCCTTCGACCGAGCTCAGGGTGACACCCCTCTTTTGTTTTATTTTTTATCCAGCTCCAAATGCAAACGTCTTACTACGTCTTTCATTTTGGCTGATGTTTTTTCTTCGTGTTTATCGGCCATAGCTAAATACGCCTTGGCCTTTTCAAAATTGCTATTGCGTATGCTGATGTTGGCCACATGCACTAGTGCCGCCACGTGATCATTAATGGAGCGTAGCGGATACAGAGCCGCAGTTTCATAATGCTTTTCTGCTTCGGGGTAATTTTGCCTTTGCAGGTAAATCCCGCCCATTATAAACTCGTAAAAGCCCCTGCGCTTTTTGCTTAGCCACTCGGGCTTTGGCACTTGTTTAAGCAGGCTTTCGGCTTTATTGTAATCTTTTACGTGAAAAGCTTTGGCCGCCAGTATAATGGTACCTTCTTTAAAATACCCCCAGATGATCAGGCCTATAAACAGCAGTATAAAAGGTATAACTTCATACACCTTGTACTGCATAGCAAACGGCATGATCAGCAAAAAAGCGCCTATAACAATTACACGTGCCCAGTTTGTAAACATTAATTAGTGCTGATCGGTAAATTTATAGCCCACGCCGCGGATAGAGTGAAAGTAAACCGGGTTTTTCGGATCCGGTTCAAAATACTTGCGGAAAGTAAGGATAAAGTTATCGATGGTACGGGTTGACGGGTACACGTCATAGTTCCACACGGTTTCTAATATTTGCTCGCGCGATACGGCCTCATTTCTGCGTTCTATCAGCAGCTTTAATAACATCGTTTCTTTTTTTGTTAGCGGGGTGATGCTGCCATCGCCATTAACCAACTCAAACGAGTTAAAGTGGATGGTTTTATCACCTATTTTATAGCTGTTAAACTCTTTCAGGTCGTCGCCTTTTAAGCTGCGTTTTACCAGGTTGTTTACACGTAAAATAAGCTCTTCCAGGTTAAAAGGCTTAGTCAGGTAATCATCCGCACCTTTCTTTAAACCGGCAATTTTATCCTCGTTGGTATTTTTGGCGGTAAGGAACATGATAGGCACTTCCGAGTTTTCTAAACGGATAGTTTCGGCAACTACAAAGCCGTCAATTTCGGGCATCATCACATCCAGTATTACCAGGTTAAAACGCTCCTCTTTAAATAACTGCAGCGCTTTTTTACCATTGTTAGCGGTTGATACTTTGTAACCTTCCAGCTCAAGGTTAAGTTTGATGGCTTCTAAAAGATGCTCTTCATCTTCGGCCAATAAAATTCTTTTTCTGCTTGGCATAATTTAATTAATATTAAAAAACAACCTCAAATACGCTTCCCGCCGGGCGATTGTCTTTGACCCTGATGGTAGCTTCGTGCTTATCCAACACTTGTTTAACAATGTATAAACCAAGGCCGGTGCCTTTGGTATTGCGGGTTTCCTCACTACCTACCCGGTAAAATCTTTCAAAAATACGAGGTTTTTCCTCGTCTGGGATGCCAATGCCATGATCGGCCACCTGTAGGTAAACCTTTCCGTCCTTGGTAAACAGTTTCACATCTACCGTTTCGCACGGACCGGAATACTTAACCGCATTCTCTATCAAATTGTTTACAACCGATGTTAACGCAAACTTATCGCCGGTAATCTCAATCTTCGATTCAATTTCGGCATTAATAATTTTGCGCATACCGTCGCATTTATTGATCTGCAAACGATTAACAATACCATCAACCAAAACCGATAAGTTAAAGCTGGCTTTAGGAAACGAATACGAGCGGTTCTCAATTTTCGAGGCCAGTAACATATTCTCAACCATATCATCCAAACGTTCAATATCCATTAACGATTTACCTATAAAATCATTGATCTGCGTTTTGGTCAGATCGCGCTTTTGGATGGTTTGCAGTAACAATTTAATTGATGCCAAAGGCGATTTCAGCTCATGCGTTACAGATAGCAGGAAGTTCTTTTTCTGCTCCTGCAACTGCTGCTGCTTGTTAATAGAGCGATGCATATAATACACACCAAAGCCCAGCACAATAACAAACATCGAACCCTCGCTACACACCATGTTTACACGCTCGGGCTGCAAAGTTACCAGCTTATAACCCCACCATACAAGCTGCGCGGCGGCGTAAATTATTAGTGCGTAAAAAATTACTAATGTGCGTTTCATATTTATTTTTTAAACACCAGATCCAAACTATCAAATATAGCTCTTTTTGTTTTCTCCAAATCTATCTTGGTATGGGCCGCTGATATGAAGCCAACCTCGTACCCTGAAGGACCAAAATAAATGCCCCTGTTCAACAATTCGCGGTGCATAATCTTAAATTTCTCCATGCTAGCCGGGTCAATATCATCAGCTTTGCTGATAGCAGCCTGATCTGTAAACGCGAACCAAAATATAGAGCCAACGCTAAACACCTTAAATTTATAACTTCTTGCTGTCGCGAAGCGTTGAATAGCATCAACAAACTCGGTAGTTTTATTATTCAGATCCTTGTAGAAACCGCTACGCGCTAATTCGCTCAGCTGCGCTATACCGGCTGCCATAGCTACCGGATTGCCTGATAAGGTGCCGGCCTGATAAACTCCACCATCTGGTGATATATGCCCCATGATCTCGGCCGAAGCACCGTACATCCCCACCGGTAAACCACCACCGATAATTTTACCGTAGGTGATGATGTCCGGTTGGATCTGGTAGTATCCGGCCGCGCCTTCAAATCCTACACGGAAACCTGAGATCACCTCATCAAAAATCAACAAAGTGCCGTTAGCTGTACATATTTCGCATAGCGATTGCAAGTACTCTTTAGTTTGCAACAACAAACCATTGTTAGCCGGGATAGGCTCGATAATTACCGCGGCTATCTGGTCTTTAAAATCCTCAAACGCCTTTTTCAAAGCGTCGATATCATTCAACCCGATAACGATGGTTTCATCAGCAAAAGTTTTAGGCACACCTGCCGAAGAAGTCTCGCCAAAAGTAACCAAACCCGAGCCTGCCTTAACCAGCAATGAATCTGAGTGACCATGGTAGCATCCCTCAAACTTTAATATTTTATCACGCTTGGTATAGCCACGAGCCAACCTAATGGCCGACATTACAGCCTCAGTTCCCGAACTTACAAAGCGCAGTTTTTGTATGTACTTGTTATTTTTGAGGATAAGTTCGGCCAGTTCGTTCTCCAAAGCAGTAGGTGCGCCAAAGGACATACCGTTTTGCATTACCTCGATAACTTTTTCACGTACCTTGGCGTTATTATGGCCCAAGATCAGCGGTCCCCATGAGCCGCAGTAGTCGATAAACTCGTTATCATCAGCATCCCAAATGTGGCTTCCGTCACCTTTTTTAATAAACAGCGGCGTACCATAAACAGATTTAAAAGCCCTAACCGGCGAATTTACCCCACCCGGAAAAAACGTTTTTGCCTTAGCATACAACTCCGCCGATTTCTCTCTACTGATGTCTGGTTTGCCCGTGGTATTCAACGGCAGCTCATCATCACTTGAAAACATTTTTTTTATCGAGTCTAACATATTTTTAGTCGATGGACCATAGTCGATAGTCCATAGTTTTTATCATTTAATATTTCATTCACACAGTGATGGATCGACCATCGACTATAGACTGGCTTCTACAGCCACCCATTCTCCAACACTTCCTTAGCATGGTACGTCAATATCGCCGTTGCGCCCGCTCTGCGGATGCTGGTCAATACTTCGGTAACGGCGCGCTGCTCGTTTAGCCAGCCTTTTTGTACGGCGGCTTTTAGCATGGCGTATTCGCCGCTTACGTTGTAAGCTGCTACAGGTAGTTCGGTATCGTCTTTTATTAATTTTATTACATCCAGGTAAGCCAGTGCCGGTTTTACCATTAAAAAGTCGGCACCTTCGGCCTCGTCAAGGCGCGATTCAATCAACGCCTCACGCTGGTTAGCCGGATTCATCTGGTAAGTCTTTTTATCGCCAAACTTAGGTGCCGAATTCAAAGCATCCCTAAACGGACCATAAAACGCGCTGGCATACTTAGCCGAGTACGACATGATCGATACGTGCTTAAAACCGGCATCATCCAAAGTTTCGCGGATATAACCTACACGGCCATCCATCATATCACTTGGCGCGATGATATCTGCACCGCATTGCGCGTGGGCAATTGCCATTTTGCCTAAAACCTCCAGCGTTTCGTCATTCAATATCTCGCCATTTTCAACAATACCGTCATGGCCATCACTGCTGTATGGGTCCATGGCCACGTCGGTGATAACGCAAGCCTCCGGGAAGTTCTTTTTCACCTCGCGTATAGCACGAAGGTAAAGGCTTTCGTCGCGGTAGCTTTCGGTAGCGTATTTATCCTTTAGTTCTTCGCTGATGTTTGGGAACAGGTCAAACGCCTTTAAACCCAGCTTCATACAGCTTTCAACCTCGCGCAGTAAATTATCAATAGAATACCTGAAAATGCCGGGCATTGATGCAACCTCGGTTTTTTGGTTAACGCCATCCACTATAAATAGCGGAAATATCAGGTTAGCCGCGCTAACATGCGTTTCCTGCACCATTTGGCGTATAACTTCACTTTTTCGGTTTCTTCGTGGTCGTTGTAGCATAACTCAGTCCATGGACCATGGTCGATAGTCCATGGTGGTTTATTCTGTTTTAAAGTCTATGGACTATCGACCATCGACTATGGACTTTACAATCCAAACACCGCCTCAGCCAAACCAACTTCGTCGGGGCTAAAAGGCAGGGTATATTTTACGCCCATCTCATCAAATTTTTTGCCGGTTGATCTGCCAATAGCGATCACCTTTTGATAGGGGTCCATTAAATTATCAGCAAAATAGGCATCCACGTTTGATGGGCTGGTAAACACCAATACATCCGCACCCGAGCCTTCTACGTTCTCTTCCAAAACGGTTTCGTATATCGATAGGTCGATGATCTTGGTATCGGCCGATAAGCCTTTTTGTATGCTTCTTAAAGAATCTTCCGCGCGCGGGAAAAGCACCTGTGTGCCATTGGCCAGTTTAGCAAACTCTTCGGCAACTTCCGACGGTTCAACTCCCAAGCCGGTAAAATTGGCAAAGTAACCTTTACGACGCAGCATCTCTTCAGATCCGGCACCCATTACACCAAATTTTACATCTTTAGGCAATAGCGGTTCAAGTTTGAAAAAATATTCAACAGCGTTTTTGCTCGAGAAAAAGATCCAATCCACATATTTTAATATATATGAATCAAGCTTATTAATAACCGGCACGGTACGGATCAACGAGCGGCCGTCAATGTTTATATTATGTTTTTCTAACGCTCTGCGGAAATAGCTTTGCTCAGATACCTCGCGCGAGATGAATACGCTGCCCGGTAGTTTTCTGTCCTTTTGGAAATAACTTACCACTTTTTCAGACAAACCTTCTGTAGTTGGCGCCTCTAAAAATAACCTGTCGGGAAACTGGTCGCCCTCATCGGCTTTCGAAGCGAATACCTGGTAAGCATCATCTTCCTTGCGGCAATAAACGCCTAAAGGCAAATGGCAACCGCCGCCGAATAGTTTAAGCACGGTACGCTCAACCGCTAATTCTTCGGCAACATCAGGATGGTGTAATACCTGTAATGCCTGGAACAGTTCAGTATCGCTTTCGCGGATCTGTATGGCTAAGGCTCCTTGTGCAGGGGCCGGGATCAGTTCATTTGGTGTCAGTTCTTCTACGTGAAATTCGCTCAGGTCAATACCCAAACGGTGCACACCGGCTTTGGCCAACATAATGGCATCATATGCTTCATCGCGCAGTTTGCCTATGCGGGTTGGTACGTTGCCGCGCAGATCTTCAATTTCCAGATCGGGGCGGTAGGCCAGCAATTGCGCTTTACGACGGTTTGATGAAGTACCCACAATGGCACCATATTTAACCGAAAGCTTTTGCTTAACGTCTACACAATCTTTTAAGATCAATAACAACTCAGATGGGTCCTCACGTTCAGACACCGCGGCAATGATCAATCCCGGCGGGTTCTCGGTAGGCAGGTCTTTGTGCGAGTGAACAGCCAGGTCAATAGTGCCGGCTAATAACTCTTCTTCCAATTCCTTGGTAAAAAAGCCTTTGCCTTCCAGTTTGTCAAAACTTAAATTGAGGATGCGGTCGCCTTGCGTTTTGATAATTTTAAGCTCGGCGGTAATGCCGGCTGCTGCCAGGCTATCCTTCACAAAATTAGCTTGCCACAGCGCCAGTTCGCTGCCACGGGTTCCTATGATGAGTGTTCTTTCCAAGTGGGTGTTCGTTTGCACCTGCAAATTTAATTTTTTATACAGATGATTGCACTTTTAATTAATGATATGAAAATTGAGTGACGAATGTTTGATGTGCAGATATGGTAATGTGTAGATGAGCGGATGGTTTGAGCAATTTTTACCGAGTAATTATTTTTTATTGAGAGAAAACATTATTGGCAGGATTTGTGTAGTTTCCTCGTATAACACACAACAAAGTCATGAAAAAGATATTACAATTTACCTTTACGGTTTTAGCCCTAGCAGTTATTTTACAAGCCTGTTCAACAGGGAAAGCCTTGGTTGGCGCTTCAAATGGCCGTATTAATGGCACCTGGACGTTAACTAATGTTAGTTATGATGGCATTGTTGCCAGCGCCGTGCAGGATGTTTTTAACCAGGCACCGCCACAAGCTTTTGTAAACAGTGTATGGAAATTAACCGGCAGCGGCAATGGCTCGTACACCTTAGCCAGCGGAACATCACAGACCATCTTCTGGAGTTATAACGACCAGGATAAAAGCAACCCGATGTTTCAGTTTAAGAAAATATACGAAGGCGAGAAAGCTAAAAATATAGCCGAAGGCTACCAGCTTTATGTAGCGCAGGTGGACGGAAGTTCGATGACGTTAAAATCCCCTATCGCGGTGGGTGCTAAAACGGCTTATATTATATATACGTTTAGTAAACAGTAAATAATACAGGTAAAAAGAAAGGCTCCTTTACAAAGGGGCCTTTTTTATGCTATCTATTCCACGTGTAGCGTGAATGTAATCCGAGCAATAAAATTAATTATTGTTGATCAAGATATCCTTCGCCATGATCATGGGTACGCTGATGTACTTTTTCTCCATGTAATTGATCACTTTCTCCAGGGTTTCGCGCGATTGCTCATCCATAGCTAAAAGCTCGTCGGCAAAAACGGAGTTGATGGCGGTGTTACGGATCTCTTTGATCTTTTCGGGCACCTGGCGCATGGCCAGTTCAACGCGGCGTTGTTTTAACAGGTGGATAAACTCTTCCATGTTACGATCGATGATCGCTTCGGCATGGGTAAGCTCCTGGTAGCGCTCCTGCAGGTTGCGTTTGGCTACCTCGTTAAGTGAGTACACCTCGATAAAGTGTACCGGGAATTGCTCCAATACTTCGGGAGCGGTATCATTAGGTATAGCTAAATCAACAATAGTTTTTTTGTTGGTTTCGCCGTTCAGTAGTGTGGTATAAATTTCGGGAGTGATGATGGGCTCAACTGCCGATGTGCAGGTGATGATAACATCAAACCCTTTATTATAGCTTGCCAAAGCATCTAAAGTAAAAGCTTCGCCGTTAAGGTCGCGGGCCAGTTTTTCGGCTTTTGACAGTGTGCGGTTAAACACAGCGAAGTTAGAGAACTTATGCTTTTGCAGGTATTTTGAAATGTTTTGGTTGGTTTCGCCGGCGCCTATTAACAGGATGCGGGCATTGGTACATAGCTTAAGGTCTTTAAGCTTCCGGTAGGCCAGTGATACTACCGAGATGGGATTTTTAGAGATGGCGGTGTGTGTGTAAACTTCTTTAGCGGTTTTGACGACACAGTTCATAAACATTCGCATCCCGTCTCCGGTCAGGCCTGCCTCGCGGCAATCTTCATAGGCTTTGCGCAACTGGGCCAGAATTTCCTTTTCGCCGACGACCAAACTCTCCAGCGAGCACGAAGTGCGCAACAGGTGATTCAGCGCTTCCTGGTCTTCATAAATGCAGGCTGCATCTATAAAGGTATCCATATGGTGCGGGCACATGCCCGAATTTAAAGCTTCGATGAACTTTTTGGCAAAGGTTTTGTCAACCTCCTGCGGTGTAAGCATTACAAACTCCACACGGTTACAGGTTGCCAGGTAAAACATTTCGGTAATACCAAACGCGGCTTTAACTGCATGCAGTTTATCGGACAGATTTTCCTGACAGATAACCAACTTACCCAACTCCTTCAGCTCAATCTGTTTATGCGTAAAAGCTATTACCTTTAAATACTTCAAAGCAGTTTTAAATTTTAACCCAACAAAAATAACATCCTTAAGCACAATCAATGTCAAGCCTTTGTCATACAGCGGTATTTAGAATGTTTTTAAATAAATGAAATTACATTACTTAAACAACTGTATATCAACACAAAACCCAGATAAAATAATGAAAAAAGCTAAAAACATAAGCCTGCTGATATTGACAATTGGCTATATCGCGGCGGGTATAAACCATTTTGTAAACCCAAACGGCTACATCCGCATCATTCCGCATTATATTCCGTTCCCGATACTTATCAATTACGTTTCGGGCGCATTTGAAATTTTATTTGGACTGATGCTGATCTTTAAAACAACCCGCAAAACGGCGGTTTATGGCTTGTGTTTAATGCTGATAGCGTTTTTACCCGTGCATATTCAAATGATTATTGATGCGCCTTTTAAGCTCAATACGTTTACCGTTACGCCTTTGGTTGCCTGGGCGAGATTGTTGTTGCAGCCGGTGTTGGTGGGGTGGGCTTGGTGGCATACCGCTCCCGGCCTCCCCAAAGGAGAGGAGGTTTAGCGGGTAAAACCTTATAACATGAAATGCTTTTCAACCATGCCTCCTCTCTTTTGGGGAGGTCGGGAGGGGTTAAATTTGCAAAATCATCCAATAAATTTGCTTCACGATCGTCATTATGGTATTATTGAAATACTCAATGATAAAAAAAGACCACTTCACACTTCCCGGCGCTAAGGCCCGCCCTATGCTGGCCGACCTGACTTATGACGCGAACAATAAAAACGCGCCGCTTATCATCTTCGCCCACGGCTTTAAAGGGTTTAAAGACTGGGGCACACATAACCTGTTGGCCGAGGCTTTTGTGAAGGAAGGGTTCCGTTTCCTGAAGTTTAATTTTTCGCATAACGGCACCACGCCTGATCATCCAGTTGATTTTGTTGACCTGATAGCTTTTGCCGATAATACCTTCAGCATTGAGCTGGAAGATCTGAATACGGTTATTGATTTTGCCTGCAATGGTTCGGCCATATCGCGTGCCCCATTGGTTTATTTGATTGGCCATAGTATGGGTGGCGGCATCAGCATTATTAAAACAGCCGAAGACAAGCGGGTGAAAAAACTGGTAACGCTAGGCGCGGTAGCCAATTTCAGGAACCTGTGGCCCAAACAAGCCGAAGAACAATGGAAGCTGCAAGGCATTTTATACATGTATAACAGTCGCACGCACCAGCAAATGCCTATAAAAAGCACTTTGCTTGATGATTTGGAACGCAACCGCGCGCGACTGGATATTGTTACCCAGGCCGCTAAAATTATCCAGCCCTGGCTGTTGATACACGGCGATGATGACAAAACCGTAAACATTAGCCACGCCCGCGAACTGGCCAGAGCACAGCCCGATGCTCGTTTTATTGAAGTTGCGGGCGGCGATCATACTTTTGGCGGCCTGCACCCTTACCCCGGCGCTACCCTACCCGATGGCTTGCAGCAATTTTGCAAACAGACGGTTGACTTTTTAAATGAATAAAATTTAATACAGCACAATTTAAACGTTGCTGTGTATATCAATATAACACACATCTACTATTACATGAGCTTAAGCGGATCGATAAAAAAAGGCAATAAATTTTTAAATACCATCCCTACTGATGAGGCGGGTTTCGCTAAGATGATACCCATTATACGTGAGTACTGGAATAACAAGAACGAAACTGTTCCTAAAAAACGGTTAGGCCCTTTTCATACTGATGCCTCAATATATCAAACCCCACCGGCAAGTGGTTTAAGAGTTACGCTGATAGGTCACTCGAGTTTATTAATAGAGATAGATGGCCGTACGATATTGACCGATCCGGTTTGGAGCCAGCGCGTGTCGTTTACGCAATTGATGGGTCCTAAACGTTTTTTTAATCCGCCTTTGGCATTGAAAGACTTGCCTAAACTGGACGCGGTAATTTGCTCGCATGATCATTATGATCATTTGGACAAGGCGACGATTGAGTTTTTCGCGGGTAGTAACATCCCGTTTTTCTGTTCGCTGGGGGTTGGGCAATATCTGGCCAAATGGGGGATTGAAAAAAATTTTATTACCGAAATGGATTGGGGCGATAACGTGATGATAGATCATGATTGCGTAATTACCGCCTTACCGGCCCGCCATTTTTCCGGTCGGGGCATTGTAGGTCGCAACGAAACATTGTGGTCGTCATTTGTGATTAAAGGCAAAAGCCATAATATTTATTTTGGTGCTGATTCGGGTTGGCATCCGCAATTTAAGGAGATAGGTGATGCCTACGGTCCGTTTGATTTAACGATGTTGGAGATAGGCGCCTACGGCAAAAACTGGCCTGATATACATATGGGCCCTGATAATGCCAGCAACGCCCACCTGGCTCTTAAAGGTAAGCTGATGATGCCCATACACTGGGGCACCTTTAACCTGGCCCTGCACGATTGGTTTGAGCCGATTGAGTTGTTGGAAAAATTTGCTATAGAAAAGGGCCTGGAGCTTTTTGTACCGGAACCGGGTAAACCTACTGAAGTTGAAGGTGCTTATAATTCGGGGTGGTGGCGGAAGTTTAAGAGTTGAGCCGGGACTTTCGATTCCTGAGCTTTTGAATTTATTTTGTTTATGGAATTTTACAGATACCTGCATCTTGTATAAAAAAGCAAGACCATGAACAAACCTATAAGCAATGTTTCGTTAAAGTTTTCGTGTAATAAAAACTGGAATGATATGGCCGACGCAGGCACCGGCAGGCACTGTAATAGCTGCAGCAAAAAAGTGTACGACTTTACCAATGCCAAACAAAAGGAATTTTTGTTAATACTGGCGGAGAATAATAATCATGTTTGCGGCAGATTTTCCATCAAACAGATGGCCCCGCAAGCCATCAAAGTATCTGGCTGGAAAAAATGGGTATCGGCAGCTTTGGTGCTTATAGGACTAGGATCGCTAAGCACCAAAGCCAAAGCTCAAATTAAACCTGCGGCTACGGCAATCAATAAAGCAAACGATAAATCACAATTATTATTAGGCGAGGTTATTTGCGTTGCCAGTGAACCAAGCATACCAGGTGGTAAGGTAGCATTGAATAACTTCATCAAAAAAAACATACGTAACCAGGGCACTAAAGGCAAAGTAATAGTAAGTTTCACCATCGACGCGACGGGTCGCTTAATAGAACCACAAATTACCAGGGGGCTTGACGGTGCCAGCAACCGGGAAGCCATGCGCCTGGTAAGCATATTGCCCAATTGGATACCCGCCACTTTTAACGGCGAAAAAATATCACGCGAGTATGTGCTACCTATAAATTTTAAAGGGCGTAAGGATTAAGCCTCTACCGGCTCTATCCAGTTACCATCCTCACGAATGATCCCGATCAACTCATCCAAGGCGTTTGCCGAAGTAATATTTTTCTTCACCGCTTCCTTACCGCGATACAGGGTAATCTTATCCGTACCCGAGCCTACGTAACCATAGTCGGCATCGGCCATTTCGCCGGGGCCGTTTACGATGCAGCCCATGATGCCAATTTTCAGCCCTTTAAGGTGACTGGTACGGCTGCGGATCATTTGCGTGGTAACCATGAGGTCGAACAGCGTTCGGCCGCAGCTTGGGCATGATATGTATTCGGTTTTTGATATACGCGAGCGGGTAGCCTGCAAAATACCAAAGGCGGTTGAGGTAATGATTTTTGTATCAACCTCCGGCGCGTCTATCCAGATACCGTCGCCGAAACCATCGACAAGCAAGGCGCCGAGGTCTGTTGCGGCGTAGAGTTGTAAATTTTGAGTGTTGAGTTCTGAGTCTTGAGTCGGGAAGTTGTAAGTACGCTTGATGATGATAGGAATCTCCAATCCTAATTCCTCCATTTTGAAGAAGAAAGCGCGCTGATCGGCCATGCCATGTAAGGCATCAGTTTCTAACACAAACACCAGCGAAGTATCAAAAGGTAAGGAACCAAACTCGTCGCTGTCGATATCAGCAGGCTTTAGTTTTACAAGGTTTAGCGCTGATGAGCGATCAACATCGCCAATAAACTCCTGCAAAGTAAACACCGGGTGGCAAAGCATTTTATCCGCCAGATTTTTCCAGGTGGCATAGTTATACAACTGCTTTAAGTTTCCCGGCAGGGTGAACGATGGTAATTCATCCGCCAGATAAACAAAATCAACCGATTGCTCAGCCATGTTGTATTTGTCCAACAGCGGCGAGTACAAGTAACCCACATCGTTTAATATCGACGGATCTTTTAGATTAGCTTTTGAAATATCGGCCACTACACGCGGCACCATGTGGCCACCAATGAAGGCGTTGGCCTCGTAAGTATGGCGTTTTTTGTAATCGAAGGGATTGTGTTGTGAGTCTTGAGTCTTAAGTTCTGAGTCTAAAGTCACTTTACCCGACTTCAGACTTTCGACTTCAGACTTCCGACTCGAATAACGGTTCACCAAGGCAATCGCCACCGGCGCCTCGGCTTCGGGTTCTTCAGTTAGCGATACGCGTACGGTATCGCCCAGGCCATCTTCCAGTAAAGTACCAATACCTACGGCTGATTTGATACGACCATCCTCACCGTCGCCAGCTTCGGTTACGCCCAGGTGCAGCGGATAATTCATACCTTCGGCAACCATCGTTTTTACCAGCAGGCGGTAGGCTTGCACCATTACCTGCGGGTTACTTGATTTCATGGAGATAACCAGGTTATAATAATTCAGCGCTTCGCACATCCGCATAAATTCCATCGCCGATTCCACCATACCCTGCGGGGTATCGCCATAACGGCTCATGATCCTATCGCTTAACGAACCGTGGTTGGTGCCGATACGCATAGCTGTGCCATACTCCTTACATACATTAACAAGCGGGGTAAATTTTTGGAAAATACGATCAAGTTCGCCTTGGTATTCGCTATCTGTGTAATCTAGCTGATCAAATTTCTTTTTATCTGCGTAGTTGCCGGGGTTTACGCGCACTTTTTCAACAATGCGGGCGGCTACTTCGGCAGCGTTGGGGGTAAAATGTATATCGGCAACCAGCGGGGTGTTATAGCCGCGCTGGCGGATCTGTTTTTTTATTTCGGCCAGGTTTTGCGCTTCTTTAATGCTGGGGGCCGTAATGCGCACCAGTTCGCAACCGGCTTCTATCATACGTATAGATTGCTCCACAGTACCAAGGGTGTCCATGGTATCGGTAGTGGTCATGCTTTGTATGCGGATGGGATTATTGCCGCCCATGGCCAGATCGCCAATGTGCACTTCGCGTGTAATAAAGCGCGAATATTCGGTTAAAGAATTACAATAATCACCGGGTAAAGTTTTTATAGCAGGAACACTCATGCAACAATCTATTTTCGGGTGCAAATTTAAGGATTATAACGATGCGCCCGTCTATTTAATTATCGGCTATTTTAGCGTTGCCATTAAAAAATCCGTTGTTAATTAATATCCTTTTGATTTTTTTGCCGGTAAATCTCTACCTTTCGCCCGCATTTTATACGCAGTAATGAACAAGGAATATTATTTACAGGAAGGCGAAGAACGAACAGGACCGTTTACAGTTAACGCGTTGATACGCCAAGGGCTTGATGTGCACACACTGGTAGCAACATCGGCTACGGGCGAGTGGCAGCTGGCGTCGGAAATTCCCGAGTTTTATGCTTATTTTGAGTCGCGCGGTATTTATTTCCCTACGGGCGACAACCTGGCAAGCTTTGGGCGCCGTGTTCTTGCCTTTTTGATAGATTACTTTCCGCTGTATATCATCATTGAGCGGGTGGAAGTAGGTATGGGCCTGATCAGTATCCCGGCCGATTATAAATTTGGCGATCCGCTTCCGCCGGGCATACTAACTTTATACGTCAGCTTCCTGGGTATATTTCTGGCCTATAAAACTATCTGCGAATCTTTATCATCTAAAGGCACCCTGGGTAAACGGGCCTTTAAACTGCTGGTGGTTGATATTGACGGAAAAAAACCTACGCTGCTAACATCATTAATGCGCAACGTAGGTGTGGTATTATCGATTACTATATGGATACCTTTTTTAAGTATGCTGATTAGTGAGCATAAACAAAACTGGTATGATAACCTGGCTAAAACTTATGTTTTAAACACCAATAGCCAGGTTTTAAATTAATATCTTTTCACTTTAAAGTCTGACACTCCACCGTTAATTTTAATGTACAGCTTGTTTTTCGCGGTAGCAAAACCTGTGGTTTCATAGTTATTATCAGTTGTTTTGTTAAAGCCATCAAAATCTGATGATGACAAGCCTGTATTTTTACTGATATGCACTGCGGCTGCTTTAGGTACGCTTATTACCACCTCTGAAGCACCTGTTGATACCTCAACACTGGTAGTTTGCAGCGGCTCACCCAATTTTACATCCATTGACGCGGCACCACCTTCCAGGTCGAGTGATTTTACTTTGAATTTGCTTAGGTCAAAATCAACTTTTGATGCACCGGTTTCTATTTTGATATCCCAAACCGGGTTAGTGTTTAATTTAAAAGTAACTATGTTTGATTTGTTGCCACGGCCATGCCATTTAAATTTACCGTTGTTATTGTTTTTCATTTTATAACTAAGCACGGTAAGCGAATCGGTATTTACACGGGTTAGGTAGTTGTTAAAGTTGTTACCAAACGTGTTGGCTTCGGCGGTAAACAATTGAGCTGTAGTATCGCTTAAACGATAAACAGTACCGCCACCGCTGATATTTAAATGAGCTACTTTGATGCTATCATTATAAGCTTCGGTAAATGATTTGCTGGCATGTACCTTGTAATCACCATCGTGGTCGTCATCGTCATCAAACTCGAAGGCTAAATTATCACTCCAACGGTTATGCCTTCCGCCAAAATCACCAAACACAACCAGGCCAAAACCTATAATAATAACACTCAATTTTAAGGCAGTTGCCCAGGTAGCTTTGTTGTTGGCAAATATGAGGTTGATACCTGCTATTACAATAAACAATGGCCATAGGTGAAAAAAGTTACCCCAATGTACATTTACAACATCGTAATTGCTTAATAATATAACGGCGCCTATCAATATCAGGGTTACGCCGGGGATTAATTTATTACTTTTCATGATCTTTATATTTATGTTGTGATATTTTAGTCGATAGACCATGGTCTATCGACTATGGTTTTTTGTTAAACGGTTGGGTTATTATCGTCGGCCGGTTTTTCTTCGGTGAAAATTTGCTCTTCTTTGGGTTCAGTTTTATGCCAGTCGGCTTTGTCCCATGGTTGTTTTTTACCTGATAGTACTACGCTGGCGCCTAAAATTATCAACGCAATAGGCCAAAGTCGTTCCAGGTCAAGATCCGGCAGGATATCAAAATTATCCAGCAAAAAGTATGAGCCAAATAGCACCAGGCCAATACCTACAATTAAGCCCGCGCTTGATTTCTTTTTAGGCGGCATGGCAAACGGTGCACCGGTAGCTGTAAAAGGGTTAGCTGCATTTTGCGGACCGCTGGCAAATGGGTTGCTTACCGGAGGCACAGTATAATCAACGTGTATGTTCGGTTGCATGAACGGGTTCTTTTTAGGTAACACTATCCACATTACCAGGTAAGGCACAAAGCCTACACCTTTCATTAACAGGGCAACTACAAATATTACACGTATTACGGTTACGTCAACATTTAAGTATTCGGCTAAACCGGCGCACACGCCGGCTACTTTACCGTTTTGTTCGTCTCTATATAATTTCTTTTCCATTTTAGTTAAGTTTAGTTTGATTGTTTTACAATTGCCCGTAGGCTGGTTTAATAATTATTTCGTCAACGTTAGCACCGGCACTCATTTGGTAAACAGTTACAATTGCCGAAGCTATATCCTCAGGTAAAACCATTCTGTTTTTGTCAACATCCTGGCCATCCCATGAAGTGGTTAAGGTTGAACCCGGTATAACTGCGGTAACCTTTACACCGTGTGGCTGCATCTCTAACCGCATTACGTGGTTAAGACTTAGCAGCGCGGCTTTTGTTACCGTGTACATGCCGGCTTCGGCAATCGGGTCTTTAGCGGCTATCGAGCATATGTTAAATATGTGGCCCTCGCCATTGGCTTTCATGCTTTTGCCGAAGAAACGGTAAAGCTCATAAGCGGGCATCAGGTTGGTATTTATCATTTGTTCAAATAACTCATCGCTATCATCCAATATGCTGGAGTAGGCATAAGTACCCAGGTTGTTAACCAGTATTTGCACATCGCCCAGTGCCTGTTTAGCATCGGTAGCAAATTGCAGCAGTTGTTTTTTATTGCTGCCATCGGCTACGGCGGTAAACACTTTTATGGCCGGGTTAATTTGCAACAGCTCGGTTGTAAAGGCATCAAGCTCATCAGCCTTGCGCGAGTTGATGGCTATGTTTACGCCTTGTTTTGCTAAAGCAATGGCAATGGCCCTTCCCATTCCTTTAGTTGCACCGGTTATTAACGCGTTTTTCATAGTACTAAAGTAGATATAAATGCTACACCCGTGCTATAATAATCGGGGAACGGGGCTTAATAGTCGGTGAAAAAGTATTTTGTTTCGGGGGAATATTATTGGCATATTAAAAAATTGGTTTTATCTTTCGATTTATTTAGCAACCTATGCGCAAAGCCTTATCTGTTTTTATACTGTCGTGCCTGTTTATTTATAAGGCACAAGCTCAAAAATTCCAAGACCTGCCGCAGGATACCAAATTCCTGGAAAAAGCCCGGGTGGGTAAATCGCTCGAGGTTCAACCATCCTATGTTGGCGGCATGGGTGCCCTAAACGAGTATCTGCAAAAAAGTATACAATATCGCCCGACAGATAAAAACAATGGAGATATTGAGCCCGCTTATATAGGTTTTATTATAGAAAAAGATGGCACGCTAAGCAATTTCACCCCGCTACGCAGCGCATCGCCCGAAATGGAAACCGAAGCCCTGCGCATTGCCAAAGGCATGGGGCCATGGAAACCGGGTATGATCAAAAATAAACCGGTTAAAATGCCTTTCGTAATTTCTGTTGATTTTAACCGCGATTCGACAGATAACGTTGGCGAGCGCGTTTACAGCTTAACAGATACACCGCCAACCTTTAACCCTGATGTTAGCGCCTTTTACCAGTTCTTTAACCGCAATGTGCGCTACCCTCATTATGAAATGGAGAATAACATAGGCGGCAAGGTGATGGTTACCTTCGTGGTGGAAAAGAATGGCTCGTTATCAAACCTGCGCTACATTTCGGCACCATCAATCGCACTGGGCCAGGAAGTATTAAAAATTATCGGCATTGCGCCAAGATGGGAACCGGGTACTGTGAACGGTATACCGGTACGCACGCGGATGACCATGCCGTTTGCTTTTATGATGAGTGAAGTACGTTAACTTTATGTTTATGAGGAAAGTATTATTAGTATTTGTTTTGGGGTTGATGTGTTTGCAGGGAGCGCGGGCGCAAAGGCGGGATACGATAGTGAATTTTGTAAAATTTGATGGTAACCTTACAATGAGTAGGGATAGTGCAGAATATATTAGGTTTATATTGCCCCCTGATTCGGCTGTGGACAAAGATATTTTCCCCATTCGCGAGTATTATTCAAATGGAAAACAAAAGTTAATTGCCGCTGCACGATCAAGAGCCGGCGATTTAAAGTTTGAAGGTTCTGCTATCAGCTATTTTCCAAACGGGAAAAGAAAAAACATTACGAATTTCAATAAAGGTGACATCGTAGGTGATGTAATAGATTACTATCCCAACGGTAAAATTTATACGATAACGCGTTACAACAAAGTTTTTGAACGTCGATTTATAACGTGCAAAGATTCGACAGGAAATGTAGTTGCTGATAATGGTAACGGAAAATGGTTGATTTTTAATGACGATTTTAGCTGGTTGGTAAAAGAAGGCCGGGTTAAGGGAGGGATACTTGGCGATGACTGGAAGTATAATTACGATGCAGACACAACAACTCGTGTAGCTGGTGAAGCTTACATAAAAGTTGATGTTCAACCTAGTTTTACGGGTGGAGTGGAACGATTTTTTAACTTCGTGTCCAGAACTGTTCGTTACCCTACGCTTGATAAGAGAAATAAAGTTCAGGGTAAAGTTACTATAACATTCGTTATTGAAAAAGACGGCTCTTTATCAAATATAAAAGCTATCGACGGGCCATCTCTAACTTTAAAGGAAGAAGCTGAACGAATAATGACTTTATCCCCAAAATGGCAGCCAGGACTAGCAAAGGGTAGACCTGTTCGTGTTAAGTATACTATACCAATACGATTTACCTTAGGCGATTAGGAAAACAGGTTTGATCTGCGTAAACAAATCCCCCACTATTTGGTTAAATAAGCGGTAAGTATATCATTGCCTCAAACTAAAAATGTATTTTTAACCTTGATTTTATAGCGACGAATGTTTTTCACCCTAGGCAGATATATACTTTTATTAAGGCTTAGTTTCCGTAAGCCCGAAAAGTTTAAAGTTTATTGGAACGAGGTTATGCGCGAGATGGTATCCATCGGCATAGGTTCGTTAGGCATTATTGCCATTATTTCGGTATTTATTGGCGCGGTGGCTACCATACAGGTGGCTTTCCAGTTATCAAGCCCGTTGGTACCACGCAGTATTGCGGGTGGTATTTCGCGAGATTCTACTATTTTAGAGTTTAGCCCCACTATTTCGGCACTGGTATTGGCCGGCCGGGTGGGTTCAAGCATTGCCTCGCAAATAGGCACCATGCGGGTAACCGAGCAAATAGATGCCCTGGAAATAATGGGTGTAAACGCGCCTGGTTATTTAATAGCGCCGAAGATCATCAGCGGCGTTTCTATGATACCGCTGCTTACAATCGTATCTGTAGCGCTAGGTTTATGCGGTGGCTACCTGGCCTGCGTTATTACACGGGATATAGCCCCTGCCGAATACATCACAGGTTTACAGGATGGTTTTAACCCGGTTATTGTTACGGTGTGTGCCGTTAAGTCGATTGTTTACGGTTTCCTTATCACTTCTATATGTGCTTACAATGGTTTTTATACCGAAGGCGGCGCATTGGAAGTAGGCCAATCGGCTACAACCGGTGTAGTTTACAGCTGTATCATGGTATTATTTGCTGACCTTTTAATCTCGAGTATGTTATTATGATCGAGATCAAAGATATTTTTAAAACCTTCGGCGAAAACGAGGTGCTAAAAGGCATCAGCGCCACCTTCGAACCAGGTAAAAATCATTTAATTATAGGCGGATCGGGATCAGGCAAAACCACATTGCTTAAATGTATTGTTGGCTTGCACGAGCCTACCAAAGGCAAAGTAATTTTTGACGGGCAAAGCTTTACCGAACTTAGCTTTGAAGAGCGTGTACCCATCCGCAAGGAAATAGGTATGCTGTTTCAAAACTCGGCTTTGTTCGATTCGATGACGGTTGAGGAAAACATCATGTTTCCACTAAACCTGTTTACAGACCAAAGCCGCGCCGAAAAACTGGACCGAGCCAACTTTTGTTTGGAAAGGGTAAACCTGGCGGGAAAAAACAAACTCTTCCCGGCCGAATTATCCGGTGGTATGAAAAAGCGTGTAGGCATTGCCCGCGCCATTTCCATGGAGCCCAAATACCTGTTTGTTGACGAACCCAACTCGGGCCTCGACCCAAAAACGTCCATCCTGATTGACGAACTGATCAACGAGATCACCGAAGAATACAAAATTACCACCGTTGTGGTAACGCACGATATGAACTCGGTGATGGGTATTGGCGATCATATTATCTTTTTACACCAGGGCCAGAAATGGTGGGAAGGCAGCAATAAAGACATCGCCCATACGGATAACAAGGAACTTAACGACTTCGTATTCGCCAGCAAGTTTATGCAGGCAGCTAAGGGGAAGTTGTAGGTTTTAGTATTGAGTAGCTAGTATCAAGTAGCCAGACTGCCCGGCAAAAAAATCTTGATACTTGATACTAAATACTTGATACCCTCTCCTACTTTACAAGAACATACTCTCCCCAAAAATCAGTAGGGAAAGCTATCATCAGCTTATCGGGCGTTGCCCTGCCGGCATTATAGCTTTGGCCGTTACTGGCCGAGTACATGATAACATCGCCGGTAACTTCAACCTTGGCACCGTTTAAAATGGCACCGTTAAGCTTTAGGTTGTACATAAACTTGCCGCTTTCCTGCGCGCTTTTAGGTAAGTATTTAAGGGGGATGGCAAGTTCGTAGTTATAGGCAAGCTTACTATCCATCAATCCGGATGCTTTAAGGCCCTCGTTGTTGTATCGCGACAGCACGTCATCTTCAATATCTGCAAAGCCTTCAACTTTAATAAACTTAAATTTCTGGCCTATTCTTTTATTAAGTTCGTTACGGAAGGAATCGATCAGGCGTTTATTTTCTGCGGTATCTTTACTTAAAACCGGTATGTTTTTAGGGTTGATATAAAAAGGCTCCTCCTGCTTATCATGCGCGGGGAAGGTAACCGCCATGGTATTCTTTTCGTCCTTTTTACCTTCTTTATTTATGGCCAGCGTTACACCGCCTAAGGCTACTTTAGCAACAATTTCGGGGCGGTCGGCGCGCACAACCAGGTATAGGTTCTTGTCGTCATTAGCTATAGTGTAAAACACCTGGTTGGCGCGATTGTAGGCTTGCAGCTTTGGCCCCCATTCATCTATTGTGCCATCGGCTTTGGTGTTGGCCGGCGCCTTCAAACCGGTAGGTTGCACAGCTGGTAAGCGCTGTGCGAGGGTTATTATCGGGCAAAATAGTACTGCTACAAGCAGCACGCGTATGCAATAGTTTAAATGTTTCAAATCAGGGTTTACAATTGGTTCACTAAAAATACGTAATATTCTGTTAATTTTGCATGCTGGTAGTTTTGCTGCCTGATACTCAATACTTGATACAAAAAAGAATGATCCAACTACTTACGCCCACCCACTGGAAAGACTACGAACTGATTGATTGCGGCGACTTTGAAAAGCTGGAGCGTTTTGGTGATGTGATCCTGATCCGCCCCGAGCCACAGGCGGTTTGGAGTAAGGCGATGCCGCAAAGCGAATGGCAGCGCCTGTACCATATCAGATTCAAGGGCCGTTCGGCAACATCAGGCGAGTGGATCAAAAAAAGTCCGGCTACGCCTGACAGATGGCATATCGAGTATAAAAACCCCGAGACAGCTATCAAATTCCGCCTGGGTTTAACTTCGTTCAAGCATGTGGGTATCTTCCCCGAGCAGGCGGTAAACTGGGATTACATTTCATCAAACGTTAAAAAATTTAAATCACCTAACCCCAAAGTGCTTAACCTGTTTGCCTACACAGGTGGCGCATCGCTGATTGCGCGCGGCGCCGGTGCCGATACTACGCACGTTGACTCGATACGCCAGGTGGTTACCTGGGGTAACGAAAACCAGGAATTATCCGGACTGAAAGATATTCGCTGGGTGGTTGAAGATGCCCTGAAATTTGTAAAGCGCGAACTTAAACGCGGTAAAAAATACAACGGTATCATCCTTGATCCGCCAGCATACGGCCACGGCCCCAACGGCGAAAAATGGAAACTGGAAGACCATATCCGCGAGATGATGCAGGACGTAGTGCAACTGCTTGACCCGGAAGAACATTTCCTGATCCTGAACACCTACTCGCTTGGTTTCTCGGCAGTTATTGTAGAAAACCTGATCAAAAGCGCGTTCCCACAGGTTGAAAACCTGGAAATTGGCGAACTGTATCTGCAGGCTACTTCGGGCATAAAATTACCCTTAGGTGTGTTTGGTAAGTTTTATAAACACAAATAGCCTTTTTGTGGATAAATTTAACCTATAAGCATTTTAAAAGATGCTATTTTGCACCTTGTTAAAAACAATCTCTTAATAAATGAAAAACATCTTTTGTACTCCTGTGCTGGCATTGGCTACGCTCATCGCCTTCTCAAGCTGCGGCCAAAGTAATGGCAACAAAAAAACAACCGATACTACAGCTGCCGCCAAAAATAAGGAGGCCGAAGATAATGGCCCATCGGTATCAGATACCACGGCTAAAAATAACTATCCACCGGTTGATAAGGTTCAATATGATTCGTTGATGAAACGTTTGGCGCATGGCGATACTACCGGCAGGTGGCCGGTTAAAAATACGCCGACTCCGGGCCCGGGTGCTATTTTGCCATTTAAGCGCGTGGTTGCTTATTACGGTAACCTATACTCTAAAAAAATGGGTATCCTGGGCGAATTGCCGCCAAACGAAATGTTGGCTAAACTAAAAGGCGAAGTAAAGGCCTGGAGCAAAGCCGATCCGCAAACGCCGGTACAGCCAGCCCTGCACTACATTGCAGTAGTTGCGCAAGGCGATGGCGGTAAAGATGGTAAATACCGTTACCGCATGCCATTTAAACAAATTGACAGTGT
Organism: Mucilaginibacter sp. A3364; assembly: GCF_059690715.1. Taxonomy (NCBI): domain Bacteria; kingdom Pseudomonadati; phylum Bacteroidota; class Sphingobacteriia; order Sphingobacteriales; family Sphingobacteriaceae; genus Mucilaginibacter; species Mucilaginibacter sp. A3364. The sequence goes on from NZ_JCAWED010000003.1 coordinate 141,433, forward strand.
ATTAACTATCGCCAAAAAAATAAATGCTTTGGTGTTTTTAGATGTACAGGTAGCGTTAAGTAATATTCAAGCTGAATTGCCTTTACTAGAGCCGTACTTAAAAATGCCCCACGTACATTTTGGTATGGACCCTGAGTTTTCGATGAAAGACGGTAGCAAGCCGGGCAAAAAAATAGGCACTTATGACGCGGCCGATATTAATTACGTAACAGGCTACCTGGCTAACCTGGTTAAGAAAAACGGTCTGCCACCAAAGATCCTGATCGTACACCGTTTCACCAAAAAAATGGTGACCAACTACCAAAGCATCAAACTGCGCCCTGAAGTGCAGGTGGTAATGGACATGGACGGCTGGGGCGAACCTGAGTTAAAAATGGGTACTTACCGGCACTTCATTTTCTCGGAGCCGGTACAGTTTACCGGTTTCAAACTGTTTTACAAAAACGATATCAAGAAAGCGCCTCATCATATGATGACGCCGGAGGAGGTTTTGAAATATAAACCTTCGCCGATTTATATTCAGTATCAGTAATTATCCCTCCCAACCCTCCCGAGGGGGAGGACTTTGAATAGCATAAACAAAAGAGCCGTGGCAAATGCCTCGGCTCTTTTATTTATCATCCCTCTTATCATTTCGACCAACGGGAGAATCTATACACGGATAGATAATCCATTAACTTAGCTTGTGTATAGATCTCTCGCTGTCGCTCGAGATGACACGTGAGATAATTGAGTTATATCGTTGGCTCAAAAGTAAACACGCTTTTATAGTACTTAAAGTAAGCCACACATAAAAACACGTTCAATACAATTACGGCCAGGCCCATTGGTATACCTGCCGGGGCCAAAATGGTGTGAAACAGAAATATGTTTAAGCTAATAGGTAACAACGTCAATAAAAAGAAAGGCGTGAAACGATTGATCAGGATAAACAGTCCGCTGATAATTTCTATGCCCTTCATGTATTGAAAAAAGTAACCCGAGCCATACAATCCGCCCGAAAACGCGGTGGCTTGCTCGGTCATTTTAGGCTGATCCATCGGTATAAAGTGGAAGAAGAAATTAAGGCCAAATACTACATAAATTAAGCCCAGTAGTATGCGGGCTATTAGTGCTGCAATTTTCATAGCTGATGAATTTTTGTGAGTTTTAAAATGTTATGTATCAATTATACTACCAAATATAAATGTTTAAACATTTAATTAAACTACAGCCTTGTCATGGTAACGTTAAATAAATAGTAACCGGAAGTATTGTGAACGGGGCAAACATCCAAACAAAATCCCGTTACGCCACATTAGGTAATAGCACTGTAGTTTTTTATGGCGAGAGAAACCGAACCGTGAGAAATGCGTAAATTTACCTATACAAAATGCAACAAGAGACTTGATATACAGAAATGAGTAACACAACAAATACACAAAAAATAACTTTTGGCGGCGGTTGCTTTTGGTGCACCGAAGCTGTTTTTCAAACCTTAAAAGGCGTACTGGCTGTAACATCGGGCTATATGGGTGGCCACACTAAAAACCCAACTTACGAGCAGATCTGCACCGGCAGAACGGGCCATGCCGAAGTGATTGAGGTGGAATATGATGCTGATCTAGTAAGCATTGAAGAACTGCTGCTGATATTTTTCAAAACACACGATCCAACAACGCTTAACCGTCAGGGTAACGATGTAGGCACGCAGTATCGTTCGGTAGTATTTTATCATACAGCGGAGCAGAAAGAACACACGGAGGCCATGATCAAAAAACTGACCGATGAGCAGATTTTTGACAGCCCGATAGTAACCGAGCTAAGCCCGGTAAGCGAGTTTTATAAAGCGGAGGATTATCACCAAAATTACTATGTTGATAATACCAACAAAGGCTATTGCGCATTCGTTATTCAGCCTAAGCTGAATAAATTTATTAAGGAATTTACGGATAAGATAAATTTTGACCTTTTAAAATAGGATGAAAAGAGTTTTAATTACCTGCCTTGTTATACTGAGTTGTGCTGTTGTTAAAGCACAGGATAAACCCATACCCACTTCACTGTCAAATGGTGGCAAAACATGGGCATCGCTTTACCAGCAACGCGCAGCGGAATATAAGGCGCTATGCTTCCAGGCTTATAACATTGCTAAATTACGTTTGGATGCAGCCCTACGGCTGAAAAGCAAAAAACCATTGGCGGTGGTAACTGATATTGATGAGACGTTGTTAGATAACAGCCCCTACGACGCCGCCCGCGCCATTAATAATCAGGAATTTGATCTGCAGGCCTGGAAACGCTGGACCGCCAAAGGCATTGCCGATACTGTGCCGGGTGCGCCGTCGTTCTTTAAATACGCGGCATCAAAAGGCGTTACCGTATTTTATGTAACTAATCGAGATGAGGACGAGCGCGCAGGTACCACACGAAACTTAAAGCTTTACGGATTACCTTATGCTGATGAACAACATATCATCCTCCGTCAAACCGTTTCTAGCAAGGAAGCTCGCAGACAGGAAATACTCAAAAAATATAACATTGTACTGCTGTGTGGCGATAACCTGCCGGATTTTGACACGCAGTATGATAACAAGCCCTTACAGGAAGCCCGCAATGCCACTACTGAGAAGCTGAGTAAGCAGTTCGGTAGCAAATATATTGTATTGCCTAATCCCAGTTATGGCGATTTTGAAGGCGCGTTTTTCAACTTCAATAACAAACTAACACCGGCACAAAAGGATTCGGTGATCCGGAGTATTATTAAGGTGGATAAATAGTGGGATTATAGCTTATGCACAAATAATTTTAAAACAGCATAACGGTCATTGCGTTATAAAATGATAATTTCGTTGTATAAAGCCTCACACCAATGACTATTATCGAGAACCATCTGTTTAAAGTTGCCATCCGTAACCAGGGCGGCGAGCTGACTTCATTTTTTAATAAAATTACCGGCGTTGAACACCTGTGGCAAGCTGATGCCAGCGTTTGGCCATGGCACGCCCCTAACCTTTTCCCGGTTGTGGGTGGTTTAATCAACAATCAATTGCTGGTTGATGGCAAAACGTATGAGTTGCCGCGCCACGGTTTTAACCGCACGTCGGAATTATTGCTGATACAGTCCAGCGAGCAATCGGCTTGGTTCTCTTTGCCTTATTGCGAGAAGACGTTGGCAAAATATCCCTATAAATTTGATTTCCAGATCCATTATGACCTGATAGATGATGCCCTGCGTATTACCTACAAGGTGATAAACCTGGATAAAAAGGACATTTACTTTTCGGTTGGCGGGCACCCGGCCTTTAATGTGCCTTTCCACGCCGGCGAGAACTATGAGGATTATTATTTAGAGTTTGAAGCTGATGAACTGCTGGAAACCCACCAGCTATCTGCTGATGGTTTCTTTAACGGCAGCAAGCTGCCCGTACCTGCTGAAGGCAAAAAACTACTTTTAACCCGCGAACTTTTTGCTGCGGATGCATTGGTATTCAAAAAGCTTAAATCGCGCGTGGTGAGCATTAAAAGCACCAAACACGATGAAAGCCTGACGGTAGAATTCCCGCACTTTAACTACCTGGGCTTATGGGCGAAGCCGGGGGCCGATTTTGTGTGCATTGAGCCATGGTTAGGTTGCGCCGATACAGAGGGCAAACATGTAGATATCAAGAAAAAAGAAGCTATACAGGAATTGAAATACGGCCACGTGTTTGAGGCCGCTTATTTTTTGAGTGTGTAAAACCAAAACATCATGCTGTTTCGATACCTGTCGGGACAGCATGAATACACCTTAAAGTTTTTTCAACTCGTCTTTAGCTTTAGCAAACCAGGTATTGTTGGCCTTGCGTTCAACCTGGCTTAGGTGAGGTTGTTCTTCCAGCATGGTTTCAAATATACCGGCTGCATCCTCCGGCCTGTCCTGGCGAAGTAGAAATAATCCGTACTGGTACCTTTGCTCAAAATACGAGTATCGCCCCTTCATCAATAAAAATTCGTTTTCAGCTTGCGTTACGTCCCCGGTTTGCTCAAGCGCCATGGCATAAAATATATGCGTTCGTGACCGCGCGAACTGCGGCAATTTGTACAACCGTTTGGCTATTGGCAAAATATCATGATAACGCCCCATTTGGTAGTAGGCCGCAATAAGCTGTGCCTGCACATGCTCATTTTCGGCGAAGGCGCCGGTAAGGCTGGCGGTGTATATTTCGACCGCGCGTTCGGTTTGCCCGGCGGCCAGGTAGGCATCGGCAAGTTTTACGCGGTTGGCAAAAGTGTCGGTAAATTTAACCTCGTCTTCCAGTCGTTTTAGTTTGATGCCCGGGTTAAATACGGCATTAACGTCAATTTTTGGGGTGCGTATGCGGCGGTTGTTTAGTATTTCCTGGTAAATGTATATCAGGCTGCCTATTACCGGCAAAAATATAATGAGCCATATCCATCTTTGCAGCGTATCGTTACGAAAGCTATGAAAAGCGCAAAACGCCTGCAAACACAGCGGGATATAATACCAGTAGTCGTACGCAAATATTGAGTTCATTGTGATAATATCTCAAATATATAAAAATATCTGACCCGGCATACATGTGTAAGATTTACGAAGTTTTTTAAGCTTCGTAAATCTGTAAGGTGTTAAAACAATCGTCCTTGTCCCTTATCGTCTATATCGATATCATCAGGATTGGTAATCTCAAAGTCTACTTTTTTGACCGGCGGCTCGGGCTCTTTAACAGGTTCGTCAGCCGGTTTCATCGCCTCTGGTTCAGTTTTTTGCGCTGCTGGTTTATCTGTCGTAAACTTTGGTTTTTGAGCTGCCTTGGCGGGCTCAATAACTTCCGGCTCAGGCGCGGTTTCAATTATATCCTCCTCAATAATATCTTCTTCAGCAACCACCACTGGCGCCACATCAGCCACAGTTTTTTCTTCTGGAGTGATGGTGATCTCTGTTTCCGCCACCGAATCCGGTTCCGGATCGGGTACATCCTCCGCGTCGTCGTGTTCGGTCACCAGGGTCACGGTTTGCACCACGTGGGCAGAAAGGCGGTTACCCATGGCTTTCATACCCTTCACATCTATCAGATCGGCCAGGTTTAGCTCAACGGTTTCAGGCGTTTTGGTAGCCCCTTTTAGCTGATCAACCTTAACAATAGCTTGCTGCGAGCCCGATATCAGGATCATTTTTGAACCTGCTTCTTCGCTGATGATAGCCGTTTGTTTGCCAATGGCAGTAGTTTCAAATACAAAGCGCTTTACCATGTAGTTTTTGCTCTTGCCATCAAAATGTATCATTGAGTAAACCTTTTCGGGGTTATACTTTTCAATAATGGTCATTTTGTCATCGAAGTGATTATTCAAATCGAAACTGGTTAGCTCATAAGTCCCGTTAGGGAACACGGTAAGTATACGGTCATCGCCATCAAACTCACCCAGGTATTTGCCGCGGCTGTCGGCATTCAGTCGTTTTAAAATATCATCGTACCATATCTTTCTTCCCGCCAGGGTTGATACACCTTTTGATTTGAGGACGATCTTTTTAACCGGGTATTTGGTAATAATGTTACCCATCGAACCACGACCTTTTATAGCCAACAGGGCGAAGTCCTCATCAAACTGCAGTTTCTTCAGTTTCTGATGCGGCTTCAATTGTACATTCACCACTTCGGCTTCGCCATTAGGGTTGGCCGAGAAATATAGTACTTTAGATGCTTTGCCGCCCTTGGTCAGGTCATACTCCTTATCGCGTGTTACACCGGTTACGGCGAAGCGTTTTACGTAAGCAATACCGCTCGGGCCATCCTTGTATATCAGGTTGTAAATGGTACGCTCATCGTTCTTTTTAAATACGGCTACGTGGATAATGCCCTTGCCCACAAACACTTTCTCCTGCACCTTGGTGATCATACACTTTCCATCCTCGCGGAAAACAATGATCTCGTCAATATCCGAGCAATCGCCCACCAGTTCGTCTTTCTTCAGACCCGTACCAATAAAGCCGTCCTCGCGGTTAACGTATAGTTTTACGTTGGCCAGGGCCACTTGCGATGCTTCTACTTTATCAAACGTACGCAGTTCTGTTTTGCGTTCGCGATCTTTACCGTATTTGGCTTTTAGTTTCTCGAACCAGTCTATGGCGTATTCGGTAAGGTGCTTCAGGTGGTTTTTGACGATCTTAATTTCGGCCTCTAAAGCCTTTATCTGCTCATCCGTTTTCTTTACGTCGAAACGGGTGATACTGCTCATCGGTTTATCTATCAGTTTTTTGTAGTCCTCATCCTCAATGGTGCGGTAAAACTGCGGGAAGAATGGCTCGAACAAACGATTCAACACCACCAGCACTTCCTCAAAATTAGCCGAGCTTTCATAGTCGGGGTGCTTGTACATCCCCTCCTGGATAAATATTTTAAGTAAGGAACTGAAGAAGATCTTTTCCATCAACTCCTTTAGCCTTATCTGCAGCTCCTGCTTTAGCAATTCGCGTGTGTAATGCGTGCTTTCGGTAAGCATGTCATTAACGCTGATGAAGCGCGGCTTATCGTCCTGGATGATACAGGTATTTGGCGATATGGATACTTCGCAATCGGTAAAAGCGTAAAGCGCGTCTATCGTTACATCGGGCGATATACCCGGTGCAAGGTGGATAACGATCTCTACATTTTGCGCCGTATTATCTTCTATTTTTTTGATCTTGATCTTGCCCTTATCATTGGCAGATATCACGCTATCAATCAAACCACCGGTTGTGGTGGTAAAAGGTATTTCGGTAATAGCCAGCGTTTTTTTGTCGCGCTCCACAATTTTGGCGCGTACGCGTACCCGGCCACCACGTTGCCCTTCATTGTACGCCGAAGTATCGGCCATACCACCTGTCGGGAAATCGGGTACCAGGTTAGGACGTTCGCCTTTCAGCACCGCTACCGATGCATCCAAAAGCTCGATAAAATTATGCGGTAAAATTTTGGTAGCTAAACCTACCGCTATACCTTCGGCACCCTGCGCCAACAGCAGCGGGAACTTAACCGGCAAAGTTATAGGCTCTTTGTTACGGCCATCATAACTGGCCTGCCAAATAGTGGTATCGGGATTGAAGACAACCTCTAAAGCAAACTTTGATAAACGGGCCTCGATGTAACGCGGCGCGGCGGCCGAGTCGCCGGTTACGGGATCGCCCCAGTTACCCTGACAATCTATCAATAAGTTTTTTTGCCCTATTTGCACCATGGCGTCGCCAATAGAGGCATCGCCATGGGGGTGATATTTCATGGTGTTACCAATAACGTTGGCCGCCTTGTTAAAACGCCCGTCGTCCATCTCTTTAAGCGAATGGAGGATACGGCGCTGCACAGGCTTTAAACCATCGTTGATATGCGGAACGGCACGATCAAGTATTACATACGACGCGTAATCAAGAAACCAGTTCTCGTACAAACCATCCAGCGAGGTAACATTATGTATTTTTTCTTCGTTGTTTGCGGGTTGATCTTCGTTCAGCTCTTCACTCATTAGTAACAAAAAAATTTTGGATGGATAAAGATAGGTAAATGTGCGGACGGGCAGATGTGCCGATGGGCAGATTTTATAAACATTGGGGTGTTTATAAACGTATTTTGGCTGTAGATCAGCAGTTAGTGCACCAAGCGATAAATTAATACCAATTATGTCATTTCGAACTAGGTACGAGAGAGAAATCTTATACGGGCGACTTTACGCGCTGACATTTATCGCTTGTATAAGATTTCTCCCGTTGGTCGAAATGACATAATTATTATTACTCCTTCCGCATCTCCCTTATCATCACATTATAACTCCATTTACGCAGCATCGCATTAACGGTATTCACTATCCTTTTGGCCCGTGTCTCGGCAGTTTTAGCGCTGTTTATCCAATTAATAAAATAGTCGCGGTGCGAGCCGGGCAGGGTCATAAACTGGGTTTCGGCTTCGGGATCAAAATCGAAGCATTCTTTTAGATCAGCAGGTATCTCTATCTTAAAATCTTCGTGCACTTCCAATTTCACCTGCACCGTCGCGCCGGCTTCTTTGCGGATGGCTTTGCGGATATCCGCTTTCAGCGCCATGATAAAATTACCCTCGCCCATGGGCATTAAAGCCATGCCGCTGATGGCAAAATTGTCAAGAAAACCTTTAACCCTGAACGATTTTTTGTTGCCGGGTTTGAGTTGCTGCGCCAAATCGGCCGGAATTTCAATATATCGCCAACCGGTTTTTTCACCCATCTCATCAAACTGTAAAATACTGGTAGTGAATTCAATAGACATTATATTTTGCATTATTGGGCTTGTTAAAGAATCGGCCCAAATGTTAAATTTTAGTTAATTTGAAAAAATATTGTAACGTATCGTAACATGCTGATGTCTTATGGATATAAACAAACAAATTAATAACCTTAACAATACAATATTATGAAAACTCTAAAATCAATCATGCTGGGTCTTGCCCTTTTAATTATAAGTGGCGTTGCCAATGCAGCTAAACCAGCTCCTGCAAAACTTTCAAAATCAGATGTGTTAAACCTTTACGTTGATGCCAGCATCCACGGTAAATTAACCGGTTTGGCTAACGCTATCAGCGATGAAGTTGTGTTTAACATTGTACGTGGTGCCAACACCATTACTGCCAACAAAAAACAATTGCTTAACTACTTTAAAGCAAGCGAAAACATTGAGCAAAAATGTGAAGTAAAAACTACCACTGTTGCCGAAGATGATGATGCTACTACTATTAAATTGGAAATGAAGTATGAAAACTCAACCCGTGTTAGCTTAATTAGCATGAACAACACCTTCGAAGGTTGGAGAATTACCAAAGTAGAGCAATCTGTAAAATAATTTTTAGTTTATGTTTTGTGATTAAGGTCCCGGTTTGTTAACCGGGGCCTTTTTTATTTTACGTAAGGTTGCAAAACCGCCTGCCATTTATCATAACCTTTATCATTAAGGTGCAACATATCCTTTTTAAATAATGATGAATCGGGCATCATTTGCGCATTCAGTACGGTATTTGACAGGTTTACGTACGTATTGTTTTTTGAATGAGTACTGATAAAGCCTTTCACCATTTTATCTAAAGCGGCGCACTCTTCCTTAAACTTAAGCCTGCTTGGGCATGGTTTTATAGACATGTAGTACAGTTGCACATCCGGCATCTCCTGCCTTAAACGCGCATGAAATTGTAAAAAACTTGCGTACACCTGCGCTGCTGTTTTTTTGCTTACCGCGATATCATTCTCGCCGGCATATAAAAATATCTTACGAGGCTGGTATGGATAAACAATTGATGGCATAAAGTAATCAACCCATTGCCAAAGTTCAGAACCACCTACCCCGCGTTGCACAATAGGCACGTTAGAAAAGCGCTGCTTCAGATCAGGCCATAAACGAATTGACGAGGCACCGATAAATAATACCTGGCCCGGTTTAGGCATGCTTATGCTATCCTGCTTTTTATAATCTTTTATCTCGTTAGCAAACGGAATAGCCTTTTGCGCATACAGGTTTACAGAGAAAACTAATGCAACAAACAGTAAGGGTAATTTTAGTTTCATAATGGTGGTTAAGCGTTTAATCGGTCTTCAAAAAACAAAAATGGTAAAAAAGTTTCTATTCCGCTAGTTACCCAAACAGGGCCATCCTTGCAAAATAAAATCACCCGTACCGGTTTTCCCTGCATCTTTTCGCACTCAGCTAATACCTGCAGGCAGGAGCCGCAGGAGGTAACGGGTTTCAGTATTTTAAATTCATCGGTGTGCGCTGTAACCGCCATGGTTGTAATAGCATCATCAGGATGATTGGCGCCCCAGTTAAACAGCGCCACCCGCTCGGCACAAAGACCCGAAGGATAGGCAACATTCTCCTGGTTGCTGCCATGTATAATTTTGCCGCTTTGCAATTGCAGGGCCGCCCCCACCCTAAATTTTGAATAAGGCGAATGTGAATTTGCCATTGCTTTAACAGCTTCAGCGCATAGCTGCCGGTCGGTATCGTTAAGCTCTTCTACAGAAGCATATTCCTGAAAGCCTATTTTTATTTCGTGATTGATCATAGTATTATGCTTAGCGATAAACGCAAGGATATAAAAGTTCCTAAAAAAACAAATCCCCCCACTTTTAAAAGTGAGGGGAAACAAGATAAGGATATTTTTATGAAGTGCTTAATTTTTCATCCGTTTATACGTGGTTATTCCTCCATATGGCGAATCCATGATCAGCGTATCCTTTAGTACATAAAGTTTAGCAGTATAAGTATAATCCGGAAAAAACACTTTGATCGAATCCTTATCGACCGTGTATTTATAATTAACTCCTTTACGGTTATAATAAATAGAGTCGTCTTTAACTTCAAATGTTGGCCCTTTGCTTTCGTCATCCTGCCAGGCGCCTAATAAATTTTCTTTAGGATCTGCCTTGTCTCCCGGCTTTTTTGAAGTACAGGCAAACGCGGTGCATAAAACTAAGGCAGCTATTGTGATCGTATTTTTAAAAAACATCGGTTAAATTTTTGGTAATGATAACGAATTTATAATTATTTCGGTATTACACGGCTACGGCCAAAGCTTCTCCCTCGGCAATGGTCGGGTTAACGCTTTCGTCATCTTTTTCAACGCGCAGGTTACCAATTATATGCTGTTGCCTTGCCGGCGTATTTTTGCCCATAAAATATTCCAACAGGCCTTTGATATTGGCATCCTTGAGGATAACGGGATCCAGGCGCATATCTTTACCTATAAACAGTCCAAATTCATCGGGCGAAATTTCGCCTAAACCTTTAAAGCGGGTTATTTCGGGTTTTACACCTAACTTGGCAATGGCGTCACGGCGCTCTTCGTCGCTGTAGCAATAAATAGTTTCTTTTTTGTTACGCACACGAAACAACGGCGTTTGCAAAATGGAAACGTGACCGGCCTTCACCACGTCAGGGAAAAACTGCAGGAAGAATGTCATCAGCAGCAAGCGGATGTGCATGCCGTCCACATCGGCATCAGTAGCTATTACAATATTGTTGTAACGCAGGCCATCAATGCCATCCTCAATATTTAGCGCATGTTGCAGCAGATTAAACTCTTCGTTTTCGTAAACTACTTTTTTTGTCAGACCGAAGCAGTTTAGCGGCTTACCCTTTAAGCTAAACACAGCCTGCGTCATCACATCGCGCGATTTGGTGATAGATCCGCTGGCCGAGTCACCCTCGGTGATGAATAACGTGGTATCTTGTTTACGCTCGTGGTTATCGTCAAAATGCAGCTTACAGTCGCGCAGTTTACGGTTGTGCAACGATGCTTTTTTAGCACGCTCATTAGCCAGTTTTTTAATGCCGGCAATATCCTTACGCTCACGTTCTGATTGCATGATACGTTTTAGCAAAGCATCAGCGGTAGCAGGGTTTTTATGCAGATAATTGTCGAGCTCTTTTTTAACAAAATCGTTTATAAAACCGCGTACGGAAGGCCCCTCGGGACCAACATTTTGCGAACCCAGCTTGGTTTTGGTTTGCGACTCGAACACAGGTTCCTGCACTTTTATAGCAATGGCTGATACGATAGATGCGCGAACATCCGACGCGTCGAACTCTTTTTTATAAAACTCTCGTATGGTTTTAACTACCGCTTCGCGGAAGGCAGCCTGGTGGGTGCCGCCCTGCGTGGTGTTTTGGCCGTTAACGAAAGAATAGTACTCTTCACCGTATTGCTGGCCATGGGTCATGGCTATTTCAATATCTTCACCTTTTAGGTGAATGATGGGATAGCGCAGAGTTTCTACATCTGTGCGTTTGGTTAACAAATCATACAGGCCGCGTTCCGAAAAATATTTTTGATTGTTAAAGTTTACGGTAAGGCCAGAGTTTAGGTAAACATAATTCCAGATCATGTTCTCTACAAACTCAGGTATAAAGCGGTAGTGGCGGAAAATGCTATCATCCGGGTAGAAATTGATAGCAGTACCGTTACGCTGTGCGGTTTCTTTTTCAGGCTCATCGCGCACCAGTTCGCCTTTGGCAAATTCGGCGATTTTGGTACGACCGTCGCGATATGATTGTACCGTGAACGAGGTTGACAAGGCATTAACTGCCTTGGTACCCACACCATTCAAGCCTACCGATTTTTGGAAGGCTTTGCTATCATACTTACCACCGGTATTGATTTTAGATACACAGTCGATAACCTTACCCAATGGTATGCCACGGCCATAATCGCGTACCGCAACTTTGTGATCGCTTATAGTGATATCAATACTTTTGCCCGATCCCATCACAAACTCGTCTATCGAGTTATCCACTATCTCTTTCAGCAGTACATATATGCCATCATCATACGCAGAACCATCGCCCAGCTTGCCTATGTACATGCCGGGGCGCAAACGTATATGCTCCTTCCAATCTAACGACCGGATACTGTCTTCACTATAATTAACTTCTTCTGCCATTTTATACGCGTAATATATTTCCGGGAGGCAGAACACCTCCTATCGCAAAAATAAAATTTAGCCAATTAAATTGGTACGGGAAAACTGCTAACTTATTAACATTGGAATTTAGCGCCCTTTTAAAGAGCAATAACCATCACTGCTTAAACTTAACGCAGTTACTTGCTTTGTACATGTTCTTGAAAAACTCGGGGCCTTTAACGTTGGTAAAACAAACGGCCATGAGGGTGCCAGTTTTATCTTTTTGCAATACGATGAGTAAAGCATACTTGAAATGTTTGGTCAATGCCGAATCATTCAGGTTGATAAGGTAAGTGCGGCCGGCATCGGCGTTATAGCGGGCAAGCATATAGTTGGGTATATTGCGTATGAGGGCGTCATCCGTGGTAAGCGCTTTTAACTGCTCATTTGCCAGGGCCACGTACGCCGAATCAGTGCTTAGGTCAATATCTTTTTCGCTCAAAAAACGCTCATTATCCTTTTGGGTGTTTATGCGGAACCATATCTCAAAATCAGCGTCCGGGATCTCGAGTGCATACTCAAATGGCAGTGCGGGGGTGTTAACAACTTTTGCCTCTTTAAAACCATTGGGTTGGTTAAAGGTCATACCTACCTCGGCCAACGCATTGTTAAAGCTTTTAAGCTGTGCACTAGGCACATGCGTTTCCTGCGCAATGGCTGTCACTGCCATCAGCATAAACAAAATTAAACACACCAGCCTCCCGGCTGCTTTTGTGATAACGCTCATCTGAGTTTAAAAACGCTCTTTTTCAAACGGTATTGTAATCCGGTGATCAGTCCTCCGGAATTCTACTATAAATATAAAAAATAAACAATTAGGCTAATGGCTCATTTTCATTTGTTACAAACCTAATGATTGCTTAATCCGCAACATTAACCTTAAAGCAAAAATTCAATTATACGTTTATTGGGATAAAAGGGTTTCAACTCATTTAAACCCATAGTGTTTACAGCTAAGGCTATCAACTCATCCTGGCTGATGGCGGCGTTTATACCTTGCTTAATACTAAAATACAGACCGGCATCTACCATGGCTTTGAGGGGGATCATCCCTATCAGCTCGCTACCGGTTACGGTTACGCCATGGCGGGCTGCACTGGCGCAAACCTCGTCATATACTACATGGATAGGGCTTACATTAATATTCGTCAGGTTCATTGATACCTGGGCCTTGCCATATTCCTCGATATACCAGCCTATGGCTTTTACATTTTTTAGGGCGCCCGGAATCTTAACCCTTCCCTCGGCGGTTTGGATGGTACGGCCGGTTTCGCGAACGTCCTGGGCTATTTGGTGGGCGGCATCTTTTGAGGCGCTGTCCAGGTTTATGTTATAGGCTACCAGGAAATCGCGGGCGCCTATTACGGTGGCGCCTGTTTTGGCATTCATTTCGTGCGAACCAAAATCCGGCTTCCATTCCGGCAATTTAATTTTTTCAAAAAATCCCTCATACTCGCCGCCGCGAATCACCGCCAGGTTACTCCGCTTTTTATCGGCCTGGGCGTGCTCATATAAATATACCGGGATACCCAACTCCTCGCCTACGCGTTTGGCCAGCTTTTCGGCATATACGGCTACCTCATCCAGCGTTATCCCGCTGATGGGGATAAGCGGGCATACATCGGTGGCGCCCATGCGGGGGTGGGTGCCGGTTTGGGTGCGCATATCGATCAGTTGGGCGGCGGTTTTGATGGCTAGGTACGCGGCTTCTGTTACGGCCTCCGGCTCGCCGGCGAAGGTCATCACCGTGCGGTTGGCGCCTTTTCCGGGGTCGACGTTTAGCAGCTTTACATTTTTTACCGAGGCTATGGCAGCGGCAATGCTGTTAATTACCGCTTCGTTAACCCCTTCACTAAAATTTGGAACGCACTCAATTACTGGCTTCATATCTGCACGCAAGATAAGCAAACTGTAGCGGTTTATGCGTAGCTGCTACAGTGATACACTTTTAGTGATACACCCGCTACACCTCTTTTCGGTTTTTATCAAACTCTCGGATTTAATTTTAAATAACTATAAATCAACATATTATAAAATAATTTTCACTAATATTTGGCAATCAAAAAAGGTTATCTACTTTTGTAGTGTACTAGTTAACTAGTACACTAATACACTTAAACTTTAACTCGTATGATCAACATCTCGCAACTTACATTTGGTTATGGCAAACACAAGCTGTTTGATAACCTTTCGCTGTCGCTGCAGCCGGGGCATATTTATGGTTTGCTGGGCATGAACGGCGCGGGCAAATCAACCCTGTTAAAAAACATTGCCGGGCTGGTTTTCCCATGGTCGGGTACGTGTACGCTAAACGGCATGAGCGCCCAAAAACGCCAGCCATCCTTTTTACAGGAACTCTTCTTCGTACCCGAAGAAATTTACCTGCCGGCCGTTAACGCCAAACAATTCGCTAAAGATACCGGCCACTTTTACCCAAAGTTTAATGCCGAACTATTCAACAGCATACTGGCCGAGTTTGAAGTACCGGCTGATGAACTGCTTACCAAACTATCCTACGGTCAGCAAAAAAAGGCCATGATCGCCTTCGGCGTTGCCGCTAATACCAGCCTGTTAATTATGGACGAGCCTACCAACGGACTGGACATTCCCTCAAAAGCGCAGTTCCGCAAACTAATAGCTTCGGGCCTAACCGATGACCGTTGCATCATCATATCAACCCACCAGGTACGCGATCTGGATAACCTGATAGATGCCGTAGTGGTATTGCATAACCGCCGTATTGTATTGGCGCAGGGCATAGACGAGATTGCCGAACGTGTAAACTTCGGCATCATCCCGGCAGGCAGCGAACACATTTATGCCGAACCTAATTTAAGTGGCCTGAACGCCATAACCGCCAACACCAACGGCAGCTACACGCGTGTAGACCTTGAACTTCTGTTCAACGCCATCATCAGCAATAACCCAAACCTTATCAATATACTAAACGGCTAAGCATATGAAACGATCAAGCTTATTTTGGCTGGCCGCCATTTGCTTAGCCGCCATACCCCTGCTGGTGATGGACATCCCCAAACATTATTTGGATTGGAAAAAAGAGGTGCATGATGAAATGATTACCACGGTACACAACTTTTATAACCTTAACCGTGCCGAGAAAGCCGGTCGCCTGGATGCTATCCTCGAAGCCAACAAAACCCTGATGGCCAAAATGTACATCAAAAGCTTTGTTGGAGTATTGTTGCTGGCGCTGAGTGTTTACCTCTTCATCCGCAGTAAAAAACAAAACGGAAGCTTTTTTAAAGCAGCGGGCATAAGCGTGGGGATGGTAGTGTTAAGTGTAGGTATAAAACTATATATGTGGATGGGTTTCAGCGGCGATGACAAAATTAGGCTCATCACCCTGTCCCCAACTGATACCTCGCTTACAGCAATTTACAACAGCCATTTTAAAGGCAAAGTAGTATACGTTGATTTTTGGGGGACCACCTGCGGCCCCTGCCTGGAGGAGTTTAGAAGTTTTAACAAACCCTTGAAACAAAACCTGGCCGCGCATAAGGATATTGCCTACCTGTACATATGCGGTGGTAAGGAAGTGCTTTGGAAACAACAGATCCAGAAGTTGAATGTAGAAGGCGATCACCTGTTCTTAAACGCTGCCGATTACCGTCATTATTTTAAGGAAGCTATAAAAGGCGATAAGGATACGCTGGTGGCCATGCCC
The DNA here is from genome assembly GCF_059690715.1 of Mucilaginibacter sp. A3364. Taxonomy (NCBI): domain Bacteria; kingdom Pseudomonadati; phylum Bacteroidota; class Sphingobacteriia; order Sphingobacteriales; family Sphingobacteriaceae; genus Mucilaginibacter; species Mucilaginibacter sp. A3364. The sequence goes on from NZ_JCAWED010000003.1 coordinate 157,550, forward strand.
CGTTACCTCATCATGGATCAAAGCGGCAAAATTGTTAACACCAACGCGCCGCGCCCAAGCGATAGGGCCAAAATATCAGCTTCGCTAACACAATATTTAAACACAAACCCTACACCTGCTAAACTATAACGTTATGAACAACACATTTAACGCAAAGCGCTTCGGGCTGCTTTTTAAAAAATATACTATTGAGCATGGCAAAGCCAACTTACTATCCATAGCGGTATTAATTGGCATATTGTTTATTGTACTGGGCATAGCCGCGCTATTTGATAAGCGACTAAGCGGAGGTGCGCAGGAGGCCATGTTCTCGGTTTGCCTTTTGGCCACGGGCTGCATTTTTACCAGTATGATATTCATCGGCCTTAGCGATAAACGAAAGGCCATACCCGAACTTACCCTGCCGGTATCGCACTTTGAAAAATACCTCGTAGCCTGGATCTATTCGTTCCTGATATACCTTATCATTTTTATAGCCTGTTTTTATGGCACGGCCAGTATTGTTAAAGCCATTACACCCGATAGATCGGGCTATGGTAAAGATGCCCTGATCAATGTGTTTGACCCGGAACAGGACTCGATAATAGCCCTTTTTGCCTATGCCATACTACACGGTTTCTGCTTTTGGGGGGCTATATTTTTTAAACGTATGCACTTTATAAAAACAGCCTTTATGTTTTTTGTATGCCTGATGATATTGATGTTTGTTAACAGGTTGCTTACTGGTGTAATTATATACGGCGGATCGTTTACAGAAATTATGCCTTTTAGCAACGTGCATTTTAGAGATGCTAACGACCGCTTTGTAAGTATTGGCGTAGCCGACAATATAAAAACGGTTGGCTTAGGCGTGCTGGTTGCAATTGTATTACTGTTTTGGACCAGCGCCTTCTTCAGGCTTAAAGAAAAGGAGGTTTAGCGTATGAATTTTAAAGAGAAAGACCCCATATACCTGCAGATAGCAGAGTATGTGAACGATAATATTATACTGGGCAAATGGCAGCCTGATGAAAAAATACCATCGGTGCGCGAACTGGCTGCCAGCATGGAGGTAAACCCCAACACGGTTACCCGCGGATATGACCATTTACAGGCCAACGGCATTATTACCAATCGCCGCGGTATGGGCATGTTTGTTACCCCTGATGCTTTGGAACAGATAAAAGGCCTGCGCCGCGACCGCTTTTTTGAGCAGGAACTGCCCGACCTGTTTACCACCGTGTACCTGTTAGAGATCAATATTGACGAGCTACGCGATCGTTATCAAACCTTTATTCAAAACCTAAACGCTAAACTAAGCAACAATGAAAACAAGTAATAAAATATTGGTAGTAGCCGCGGTAATACTGTTTGGTTATTTAATTATATACAACCTGGGCCTTAAAGCCGAATATGCCAAAGGCGAATACAAAAGTCGTTTTTACGAGATGCATAAAGTTGATGTAAAAGATTTTAGCGCCATACAAAACAACCTGGGCAATATGTTTGGTGTGACGATTGAATATGGCCCCCAATATGCCATATGGGTACACAATACCATGAACAACACCGTTAGCTTTACCAAAACAGGTAAAACCCTTAACATTGATTTTAAAACCAAGCATGACGACTATCATTACGGTGGCAACATGGTAACTATTATTTGCCCTGTGTTGGATAAGGTAACCACCTTAAAAAAAGCCGATCAATATGTAAGCACCTATGCAGGCACCACTATTTCGGGCTTTGATATACCATTGCTTAAGCTAAATGTGGGATTTTTCACCAAAATTGAGTTAGAGAAAAATAACATTGGCCAATTGGATGCCTTTGTGGAAGGCTTGTCGGGCGGCACCGAAACCGGCGATGGACTGATCATCCGCAAAAACAATAAAATTAACAACGCCAAATTTGAAACCAGGATGGACGGCGGTCGGGCTACTATCAAATTGTATGATCCTACTATAGAGAAGGCAAGCTTTAATGTATCTGATAGTACGGTGTTAATGGTAACGGGTAAGTTGTTGCAGGGGTTGAAGAGGTAAAGTTCCAACGCGTCATTACGAGGAACGAGCGTAGTAATCCCCTTGAGAAAAGTAGCCAAGCGCATGCTTACCGGTCGCTCGGGGATTGCTATGCTACGCTCGCAATGACGTGTTTTTTTATTTCCCGTCCCAGCAGGGTCTCTCCTTAGAGGACCCTGCGTTGTGATTACATACGGCCCGACGCAGGTTCCCTGAGAGAAGTAGCCGAGCGCACGTTTACTTATCGCTTGGGGATTACTACGCTACGCTCGTAATGACGGGTATTTGTTAATTCCTGCAACCATGAACCATGAACTAATCCTTAACCCAACTTTCATCCCATTTTCATACACTTTGGTCACATTTGCTATGCCTGCTGTAACTATCACACTACTTTGGCGTCATTATTTAAAAAAAGCCTTACCAGCAATAACAAGGTAACAAGCTCGTTAAATAGTGTTAAAAATTTTATTTACTAAAACCTTAGTTATACATTCGCCAAACCAACCACAACCTCATGAAACTCACAATTTCTACAATTGTACTAACCCTGCTATGTTTAACAGGTTTCGCCCAAACTAACTATACCATAAAAGGTATAGCGGCAGATACCATCGACAAAAGCAAACTCACCAACGCCACCATCATGGCGCTTAATGCTAAAGACAGCACCCTGCAAAAGTTTACCCGGGCAAAAGCCGACGGCAGCTTCGCGCTTAACAATTTACCCGGCGGTGCTACTATCGTAGTAATATCCTATCCCGGCTACGCCGATTACACCGAAACCATTTCGCTAAATCCTGAAAAAACAGCGCATGATTTTGGCACCGTAGCCATGATATTAAAGGCTAAACTATTACAGGACATTTTAATAAAAGGTAAGGTAGACGCCATAAAAATTAAAGGCGATACCACCGAATTTAATGCACGCGCCTACACCATACAACCCAATGCCAAGGTTGAGGACCTGATCAAACAGTTCCCCGGCATACAGGTGGATAAGGATGGTAAAATAACCGCCCAGGGCGCTACCGTAAGTAAGGTACTGTTGGATGGCGAGGAGTTTTTTGGCGACGACCCTACCCTGGTTACCAAAAACATACGTGCCGATATGGTGGATAAGGTGCAGCTTTACGACAAGAAAAGCGACCAGGCAACCTTTACCGGCATTGACGATGGCAAGACCGATAAAACCCTGAACATTAAACTAAAAGAAGGCAAAAAGAAAGGCTATTTTGGTAAGATAGACGCGGGCATTGGTACCGATAAGTTTTACACCGGGCAGTTGCTGTACAACAAGTTCCAGGACAAGCAAAAATTTTCGATATACGGTATTGGCGCCAACAATGGCAAAACCGGTTTGAACTGGGATGATCAGCAAAAATATGCCGACGGTAATAACGTGGAGTATATGGACGGCGGCGGCATCATGTTCTTCGGTGGCGGGAATGACCTTTATTATAATGGCGATGGTTTGCCGGTGGCACGTACAGGTGGCGTACACTATGATAATAAATGGGGGGCTAATGATAAGTACAACTTGAACACCAACTACAAAATAGGTATGCTGGATATTGACGGCGTGCGCAGTACCCGCACCCAGCAAACCCTTCCCGACAGGATCATCAACAGCATATCAAACCAAACCAATACCAACTCAACCAACAGGCAAAAGTTTGATTTTACGTATAAAATACAGTTTGATACCACAGCCAATATTAAAATTGCGGTTGATGGTACGTTGCGTAACCGCAAATCGGCCACGCTGTCGTTAGATACGAGTCGCCGTGGGGATATGAGCTTACTTAACTTAAACAACACCGATGTAAGCAACAATACTGATGCGCGCAACTTTAACGCCAGCGCTTTCTACACCAAAAAACTGAAGAAAAAAGGCCGCACCATTTCGGCATTAATAGGCGCTACCCTGAATGACGAGAAAAGCGATGGCTACCAAAAATCACTGATCGAATATTTTGACGACCTGGGTGTTTTGATACCGGCAAGAACCGAGAACATTGATCAACATAAAATAGGCCTTAACAAAAGCACGGTATTCAACACCAACTTTACTTATACCGAGCCATTGTCAAAATCGTTATCGCTGGTAGTTAACTACGGCTTCAATATGAATAACGGCCGGTCGGATCAACGCGTGCTATCAAAAGTTGGTGCCGACTATACCAACTTCGTCGATTCGTTGAGCAACAACTTTAAACTTAACCAGCTATCAAACCAGGTTGGTGCCATTATTAATTACAACAAAGGTAAAACCGTAATTAACTTTGGTACCAAAGCGGCCGATGTGTTATTTGAGCAGATAAACGAATATACCGGCAACATATTTAAGCGCCACTTTGTAAACTGGAACCCACAGGCAAGCTACCAGTATAAATTTTCGCAGCAATCATCGTTCAGGCTAAGCTATAATGGTAACACACAACAGCCATCTATAAACCAGATACAGCCTGTGCGTAATAACAGCAATCCGTTGTTTCAAACCCTGGGTAACCCTAATTTGAAACCGGCTTTCCGCAGCAATTTCAATATCAGCTACAACTCGTACAAGGTGTTAAGTGGTCAGGATTTTTACCTGTCGGGAAGTTATGGTTTTACCGGCAACCCTATTGTAAACAATACATCGACGGATAATGGTGGTAAAACCACATCGCAGTTTTTTAACCTGGATAAAATGCCAATCAATTACCGTTTGTATGTAAACTATGGCCGCAAAATAAAAGGCCCTGAAATAAACGTAGGCATTAACTTAAGCACCAACGGTAACGAATCGTACAACCTGGTGAGCAGCCCTGCCGCAAAGGACCAGTTGAACAAAACAACGTCGACCAGTTACTCGGCACGCTTAAGCCTGAGCAAATACAAGCAAAACAAGTTTGACTTGTACGGATCATTCGGCCCAACATATTCTATCAACGAATCATCGTTACAACCAACCCGCAACAGTAACGCGCGCGGCTGGAGCGGCTACAGCTGGATGGGCGTTTACCTGCCTAAAGGTTTCGAGATCAACTCGGATATGGAATACACTTATAATGGCGCCACCGCGGCCCTGCCACAACCTTTTGAACGCTTTTTATGGAACGCGGGCATTAGCAAAAAATTCCTGAAAGAAAAAAACCTGAAAGTAGGCATCAATGTGAATGACCTGCTTAACCAAAACACCGGCTTTGACCGTAACGTGTACGACGGCCGGATAGTGGAGAACCGCTTTACTACCATTAAGCGTTACTTTATGTTCACCGTAGTTTATGATTTTACTAAAATGGGTATAACCCCTACCGCAAAATAATTACCGCCATGAAAAATATATTATTTACCGCCATTGGCCTTTTTATATTAACCCAAAGCAGCGTAGCGCAGCACACGCGTTTTGTAAACTCCGGCACTATCGAGTTTACCAAAACCTCAAACACGTTTGCTATTATGCGCCGCGAGATCAATAAGGATAACGAAAGTTATATGCAGCCTTTTTATGACTCGTACAAAAAAAGCAACCCGCAGTTTAAAGCGCTAAAAAGCACGCTGAAGTTTGGCGGCAACAAAACCCTGTTTACCCCGCAGGAAGAGGAAACCACGAGCAATAACTTTTTTAACATGGTTATTGCCCAGCAAAACTCTACCATTTATCATGACCTGAATACAGGTATAGCCACCAGTCAGCGTAAAGTGTTTGAAGAAACTTTTTTACTGAAAGACAGCCTGCGCAACATTAAATGGAAGATAACCGAGGAAACCCGCGAGATAGCGGGCTACCCCTGCCGCCGCGCCAACGCCATAGTAATGGACTCGATATACGTGGTAGCGTTTTATACCGATAAGATCCCCGTATCTGGCGGCCCCGAATCATTTAGCGGCCTGCCGGGAATGATACTAGGCGTTGCCCTGCCGCACGAAAATATCAACTGGTTTGCCACCAAAGTAACCGACAGCGCCATGCCCGAAACCAGCATGGTGCCGCCCAAAAAAGGCAAAGCCGTAAACAATAAAAGCTACAAAGGCACACTGGATGCCGCCCTAAAAGAATGGGGTACGTATGCCAATAGTTATATGAAGGCGTTCTTTCTGTAGTTACCTAAAGACTTACGAAGTTTTAAAACGGCGAAGCCCTCAATGAGGCCTTTGAAAAACAAACAATACCGAATTAAACTTCGTAAGTCTGAACGACAAAGCCGGATTGTTAACGCAATCCGGCTTTGTTGTTATAAGCTACTGTGTTAGATACTTTGTAAAAAACTCTAGGGTCAACTCAAAGTCCCGCGCGTTAAAAACGTGGCCGAGGTTTTTTTGTATTTCTATCTGCAATTTATCTTCAGCTTTTGCTGCTTTGTAAGCCTCAGTTGCCGATGCAAACCCTATCTGCGCACCGGGGAAGGGGTTGTTCAAATCTTTATCCTTACTCAAAATCAAAACCGGTCGCGGGGCCAGCAGGCGCACCATGGATGGAAAATCAAACTCGCCGGTAATGCCGGGGATGATCTTATCCCAAACGGCTTTAACGTTGGCTTGGCTTAAAACTGAATCGCCCATATCACGGGCTGCTTTCATATGCGCGGCCTGTATGGTGCCGGCCCTACCCTGCCACTGATTATTCTCCAACGACCATTTGAAACTTTGCGCCGCTATGCCCAGTACGGTAGTGTGCACGCGTTTGTCAACTCCGGCAGACAGCCAGGTTTCCATCCCACCCATGGATATGCCGCCCATGCCAATGCGGTCGGCACGCACATCTGGGCGGGTGCTGAGGTAGTCTACGAGGCGCCATAGGTCATAGGCGGTATCATAAAGGAAGGGGTATTGCCGGTGGGTTTTGTCGGTATTTTTGTAGGCTTGGTAGGCGGCTTCGGTGTATTCCCGTGAGCCATGCGCCCCGCCGGGGACGCGTTCGCCATGGTAGCGGGCGTCGATGGCTATACCCATGATGCCGCGTTTGGCTAGTTTGGTGAAGAAGGCGCGGGTATCGGCGGCATCTTTACTGCCACCAGTGCCATGCAGCCATATCACCACCGGAAATTTGGTTTGCCCTGGGGCGACTGGTTTGTAGATTATAATGGGAACTTTTTCATTCGCCTCGCTAAAAATGTAGCCCTTATCAACCTGGATGGAGTCTTTGCGTAGGGTATTAAATGATGGTTGCGAATCAACCTTGGGGCGTTGCAGCAGGGCGGTAAAATCTTTCGCCACCTGTGTTGCCGGCAGGTATTGCGGGGTTTGGGCTAAAACTATACTTGTGCAAAGTATAAGGGTGCTTGTGCAAAGTATTTGGTGTAATCGGTTGAGCATGGTATTAAAGTTAGGTAACATTTGCAGCATGCGGTGTAACATTTATGCGGGTAAAATTTACAAAACGGTGTTACACGCCCCTCACAATTTTGGCTTAGCTTTGAGAAACTAAATTTATTGCCTAATTTTCTGCAATGCTATCAGAACCTACCTACATAGCTGCCCGCATGGTGGCACCCAACATTGTTGAGCATTTCGGCCGCCACCTGGCTGATGCACAGCTGCATGGTGCCCGCAACCTGGCCGACAAACCCCGAACCCGCATTGTTGAAGCCGTTATTGATGTTTGTTTTTGGGCTAGTTTGCGCAAGGAAGAAGGCCGCTCGCCCAAAATATCCATAGCCATACTGCCGCCCGAGCGTGGTACACAGACGTTCATATTCGGCAACCCGTTGCGCTTAACGCCGACTAACCTGACAAAACTGGCACCTGCCGTTGAAAGCCCGGGTATACACCTGGGTGTTTGGTTTGAGAATGATGAAATTTACGTTTGGGGTACCACCGTTGCCATACCGGGGATATGCTTTGTATTAGAAGTTGTTGAACCCGGCCTGCTGGTGATAAAGCACAGCCGCCGCGAAGGTTTTGGGAAATTCATTAACGTGGCCGTATTGAAAGGCGACGAAATAAAACTGATAGACGAGCAAAACACGAGCTTTTTAGATTGCCCCGCGCTTATTGACTCGTTATTGGGTATGCCGCTGCCACTGATGCTGGATGAGTCGGTTAATATTATGGTTGAGTTGGCGGCTTCTATGCGCGCGCACAAACGTGGTGGGCTGGTATTGATCGTACCTTCCGGGAATGAAGATTGGCAGCGGTCTATCGTTCAGCCGATATCCAACCCGGTGGTGCCACCGTTTGACAGCATTACTACCCTGATGCGCCAAAATACTGCCGAACGCCTCTCCGCCAGCTGGCAGGAAGCCCTGCGCCGGGCCATTGATATTGTGGGCGGATTTACCGCAGTTGATGGCGCCACCATTATTAGCAGAGATTACGAAGTGATGGCCTTTGGCGCCAAAATAGCCCGTGCCGAAATGAGCCTGCCGGTTGACCAGATCATTACCACCGAACCGGTTATTGATGGCAGGCCCCAATACATACACCCCAGCAAAAACGGCGGCACCCGCCACTTGGCCGCCGCCCAGTTTATCTATGACCAGCGCGACGCGGTGGCACTGGTAGCCTCGCAGGATGGCCATTTTACCATCTTCGCATGGGCACCACAGCTGAATATGGTGCATGCGCATAGGATTGATATACTGCTTTTATGACCCCACCCCAGCCCTCCCCGAGGGGGAGGGAGTTTGATTTTGTTGAGCACTGAATGTATCCCCCAACCCTCTTTCCGCCGAAGGCAAAGAGAGGGTGATCAAGCGTGTCGATGATCGGGTGAGTCCCCCTGCGTTAGGGATAGGAAGGGTTTAGCCCCGACGAGGGAGGGGCCGCAGCGATAGCGGAGCCCTGGATAGCCCGGCCCGCCCTCTATCAGGCGGGAACGCCCAACTAACGTTACAAACGTAAGACCACGTTAAGCACTCGTTGCAAACGAGCGCAAGATCAACGACTATGGACTATCGACCATCGACTATGGACTAAAAACAAAACCGTACCTTTGCGCTTTATTTAACAAAAATTGGATACTACAAATCCCCAACATAAAGAATTTGATTTTGCGGCCGGCGAGTTGCTGCTGGTTAACAAGCCTTATAAATGGACCAGCTTTGATGTGGTTGGCAAGCTGCGTAATTCGTTCAAGCCTTTAAAACTGAAGGTTGGCCATGCGGGTACTTTAGACCCCTTGGCTACCGGGCTGCTCATTATCTGTACCGGTAAAATGACCAAGCAGATTGATACCTTCCAGGCTGAAGAGAAGGAATACACCGGCACCATGGTGTTGGGCGCTACCACCCCATCGTACGATATGGAGACCGAGGTTGACGAAACTTTTGACATAAGCAACCTTACCGTGGAGCAGATACGTAATGCCTGTGTGCAGTTTACAGGCAATATACAGCAGTATCCGCCGGCGCATTCGGCCATTAAGGTTGATGGTGAGCGTTTGTATGAAAAAGCCCGCCGTGGCGAAGAGGTTGAACTGAAGCTGCGCAACGTTACCATTACCGAATTTGAAATTACCAGCATTGAACTGCCCGAAGTTAATTTTAGGGTGGTGTGCAGCAAGGGTACTTACATACGGTCGCTGGTGCATGATTTTGGCAAAGCGCTAAACAACGGTGCCTACATGGCCGCCCTGCGCCGCACCCGCAGCGGCAACTTTAAAATTGAAGATGCCTGGGAGGTGATGGATCTGGTGAGCCTGATCAGGGAAAAGAAAGCAACTACTGAATGATTGAATTAACGAATTATTGATTTGAAGATAATTCTAAATTCGAAATTGAACATCCGACATTCGACATGAATATCTACCATCACATAGATGATTTTAAGCCGGTAAATAACGCGGTGGTTACCATTGGCACTTTTGATGGGGTGCATTTGGGGCATCGCAAAATTATTAGCCGTATAAAAGAACTGGCCGCTGCTACCGGCGGCGAAACGGTTATTTTAACTTTTTTTCCGCATCCGCGGATGATTTTGCATCCCGAGGACGAGAGCATTAAACTGATCACCACCATGAACGAAAAGGCTACCCTGCTGGAGCAGCTGGGTGTGGACCATTTGATCATTACCCCTTTTTCGCGCGATTTTTCGAACCAAAGCGCCCAGGATTATATCCGCGATATTTTGGTGAAGAAGATTGGCACTAAAAACATTGTGATTGGTTATGACCACCGTTTCGGTAAGGACCGCAGCGGCGGCCTGGAGGACCTGCTAAAGTTTGCTCCCGAGTATAATTTTGAGGTGATCGAGATATCCGAAGAGGACATTAACGAAGTAGCCGTAAGCTCAACCCGCGTGCGCCAGGCTTTGCTTAATGCCGATATCGCGTTAGCAAACACCCTGCTTGGTTACCCCTTTTTTATTACCGGCAAAGTAATACGCGGCGACCAGATAGGCCGGCAAATTGGCTACCCTACCGCCAATATTATGATAGAAGAACGCTACAAACTGATACCCGGCGACGGCATTTTTGCTGTTAAGGTTGATGTGGATGGCACTATATACCAAGGCATGGCCTACATTGGCACCCGCCCCACAATAGATGGCGTTAGGCGCAATATTGAAGTGAATATTTTTGATTTCGACCGCGAGATTTACAACCAGGTTATACGCATGCAGTTTCATCACTACGTGCGCGGCGATGCCAAATTTAACGGCCTTGACGAGTTGAAAGCCCAGATAGCGAAAGATAAGCTGGAGGTTATTCGCCTATTGGCTCATTAGGTCATTGGGTCATTGGGTCATTGGGTCATTAATGAATTTACCTCTTACCTTTGGTTTTAAATTTTTATACCTTTTGATTTGTAGCATAGTTATTGAACATTTCAATGACTTAATGACGCAATGACCAAATGATTAACCGCAATGACTAAGTTAAACATAGACAAAGCCGAAAGCGAGTTTTTAAACACCACCATTGCCCATTGGGAAAAGGAGGGTTTGCTTGGCGCGGATAAGGCTGATGAGCTGCGCGAATCGTACGTGGTAAAGGGTTTTGATTGGATGCGGCTGGCCAAATATTCGTTTTGGGTGGCTTTGATCTGTGGGGGTGTTTCGTTTACGTTTTTAATAGTTAACGACGCGGTAGTTAATTGGCTGAAGCATTTGTATTATACGCCGGATATTGTGATCAGCATAATTTCGGCTGTGGTGGCCGCTTTCCTGTTTTACTGGGGCCGCCGCCGCGAGCGGCTTTATCCCGAAAAGGTTTTTAGCAACGAGGCGGTTATTTTCACCGGCATTTTATTTACCGCCTGTTGTATTGCCTACCTGGGCAAAACGTTTGATAATGGTTCAGGGCATTATTCTATCCTATTCCTGGTTTCGGTTTTTGTGTATGGAATTTTGGCCTGGCGGATGCATTCGCGCCTGATATGGCTGTTCGCCCTGGTATCGCTGGGTAGTTGGTTCGGCACCGAAACGGGTTACCAAACCCGGTGGACGGACTATTTCCTGGGGATGAACTATCCGCTACGCTTTGTACTGTTTGGCAGTTTACTGGTTACTGGCACCGCCTTGCTGCGCAACCGCAAATGGTTTGCTTATTTTAAAGAACATACGTATGTAGTTGGTTTGCTTTACCTTTTTCTATCCTTATGGCTGCTCAGCATCTTTGGTAATTATGGCAACCTTGATGTATGGTACGGCATAAAACAGATCACTTTATTTTACTGGGGAATTATAGCCGCCGTGGTAGCGGCAGGCTTCCTGCTTTACGGCCTTAAGCGCGGCGATGATATTGCGCGCGAGTTTGGCATCACCTTCCTCATCATCTTCATCTACACCAAATACTTTGAATACTTTTGGGATCATACCAACAAAACCCTGTTCTTCGCCATATTGGCAGCATCGTTTTGGCTGATAGGCCGCAAGGCGGAGAAGATATGGAATTTGAAGAGGAAGGATTAAACAACCTCCCCACGTTATGTCATTTCGACCAACGGGAGAAATCTTATACGCGCGACATATAGCAAGGCGTACAGGATTTCTCCTCGTTCCTCGTTGAAATGACAAAGCTGTTTTAAACATACGTTTATCCACTTATTGTAAAATAAGCATCAATAAACAACGCACTTATTCGTTTTATAAGATTAAACTCTAAATTCGACTCTGGTTTGTTCAAAATTGAAATTCGAAATTGAACATCCGAAATTCGAAATTAAATGGACGTTACCTGTATAAGCTATAAAGAAACGGGCTTCTTTTCGCAAACCGTTATTGATTACCTGGAAGATAAACCGGAATTAAAACCATTTTATAGCCACCGCCCCACGCTGGAAGGCTTTGCCGAATTGTTGCAGCACAAAAAAGTTATTGCCGATCGTGATTTGCTGGCGGATACGCTGACCGATCAATACCAATTGGTGGAGCAATATGCCCGCATTTGGGATGCCGGTTTTTCGTTTCCTCAGCAGGTAAAAGCAAATATCGAGAGCTTAAGGGCCGATAATACGTACACCATTACCACCGGGCACCAGCTGAATATTTTTGGCGGTCCGCTGTATTTTATATACAAGATAGTTTCGGCCATTAAGTTGGCACAGCAGCTAAAGGCGCAGTTCCCCGATAAAAACTTTGTGCCGGTGTATTGGATGGCATCCGAGGATCATGACTTTGCCGAAATAAGCTATACCACCATTGGCGGCAAAAAAGTGCATTGGTGGCTCGAGGCATCTGGCGCTACCGGGCGCATACACCCCGAAACCATGCGCCAGGCGCTTAACCAATACAAAGGCGTGCTGGGTATTGATCATCATGCTATTGAGCTTGCCGAAATTGTGGAAACTGCCTACACCCGTTTTGACCGCCTGGCGGATGCTACCCGCTACATGGTTAATGCACTATTTGGTAAATACGGCTTAGTAATTGTTGATGCCGATAACCGACAGCTAAAACAACAGTTTGCCCCTATTATGGCCCGCGATATTTTAGAGCAAAACAGCTTTAAAAACATTAGCGCTACCAATGAGCAATTGCAGAAATTGGGGGTACATATCCAGGTAAACCCGCGCGAGATCAACTTTTTTTACATGAAGGGGACGCTACGCGAGCGTTTAGTGTTCGAGGATAACAAATACAAGGTATTGAATACCGACATCAGTTTCACTGAGGAGGAACTGCGCCGCGAGATAGATAAAAACCCGGCCAAGTTTAGCCCCAACGTAGTGATGCGCCCTTTGTACCAGGAGTGCATTTTACCCAACATTGCTTACATAGGCGGCGGGGCCGAAGTGGTTTACTGGCTGGAGCTGAAAGCGAATTTTGATTTTTATGGGGTTGATTTCCCTTTGCTGATATTACGCAACTCGGGTTTAGTGGTGCGCAAAGAACCGGCATCAAAAATTAAGCGCATGGAGTTAAGCGCAGCTGATATTTTTATGCCGACGGACGCGCTAAAAAACTTCTGGATAAAAAAACACAGCGAATATAACCTTACCCTGCAACAGGAATGGGCGCAACTACAGGACGTATTTACCGCCCTTAAAACCCGCGCCGCCAAGATCGACCCAACCCTGGGCCCATCTACCGAAGCCGTGGCCGTGCGCCTTAAAAAGGCTATTGATAACCTGGAGAAAAAACTGGTAAAAGCCGAACGCAAAAACTACCACACCCGCCTGGAGCAAATAGAACAGATCAAAACCGAACTGTTCCCCGGCGGCAGCTTGCAGGAACGTAATGAAAACTTTGGCCTGCTATATGTGCGCTGGGGCGAAGCTTTTATTGATGAGTTGGTGCGTGCTTTTGAGCCTTTGGATTTTGAGTTTGCGGTGTTGACGGAGGCCTAATCCCGACAGGTGATGAAAATACTTGCTATAAGCTTATTTTTTTTAGCGTTACCCATTAAGCGGCAAGAACCCGATCCCGATGTGCAGAAAGCCACAATAGGCGGAACTGTTTATAAAGCCGTGTTAAATAACGGCCGATTAATAACTATAAGCGCTCGTGGGAAGACCGTTTTTTCTACCGATGTAGAAACCTTAGATGTGGACGCAATTGCCAGTATTAAATTTATTGACTTTAATGGCGACGGCTTTAAAGATCTGCTGATAGACTACCTAACCAATGTACCGGGCATTTGCGACCTGCTGATGTACAATAGCAAGACCAGGAATTTTGTGCGGGTTAAAGATTTTGCTGATTACCCTGCTTCGCAAAAGATCAAAGGCGCAGATCTTTACTACTCGTACCACAGGAGCGGCTGCGCAGATGACAACTGGGACAGCGACCTGTATAAGATCGTCAATTATAAAACTATTAAAATAGGCAATATTTCGGGCCAGGGTTGCGAGCGCGACGACGATAAACTAGGTGTTTTTATTTACACGGTTAAAAACGATAAAGAAAAACTTGTCAAAAAATTCCCTATTACCGTCATTGAAGGTTACAAAAGCTGGAAGTGGGGTTTCATTAAGCAATACTGGACCAAAAACTATCAAAAGTTTCTTCAATAATTCCTCCAGGTTAAACCGCTGCTATTTAAACATATATCCGACCGAAATACCCAGCACATTATTTTTAATGCTGGCATTAGGGGCCGGGGTTATGTTGGCAAGGCCCAGGTCGGCGTTAATGCTTAGCATAAACTTATTGATCTCTAAACCGGCGGTTAAGCTTAGGCCATAGTCAAGCCTTTTGAAACCGCTTGCACTGGCATATAGATCGTAAGATACGGGATTGGTAGTACCGGCACCCGACGCAGCCATATTAACAGTACCTTTAGCCGAAACGCCATAAGCTATATACGGGCCACCGCCCAAAAACACTTTGGTATCTTCGGACGCTTTGAGGTTGTACAGCACATTAATGGGCACCTCTACATAATTAAACTTATACTTATCGGTGCTTGAACCCACAGGCTGTTGATTAGCATCTACCAGGTCAACTTTTGATTGCCAACCTTTAACAGTATACAACAAGCCGGGCTGAATGCTTACGTTTCCGAAATCAACATCAACTATGCCGCCTGCATGAAAGCCTACCGTACTTTGGCTTTTATACAATTTTGGTTTTAGTACTTGATTAGCCAGGTTAAAGCCGCCTTTAAGGCCATAGCTTACCGTTTGCGCAAAGCTGTTAACAGTAAAAAATACCAGAAGAAGAAGTGTGAAGATTATTTTTTTCATCTGTTGATTTGATTGTCTAAATATAGCGGTCTAGCGGTAAGACGCAAAATATTGCGTCTCTACGTTTAGCGTTTTAATATATTTGCAGATGCTTGTTACCGAATCAGCTTTACGAACTTTTACCGAAAACATATTCCTGGCCATGGGCTGCAGCGATGAACACGCTAGGCTTGCTGCTGATGTATTATTACTGTCTGATCTGCGGGGGATAGACTCGCACGGCGTGGCCCGCTTAACCGGCTACGTGCGCCTTTGGGAAAAGAAACGCATTAACCCTACACCTAACATACAAATAGTACACGAAACACCTACCACCGCCACTATCGACGGCGATGCCGGATTGGGTTTAGTGGTAGCGCCTTTTGCTATGAAAGTGGCTATTGAAAAGGCGAAGAAGTATGGGTCGGGCTGGGTGTCTATCCGTAATTCAAACCATTTTGGTATTGCAGGCTATCATGCTCTGATGGCGGTTGAACAAGATATGATCGGTTTTGCCATGACCAATGCAAGCCCGCTGGTTACGCCCACGTTTAGTAATGAGCGCATGTTGGGTACCAACCCGATGTGTTATGCGTTCCCGGCAGGTAAATACCCGCCGGTGATCGTAGATATGGCTACCTCCGCGGCAGCGAATGGTAAATTAGAAATTGCCCAGCGCGCCGGTAAACCCGTGCCCGAAGGCTGGATACAGGATAAACAAGGCGGCTATACTACCGACCCACACGCCCTTAAAAGCGGTGGCGCCCTGTTACCACTGGGCAGCGACCGCGAGCACGGCAGCCACAAAGGTTTCGGCCTGAGCGCTACGGTGGATATTTTATCGGGCGTGCTGTCGGGTGCTAATTATGGCCCCTGGGTGCCGCCGTTCGTGGCGTTTTTAGAACCGCCTAATGACCCGGTGGGCACGGGCATAGGCCACTTTTTAGGCGCTATGCGGGTAGACGGCTTCCGCCCGGTTACAGAGTTTAAAGACCACCTGGATAATTGGATACAGCGTTTTAAATCGGCCTCGGCTATTGATCCCGGGCAAAAGGTAATCATCCCCGGCGAGCCTGAGTTGGAAGCTTTTGCGAATAGGAAAGTGAATGGGATACCTTTGGTTGATGAGGTGGTAAAGGATTTGAATGAGGTGGCGGAGAAGTTGGGAGTGGAAGCTCTTTAAAAGAAGACCGTCATCACGAACGAGGAACGAGCGTGGTGATCCCCTTTAGAAAGGTCGCACGCCTACCGGTCTCAAGGGGATTACTACGCTACGCTCGTAATGACGTTTTGGAGAAATTATAAAATAAAAGAGCCCGTTCAAAATGAACGGGCTCTTTTATTTTATGCTGATACAAAGGCCTTATATCCCCTTAAACAATCTGCTCCAGCGTATTTTGCCGAAGAATGATCCGGCGTCGTCCCAACTCATCCAGATGAAGAGGGCCTTGCCTACGATGTGATCCTCGGGTACAAAACCCCAGAAACGTGAGTCCAGTGAATCATGGCGGTTATCGCCCATCATCCAATAGTAATCCATTTTGAAGGTATAGCTGTCGGTTTTTTGGCCGTTTATTAAAATCTCGCCGTTAATTTCCTGCAGGGTATTTCCTTCGTATACGGTAATAGCGCGACGGTAAATTGGTAGCGTTAGTGTATCCAATTTCACTGTCCAGCCTTTTTTAGGCACTTTTACCGGACCGAAATTGTCGACGTTCCAGTTGTATCTGTGGTCTGTAGGATGCTTAAAATCTGACGGGAACACATTGTAATCGGCAATGCCTTTAGGCTGTATGTTTGGTACAACCGATTTTACGTTAGAATAACCCTTCAACGTTTTGGCCGACTCCTGCGTCATGGTTGGATGAATGCCTTCATAGTTTGAAATATGCAGGTCATTCAATATTTCCGGGTTAATATCCATACCGGTGGTTTGTACGGTATAGTCGGTTTGTTGACCCGGCAGGGTTTCAATAGCCTTGCCATTTACATAAACCTGGGCGTCAATCAATTTGATCTCATCGCCGGGTATACCTATACAACGCTTGATATAGTTCTCGCGTTTATCAACCGGGCGATAAAAAGGTGAATCGGCTTCCATCGGGTAGTTAAATACTACAACGTCGCCATTTTTTACACTGCCGAAACCCGGTAAACGGTGGTAACCCAGTTTAATGCCATCCCAATACGCTTTGGCATCGCCGAAAGGCATAGTGTGATGCGCAAAAGGGAATGCCACCGGTGTCATCGGCGTACGCGGACCGTAGTTTAGTTTGCTCACAAATAAAAAGTCGCCTACCAGTAACGAGCGCTCCATTGATGGCGTAGGAATGGTATAGGCCTCAATAAAAAAGGTACGGATAATGGTAGCTGCTATTACAGCAAACAATATGGCATCAACCCACTCGCGGGTAGGGCTTTTCTTCTTTTTAGTGGTTTTGGCGGCCGACTTCTTGTCTTTGGCCCAGAATTTCCAGTTCATTTATATTGGTATATAATAGTGCGGTAATGTTAGCTACAATTTATTTGAAATCAAACATATCAACCACAGAATAAAAGCCTTTTTTGTCTTTCACCCATTCGGCTGCTAAAACAGCACCCAGGGCAAACCCATTACGGTTATGCGCGGTATGTTTAAATTCTATCGAGTCGACCTCCGAATCGTAAATTACGGTATGCGTTCCCGGTACACTTTCAATGCGGTATGATTCTATCAGCAGGTCATCCGTTTTAACATCATCATCGTTAACGGTGCTGCCATCTTCTGACAGGGCATTAACCCATTGCTTTTTGGCTTCAACGCCTTCCAAAATACCTTCGGCAATAGTAATTGCGGTACCGCTTGGCGAATCCAGCTTTTGGGTATGATGGATCTCTTCTACCTGTACATCATAATACGGGTATTGGTTCATCAGCTTTGCTAAAACCTTATTAACGTGGAAGAAGATATTTACGCCCACGCTAAAGTTGGTGCCATAAATAAACGACGCGTTTTTATCAGCACAGTTTTGTTTGATCTCTTCGGTTTGCTCGTGCCAGCCGGTGGTGCCTACTACAATTGGAGTACCCGCGTCAAAGCAGGCATTAATGTTATTTAAAACAGTGCCGGGCGTGCTAAATTCAATGGCTACGTCGGCTTTCTGCAGGTTTTCGGTAGTAAGTTGGTCTTGGTTGTCCTGGTCAATGATCAGTACTATTTCGTGCTTACGGTCGGTAGCGATCTTTTCGATGATCTTACCCATTTTACCGTAACCTAATAATGCAATTTTCATTTTGTTGTGATTGTTTTAAAGCCTGGCATATCCGCCCCGCTTAATTATCTGAGTGTAAAGGTAATTTTTAAACCCGGAATATACGAACCGTTAAAGCTGGTTTGCGCGTACATGGGCTGCATTAGCGTTGGCCGCACCCTAATGCCCAGGTTACTATCCATACTGTACGAGTGGATAAACTTGGCATCAATATAAGCATCAATACATTGTATACCCCAAAAGGCCACGAAGCCAAACACGCTGATATCGCGGTAGCGGGCATAACCTTTAACGGCATCGGTAATGGATTGATCGGGATAGTTGTATTGCTTGTAGAGCATAAACTCCTCGTAATACTTATCGCCGGGGCCGGGTTCGGTACCACGTTGCCGGTAGCGGGCTATGGCCAAATTTTGCGCGTAATACTTTTGGTTAAATACGTAGGCCGATGCTATTAAGCCCAGGCCGGCATAAATTATAGGCGTTTTCCACCATTTGCCATTATATACCTGGCCCCAGCCCGGTACAAAGGCCGATCGGTGCCAGGCCTTGGTTGGGCTGTGTGTAGTATCGGGATGATATATCTTTTCGGGTTTGGCTTTGGGCACAAAAGGCTTTGCAGCTTTTATAGAATCCTGCCTGGCTTTGCCTATCTGGGCGGCTATCTGTGCCGAATCGTTTTTCAAAACCGTATCGGGCTTTTGCGCTTTGGCGGCAAAAACAAAACAAAACAATACTATAAAAACAAACAGGCCTTTTTTCTGCATATATAAATCTACCAATCCAACATTTCAAGGATGCGGTTCAGGTCATCCTCTGATAAAAATGGAATTTCGATAGCGCCCGCGCCCTGGCTGTTTACCTTAAGCTTAACCCTTGTGCTAAACTTTGATGCCAGGTCGTCCTGTATCTTTTGTATCTGGAAAGATACGGGCTCAGGTTGCTTACCTTCTTTCTTGGTACGTTGCTTTTGCAGTTCGCGCACCATTTCTTCCACCTTACGAACGGATAAACCTTGCTGAATGATATGTTTATGCAAATATAATTGTTGTGCAGGGTCTTCTATAGTAATTAAAGCACGCGCGTGGCCCATGCTCAGCTCGCCATCGCGGATGGAAGCCTGTATGGCAGGGGGCAGCTTTAAAAGCCTTAAATAGTTATTTACGGTCGAGCGGTTTTTGCTAACGCGATCGCCCAGTTCCTCTTGCTTTAAACCCACTTCATCCAGCATTCGCTGAAAGCTTAAGGCCACCTCAATAGCATTCAGGTTTTCGCGCTGAATGTTTTCTATCAGTGCCATCTCCAGCATCTGCTGGTCGTTAGCGGTGCGGATGTAGGCCGGTATTTGTGTTAAGCCAGCCAGTTTTGATGCACGTAAACGGCGTTCGCCGGATATTAACTGGTAGCTGTGTGCGTTGATGCGCCTAACGGTAATGGGCTGTATTAAACCTTGCAGCTTTATCGAGTCGGATAACTCGGCCAGGGCCTGTTGGTCAAACTCGGTACGTGGCTGAAAAGGGTTAACCTCTATCTCGGCTATCTTAATTTCATTAACCGAACCTAACGGGTTTACCTCAGGCGGCGTTGAACTGCCACCGGTACCCGGGCTATTTTTTTTATAAGGAAGTACGTTCTCCGAATCGTTTAACAGCGCGCTTAATCCTTTGCCTAATGCTTTTCTTTTCTCTGCACTCATGTTACGCGGTTACGGTAGTAGCTTTCATTTCGTCGGTAACCAGGCCGTTTTTGCGCACAATTTCGCGGGCAAGGTTAAGGTAGTTAATAGCGCCTTTGCAATTAGCATCGTGCATAATAACCGATACACCGAAGCTTGGCGCCTCGCTTAAACGGGTGTTACGTTGTATAATGGTTTCAAACACCATATCTTCAAAATGCGTGCGCACCTCTTCAACCACCTGGTTCGAAAGACGAAGCCTCACATCATACATGGTTAACAAAATACCTTCTATCTCCAGGTTGGTGTTTAAACGGTTTTGAACAATTTTTACGGTATTTAATAACTTACCCAAACCTTCTAACGCAAAGTACTCGCACTGCACCGGGATGATCACCGAGTTGGCAGCGGTTAACGCGTTAATGGTAATTAAACCCAGGGATGGCGAGCAATCAATAATTATAAAATCATAGTCATCGCGCACCTTGGCAAAAACCTCCTGCATTTTGTATTCGCGGTTTTCCAGGTTTATCATCTCTATCTCGGCACCTACCAGGTCAATGTGGGCAGGTAACAGATCAAGGTTTGGGGTTTCGGTTTTTATAATGGCTTCGCGCGGGTCAACCTGGTTAATAATGCACTCGTAAATACTATTTTTTACGTTACGCGGATCAAAACCAATACCCGATGTAGCGTTAGCCTGCGGATCGGCATCAACCAAAAGGGTTCTAAATTCTAATACGGCTAAACTAGCAGCCAGGTTTATTGACGATGTGGTTTTACCAACACCACCTTTTTGATTGGCTAACGCGATAATTTTACTCATTTTTGATATTCAAATTTTGGTAAGGTGTGTTATAACAACGAAAAATAGAAATATAAATTTCTACCTTCGAAAAACTTTTTAGCGGATGCTAAGATATAGATTTTAATAACGCAGAAATCCACAGTTTTTGCCTACTTACAAACATTTTAAGTATGAATTACTGATTTATTGAATTATTGATTTGACAATTTTTAATTCAATAATTCATTAATTCAATAACTCAATAATCAAACAATGATCACCATCATATCATCTACCAACCGTCCCGGCAGTTCAACCTTAAAACTGGCTAAATATTACCAGCAGCAATTGAGTTTGAGGGGTGTTGAAGCAGGCATATTATCTATGAACGAGTTACCGGGCGACGTGATCAATACGGATATGTATGGCAAACGAAGCGCCGAATTTCAGAAGATACAAGATACAGTTAGCGCTACCGATAAGTTTTTATTTGTTGTCCCCGAATATAATGGCAGCTATCCCGGCGTGCTTAAAATATTTATTGATGCCTGCACCTATGGCGAAAGCTTTTATGATAAAAAGGCGGCGCTGGTTGGCTTGTCATCCGGCAAGTATGGCAACATTCGTGGTATTGATCATTTTACCGGGGTGTGCCATTACCTGCACTTAAATGTAATGCCGCTAAAGCTGCACATCCCCAACATAAAAACCGAATTTGATGAGCATGGCAATCTGTTTAAAGAGGATACTTTGAAGTTTACTAATGAACAGATAGATAAGTTTGTAAAGTTTTAGTGACTTGCATAAGGGCGCTGTATTTTTTGTAATCTTGCGGTTTTTAACCTTATCCAAATGTCTAAAATCTTTAAATTATTGTTTGCGATAGCACTGCTATTACCTCTATTTTCAACAGCACAAAGTAACTTTAAACCTGGCTATGTAGTTGCCTTAAACAGCGATACTATAAAAGGTTCGGTAGATTACAAGGAGTGGAACAAAAATCCGAAAGAAGTAAGGTTCAAGCCTGATAATTCGGCCACCGTAGCTAATTACACGCCTGCCAATTTGCTTGCCTTCGGTGTTACCGGCGATGTACACTACAGAAGTTTTATTGTACCTATAAGCAAAAGTGCAGAAGACCTTTCAAACCTGCCACGCCAGGTAGATACCAGCGTAGTGGTTGATAATACCTTTCTGAAAATTGTTACCCAGGGCAGTAATATTACATTATATGCCTACAATGATGATAAGCTGATACTTTTTACGGGCACCGCCAACGCCAAACCCGAGCCGCTTAAACGTTACCTGTATCTTAACGACGATAACAAAGAGGTGAACGTTGACATTTATAAACAACAGTTACAGCAATTGGCTGTAAAGTTTCAACCTGCTAACACCCGCCTGCAACGCGATTTGGTGACATTACCTTACTACATTAACGATATTAAAAAAATCATTATAAGCATTAATGGCGGAGAGGAAAAGAACACATTTAAATCAAGCCCGGCAAGCAAATCAGCACGAAGATTTTTTGTGGGTGCCGGTATTAATGCCTCTACTATAACTTACAACTTTGGCCCAACGGCATATTCCAGCAATCCGTTTACTACCAACATGAGCTCTATATTCCCGCAAATTAACATTGGCTTTGATCATATTTTGAATAAAAACGTTGGTCAGTGGGTTTTAAGAGCCGAATTAAGTGTTACCGGCAACAAAGTAAACACCACTATAGACAGGCGCCAGGACGAAGATTTTATAAAAACAATCAAGTACGACCAATATATCATATCATTTACCCCGCAGGTAATATGCAACGTATATAATGGCAGTAATTTAAAGGTTTTTGTTGGCGGCGGCGCTACCGCTAACTACAGCAAAATGTCAAACAACACCATGCCTTATATACTTTACAATAATTTCAACAAGGCAGAAATATTTAATGGCAACCTGGGCTTCCCTAAAACCGACTCATTTTATTTTAGCTTTATAGGTAAAGCAGGGGTGGTTGTTAATAGCAATATTGAAATTTTTGCGGGTTATGTGCCTAACGTTATCCTTACATCAAATAAAGCCGATCTAAAAATGACATCATACAAAGCAGGTGTAAATTTCCTGTTTGGTAGCAAATAATTCGTATAAGTTAAACAATTTCTAAAATCCGCGGGTTTAAGTCTTAACAAACTAAAACTATGAAAAGCGGAATACTCATATTAACCATATTCCTGGCCATCAATTCGGCCAGTTGCCAGGACAAGAAACCGGGCAAAACAAAATCAATTAACGCTACCACCGGTACAGGTGGTGGCATTAAATTATCTCCACCCAATCAAACCAAATCTGTAAAAAATTATTGCGAAGTGCTGGGCTGGCCGGCGGGTAAAACGCCTGTTGCACCCAAAGGCTTCAAAGTAGAGGCTTTTGCCCATTCGCTGGATAACCCGCGCAATATTTATGTGGCGCCTAACGGCGACGTCTTCGTATCGCAGGCTAACACGGTGATGAAGGGTATTAAAAAAATTGGAGCTGATGTGATAGGGGCATCCAAATCGCAAAAATTAACAGAAAGCGCCAACAATATTATTTTGCTGCGCGATGCGGATGGCGACGGTGTGCCCGATGTTAAAACGGTTTTCCTGGCGGGATTAAACCAGCCTTACGGCATACTGGTGTTGGGTAACTGGTTTTATGTGGCCAATACCAACGGCCTGTGGCGCTATCCTTACAAAGCCGGTCAGAACAAAATGACGGCCAAAGGCAAAATGATAAAAGCCCTGCCAGCCGGTGGCTACAATAACCACTGGACCCGCAACCTGCGCGCCAATGCCGATGGCAGCAAAATATACATTGCCGTAGGCTCGGGCAGTAACGTGGCCGAACATGGCATGGGCAATGAGGTACGCCGCGCCGGCATACTGGAAATTAATCCCGACGGCAGTGGCGAGCGCAACTATGCCAGCGGCCTGCGCAACCCTGCCGGGCTCGATCTGCAAACCGGCACCAACACGCTTTGGGCCGCCGTTAACGAACGTGATGAACTGGGCGACGATTTAGTACCCGATTACTTAACCAGCGTTAAAGATGGCGGCTTTTACGGTTGGCCATGGTCGTACTTCGGTAATCATGTTGATGTGCGGGTAAAACCACAACGTCCGGATATGGTAAAAAAAGCGATAATGCCTGATCTGGCTTTGGGTGCGCATACAGCATCTTTAGGCCTGGCTTTTTATGGCGATCATAAATTCCCGGCGATGTACCATGGCGGCGCGTTTATTGGTCAGCATGGTTCGTGGAACCGTTCGGTACTGTCGGGCTATAAAGTGGTTTTCGCGCCGTTTATTAACGGCAAACCAATAGGTAAAATGGAAGACTTTTTAACCGGTTTCATCGCCAATGCCGAAAAACAACAGGTTTATGGCAGGCCCGTGGGCATAGCTGTTGCCAAAGACGGTGCGCTATTAGTTGCCGATGACGCAGGCAATACCATTTGGCGTGTAATAGCTAATTAACAATATCGTTTTCGTATCTAATTACTTACAAAGCAAAGTATCCTTTATTCATAATAAGGGATACTTTTGTTATACATACAGCACCTAATTTTTGTGATACGATCCTACTTTACCTTCCTAATTGCAACCGCGTTCGCCGCACCGGCATTCGCGCAAAACCCTGCCGATACTTCCAAACAATTAAAAGATGTTACCATAAAAGGTTACCTTAGCGAGCAGCCAATGCTACGCGTGCCGGCCTCGGTTAGTGTAATTGCCCCGCAGCAGCTCAAGCTACAGCCCGAAAATTCGTTAGTGCCGGTGATGAACACCGTGCCAGGTATCCGCATGGAAGAGCGTTCGCCCGGCAGTTACCGTTTATCTATCAGGGGGAGTTTGCTGCGCTCGCCATTTGGGGTGCGCGATGTGAAGGTGTATTATGATGAGATACCTTTAACCGATGCGGGTGGCAATACTTATTTAAACTCGCTTGATTTTAACGGCGTGCAGGGCATCGAAATATTAAAAGGCCCTGACGGTAGTTTGTTTGGCGCAAACTCGGGAGGCGTGGTGTTGATCAGCCCGGTTAACCGCTTTTCATCTGCCGATTATGTGAAGCTGGGGTTTAATGGTGGCTCCTATTCGTTGCTGCACCAAAATCTATCATTACAAAAAACAGAAGGCAAGCACCAGTTTAACTTCGCGCAAAGCTACCAAAGCTATGGCGGATACCGCGAGCATAGCAATATGGATCGCCAGTTTTTTCAAGCCAGCGACAGGATAACTTATGGCAATAATAATCATCTTAAAATATTAGGTTTATATAGCAACCTTACCTACCAAACACCGGGCGGTTTAACCGCGGCGCAAATGGCGCTTAACCCACGGTCGGCACGGCCGAGCGGGGCTTTGCCGGGGGCGATCGCGCAGGATATACGCATCAATACCAAACTAACTTTAGGCGGACTGGTTAACGAGTGGCATATAACAGACCATATACGCAACGTGGCGGCTGTTTACGGCAGCTACGCCAACTTCTCCAACCCGTTCATCACCAATTACGAGCAGCGTTACGAGGGCACTTATGGCCTGCGCACCTATTTTGAGTTTACCGGTGACGATCAACCAAAATATAACTGGAAAGCCAACATAGGAGTAGAATGGCAAAAAACCAATGCCGACATCAACAACTACGACAATAACGCCGGCACCCGTGGCAATGCGCAGGCGCTAAGCAAAGTTAATACTGATCAACACTTCTTCTTCGCGCGTTACCAGGCCGATCTGTTTGGTAAACTGCATGCGGAGATTGCGGGAAGTATCAATTTTTACCAATACGATTTTAGGGACATTTTCCCAACGGAGCAGCCTGGCTTTACCAATCGTAATTTTAAAAAGCAGTTTATGCCGAGGGTCGCGCTATCCTACCAGCTAACTAATGATTTTATCTGGCGGGCATCCGTAAGCCGCGGTTACTCAACACCAACTACAGCCGAGATCCGTTCTACAGATAATATCATCAATACTAACTTGCAGGCGCAGTTGGGCTGGAATTATGAGTCGGGCTTCCGGTTCCGCACAGCGGATGGTGGCTTGATGCTGGATGCATCGGTGTTTTATTATAAAGTAAAAGACGCGATAGTAAGTCGTAACAATGCCAATAATACCACTACTTTTTTCAACGCCGGAGAAACCAAACAACTGGGTGTTGAGGCTGCCCTAAACTGGTGGGTAATGCCGCAAACTACCGACGGCATTATACGCGGTGTACAGTTAAATACGGCTTATACGTTGAGTAAATTTAAATTCGGCACTTATATAACCAATGCTAATTACACCGGCAACCAGCTTACCGGATCACCGCAGCAGGTGGTGGTGCAGAGTGCCAATATCAAATTGCCTGAATCTGTTTATGTATTTGTACAATATAACCATACGGCCCGCATCCCGCTTAATGACGCCAGTACGGTTTATGCTAACGGCTATCATCTGCTACAAGCCAAAGCCGGCTGGCAGGTTAACCTATCGCCCAAAACAAAACTGGAGCTTTATGCTGGCGCAGATAACATCCTAAACAAAACCTACAGCCTGGGTAACGATCTGAATGCCCTGGGCAACCGCTACTTTAATCCTTCCGCCCTGCGAAACTATTATGGTGGTTTTAACGTGATATTTTAGGTGGAATAGCAATAAGAGTACTGGGTTGTTTAACGAAATACTCTTATTGCTCTGGTAAAGGTTACTGCTGAGTAAACGTAAGGTTTGAGGGATTATTGTGTGGGGTGAGAAAATATTTTCGTAAGAAAAACGGCCGTCACCATGAGGCACTCGAAGGGTAAGCGCAGAGGCCTTTGCCCGCATGCTTCAAGTGCTTCAGCATGACTGCCCGCCCACCATGTTGGTGCTACTGTTATACCTCAAACTTCACCCAACCTTCACCTTCGTGGCCGAAAATGAATTGTTTGGGGTAAATGATCTCGGCCAGTAATTCGGTGGAATCCACAGTGTTTTCTTCGGTGTCTTTAAAGTGTGCGGTAGCATCGGCCAGATAAAGGCGGTTGTTTTTGACAGCCTTTAGCTCAGTAAAACCGGGAATCTGCAGTAGATTGCCCAGGCCGCGCATGGTTTGCTCGATGGTGTGATTCTCGGGCATCAGGATGATGATATCGGGTTGTTGATCCTCTAAATCACCTGCTATAATGTTGCCACCGGCATTACTTACCAGGCGGGCAATAGCCCCGCCGGCAAATTGCAGCGGGTGCAATTGGGTTATGCAGGCAACGGTAGGCTTTTGATCTACAAACTTTAGTTTATGTTTGATAATATCGATACGTTCCTGTAGTTCTTCGGGTAGTTCCATGTGGGCACGAATACTATGATCTAACCACATGCCCGTACAGGTCGAAATCCTCGGCAGTGTCAATTTTTACGTTTACAAAGGCACCTACGGTGGCGTAGTCTACAGAAGCATCAATCAGCACTTCATTATCTACCTCCGGCGAGTCAAACTCGGTACGACCAACAAAGTAATCGCCATCCTTTTTATCGATGAGCACTTTGTAGGTGTTGCCAATTTTCTCCTGGTTCTTCTCAAAAGATATCTCCTGCTGAATTTCCATGATGGCGTCGGCGCGTTCCTGTTTTACTTCTTCAGGTACATCATCAACCAGTGAATGAGCGTGTGTTTTTTCCTCGTGCGAATAAGTGAAACAGCCCAGGCGGTCAAACTTGGTATCTTCTACCCAACGCTGCATTTCTTCAAAATCGCGCTCGGTTTCGCCGGGATAGCCGGTAATTAAAGTGGTGCGCATAGCGATGCCCGGCACGCGGTCGCGGATCTCGTTCACAACATCAATAGTTTTTTGTTTGGTGATACCACGACGCATTGATTTCAGCATATTATCGCTGATGTGCTGCAGCGGCATATCCATGTATTTACAAATATTGCTGCGTTCGTTCATTACGTCCAACACCTCCATCGGGAAACCCGAAGGATAAGCATATTGCAACCTGATCCACTCAATGCCATTCACGTCAGAAATACGACGTAGTAACTCGTCCAGGTTACGTTTGCCATACAGGTCGAGGCCATAATAGGTCAGGTCCTGCGCGATTAATATTAGTTCTTTAGTACCGTTCTTAGCCAGTTTCTCAGCCTCCTTAACCAAATCCTCCATTGGGGTGGTTAAGTGTTTACCACGCATCAGCGGGATGGCACAAAACGAACACGGGCGGTTACAGCCTTCAGCAATTTTAAAATAAGCGAAGTGTGACGGCGTGGTTAACAAACGCTCGCCTATCAGCTCGTGCTTGTAGTTAGCACCTATGGAGCTTAGTAAATTCTGCAGATCATTGGTACCAAAATAAGCATCAACGTTAGTGATCTCGGCTTCCAGCTCGGGCTTGTAGCGCTCGCTCAGGCAACCGGTAACAATAACTTTACCCACCTTGCCCTGCTCTTTAAGCTCGCTGTATTGCAGTATGGTATCTATTGATTCCTGTTTTGCATTATCAATAAAACCACATGTATTTATTACGATAATGTCATCCTTACCAACCTTGTTCGACTCGTGTACCACATCAAAGGCATTGCCTTTAAGCTGACCCATCAATACCTCTGAGTCGTAAGTATTTTTTGAACAACCTAGCGTTACCACGTTTACACGTGGCTTTTTTATTAGTATCGGCTTAATTACTTCTTTAGTCCTCATTTAATCTTTTTCACTTTTGTCATTCTGAGCGATAGCGAAGAATAACAAATCCTTTTTTAGTCCTTGAACAGGGAATCAACGAAGGCTTTTCTATCGAATAACTGCAATTGATCTGCGCCTTCACCCACTCCTATATATTTTACCGGTATTTTAAACTGGTCTGATATTCCTATTACTACACCACCTTTGGCTGTACCATCCAACTTAGTTAGTGCCAAAGCGTTAACGGCGGTGGCTTCGGTAAATTGCTTGCATTGCTCAATAGCGTTTTGGCCTGTAGAAGCATCCAGCACCAGCAATATTTCATGCGGGGCGCCGGGTACTACCTTCTCCATTACATTTTTGATCTTAGTCAGCTCGTTCATCAACCCAACCTTGTTGTGTAAACGGCCGGCAGTATCAATAATAGCCACATCATCGCCATTGGCAACGGCAGATTTTAAAGTATCAAAAGCTACCGAAGCAGGATCAGAACCCATGGCCTGCGCCACAACCTTAACACCTACACGTTCGCCCCAAAGTTTGATCTGGTCAACCGCCGCGGCGCGGAAAGTATCGGCTGCGCCTAATACTACCTGGTTACCGGCCTCTTTTAACTTTTTGGCAAGCTTGCCAATGGTGGTAGTTTTGCCCACGCCATTAACACCCACTACCATAATAACATAAGGCTTGTGGCTACCGTACTCAAAGCTTGAAAAATCGTTACTGTTATTCTCGGCAAGCAGTTGTTGGATCTCATCGCGCAGCAAACCATTTAGTTCGGTAGTGCTTACGTATTTATCGCGCGTAACACGAGCCTGTATACGCTCAATGATCTTCAAGGTGGTTTTCACACCCACATCTGATGTTACCAGCACTTCTTCCAGCTCATCCAGCACATCATCATCAACGGTTGATTTACCGGCTACTGCCTTGGTAATTTTTGAAAAAAAGCTATCCTTGGTTTTTTCTAAACCGGCATCAAGCGCTTCCTGCTCCTGCGGTGTGCTTTCTTTTTTCTTAAAAAAATCAAATAGTCCCATGTGTGCGGATGTGTAAATGTGCAGATATGCAAATGTGCAAATATGGTGGTTTACAAATTAACAAATATCAAATGAATGTATTATTCAGTTCAACATTTGCATATCTGCACATCCGCACATTTGCACATCAATAAAAAAGCCCTCTCGTTATGTACAAGACGGCTTCTATATTTTTATCAAAGATAATTACTGAGCTTTACCAGCAATCGCGTCTTTAACGTGATCGTTGTGTACAATTACTTCTTTGAATGAGTAAGCACCGGTTTTAGGCGACTTAACCATTGTAATAACTTTTGAATATTCTTTACCCTGACCAGTTTTTAGGGTTGCAACTACTTTCTTTGCCATGTTTGTTAATGTTATGAGTATTGAGTTTTAAGTTTTGAGTTAATACTCAATACTCACAACTCAAAACTGAGTACTTACTACTTAATTTCTTTGTGAACAGTTACTTTACGCAAAACCGGGTTGAATTTTTTCAACTCCAATCTTTCGGTTGTGTTTTTCTTGTTCTTGGTGGTAATGTAACGAGACATACCTGGCAAGCCAGTAGTTTTGTGCTCTGTACACTCTAAAATCACCTGAACTCTATTACCTTTCTTAGCCATCTTCTTATTATGTTATACGTATTACGTGGTACGTTTTACGTTATTTTAAATTGAAGTTACCGTTGTAGCCTTACGTATAACGTAAAACATTTAACGTTTAACTACTATATATATCCTTTTTTTACAAACTTGTTGATACAAGCTGTTATACCGTTTTTGCTGATAGTTTTAACAGCAGAAGTAGATACTTTTAAAGTAATCCATTTATCTTCTTCAGGTATATAAAACTTTTTAAGTTTTAAGTTTGGATGAAACCTGCGTTTAGTTTTACGGTTTGAGTTAGAAACGTTGTTACCAACTATTGACGCTTTTCCTGTTAGATCACAAATTCTTGACATGACAAATATTTTTTAATCGCCCTTTTATTAAAAGAGTGTGCAAATATCAGGATTTAAAATCAATTAGGCAACTGTGTTTTGAAAATATTTGAAATTATTTAAAAAGCTGTACCTGAACCGTTTTTTGAATGCCGAGGGCTTTGCCACCAAGTGCCTGAATACCGCCGTTAAACTGCGAAACAACGCTTAGTTTACTAAATCAATTTAGCAAGCATAAAAATATCATATTTATGGACGAATTTTTCATCGCACTTCGGTATAAATTACTAATTTACGCCCACCAATTATTTATTTATGAGAATTACATCGTTCGACCAATATAAAGAGGTCTACAAACACAGTGTTGAGCAGCCCGAGGATTTTTGGGCCGGCATTGCCGATAACTTTTTATGGAAGAAAAAATGGGACAAGGTACTGGATTGGAACTTTAAAGAGCCTAACATTAAGTGGTTTCAAGGCGCCAAACTCAACATTACCGAGAACTGCCTCGACCGCCATTTAGAAAAAAATGGGGATACTCCCGCCATCATCTGGGAACCTAACGATCCGAAAGAAGATCACCGTATACTTACCTATCGCCAACTGCATGATAAGGTTTGCCAGTTTGCCAATGTATTAAAAAACAACGGCGCCAAAAAAGGCGACCGCATTTGCATATATATGCCCATGGTGCCTGAGTTGGCTATTGCCGTTTTGGCCTGCGCGCGTATTGGCGCTATTCACTCGGTGGTGTTCGGCGGTTTTTCGGCACAATCCATCGCCGACCGTATTAAGGATGCTACCTGTAATATTGTAATTACTGCCGATGGTAGTTTCCGCGGCAATAAAGAAGTACCGCTAAAATCAATTATTGACGATGCTTTGGTACAGTGCCCGTCGGTACAAAAAACCATAGTATTAACCCGTACCCGCACACCTGTTTCGATGATCAAAGGTCGTGACGTGTGGTGGGAAGACGAGATCAAAAAAGTAGAAACCCAAGGCAATGTAGCCTGCCCGGCTGAAGAGATGGACGCTGAGGATATGCTATTCATTCTGTATACATCAGGCTCAACAGGCAAGCCTAAGGGCGTGGTGCATACCTGCGGTGGTTACATGGTTTATACAGGTTATACTTTTAAAACCGCTTTCCAATATAACCCCGGCGAGGTTTATTTCTGTACCGCAGATATTGGCTGGATAACCGGTCACTCGTACATAGCTTACGGTCCGCTTACACAGGGAGCTACCAGTGTGATGTTTGAAGGTATACCTACTTATCCTAGCCCCGGTCGCCTTTGGGAAATTGTAGAGAAATTTAAGGTGAACATATTATACACCGCCCCTACCGCTATTCGCTCGTTAATGAGCTTTGGCGATGAAGTGGTGCAGGGTAAGGACCTAAGCTCGCTAACCAAACTAGGATCTGTAGGCGAACCTATTAACGAGGAAGCCTGGCACTGGTTTGATGAAAAGATAGGCCATGGCAAATGCCCTATTATTGACACCTGGTGGCAAACCGAAACCGGCGGTTTCATGATATCGCCAATAGCTAACGTTACGCCGCTTAAACCAAGTTTTGCCACCCTGCCCCTGCCGGGCGTACAACCTATTTTGGTTGACGAGAACGGCCAGGAAATTACAGGCAACGGCGTTAATGGTAACTTGTGTATCAAGTTTCCGTGGCCGGGAATGCTGCGCACTACGTATGGCGACCATGAGCGCTGTCGCACCACCTATTTTTCAACCTACGAAAACCTGTACTTCACGGGCGACGGCTGTATGCGCGATGAAGATGGTTATTACCGCATTACCGGCCGCGTAGACGATGTGTTGAATGTATCCGGTCACCGCATTGGTACAGCCGAGGTGGAGAACGCTATTAATATGCACAGCACGGTAGTTGAATCGGCTGTGGTTGGCTACCCGCATGATATAAAAGGACAAGGCGTATACGCCTTTGTAGTGTGCCCGGGCAAACATGGCGATGATGAGCTCACGCGAAAAGATATAGTAATGACCGTGGCCCGCATCATAGGCGCTATTGCTAAACCCGATAAGATCCAGTTTGTAAGCGGCCTGCCTAAAACCCGCTCGGGCAAAATTATGCGCAGAATATTGCGTAAGATAGCCGAAGGGGATACCAGTAATTTGGGTGATACTTCTACGCTGTTGGATCCGGCTGTGGTGGAGGAAATCAAGGCGGGAGCTTTGTAGAAAGATAGAATCAAGAGTTAAGAACCAAGAGCCAAGAGGGTGTAATCCTTTTGGCTCTTTTTATTTTTGATCAAAATCTTGATTCTTGGCTCTTGATTCTTGACTCTCCTACAAAACCCGTAATTTTGCCTCAATGAAACCCACCATACTAGTAGTAAACGACGACGGTATTACCGCCCCCGGTATAAAAGCTTTGATGCATGTAATGAAAGAGATTGGCCGCGTGGTTGTGGTAGCGCCGGATAGCCCGCAGTCGGGTATGGGGCATGCTATTACCATAGGCAAGCCACTGCGTTTAGATAAGGTTGATATTTATGAAGGCATTGAAATGTACAGCTGCTCGGGCACCCCGGTTGATTGTGTGAAGCTGGCAGTTACCAAAATATTTAAGGGCAAAAAGCCCGACCTGTGTGTGTCGGGCATTAACCATGGCTTGAATAATGGCATTAATGTGTTGTACTCAGGCACCATGTCGGCGGCGGTTGAGGGAGCTATTGAGAGCATTCCGTCAATAGGTTTTTCGCTGGATGATTACACCTGGCAGGCAAATTTCGACCACTGCCTTAAATACCTAAAGCAAATCGCGCTGCAGGTTTTAGAGCATGGCATGCCAACGGCTACTTTGCTGAACGTAAACTTCCCGAAGGGTGAGATCAAAGGTGTAAAGGTCTGCAGGCAAGCCAACGCCAAATGGGCCGAGGAATTTGATGAGCGTTTAGACCCATACAAACGCCCATACTACTGGCTTACCGGCGTTTTTCAATTAAACGACCAGGGGCAGGATACCGACTCATGGGCGCTGGAGAATAATTACACATCCATCGTACCCATTCAATTTGATATGACCGCTCATCACGCTATACCAACCCTAAATAGCTGGAAATTTAACGTATAGAATGAAATACTACCTGGTGGCCGGCGAGGCTTCGGGCGATCTGCACGGGGCCAACTTAATGAAAGAGCTAAAGAAACGCGACCCGCAGGCCGAGTTTCGTTTTTTTGGTGGCGATTTGATGCAGTCCGAGGGCGGTACGCTGGTTAAGCATTATGCCGACATGGCCTTCATGGGCTTTTTTGAAGTGATAGCCAACCTGCCAACTATTTTAAAAAATCTGAAACTATGCAAGACAGACATCAGCGCCTACCAGCCTGATGTATTGATACTGATAGATTTCCCCGGCTTTAACCTAAAAATAGCCGACTACGCCAAGCAACACAACCTACCGGTATATTACTACATATCCCCCAAAGTTTGGGCCTGGAACCAGAAAAGGGTATTGAAAATAAAACGCATTGTCGACCATCTGTTTTGCATTTTACCCTTCGAAGTTGATTTTTACAAGGAATGGGGCATGAAGGTTGATTATGTAGGTAATCCCCTGCTGGATGCCGTGAGTACTTTTAAACCCGATACCCAATTTCTATCGCGCCAGCAAATTGGCGACAAAAAAATTATAGCCCTACTACCCGGCAGCCGCAAGCAGGAAATTGACTATCTGCTACCTCTGATGTTAAGCGTTGTCGATCAGTTCTCCGATTATCAGTTTGTGATAGCAGGTGCGCCATCGTTTAAGATTGACTTTTACCAGCAATACATCCAGAGCAAAAATATACCGGTAATATTTAATGCCACCTACGATATTTTGAGCAACGCGCACGCGGCTGTGGTGGCATCGGGCACGGCTACGCTGGAGACTGCTCTATTTCATGTACCACAGGTAGTAGTTTATAGAGGAAACCCAATTTCGATTGGCATTGCACGGTTGGTGGTGAAGATCAAATTCATATCACTGGTAAACCTGATCATGGATCGTGGGATAGTTAAAGAGCTGATACAAGAAGACTGCAACACCGAGCGAATTGGCGACGAACTGGACCAGATCCTCAATAACGAAAACTACCGCCGCCGCATGCTGAATGATTATTTGGTGCTGGACGAAAAGATGGGCACCCCGGGCGCATCGGCCAAAACAGCGGAGTTTATCCTAAAGTACGCTTCAAAAAAATAAAGCTCCCGGAATAGTCCGAAAGCCTTACGTTTTCATAGGATAGAAGATAGATTTTTATAGGTAGATGTTATATGTTGATCAGGCAGCCTTAGCTTGAGCCTGGTTGTTGCGCGTGAATTGTGTTTTGGCCCTGAAAGCTTTTAGATCTTCCATTAACAGTTTTTTCAATTCGTTATCAAAACGCTTAACTAATTTACTGGTGGCGGGTTGCTGTAAAGTTTTCATAGGTAGATGTAGGTGATGTGGTTAAACTTATGGTTTAGGCAACTGATAATTGCTCGTTTTTAATAGCTTTTAAAAAATTATTTTTAGCGCCGCGGATAGCTTTTAAGTCGCTCATGATAATGTTTAACAACTCGTTGTCAAAACGGGCTACTAATTTGCTAACTGCTGGTTTTCTTGAATTTTTCATAACGTATAGTTTAAATATTTTTAGTTTTTTGGTTCTGTTTCATTCTCTTCAGGCTCGTTCAGGTTGTCATGCCTGCGTTTAGCCTCTTTGTACTGCCTTAACAATTGCTCCTTATCACGGTCGTCGGTCGACTTTTCAGGAGCCTGTGGATTCTCCCACTCTTTCTCCTTTGCTTCGTCCGGTTTTTTATCGTTAGTAACCATGATATTGATTCGTTTGATATGTACTATCCCAATCTGGTGCCAAAGTTTGGCGCAGCCGATAAAAAAGTCATTTCAAAAACAGAAATATTTTACAATTGGCTGTATTTGGCTGAAAACAAAGTATTTACAACACAAAATATCGCTGGCGCGAAAACATAAAAATGTAGAGAAAAACAGAACACCGCGAGTGTATACAGTAGTGGACACTATACACTTGTACTAAAACCGCACACAGTTGTGCGCTACAGAACAGACTTAAGCGACGGTGGGCGCGCTCGCTATTTTTTTACGATTAAGTAGATGCATGATTAAAGCAATGGTTGATAACACCACACCAATTGCACACACACCACTCCATTGGTAAAAATACCAAACCTGGGTAGCTGCATAAGTGCCCAATGCGCCGCCAATAAAATAAGTTACCATATATATAGTATTAATACGATTGCGCGCCGCGGGATTGGAAGCGAATATGATAGCCTGGTTTGAAATGTGCGTAGCCTGCACGCCCATATCCATTAATATAACACCTACAATTAACCCTATCATACTTAAGCCCGAAAACCAGAACACCACAAACGATACAATAACCAGCACCAGCGTTATGGTTGATAAATGATAAGGATCAGTTTTATCACTTAGTCTCCCCATGGCTCCAACGGCCAACGCGCCAAAGGCTCCCGCTACGCCAAACATGCCGGCAGCATCGGCACCTAGATGAAAATTTTGATTGAGCAGAAACGACAAGGTGCTCCAAAAAGCGCTGAACCCGGCGAAGCATAAAGCACCGCGCAGAGCAGCCAAACGCAGGCGGGCATCACTACGCACTAGGTGCACCAGGGATAGCATGAGCGTTTTGTAAGTGCCTTTATATTCGGGTGCTACTGCTGGCAATAAAAAATAGATGAGCGCCCACATCACCACCATCATACCGGCGGCGATATAAAACATACTGCGCCAACCGAAATGCGCGCCTATGAAACCGCTCAAGGTTCTCGACAGCAGGATGCCTATTAACAGCCCGCTCATTACGAATGCTATTTTTTTGCCGCGCTCGTTAGGATTGGCCAGGTGGGCGGCCATAGGTATTAACATTTGGGGAATAATGGATGAAGCGCCAATAAAAAAGCTGGCTATTATCAATGCGGTGATACTTGGTGCCGCCCCTGCCAGTATTAAAAACAAAACCACGAAAGCGAAAACTATCAACATTAGCTTTTTACGCTCATACATATCTGCCAGCGGGATCACAAAAAATATCCCTACGGCATAACCTATCTGGGTAAGCACAGCAACTTTGCCGGCCTTAGCGCTGCTGATGTTAAAGGTGCGGGCAATATCCGCCAGTAAAGGTTGGTTATAATACAAGTTTGCTACAACCAGGCCTGTTGCTATAGTCATAACCCATAAGGTAAGTGTAGTAAGCTGAGATTTTTGTTGATGATTTTGTACCGAACTCATTAATTGTGGATGCTTATGAGCCGCAAAAATGAGAAAGACGGGGAAGATTAATGTATAGTTTAGGTAATTTTTTGTTTGCTGTATGTTTTTTTAAGTTCGTTAAAAATCAAACAAAACTATATTTTGTGATTTTTTTAAGGCCAAATAGCCAATTGAACAATAAAAACATTCCTACAAGGAGTTAAAAAACTACAAAATCAATTAAAAACTACTTAAAAACATAAATAATTAACAATAATTTAATTTTTATCAGTTAAAAACACCAAAAATACTTCACTTTATGCACATAAGGTAAACTTAATACTGCCATTAAACCATTAAATAAATATAAAAAAGCCAAAAACAAGGCTAAATAAATTAAAATTATCACTATTACAACGTTTTAGTAATAATTTTAACATTCACATTAGCCACTTCTAGTATTTTACAAAAAAATTACAAAAATAAATTTGCACATATTAAATGTTAGTGTTACCTTTACACCATGCAAACAGAGAGAATATCTCCAAAGCATATTAAAATTGTCTTCTCATAATTTAGGTTTATAATTGGTTTAGTAAAGGCTCCTGCCCATCAGGAGCCTTACTTGTTTTGTTTTTATACTTTTTATAAACCGCGAAATAAGTAAACCAATATTACCTCCACATTAAATCAATGCAGCTTAATAGTTAATGGAATAAAATTGATGATTACCTGATAACGGCTACATATCCGCTGTACTTCATATCAAACACATGCGTGTTTATTACATAGTAATAGGTGCCCACAGGTACAGGCTTGCCATTTTGAGTACCGTCCCAGGGCTTGCTGTAGCCAATACTACTATAAACCTTTTGCCCGTAACGGTTATAAATATCTATGGCAGCCTCTTCATAAGCCACCAGGCCTTTTACCTCCCACACATCATTCACGCCATCATTATTAGGGGTAAAGGTGTTCGGAGCAACGACTTCGGTAGCTACCCTAACCAATACATCGCTAAAGCTGCTACAGTTGCGGTTATTGGTAACGGTTAATCGGTAAGTAATATCTACAATACCTGTAACTGTTGGGTTTTTACTGGTGCTATTAGTCAAACCTGTTGCGGGGCTACCATCAGGCAGTTTCCAATCATAAGTTACATTTTCATCGCTAACTGTTGGATTAAGCGTTATGGTTTTATTTTCAAGCACATACCTCACGCCTCCTGCGTTTACAGTTGGCGGCGGCTCAAATGTTATCACCACATCATCAGCAGGGGTGTAACAGATATCGGTAGTGTTAGCAGTTAACCTGAGTGTAACAGACCCAGCTGCAATATCTGCCGGGCTGGGCCGGTATTCGGGACTTGGCATACCATTGATTTGTGTATTATCAGGCACCCCGCCATAGTAAAACGTACCCGTACCTGTAACAGCACTCCAGCTACCATTCCCAGGTATAAGTATTCTTCCGTTAAGCGGTACCGGAAACTGGGGACAAACCGGCTTGTCTCCCCCGGCATCGGCAGCCGGTACCGGGCCAAACGTAATAAGCAATTCATCAACCGATGGTATACAATCGTCGGTACTGGTAGAGGTTAGCGTGAGCCGAACCGAACCGGAAGCTATTTCCTGCGGAGAAGGTATATACCTGTTTATCAACTCAAAAGAAGGCATAGCAAAAGTGCCATTGGTAGTCGTTTTCCAATTACCGGTTGAACTTCCCCCGGTGACAGTTCCGACTATATCAAAACCGGTAGTTGTTGGGCATATGGTCATATCGGCGCCCGCATTGGCTACCGAGGGGGTTGTAATAATAACATCTACGGGATCAGATAAGCTTGGGCAACCATTGAGCGTAATTGTAAGTGTATACCTGCCTGCATTAGCTACCGTTGCATTATTTATTACAGGATACCGTTCGTTAGACGTAAATCCGTTAGGCCCTACCCAGCTATAGATTGACCCGGGCGGATCAAGAATTGAAGAACTGTACAGCTTTAACACATTCCCACTACAAATTGGCGAGTTGCTATTGGCATCCGGTGTTGGCGGTTGTGGATTTACAGTAACAGTATATAAAAAAGGCACGGTTTGACAGCCATTTGCCACCGTATTTATAACGTAAACGACATCAATAGGCGCGTTGGTGGTATTAGTAAGCACTTCATCTATAACCTTACTGGTGTTACCACCAACCGCCGGCGTAATATCAGGCTGAGCGGCCCGGCTCCAGCTATATACCGCCAGAGGCACATCTGAATCTATAACATAATTTTGCGGCACGCCGCCACAAGCTACTCCTTTGTTAGGGGTGGATATGTTAACCCGTGGGTTTACGGTCACCGTCAGGTTAAACGAGCCACCTGCGCAGGTAGCCGTTTTATAGTCAATTACATAAGTAACATCAATGGGCGCGTTGGTTGTATTTGTCAAAGCCTCGCTAATTGTTCTTGAAGCCTGGCCAGACACGGCTTTGGGAGATATGCCGGCAACGTCATCCCTTCGCCAGGTAATTTGGCTCGATGACGGGCTGATACCGATTGGATAATTTACACTGGTTCCGCTACAAGCTACAGCCGTATTAGGACTTGTAATCTGCACTGCCGGATAAACTGTTACCTGGTAATTAAACGGTGTGCCCGCACAACCGTTAAGCGTGGGAGTTATTACATAGGTAACCACTATGTTAGCATCGGTTGTATTGGTAAGTATATCAGTTATGGTGCTACCTGTTTGCCCCACCAATGCGGTATTACCGGCCACAGCGGGCCTGTCCCAAGTAAAAGTTGTGCCAATCAGATCGGCAATTATGGGGTAATTTTGAGCAAGGCCGCTACAAATAGTCGCGGTTGCGGGGCTGGTTATAGTGGGCCGCGGGCTTACTGTTACGTCAACCTGTTTAAGCGGGCTTATACAACCATTTTCGATGGTTCGCACATAAAATACCGTAGTAGCCGTTAGTGATGGTGTAGTATAGCTGGCCCCGGTAAATTGCACGGGCCCTCCCGGTACGTTAAACCATTGGTAAATGCCGGTTGAGCCGCTGGCCACAAGGGTGGCTGTGCTGCCTGAGCAAACCAAGCCAGCCGGCGTCACAGTTGGCTCAAGCGGCAAAGGATTAACAGGCACCGTTACAGTAGCACGGCTACCCTCAATCCCACCAACGGTAGTTGATACATAAAAATTAGTATTAGCGCTGATTATGGGCGTTATAAAGCTGGCGCCTGTACCTAATAAATTACCGCCGTTAAGCGCGTCATACCAACGGTACGTTCCGCCGGGGCCGTTTGCATTTAATGTGGTAGAAGTGCCTGCACATATAGCCGTAACGGGGTCAGTCGTTGGCGGCATCGGCGGGGGCGAAAAAGTAATAGTTACCTGGTCGGCAACAGGCCCGCAGGTAGTCCCCGGGTTTGCGGATGTTAAAGTTAGCACTGCCGAAGTTTCGCCGGCACCCGGTGTATAAATGGCATTCAAGTCACCGTTATTACTAAAAGTACCCGAACCACCGGACCATGTACCTGTAGTTGCGCCACCGGTTACGCTACCGGCTAACTGTGCAGGGATGCCGGTTGCTACAGATTGATTGGGCCCCGCATCAACCACCACACGCGGGTCAATTGTTAAAGTGGTAAAAGCGCTAACCGTTGGGCAACCACCGGCCGCGTCAATAGTATTAGTTATAGTGTAAGTACCGGGCAATGTTTTAGACATGTCAATTATGCCCGAATTGACGTTTGTGAACCTGATGCCTGCGGGCGATGATGAAAAAACACCCGGGGTACCGGTTGGATTAGTAAATATTGGCCCCTGATCTGCACCGCCTTGGCAAAAATTTGATGCAGAATAGGTAAATACCGCGTCAGGAACCAGTACAATGGATATTTGATTTGTTGACACACCGCAGGCGTTATAGCTAACGGTGTAACTACCCAGCGTACTTGAGGCCAGGTTAATCTCGCCGGTTGAAGGATCAATAACTAAACCCGGCGGCGCACTAAATGTGCCTCCCGGAATGTTTATAGTTGGCGAAGGATTTGTGGCTGTTTGACAATAAGTACCTGATGAATATTGAAACTGATTGGCTGTAGGTACAATAATTACGGTTACCGGCCTGCGTGTACTGCCACAGCTACCATTAAATAACTCCACATAATAAGTAGTGGTTGACCCAAGCGCGGGTGTAGTAAAACTACTGCCGGTATGCAAAATAGCATTGCTGTTTGCTGTAGCATACCAATTAAATGTACCTGCACCACCCGTAGCATTTAAAGTAGTGCTTGTACCTTCGCATATGGTTTTGCCGCTTGCCGCCGGCATCGCAGGCAGTGGGTTAACCGTTACGGTAACTGCGCTACGTGTGCTTGGACAAATCCCGTTTGATGTTTGCACATAATAGGTTGTACTAACTGTTAAAGCCGGCGTAGTAAAATTTTGTGTTGACGCTAATAAATTACCCCCGGTTGCGGCATCATACCACTGATAACCGGTGCCCGTACCAGTTGCTGTAAGTGTAGCTGTCTCGCCGGAACATATTGTGGGATCAGGTCCCGGTGTTGGCGGCCCGGGTGTGGCGTTCACTGTAACAGTTACCGCTGTGCGTGTGGTGCTTATGCAACCACCGGCATTGGTTTGAACGTAGTAAGTAGTGGTAGTTGTAAGTACCGGTGTAGTAAAACCGGCCGGCCCGCTAAACAATAAATTGCCGCCTGTTGCCGCGTCAAACCATTCGTACGTACCGCCGGGGCCTACCGGGGTTATGGTTGCTGTATTGCCTTCGCAAATGGTTTGGCCCGACACTATCGGCGCAACCGGGGTAGGGCTTACGGTTACAACTACCTCTTTACGGGCGCTGGTACAGCCTGCCGCGCTGATAACTTCAACATAGTAGGTTCTGGAGCTGTTTAAAACCGGGGTAATAAAAGTATTGCCAGTATAAAGCGAAACTATACTGGTTTCGGTGTCATACCAAACATAGGTTCCGCCGGGGGCTGTGGCTGTGAGGGTTGCTACCCCGCCGGAACAGGCTACCCCTACCTGTTGAGCCGTTGGCGGAAGGGGTATTGGATTAACCGTAACCGGTACGGCTATCCTGGGCCCTACGCATCCTTCCGGGCTTACAGCCTCTACATAATAAGTTACGCTTGAGTTTAGCACGGGCGTGGTATAATCGGGGCTGGATATAAATGGTGTGCCGCCGTTGGCAACAGTGTACCAGTTAAAGGTATCGCCCGGCTTAGTTTCGGCATGCAGGTTGGTGAATGAGCCTGCACAAACTGAAGGCGGGATAACCGTTGGTGCCAACGGAGCATTGTAAACTTTAGCCTCAACAGGCATAGCATCGCTAGTACAAGGCGATCCGTTGCTATTATTTGTGGTACCCACTACATAATATGTACGCGATGCAAACAGCACGGGGGTAGTAAAACTCGGGCCTTTGCCAACACTGTTACCACCCGAAGGAGCATCAAACCACTCATAACTACCCGCCCCGGTAGCGGTTAATGTTACCGTACCACCCGGACAGGTTGGGGGGCCGCTGCCAACAGGCCCGGCGATGGGGTAAACCGGAACAGGGACGCGTATACTGGTACAGCCATTAACAGTGGTTTCTACCAAGTAAACAGTTTTTGCGGTAATAATATCTGTAACAAAATTAGCGCCGCTGCCCTTAAACGTACCGGCTTCGTCATACCACTGGTAAGTACCGGGCGATCCCGAAACTGTAATTGTTATACGTTGATTAAAGCAGGCGTTTACAGAGGCGGGTGTAATTGGCTGGTCGGGTATGTTGGCACTTGTTATATTTTGATTAAAGGTTGCCGGGCAATTGTTCGCGTCTGTTATAGTTACGGAATAGGGACCTTCCTTGTTTACCGTAATTGACTGTGTAGTTTCGCCTGTAGTCCAGTAATACCTAAAAGGAGCGGTACCATTGGTAGCATTAGCTGTAAGAACAACGGGGTTACCCGAACAAATAGCAGAATTTGAAGGCGTAATGGATGCGCTTATCGTACACTGACTATATCCCAATAATGATATCGACAATAAAAAAAATAAGACGAGTAATACTTTCTTCATATCTTCTTTAACATAGCCACTTAAATACACTTAAACAACTGGCTATCAAACAACAGCAACAAGTAACAAAATTAAGACAAATAGCGGTATTATTGCTAGCTACTGACTACAAAAGCCGGGATTTCTATAGGTATTTTTTCAGTAAATACAAAAATACACAACCGTTATACGTAAAATATTAAAACAAGGATATCATTTTTTGAAGAAATGAGGCAAATTTAGAAGGCTTAGTGAAAGACTATCAGGAAGATGTGGAGAATAAGAGTAGCCTATTGATCTGGAAAGAACGATACGCCCCGACAACGCACAAAAAAACCCGGTATCGCTACCAGGTTTTAAAGTTTTAAGTGGAGAATATCGGAGTCGAACCGATGACCTCTTGCATGCCATGCAAGCGCTCTAGCCAGCTGAGCTAATCCCCCATTGAGGATGGCAAAAGTAGCAAAAAGTTGCTCAATTGAAAATTTATATAAAAAAAAGATAACAGGCAATTATTTGATTGCTTCTAAAAACTGACTACCAGTATTCTTTATTACTGACAAACAACAACTTAGACTTTATTTAACTTTTGCAGGACAATTTTTGAGGCAAACCGTTTCGACGGTTTTTCTATCACCAGGTAAAACAAAAAAGCAAAGGCTATACTTACAGCCAGCCCCAGTAAAACCAGTAATATTTTTAAATAAAACGATTGCGTGTAAACAGCACATAACTTTACTAAAACCAGGCCCGAAAAAACATGCGTCAGGTAAAGGGAATAGGAAATATCGCCCAAAAATTCGCCAATACGGTTTTTAAAGCTTTGCAAAAAATGAATGGCCAGTAGTGATATAACGGCGCAGCCTGTCAGCAATAAATTGAGCGATATATAACTCGAAATAATTGATACCAGTATCAGTATGCCAAATTCGGCCGTATTAATTTTATTGTATCGCCAAATAATGTAGGATATACCCATCATGAACAATGGTAGCCATGCGCAGAAAAAGTTCTTGTCAGGGAAGATCAAACATAAACCAAAAGTTACAATATACCCGACGGCCCTTAAAACCAGGCTATTATTGTTTATCAACGGAAACACCAGACTGATAAACAAATAAAACTGAAACTCTACCGCCAGCGTCCAGTAAACAATATTGAGCCAGTTACTTTCTTTTACAAAAGGTATTAAATATCCTAAATGCATCAGCAAGTTTTCTGCCGATGGAAAAGCCATCAACCGGTGCCCCAATTGATTG
Organism: Mucilaginibacter sp. A3364; assembly: GCF_059690715.1. NCBI lineage: Bacteria > Pseudomonadati > Bacteroidota > Sphingobacteriia > Sphingobacteriales > Sphingobacteriaceae > Mucilaginibacter > Mucilaginibacter sp. A3364. Next base: position 201,527 of record NZ_JCAWED010000003.1, read on the forward strand.
CATAGTGCAATTACCAGCAAAGCCACAAGCATAGATAACAGGTAAGGCGGTTCTATCCTAACCACCCTTTTTAACATAAACCGCCCTAAAAGCCTATAGGTATAATTTCCGTTAATAAGCGATATAGGGATTACAACCCCGGTTATGATAAAAAAAACCTGTACGCCCAAAGCACCCGCCTGCGAAAGATGAAAAATACGGGTGTTTTGAAGAAAGTTTGCTGGCTCGTAAATAAGATGATAACAACATACCATCAAAGAAGCTACTCCTCTTAAACTGTTTATAACCGGGATATGCCTGGGCGGCGCGCCGTTAGCGATTAAGGCTGTCATACTACAATAATAACGTTTTGATATTAATAAATAATAAACTGCTTATGCACTCCTGAATGACACTGCCGATAGCAGCTAATTCGCGGCAGCAAAACACTATTAATAAAACAGGTACCCGGGGAACTCATTTTTGGACGCAGATAACTTAAGCCCAAATACCCCTCCTGCTGTATAACCCTGCTTGGCCCGGAATTTAACGGTTAACTTTTCCCCGCTTTTTAATAAAGAAGGGGGAATGGCATAACGCTCCTCAAAATAGGTTATCGGCCATTTGTCATACAGATCCTCGTGTTGAAGCACCTACCCGTTTATCACTACATCAAATTCTGTTTTGGCTGACGAGCTACCCCAGTAAGTAACGGTGAGGTATTGCGGCGTAGCGATAGTCTGTGGTTTAAGTTCATATGAAAACCAGCCACCGCTTTTGGCAAATACACCGGGGCGGTTATTTTCCCAAAAATGACGCTTGTCTTTTATGGCTGATGTGTAATGCCCTTCGCCGGTAAGGTTGTGTTTGGCATTGTCATCTGCCGATGCGGTATTGACCTCATCGCTTACCAATTGTGCGCGCTGCTTGTATTCGGTTGGGGTAAAAAATTTCCAATACACATTATAGCGCTCGTGCCTTACCTGGTAGTAGGGTTTTAATTTAACGTCGGATGCTTTTGCGTTGAGCCAGCCGGCACCGATGGTTGCGTACATATTGTTTGCAGCATCCAGCGGTTTAATCCATGTGCCGGGGTTTTGGCGATTAGCAACCAGCACCGGGATATCATTGGTGGGTGGCGTCCAGGTATTGTAAATGTTTAGCGCGTGTTTCACCAGGTCGCTGCCCGGCATGCGTTCGGCACCCAGCTCGCCGGCCATTACCAACGGACCGCGGAATATAGCGGCCATTAGGATCGTCCGAAGCTAGCTCCAGCCTAAAATCCTGCGGAATATCCAGGCGTATCACATCGCCTTTTTCCCATTTTCTGTTTAAAACAATATAACGGTCGGCGCTTACTTTAAAGCTTGCCGGTTTGTTATTTATCCAAACCTTCAAGCCCTGTTTTACCCAGCCGGGTGACGCAACTTTACGTTTCCGTTAAAACTCGCATTTCGGCAACGGTTAATTTTACCGTGTTGCTTTCGGGGAAACGTGTATCCATTTGCAGTTTTAACCCCTTTTGCTCCCAGCTAAGTATGGATGGGAAAAAGGCCGGCAAATATTGCCGGCCCTCTACTATTGTTTGTGATCAATTAAGGTTGGATATAAGTTGTACCAAGAGTGTTACCTGAAAATGTGTTGCCCGATAACGTGGTATTTGTATTGGCATACTGGGTAAACCTTTGCAAAATGCCGTATTGGGCATTATTGTTTAAATGGTTATTACTTACAATGGTACCATCGCAGCCGCCTATGTTGTTTTGAAAAGTAATACCGCTTTTAAAGTAGGTATTAGTTACCGTATTACTAATTACATCATTACCGTTCGAATCGTCAATACCAATACCGCCAACGCCGCGGTTTGCAGTGTTATTTTTATTCACCGTATTATTATATACATAGTTATTGTGGCTTAATATATCAATGGTGATACCTTCCGCGCCATTTTCGTAAATAACGTTGTCTCTGACAGTTCCGTCTGAGTGGCCATGCTGCGAAACACCTACCATGTAATTATAGTATACCTGGCAACCTATTACGGTATTAAAGGCACATACCGGGCTGCCCAGGTTATGCAGCAATATCCCCGCGCCCTTAGCTGTCGAACTACCGCAGTTGTGTATTTTACTGTTTGAAACGGTATTATGCTGGCCGTAGATAATAATACCAGCCTCGGGTAAATTACCTCCGTCAAGTTCAACCAGGTCAATCACGTTGTAATTGCCTTTTATTTCGATAGCAGCAGCGTTAAAGGTGTTAGTCGCTTTGCGGATAACGGCACCGGAAGCTCCGCGTATAGTAATATTGTTTTTACCGACAGGCAATGATATAGGCGTGGTTACATAGTGGCTGCCGGTATTTAATATAATGATATCGCCCGCTACTGCCGTGTTAACCAGCGATTGAAATGCCGCGCTGTTACTGTTTGCAGCCAGGTAATAGGTTGTACCGGCGGCAATTTTAAGCGATTTGTTGGGTTGAATTACCTCTTCCTGCTGTTGGCTTGCTGATGCTGCCGGGTCGGCGCTTTTTTTACAGGCTGATAATCCGGCTATCATCATTAACGACAGCATTGCCAGTTTTACATTGTTTTTTTTCATACTACTCATGGTTTCTAAGTTTATATAGATTGGGTTAATAATTCGAGGTGAACCAATAACTAGCTTGGAAATCTCCCGGAATTGACAAAACAATACCGGCACGCCAAACTGCTTTTCAGGATCAGGGGAAAAACTATTAATCAGGAAAAAGCTAACAGCTTTAAGTCTATCAATCAGGTGGTAGTACCAACCGGGGTCTTATACAATCGGTAAATATTTCTAAAAAAACAGATGGGAATTACATCTGCGGCATAATGGTTTATTAAACCCCGGTTTACAAGTACTAAATTAAGTTGTTGATATACAATCGGATATCACTATCGGCTCAATATTTCGAACTTTCGTATCATTTTTAATTATTCGGCGAGGTCATCTCGCGCCTCTGCCCTGTTCTCCCAAAAAACACCCTATAAAAACCGTTAAAACACCCTACCCGATGAACCTGATAGTCAGTAATTTGGCACTATAAATACCAAACATTATATCACAATCAACAAGCATTCCTTACAAGCAAATGAGTAACTAACGTGCTTATTTAACACTGAACACATGAAGTACATCACAATTGCCCTACTGCTGCTTTATGCAGGCAATGCACTGGCACAAACCGGCTCCCTGGCCCAAAAAGATGAGGTTATTAAATATGATTTCCTTTCGCTGGAAAAACCTGATAAACTGTTACCGTTTGACAGGCCTTTTTTTTTGGAGGTTAATAATTTCCCATCCAACAAAAAGATTAAGAGAATAGCTGTATTTGAAGTAGAGTACGAAAACGGCCTTCGCGAACTTCAGGATGCCAAGGGCAGGCCAAGTTTTGAAATTACTAGTAGTGATTACAAAGTGGAAAAAAATAAACTAACCGTTCATTTTCCGGCCCTTAAGCCTTATCGAGATTTCAACGTAAACATTTTCACAGAATTTTCGCCTGCTAACATTAGCCAAACTTTACTCATCTGCAAATTCATCCATTTGTCTAAAAAACCAGGCATTAGCCACACGCTGTGGGCAAAATACAGTGCTAAAATAGATAAGGAGATGCAAAAACTTCGAGACTCTGTTAACCGCCAACCTTATAAAAATGGCCCGAAACCCCTATTGGCTTTTCACGTGAGCGACACCACTATAACTGACACTTTTTATAATAGGATAAGTCAACACTACAATAACATTTTAGATACCATTCCCCCGGCTGCACCGGCAACCGGATTTCTTCAATACCCACAAACACTATCTCAAATCCAAATATCGGCTTTATCGCAGGTGATTACTGATAAATCTGTGCTGTTTGGTAAAATGCAAATATTACAAAAGATATATGACGATAATCGAGGTAATGACATATTTACGGGGCAACTTGGTACCGACTATAAATATCCTATCACACCTAAAGATAGGTATGACCTTGACGTCCGGATAAGCAATCTTGATCAGTCAATTGAGTTCTTCAACACCGTTCTATCCGGAGTTCGGGAACTGGCTGCCAAAAATCCCGCTGCTTTTGCTTCCTTTACCGGGCATTGCCAGGTCATTTTAAACTCACTAAATAATAACAAAGAAAAACTAAGCGAGATAAACGACGAGATTAAAAAAACAATAGCCAAACATAGCAATGAGGCCAATTGGCTACTCGGAGGCTCAACCGTAAGCGCCGATTTCCAAACCATAAGTAAAAGACACTTTACCATTGACCTGGGTGTTACCAACCTTAACCTGGCGGATAATGCCGGTAAACGCGTAAATATTCAAAAATTATCTTTTGGAGTAAATTTTTTCTTTAGAGCGATTGATAAAAACATTGATTTTAAATACATAGGCAAAGTACCCACCGCCGATACTTGTTGCTTCTCGCACAGCCTTGAATCAAAAAACAGGTTTTGGCGAAAGGTAAGTTTAACCACCGCCCTCACGCTGGGCAGCTTTGGCAACAAAGATTTTGATAATGTATACGGAAATCTTGCATTTACCGTAGGGCCAAGCATACGCGTTGCAAAATATTTCAGGGTAGGCGCGGGTATAGCCATTGCCAAACGCTACAATAATAACCCGCTCATGACCGATAAATCGACCATACTTGGGTACTCGGCCTCTATAAGCCTTGATCAGGATTTACTGGACGCCGTAAAAGGTATTACCTCAATGATATTTAAATAACCTTCATCATGAAAAAAATTATATACTTTACAAGCATCATTTGCCTTGCTATACAAGGCTGCAAACCGGATGATCTGTCAACAGTTGACGTTATAAGTGACCTTAAAATATCAAACACTTCGCCTTTGGCAGATGGAAGCAGTGTTATTGATATATCGGCCCAAATAAATAGCAAAGCCGATGTAGATAAGCGCAATGTTATATTTCGTACAACAGGTGGTCAATTCTTACCTGTCGCCGATACCAGTATTACTCAGAAGGCCAATTTTGAAAATGGCAACCTTGTGGCACGCGTTAAATTTAAAGTACCGGCCAGCACCGCGGCTATTACAATATCGGCGTTTCCCGAAACACGCTCCAATCAAAAAGATTTTATTCTGAAGGGTAACATCAGCCCAACCTTATCAAGCGCGACAAGCCTCACAGTTACCCCCTCGGCACCCGGTATATATCCAAACCATGCAGGCGAAGTATTTATTACAGGTACCTTAAAAAATGGTACGCGCGGCGTAACAACAGAAGCAAAAGTAGTTTTTGAGGATTATGACGCAGCCGGCACACCTTTAAACGGCCGTTATCGCTTGATAAAAATTTCATCTGATGCGGCCTCTACCGTAAGTACTTACTATTCTGTCGGTGCAATACCGGTAGGTACCAGCTTCTTTATACGCTGTACTTTACTTGATGCCGGTGGCCAAAAAACAGCAATCACCGGCGTATGCCAATTAACCGTAATACAACCTTAAATCCTATAGATCATGAAAGCAAAACACAAAAAAATCGTTAAAGAAAAATTACCTGATTTACTTCCACAATTAGAATCGCTAATACAGGCGACACCAGGTTTGGAAGATTTCAAACTGCAATCCTTAAGCCTTAAACACAAAAGTGCGATAATTGACTGCTCGGGCCACCCCGGAACCGAACCTTGCCAGGTTTGGAACGGCCATAGATATGTTTGGACTTGTGTGCCTTACGGCACATGCAGTTAGTGTAAACGCTAATACATTATTAAAGCCCCCGGCCGCCGCCGGGGGCTTTTGTTATTTACAGCCACATTGTTACATGCGCACCCGACACCTAACTTGTTAATTACCTTTATATACGCCTATATTTGATCATCCAATTTATCTCATTTAAAAGAAATTAGCTCATGAAGAAACTATTACTCATTGCATGCCTTTTTGCGGGTTTGGCAGCCAGCGCACAGCAGCAACAACGCCAACGCAGACAGCGTTGGGACGAAGCCCCGCACCTATCGCTTGACTCGACGACGCGCGGTGGCTACACCTTGGTTTTTGTGAATAATGATACCACCTTCCAGGCAGAAGGCGCGGCGATTAAAACCCGTATGATAGAAACTTTTTATAAGGTTTACCCGGCAATGGCCGATGTTTATAATAAAGAAACCGCTAAACGCGTAGTATTTTATATCGACCGTAACTATACCGGTGTAGCGGCAACATCAGGCAACGTAGTACGTTACAAACCGGGATGGATGCTTAAAAAACCTACCGATATTGATGTGGTTACACACGAGGTGATGCACATTGTGCAGGCTTATGGTGGCGGCGCAGGCCCGGGCTGGCTAACCGAGGGTATTGCCGATTATGTGCGTGCCGTGTATGGTGTAGATAATGAGGGCGCCAAATGGACCCTGCCTAAATACAACAATACCCGCAAGTATACCGATAGCTACCGCGTTACCGCCGGCTTTTTAATTTGGGTTGAGAAAAACATCAAGAAGGACCTGGTTGTAAACCTGAACGAGCGACTGCGCAAACACACCTTTAACGATGGTGCCTGGACAGAACTTACCGGCAAAACACTGGACGAGCTTTGGGCTGCCTACGCCGCTGCCAACGCCGGATAAAACACTTGTCGCGACAGCAAAAAACAAAAGCCCCCCGCATAAACACCGGGGGCTTTGCCTTTACAAAAACTCTCAGGAACTATTGTAATAACTTAGCGTACATATTAAAACGTACTTTATTAGCTACATCGCCATTGATGATGGATGAATAGTTTTTTACATTATCAGCCATGGCAATAATATTGGCATTAACAGGGGTTGAATTTTGCCCAATAAATGTTTGCCCGCTTGGCGTGGCATAATTATCAATCTGGTTGCCCGATGGGTAAAATACGTCGGTGTTAAACAGCAGGCGCATTTTATTGGCTACAAAGGGTTGGATATCGGCATTGATAACAGCCTCAAGTTTATAGACTGTTTTTTCGTGTACGCTGCCGTGGTTTTCTACTATTTCCACATCGCGTACGCATTGTAGTTTTACGCTTTTTACGGTATAGCTTACCAAGGGGGTTGATGCCAGGGTATCCTCGCCGGCAACCATGCCATGCTTATTTTCGATGTTGACCAAAGGGATGATCTTATTCCAAAGTACGTTGCTCATAGTTTTTAAGGTGTGATTAGGCTGCAAGTTCGCCAATCAGGCAGGGCGCATCAATAATACATATGTAGTATTTGCACCCGGATATGAAACAAAAAACCCCATGCTGATTGGCAGCACGGGGTTTTATAATTAAGCGTAGCTAAGCTACTAGTGACGCACTTTGTACAATTTGTAACCAAACAGGAAGATAACGGCGTAGCAGATGATAGGCATGTAATAAGCCTGCGCTACGTCATGATTAGCAACCTGACCCATAATGAACGGGAACACAGCGCCGCCAACAACACCCATAGCGATGAATGATGAAGCACGTTGTGTATGGCTGCCCAGGTTTTTTAAACCTAAACTGAATATGGTTGGGAACATGATACTGAAGAAGAAGTTGATCATCATCAACGCGATGTATGATACCCAGCCCAGGCTTTGCGCCACGATGATACACATTAAAATGGCGCCGGCCGAGAACCAGGCCAACAGTTTATTAGGTGCGATAACCGTCATTAACGAAGTACCTACCACACGGCCCAACAACATCATGCCCATAAACAAGCTCATCAGGTAACCCGATTTCTCGTCGCTGAAGTGCATGATCTCTGAACCGTAGTTGATGAAGAATGCCCAGGTACCGGCCTGTGCCGCTACATTAAAAAACTGCGCAACGCAAGCCCACACAAAGTGGCTATGCTGAAACAAACCTTTTTTAGGGGCAGTATCTACGTTTACAGCATCATCGTTATCGCCATGTGATGTATGGGGATCAACCAGCGCAGGGATCTTCAGGAACACAAAAGCCAATGCAACCAATAATACCACGATACCAATACCTACGTATAAGGTTTTTACTGAGCTCAGATCAACCGCACCGGTAGCAACCGCGGCACCGCCAAACAGGAAAAATGAACCCAGTGACGGACCAATGATAGTACCTACGGCGTTAAAAGTTTGTGCAAAGTTTACGCGCAGGTCGCTTTTACGCTGGTCGCCAAGGGCAGCGGCAAATGGGTGGGCAACGGTTTCAAGCGTGGCCATACCGCAACCTACAACGAATAACGCTATACGGAAGAATGTAAATGATTGCGCGTTGGCAGCCGGTACAAATAAAAATAAACCACCGGCAAACAAGGCAAGCCCAAGTATTACGCCGGGTTTATAGCCAAACTTTTTCATAAATATACCTGCCGGGATACTCATGATGAAGTAAGCACCAAATACCGAAAACTGGATAAGGCCCGAATCGGCTTTTGACAGGTTTAGTACGTTTTGGAAGTGTTTGTTCAACACATCGCTCATGGCGTGTAATACTCCCCACATCAGGAACAATGAGGTAACAAAAATAAAGGTTACTATAAACCTCTTCTCGGTGAATGCGACTTTTTCGCTCATTTGCTTAGGTTAATTTGAGTAAATAAAATGTATAATGATTTTACACTGAAGGCTATAGGAGCCTAAAATGCATAATATGCAATTGGTTATTTGTCGATTATTTCTTAATCGGCCCAAAAAAACAAATTTTATTAATCAAATCATAATTAATTGCGCTATAAAATACCATCAAGCGCAAATGTTACATCATAGGTTAATGTTTGGTGATAACGGTATCGATTGCAGCATGATTCCCCCAAAATAAAATAAAATTTGCGCAACCGATTGGTTACTTATATATTTGTAACCAATCGGTTACTAATCAACAGAAATAAATGAGACGAGACGTTTTCCAGGCCATTGCAGACCCTACCCGCCGCGATATTATTGGTTTACTGGCGCAGCACCCTTTAAACCTGAATACTGTGGCCGATAATTTTAACATTAGCCGGCCGGCTATATCAAAACACATCAAAATTTTAACCGAATGCGGCCTGGTTACCATAACGCAGCAGGGCCGCGAGCGCTTTTGCCACGCCGAACTGGCCCGCCTGCAGCAGGTTGCCGAGTGGACGGCCCGCTACCAACGTTTCTGGAGCGAGAAGCTGGATGCCTTGGGCACATTTTTAGAGAAAGAAAAACAGGGTAATAAATAAAACACATCACCATAAAACAATAAAGCTATGAATACCGAACCATTTGTAATTGAACGCACCTATGATGCGCCCATAAGCGCCGTTTGGCAGGCCCTTACCGTTAAGGAAAAAATGAAGCAATGGTATTTTGATGTTGACGACTTTAAGCCCGAGGTTGGTTTCACCTTCCACTTTTGGGGCGAGGATAAAGGCGTACGCTTTCAACATGAATGTGTAGTTACCAGCGCCGTTTTTGAAAGTAAGATAGCCTATAGCTGGCGCTACCTGGAGTATCCGGGCAATTCGCTGGTTACTATCGAATTGTTTGAAGAAGGCAAGCATACCCGGGTAAAGCTTACCCATACTGGTTTGGAAACTTTCGCGGTTATTAATAACTCTTCATTTGGCAGGGAAAGTTTTGCCGGTGGATGGACCTATATTTTGGGCACCAGTTTGAAGGAGTACGTGGAGAAGTAATAAGCGTTTTTTATCTTCATTGAATAATTGGTTAAAATATTTTAGGGGGATGTGTCCAATATCTTAAGGGCCGGTCGTCATTAGTTTTTTTAACCATTAAATTCAGAAAAGCCATGAACGATTTCTTATTGATCTTTAGACAAGATTCTGCACGTGACGCCCAGTTAACACCGGAACAAATTCAGGTAATTTCAAAACCATGGCAAGACTGGATGGGTAGCCTGGCTGCCCAAAACAAGCTTACCGACAGGGGTAACCGCCTTAAAGACGACGGCAATGTGGTAAAAGCAAACAATGTAGTAACCAACGGCCCTTACGTTGAAGTTAAGGAACTGATAGCCGGTTATACTATTATTGCTGCCTCATCACTGGAAGAAGCCACGGAACTGGCCAAAGGCTGCCCGGTGCTGACTTATGGTGGCACGGCTGAGGTAAGACAGATCATACCGATGCAAGGATAATTTAATTACCTCCCGCGTAAAGCGGGAGGTTTTTGCTTTATGGAGCAGCAACAACAGCTATTATCGCACCTGTTTCGTACCGAATACCGCAAAATTACCGCGGTGCTGGTGCGCCTGTTTGGTTTTGAGCACATCCAAATAGCTGAGGATATTACCAGCGATACGTTTCTATCCGCCTCAGAAACCTGGGCCGCCAAAGGCATGCCCGAAAACCCGGCCGCCTGGTTGTATACCGTAGCCAAAAACAAAGCGAAAGATCATTTAAAGCGCGACACAATTTTTACTCAAAAAATTGCGGCCACCCTCAAAACCGAATCCCGCAGCGCGGCCGAATTTGAAATAGACCTGTCTGACAAAAACATTAACGATAGCCAGCTACAGATGATGTTTGCCATTTGCCAACCTGCAATACCCGTTGAGGCTCAAATTGGATTGTCGTTGCGCATATTGTGCGGCTTTGGGATAGACGAAATTGCCGATGCTTTTTTATCTGGCAAAGAAACTATTAATAAAAGGCTGTTTAGGGCTAAAGAAAAACTCCGCCAGGAAAAAACGGCACTCCGGTTTCCCGGTCAGCAGGAAATTGATAAGCGGTTGGAAACTGTTTTACTGACGCTTTACCTTTTATTTAATGAGGGATATTATTCCGCCAGTACCAACAATAGCTTACGCAAGGACCTATGCCTGGAAGCCATGCGCCTAAACTACCTGCTTATTGAAAATAAAGCGACCGACCTGCCGGCTGCAAATGCGCTATTCTCATTAATGTGTTTTCACGCGTCGCGATTTGACGCGCGGATAGATAGCCAGGGCGAAACAATTTTATACGACGAGCAAGACAGCAGTTTATGGAACGACGAACTGATAGCGCGCGGTCAATATTATTTGATTCGGGCTTCGCAAGGCAATCGCCTTACACGTTACCATTTGGAAGCAGCTATTGCCTACTGGCATACTATTCAAAAAGACAGCCCCGAAAAGTGGGAGAATATCTTGCAGCTCTATAACAAACTCTTGATACTGGAATATTCGCCCATGGCTGCGCTAAATCGCACTTATGCACTCGCCAAAGCGAACGGAAAGGAAGAAGCTATTGTAGAGGCCGAAAAATTGACACAACTAAATGGCGATCATTTGTATCACTCGTTGCTGGGGTATTTATATACAGGAGTAGATAAAGACAAAGCCTTGCAGCATTTACAAACCGCATTTAAACTGGCGAAAAGCAAAAGCGATAAGAGTAGAATAGCAAAAAGTATAAAGCAACTTGGGGAAGAATAAAAAAGGCTTAAAACAAGCAGAGCTTCCGATGGGCGGAAGCTCTTACTAACCAATTATAAACCAATATATGAAGAGAAATGCTGATAGAATTTACATCTAATCAGCACATTACGTTTGTTCGATGTAACGTTTATGCATATACAAACGTTGTGCCGATTTGAAAATTGTTTGTTTTTCAGGACTTAACATTCTTTAACATTTACACAAAAACTATACTTAGCCACAGCAAAAAAAAGAGCGATGAATTTAAAACTCATCGCTCTTTATACTGTACCAAAAAATACTCACTAGGTGTGGAGCGCGTTCCCTGAATAGTACAAAATAATGATCGCTATACCTGCAATAATTCGGTAATAACCAAACAGTCTGAAACCCTTCTGTTCCAAGAAGGTAATGAACGATTTGATAGCCAACAGCGCTACTATAAAGGCAATAACACTGCCTATCAGTAAAAACTGGATATCCTGTTGTAGCTCGGCGGCTGGGATGCTGCCGTGTTTATAAAAATCGTACAGATCCTTAACTGTGGCGCCAAACATGGTAGGCACGGCCAAAAAGAACGAGAATTCGGCTGCGGCTTTACGGCTCAGTTTCTGCGTCATACCACCGATGATAGATGCCGCCGAACGCGATACACCAGGCACCATGGCCAGGCATTGAAAAAAACCGATCTTTAAAGCGGTAAGGTTATCTATCTCTTCCTCTTCGGTTACGGTTGGCTTTTTAAACCAGCCATCAACAAAAACCAACACAACGCCACCTACCACGAATGATCCGGCTACGATGAGCGGATTTTCCAACATGGCGTTTATCTTTTCTTTAAACAATATACCAAACACCACCGCCGGCAAAACGCCGATAACCAGTTTTATATAAAAGTTGATGGATTTAAAAAAGCGCTTGAAGTATAAAGCAACTACCGCCAATATGGCGCCCAGTTGTATTACCACTTCAAATAGTTTTACAAACTCCAGTTTGTTAATACCCATCAGCGAGCTGGCCACTACCATGTGTCCGGTTGATGATACGGGTAAAAATTCGGTTAGCCCTTCAATAATGGCCAACACAATAACATGTATAAGTTCCATTATTGTTTAGCTGCGGGCTTTTTTAAAATAGCGTAAAAGCCTACGCCGAAGCCTGCCAGCACTACAATTGGTGCTATAACAATTTTGGTAGTGCTATAAATATCAGTTGTGCCCGCCATTAGCACAAAGCCAAGGGTTACTATAGCAATGCTGATGATTAGCCAGGTGTACTTACTTTTCTCGAATATGAACTTAACCGGTTCGACAGGTGCAGCTGCTTTTGTAGACTTTGCCATCTTTATTGAATGAGTGAATTATTGAATGAGTGATTGAGTGATTGAGTGAATAAATTCGAAATCGAAAATCCGAAATTCGAAATCCTCACCTACCTATACAAATCGTATATTTTTAAACGTAAAAACTTGTTAACTGCCAGGTAGGTGCTAAAGCCCGATATAAATATGCCCAGGCCTATTACAAACAGGAATACTACGCCAAACTCGAAGTTGTTTTGCAGTATTATCAGGTCGGGTATTTGTACGTTGGCAAAGTATAAGGTACCTACCAATATAATAGTGGCTATTAAACCGCCCAAGAGGCCGTGCCAAATGCCGTATAGTAAAAACGGTTTGCGTATAAAACCTTTGGTGGCGCCTACCAGTTGCATTGATTTGATGAGGAACCTTTGCGAGTAAATAGCCAGGCGTATGGTATTATTGATAAGTGCTACCGATACGACTACAAATATGCCCGCGAAGGCCAGTATCACTAAGCTTATGGCGGTTAGGTTTTGGTTCATTTGGTCAACCAGCGATTGCTGGTATTTAACCTCTTTAACCAATGGATTTTTTAATAGCTGTTCTTTAAACTTGGTGATCTCCGTATTGTTGGCGTAGTCGGCATTCAGGTAAATGTCTAACGATTGCGACAGCGGATTGTAGCCCAAAAATTTCACAAAGTCTTCGCCAAGGTCCTTTTGCAGGTTGCGGGCAGCCAGTTCTTTACTTACGTAGATGGCTTGCTTAACCGCAGGATTGGTTTCCAGCTGGGTTTGCAATTGCCTGACATCAGCCTCGTGAGCAGCATCATCAACAAAAATATTCAATACAATATTCTCTTTTACGTAGCGCGACAGGTTATTGGCATGTACCAATATTAAACCCAGCAGGCCCACCATCAACAGCACCATGGCAATGCCAAATACAGTTGATATGTATATTGTCTTCGTTTTTTTTGCCGATTCGCTTACTTCAAATTCTTCCATAGTTGGGTATTAGTTTGTGCGAAATTAAGAAACCACGCCTAAAGGTAAAAGTTTATATTTTATTAATGGGATTTTGGGTGGGGTTTAACAAAATTTAACGACTAAGCCCTCCCGACCTCCCCGAGGGGGAGGAGAAATAATGGCAACTAATAAACTATGTCATCTCGAACGATAGTGAGAGAACTATATACGCGCTTAGCATTTCGGCTACCTGAATATGTATAGATCTCTCACTATCGTTCGAGATGACATGTTGGAGATTGCAAGGAAACAATTTATTCTTCAGGCTTGTTATTCCTCCAAACACTACTATCATGACAAAACCAGCCAACTCGCCCAACAAACCATCGCCAGCAGATACCCCCAGCGACAGGCCCAACGACAACGGACACAAAAGCAAAGTACGCCCTGAAGACAAGACGTACACGGGTGATGAGCCGCACGGCGGCGATATAGCCCGTAAACATGAAAAGGAGGAGCAACCGGTTTACCCGATTAAAACTCCTCCTAAAAACAAATGAGACCCCTCCTAAATCCTCCCCGAGGGGGAGGACTTTTAAAGTAATTACATATTTTCCCAAATCGCTCCTCCCCTTTGGGGAGGTTGGGAGGGGTTTTTATTTCAATTTTAAAGCGATCTTACCGTCCTCAATACCTTCAATGTTTTTATCAGTGAAAATATCTTTTGAAGTTTCGCTCATTAATTTCAATAAAGCGTCGGTGCTTTCTTTGTGGGTAACCTCGATAGTTGAAGCAGTGGAGTTAAACTTCATTTTGGTTTCGGTTACGTTTGAGCAAGCCTGGATAGCTTCGTTGAATTTTTTCAAAGTAGCATAGTCAATGCCGGTAACGGTAACAGTGGTTAGTTTCATACCTGCTGCTAATGCAGGAGCCGCGTTTGCTACTGCTGTAGCTGCTGCCTGTGCTGCTGCCGCTGCTGCAGCTTCTGCCTCTTTAGCTTTCTTTTTGCCAAATAAACCTTTTAATGCGCTAACCGCTTGTACAGCCTGACCGGCAGTACCAGCCGCGCCGCTTAAGCTTGATGCAGCACCGTTAACGCCGCTGGCAGCTTCGTTAGCTTTTGTAGCGCCAGATACGATTGAACCTAACAGGCCTTGAGCCATAATTGATGAGCAGCTAACTAACACGATGGCTGCTAATAGGGTAATAGTTTTTTTCATGATGAAATTTGTTTTAGAGTGTTTTGTATGTGTTTTTGTTAATAAGCTATTTTTGGTTGCCGCATCAAAACCTGCTGTCTTTCAGGTGATTTGACAAATCAAAATTAGCCTCACAAACAAGGGCAATCAATAATACATTTGTAGTATTTTGATGGTGGGTCATTTTGGCTGCGCCGTCATTGAGTCATTAAGTCATTGCCTGTCTGCAGATTAATTGCATAGCAAGCCATCGCCACCACATAATGACTCAATGACAAATGAAATAATGACTTTAGTGAAATTAACGGGATATCCCTGCTGAGTTAAATTGCAAATCGTACAGTTTTCGGTAGTAGCCGTCGCTAATGCGGAGGAGTTCCTGGTGGGTACCCATTTCTTTGATCTCGCCGTGATCGAGCACAATGATCTTGTCGGCGTTTTGAATGGTTGACAAACGGTGTGCTATAACAATGGCCGTGCGGCCCTGCATTAGTTTGTTGATGGCGTTTTGGATAAGATGCTCGGTTTCAGTATCAACAGATGACGTCGCTTCGTCCAACACCAAAATAGATGGATTGTAAACCAGCGCGCGAATAAACGATATCAATTGAGATTGGCCTGCTGATAGCGTTGCACCGCGTTCCATCACATTATAATCATAACCTCCCGGCAGGCGTTCAATAAAATTATGCGCGCCTACATCTTTTGCTGCCGCGATGATCTGCTCGCGGGTAATGGTTTCATTATTTAAGCTTATGTTGTTGGCAATGGTATCGCTAAACAAAAACACGTCCTGTATAACCGTTGCAATTTGCGATCGCAGGTAGTTTACATCATAATCGTGAATGTTATGGCCATCAACCAATACTTCGCCTTTGCCTATCTCATAAAAACGGTTTAAAATATTAATGGTTGATGACTTACCCGCGCCGGTAGCCCCTACCAATGCTAAAGTTTCGCCGGGTTTAACGTGGAAGTTAATATCCTTCAGCACCCAGTTCTCGTCGTTATAGGCAAACCAAACGTTTTTAAATGCTATCTCGCCGTTGATGGTGGCCGGTTGCAGGGTGCCGTTGTTTGGCGCTACCTCATCGGTATCCAGTACTTTAAATATCCGGTCGGCACCCACCATACCCATTTGCAGGGTATTAAATTTATCAGCTAACTGGCGGATTGGACGAAACAACAAGTTGAGCAATACAATAAACTCTAAAATTTTGCCCGGGGTAACCGCCTTGCCTGTGCTACTTATAGCGATTAGTTGCTGATCGGTCAGTATTCGCTTACAGCCGTACCATACCAGCAGGCCCATACAAACAGCAAACAAGATTTCGACCACCGGGAAGAAAATAGAATAATACCAGTTTGAACGGATGTTGGCATCGCGATACTTAAGGTTAACCGCTTTAAACTTGCGCATTTCCTGCTCCTCGCGCGAAAAGTTTTGGATCAGGCTGATACCCGAAATGTGTTCGGCCAGAAAAGTATTGAGCTGGGCCACCTGGGTACGTACTTCCTGGAAGGATGATTTAATAGCCTCCTTAAATATATAGGTTGACGCAAACAGCAGCGGCATGGGTATCATGGTGATGAGCGCCAGCTTCCAGTCCATGATGAGCATGGCGGTTACAATGGCAACCACCAGCAGCAGATCGCCCATGATAGATATCAGTCCTTCCGAAAAAATATCGGCAATGGTTTCCAGGTCAGACACCGTGCGGGTGATGAGCATACCTATCGGCGTGCGATCAAAATATTTTAATTTAAGGCTGGTAATATGATTAAACACATCTATCCGCAGATCACGAATTACCGATTGCCCCAGCGTATTGGTTAAAAACGTTTGGTAATACTGTGCTATGGTTTGTACGGCAAGCAAGCCCAGCATGATCTCCACCATAAACACCAGGCCATCAAAATCATTCTTCAGGATATGGTCATCCAGCGTACGCTGCATCAACATCGGCAAGGCCAAAGCCAGCACGGCCAGGAAAATGGTCAGAAAAGCGGCAATAATAAACGTAGCACGATACGGCCTAACGTAATGCATTATCCGTTTAAGAAGCTGCCAATCAAATGCTTTTCCGGTTACCTGGCTCAATTTTTAATGAGTGAATTAGTGAATGATTGAGTGTGTGAATACTCCAAAGGTAAAATCTTTTGCCTTTATGCTCTTAACTTTCGGCTAAAAAAGGATAACGTATTTCGGTTAAATACAATCCGCACGCCGGCACAGACGTACCCGCCTTGCTCCTGTTTTTGCTTTCGATGATGTCGCGGATAGCTTCCGGTTCAATTTCTTTTCGGCCTACCATCATTAGTGTACCCACAATAGCGCGTACCATATTGCGCAAAAACCTGTCCGCCGAAATATGGAAAACCAGGCTGCCATCCGCTTGCTGCACCCACTCGGCGCGGCTTATTTTACAGTTATTGGTAAAGACCTGCGTGTTTGATTTACTGAAGCAGCTAAAATCAATATACTCCATCATCATAGCCGCCGCCTTATTCATCAACTCCAGATCGGGCACATCGCGCAGCAACCAGGAGTATCCTTGCTTAAAAGGATCTTTATTAAAATGAACATGATACTGGTACGACCGCAATGTCGCATCAAACCGCGCATGCACTTCGGCATCAACAGGTATTATATTCTTAATAGCGATATCCGCAGGTAAAATTGAATTGATCCCCCGCACCTTATCAACTATAGACAATGGACCATCAGCCATCAACTCCATATCAACGTGCGCGAAAAAATCCTTAGCATGCACACCCGTATCTGTACGCCCGCAACCTACGGTTTCTATAGGTTGGCGTAGAACGGTGCTTAAGGCCTTATCCAAAACCTCCTGTACGGTAATAGCGTTAGGTTGGGTTTGCCAGCCATGATAGTTGGTACCGTCGTAAGAAAGTTGGATGAAAAAGCGGTTTTTCAAGTTGTTGTAATGTTGCAAGGTTGAAAAGTTGGAATGTTATTTTGTTGCAACAGTCTGGCAAAATTAAAGTAATGCAGGCAACATTCAAACCTTGCAACCTTACAACCCTAACTGATATACTCCTTATAGATCGTATCAAACATAATACGGTTATCAACCGCAAGGTCAAAAGGCTGCTCCAAATAAGTGCTTTGGTAGCCCAGGGCCGCGCCAAGGTTTTTAAGTATGCGGAAGTAGGTTACTTCAATACCCTCTATCAATTGCAGATAAAACAATATCAGTACATCGCGCTCTATCGGGGTTTTGCCGGCTTTAATAACAGATAGGTAACCTTCCAGCGTTAGGGCCTTGATGCCCAGTACGCTTATTTTTGACGGCTCCTCGTTCATGGTATTATAAACCGAGTCCATGTGCTCTATCTGTGTGTGGGTATCATCAATGCACTCGCGTATGGCTAGTTTAAGTTGCTGCAATGAGGCTATCTCCATTACTTCGGTAAAAAAGCTGATCAGGTGCTGCTTGCCGAAATAAATATTATTCAAATGCTCCATAAAAATGCGCTTTAAATGCACATCTTCCATTACAACCTCCTTTGGTGATTGAGGATTACCGTTCGTACTCATTAACAATTGTGATTTAGCAGCTATGAATTTACACAATATTTCACATTACCTATAGCTGCGCCGTAATTTAAAAACATTCAACATAAGTAAAACAATTATATTTGCCCGTTAAATTTTTGCAATTGATATGATACAAAGAATACAAAGTATATTCCTGCTGCTGGCCGGTTTGGTTATTGCAGCATTATTTTTTCTGCCACTGGTACATGGCGTTTACATTAACCGCCAGGTAGTAACCATTATGGCAACCGGCGCTTACCGCGATGTGGAAGGTAAATTGCTTCTGGTAGAACCCTTTACCGCGCTTAGCATAGGCACAGCGGTTGTTGCCTTATTGCCAATAGCTATAATTTTTATGTATAAAAACCGCAAAAACCAGATAGCTGCCTGCTACGGCACCATGCTCGCCATCATCGCGTTTAGTTATTGGACGGCCCAAACCGTGAAAACCGCCATCGGCGATTCCTTCCTGGATATGGATAACTACGGCCTTGGCATCCTTACCCTATCGGTAAGTATGATATTGGTTTTGCTGGCGCAGAAAGCCATACAACGCGACGAGAAGCTTGTACGATCTGCCGATAGATTACGTTAAATAACCTCTCCTAAATCCTTTCCAAATGAGAGGACTTAAAATGTTTACTATGAAAACCTGGGTTAAAGTATTGCTGTTTTGTTTGGGATGTGTGGTGTTTATCGGGTGCGACAGGGTTACCAAGCAACTGGCTAAGGACCACCTGATGTTTCGCGAGCCGAAATCGTACTTTCATGATACCTTCCGGCTGGAGTATGCCGAAAATACCGGCGCGACTTTAAGCATAGGTGCCGATCTGCCGCAGCCTTATAATTTCTGGCTTTTAAGTATTATTCCGCTGGCCGTGTTGGGTATGTTTGTTGTTTATGTAATGCGCCGCTTAAACCAGTTTAGCAATATGAAGCTGTTAGCTTTCGCGATGATCATTTCGGGCGGGCTGGGTAATGTTATTGACAGGATCATCTACGACCGCCATGTTACCGATTTTATGAACATCGGCATCAACAACCTGCGTTCGGGTATTTTTAATGTGGCCGATGTTTGGATAAGCACGGGTTTGGTATTGCTTATTATTTCATACAGCCGTAAAAGCCAGGGCCTGGTGCAACCAGACCAGCCCGAGGCCGCTAATTAACACCTATGGAGAATTTAGTTAACCAGGCTCCCCAAAAAAAGAACTACGATTTTATCGACGCCATACGGGGCATTGCCATGATGAGCATTGTGGCCGAGCATAGCGTGGCAGCCGGTGGTTACAACTTTGATTTTGGCACATCAAAATACTGGACATTTATTACACTGGTGCAACTCACCAAGTTTGGCACCGTAGCCTTCTTCCTGCTGGCGGGCTTTTTAATAAGCGAAAAGTTCACAGACTACTCCCCCGCGGGATACCTAAAACGCCGTATATCTACCACCTTCGGGCCATGGTTGTTTTGGTCGGTAATATACTGTGTGGCCATGACGGTTACCATGCGCATTAAAGCCAACATTTACCACGATGGCAGCTTTACCCTGGCCAACGTGCTGGAGCATGTTAAAATAATTTACCTTTATAGCAATTACTGGTTCATCATCAACTTTTTGATCAGTATCAGCATTTTGCTCATCTTCCGCAAGTATTTATACTCGTGGGTGTTTGGCGGGGCGCTGGGGATGTTTACTCTGTTTTACGCGGTGAACATTCATTTTGAGTGGATAGACCCTACCCACACTACGGCCATCTTAGGCTTCGTATTCTTTTTATGGGCCGGCGCGCAAATGCGCCGCTATTGGGATAGTATTGAGGATGCCGCCTCTAAATTATCATACCCCTTGATATGGGTATTGGTTATCGTCACCTTCGCGCTGTCCATGTACGAGATCGTGGAGCTTAACGGCAAAAGTATCGACCCGGTAAATACCCTGCGTTTTAGTAACATCCTGTTCTCGTTGGCCTGTTTCGCCTTGCTGTTAAAAATAAAAACATTCGGCATTATCAATTACATTAAACCAAGGCAAACCACCTATGGCATTTACCTTATCCACTATATCATCCTTATATTTTTACTGCCGGAGATTTTTATTCATTTCGATATTGATGGTTACGCGCTAACCGTGCCGCAGTATTTATTGTTTAAGCTGATAACGTTTGTACTTTGCTATGGCATCACCTTTTTCATTGTCCTGGGCATCAGTAACTCCAAAGCCAAAAAACTGGTGGGCAATTAGGTTTGGCTTAATTTTAGCATCTTTAAACTATGCAAAGTAAAATAACAGGCGGCGATACTACACTATTGTTTACCGAACGGATATTGAACAAATACGACGTTAAGTATTACCGTTGCAACGATACCGGCTTTATACAAACCGAGGAACCCTATTGGCTTGACGAAGCCTATTCATCGGCCATTACCAAGTTGGATGTGGGTTTGCCTTATCGTAACATCCTGTTATCCGATCGGGTTGGCAAAATATTGGTGCGCGATTTTCAATACAAAGATATTTTCCTGGATTATGCCGGGGGATACGGCCTGTTTACCCGCCTGATGCGCGATAAGGGTTTCGACTTTTACCATACCGACCAGTATTGCCAAAACCTGTTTGCCGAATACTTTGATCAAAACAATTTACCGCCCAATACCCGCTTTGAGTTGGTAACGGCTTTTGAAGTATTTGAGCACCTGCCCAACCCTATACCCGAAATACGCAAGATGCTGGAATTTTCAAACAACCTCATCTTCAGCACCGACCTGCAGCCTGATGGAATTACCAAGATCGAGGATTGGGAATACTTTGCGCCTGAGACGGGTCAGCATATCGCGTTCTTCAACAAAAAATCACTGCAATACATAGCCGATAAGCTAGGCTATTATTTCCATACCGATGGTGGCTATCTGCACCTGTTCACCAAAACCAAATTCAGCCACAACCCGCTTGAAACGCAGAAGGATAGTTTCCTGCTACGCAAAGCCAAAAAATTCATCGCCAAAGCCGAGCGGAAATTAGGTATGCCTGAAGGTTTACTGATGAAGGATCATCAGTTTATTAAGGATAAGTTGAACAGGCGCGAATAAAAAAACTTGTCATTTCGAGCATGGCGAGAAATCTTATACAAGCGACCGGTATTTGCTAAGTTAAGTAAGGCGTATAAGATTTCTCCTCGTACCTCGTCGAAATGACATGCTAACTATGTACTACGCAGGTCTATTCCGCCGCAAACGTCTGCATATCAATCAACCGGCGATACAAACCATTATTACCAATCAGCTCCTGGTGCGTGCCTTGCTCCACAATGCGTCCGCTTTCCAGCACCACAATAATATCCGCGTTTTGAATAGTGCTCAGGCGGTGCGCGATGATCAGCGATGTACGGTTCTTCATCAGGTTGTTCAGCGCGTCCTGCACCAGTTTTTCCGATTCGGTATCCAGGGCCGAGGTAGCTTCATCCAGCAACATAATTGGCGGATTGGCCAGTACTGCCCGGGCTATACACAAACGCTGGCGTTGTCCACCGGATAGCTTGGTACCGCGGTCGCCGATGTTGGTTTGGTAGCCTTCGTCGGTTTTAGTTATAAAGCTGTGCGCGTTGGCAATACGGGCCGCGGCTTCCACCTGTTCCACAGTAGCACCGGGCTTACCAAAGGCGATGTTGTTGTAAATGGTATCGTTAAACAATATCGATTCCTGGTTCACAATGCCCATCAGTGAGCGTAAGGAATCGGTAGTAATGTGTTTAATATCTTTATTATCCACATAAATGGCGCCCTCCTGCGGGTCCATAAAACGTGGGATGAGATCCATCATGGTTGATTTACCACCACCCGACGGGCCGACCAGTGCTACCGTTTTACCTTTGGGTACGGTTAAGTTAATACCGTTCAGTATCACCCTGTCGCCGTAGGCAAACTTAATATCTTTAAACTGTATGCCTTCGTTAACATCGCTAACCGCAACCGCATCCGGCTCATCAGTGATCAATGGTTTTTCATCTATCAGCGCCAGCGTACGCTCGCCCGCGGCAATGCCCTGGTGTATGTTGCTAAACGAATCAGACAGCGCTTTAGCCGGGCGCATCACCTGCGAAAACAAACCTATGTAAGTAATAAAGTTCTCAGGCTTTAAAGCATCGGCATCATTAACAAATATTAAATGACCGCCATATAAAACTATACCGGCCACCATGCTTATCCCAAAAAACTCAGACACAGGCGAGGCCATTTGCTGCCTGCCCACCATGGCACGGGTGACGCGCGAATAGTTGCGGTTTTCCTGGTCAAACCTGTCTTTAATAAAGCGGGTGGCATTAAAGGCTTTTATAATTTTGATGCCCGAAAGCGCTTCGTCCAGGTAGGTGATCATGTTGCCCATGCTTTGCTGCACTTCGGCGGCCTGGCTTTTTAGTTTTTTTACGATACGTGCCACCACAAAGCCCGATACCGGGATAACCAAAATGGCGAAAAACGTAAGCTGCGGCGAAATGGCAAACAGCATGGCAATAATGGTAAGCAAAGTAAGCGGCTCTTTAAAAACAACCTGCAAGGTACTGGTAACTGAAAACTGTACCACCTGCACGTCCGACGCTATTTTGGTCATGATATCGCCCTTGCGCTCGTTATTAAAAAAGCCCAGGTGCAAATCCATCACGTTATGAAAAACAGCCTTTCGGAAGTTTAGCATGGTATGCACACGCAGGTTTTCCATAGTGCGTTGCGACAGGTACCTAAACAGGTTGGCAAATAGCGCGCACACCACAATTACCAAACACACCACCTGCAGCGTAACCCATTTATCGTAATGAACCAGCATGTATTTTACATAATAGTCAAACACCTTTACCAGGTCGTAAAAAGCAGGTTTTTCGGGAAGTACAATAGCGGCATCGGCCTTGTCAGAGAACAGCGTTTGCAACAAAGGCGACAGCAGCGCCAGATTCAGCGTGCTAAAAACAACAGCCAGCAGGGTAGTAATTATATAAGGGATGGCAAATTTTTCGATGGGTTTAGCATACGAAAGTAGCCTGAGATATGTCTTCATTTAAAAAAATAATGGCTACAAAATTACGTAAAAATAAGCGCCTATGCTATTGGCATTTGCAAGCCGTGTGTCAGTTAACTGTAGCAATATATGAACACGCGTTAAACTCTTATATTACCAAAGCGCCTGTAAACCTCCAAAGTATGCTCAATAACAGCTTCGGGTTTAAACAACGCTAATCGTTCTTTCCCTAAAGCTCTTAACTCATTTTGGCGGTTATTATTATTGATAACGCTTTCTATAGCCATTACCATAGATGTCTCGTCTGTTGGGTCGAAATACTCGGCGGCCTCGCCCCCAACCTCGGGTAATGATGAAGTGCTGCTCATTATTACGGGACAGTTATTATAAAAAGCTTCCAGCGGCGGCAGGCCAAAACCTTCGTACAACGTAGGGAACACAAACGCTTCGGCATTGGCATAAAGGTTGGCCAACTCCACATCAGTGGCCGATACCTGGATGATCTGCTGCGCGATATTCAGCTTCGCGAAAAGCACTGTTTCATCTACATTAAAAGCACCTCCGCCGGTACATATCAATTGCAGGTTCTGTTTTTTTAGTAGTGGCGCAATGGCGTTAACAAAGGGTTCGAAGTTTTTATAGCCGTACCTGTCGCCTACATACAGCAGATACTTTTGCTTTTTATGGGGATGGATAATGCCCGGCGTGGTACTCATTTGCCCTAAATGAATAACCGATATTTTTTCTTCGGCTACGCCATAAATACGTTGCAAGTCATTTTTTGTAGAGTGCGATACCGTAATGATATGACTGGCGTGCGTAATAGCTTTTTTTTTATGGGCGATGGTACGCGGGTCTAGCTTTTCAAAATAATACGGAAAGATCTCGTGGATCATATCATGCACGGTAAGTACATAAGGCTTATTACCCAAATAATCTAAAAAGTAGGGATTGTAATACGTGGGATGAAAAACATCAAAATTGCCCTGTTTGAGTAAATGGCGACTGTACCATTTATTGTATTTATCGCGGCGGTGCTTTTTCTCTACCCTGTTATTCAGCAAACCTTTAAGCAACAGGTCATCGTTGTTTAAATAAGCGTTGCGGGTAAAGGCCACGCCCAGTTTTGACTGTACACCCGGCACGCGGTTAAGCCCGTGATGCAGGTTGGCATGATAGCGGGATATACCGCCGTAGGTTTGGTTAGAGAATGCCTGGTGATCAAACAGTACCTTCATCTGTTATTTAAAAGTCTTATCCAATTCTTTATACAAAACTCTTGTACTGAAACTGCTGTTAAATAGTTCCTGCGCCAGGCGGCTTTGCTCTGTGTAAAAATCAGCATCGCTTAGTAAAGCTTTAATGTTATCAGCAAATTCTGTGGCATCATCGGTAACCAAACAGCCGTTAAGGCGCTTATTAGGCAGCCCATCAACACCGCGCGGTGTGCTCACTATAGGCAAGCCGTATGATAATGCTTCAACCACTTTTACCTTTACGCCCGTGCCGGTAAGCATGGGGCAAAGGGCAATTTTGGCCTGGGTGTAGTACTCATCCAGCGTTTGGGCATAAGCTACGCGGTCTATTTTATACTTTTCGGGGATAGTGTTATTGATGAGGCCTACCACGCAAATTTTGATATCCGCAGGCAACAAAGGGTACACCTGCTCAAAAAACCAGGTGGCCGAAACCTGGTTATGCCTATTGTCGCTGGCTACGTAAATGAGGTCATATTTTTTAGGGCCCGATGGGTGTTGTATGTTGTGGGATTTCATTACCAAAGGCACCAGGCGCACATTTGCTTTTGTAAACTGACTGAACACATATTGCTCCTCGTGCGATATGGCCCATACTTCGTCAAAAGTATTTAACCGATTTATCTCATCGGCAAATGTGGCACCCAGGTTAAAGCCGCGCCTGTGTTTATATTGGGCGGTGATGAAATCGTGCGTATCAATAATGGTGCGGGCGCCCTTAAGCAGGTTTTTGTTGTTCACCAATGAGCCATAATAAACGTAGCTGATGATGATATCGTCGTAGATGTTTTGCTTCAGAATATCCTCAAAAGCGTTCTTCAACCTGATGGTCATGAACGTGGGGATATTGGAACGCAGCGGGAAAGCGAACAGGTAAAACAGCAGGTCCCACAGTTTATAACGGAAGAAATACAATAACGGATTACCCTTATTCGGTTTTCGCGGCAGCAGATAAACGTTATTAGACAGGTTGTTATTTTTCAGGAAATCGATAGTTTGCTGCTCGGTACCGATGTCGTACTTTTCATGCAGCAAACTGGCAAAATCAACCTCGTAACCTCTCTCTTTAAAATACTGCAAAAGCTGTAATGCCCTTGCCTTATTGCCCGCGGTTTGCTTGCCAACATTGTCCGGAAAAAAGTAGAGTACCCGTTTCATTAGCCACAAATGTACATTTTTATTGTTATGCAATTTTTAAGACCGTGTAGCTAAAAGTGTTTACTTTGCAGTGTGAACAGCCCCACCATATCCGTCATTATAGTGACCTACAACGCCGCCAACACGTTGCAAGCCTGCCTGGACAGCATCTTTGCCCAGCGCTACCCGGCTATCGAGGTGATACTGATTGACGGGGCCAGTACAGACGACACGGTAAATATCATCAAGCAAAACGCCGGTAAAATAAGCCACTGGCTAAGCGAAAAGGACGAAGGCATTTACGATGCCATGAACAAAAGCCTGCAATACATTAGCGGCCAATGGGTATATTTTTTAGGCGCCGATGATATGCTGTTTGATGGTTTTAGTGACCTGGCTTTGGAGTTGAAAGACGATACCACCATTTACTACGGCCGGGTGATGACCCTAGAGGGGCCCACTATTGATGTTAATGAATACGGCTTTGCGAAGTACGGCCTGTGCCACCAGGCCATGATATACCCTCGCGCGGTTTTTGATAGCTACCGTTTTAACACCCGCTACAAAATATCTGCCGACTTTGCGCTCAATATGGCCCTGTACAACAGCGGCAAATTCCACTTCGAGTTTAAAGACCACCTGGTAGCCAACTTTAACCAAACCGGCGTATCAAGTACGCATGTTGATCAAACTTTTGAAGCTGATCGTTCGTCGCTGGTGCGGAAGTATTTTGGAGTTAAGTTATGGTTGAGATTTTTGTTTTGGAGGGCGAAGAGAAAACTAAAGGCTAAGTAACTCTTCATATAATTTTAAATACTGCCTCGCCGTTTCATCCCAGTTGAACCGCGCCGCGTGGGCAATGGTAGCTTCAACTTTACCGGGAGAGGAAAAATCAGCCATACCTGCATTGAATACCTGCTGCATATGCGTCGGCTCAAAATTATCGAAGTAATAGCCCAATTCGCCACCAACTTCGGGTAAAGATGTGGCCCGTGCCAGGAATACCGGTTTGCCAAAATACATGGCTTCTATCACCGGCAAACCAAAACCTTCGGTTAGTGAGGGGAACACAAAAGCGGCGCAATTTTTAAAGTACCAGGCTTTATCGGCATCGCTTATGGGGCCGGTTATTGTTACGCGGTTAAGCACGTTGTATTTTTTTGCTTGCGCGATGATGGTTTCCTTGTGTGGGGTTTCTTTGCCGGCTATCACCAATTCGTAATCATTACCCTCCAACAGTGCGGGCAGGTGATGAAAACCCTTCTGTACCGATAACAGACCAATGGTAAATAGGAAAGGCTTTGCAGGCACATACGCCGGTTGGTGCCCATCGGGTACTACCAGTTTATCTGCACCATTGTAGATAACACTTAATTTACCCTCAGCTTCGGGGATATGTTTAAGCACATCATCGGCTACAAAACGGGATATGCTTACTACCCTATCACAAGCCACCACGTAGCTGCGTACAGCGTTTATGCGTTTAAGTTTTTGCCGCTCGGTGGCAAAGGGCAGGTGCACGCGGTTTAGGTCATGAATAGTAACTACCTTTTTACCGTTAACGCTCCAAGGTTTCAGGCGCGCGGCCTGGTCGCTGAAATGGATGAGGTTAAACTCATTTCGCTGCGGGAAAAACACGTTATGCAGGCGGTTAAGATATAGGATGTTTGCCAGCCCATTAAAAAAGTAGCTTGTTTTTTTAAACATGTAAAAGCTTAGCTTAAACCTGTCGCGGTTTTGGGCTATCAGCGCGTCGCCCAGGCCTTTGCCGAATGAAAAATAGCCTGAGTTGGCATGTTTCATCGCGTCGAAAGTTACGAGTACATTGGGTTTTGCCATGAAGTGCTGCTATGTTTAAGCCACAATTATAATTATATATTAACTTATGTTGCGATAATTCTTTTCATTTGCATAACCATGGCAGCAGGGCAAAACATACCAAACCTAACTAGCACCGACTTTAAAGGCGTTGCCCGCGCCTTAACCATGGTGGAGAACGACCTGCCCGGTGCCGATGCCCTGCTTAAAAGCCTCCGTTTTAATAAAGCCGTGCCTGTGGTGGGTATTACCGGTCCGCCGGGGGCTGGGAAGAGTACTTTGGTTAGCGCGCTGATCGATGAGTTGGTGGCCGATAATAAAAGCGTGGCCATTTTGGCTATTGACCCTACTTCCCCCTTTAATTTCGGCTCATTGCTGGGCGACAGGATACGCATGAGCAAGCACTTTGATCATCCGCGGGTTTTTATACGGTCGCTGGCTACGCGTGGATCGTTGGGTGGTTTGTCTGCTAAAACCATTGAGATGGCCGATGTGCTACGTGCTGCCGGGTTTGATTATGTATTGATAGAAACCGTAGGCGTTGGCCAGTCGGAAATTGAGATTGCTGGCCTGGCGGATATTACCTTCGTTATGCTGGTTCCCGAGGCCGGTGATGAGATCCAAAACATTAAATCGGGCCTGATGGAAATTGCCGATGCCTTCATCATCAACAAAGCTGATAGGGATGATGCCGATCTGTTCGCCAACAATCTGCAAAAAATACTGCATCAGAAAGCAGGTGAGGTAACGCCGGTATTTAAAACGGTGGCGACAACGGGTAGTGGTATTAATGAGGTGGTAGATTTTATCGCGACAGCAAAAAACAAAACCAATACCCGCAAGGCTTTTTTACTGGCCGAAAAAGCGTACAGACTGATACAGCAAAAACGGATGAGTGATGTGGACAGGCAGAAATTGCAAGTTGAGATTGCTGAGGCAATGAGCAAGGAGGGGTTTAACCTTTATACTTTTATAGAAAAGCATTCCTAATTCGCGGCTACCTATCTATCGGGGTTTACTACGCTACGCTCGTAATGACGCGCGGGGTGTGTAAAAAAAGAGACGCAAAATATTGCGTCTCTACAAATCGTTAAAATAAATTCGAAATTGAACATTCGAAATCCGAAATACTATCGAATTAACTATTCATGATCTCTTCGATATGCTCAGCCTCCAGCGGGATAGCGGCCATCAGGTCAATATTACCATCTTTAGTGATCAGGATGTTATTCTCTAAACGTATACCCAGGCCTTCGGCAGGGATGTAAATGCCCGGCTCAACGGTTAAGATATTCCCTGCCTCGAATGGTTTGTAGCGGCTGGCATAATCGTGCACATCTAAACCTAAATGGTGCGATGTGCCGTGCATAAAGTATTTTTTGTAAGCAGGTAGTTTCGGGTCCTGCTTTTCAACGTCGTGTTTGGTTAGCAGGCCCAGGCCTATCAGTTCGCCGGTCATTACTTTGCCTACCTCATCGTGGTACTCGTTCCAAACAGTGCCGGCTACCAGCATTTTGGTGGCGGCCTTCATTACACGCAGCACGGCATCATACACATCGCGCTGGCGTTTGGTGAAACGGCCGTTAACCGGGATAGAGCGGCTCATATCGGCATTATAGTTACCGTACTCGGCGCCAAAATCAAACAGTATCACATCGCCGTCATTACAAACCTGGTTGTTATCAATATAATGTAGCACAATAGCGTTTTTACCCGATGCGATGATAGGGTTATACGCATGGCCTGTTGCACGCTGGCGCACAAACTCATGGATGATCTCGGCCTCTATTTCGTACTCGGTAACGCCGGGTTTGGTAAACTTTAGTACACGTTCAAAAGCGTCTTTGGTGATATTGATGGCTTTTTGGGTCAGCTCGATCTCTACTTCAGATTTTACCGGGCGAAGATCGCGCATGATGGGTGCCGAACGCTCGTAATGATGCAGGGGGTATTTGGCTTTAAGATCATCCAGCATACGCAGATCCCGATAGGGTACCGAGTAGGCAAACCTATCGTTCTCATTAGTATTGATATAAATATTATCAGCATAGTTTATAATACTATGTAATATATTATCCATATCACTAAGCCAATAAATACTTTCAATACCCGACGCGGCGCGTGCTTCTTCTTTCGTATATTTGTGTCCTTCCCAAACGGCTATGTGTTCGTTGGTTTGTCTTAAAAAAAGTACTTCTTTGTATAGTGAATTAGGACAGTCGGGGAACAACAGCAGGACACTTTGCTCCTGATCAATACCTGTGAGATAGAAAAAATCGGCGTTTTGCTTAAATATAAAAGTTTGATCGCCGCTGCGTGGAAATTCGTCGTTTGCATGAAATATCGCTATAGAGCCTGATTTTATGCGTGAAACGAAATTTTTTCTATTATTTGTAAATAATTTATTTTCAACGGGTAGATATTTCATCGTATTTGATATTAATTATAATTACTTACAACAATTTTTATTTCTTTGTGTTACAATTATAATTTTTGGAACAGTATTTGGTAATCGTTTCAAACATAATTACTATTTTTGGAAAAAATCACAATTAAAAAAATTGTTTAATCTTAAAACTATGAACTATTCTACATTAAAAAAAACAGTCGGTTTATCACTTGTTTCTTTGATGGCGGTAGGCGCAGCAAACGCTCAAACCACAGATGCATCGACTAAGTCAACTGCCAAGGTATTTGGTGGTGCTGGACAGTACAATACCTGGAGTATTGGTGTTAACGTTGGTGCAACCTCGCCTATGCTTGCAACCGGCGGCTCAAGTGATTTTAACGGTAACAAAGTAAACTTAGGTTTCGGTGTTTCTGTTAGAAAACAAATTGCTCACTCATTCGGCTTACAATTAGACGCCCGTGGCGGTAAAGTTTCTGGCGACAGAGGCAATGCACCTTTCGTAGGTGACGGTGTTTCTGGCAACCGTTTCGTAAGCTTCTCAACAGACTTCATTCAAGGAACTTTGAGCGGTTACTGGAACTTCGCTACAATTGATTTCTTACGTCGCGAAAATTCAGTTAACTTCTTCTTACACGCTGGTGCTGGTTTGGCTAACTACAAACCAACAATGGTAGGTTACGGTACTAACGGCACTGATGGCCCTAGCCAGGAGTATCCAGAGCGCGTAAACGAGCTTGTATTGCCGGTAGGTGCTGGTGTTAAATTCAAATTGTCTGAAGCTGTTGCTTTAAACATTGGTTACACTGAAAACTTCATCGACGGTGACAACTTTGACGCTGTACGTAAAAGCTACCCTACTAAAGATCGTTACTCATACGGTTACGCTGGTTTAGAGTTTACCTTAGGTTCAAAAGCTAAACCTAGCTTAGAGTGGGCTAACCCGGTTGCTATGTTATATGATGAGTTATATGACGAAACTTTACGTCAGGAAGTTGCTGCCTTGAAAGGCCGTGTTACTAACGTTGAGAATGCAGTTAACGATTTGAAAAAAGATTCTGACGGTGACGGTGTTGCTGATCAGTTTGACAAATGCCCTAACACTCCTGCAGGTACTGTAGTTGACGGTTCAGGTTGCCCTATCGTATTCCCTAAAGTAGTTGAAGCTGCTCCTGCTATGCCGGCTGACGCTTACTCTAACATCCAATTCGAGTTTGATAGCTCAGTATTACGTACTTCATCTTACCCAGTATTAGATGCTACTTCTGCTGACTTAAGAAGCTCAGGTGCTAAAGTAACTGTTGAAGGCTTTGCTTCATCTGAAGGTACTGCTGCTCACAACTTATCTTTATCAAAAGACCGTGCTAACTCAGTAAAAACTTACTTAGTTAACTCAGGTGTTGATGCTAAAAAATTAACTGTTAAAGCTTACGGCGAAACCCGCCCAATTGCTGACAACTCAACTGAAGAAGGACGTGTATTAAACCGTCGTGTTTCTTTCAAAAAATAATTTTTGAACAGTTGAAATAATATTAAGCCCTCCGGTTTTCCGGAGGGCTTTTTTTGTATTACACGTTATCCAATTGGGGGGATTGCCATGTATATTATTGGCATTGCGCCGACGATTAATATATTAGTACGATTACAGCGCAAGGTTCTATGATCCGGTGATTACGAGATGGGAAGCGTCGATCCATTGGCGGAACAGATGAGACGATTTAACCCATATACTTATGGTGGCCTTAATCCTATTCGTTATATTGATGTAGATGGCATGTATTTCGATGATTATTCTCTTGATAAAAATACCGGAGAAATTTCCCTAATAAAAGAAACCGATGATGACCATGATGTGCTGTATGCCACTAATGAGAAAGGAGATATTTCTAAGTATATATCAATGACTGTAAAAAAAGGATTACTTAATCAAAAAGATAGAACAATACCATCTAAAGATCCAAAAACGGGTAAGGAGTCGCAACTTTCATTTAAATATCTACAAATACAGGGAGATAAGGACGCCAAGGATATTTTTGAATTTGCAGCTAAAAATTCCGTAGTAGAATTTGGTAGAATTAGCTTGGAAGGAGATTTAAATATAATCACTACCGATGGTAACACGGGATCAATCAAATCGGCAGCCGCACTTGCAGGAACACTTGAAAGTAAATATAACATAAATGGAGTTGACCATAGTCACCCACCGGTTAAAGGGGTTGTTGACAACGGTCCTTCCGGCTGGGATAAAAACGACTCGAGTTATAGCTTATTAGGTGGTAATGATAAAACCAATGTCCAAAATTATTTTAACGTGACTAAAAACAGTAATGCAATATTTAGAGTATATGATGTTGCTAGAGGAATATACGTAACCTATGATAAAAATGGAATTAAGTAACAACATTAAGCAAGTATTGACTATTTTATTGATCATTTTTTCATGTAATTCTTGTTTCAGTCAAAAGGTCGCCATTGAAGAACTTAAGCCAAACAAAATTTCGAATCAGATGCTTAATTTGATTAAAGGTGTCTATCTCGGGAAAGATTCTTGTATGACAATAGATGTTTCCCAAACTTCAAAAGGAGTTTTTTTTCTATGCAAAAGCATGGACCTGACGGCTGTTAATTGGTCGTTAAAAAAAGCTAAAGAAAAAAAACAAAATTGGGGATTTTTAAATTTCAAAGGGATAAAAACATTTTTAATTTGGGAGAGGGATATTACCCCGTTTTTCAGTAAAACAGGAGATTATAAGGTATTTAAGCACGTAAATTTAACGAGTAACAAGGATGAACTATCTGGTATAATGGAGGATTTTGTTCCAAGTGTTTATGTGATCGGTACTTTTGTTTATCGAAATGGGAAGTTTGAACAATATATTAACGCAAATTAGCTGTTGGGGCGTGGAGTACTCTTTGCTTTCCGTAGTATGCCCGCTGTCCAAATGTTTTTGTCTTCGAACAACTATGTAATAATGCGATAAATTACAAGCCCAGCCACACGGTTGGGCTTTGCTATTTCTTAGCCTTGCATCCCTTATAAGAGCATCCAGCACTTTGTACACGTGCTCTCTATCATCTTTAGCTAATGAGCCTATCTCGTCTATGCGTTGTAAGGTAACAGGGTTTAATTCAATATCCGTTAACCCTACAAGATAGTCTAGCGAGACACTTAAAGCTTGCGCGATCTTGGCAGCCACCTCTACAGATGGTATTGCTTCCCCACGTTCATATCTACCCGCTGTCCGTAGTATGCCCGCTGTCCGAATGTCTCCGACTTCGGACCACTATGCTAATAAAGCGTCAAGCTCTAAAACTTTGGGTGAACTAATTAACTGAATTGAGTACAGTAACGAAGCCTCACGTGTAAGAAATTAGGCTATAATAACTTCAAATTTTCCCTACCTTTACACCATGTATTTCTTCCGCAAAAAGGACCCTAACCGGCCAAGCAGTTCCAACTTAAAAGTAATGCATACCATTAATGCCATAGCCATAATTATGTTCTTGCTGGGTATTATCTGGAAGTTGATAGACTTGTTTATCCTGAAGAAATAAAACCTTTAACACCCCATCCTAACAATGAAAAAAGTAATTATCACCGACGAAGCACCTGCACCTATTGGACCATACAACCAGGCTATCGCCACGGGCAACCTTGTATTTGTATCGGGCCAGATCCCGCTGCATCCTTTTACAGGCGAACTGGTAACTGATAACATTATATCGGCCACGCATTTAGTAATGGAAAACATCGGTGCCATTTTAAACAAGGCCGGTTTCGACTTTACTCACATTGTTAAAAGCACCATATTTTTAACCAACATGGCCGATTTTGCCGAGGTTAACGAAGCATACGGCACCTACTTTGAAGATAACTTCCCGGCCCGCGAAACCGTACAGGTATCGGCCCTGCCAAAAGGTGTTAATGTTGAAATTTCGGTTATAGCAAGCAAATAAATTGATAGCAAGCCTTGAACGGACAGTCGCTTCAAACACCTATTGAATATTTAAAGGGCGTTGGCACACAACGCGCCGAGGTGCTTAAAAAAGAACTGAACATTTACAAGGTTGCCGATTTGCTGCAGCATTTTCCTTTTAAACATATTGACCGCACGCGGTTTTATAAAATACGCGAAATTTTACAGCCCGACCTGCCCCATGTGCAGGTTATAGCCCGTCTTACACACAAAGAGATCCTGGGCGAACGCCATACCAAGCGCCTGGTAGCCCAGGTGCAGGATGATACCGGTGCAATGGAACTGGTATGGTTTCAAGGCATTAAATGGGTTGAAAAACTGCTGGTGCCGGGCAAAGCCTACATCCTGTTTGGTAAACCCGGATCGTTTAACGGCAAGGCCCAAATGTCGCACCCTGAGCTTGACCTGTATTCCCCCGACGCGATGCGGCGCAAGGGTAACATGACCCTACAACCGGCTTATAGCAGTACCGAAAAGCTCAAACAGTTTCAGTTGGATAGCAAAGGCTTGCAAAAGCTTATTGCAGGATTGCTGGAACAATTTTCGCGCGAGATACAGGAGAATTTGCCGCTGTATATTCTGCAGAAATTTAAGCTGATGGGTCGCGCCGAGGCTTATCGTAACATCCACTTCCCGGAGGATATCAATAAGCTGAACGAGGCGCAGCACCGCTTAAAGTTTGAAGAGTTGTTTCTGTTGCAGCTTAAGCTGTTAAAAACAAAGCACCTGCGCACACAAAAGTTTAAGGGTAATATATTTGATAAGGTTGGCCATTACTTCAACACGTTTTACAACGAAAAACTTCCGTTTGAACTAACCGATCCGCAAAAGCGTGTGCTGAAAGAGATCCGCCAGGACACCCAACGCGGCGTACAAATGAACCGCCTGCTACAGGGCGACGTAGGCAGCGGCAAAACCGTGGTAGCTTTAATGACCATGCTAATAGCCGTAGATAATGGTTACCAAACATGCATTATGGCTCCTACCGAGATTTTGGCCACACAGCATTACCATACCATTAAAAGTTTAGTGGGCGATGATTTTATCGAGGTGGGCTTGCTAACCGGGTCGACCCCGCAAAAAACACGAAAGGTATTGCACCAACAACTGGAGAACGGCGAACTGAAAATACTGATAGGCACCCATGCTTTAATTGAGGATAAAGTACAATATCAAAATCTGGGCCTGGTGGTGATTGATGAGCAGCATCGTTTCGGCGTGGAGCAACGCGCCAAGCTTTGGCGCAAAAACGTAATACCACCGCATATTTTGGTGATGACGGCCACGCCTATCCCGCGTACGCTTGCCATGACGCTGTACGGCGATCTGGATGTGTCAGTAATTGATCAGCTTCCCGCCGGTCGCAAGCCGATAGAAACCTATCATTTATATGAGAACCAGCGTTTGCGGATGTTTGGTTTTATGAAGCAGGAGATTGCCAAGGGCCGGCAGGTATACGTGGTTTACCCGCTGATAAAAGAAAGCGAAAAGCTTGACCTTAAAAATCTGGCCGAAGGTATTGAAACCATGAGCCACGAATTCCCTACCCCGCAATACCATTTAAGCATTGTACACGGCAAGCTTAAACCTGCTGAAAAGGAATACGAGATGCAGCGCTTTGTGCGTGGCGAAACCCATATTATGGTGGCCACCACCGTAATTGAGGTAGGCGTTAACGTACCCAATGCTTCGGTAATGATCATTGAAAATGCCGAGCGCTTCGGGCTTTCGCAACTGCACCAGTTAAGGGGGCGTGTTGGTCGCGGGGCGGAACAGTCTTACTGTATACTGATGAGTAAGGAAAAGTTGAGTCACGAGGGCCGTATACGCTTAAAAACGATGGTGAAAACCAACAACGGCTTCGAGATATCAGAAACCGACCTGCAACTACGCGGCCCGGGAAACATTGAAGGCACCCAGCAAAGCGGCCTGCTCGACCTTAAAGTAGCCGACCTTACCACCGACCAGGAACTACTCACCCAATGCCGCAAAGCCGTTGAAGATATTTTTGCTGTTGACCCTGAGTTGGCAGCGCCCGAAAATCAGATACTGAACAGGGCTTTCCAGGGCGGTAGTGGTGGTTTGAGTTGGGATAAGATATCGTAAAAACATTGCGCAGACTTACGAAGTTTTAAAAACTTCGTAAGTCTGTTTCCGCCATGCCTGTAGTAACCAAACAAAATTTGGCAGCTTGTAGCACAAAATGCAAAAGCCCTAAAACACCAAAAATTAACCATCTAAAAATCAGCCGTGTAGCATGCTACCCCAGGTGTAGCCGTGTAGCGTGCTACGCATACGCTCCTACAAATATAATTTGGTGTTTTTTTGTTGACAGGATTGTTACGTCATAGCCATGTTTAAATTTTAATTGAACTGCGCGGCTTGATTTATGAATTGTAAATTTGTGTATGGCAGATTCTGATAGTCAACCCGCACCCGAAAAAAAAGATTCGTTTGTTGCCTTAAGGTATAAAGATTTCCGGTCGTACCTGGGCATTCGTTTTTTCTTCACCTTCGCCTATCAAATGCAGACCACTGTATTGGGCTTTTACATTTACCAGTTAACGCACAGCAAAGTTGCCATCGCCTTCGTAGGCCTGGCCGAAGCTATTCCCGCAATTGGCATTGCCCTTTACGGCGGTTACATCGCCGACAAATATGAAAAGCGAAAAATGTTACTGCTGGTGTACGGTGGGGCGATCATGGCAGCCGCCATCATGTTTACCGTTACACTGAACAGCATGCATGCTTACATCCAAACCGCATGGGTGGTGCCGATATTGTATGCCATGATATTTTCAAACGGTGTGGTGAGGGCGTTTTATGGCCCGGCGGCGTTCACCGTTTACTCGCACAGCATCCCCCGCGAAATTTACCCCAACGCCAGTACCTGGAGTATATCAGCCTTCCAGGCGGCATCCATATTAGGGCCTATGACGGCGGGCTTTATCTATGCTTTCGCTCATAAAATTTTTCCGCAGGTGAGTGGTATTACCGCCACGTTTGGTACGGTTATTCTGTTCCTGTTCGCGGCATTTTTCCTGGTGTACAGGCTGCGTAGTTATCCACCGGTATTCGTACCCAAAGAAAGCATCTGGACGAGCCTCAGCGAGGGTATCAATTTCGTATTCAAAAACAAGATCATGCTGTACGCCATGAGCCTTGACCTGTTTTCGGTATTGTTCGGCGGCGTGGTGGCGTTGCTTCCGGTATTCGCGCTGGATATATTAAAAGTAGGTGCCGAGGGCCTGGGTATTATGCGCATGGCCAGTTCGTTGGGCGCTGCGTTAACTGTATTGATCATGATCAGGTTCTCGCCAATGGGCAGGCCCTGGCGTAACCTGTTGATCGCTGTAGCTGGTTTTGGTTGCGCGATCATTGGCTTCGGTTTATCCCATACCTTTTACCTGGCTGTATTCTTCCTGTTTGCCCAGGGCGCGTTTGACAGCGTGAGCGTGGTTATCCGCGGCACGCTGATGCAGCTGTTAACGCCCGATCATATGCGCGGCAGGGTGTCATCGGTAAATTCCATGTTCCTGAGTTCATCCAATGAGATCGGTGATTTTGAGTCGGGCATTGCTGCCAAATTGTTGGGTACCATCCCGGCTGTATTATTTGGTGGTAGTATGACATTACTGATCGTCACCCTTACTTATTTCAAAACCAAGAAACTCATCCCGCAGTCGTTAAGCGAAATAACGCCGGCACCCGAAGCAGTGAAAGTGCAATAAAGTAAGAAAGGCCAGCGGTATCGCTGGCCTTTCTTACTTTATATATCAATTGGATTATTCAACCTCAGCTTCCATACTGAATTTCTCGCCAATTTGTTGCCTCCACATCGCATAGTATAAGCCTTTCTGCGCCAGCAGATCCGTATGTTTGCCTGATTCTATAATGCGGCCTTTTTCCAGCACGTATATGCAATCGGCATGCATAATGGTTGATAAGCGGTGAGCGATCAATATCGTAATGTGTTCGTTGTGCTCAGAAACATCGCGGATGGTTTCGGTGATCTCTTCCTCAGTTAATGAGTCGAGGGACGAAGTAGCTTCGTCAAATACCAAAAGGTCTGGTCTGCGCAATAGGGCGCGGGCTATGGACAGGCGTTGTTTCTCACCTCCGGAAACCTTCACACCGCCCTCGCCTATCACGGTATCCAAACCGTTGCTGGCGCGAGCCAATAGGGTTTGGCAAGCAGCGCGTTGCAGCACATTCATACATTCCTCATCTGTAGCATCCGGCCTAACAAACAGCAGATTCTCACGAATAGTGCCTGAAAATAGTTGCGTATCTTGTGTTACAAAACCTATCTTTTCCCGAAGTTGATCAAGATCTATCTCATTACTTTGAATACCGTTGTAGGCTATATCGCCTTCCTTAGGTTGGTACAAGCCCACCAGCAATTTAACCAAAGTAGTTTTACCCGAACCCGATGGACCCACGAACGCGATGGTCTCGCCGGTATTGGTTTCAAAGCTGATATGATTAAGCGCGTTGCGGTTAGCTGTTAAATGCTTAAAAGTAACATCGTTAAACGTAAGTGTTTTGATCTTTTCAAGCAGTACGGGCTTCTCAGGCTTTTTATCTATAGGCGTGCTTAAGATGGCCTCGAAGTTGCCCAACGATATCTGCGCCTCGCGCCATGATTGTATCACGTTGCCCAGCTCCTGTAACGGATTAAACAGGAAGAACGAGTAGAACAGAAATTTCAAATAATCACCCGCAGTTAATTCATTTTTAAATATTAGCATTAACAAAACCAACACCATAGCGCTGCGTACAAGGTTAACTACCGTGCCTTGTATAAAGCTCATACTGCGTACAAACTTTACTTTCTTCAATTCAAGATCGAGGATCTTGTAGGTAGTTTTGTTAAGGCGTTCTATCTCCTGTTTGGCCAGGCCCAAACTTTTCACCAACTCAATATTACGCAACGATTCGGTAGTTGAGCCAGCCAATGCTGTAGTTTCAGAAACGATTTTGCGTTGAATATTTTTGATGCGTTTGCTTAGCGCCATACTCACAAACGTAATAACCGGTATCGCGCAAAAATAAACCAGCGTTACCTGGTAGTTCACCTTCAACGAATAAACGATAACGAATATCATCCCCACCAAACTCACAAACAACACACTGATAAAGGAGGTAATGAACTTCTCGCTATCGGTACGTACTTTTTGCAGGATGCCCAAAGTTTCGCCACTGCGTTGGTCTTCAAAAACCTGGTAAGGCAGTTCCAACGAGTGCTTTAAACCATCGGCATACATTTCGGCACCGGTTTTTTGAACAATGATGTTGGTAAAATAATCCTGGAAGTTTTTAGCTATACGTGATACCATGGCAGCGCCAATAGCCAGGCCAACCAAACCTAGTGCCCCCCAAAGGCGCTCGTCATAACTTAGTTGAATACCATCCTTTGGTACAATGTACTTGTCCATAATGGTACCGGTAATCATGGGATCAACCAGTGAAAAACCTATATTGAAGCCGGCAAGTACGAGGGCCAAAACCACTGTCCACCGGTGTTTTGATAAATAAGATAAGAGTAATTTCATATTGCGGCACAAACATAAAAAAAGGGAATGGCTACTAAGCTCATCCCCTTTAATTTGACAATCAGGTTAAATTAAACCGTCATGATATCTTTTTCCTTAGCTTCCGTAAGTTGATCAACTTTTACGATGTAAGCGTCGGTCAGTTTTTGAATTTCGGCTTCGCCGGTTTTCATTTCGTCTTCAGACACACCTTCCGTTTTCAGTTTCCTGATCTTCTCGTTAGCATCCTTACGCACGTTGCGGATAGCAACTTTGCCGCTTTCGGCTTCAGCTTTGGCTTTTTTAACCAGATCGCGACGACGCTCTTCAGTCAAAGGCGGAACGTTGATGCGGATGATAGTACCATCATTTTGAGGGTTAACACCTAAGTTAGCTTCCATAATAGCTTTCTCGATAGGGCCCAACAATGATTTTTCCCAAGGCTGCACTACAATAGTACGGGCATCAGGCGTATTTACGCTGCCTACCTGGCTAAGCGGAGTTGCCGCGCCATAGTAATCAACAAAAATGTCATCAAGCATTGATGGGCTTGCTTTACCCGCGCGTATTTTATTTAACTCACCATCAGCGTGGTCAATGGCACGTTCCATTGCAGCTTTGGCATCAGTAACTTGTTTTTTAATGAGTTCGCTCATTGTAGTATTGGTTTTTTTTCAAAAATATAAATTAGAGATGAGAATCAAGAACCAAGAGTCAAGAACCAAGACATTTTAACGCATTGGTTATCTTACCTCTTGGTTCTTGACTCTCTCTACTTCACCAAAGTACCAATCGGTTCACCGCTGGCAATTTTCATAAAGTTACCTTCTTTGTTCATATCGAACACAATGATAGGCAACTTGTTTTCCTGGCAAAGGGTAATGGCGGTCATGTCCATCACATTTAAACCTTTATCGTAAACTTCCTGGAAAGATATTTCATCATAACGCGTAGCTGACGGATCTTTCTCGGGGTCGGCGGTATAAATACCGTCAACACGGGTACCTTTTAATACTACGTCGGCTTTGATCTCGATAGCACGTAGTGAAGCTGCAGTATCGGTAGTGAAATACGGGTTACCGGTACCGGCACCGAAGATCACAATTTTGCGTTCCTCCAAATGGTGCATAGCACGGCGACGGATGTAAGGCTCACAGATCTGCTCCATTTTAATGGCCGACTGTAAACGGGTGTCAACACCAATGCTTTCCAGAGCGTTTTGCAAAGCCATACAGTTAATTACGGTGGCCAGCATACCCATATAATCAGCCTGTGCACGTTCCATACCCGATTTTTCGGCGCTTAAACCGCGGAAGATATTACCTCCACCTACAACAATAGCAATTTCAATGCCTTTGTCAAACACGCTTTTAATATCATGCGCATATTGCAAAACCTGCTTGTTATCAATACCATACTGTCTATCGCCCATTAACGATTCGCCGCTGAGCTTCAATAATATCCTTTTGTATTTCATGGATGGTGTGGGGTTTGTCAAAAATATATAATTAATGCTATTGTTTAAATTTTATGTGGTAATTGTTAAGTACTCGCCTTTAAATACCGTAGCTGTTACTTGAAAACTATCATTAAATACAATCATATCGGCCACAAAACCTTTCTCAATTTTGCCTTTCTTGTCTGCTTTAATTAACCTGGCGGGATATAATGAAGCCATGCTTATTGCCTCCGCCAGTTCAATACCAACCTGCTCAACACAATTTTTTACCGCTTTTAACATAGTAAGGCTTGAGCCGGATAACGTACCATCAGGCATAGTATACTTGTCGCCTTTAAATACATGTTGGTACACGCCGCTATCAGCTTCGGTAACAGCGTCAGTGATCAAAAACAGCTTATCACCCAATTCGCGTTTAGCCAAACGGATCATCGCGAAATCAACGTGAATACCATCGGCCACTATACTGGCATACGGGCGCTCCTCAAAAATGGCAGGTATATAACCTGGCTCACGGTGATGAATTGGAGGCATGGCATTGTATAAATGCGTAACAGCTTGTATAGGTTTGTTTAAAAATGATTTCCCTTCGGCATAAGTAGCGTTACTGTGCCCGCTGGATAGGATGATACCTTGCTGATGCAGATAATCGATAAGCTCAGCATCCTGCAATTCCGGCGCGATAGTTATCATTTTGATCAAGCCTTGTGCTTGTTCAACCCAGGCTTTTACTTCCGCCAGCGTACCTTTTTTGATCAGCTCCTCGGGATGCGCCCCGCGACGTTTTGGATTTAGATAAGGCCCTTCCAAATGCAGACCCAAAAACACACCTTTCGTCTCAGGCTGATATGCCAGCGCGGCCGATATGCCTTGCTCAACAATTTGATTGGTATTGGTGGCAATGGTGGCTAAAAAACCGGTACAGCCTTCGGCCAATAAGGCTTGCTCCATTTTGGCCAAAGCTTCAACACTTGGGTTTCCACCAAACAGCTTACCGCCGGCACCGTATATCTGCAGGTCTATTAAACCCGGGGCCAGATAATTGTTATTAAGATCAACGCGTTTTGCAGTTTGCGGGATATCCGCTTCGCTGATGATGTCGATGATCGTCTCGCCTTCTAACAAAACAGCCTTCCCTTTGGTAATTGTACCATTGGTTATAAGCCGAATGTTATGCAAAGCGGTTATCATTGATATCAGTTATGGTGGTGATGT
Organism: Mucilaginibacter sp. A3364; assembly: GCF_059690715.1. Taxonomy (NCBI): domain Bacteria; kingdom Pseudomonadati; phylum Bacteroidota; class Sphingobacteriia; order Sphingobacteriales; family Sphingobacteriaceae; genus Mucilaginibacter; species Mucilaginibacter sp. A3364. Next base: position 243,718 of record NZ_JCAWED010000003.1, read on the forward strand.
ACAGACGCAATATTTTGCGTCTTCGGGTATTTATCTAAACGCAAAAATGCGTTTATGCCCCTATCAACGGGAGACACAAAATATTGTGTCTCTGCAAAAAAAATGGGGCAAAAAAAATCCCCGCTTTTCAGCGAGGATTTTTAATAATTAAGCTCCTAAAGCTACTCGTTTAAACGCCGTAACGGTTAGGCCCTTGTTAACGCTATCTAAAAACTGTGAAACGTTTTTAGATGAATCTTTAACAAACTCCTGGTTTAACAAAGTAGAGTCTTTGTAAAATTTATTCAATTTACCGGCAGCAATTTTCTCAACCATTTCTTCTGGTTTACCTTCTGCACGGATCTGGTCTTTAGCAATTTCAAGCTCGCGCTCAATAGTAGTTGCATCAACACCGTCTTTATCAATAGCTACCGGGTTCATCGCTGCAATTTGCATTGCAACGTCTTTACCTGTTTCTTCAGCAGTATCAAAATCAGCGCTTAGGCCAACTAACACACCTAAACGGAAATTACCGTGGATGTAAGCGATAACTTTTTCGCCGGTGATAACTTCGTATTTAGATACGCCGATTTTTTCACCAATTTTACCGGTTTTGTCAATGCAAGCTTCAGCGATAGTTAAACGCGAGTTCTCAATATCGATAGAAAGTTGGTTCAGCTCCTCTATTGAAGCAGGGTTTTGCTCAACAGCTTCGTTAGCGATAGCATTAGCGAAGGCTACGAAATCAGCATTTTTAGCAACGAAGTCAGTTTCGCAGTTCAGCTCGATGATAACACCGCGTTTGCCATCAGCAGAAGTACGGGCAATAACAACACCTTCGTTAGACTCGCGGTCTTGACGGCTTGCTGCTACTTTAGCACCTTTTTTTCTTAAAAAATCAATAGCTGCTTCAAAGTCACCGTTAGTTTCGGTTAAAGCTTTTTTGCAATCCATCATACCGGCACCGGTTTGTTGGCGCAGTTTATTTACGTCGGCTGCAGAAATTTGTACTGTAGACATGTTTTTTTTTATTTTAAAGTTAAAAGTCGCAAGTCCAAAGTCTTAAGTCACTACTGACTGAAGACTCAAGACTTACGACTAAAAATATTATTATTCCTCTGTAGCGTCAGCAGCAGGTGCTTCGTCTTCTACAGCGGCAGTAGCTTCAACAGGAGCTTTGCGGGTTCTTTTGCCTTCTGCTGCTGCTTCCGGAGCATCAGCTTTAGCTTTAACCTGTGCTGCTTCTTTTTCAGCTTCGTCGTCTTTCTCGCGTTTACGCTCGTCTAAACCTTCCTCAATAGCTTTGATAATGATACCGGTGATCAATGAAATTGATTTGGTAGCGTCATCATTAGCCGGGATAGGGAAATCGATGTTTGACGGATCAGAGTTAGTATCAACCATCGCGAAAGTCGGGATGTTTAATTTTAACGCTTCAGATACCGCGATGTGTTCTTTTTTAACGTCAATTAAAAATAATGCAGCCGGTAAGCGATTTAAATCAGCAATACCACCTAACAAGCTTTCTAATTTGATACGCTCACGCTGTATCATCAATCTTTCTTTTTTAGAAAGGTTGCTGTAAGTACCGTCTTTAGTCAATTTATCGATGTTTGACATCTTTTTGATCGACTTGCGTACGGTAGCAAAGTTAGTTAACATACCACCTAACCAACGCTCGGTAATGAAAGGCATGTTTACTGTTTTTGCATAATCAGCTACGATATCTTTCGCTTGCTTTTTAGTAGCTACGAATAATACCTTACGGCCTGATTTTACAATTTGTTTTATAGCTGCAGCAGCTTCTTCAACCTTAGCTAAGGTTTTGTTTAGATCGATAATGTGGATACCGTTGCGCTCCATGAAAATGTACTGAGACATTTTTGGATCCCATTTGCGGGTAAGGTGACCAAAGTGTACACCTGCATCCAGTAACTCGTCATATGTTGTTCTTGCCATTGTGTTGTTCTCCTTGATAAAATATTAACGTTTACTGAATTGGAATCTCTTACGTGCTTTACGGCGACCTGGTTTCTTACGCTCAACCATACGCATATCGCGTGTCATTAAGCCTTTGGCGCGTAACGCTGGTTTCTTATCAGCATCAAGTTCAACAATAGCTTTAGCAATAGCTAAACGAACGGCTTCTGCCTGTCCTTTAACACCACCACCTGCAACGTTTACCTTAACATCGAACTGACCGGCAACACCGGCAACTTCTACTGATTGGGTAACTACGTATTGCAATGGCAATGTAGGGAAGTATTCTTTGTAATCTTTACCGTTAACGGTAATAGCACCGCTACCTTCGCTAAGGTAGATACGTGCAACGGCTGTTTTTCTTCTGCCTGAAGTGTTTGTTGTTGGCATTTCTTTTTCCTTAGTGTGTTAATTAAATGGCTTTCGGGTTTTGAGCTTCATGTGGGTGTGTAGCACCTGCATATACATGCAAATTGCCAAACAATGCTTTGCCCAAACGATTTTTAGGTAACATACCACGTACCGCTTTTTCAATTACGCGTTGTGGATGTTTTGCCATTAACTCCTTAGGAGAAATGAAACGCTGACCACCTGGGTAACCAGTGTAAGAAACATATTGCTTAGCGCTAAATTTGTTTCCGGTCAGTTTTACCTTGTCTGCATTAATAACGATCACGTTATCACCGCAGTCTACGTTTGGGGTAAATTCAGGCTTGTTTTTTCCACGAATGATCATTGCGATCTTTGTAGACAAGCGCCCCAAGATCTCGCCTTCAGCGTCAACAACAACCCATTGTTTGTTAACGGTTTTCTTGTTGGCAGAGACAGTTTTGTAACTTAACGTATTCACTTGCTTTAAATTAAATTATTAAAATAGTTGTTATACCCCGCTTTTTCGGGACTGCAAAGATACGCTTTATTGTTTTATATGCAAGTGGTTACTATAAGATATTTTGTTGAAATGTTGGAAAGTTTGGAGGCTGGAAAGTTTTGGGTGGTTTCGGAGGTTGAAAAGCAGGTTTGGTGCAGCTATTAGTGGCAGTCCCGCTATGCGCTTATACGGCGCGTGGGCATTTGGCGCGGGGCCGGTATTCGCTGCTATCGGGTTTAGGGGTGTGCGGGTGGTGCTAGTATTTTTAAATAGTTTTATTATTCACTATCAACCGCTTGTGCCATAGCATCTTTAACCTTACCTGTAATATAAACATTGCCAAAAATGCCAAAGCCTATTACACGCGACTTTCCTTCCCAGGTTATTTTAGTTGTAGAAAACAACAGATAACTATCTGTACTTACCAGGTTATCTACCATTCTGTCTATTAAAGCTCCACCTAAAAGTGCCCCAAAAGCCTGGCCGCCTGTCTCGGCACCGTTCTCCTTCAGCTTTTGCTGCATATAGGTGCTGATCTCTTTTTTCACAACTTCCTTGTGTCTGTCTGAATTTGGGTTTGTAAATACTGCAACCAGTACTATTGCCAATATGATTATCAGTGTTACGTAGCCTTTTTTCATTGTAATTTATTTAGGTGAAGCAATATACACTTTTGTTGTAAAAACAAATCATAGTCTATTTCCTTTTGCTCATCCGCCCCCTAAAATTGTCGTTTCCACCCCTCTCCCGGTTTTAATTGTACTGCTACATTTGTATAGCAGTAAAACCCAACACCATGAAAACCGACGTAACCACCATAGATCAATACATCTCCGCCTTCCCCGAAAACGTGCAGGAACTACTTCAACAAATGCGCGACACCATCCACGCCGCAGCGCCCGAAGCTACAGAGGCTATTAAATATGCCATCCCTACCTTTATATTACACGGCAACCTGGTACACTTCGGCGGCTACAAAAATCACATCGGGTTTTATCCTGCCCCTATGGGTATAGAAGCTTTTAAAGAAGAAACCGCGCAATACGAAGGTGGCAAAGGCACATTGCAGTTCCCGATTGATAAACCACTGCCGCTGGAATTGGTGACGAAAATTGTGAAGTTTAGGATAGAGAAGAATTTGGAGAAAGTGAAGGGGAAAAAGAAATAATCACTCTTCTTCATAATAACTAAAATTTATATCATAGGCATACGGCTCATCCTCAGGTGGATTTACTGCATCAGTATCATATACTTCTATGTTACCAGTTATTTTAATTCCTGTTTGCTCAGCTACGCTTCGATAAACTTCTGCTGCGCTATCGTAGTCTATCGCCCATACCTTCATTCCAGCGTAAGCGCTACCAGGTTTGGCATCTAACTCTTCAATATAATGTTCAATAACTACCGGAGCTATTAATGTGAAATGCTTGTATGGCGTTTTTAACTTTCCATATTTTAACTTCAGTTTCCAATCCTTTAACATCTGATAAATATATCAAATATCCGTTCATCACTGCGACTTAATCACTATTTACCAACACCCCTTTGCAATCCCACCCCATAATCCCATTTTCGCTATCCTATAATTTGTAAGGATAGAGAAAATGACGACCCATTATAAAAAAATAGCCGCCGAGTTTAGTATTAGCGAGAGACAAGTTAGCGCCACTGTTGATCTTTTGGATGAGGGCGCAACAGTTCCCTTCATATCGCGTTACCGCAAAGAGCTTACCGGCAGTTTGGATGAGGTACAGATAGCCGGCATTCGCGACCGCATACAACAACTACGCGACCTGGATAAACGTCGCGAAGCGATATTAAAATCGCTGGAAGACCTGGGCAAACTAACGCCCGAACTGGCCGTTGCCATCAACACCGCCGAAACGATGGTGTTACTGGAAGATATTTACCTGCCCTACCGCCCAAAACGCAAAACCCGCGCCACCGCCGCCCGCGAAAAAGGTTTGCAGCCACTAGCTGACCTGCTGCTGGCACAAAACAAATTTGACGTAGAAGCCGAGGCCGAAAAATATATTTCTGAAGAAAAAGGCCTCGCCACTCTGGAAGAAGCCCTTGCCGGTGCCCGCGATATTATTGCCGAACACGTTAGCGAGGATGCCATCGTACGTACCAAACTACGTGAGCTATTTGTAGAAAAAGCCACATTTAAAAGTCGCGTTATGCCGGGTAAGGAAGAAACCGGCTTAAAATATAAAGACTACTTTGAGTGGGAAGAACCGCTAAAGGCCGCGCCATCGCACCGCGTGCTGGCTATGCGCCGTGGCGAGAAGGAAGAAATCCTGTTTTTAGACGTATTGCCACCCGAAGATGAGGCCATAACTCAATTAGAAAACGCTTTCATAACAGGCAACAACACCGCCAGCGATAACGTGCGACTGGCTATTCACGATGGCTACAAACGCCTGTTGCGCCCCAGCATGGAAACCGAAGTACGCCTGTTAACCAAAAAGAAAGCCGACGAGGAAGCTATCCGCGTATTTGCCGAGAATGCCCGCCAGTTGTTATTGGCCGCACCACTAGGTCAGAAACGCACTATGGCTATTGACCCGGGCTTCCGTACAGGATGTAAGGTGGTTTGTTTGGATGAGCAGGGTAAGCTATTGGAGTATACAGCTATCTTTCCGCATACAGGTGTAGGACAAGCCGCCGAGGCAGCCAAGACCATTCCGCATTTGGTATCACGTTATGATATCCAGGCCATCGCTATTGGTAATGGCACCGCAGGGCGCGAGACCGAGTTATTTGTGAAGAAACTCAATATTCCAGATGTTGATATTGTGATGGTGAACGAAAGCGGCGCTTCTATCTATTCTGCATCAGAAGTTGCGCGCGAGGAGTTCCCGGATAAAGATGTTACCGTGCGTGGCGCTGTATCTATTGGTCGCCGGTTGATGGACCCATTGGCAGAGTTGGTAAAGATCGATCCGAAATCTATCGGCGTTGGCCAATACCAACATGATGTGGATCAGAATAAATTACAAGCATCGTTAGATGATACCGTAATTAGCTGTGTGAATGCAGTTGGTGTAGAGTTAAATACCGCGTCAAAACAAATATTAGCTTACGTATCAGGTCTGGGCCCGCAACTGGCGCAAAAAATAGTAGAATACCGCGATGCCAACGGCGCGTTTAAACATCGCGAGCAGCTTAAAAAAGTGCCGCGCCTGGGCGATAAAGCTTATGAGCAGGCAGCCGGTTTCCTACGCATACATAACGCCGAAAACCCGCTTGATGCCAGTGCCGTACACCCGGAGCGTTATCCGCTGGTAGCGCAAATGGCAAAAGATAAGGGCTGCACTGTAGCCGACCTGATGCGCGATGACAAACTGCGCAAAAGCATCCCGCTGCCGCATTATATTACTGATACGGTAGGCCTGCCTACCCTGAATGATATTATGGACGAGCTGGCCAAACCCGGTCGCGACCCGCGCGAAAAGTTTGAGAGCTTTAGCTTTACCGAAGGTGTTAACGCTATTACCGACCTTAAAGTGGGTATGAAACTACCGGGCATTGTAACCAATATCACGGCTTTTGGTGCATTTGTGGATGTTGGCGTTCACCAGGATGGCTTGGTGCACTTAAGCCAGATGGCTAACCGCTTTATTAAGGATCCAAACGAAGTGGTTAAGGTACAGCAACAGGTTGAAGTTACGGTTACCGAAGTTGACGCTGCACGTAAGCGTATATCCTTATCCATGAAAACGGATGAACCACGCAAGGAAAATCGTCCGCCGCAGGCGAAACCAAAACAGCAGCATAATAAGCCGGCCAATCAGCAGCCCAAACGCAAAGAAGCCGAGCCGGAAACGGATATGGCCGTTAAACTAGCTGCTTTAAAAAACATGTTCAAATAGTACTATCAGGGTATCAAACAAATTTGATACCCTTTTTATTTATTGCTTTTGCAAACGATTGCAATATCAATGGGTTTATTATATTTACAAAACCGTTATAACCTATACATATTAATTGATGAAAATTATAAATAACCACGCCGAGTTTGAAGCTTTGTTAGACCAGGAAATTGGCACATCGCCATGGCAGGCAATTTCGCAACAGCAAATAAACCAGTTTGCCGAAGCTACGCTTGACCACCAGTGGATACATACCGATCCCGAGAAAGCTAAAACCGACAGCCCTTTTGGCGCAACCATAGCGCATGGTTATTTAACGGTATCATTACTTCCCCATTTTTGGGACCAGATAGCCGATGTACGTAACCTAAAAATGCTGATCAATTACGGCATTGAAGACCTGCGTTTTGCCCAACCTGTTATTGTTGACAGCCGCGTGCGCCTGGTAGCCAGGCTTAATGCTATAGCTAACCTGCGCGGCATTACCAAAGCTACTATTGGTGTTACCATGGAAATTGAAGGCCAGAAAAAACCTGCGTATACAGGCGCCGTGGTATTTCTATATCATTTTGAGGCATAGGTCACAAGAATTTTAGACTTTAATTAACTTAAAGTCAATATATTTGCGGCATGAAAAAAACCGCCTTATTGCTATTAACCACTTTTGCGTTACTTATTGCCGGCTGTAAAAATGACGAGCCTGATTTTTCTGATATCAACAACCTGACCGACACCTATCAGCCGGTAACTAAAGGAAGCTATTGGAAATACAGCCAGGACCTTGGCGGCACCAGTATAACTTCAACTCATACCATGACAGGGCGCCCCTCAACTTTTGAGGGCAAAACTTATTATGCGATGGATATCGTCTCCGGCCCCGAGACAGAAACTGCCTGGTATGGCTACAACAATCATACTTATTTAATGAGAAGTATAGGTTCGGTTTCAACTGACCCATCAAACCCGCAGGAGTTTATTTTGGAATGGCCCTACTTTAAAGATAATGTAGATGTAGGCCAGCAGTGGATCATAGAAATACCCGACCCTGTACAACCGGGCAAAATGGTTGGTAAGCTACTTGAAAAAGATGTTAACAAAACCATAGCAGGAAAGGCGTATAAAAACGTTGTACATACGCAATTACAGTTGCAATATGATAACAACGGCACATTTGAACCATTTCAAACAACTGATTTTTATATAGCTAAAGGTATAGGCCTGATAAAAATTGATGCAGAGTTATTTGGGGAAGTAAACACAACCGTACTTACAGATTATAGAATAAAATAGGCTGCTCTGTAACGCCAATGCCATAAAACTCATTGGCGTTACGTCTTCCACAATACCAGGTGTACATTTGTGTTTTTAATCTACCATGAGCACAAATAAATTAAAGCTAAGCGTACTGGATCAATCCCCCATTCGTAAAGGTGTTACCGCCGAACAGGCTGTACAGGAAACCATTGCGCTGGCAAAATATACCGACCAATTGGGCTTTACCCGCTTTTGGGTAGCCGAACACCACAACACCGGCAGCCTGGCCGGCTCAACACCCGAAGTATTGATAGCTTACCTGGCCTCGCAAACCAAACATTTACGTGTGGGCTCGGGCGGTGTGATGATGCCTAACCACAGCACTTTAAAAGTGGCTGAAAACTTTAGGATGCTGGAAGCACTGGCTCCGGGCCGGGTTGATTTGGGTATGGGCCGCGCGCCGGGGACAGACCGCGTCACGGCTTCGATGCTAAATCCATCAAACCACTTTAGCGAGCAGGATTTTATGGAACAACTGGCCGACCTGCAACACTACTTTCATGATACGGCCGAACCGGGCACCATCCGCCAGAAAATACGGGCCATTCCGCAGGTAAAAACTGTGCCGGCTATGTGGTTGCTAAGCTCGAGCGGACAAAGCGGGCTATTCGCCGCTCATTTTGGTATGGGATTTTCGTTCGCGCATTTTATTAACCCGGTTGGTGGCGCCAATGCCGTACAGGTTTACAAAGAACGCTTTCAGCCTTCGCTGGATATGCTGCAGCCCGAGGCTAACATGGCCATATTTGTTTTCTGTTCGGAAGATGAGGAGAAAGTGCAGCAGCATAAAGCCATTATGGATCATCGCTTCATACAGTTTGAAAAAGGCCTGGGGCTATCGCCTTTAGGTTATGAAGATGTGAAGGATGCCGAATATACGCTTGCCGAGCAGGACCGAATACGTTACAACCGCCAACGCGTAGTTGCCGGCACACCCGATAAAGTTAAAGCCCGCTTAAGCCAACTGGCCGAAAACTACGGCGTGGACGAAATTATAGCTGTAACCATAGCCGAAGATTTTGACGACAGGTTACAATCGTACAAACTACTGGCGGACATGTTTAATCTGGAAGCACCAGCCTTATAACCAAAAACGCCCGATGATGAGTCGGGCGTTTTTGGTTATGCTATTTAGTTTATTGAAAGGTTAATTTGTTTACGGTGCCTGTACCTCCGTTAAAAATGTAAAGGTTACCAAAACTGTCAAACGTTAAGCCATCGGGTTTGCTTACTGTCGCGGTTGTTATTGGGCCGTTTACCACTGAGTTATTTGATGAACCCGTCAACAAGGTACTTACCACACCCGTTTTGTTTATCATACGTATTTTGTAAATAGGTGTAAATGCGTCCCTATCAGCCACAAAAACATTTCCTGCGGCATCAATAGCCATGCCTGCAATAGAGTTGAACGAAGCCGAAGCACCCGGGCCATCTGTAAAACCGGCTAAACCGCTGCCCGCCAAAGTAGTTACTACGCCGGCTGGGGTTATTTTACGTATCTTTTTATACAGGTTATCGGTTACAAAAATGTTGCCCTGCAAATCAGTCGCTATAGATGTTAGCGTACCAAAACGTGCTGCCGTACCGGTGCCGTTAATATCGGCATAGTCCGGGCTACCGGCAATAGTGGTAACAACACCTACCTGAGTTATTTTACGTACGCGAAACTCATCCGCAACATATAAATTACCCGAACCATCAAAGGCGATACCAACCGGTTTGGCAAACTTGGCATTGGCGTTTGTTCCATCGTCATAACCAAACGAACCACCGCCCGCAAATAAGGCAACCTGCCCTGTGGCGGTTACCTTGTAGATAGCGCGCTTAAGGCTATCAGACACGTAGAGTTCGCCGGTTTGATTTTCATAAGTGGCAATACCTGTAAGCGCACCAAAACTTCCGGTGGCCAATACGGTACGTGTGTCACCCAATATGGTTTTTAAAACAGCATCAGATGTTACGCTATAAGTATCGCCCGAATTGTTTACTAAAAACCGCTTTACAATAAGCGGATTAAAAGTGGTGAACTGGCTAAGCGTACCGCCGGCTGCAGTAAAATTAGTTGTTGATGTTAGCGTACTACCGGCTGTGTTAAGCACCACTTTACCTACAGTTCCGGCAGGCATACTGGCGGGTACAGTAATCGCTATCTCGGATATTGACGACGAATTAACAACGGCCGGCATGCCATTTATCGTAGCCGTATTACCTGCAAGGGCAAAGTTATAACCCTTAACAACTATTACGCTACCCGGCAAAGCTTTAGCAGGTAGTATGCTATTTATTACGGGCACAGTGGCCGATGCCGGTGGCGGGTTACCCGGCGGATAGGGTTCGGGCGTTGGTTCAAATTTTGGTGCACAACCAGTTATGGCCAAGCCCAGCGTTATGGCAAAGCAAACGGTTCTGATTTTTTTTGGAGATAAGTCTTTCATATTATTTAGGTAGTTGATGTATTGGTTTGGTAATAGGCATTTAGGTATATAAAGTTATACAATTTGCTAAACATATTAAATTAATAATAAGTTTATTAGGCGGCAAACTTAAATTGTATCTTTGCCGTTAATTATAATACATACACAAATCCATAATAATTCGTGATCATTCTAATATTTTTCCTGGCACACTGGTTCCTGTCATTGTTTTTCCAAACGTTCTTTCTGCACCGGTATGCTTCACATAAAATGTTTACTACGCATAAAATAAACGAGCGTGTTTTTCACGCGCTTACTTTTATATGCCAGGGTTCATCCTATTTAAACCCACGTGCTTATGCTATTATGCACCGCGAGCACCATGCTTACAGTGACACCGAAAAGGATCCGCATTCGCCTTACTTTTTCCGCGATGTTTTCCAGATGATGTGGCGCACCGCACAAAGCTATAAACTGTACGAAAAGCGTTTAAAAGAACCTGATGCCGTATTTGCAGGCAACTACCCCGAGTGGCGTTTGCTTGATTTTTGGGGATCCACCTATATTTCGCGCATCTTATTTGGCTTGGGTTATATAGCCTTTTATATTGCTTTTGCCGACTACTGGTGGATGTACCTGTTGTTGCCAATTCACTTTATGATGGGCCCTATACATGGCGCTATCGTAAACTGGTGCGGGCATAAATATGGTTACTCAAATTTTGACAATGGCGATCATTCAAAAAACTCTATACCGCTTGATTTTTTAATGCTTGGCGAATTGTTTCAAAACAACCACCACAAGCGCCCTAATAATTCAAACTTTGCTGCCAAATGGTACGAGTTTGACCCGGTTTACCCTGTAATGAAAGTGATGCATTGGGTACGCATTATCAAGTTACGCAAGCCGCTTGCCGGGTAAGCTTAAAGCGGAAAGACCAAAGCTAAAAGCTTTAATACATAAATTATCATCGAAGGGTAAAGGCAAGCTTTCAGCTTTAACCTTTACCCTTTTAGCTTAAATAATAATATGAAAGTATCTGCACTAGCCGAGAACCTGCGCGGTTCGGAAATCATCAAAATTGCCGGCGAAATAAATGAGTTAAAACGCCAGGGTCAAAACATTGCTAACCTAACCATTGGCGATTACGACTCGAACATATATCCTATCCCCGACGAATTAAAACAAGGTATAGTTGATGCCTATGCGCAAAACCAAACTAACTATCCGCCTGCTGATGGTGTGTTAGCCTTGCGCGAAAGTGTATCAGTATTTTTAAATAAACGTTTGGGTTTAGATTATAAAGCTAACCAGATATTGATCTCGGGCGGTTCACGTCCCTTGATCTATTCAACCTACCTAGCTGTTGTTGACGAGGGCGACAAAGTAGTTTTCCCTGCACCGTCATGGAACAATAACCACTACTGCGACCTGCTGAAAGCTGAAGGCGTTATGGTGCAAACCAAGCCCGAGAATAACTTTATGCCTACGGCCGATGAGCTGCGCCCGCATATTAAAGGCGCTACCTTATTGGCGCTTTGCTCTCCGCTTAACCCTACCGGGACAATGTTTCACAAAGAGGATCTGGAAGCCATCTGCGACCTGGTGATCGAAGAGAACAAAACCCGTACAGCTGATCAAAAACCATTATACTTTTTGTACGATCAGATCTACTCGCAATTAACATTTGGTGATAACCAGCATTTCGACCCGGTTACTCTGCGCCCCGAGTTAAAGGATTACGTAATATTTATTGACGGCGCTTCAAAATGCTTCGCCGCTACAGGCGTGCGTGTGGGCTGGGGTTTCGGTCCTGCCGGTATTATCGACAACATGAAGGCTATTGTGGGCCACATGGGTGCCTGGTCGCCAAAAGCTGAGCAGGTTGCTATGGCCAAATATATTTTGGATGATGCACTGGTTGATACTTACCTGGATACCTTAAAGTCGCGTGTGCAAGCCAGTTTGAATGCTTTGCACAATGGCTTCCAGCAATTAAAGGCAGAAGGCTTCGCGATAGATAGTATTGCCCCGATGGGAGCTATTTACCTAACGCTTAAAATTGATTACGCGGGCAAAACCACACCTGATGGTATCGTGTTGAAAGACTCAGCCGACATTAACTTCTATTTGATAAAAGAAGCTAAAATTGCCTTTGTGCCGTTCTCGGCATTTGGTACCGGCGAGGATGTGAACTGGTTCAGGGCATCAGTAGGCGCGTGTACTTTTGAGGATATTGAAGCAGCCATTCCGCGCATAAAAACGGCGCTTGCTAAATTGAAGTAAACTGTTTGAGTAACAATAATTAATAGTAGGATAACTTTTACAACAAAAGGTTATCCTATTTTTATTTAGCAAAATTTTAAATGTATGGCTGTAGCAGTAAATTATTGGTGGGCCGCCGTTATTGTGGTACTTTCCATACTATTGATCATTTGGTTTATTAAACGCAACCGCAAGGACGAAAAAACCTTTGAGAAGGAGATGATCCAATCAGAGATCAAGCCGGAAAAGCATGACGATGATCAGGAGGTAAAACCTTAATCGCACCGGCAAGCCCTTAAAGCAAAAAAGCACCTGCCTTTTGGGCAAATGCTTTTTTGTTACGAAATAGATAAATATAGTATTAAACTAATTTTACGTTTGTCGCGTTTAGGCCTTTTCTGCCATTCTCAACTTCGTAAGTAACCTTGTCGTTTTCACGAATTTGGTCAGTTAAGCCGGTTGAGTGAACAAAAACTTCAGCACCACCTTCGTCAGGTACAATAAAGCCGAATCCTTTTGTTACGTTAAAAAATTTTACAGTTCCTGTTGCCATTGTAATTATATTGTTATTGATGTTAATTTGTGCAAGGTAATGTAAATAATCGGGAATCAAAGTTATTTCTAAAATTTTAGATAGCTTTTTCAGCCAGCCGTACCTCAATATCTGGGTTGATAATTTTAAGGGCGGCAATAAATTCTATTTTGTTTGGGGGCGATATAACAATGCTGTCATATTTACCATAAAACAGTTCTATCCTATCCATTGACAGCGCCGGTGCGCCTAACATGGTATGAGTTTCGGTGATGTGTGTGATCTGATAGATGTCAATAGTTTCATTCACCAAAAAACCACTTTTAACACGCAGTTGGGTACCGGCAATAGTATAGGCGGTGGTTAAGTACATGTGAGCCAGGAACGCAAATATAGGTATAGCTACCACAAGGTCGCTCAATTCGCGACGCATAAACATGTAAGCCAGCAAGCCTATTATTAGTAAAGCTACAGGGATAAATATATACGGACTTACTTTGGTGCGGTAAACTTGCGATTGCATGATATCAGTCTGTAAATCAAAAGCATATTAAATCTACAACAAATAATTAACAAAACAAATAATGCAACGGTTAGGCTAAATTGATGATGTAAATATATAGCATGCCTGTTTCTGCGCAAAAATGAGCAATTTTGCAACATGCCTCACGGAACGCTTTTTTTAATACCCGTGCCGCTTGCGGACAACGCTACGGCCAAAACTTTTACCCCTTACCTGGTTGATACCATTAATCAGATCAAGGAATACATTGTTGAGAACGAAAAAACCGCGCGTCGTTTTTTAAAAGAAGCCGGCCTAAAAACCCCGCAAAGCGAATTACTGATACATGACTACGGCAAGCACAATCGCGACCGCGCCAACATGCACGAGTTTTTTAAAAACCTGATGACAGGTACCAACGTGGGCCTCATGAGCGAAGCCGGCTGCCCCGGCATAGCCGACCCTGGTGCCGATGTGGTTGCCGAAGCGCATAAACGTGGCATCAAGGTGGTACCACTGGTTGGGCCAAGTTCTATTTTGCTGGCGCTAATGGCATCCGGCTTTAACGGGCAGAGTTTTGCCTTCCAGGGCTACCTGCCTATTGATAAAGTTGAAAGAACTAAACGCGTACGCGAACTGGAAAACATGGCCGACAGGTTTAACCAAACCCAGATATTTATCGAAACGCCTTTCCGCAATAACCCCTTGCTGGAAGAATTGCTGAAGACAGCAAACGCCAAAACCAAGCTGTGCATTGCCTGCAACTTAACCGCCGCCGATGAATTTGTACAAACCAAAACCATCGCCGAATGGCAAAAAAAGGTACCCGACCTGCATAAAAAGCCAACCATATTTTTATTATCGCGTTCATTATAAGTGATACTTGCCCAACAACATACCCAGGTTTTAATAGTAGGCGCCGGCCCATCGGGACTAATGATGGCGGCACAATTATTAAGGCACGGTGTAATGCCTGTTATTATTGATAGCAAGCAAGGGCCAACCAACAAGTCTAAGGCGCTGGCGGTGCAGGCTCGCTCGCTTGAAATATATCGGCAGCTGGGTATTGTAGATCGTGCATTACAGGGCGGCAAACAGGCCGACGGTATGGTTCTTTATCAAAACGGCAAGCAGGCAACGTCAATTTCATTGACCGATGTTGGGCGACAACAAACGCCATTTCCCTTTGTGCATTTGTACCAGCAAAGCAAAAACGAACGCTTACTACTAGATTTCCTGACGCAAAACTGCTGCCCGGTCTACTGGGATACAACCTTATTGTCATTAAAACAAAATGTTCAACAAGCAGAAGTGGAGTTGCAATCCGCCGGCGAACGGGTAACTATCACCTGCGAATACGTGATTGGTGCCGATGGAGCCCACAGTGCGGTACGCAAGCAATTAAACATTCCGTTTACCGGCGATACATATGCCAATGAATTTTTCCTGGCGGATGTAGAATTGGATAACGAGCAGCTAACCGGCAAGCAAGTAGCTTTATATAGGGGTAAGGCGAAGATGGCAGCATTCTTTCCCTTGCCTGAGCATAACAGTTATCGCATAATTGGCAATCTGCCCCCGGCGTACGAGGGTAAACCTGATCTGCAGTTAGGGGAGTTGCTCCCACATTTAAACGCCCTAACCGGCATGCCTACGACGGTGGTGCATGAAAACTGGTTCACTACCTATAAGCTGCACCACCGCATGGCCGATAAATTCAGGCAAGAGCGTTGCTTTTTAATTGGCGATGCCGCGCACATACACTCGCCGGTTGGCGGGCAGGGCATGAATACCGGTTTGCAGGATGCCTATAACCTGGGTTGGAAACTGGCAGGCGTAGTTAACGGTCAGTTGCAGAAAAGCATCCTGGATAGCTATGCTGCCGAGCGCATGCCTGTTGCCAAAACGCTACTGAACACAACTGACAAACTGTTCAAAATGATCATATCAACCAATTGGTTTATCGTATTTTTTAATAAATGGATAATGCCGAAAGCTACCGAGTTGGTATGGCGGAGCGAAAGCCTGCGCGCGGCTTTTTTTAAACGGGTAGCGCAGATCAACATATCCTATCGCGACAGCAAAATAAACCTGCACCTAAGCAATGCCAAAAATATTAAAGCCGGCGACAGGCTGCCCTACCTGAAAGTGTTTGACGAAAAGAAGCAGGAATACACCGATCTGCACGAATGGTGCAGCAAACCTGGCCTTACACTAATTGTGTTGGGCAAGTTAAAGGAACTCGACCTATTTACCGTTGCCAAATGGATAACCCAGAACTACGGTAATAATATTAACTTTTTTTACCTCCCGCCATCAGCCAAAAATCAGGAGACCTTCGACATGTTTGAAGTAGCGAAGGATAAAAAGAAAGCCCTCATCATCAGGCCCGATATGCACATTGGTTTACTGAATGATGTGGTGGATATTGATATGATGGATAACTACTTAACCGCCGTACTGGGCCTGGTAAAAACTATTTAAGCAGGCTTATCCAACCGGCAAACCTCTTGTTTTCAACTCCCAGATCAATTACATAGTAATAAGTGCCTGTCGGGAGATCATGGTTATTGTACTTACCCTGCCAGGCCTGTGGGTACCCAATGCTTTTAAACAGTAAAGTACCACTACGGTTAAATATTTGCGTAACCGAGTTTTTGTAGGTGTTTAAGCCGGTAATATCCCAACTGTCGTTCACGTTATCGCCGTTGGGGGTAAATGTGTTGGGGATACTTACCTGCTGATAAACCGTTATGGTCATAGCACTTGTTACGTCATTACCACAATGCGTAGCATCGGCGGCAGCGTGCAGCGTATACGTAGTCGTTTCGGTTGGCTTAGCCGTAGGGGTTAGCGATGTTGTGCTGCTTAACGCCGCCAGTCCCGAAGCCGGAACCGCCGTCCAATAAAAATTGCTTGAATTACTTTTACCATCAATAGTAACGGCAGGCTGGCCGATAAAGAAAACTTTATTGCTGCCCGCGCTAGCCGTTGGGTTGGTACTTACTTTAATAGGAACCGTAGCCGTGTTACTACATCCGTCGGCATTACTTACCGTAACGGTATATGTTATATCTGTTTTAGCTGTGAATGTTGGATTAGCAACCGTGGCCGATGACAGGCCCGTGGCAGGCGACCAGGAATAAGATGCCCCGCCCGATGCAGTAAGACTAACTACTTCTCCTTCGCATGGATAACTATTACTGGTACTGGCATTGGCGCTAGGCATAGGGCTTACATTCACTTGTACAGGCATAGTCAGCTGGCAGCCATTGGCAACAACTGTAAGGGTATAGGTACCCGAAGCTGCCGTAGTTACATTGGCTATACTCGGGCTTTGAACTGTAGAATTAAAGCCATTTGGCCCAACCCAGTTATACGATGAGCCTGCAGGCGCAGTAAGATTTAAAGTGGTGCCGGCACATACCGGCGAATTTGATGAAGCCGTTGCTGTAGGCGGCGAATTAACCGTTAGCGTAACCACGTTAGATGCCACCCTACAGGCAGCCGAGCTGATGTTAGACGCCAGTGCCGACGTTACCCTGTACTTGTAAATACCGGCAACGGTAGATGAATAAAAATTATAGGTTGACGCGGTAGCTCCGGCAATATCCGTCCATAGATTGCCTGAGCTAAGGTATTGCCATTGCAAGGCATAGCCTGCGGGCGTGTTGGTACTTAACGTATATTGCTTTGAATTATCGGTGCATGCAGCTTCGGACGTAATACTGGCGTTACCGCTAAAACTGGATGTTAGGTTAGGGCCGTAGGGACTGAAAGTAATATCATCAATCGCCAAATCATTAGCCGGCGCTCCCCCATTGCTGTTATTGGTCATGATAACTACCACTTCGTTAGTACCCGCAGGTAGCGTAAAGTTAAATTTATGCTGCACCCAAACCGGGCCGCCATTGGTTCGGGCTACGGTGCCTGTGTTTTGAGGCGCAACCAGGTTTACGCCACCGGTTGTTTGCAGTGAAACGGTAATATTTGGCGGGCTGATGTCGTTACTGCGCAACAGGTTCACTATCCAAAAGCTGAACTGGTAATCGGTATTATCGCATAGCCCGCTTACTGTTTTCTTATAAAAATAATCTGTTTTTGATAGGCTGGCGTTTACCACCATCATGTAACCGCCCGCGTTACCGGTATGATCTGTCGTTGACCACCAAACGTTGCCCGAACCCGCGGTGCTGTTTTCGATAGTGTACGACCCATCTGTAGGGAAATCTGCCGATGAATAGCTGTAGCTGGTAATACCGGCTGGTAACGCGCCGCCATGCGTTGCAGTACCTGCGCCAAAATCAAGGCTTACCAGCGGGTCGCCCAGGCTTTGGGCCTGGCAACAAACACCGATTAAACTTATTAGCAGTAATAAAAAAATATGTTTAGTTAAGCAAGCCATAATTAAACAATACTTTTGAAATAAGATAAGCGCTCCGGAACCTTAAAACCGAAGCGCCATCTATGTGACCAGCCATTCATGAAACCAACCTCTCCTTCTCATGCCCTGCCGGCTGATCTATCTGTATTTAGGGGTGCTCTTAATTATCGTTGATGTGCATTGGTCGCTCTTCTAGCCGTAGTTGCTGATATTCGCTAATGGTTAAATTAGGCTGCATCTTTAAAATAAACGTATCTACAAGTTCGCCGGGTACAATTTCTCCTTTGGCAAGCAACAAATACTCGCCAATAATATTGATCAGCGATAAAGTATCCGTGGTATAATTTACAGCCAGTTTATGGGCCGTACGGTCCGTTATGTCCGATTCTATCAGCTCGAACTTTGCTTCGGCAAACTCAATACTGCGCTCCATGCTGTCGACGATACCGGGGATCTTGTTCTTGAAAAAATCAACAAAATGCCCCGCCCCGAAACTTATTTTATAATGCAGGGAATTTGCCCTGCCATCATTTGCCTTTAAATCGGTAAACGTTTTAAATCGCCCTTCAGGATTATAAGCCTGCGATTTCATCAGGAACTCATCATATGATGCATGAAATATATTGCGTTCGATATCGCCTGTCGACGAAGCGTCTATCACCTGGCGATAAACTAGTTTTACTAATGCCTTTGCCATCATCTATCTTGTTAAAGTGCCAAACCAATTGTGTAAGCGCCGGTATAACCTGCAGCTACGCTACCAACCAGTGATAAGGTCTCGTTAGCCAGATCACTGGCTGAGTTGCCCAATATACCATCGGCCATATTGCTCATGGTATTTTTACCATGAGCAGCATACAGGCTTGAAACATGTACTTCGTTAGATATGGTTTCAGAAAACGCCATTTGGCCGGTTTTTTTCATCACCCCGTTTATAAAAACCTCGAAGTGTATGTGGGTAGCCCTGCCGCTGTACCAGCCCGGGTAAATAGTAGCAAACTTTACCAAGCCATTGGCATCGCTGGTTTGGTAGCCGCGCAGCCAGGTTTTGCCCACGTAACTTTGCGTTCCTAATACGCTGTTTTGGTTGCCGTAGCCCGAGTAGTAGCCATCTTTATTACAATGCCATATATCCACGCGTGCGTTTGGCACTACATTACAGTTGGCGCTCACGTTAACAACTACCAAATTAAGGGTTAAAGGGACGCCTGTCTGGCCATCGGTAATGTCTATTCTGTTTAGTGGGTTGGTTATTTCGCCGCCTACGTATGGGTATGGGCCTTCAACTTCGTTTGGCGACGTTACACAAGCGCCGTTTGCTGATGTGGTGGTGGTTCCGCCTGTAGTTGTAGTGGCGCCTTCGGCGATATTTGTATCTTTTTTACAAGCCGCCAGCACCATGGGGCCTGCAGCCGCTGCAGCCACAAATGCCCTTATAAAATTCTTCCTCTCCATAACCTCTAGTTTAAATTATAAGCCAAAGGTGT
Organism: Mucilaginibacter sp. A3364; assembly: GCF_059690715.1. Classification (NCBI taxonomy): domain Bacteria; kingdom Pseudomonadati; phylum Bacteroidota; class Sphingobacteriia; order Sphingobacteriales; family Sphingobacteriaceae; genus Mucilaginibacter; species Mucilaginibacter sp. A3364. The sequence continues at coordinate 263,321 of NZ_JCAWED010000003.1, forward strand.
AGATAGTTTTAAAGGTGTTATAACAAGTATCGGCGAATAGACTTTTTTTGTCGATAAACAAAAAAGCTAACTATGCGCCCATTCTTTCACAAAATCAGCATAGCTGTCGCTGATAGGAAGTTGGATATTGCTTAGATAAACTTTACGATTTTGGATAGACCGAACCTTATCAACCGCCACGGCATAGCTGCGATGGATGCGTTTAAATTTATCAGTCGGGAGTTTCTCCAACACCTTTTTTAAAGGCATCAGGGTAAGAACGGGCTTACTACCTTCCAACAAATGGATTTTGATATAATCCTCCATACTTTCTATATACTCTATTTCCTGCAGGTTTATTTTAACCATGCGATATTCTGAGTATACATACAGGCTGTCTTCGGCGATTTCTTTTTTGCTGTTGTGTTTGTATCGGTAGTAGTCCAAAGCCTTGTCTACAGCCTTGGCAAAGCGTTCAAAATCAACGGGCTTTAACAGATAGTCAATAGCCTCCAGCTCATAACCCTCGAAGGCGAACTTTTTGTAGGCGGTTATAAAAATAACCATGGGCTTGTGGGTTAATGAGCGAACCAGGTCAATGCCGGTAATGTCCGGCATTTCTACATCCACAAATAGTAGATCCACCTCGTGATTGTTGAGATATTCGGCACCGGTTATGGCATCCTCAAATGTATTCACCATGTTTAACGACGGCACCCGCAACGCGTATTTTTTTATCAGCGTTAGGGCCAGCGGCTCATCATCAATAGCAATACATTTTAACTGCATAAGCGGGCTTGCTTAACCGTGAATAGTTTCGTTTTTACCGTAGTTTTTAACTACCTGGGCCTCGTAGGATAAAAAGTCTTTCCAGCGGGCATCCACATCAATATTAACCGCGTGCTTTTTTGCCAGGTTAATAAACATGGTATAATGTGTGGCTTCGCTGATCATCAATTCATGATAAAACTCAGACAGCTGTTTATCATTAATATTTTCAGACAATACTTTAAAACGCTCGCAACTCCTCGCCTCCACCATTGCCGAAAACAATAACCTGTCTATCAGCTGCGCTTCGCGACCGCCACCTACGATGATAAACTTACGTAATTCGTTCACGTAATCATCCTTACGCTCTTTACCTAACACGTAACCACGTTCAATAATGATTTGGTGTACGCGTTTAAAATGATCCATTTCCTCTTGCACCAGGTCGGTCATCTGTTGTACCAGGTCGCTAAGGTTGGGGTTTTGTACGATGAGGGTGATTGCGTTACTGGCAGCTTTCTGTTCGCAGTAGGCGTGGTCAATCAGTAATTCTTCAATATTACTTTCTACCACGTTTTTAACCCAAAGCGGGTCGGTAGGGAGTTGTAGTTTTAGTATTGTTTTTTCGCTCACGGGGCAAAGATAAGCGTTATTGGTCGTCGGTAAAAGCGGAGGCTATTATCTATACAAACTCTTACTCTCAATAAACTTTAAAACCGCGTCGGGTACGAAATATTGCACGTTCTTTTTCTCGGCTATGGATTTACGGATGAAGGTGGCAGACAGCTCCATCTGCGGGGTCATAGTAATAGTTACGGATGGATGCGAGGCCAGTTCGGCATTTTCATACCCGGGGCGGGGATAAACAAATATGCGGTGATCGCGCAGAATGAGTTTGTAATTCTTCCATTTAGGGAGGGTTACCAAATTATCCGAACCCATAATAAGGGCAAAATCATGCTGCGGATATTTTTCTTTAAGGTGGGCCAGCGTATCAATGGTGTACGATGGTTGCGGCAGCTTTAACTCTACATCGCTTACCTCAATGTTGCTGGCATTATCGGTAGCCAGGCGGGCCATTTCCAGGCGATCATAGGTACTTATCAGGTCGCCGTATTTTTTTAGCGGGTTTTGGGGCGATACCACCAGCCAAACTTTATCCAGTTCGGTATGGTTGGCCAAATAGTTGGCGATAATAAGGTGACCTATATGAATAGGATTAAACGAACCGAATAGTAGTCCTATTTTCATAATGATTGCGGGAAGTTGTGATCAGTTAAAAAGCCGGCAATTAATTTATTTCGCCAGGAAGTTTTTAACCAATTCCTCAGCTTCGTTACATGCTGTTTGAAGATCGTGATTTTTGAGTATAATATCAAATTTTGGCGCGTAATTCAGTTCCTTTTCGGCTTTTTCAAAACGTTCGGCCAGTTTTTCGGCACTATCGGTACCGCGGCCGGTAAGGCGTTCTTTCAAAACTTCAAGCGATGGGGGCTGTACAAATATGGCTAAGGCGCTACCATCATACTTACGCTTAAGGTGCAGGCCACCTTCAACATCAATATCAAAAATTACGGTTTTGCCTTCGGCCCATATGCGCTCAATCTCCGAGCGCAGGGTGCCGTAGAAAGTGCCCGAATAAACCTCCTCAAACTCAACAAACTGCTTTTTGGCTATCTGGTGCAAAAACTCCTCTTTGCTTATAAAGTAGTAAGCTTTATTATTCTCTTCATCGCCGCGGGGCTGACGCGTGGTAGCCGATATTGAAAACTCCAGTTCAGGAAACTTAGTAAGCAAGTGCTTTACAATAGTTGTTTTACCCGCGCCGGATGGGGCTGAAAATATAATAAGTTTTCCTTCTTCCATTTATTTGTTGGAAAGTTGGAAAGTTGGTAGGTTGTAAAGTTGTGTCGCTTAAAACATTTCAACTTTAAAACCTTACAACCTTACAACACATTTAATAATTGTTCTTTAATTTTCTCCAGTTCTTCCTTCATGCCTACTACCAGCTTTTGAATGTTGGCATCGTTGGCTTTTGAGCCCAGGGTATTTATCTCGCGACCTATCTCCTGCGATATGAAACCCAGCTTTTTACCGTTTGCGTCAGCATTTTTCAGGGTCTCTAAAAAGTATTCGCAGTGGGTTTTCAAGCGCACTTTTTCTTCTGTAATATCCAGCTTATCAATAAAATAGATCAGCTCCTGCTCAAAGCGGTTTTGATCTACTACCTCACGACCAACAGCGTCTGCCAGCAACTGGTTAAGGCGTTCTTTTATTACAGGCACACGTTTAGGTTCTTCAACCTCTACCAGCGCCAGGTTTTCTAGAATAATAGCTATGCGTTGTTTAACTTCCAGCTCCAACACATCGCCTTCAGCGCCTCTAAACTGTTGGAAGGCAGTCATGGCTTCGTTAAATGTATTATAAACAGCTTTCCACTCATCTTCTGATACAGTTTCCTCGGCATACTTAACTACTTCGGGTAAACCCAGCGCCAACTGTAGTAAGTTGCTGGTAGGCTCATTTAAGCTTACGCTAACCGCTTTCAGTTTATCGTAATATTCTTTTAGTAAATCAGCATCAATGCCTGCAGCCTTAGCAGTGGTACCGCCGGTTTGCTCTACCGTTATAGATAAGTTTACCTTGCCGCGTTCTATTTGCTTACTGCAATCGGTACGCAGTTGAAATTCTTTTTCAGAAAATGCTTTTGGAAGACGCAGGCTAAGCTCAAGGAACTTACTGTTAAGCGATTTTATCTCGACCGTATACTTGGTATTACCCGAATCGAAACTGGCTATGCCATATCCTGTCATGGATTTTATCATGCGCAAAGATAATATTTTTGACGGTTAGCGGTTAATGATTAAGGTATGAAGATTAAAGATTGAAGATTAAGGTTAGTTGCTACACACACTAATTAAACTTCAGTAACTAATCTTTGATCTTTAACAATCAATCTTTAACCCTCAAACAATTAACATTTTTTTACATTTGCAGCCAATTACAATACGTAATTTTATAGTTTGAGATCATTATTTATATATAGCCGCATTACCCTGCTAATACTGTTTTGCTTTTGCTGTACCTTGGGTGCATCTGCGCAAAAGTTATTTACCGTTACCGGTGTAGTTTTTCGCAAAAGCACGCAAGATCGTGTAGCTAAAGCCATCATTCAAAACATCACCCGTAAAACAGTTACCGGCAGTGATGACCTTGGAACCTTCAGGATACAGGCCGCCGCCGGAGATAGTTTGCTGATTAAGAAAGTAGATTTTGCAACCCAAACCATCGCCATCGTAAATGACGATCTGCTATCGGTATACCTGCAACCTGTTATTGTTTTAAACGAAGTAAAGATTAACGAAGCCAGTAAACGCGAAGAACTGGCTGATGCTTTGAACGATTACAAAAAGAACGGTCAGTTTTATACTACGCGCCCAAGCGTGGGCTCGGTTATAGCGTCACCTCTTTCGGGATTATATAGTTTGTTTGGCAAATCTGCCGCAAATGCGCGCCGGTTTCAACAATATTCGGAGGATGAATTAGAGCAGCAGGAAATAAGAAGGCGTTACAACAAGCCGCTGATTAAAAAAACCACCGGTATGCCCGACGAGGATCTGGATCATTTTATACTAAACTTCAGTCCTACTTTAGAGAATATTAAAGTATGGAGCGATTATGATATCATTAACTACATCAAACGCTCGTACGAGTATTTTAAGGTTAACAAAGCGACATTGAGATCGCAAAAACTGAAAGTTGATTAAATACCTAAGGTTTCGCAGGCTTTTTCGGCAGCCAGCTTTTCGGCATTTTTCTTACTAAACTCCTTGCCCATACCCATTACTTCGCCATCAATACTGGCTTGTACGGTAAACAGCTTAACATTTTCGCCATCGGCATTCTCAATCAGGTCGAAAGAAATATCGCGGCTATGGCGCTGGCACCATTCAATTAGCTTGCTCTTGAAATTAGTTTCGGTTTGCTCAAGCGTGTGGATATCAATATGGGCCTTGATGATCTGGTTCACCAAAAAATTCTTGGTAAAATCATAACCTTTATCCAGGTACACCGCGCCTACCAACGCCTCAAAAGCGTCGCCCAATAATGAGCCTTGCCTTGACGAACCCAGCACGCGGCTATCATACTCTATCAATTGCTCAAAACCTAGTTTTCGCGCCAGCTGATTAAGGTTGACCCGGCTTACAATTTTTGATCGAAGCTCGGTTAAAAAACCCTCATCTTCAAACGGATACAGTTTAAAAAGCACTTCGGCAACAACGCTGCCCAATACGGCATCACCCAAAAACTCCAGGCGTTCGTTGCTGTTTTTTACACCTTTTTTTACGTTTTGCGCTACCGATTTATGGCGGAAAGCCATACGGTATAAAGACAAATTGCCCGGTACGAAACCGAGCAAATTCTTTAGTACTTTAACGTATTTACGGTGTGGAGATAAGTAGAGCTTATATAACCGGCTAACAGGCATCCAGTATTAATCTTCGTATTTTTTGAATATTACAGACGCGTTGTGGCCACCAAAACCAAAGCCGTTACTTTGTACTGCCCTTATCTCGCGTTTTTGCGCGGTGTTAAAGGTGAAATTAATTTTAGGATCAAACGTCGGATCGTCTGTAAAGTGATTAATAGTTGGTGGTACAATACCATGGTTTAAAGCCAATATTGATGCAATAGCTTCAACCGCGCCGGCAGCACCTAAAAGGTGACCTGTCATTGATTTGGTTGAGCTTACGTTGATACGATAAATATCATCGCCGTAAACATCCTGTATTGCTTTAACTTCCTGCGGATCGCCAATTGGGGTTGACGTGCCGTGTACGTTTACATAATCAATATCTGATGGTTGCATACCTGCATCCTCCAGCGCGGCGCGCATTACGTTTGCAGCACCAAGGCCATCAGGGTGTGGCGCCGTCATGTGGTAAGCATCGGCACTCATGCCGCCGCCCATCATTTCGGCATAAATTTTTGCTCCGCGTGCTTTAGCGTGCTCCAGTTCTTCCAAAATAATGGTACCGGCACCTTCACCTGCCACGAAACCGTCGCGGTCAAGATCAAACGGGCGCGATGCCGTTTGCGGATCATCATTACGTACAGACAGGGCGTGCATAGCATTAAATCCACCGATACCGGCTTCATTAATTATCGCTTCAGAACCACCGCTTATAAACATGTTAGCTTTACCCAAACGGATATAGTTGAATGAATCTATCAGCGAGTTGTTTGATGATGCACAGGCAGAAACTGTTGTGAAATTTGGCCCTCGTAAACCGTATTTAATAGAGATATGGCCGGGGGCGATATCAGCTATCATTTTCGGGATAAAGAATGGGTTAAAGCGTGGTGTACCATCGCCTTTGGCAAAAGCCATTACCTCGTCCAAAAAAGTTTTTAACCCACCGATTCCTGATCCCCAGATGACGCCTATGCGGCTGGTATCCAGTTTTGAAAAATCAAGTCCGGCATCTTTAACGGCCTCCTCTGTAGAATAAAGAGCATACTGCACAAACTGATCCAGTTTGCGCGCATCTTTTCTGCCCAAAAATGCATCGGCGTCAAAGTTTTTTACTTCGCACGCAAATTTGGTTTTGAACAGCGTGGTGTCAAAACTCTTAATTAAGGCAGCGCCACTCACCCCATTGATCAAACCGTTCCAGTAATCTGAAACGCTGTTACCAATTGGAGTAAGTGCGCCTAAGCCCGTTACTACAACTCTTTTAAACCCCATTTAATGTGTATTAAATTAAGGAGAGCTTATTTAACGTTTTTTTCAAGGTAAGCTACTGCTTGACCTACTGTGCCGATAGTCTCAGCCTGATCGTCAGGGATAGCCACATTAAATTCTTTTTCAAACTCCATGATCAGTTCCACGGTGTCTAAAGAGTCAGCACCAAGGTCGTTGGTGAAGCTAGCCTCAGGTGTAACTTCAGATTCGTCAACACCTAATTTTTCAACGATAATAGCTTTTACTCTTGAAGCGATATCAGACATAGTAATATAGTTTAATGATTAATAATTTCAGTGCAAAGAAAAATAAAATCTATCAAATATCAAATCTAAAACTTTTTAGATAGATGAGTAACAAATTTTATTTCCAAAGGTTTCAATATTGTATTTTTACCGGCGGCAAATGTAAACATATTTGAATAAGAAATTTTTAAAGTTTGAGATTGATTTAGATTTTGTGCTTATAGCAGTAACAACGTCGCTAAAAGATTATCGAATTTGTTACCTGATAAACAAGCATTTAAATTTTAATTTTGTACGAACGGCTGATCTTGAGGTTGATATTCACCAGGGTGCCGAAGCGTCGTTTTTTTCGTTTTTTACCTATAATTGGGAAGCCAGCGAGACTGATTTTTATTTTATTGGCAATAAAGGCAGCGACGCGTACCTGATTCCGGAGATGAAAAAAGCAGATTATTTTTTTATGATCAAAAATTATATTGATGATTCTGACCTTGAAAACTTAGTATCAGCACTTAACCGCATACCCGAAATTGTGGCGGCGGTAAAGATTGATCCAAAAAAGATAAAATCACGGGAAAATCTGCTATTTTAGCGCCCGATTTGTAAGAAGTTTATATCCTCCCAAATAAACGCTCAATTGTACAGTAAAAGATAATTATGAATATACCTTATAACAGAACTAAGATTGTTGCTACCATGGGGCCTGCCTCGGCACCCAAAGAAACTTTGTTGGCTATGATAAAGGCCGGTGTAAATGTATGCCGCCTTAACTTTTCGCACGGAAAACCCGAAGATCACAAGAAATTTGTTGACCTGATAAGGGAAATTAATGCCGAGCACAAAACCAACGTAGCTATCCTGGCCGATTTACAGGGACCAAAAATCCGTATTGGCCTGGTTAAAGATGGCGGCATTCACTTAGTTAACGGCGCAAAAATTAACATCACCACTAAAGAATTGATTGGTGATGACAACCAGATATACATTACTTACGAAGCCTTCCCACAGGATGTACAGGCTGACGAGATAATTTTGCTGGATGACGGTAAAATACAAATGCGCGTTATTGAAACCAACCGCGTTGATACCGTTGTTTGCGAAGTAGTTCACGGTGGTATTTTAACTTCACGTAAAGGTGTTAACCTGCCGGCTACCAAAGTTTCTATACCAAGCTTAACCGAAGAAGACCTGGCCAACCTGCACTACGCTTTAGAGTGGGACCTGGATTGGATCGGTCTTTCATTCGTTCGTAATGCTGACGATATTACCGAGCTTAAGCAAGTTATCGCCCGCAGCGGTAAAGCAGCCAAAGTAATTGCTAAAATTGAAAAGCCTGAGGCTATTGAAAACATTGACGCTATTATTGAAGCTACCGACGGCGTAATGGTTGCCCGTGGCGATCTGGGTGTTGAGTTGCCTTTAGAGGAAGTTCCGTTACTGCAAAAAATGATAGCCCGCAAATGTCGCGCGGCTTCAAAACCGGTTATTGTTGCTACCCAGATGTTGGAATCAATGATCACAACCCCGCGCCCAACCCGTGCCGAGGTGAATGACGTTGCAAACTCTGTACTGGATGGTGCCGATGCGGTGATGCTAAGCGGCGAAACTTCGGTTGGTGAGTTCCCGCTGATCGTTATCGAGACCATGGCTAAAATTGTAGGTAACGTTGAGCAATTAGGTTATCCTTTCCATGCCGAAAAAGACAGCAAAGTAGATCCTAGCGTTCCTGAATCACTTAGCGACGCGGTTTGCGGTTCGGCAGTTTACCTGGCGGAACATACTAAAGCTAAAGGAATTGTATCAATGACTACTTCAGGTTACACTGCTTACGAAATATCAAGCTACCGCCCTGAGGCACGTACTTTTATCTTTACCTCAAACAAGCATTTGCTTAACTCGTTGAGCTTACTTTGGGGCGTACGTACTTTTTACTACGATAAAACAGAAAGTACTGACCAAACCATCGCCGATGTTAACGCTATATTGAAAGCCGAAGGCCTTATTGCCGAAGGCGATGTGGTAATTAACACCGCGGCTGTGCCAATTGTTAAACATGGCAAAACCAACATGCTTAAAGTAACGGTTATTGAATAATCAGCTTTAGCTTAAAATAATAAAGGCCCTTGATGTAATCAGGGGCCTTTTCTTTTTTATTGGCTAATTAATAGATCTGCGCGTTGCAGATCTCACGGTATAGTTTATCCTTACTACCAAACCAATAATCCCAACAAATTTCAACTACACTCATAATATTTAGTTTTAGTTATTTTTTTTGACTATCCGGCTACACCGAAGGTTTAATTACAATTACCTGCTAAAGCGGCAAATTGTTTTCCTGGCGGATAATATTCTCATTCACAGAATATTGCTTTTTATTTTACCTGCCATTGCTTATTAAGCAAGCTTATCCCTATCAGTTGTTAATTGTATCATTAATGTTACTCTTGGTTTGTATTTTACATTTCTATGACTATATTGCAGTTGATTAAACCTGATTTTAATTGAATAAAAATGTGTGGAAGTATACTCTTACAGTATACATGGTGCTGGCTTGCACCGGGATTTTAATGGCTCAGGAGCGGGAAGACTCGCCGGAAACCCTGCGCAAACAAAAAGACGCGAAAGAAGTGATCAGCTCAATTTTCAGCAAGAAAAAAGCTGCCACTGATACCGTAGTCAAAAAACACTCTAATGCCTCTACCCTGCCTTCTGCCGGCTTTAACCCCAGTGTGGGTTTTGCGGTGGGTGTAACATCAACCGTAGGTAAGGTGTTTGGCAATCCCAAAACAACAACCATGTCGGTACTCAATGCCAATGCCTACTTATCAACCAAAGGCCTGGCGAATTTTGAGTTTAAAAACAATATCTACACCAGTAACGATGGTTACAACCTGCAGGGTAACGTGCAGGTTGGCAAAACGGTTGCGCTTGATTATGGCGTAGGTACCGGTCGCCCGGTGCGTGGCGAGGGTAGCTTTTCTATCGACGGTTTGCCTTTGGCAAATAATGAGGATATTTTCCCTATAAAATATTCATACATCAAAATATCAGAACGTATATATAAAGAGATATTTCCGCATGTGTATGCCGGCGCTGGTGTGATGTTTAATATTTACCATGACATTGATGATGAGCGACGCATAGGACCGAATATGTTTTCGCACAATTTCAGGTACAGCGTTATAAACGGATTTAACACCCATGGCTACTCGGCCAACGGCTTACTGTTTAACCTGCAATATAACTCGCGCGATCATATTAACCGCCCTTACGAAGGCATATATGCCGATGTGGTATTGCGCACCAACGAAAAATGGATGGGTAGCGATGCTACCGCTTTACAGTTAAAAACCGAGTTTAGAAAATACTGGAGCTTATCCCGTGTAAACAAAGAGCATGTGCTGGCTTTCTGGTATTGGAGCTGTTTCCACCTTAAGGGTAAGATACCTTATATGGAGCTGCCAGGCACCGGCAGCGATGCTGCTAACCGCATGGGCAGGGGTTATACTATTGGCCGTTTTAAAGGCCTGTCGTACATGTTTAGCGAGGCTGAGTACCGTTTCCCGGTAACAAAGAATAAATTGATCAGCGGTGTGCTTTTTGCAAATGCCCAATCGGCCAGTAACAACCGGCCTAACAATCCTAATATGCCGGCAGGCAGCAATAACCGCAATGTTAACGTAACAGAATATGTTGAACCCGGTGGCGGTGCGGGCCTGCGCCTGCTGTTTAACAAGTATACCCGCTCAAACCTATGTATTGACTATGCCGTAGGTAAATATGGCTCAAAAGGTATATTTATAGGCCTGAACGAAGTTTTCTAAACCAAAACATGATGCAACAAAAAAGGGGGCAATTAAATTGCCCCCTTTTTTATTATATCTTATGGAAAGATCTTAGTGATCTAATCTGCCTTCATGCGAATCTGTAGACCAAATACCAGCCTCGCGAAGTGGCGCGCGGTCAGCCTCTGACAATAATGGCGAGCCTTTGGTAAAGATACCGGCCAGGAAGAACAAGCTACCCAGTAAAAGTTGTGGCCAGAATACGTACTGCGAATAAGCAAATACAAAAGGCGACATTAACAGGAATGAGCCGCCCAATACATCAAGCACGTGGTGCATTTGCATAGGGAATATTTTGATCAAACCGTGGTTGCTATTGCTAAAAATAGCCATAATTAACTGCAACCATCCAAATACTAAAGGTAAAAAGAATGAGGCGTGACCAACGTGGAAGTGTTCAAAATCAAACAACCATGGTGATGCCATTAATGTTATAGCGCCAAGGTAATTGATAACACCGTAAAAACTTTTTGAAATAAATGGTTTCATGTTTAGTAATTATTTGCTTTTCAGTGGCCAAAATTAATAATTTATACTCAACTAAGGTGCCAAATCCGTAAAAAAGTTTGCATAAAAAATAATGCCCCGCAAATAAGTTATCTGCAGGGCATACATTGTATAATGGTTAGGTTAGTTGCTTTTTTTCCAGGCGTTTCGGGTAGTTACTTTTACTACACCGTTTTTTCCTTTATCACCATATAATTTGGTGGCTGATTCGTCTTTAAATACTTCTATAGACATTATATCAGCCTGTTTGATAGACTCATATTCGGCTTTAGTTTTAGTAACGCCATCAACAATAACCAAAGGGTCTTTAGCAAACATATTATTACCGCGTAGGGTAATCGCCGCATTTGCGGATGCGCCGTTTTTAGTCGTTATCCTTATCACCCCATCTTTAGCCCTTTCCCCATACAACGCCACTGCATCTTTTAAGATCTCCATGCTTTCAATTTGATCCTGCGAAGTACTTTTGAAAAACTTCTGGCCGGCTTCGTTATCAAGCGGTTTACCGTCTACTACAAACAGTGCGTTATTTAACAATCCGGGCTCTCGTGTTGACAGTGAAGCTCCGCCATCAGCACGCCCCTGCAAAACGGTGGTTTTACTGTTGCCAAATGCAATTGGTATGGTATACTGCGTACGCACCGGATGCCCGTTTTGGTAACCCGGATTCCATTTAGGTGATAGTTTCATTACTCTTAGCGCTTCGGCACCTGCACCATAGCCCGGCTCTCTGAGCACTTTTATACCCGACAGCGCGCCATCAGCTTCTACAACGAAAGTAACATAAGCTTTACCCGTAATATCATTCTCCTTCATGGCGGCAGGATATTTAATATTGCTGTTGATAAACTCGATGAATTTCTCCATTCCGCCAGGAAAACCGGGTTGCTCTTCAACTGCCGAAAAAATTTTGTTATCGCTATTTGGTGAAGCTCCCGTTACCGGCGGCAACGGCGCTGCAGAAGCCAGCGTAAAGGCTATAGGTATAGTATATTGCGTTCTTACCGCGCTACCATTTTGGTAGCCTGGTTTCCAGGTAGGCGAAAGTTTCATTACACGCATAGCTTCGGCCGCAAGTGTTTCGCTGGGGCTGCGCAATGATTTAATGTTTGACAACGTACCGTCAGCCTCAACAACAAAAGTTACGTACACCTTGCCCTCTATTTTATTATCATGATCAATTTTAGGATAACGAACAGTATTTTGAATGTATGCATAGAAGGCCTGCATACCGCCCGGGAATGAAGGCTGCCGTTCAACAGCCGAGTAGATAGGAGTATCGATCACCGGCATTTCATGCACTTCGGCTTTTAATTCGTCCAGCTCTGTAGGTGTAATAATATTGGTTATTGCGGCTACCGGTTTTTCCAGTCCGGTTTTATCGGCAATAGCGGCAACAGCTTCTGTGGCCGGCTTTTCAAATACTTTCTCGGCTTTATCATTAATACTTGTAACCGCCTTACTATTGTTTATTGTTGCCGATGATAATATCAGCATGAGTATAAACAACGGTGCCGAAAGGCCGTACTTGGCCAGGGCAATGCGTTGTGATCTGTTTTTTTGCAACATCATAATTCGTTGTTTTAATAAACTGTTGTTAAAAAATGGTGTAGCAAGGTGGTGTGTTTCCACGTTAAAAGTTTGGCTTAGCAGCAGCATAGCGTATTCGGCCTTATCGGTACCGGCTTGTATAACCTGCCTGTCGGCTATATACTCGTGTATATATTTTATGGCGAAGCGATATAAATAAACCACTGGGTTAAACCAGTTCAATATCATTACGGTTTCGATGATCATCACATCAACCGAATGCCATTGTTTGGCGTGTACCTGTTCATGCGCGGCAATAGCTTTATGCTTTTCAGCATCCTTGCCCATGCTTATTTTTTTGAAAAACGAATAAGCGGCAGATGGTTCGGGCTTTTCTATCTGCTTCTTCAGTATCAGCAATTGCCAAAACAATCGTATCACTAAAAAAAGCGTAACCGCTATATACAAAGCATTAAGTACCTCGCCCACCGTCAATACATCTTGCTGAGGTATAAACGTAATGGTATAACCCATAACCGGGCTGTTGTAAATAGTGCTTTGTATTTTTTGGGTAATGAATAAGCTTTTAACCCATTCGGCCTGCATGAGTGGTATAAAGAACGACAATAGCGAGGCTGCTACCAGGTATATGCGGTTTAGCTGAAAAAATGTTTCGCGCCTGAGCAGCAAAGCATAAAAGCCGAAAAACAGTACCAGGTAAAAATTTACCAGTAATAAATAGTGCCACCAACTCATAGCTACTTGTTTTTAAGTTTTTCAATTAGTTTCATGATCTCGTCGGCTTCCTTAAGGTCGATCTTTTCCTTTTTTACGAAGTACGAAAACATGTGTTTTACAGAATTATCGAAGTAACCGCTCATTAACTTATCGGTAGCAAAGTTTTGGTATTGCTCTTTGCTGATGATAGGAAAATACTCGTGGCTTTTACCATAGGCAGTATGATCAACAAAGCCTTTGGTCTCCAAAATCCTGATAATGGTTGATACGGTATTATAAGCAGGCTTAGGTTCAGGCAGCTCTTCCATCACTTCTTTTACAAAGCCTTTTTTTAGTTGCCATAATATTTGCATCAATTGTTCTTCGGCGCGCGTTAGTTCTTTAATTTCCATGGTGTTATTGCAATAATATAGTACTAGTTATAACTTACAAACGAAGTTATTAGTTAGAATCGATATTTACAACTAAAATTTTAGTTTATTTTTAAATAAACATTTGTCGAAGGGTTTCGTTACTTTCAACACACCTGAATAGAGGCTAATTTTAATGGAGATAACTTTTCACGGCGCCGCACGTAACGTTACCGGCAGCAAACACTTGATACACACAGAGGACGGCACCAGCATATTGTTGGATTGCGGCATGTTCCAGGGCCTGGGCGAAAAATCTGAAGACTACAACGAGCATTTTGGCTTTAACCCGGCCAAGCTGGATTACATGATCCTGTCACACGCGCATATTGACCATTGCGGCCTGATACCGCGCCTGGTAGCACAGGGCTTTAAAGGCCCGATTTTTTGCACGTCGGCCACGATGGACTTAACCCGAATCCTGCTAATGGATTCGGCCAAGATACAGATGAGCGATGCCGAGTACAGCAACAAGCATCGCGCCCGCAAAGGCCTGCCCCTTGAAAAACCTTTGTATACCGACGAAGAGGCTATGCAAGCCCTCCGCCAGTTTAAAATTGTAGAATACCACGAGCATTATAACATTACAGATAACATAAAATTCAATTTTACTGATGCGGGCCACGTAGTGGGAAGCGCATCGGTACACCTAACCATTACCGAAAATGGCAAGGAAACCAATATTACGTTTAGCGGCGATGTGGGCAGGTATGGCGATCTGCTGCTGAAAAACCCGCAACGTTTTCCGCAGGCTGATTATATCTTGCTGGAATCAACTTATGGCGATTCATTACACAAGGACCTTGGCCCTATTGAGGATTCGCTGCTGGAGATCATTAAACACACCTGTATACAGAAAAAAGGGAAAGTGATCATCCCTGCTTTTAGCGTAGGCCGTACGCAGGAATTGCTTTATGCCCTGAATGGACTGGAGTTAAAAGGCGTATTGCCGGATGTACCTTATTTTGTTGATAGCCCCCTATCTGACAAAGCTACACAGGTATTGAAAGATCACCCTGAGGTGTATAACAACGGCGTGAAGGAAGTACTGAAGATAGATGATGATCCGTTCGCTTTTAAAGGATTGCGCTTTGTACAATCTACCGAAGAATCCATCGCGCTGAATGAAGACCCGCGCCCTTGTGTTATTATTTCCTCATCGGGCATGGCCGAGGCCGGCCGGGTGAAACATCACATTAAGAACAACATCAACAACCCTAAAACCACCATACTGTTGGTTGGCTATTGTGAGCCAAATTCGCTTGGCGGCCACCTGATGCGTGGCGACCATGAGGTATTTATTTTTGGTGAACGATATGATGTAAAAGCCGAAGTACAAGCCATTAAAAGCATGAGTGCTCATGGTGATTATGAGGACCTGCTTCACTTTTTGCAATGCCAGGATCCTAAGGAGGTTAAAAAGATATTCCTGGTACATGGCGAATACGATATACAGCAACGCTTCGCCGAGCGATTAAAAGATCACGGCTTTGCCAATATTGAGATACCGCATCAGCATCAAAAGGTAGTGTTGGAGTAGGATAAGATTTAATAGGGTGTCACCCTGAGCTCCGTCGAAGGGTCTGCGTAGAGGCCTTTACCCACATGCTTCGACGGAGCTCAGCATGACACCTTACGCTCATTCAAACTCACACTCCGATATGTCATTTCGAGCATAGCGAGAAATCTTATACGAGCGACTTAGCAAAGCGTATAAGATTTCTCCTCGTTCCTCGTCGAAATGACATTTTTATAGTTTTGGCCTACTCCGCCCAAACTTCTTCAATCTGCGCCGTCAAATAATTAAACGAATTTTTCAATTCGGCATCGGTATACTTCGCGCTGGGCTCCATAAAAATGGGGCCTTTATATTTTGCTTTTTTTAGCGCGCGCAGATAAGGTTTAAAATCATCGCCTTTAATGCCAGGTACGCTGCGTACTTCTTTTTCAGCTATCTCACAATGCACTAAAATATCCGCAGCATCAACAATACTTTGCGGTGATTCGCCTTCGCGCAGCATGTGGAAAATATCGGCATTCAGTTTAAAATGCGGGTTATTAACAGCACGCACCACTTCGGCTATTGATTTTACGCTAAGCAGGAAATTGGTTTCTGCAATCTCTAAACTTTCCAAAACCAAAGTAATATTATGCTTTTGCGCCAATTGGGCCATTTTACCGCACAATACCGTAAAACCTGCCTGCGCCTTTTTAGGGTCATAGCCATCAGGTATGCGGCGAGAGCCGCCGCTGCCTAAAATAACATAGTTTATACCGGCGGCTTTAGCACGGGCAAAAACTATATTTACATGAGCCAGTACAGCATTTTCGTCCACATTAGGCCCCGCTATTTTCATGGCTGATGGGAACAGGATGTTGCACATATATACCTGGCACTTCATTTTTTTGATGCGTTCAATATTGGCACGAAACTGTTCATCGGTAAATGAGGGCGACAATAATTTATTCACCGACTCGCCCATCATCCTGAAACCGGATGCGTACAGCAAGCTGTCTTTTTCGATAGGTGCAATTAGCCCCAAAGGCAAAATTGGTTTGGGTTTGGGTTTAAACCCCGATAGTAATAGTAGCGGCAAGGCAAAAACTGCCGTAACAATTCTTAATTTCATAGCAAGTAGGTTATTCTATAATGGTGGACTAATATATAATAGATACACTACCGGATAGCAACATAGCGGGCATAAAACTACGCAATCGACAGGCAGAGGATAGACGTCTTCGACTCGCACAGGGTGCGCCACTTTCGTCTTCTGTAAATTATGATTTTTATTTTAAATTATTGATTATCAATAATTTAAAATAAAAACAAGGTGCGCCGCATTGCGCCGCTTTTTAGCGTAAATTATTAACTATCAATACTTTGCCTTTTTTTGGTGTGCCAAGTGCGCCACTTTAAAAGTGGCGCACCCTGTTAAATGGGCTGTCACCCTGAGTTCTGTCGAAGGGTGAGCGCAGAGGCCTTTGCCCGCATGCTTCGAGTGCCTCAGCATGACACCCTGCGCTTATGTTTACATCAACAAAAAAGCCCCTGAATGTTCAGGGGCTTTGTATTTCAATTCAGGTTTTATTTAATTTCTCGCCGGAGCTGGTTTTGGCAACTCCTTGCGTGGCATCATTTCGTCGCGTTGCGATGTCTGGTAAACAAAGGTGGCTACGATGGTAGCAGCTTGTTTCAAGTCATCCTCTATCAGGCGCTCATAAGTATCCTGGTTACTGTGGTGGGTACGGCTACTGTAGTCAACCTCATCCTGTATGAACTGGAAGCCCGGTATGCCTACCGCGTCAAACGCCAGGTGATCGGTACCGCCTGTGTTACGGATAGTAACTGTATTTGCACCCAGATCTTTAAATGGCGCTAACCATGATTTAAATATCGAACCAATAGCCTCGTTACCTTGTGTGTATACACCACGTATTTTACCGGTACCGTTGTCTAAGTTATAGTAAGCGGATACTTTAGCCTGTTCAGGTTTAAGTGTCATGGTTTTCGGGTCGCCAAAGTGGTTCAGTACATAGTTGCGCGAACCATGCAAACCCTGCTCTTCCGAACTCCATAAAACGATGCGGATAGTACGGCGCGGTTTATAGCCTACACGTTTTAGTATACGCATAGCCTCCAGCATTACCGCGCTGCCCGCAGCGTTATCAGTAGCACCGGTACCGGCATGCCATGAATCCAGGTGACCGCCAATGATCACCAATTCGCTTTTCTTGTCGCTGCCTTCCAGTTCGCCAACTACGTTGTAGCCTTGCAGGTCGCGGGTAAAGAATTCGGTTTTAACATCAGCTTCCATAGTTACCGGCACATTGCCTTTAACCAGGCGTAGTATGCGTTGAAAGTCTTCGCTGCTGGTTTCCAGTTCGGGGGCAACAGTTTTAGCAGTATCGGCATATGAGGCACCGTTGGTGGTAAACACGGTACCATCAGTACCACGACCTTGAGCCAATACCAAGCCTACGCCTTCTTCAACATAAAATTTACTTAACGCAGCACGTAGCTGTATCAAACCCATCATGCCGGCCATGGCAGGATTACGCGTACGTGCAGCTGGTGCAGTACCCGGAGCAACCGGCTTAGCGTTAGCCATTTCTTCTAACTCAGCATCAGTATAACGTGAAGCGTCGGCTTTAAAGGTACGTTCTGTAGGTGCTTTGGTATCCAGCATTACAATTTTACCTTTCAGCTTGCCTTTGTATTTAGCAAGGTCGCTAACCGAGTCGGCTTTGATCACTACTACTTCTGATTTTATAGGGCCATCTGTGCCCGGTGTCCATGCTTTAGGGATAGCAATAATAGCGTGGTAGTAAGGGACAGTGATAGCGGCGTAGTTTTTCTGTACTTCCCAGCCTTTGCCAAATTTGCCCCATGGTTCGCGCTTGGCATTAACCATACCCCAGGTTTTAAGGGCGTTAACCGCCCATTCCTCGGCACGCTTCAAACCCGGCGAATTGGCCAAACGCGGGCCTGACACATCAGTTAAATAAAAAGCGGTTTCCATAACTTTAGAGTGGTACATACCCTCCTCGCGGATGCGATCAAGCATTTTCTGGTCGACGGTTTGAGCAAACGCGCCGGCCACAGTCCCTGCTGCCAACAGGATAGTGCATAGTAATTTTTGTTTCATGATAATAATAAGTCAGTTGCTAACAAACTTATTTATTAATTGCGTCAAAACAAATAGGGAGTATGAGAATGTTACGGGGAGTGCTTATATTTGAATATGAGTTTAGGTCGTTTAGATAAAACTGCTTTTAAAGCACAAACTGCTGAACAAGCATCCAATCATTCCGTTTATTATAAACATCTTACCTGGCAGGAACGACTACGTATTGCTAACTATCTTAATAGCGTCGCTTTTAATTATCCTGAAAATGCTCCGCCTAAATTAGATAGAAATGCATTTAGTGTTCGAAGCCGTAAATAATGGGAAATATCTTCAACGACGATTTTCGAGATTTCATTGATCAGTTCAATAAACATGATGTTAAGTATATTCTTGTAGGCGGATATTCAGTAATCCTACATGGTTATTCGCGCACTACCGGGGATATGGATATCTGGGTAGAGCAATCTCTTGAAAATTATCAAAAAATTAAACTGGCATTTAATGATTTTGGAATGTCAGTATTTGACATGACCGCTCATAATTTCATAAATCAGACTGATTTGGATGTTTTTAGTTTTGGCAGGCCACCTACATCCATTGATATCATGACACAGGTAAAAGGATTAGACTTTGATCTGTGTTACCAAAATTCAGTATTTTTTGAAGAAGACGGATTACATATACGGACCATACATTACAACAACCTAATAGACGCAAAAAAAGCATCCGGCCGCTCAAAAGACCTGAACGATCTTGAAAATCTATAATTTTTAGTTGATCAACAACTTATATCCGCGCCCGTGTACATTCACGATCTCAACCGCCGGGTCGTCTTTCAAATACTTACGTATCTTACTTAAAAACACATCCATACTGCGGCCGTTAAAGTAGTTATCGTCATGCCATATGCTTAGCAGGGCTTCTTCGCGGGTAAGGACCTCGTTCTTTTTCAAACATAGCAGGCGTAGCAGTTCAGCCTCTTTGGTTGATAGTTTTTGCGAACCTCCGTTTATGGCGATGGTTTGTGCGGGGTAGTCAAAATTGTATTTACCGATATTAAATTGAGATTGCTGTTGCTCTTCGCCCTTGTTGGCACTCTCGGTGCGCTTAAGCAAGGCATTTATGCGTAGCAGAAGCTCTTCAATACGGAAGGGTTTGGTAATATAATCATCACCGCCTAAAGTGAAAGCCTGGGTCTTGTCTTCTATCATGCCTTTGGCGGTAGCGAAGATGATGGGTACATGTTCGTTAACCTTTCGGATATCTTTACCCAATGTAAAGCCATCCTTTTTAGGCATCATTACATCCAATATTAACAGGTCAAAGCTTTGTTTGGAGAACGCTTTAAGCCCCTCTTCACCATCGGTGCACAAAACAACGTCGAACTTTCCTTTAAGCTGCAAATAGTCTTGCAATAGCTGCCCCAGGTTAGGATCGTCTTCAACCAGTAATATTTTTTTCATAACAGGTAGGTTTATGTATATGTATTGTGATGCTATAAAACGGTAATTGTTACAGTTGTATTGCGCTTATGCAGTAGCAAATTTCAGCTCAAACTCCGAGCCTTTATCTTTTTCTGATCGTACGTTGATGGTACCATTCAAACGTTTCACAATGGTGTTAACATAGCTTAAGCCAAGGCCAAAGCCTTTAACATTGTGTACGTTGCCGGTTGGTATGCGGTAAAACTGCTCAAATATTTTGCTCTGCTGGTCGCGGCTCATGCCTATACCCTCATCGGCCACTTTGATGAGTACATGGCCGTTCTTGTTCAGGCTGCTGATGGTGATCTTAGGGGCGCCTTCGCTGTATTTAATAGCGTTGTCTATCAGGTTGTACAGCACATTGCTGAAGTGCAACTCGTCGGCTTTGATAATGGCATTTTCGGCGTCAAGGTTTAGCTCAACCACAGCCTCGGCCTTTTGCAGTTTGAGCGACATGCTATCCAGCACCAGGGTTATCATCTCATTAATATCAACCGGCTGACTATCAATTTTGAAATCGTTCCTGTCAATACGTGCTATGTTCAGCACACGCTCAATGTGGCTGCCCAGGCGGGCATTCTCTTCGTAGATAATATTAGCTAAGCGCGATATACGGCTGGTATCGGCAGTTATCTCGGTATCTTTCAAAGCCTCGCTGGCTATCATAATGGTTGATACCGGGGTTTTAAACTCATGCGTCATGTTGTTGATGAAATCAGTTTTCATCTCAGATATTTTTTTCTGGCGCAGGATAGTGAATATGGTGTAGCCAAAGCAAAATATCAACACAAATAATAAACCGGCGGTAGTGGCCATGGTCACCTTCATCCGCCCTAATATCAACGAGTTTTTATTAGGGAAAGCCAGCTTGATCATCCCCGGATCATTAATAACCTCTTTGCTGAATATGGGGGTTTGATAGGAGCTTGCCTCTACAAACTTAGGTTTTTCGCTACTGGCGGTGATGTTCGAAAATATCAGCGAGTCGTTATTAGCCGTGGTAACATCATAGCTAAATGGCAAAAAGATGCCCTTGTTATGCAACTCAAAACGCAACAGCGAATCTATCCATATCCTATCCAAGCGGGTTGCCAACGGCTCGCCCGAGCGCTGGTACTCGGCAAACAGGTTTTGCATTACCGATGGTTTGCCGGCAGGCGTCAGGTTAGCTATCGAATCGGCAGTCAATAGTTTTTTAACCTCGCGCATTTTGCGGTCTTTTTCCTTGCGGATGCGGATGCGCTGCTGCTCTTCTTTCCACTGCGGGTTTATCTGGCGCGCGTAAATAACCTGGTTGCCATATTGCGGGTCGGGGTAAACATAGCGGATGGTATCGTACTTATATATTTTGCGCTTTGCGCTTGATGGCAGGCGCGTTATCTTCCTGGTGGCGCGCACCTGCTCCTGTCCAAACTCATCAACATAACCCTCAAAACTTACCGATAGGTTCATGGGCGCCATTAAGGCCTCATCCAGCTTTTGGTTGATGATCATGCGCTGCAGGCTATCGCGTAGCAGGGCAATTTTCTTTTCGCGGGCGGTTTTGTTTTTCTTTTCTTTAAGCGAGTCTTCGTTTACTATACTGCGCTCGTTGCTGCCTGGGTTGGCTATCGTGTAAATGCGCTGCTCGCTTTTAAGTTCATCGTGCGGGGCACGACCGTCCTTATGGGCCCTCTCATTTAAAAATTTATCAGCATCCTGGCGACTAAGCTTAGTAACTACGTTCTCCAGCGCCTCGTTAACCGAGCGATCGAAAATTTTGGATTGCATGCTGTACGACTGTGTAAGGAAATACAATTGCATAGCAATTACACCCAACAGTGCAAAACTCATCAAACCAATAATTACCCTGATACTGCTTTTTTTCAAACTGGTTGCGCTTTATCTATCATACAAAAATATTTGAAATAGCGCTAGTATGATGGGCTTTAACAATTTTTAACATATCGCGCGGGGCGCGATGAATAAAACAGAAAAACCCCGCCGGCAGGCAGGGTTTTTCTGTTTTATTGCTGTTATAATTAAAACGGCAGATCGTCATCCTCAGGCGCAGCGCTGATATCGGCAGGGGCCGCGTATGCTGGCGCAGCAGCACCAGGGGTACCGCTCAATACGTTAACTTTCCATAACTGCATCGAGTTGAAATAGCTTTTTTTGCCGGTCTTGTCAGTCCAGGGGCGACCTTTAAGGTTAAAGAAAACCTCAACATCATCACCAACTTTTACACTGTCTAACAAGCTGCAACGATCCTGGATAGCCTCAAATTTCAAGTATTCCGGGTATTGCGGATTCTCGACATATTCAACTATCAATTCTCTTTTTTTAAGTGACTCGGTAACCTGCGCGGTTGGAGAAACTTCATGTACTTTACCCTTAATATCCATATTGTAAAAAATTAAAAATGTAAAGTTAACAGATAAGATATAAATAGGGAGTTGTTTGATCGATAAATCCTCACAAGTTTTCCACAATTTTCAATCCGTTTGATTGTCTATTTCACGGGCACATAGCACGCCCAACTAAGTATTTGCTTTTTATGCGTACTTTTGCCGGGCATGCAAGTTTTTAACACCGAAAGTAAAATAGTAATAACCTGTAATAAAAGGCTGTCGCCTTATTTGCAACAGGAAGTTGAAGAATTAGGATTTAAACCTACCCGCGTATTTCAAACCGGCCTTGAGCTGGTTGGTACCGTTAATGACACCATCCCCCTTAACCTTAATTTGCGCTGCGCCAGCCAGATTTTATATTCTTTAAAAAGTTTTCCCGCTGCCGATCCGCAGGAATTGTACAATGAGCTGGTGCAAATAGAATGGGAAAAACTGATAGACTTTAGCGGTTATTTTTCGGTAACCTCCAATGTCAACAATGAGCATATTACCACGCCACTGTTTGCCAACGTAAAAGTAAAGGATGCGATTGTTGATAGGATAAAAGCGCAAAAAGGCGTTCGCCCAAATTCAGGCGCCGATGCCAATAAAACCGTGATACACCTGTACTGGCAAAACGACCGTGCCGAAGTATTCATCGATACATCGGGCGAAACCCTGGCCAAGCACAGTTACCGTAAAATACCGGGTAAGGCCCCAATGCTGGAGGCTTTGGCTACATCAACCATTATGGCTACCAATTGGGACAGAAAAAGCTCATTTGTTAACCCCATGTGCGGTTCGGGCACGTTGGCTATCGAGGCGGCTTTACTGGCTACTGATAAGCGCCCCGGCCTTTTCCGGATGAACTATGGCTTTATGCATATCTTGGATTATGACGAGCAGGTATTTTTTACCGAGCGCCGTAACCTGAAGGATAAAGCCAAAAAGGATATTAGCTTTAAGATCATCGCTTCCGATATTTCGCAGGATGCGGTAGACGTTTCGCAGAAAAACGCGAAGACCGCCGGTGTTGATCACCTGATAGAGTTCCACGTTTGTGATTTTGCCGAAACACCAGTACCGGAAGAAAACGGCGTGGTTATGTTTAACCCCGAGTATGGCGAGCGTTTAGGCGTGCACAGCAAACTGGAAGCTACTTACAAACGCATGGGCGATTTTATGAAGCAGCATTGCAAGGGCTACAGCGGCTATATTTTTACCGGCAACCCTGACCTGGCTAAACGGATAGGTCTGCGTGCATCGCGCCGTATTGAGTTTTATAATGGAAAGTTGGACTGCCGTATGTTAGAGTACGAATTGTATGACGGCAGCAAACGTGATCCTAAAGAAGATAAATTTGAGTACCGGTAGCCGAAAATAACCCGACTATAAAACAACGCCGCCTGTTTAGCGTTGGATACTCATTATTTGATTGATATGAAAAAATCCCTTTTAATTGCTATTGCATTATTTGCGTCGGTTAGCGCTATGGCGCAAAGCTCCTTGTCGTTCCCCTTCCAGGGTGGCAAAGCTATTATGGACCGCTTTTTCAGGGACAGCCTTACCGTTACCCCGCAAATCGTCGCTAAAAAAGCATCAGGGCTGGCAGTATTCAAATTTAGCGCCGACGAGCAAGGCACCATCAAAAAAATTATTATTTATTATGCTGATGATTTGCTGCTGACCGAACCGGTTATCAAGGCCCTGCAAAAATCAAACAAGAAATGGATCATTCCTGATCATGAAAAAACGCATGATTTTATATTGCCTTTTATCATCAACTTTAACAAACCCGCCGTTGAAAGCGGGGCCCTGCATACCGCAGTTTATAATTTTAACCGTAACAAAAAACCTGTAGTGGCCACCGACCAGATACCACTTGATATGGCTACTTTATTGCCTGCCGTAACAATTAATTACGAAATAAAATAAAAATCTGAAATCCGCCGGAAAATAAATTTCGTTAGTATAGACAATAATAAACCATTGTCTAGCTGATCATTATATGACCCCTACAACCGGCAACTACAAAATAAAAGCAATAGCTGCTAACATCAGACACAAGCGCGAACAACGCAATTACACCCAGGAATACCTGGCTTATAAACTGAATATATCGCAAAACGCTTACAGCAAAATTGAACTTGGATATACCAAAATAACCGTTGAACGATTATTTCAGATAGCTGAAGTACTGGAATTTGATGTAGTTGATCTGCTAAAACCGGATTTAAAAGCCGTATCTACCGGAACTAATTAATGTGCCGCCTATATTTGCAGCCTTAATAGCAAATATGGATAACACCGGCATTATTAACCAAACCGTAGCATTTGTAAAACACACCCTGCAACATGCCGAAGGCGGGCATGACTGGTGGCATATACACCGCGTGTGGACAAACGCCAAACACCTGGCCCAAACCGAACCCGTAAACCTGCTGGTTGTTGAACTGGCTGCCCTGCTGCATGACATTGCCGACAGCAAATTCCACAACGGCGATGAAGAAATTGGCCCCGCCACAGCCGGCAAATACCTTACCGATATTGGCTTACCGCATGATGTTGTACACCACGTGCAACAGATAATCCGCCACATGTCTTTCAAATCAAGTTTTGATGAGGTGATCTTTACCTCGCCCGAGTTACAGGTAGTGCAGGATGCCGACCGGCTGGACGCTATTGGCGCCATAGGCATAGCCCGCGCGTTTACCTATGGCGGTTTTAAAGGCAGAGAACTTTACAACCCGGATATTAAGCCTGATCTGAACATGAGTAAGGAGGCTTATAAAAATTCGACAGCGCCTACCATTAATCATTTTTATGAAAAGCTGTTGTTGTTAAAGGATAAGATGAATACTGCAAGCGGTAAAAAAATGGCACAGCAGCGGCATGAGTTTATGTTGGCTTATCTGGAGCAATTTTATTTGGAGGTGAATTGAGAATCATTGGTCATTAAATGTACTGTTGTAGAGACGCAATATCTTGCGTCTCGCAGATGCCGGGTGGTTAATTATATATAATTATAAGCCGACAAGCGAAGACTTAGCGCGCGGGAGACGCAAAATATTGCGTCTCTACAATTCATAACATCAAGGCCATCTTTAAATCCTGTAAATCAAGGTTCAGACGTATGCGTAAGGGATAGAAGCGGATACCGGCCTGTGCTTAAGGCCTGCAGGCGTATGAGCGGATAGCCCGGCCCGCAGGGGACGCCCAAATAAAATCCTGACTAACAAAATAGATGATTAGACTTACGAAGTTTTAAAAACTTCGTAAGTCTTAAATCGTTGGCGCGATTAAACCTACACCCGTTTATCAACTCCAATGTAAAAAATCAAAAACATATATAAATACAAGCCCAAAGCTTCGTTACTTAGCAACATGAAAAAAATATTGGCTTCTGCTTTAGTTTTATTATTCGTTATTGGCAGTGCATTTACACAGATAAAACCGGTTATTAAATCAAACATTCAATTTCAGATAAAAAACCTGGGCATTAATACAGGCGGCATACTTGGCGGTATGCAGGCCAATATTCATATCGATCCGGCGCAACTTGCTACAAGTGTGGTTGAGGCTACGGTTGCCACCAATACCATTAACACGGATAATGACAAACGCGATGAGCACTTACGCAGCGAAGACTATTTTAACGTAGCGAAGTTTCCTGTCATCAGCATGAAATCGGTTTCTATTAAACACAAAGGCGGCGACAAGTACAGCGGCAAGTTTAATTTGACCATTAAAGATAAAACCAAACAAATTGAGGTGCCTTTTACCTATACCGAAGCGGGTACTACCGCCAGTGTTAGCGGCACTTTTAAAATAAACCGCCTTGATTTTGGCGTGGGCAGTTCAAGCATGGTATTGGGTAATGATGTTACCGTAACCATTGCTGCCGATGTTACCAAATAGCCTATATTGCCTGCATCTGCAAAAACATAACGTTAATTTAACATAAGCTTACCCGTTACGTAGCACTAATTGCGCGCAAGTTAGTAGCTTTACGTTTATGAAATTCAGGGTATTAATATTAATTAATGCGGCGGCGGTAGCCATTGCCCTTTCCTTAGTAAACTATTATTTTCAACGTAGCTGGTATGATATGTCGGTTACCTTTGTGGTAACCATTGTAACCAGCTTTTTGGTGTTTTATTATTTAATGGAGAAATACATCTACTCCAAAATAAAACTCATTTACAAGCTTATACACAACCTTAAGCTGGGGCGCGACCTGCGCGACGCCATTGGCGAACATGTTAGCGCCGACCCCATTAACGACGTGGAAAAAGAGGTTAAGGAATGGGCCCGCCAAAAGAAAACCGAGATAGACGCCCTGAAAACCCAGGAGCGTTTCCGCAGAGATTTTTTATCGAATATCTCGCATGAGTTTAAAACGCCGCTTTTTGCTATACAGGGTTACATAGAGGCCCTGCAGGATGATGGCCTGGAGGATCATGAAATGGCACTGCAGTTTTTAGAAAAAGCAGCTAAAAACGTTGACAGGCTAAGTTACCTGATCAAGGACCTGGACGAGATATCAAAACTGGAATCGGGCGAGCTACCCATAAACTTCAGCAAGTTTAAATTGAACGACCTGATCAAAGAGGTTATTGAGTCGTTAGAGATCAAAGCCATGCAGCATGAAATAAAGCTCAATTTTAAGCCTAAATATGATGAGCCTGTGATGGTAAATGCCGATAGGGCCAAGATTACGCAAGTGTTAACAAATTTAATAGACAACTCGCTTAAATATGGCAAATCGGGCGGTAATACCTACGTAACGGTGTTTGACCTGGACGAGCAGGTTTTAATTGAAGTTACCGACGATGGCATTGGTATAGAAGAGAAATTTTTACCGCGCCTGTTCGAACGTTTCTTCCGTACAGATGCCAGCAGATCAAGGCAAATAGGCGGCTCAGGGCTTGGTTTAGCTATAGTTAAACACATTATTGAAGCACACCAACAAACCATTAACGTGCGCAGCACCGAAGGCTTAGGATCAACCTTTGGCTTCACTTTGGAGCGCATTAAACAAACTTTACCCTTCGCTGGTTTACCTATATTAAAAAGTTAACATTAACTTAACATACCAAACTTAACTTTGCCCTAAATTATTTATACGATGTCATTAAACAGTATCTTCCAATATTTTGTCCCGAAGGATAAAAAGATATTCTTCCCCCTATTTGAGCAAGCTGCTAACAACGTAGTTGCCATGGCAACCATCCTGGTTGAAGTGGTAAACTCAAACAACCCTGCAACCCGCGAAGAATTGTTTAAGCAAATTGACAAGATGGAGAACAAAGGTGACGAAATTACCCACCAGGTATTTTTGGAACTGAGTAAAAACTTCATCACGCCGTTTGATCGTGAAGATATACACTCGTTAACAAGTGCTATTGACGATGTAGCCGATTATATACAAGGTGCTGCCAACCGCATGAACCTGTACCGTATTGACGATTACAACGAGCACATCCGCAAACTATCTGACCTGGTATTACAAACCAGTACCGAGTTGGAAAAAGCTGTACGCGAGCTAAAAGACCTGAAAAACGTACGCAGCATTGCCGATTCATGCATCCGCATTAACAGCGCCGAAAACCAGGCCGATTATGTATTTGACCGCGCCGTGGCCGACTTGTTCCTGTACGAAAAGGACGCTATCCGCCTGATAAAATACAAAGAGATATACGCAGCTTTAGAAACCGCTACCGATATGTGCGAAGACGCCGCTGACGTAATGGAATCTATCTTAGTTAAAAACGCCTAATTACATTAATTATAAATGGTTACTACCCTCCTGGTTCTTGTAGTTGCGTTAGCATTGATATTTGATTATACCAATGGTTTTCACGATGCTGCAAACTCTATCGCTACCATTGTATCTACCAAAGTATTAACACCTTTCCAGGCTGTTGTATGGGCCGCTGCTTTTAACTTTCTGGCTTACTTTATAGTAAAAGACCATAAAGTAGCTAACTATGTTGCCAAAATTGTTGTAGGCGAATTTGTGAATATGCACGTAATTTTAGCCGGCCTTTTAGCCGCTATTACCTGGAACATGATTACCTGGTGGTTTGGTATACCATCAAGCTCATCGCACACGCTGATCGGCGGTTTTGCCGGGGCAGGCATTACTAATGCTTTATATATGGGCAAAGCTGCTTTAACAGCAGTAAACCTGAGCTATATTTTACCTATTGTAATGTACATTGTACTGGCACCATTTATTGGTTTGCTGGTAGCTTATATAGTAACTATCATTATTCTGCATATTTGCAAAAATGCCCGCCCTGCCGCTGCCGAGCGTTGGTTTAAAGCTTTGCAATTACTATCATCAGGACTGTTAAGTTTTGCACACGGTACTAACGACGCGCAAAAGGTAATGGGTATATTATTTTTGGCGATGGTATCTTCAGGGCTTATCACCAATGATTCGCCAATGCCTGAGTGGATCCCGCTGGCTTGTTATTCGGCTATCGCTTTAGGTACCGTATCAGGTGGCTGGAAAATTGTAAAAACCATGGGCAGCAAAATAACCAAGATCACCGCTTTGGAAGGTGTAAGCGCCGAAACCGCCGCAGCCATGACCTTAGGTTTTACCGAGCACTTTGGTATCCCGGTTTCAACTACGCATACTATTACCGGTTCAATCATCGGTGTTGGTTTAACAAAAAGGGTATCGGCGGTACGTTGGGGTGTTACCATTAACCTGGTTTGGGCCTGGATAATTACTATACCTATCTCGGCTTTAGTTGCCGGTGGCGTATTTGTGTTGATCCGCGTGTTAGGATACTAAAACAAAATCCATTTATTTTTAGTTTTGTGGTAATATGAAAAGATCATTACTACTATTATTGCCGCTACTTTTATTTAGCGCTTCCCTGTCGTCATGCGATGTTGCTAACCAGGTTTTACAAAACGCCGGCACCATAAGCCAGGGCAACCCAACCACACTTGAAATTGGCAGCGCGCTAAAGCAAGCGCTTGAGCAGGGAACCGATAAAAGCTCAAGCCAATTATCTGCCATAGATGGTTTCTTTGGCAATGCGGCTATAAAGATCCTGTTCCCACCCGAAGCGCAGAAAGCAGAGAACACACTACGTAAGTTAGGTTTGAATAAACTATGCGATGATGTGATCCTGTCACTAAACCGCGCAGCGGAAGATGCAGCCAAAGAAGCCAAACCCATCTTCGTAAATGCCATTAAGCAAATGACATTGCAGGATGTAACCAACATTTTGTTTGGCAGCCAGGATGCAGCAACGCAATATTTTCAGCGTACTACCACTACGCAGCTGGCGGATAAGTTTCGCCCGGTTATACAAAACAGCCTGGGCAAAGTTGGCGCCACCAAATATTATGGCGATGTGGTTAACGCATACAATAAAATTCCCTTGGTAACCAAAATAAACCCCGATATAAGCACTTTCGTTACCCAAAAGGCACTGCAAGGTTTATTTGTTGAAATAGCCGTACAGGAGCTCAAAATACGCCAGAACATCAGCGCGCGCACAACGCCGCTTATGCAAAAAGTTTTTGGTTATGCTGATAGAAACAAAAAAGGATAAGTAACACGAAAGGCGCTAACAAGCGCCTTTTTTTTATTTATTACGGTATTTTACTTTAATGGTAAACTGTTTGGGCTTGCCATTGGCATTGCCAACCCATGCAGGGCCATTCTTAATAAGTTCGATAGCCTTTTGATCGGCTTCCGGGCTGAGCTTGCCGGTAACTTCTATATTACTAACCGTGCCATTGCCGTTTACAGTGAGCCGCACTTTAACTGTCCCCTCCTTTATCCCGGGCACCAGCGAATTATCTTCTATATACTTATTATAGCCGTCCCAGCCCATTTGAGGTTGGGCATTTTTGATGCGAACAGCGCCGGTTGTTTCCATTCGTTCACGTCCTACGGTTGCTACTTCTTTAAGGCTTTCCTGATTAGACACCGTGCTACTATCGTTTTCCTGTGCTTTCTTTTTGGCGTAATTCATTACTGCCATTTCACCGAAATCAGCTTGCTGCTTTTTGGGTTCGGCAGCGGAACTTTCTTCTTTTCTAAACATTACCGGCGGGGCATCTGCGGCTATTGGCGCTATGCTTTCAACTTCCGGAACTAACTGTTTACTGCGACGCGATGCTCTCGGTGCAGGCGATCTCAGCACCGCAACATCCGATTTGCTATCCACTAATATAGAATCGGGAATAGAGCGAGCGGGCGCTGGCTGTTCAATAACCTGCGGAACCACTTCAGTTTTATCTACGCGAGCAGTGAGCTGAGCGGGTTGTGGACTACTATTATAATACCAGATCCCACCAATGGTTAATACGACCAATATCGACGCTGCAATTGCCATTACCCGGAATGGGATTACACGCACTTGCTTTTTCGTCACACGCTGATGCAAGCGGCTTTTCAACTCCTTTAATTGCACATCGTCAAAACCTTTCGCTTCATAGCCTTCAATGGCTTCCGCCAGAAAGGGATCAGCCTGCGCCTGCCGCTCAAGCTCGTGCATGGCGGGGGCATCCAGCTGGCCTTGCAGATACTTTTTAATTTGCGATATGTCAACTTTATTACTCACTACTGCTCTTCTCCAGGCAAATTTTCAAGTTACGTTTTCCGTTTTGGATGAAACTTTTTACTTCGTTAAGCGAACAGCCGGTTATGTCGGCTACTTCTTTATAACATTTTTCCTGCAGGTAAAACAGGTCCACGCTGGTACGCTGCGCGGATGATAGTTTTTGCAGGCAATTTTCCAAAGCGCTCATGGCTTCCTTCCGGTTACTATCTTCAGGATGCAGAATGGGGGTAAATTCCATAAAGTCATCTACGTTTACGGTTTCTACCTTCTTGCCCTGGCGTAATTGCATCAGGCAATAATTGCGGGTAAGCGTGTACAGCCAGCTGCGGAAATGCTGGATATCATGCTTCTTTACCTTCTCCACCAGCTCCTCAAAAATGGCCATTACGGCATCCTTCGAGGCATCTTCATCCTTGAAATATTTCAGGCAAACGCCATATACCAGGGGCATAAACTGCTCATACAGTTTACCCAATACGGCCAAATCACCGCTTTGGCGGTAACTTTGCAGTAAATGGTTATGTTCCTGGTCGTTTGGTTTAAATGGTTTATAAAAAATACTCACCGGACCACAAATCTAATCCTTTTTATGAGCCATGCAATATTTTAGGGCTTATATCACCTTAATGTTATACTTGTACAGCAAACCCTCCAGGCCATGGGCAGAGAATATCGCCTTGTTCATCAGATTAAGCTCCGGATCAATAATATAATTGAGGGCGGTGGAGAAGTTTACGCCCGTGAGATCAGTGTTACGGAATACGGTTTCGAGCAAATTACATTCATCAAACACTGAGCCGGCCAGGTTGGCCTGCGTGAAGGTGGTCTCCTTTAACGACGACTTTTTAAATACCGTTTTCAGCATCTTTTTTTGCTGGAACGATGAGTAATCCAGCAGGCACGACTCAAACCTTACGCTGAACAAAAAATCCTGGCACAGGCTAAAGTTAACGCCCATAATTTTGCAGTCTTTGAACACCGCGTCGGTAAGGGTGGTTTTGGTAAGGACGGCCATGGAAAGGTTACAATTTTCGAACACACAACTGATGAGCTTACATTGGATCAACTGCGCCTCGCTCAGATCGCACTTTTTAAAAACGCAATTGTTATACTCCACATCGCGCAAAATCTGGCCCGAAAAATTTACACTTTCAATTACTTTATCGTCATGAATTTCCATAAAAATAACCTTTAAAAATTGAGGCGCAGTGTAGCGCCGTATGCGTAGCACGCTACACTGCTACACCCAGGTGTAGCGCGCTACAGCGCTAATTGTTAGATACTTAATTTTTTTTGGTGGCGCTGTTTTGTCAGTATCGTTCCGCTACGCTGTTTTACGAAACTTCCGTAACAAAATTAGTGGGCGTTTTTAGTTGGCAGTCGCACATATTCCTACCAGCCATATCTCCCCAAAAAAAACACCCCATATAAAAAGAGCGGCCGAACCCACAGGCTCACCGCTCTTTATTTATTCTAAAGTCAGCAAATCAAAAATGACTTAATGACCAATGACCCAATGACTATATCAACAGCCTCACCGGCTCCTCAAGCAATTGCTTCAAAGTTTGCAGGAAGGCGGCAGCGCTTGCGCCGTCAACCACGCGGTGATCTGAGCTTAGGGTAACTTTCATTACGTTGCCCGGTACTACCGCGCCGTTTTTAACAACCGGTACGGCTTGTATACCGCTAACCGCTAAAATACATGCGTTAGGGGTGTTAATGATAGCTGTAAACTCGTCAACACCAAACATACCTAAGTTTGATATGGTGAAGGTTGAGCCTTCCATTTCGTTAGGCTGTAGTTTTTTGGCTTTTGATTTTTGAGCGAACTCTTTAACCTCAACACTCAGGTGGCTTAATGATTTGCTATCGGCAAATTTAATTACCGGTACCAACAGGCCCTCATCAACCGCTACGGCAACGCCAATATGCACGTGCTCGTTGGTGCGGATGGTATCGCCCTGCCATGCAGAGTTAATGGTTGGATGCTGGCGCAATGCAATAGCAACTGCCTTCACCACAAAATCATTAAATGATATTTTAACAGGAGCTACCTCGTTAATTTTGTTACGGGCAGCAATAGCCTGATCCATATCTATAGACATGGTAACATAGAAGTGCGGCGCGGTAAATAAGCTCTCGCTCAGGCGTCTGCCAATAGCTTTACGCATTTGGGTAACCGGGCGTTCGCTAAATTTCTCTTCGCCAACAATGCTTGGCAATACCACAGGCGCTTTTGCAGGCGCGGCAGCAGCAGGCGCAGCATCTTTTGCCGGAGCGCTGGCAGCAGCAGCCGGAGCCGCGGCAGGTGCAGCACCACCTTTAAAGTCCTCAATATCTTTTTTCACAATGCGGCCACCTTCGGCGCTGCCTTTAACGGCATTAAGGTCGATACCTTTGTCTTTAGCAATTTTGCGTGCCAAAGGCGATGCTTTAACACGGCTGTCGTCGCTACCGGCTTGGGCGGCTTCCTGTGCAGGAGCAGCTTCGGCGGCAGGTGCAGCCTCTTCTTTAGCAGCAGGCGCAGCAGCAGCCGGAGCATCGCCATCACCTTGCAGTAAAGGTGTAATATCTGTACCCTCTTTACCAACAATAGCTATAATACCGTGTACCGGTGCAGCTTCGCCTTCTTTAGGGCCTATGTATAATAAAGTACCTTCTTCGTAACCCACAACTTCCATGGTAGCCTTATCGGTTTCCACATCCGCCAGTGAATCATCGCTTTTTACTTTATCGCCAACTTTAAAGTTCCATTTATTAATAACACCTTCGGTCATGGTATCGCTCAAAGCGGGCATACGTATTACCGTAGCCGGGATGCTTGACAGGTCAACCTTAGCGGCAGGTGCAGGTGTTGCGGCAGGTGCTTTATCAGCAGCGGCAGCAGGTTTTTCTTCTTTCTTCTCTTCTTTAGCAGGAGCAGCAGCCGGGGCAGCGCCTTCACCGTCTAAAGCAGCTTTGTAGTCTTCGCCCTCTTTACCTAAAACGGCAATAACAGCGTCAACCGGGGCAGCTTTACCCTCTTCAATACCAATGTACAGCAAAACGCCGTCCTGGTACGATTCAAAATCCATCGTGGCTTTATCAGTCTCAATCTCGGCCAATACATCGCCCGATTTAACTTTATCACCAACTTTTTTATGCCATTTAGCCAGCACACCTTCAGTCATGGTGTCGCTCATTTTAGGCATTTTAACTACTTCGGCCATATATTTAGGATGAATATTTTTTTAGTCCTGAGTCTGAAGTCTTGAGTCCAAAGTCTTTATCGGATACTTAAAACTTCATTTTTTTTATTTAATCAAAATCCGAAGTCCCGCGCCTGGCGTCTATCAATCATTCCGACTTAAGACTCCCGACTAAAGACTTCAGACTAACTAGTCCATTATATAAGGATAATCCTGCTGCACGTATACATCAGTATAAAGTTCTGATGCTTCCGGCCATGGTGATTCCTCAGCAAATTTTACCGACTCATCAACCTCAGCCTTAACGCGACCTTCAATCTCCTCAAACCATTTCTCATCAGCATAACCATTTTTTGTAATCGCTTGTTTTACCACTTCAATAGGGTCTTTAGCTTTGTAGCTTTCCAACTCTTCTTTGGTACGGTATTTCTGCGGATCACTCATCGAGTGACCTTTGTAACGGTAAGTACGCATCTCCAGGAAGGTCGGTCCTTCGCCGGCGCGTGCACGCTGCGCGGCCTCGTCCATAGCGTTGTGTACCGCAACAGGGTCCATACCATCAACAGCCGATGAAGGGATGCCGTACGGAAGGCCCAGTTTATAAATATCAGTTTGTATAGTTGTACGCGCTACAGATGTACCCATAGCGTAACCATTGTTTTCGCAAATAAAAATTACAGGCAGTTTCCATAACGCGGCCATGTTAAAGGTCTCGTTCAAAGCGCCCTGGCGTACCGCGCCATCGCCCATGTAGGCAACGTTTAAAAAGTCGGTGCCTTTAAATTTTTCGGCAAAAGCAACACCTGCACCCAAAGGAATCTGGCCGCCAACAATACCGTGGCCACCATAAAAATGATGCTCTTTGCTAAACATGTGCATTGAACCACCTTTGCCTTTTGAGCAGCCGGTAGCTTTACCATATAATTCGGCCATGATAGCGTTCGAGCTTACGCCCTGTGCTATAGCATGCGCGTGATCACGATATGCGGTGATCATGCTGTCGCCTTTTTTCAATACCGACATGGCGCCGGCTAATACAGCCTCCTGGCCTATATACAAGTGGCAAAAGCCCCTTATTTTTTGTTGTCCGTATAACTGGCCGGCTTTCTCTTCGAATTTACGCATCAAAAGCATAGCCTCGTACCACATTAAATAGGTGTCTTTGGTTATTTCAATTGCACTCATTTGTAAACGATCTGTTTTTTGTAGAGCGCAAATCTAATTATATATCCCTAATTATCGAAACTGCAATGAATTTGTTATCAACTTTTATGTGGTGAGGTTGTAAAAGTATTCAAGATTAGGGGTTGGAGATTAGTTGGTAGGGCTGTTTGGGGTGGAGTTGTTAGAAAGGGATTAGAGGATGGGGTAATGTGAATGTTAGTCCGGATCTTTGATCCCGGACTTGCGAGTTGGGGATTTGTAATCCCCTGGCCGAACTAACATGTAGATTTCACTACATTAGTAATTCAATTATTTAAAATTATGAAAAGAGCCCGGCAAATACTTATAGCTATCGCTTGCATAGTATTAGGGTATGTTTTCGGATTTATTTCGTGGGGAGGCATCGTTAATTTAGGGGTTTTATTTAATTCTATTTTATTCACAAGCTGTCCGGTCTTGGTCATAGTCGGAGTTATCTTATTCATTAAAGCTTTAATAAAGTAGGTATATGCTAATCATGCTCCTTCAGGGGAGTAATCAGGGCGTTGCCTGCGGCCCACGCTTTCCGCTCATACGCCTGCAGGCCTTAGGCGCAAAGGCTGGTATCCGCTGCAATCGTTAACGCGGGAAACCTGCATTACTAGAAAAAAGCAATCATACAAAGACTATCAATACTAAAACGATACTCAGGAGCGATTATAATCTCTATCAAAAAATAGCACTTTTTTCGCTTGTTTTTATGGATTAACTTTGCTATATAATAATACAATGCTAGTGAATTTGCTTTGTACAAGTACTATAATCTTTTAATACTAAACTAACGATTAACTAAATATTTAACATATGAAAGCAACATAAAAAATCAATTTCTCGAATAATTAACAATAAAAATTAGGAAGCAAAAACAATAATCTCTATTACAATGCGCACATAAAATGAACTCAAATAGGACTGTCGCAGCTAGAAAATTAACCCGCGGCTCAGTACAGAATAACACAAGCAGTGTTGAATCTGTAATTTCTCATCAAACTCAAAAAATAATTGATTCAACCGAATTCTATATTGATAGGACAAACCGGAATTCTATTATTTATTTAACTGTCGGCGTATTCTGCACCGGAGTGGCAATATATATCGTAACCACATGTTTAACGCCTTTAAGCAGTTCAGCTAAAGTCACCTCCCATTTACAAGAATTCATTCTTAAAATCTTTTTTGCATATTCTATAACAAGACTAGGTTTCTTTTTCCTACGACTTTATAAAAACAGTCTTGCCAACATCCACTATCTTAAAAATGAAATGACCAACCATCTATCGCTATCAGGTGCAATAAAAATTGCATATGCTTTAGGAAATGCAAAACTTATAAAAAGGTGTTTGGTTAAAATGGCTAATTCTGAAAGGAACTTGAAAGTCACTACAGAAAATCCTTTTTATCACGAACCTGACCTTGAAAAGTTTGATGATAATTTAGTAAATATTCTTAAAGCGATTTACATTAAAAGAAACGAGTAAAATTCTCCAAGCCCTTGCTGTTGTTAACAATGCGTACCGTAGATTCTCTGTCCTATGTAGAGATTGCTTCGTTCCTCGCAATGACGCGTGGTGAGGAATGTTAAAAAAAGAGCGCAAAGGCCTGCCAGGGTGCGCGGCCGGGAGTCTGGCCTGTGAAGTGGCAGCGATCAGCCTGGCTTGATCTTTTTTTGTTACTTTTTTTGGATCAAGCTAAAAAAAGTAAAACGCCTCCGCGGCTATGGAGCGGGGCAAGGTACGTGCGTGAAGGGCCTAACCCACTGGCTAAGTAGGCACAAGTCAGGCCATTGCACGGCCAGCCTGCTAAGCCTTGCGCCATAACAGTTCACCTAAGCTATTTGCCACCTATCCACGGAGATTGCTTCGTCGTTCCTCCTCGCAATTGACAAATTTGAAATTCACTCATCCACTCAATAATTAACATTCGTGGAAAGAAACTTTCTGAAATAAAATCCGTTATAATGTTTGGTTTTAAGGATTTATTGGATAGTTTTGTATCCAACCTTATTGATAATGTACTATTTAGCGAACATAGATCGCTAAGCAAACAAAAGAAACGAGGAATAAATGAAGAAAACAGTACTGGCCATTGCATTAACTTTCAGCGTTTTAGCCGCCGCGGCCCAAACAAAAACTGTTCCAACTCAAGCCGCTGCGCCACAGGAGGAAGAGGAAAGTTTAGCAAAGAGTTACCTGTCGCAAATTATGGGTGTTGCAGTTTCGGCAACCTCAAACATGAAACTTTTCAATTTTGTTTACGAGTGGGTGGGTACCCCTTACCGTTTTGGCGGTGGTAGCAAAAAAGGTATTGATTGCTCAGGTTTCACCAAACAGTTGTACAGCCAGGTTTTC
Source organism: Mucilaginibacter sp. A3364 (assembly GCF_059690715.1). NCBI lineage: Bacteria > Pseudomonadati > Bacteroidota > Sphingobacteriia > Sphingobacteriales > Sphingobacteriaceae > Mucilaginibacter > Mucilaginibacter sp. A3364. The sequence goes on from NZ_JCAWED010000003.1 coordinate 300,906, forward strand.
AATTTAGATATTAAACGTAACTCGCGTGATATTTTTAGCATGGTAAGCCCTGTTAAAAAAACCGAGCTGAAAGAAGGCGACCTGGTTTTCTTTAAAATACACAGCCGCAGCATATCACACGTAGGTATTTATTTAGGCAATAACCGTTTCGCACACGCTGCGTCGGGTGGTGTAAAAGTGAGCAGCCTTGATGATAACTATTACAGCCGTTATTTTTACAAAGGCGGCCGTGTACTGGCAGCATTTAAAAAAGACTTATTAGGTAGTGAAGAAGACGTATTTGAGGAAAAACCCGAATAGTTAAAGCGCCCTATTGATAAAATACGATCCTTTCATATTTTTGAAAGGATTTTTTTTGCCCCATGCAATACCCTTATAAACCTAATATCTTATTAATAATAGTATGCCTGCTGCTGGCCGCCTGCCAGGAGAAGCAAATGGCTGTTGAAACGCCTGCGCCAAAAGTGCCGGCAAAAACAGTAGCCGTAGCACCACAGCCCACCACCCCGCCCGATAGCATTTGTATAGCTGCCGTAGGCGATATGATGCTGGGCACATCATACCCTAACAATACCACCCTGCCGCCCGATAGCGCCGTGAACAGCTTTAAACCTGCCGAACAGGAACTAAAAAGCGCCGACATAACCTTTGGCAACCTGGAAGGCACTTTACTAAATGGCGGCAAGCCGGCCGACTTTAAACTGCATTTAAAAAGCAAAGCCTACCTGTTCAGGATGCCCGAACAATATGGCGGGATATTGAAAAACACCGGCTTTGATATAGTAAGCGTTGCCAACAACCACATCGGCGATTTTGGTTTGAAGGGCCGGGAAAGCACTACCCGTGTACTGGATAGCCTGGGTATACACTATGCAGGCCTGCAAACCGCGCCTACCAAAATATTTGAGGTGAAAGGTATTAAATATGGTTTTTGCGCCTTCGCCCCAAATGCCAACACGGTTTCCATACGCGACCTGAACGGGGCGGCCAAGATCATCTGGGCCTTAAAACAGGAATGCGATGTAGTGATCGTATCATTTCATGGTGGGGCCGAAGGTTCGGCCTGCGAGCACATCCCATTTAAGGAAGAAAGCCATTTTAGCGAACGCCGTGGCGATGTATATGCCTTTGCCCATAATGCCATTGATGCCGGTGCCGACCTGGTATTTGGGCACGGGCCGCATGTTACAAGGGCGATGGAGTTGTATAAAAACCGTTTGGTAGCCTACAGCCTGGGTAACTTTTTAACTTACCGGAGTGTTAACGTGGAAGGCGTGTGCGGCCTGGCACCCCTGCTTAAAGTAAACGTAAACCGCAAAGGCGAGTTTTTGAGCGCGCGCATCCACTCGTACAGGCAAAGCCGCCCGGCGGGATTAAGGCTGGATACCCTGCACCGCGCCGCGCGACGTATAAAATGGCTAACCGAAACCGACCTGCCTAACTCAGCCTTAAAAATAAGTGATATAGGCGAAGTGGCGGCAGCTAATTAGGCTTCGTCCTTAGTGTTTTTTACCAGGCCAATGCCGGTAAAAAAGAAGATGACCGAGATAATACCGATAACCGACAAGGTGGTTATGGTGCCCGAATGCTGGATGATGCTCACACCGGTATAGATCAAGCCGATGATACCCAGGATAGTTAAAATAGTTCCGAAAGTTCGTTTAACGTTCATTGTTGTGCATGTTGATATATTTTATAAAAACAAATAACACTCCAATAATTCCACTATCTTAGTTTACCAAAAAAACCATAGCTATGCCTGCACAAATCGTCACCTACGTTGTTTTATTTTTCCTGCTGATTGTCGTTTTTTCGTCGTTTGTGACTGTAAAACAGGGCACCATAGCGGTGATCACGATATTCGGCAAATACCGCCGTATACTAACCCCGGGATTGAATTTTAAAATTCCGTTGATAGAAAGTATCTACTCCAAAATATCCATCCAGAACCGCTCTGTCGAGCTGGAATTTCAAGCCGTAACCGGCGATCAGGCCAATGTTTACTTTAAGGCCATGCTGCTGTACTCGGTACTGGATCAACAGGAAGAAACTATCAAAAACGTTGCCTTTAAGTTTGTGGACGAGCGCAACCTGATGCAGGCCTTGATACGCACGGTTGAAGGTTCTATCCGTGCTTATGTGGCCACCAAACGCCAGTCGGAAGTTTTAATACTACGCCGCGAGATCACCGAACATGTAAAAGAACAACTGGATAATATACTGGAGGGCTGGGGCTACCACCTGCAGGATCTGCAATTAAATGATATTACATTTGATGATGTGATCATGAAATCAATGAGCCAGGTAGTGGCCTCCAACAACTTAAAAGCCGCCGCCGAAAACGAAGGCCAGGCTTTATTGATCACCAAAACTAAAGCTGCCGAGGCAGAAGGTAATGCCATCAAAATTTCGGCAGAGGCCGAGCGTCAGGCATCGCAGCTGCGCGGGCAGGGTGTGGCGCTGTTCCGCCAGGAGGTGGCCAAAGGTATGAGCCTTGCCGCCAAAGAGATGGAGCAGGCGCACATGGATACTTCAGTTATCTTGTTCACCATGTGGACGGAATCGATCAAGCACTTCGCCGAAAACTCGGAAGGCAACGTGATATTCCTGGATGGCTCAACCGACGCTATGCAGCGTACCATGAAAGAAACAATGGCCTTAAACCTTTTGGACTCAGATAAAGTCAAACCGAAAAAATAAGGTTTAACTTTTTACTGATTTTAATGGGAAGAGGATTTGTGCGGGTGGCTATTGCCCTTGCGTTTGTAGTAATGTGCATTAACGAGGCTTCGGCTCAGGCTTATCGCCAGCTCACATCGGCAGATTTTCAGGGCATACCGCGGCCGCGGATGTTTGGTAACGTTGCTTATACCAATTGCACTATTAACTTCCATTACGAAGCGCAGCGCGTAAGCCGCGATGATTACCGCCTGCAGGCCACCGTTACCCTCACCATGAACCGCGACCGCTCCTGGCTGGATAACCAAAAGATCACTTCGCGCAAAATGCTGGATGAAATTTTGAACCACGAACAGGGTCACTACACGATAGCTTACATGCAGCAGCAGGAAGTATTGCGCCAAATAAACCGCACCCGCTTTGATGCCAACTACGCCCGCCAGGCCCAGGCCCTCTTCGACCGGATAGACGCCAAATACAAACAACTAAACGACAACTACGAAACCGACACCCGCCACATGCAGGATCGCGTGCAACAACGCAGCTGGGATGTGTATTTCAAAAAACGCTTAACCTATATGCCGCCGGTGGATGCAGAGGGGGATTATTAAAGTCCTTTTTTCCTGATCACACCCGGCCGGCGCTCGCGTTTGGTTTCAGCAACGTCCACCCCGTCGGCGCCATATTGGCGGGCCATTTTGGCTATGCGGTCTTCCAGGCTTTCGGTGGTGAATTTTTCGCGGCCCAGGCTGTCAACCATTATCGGGAAGGCAAAGGGGGTTGGGCGTTCCACCGTTTTGAGGATGATGCTTTGATTGCCTATTCTGGTCAACGCCGCCCTCAAGCGGAATTCTTCTAATTGAAAAGCCAACGCTTCATTATACGCTTGCCGTACCAACAGGTTATCCGGCTCGTACTCGCTAAATACTTCGAACAATAATGACGACGATGCCTGCAAATGCCTGTTCTTTACCTGCTGACCGGGATAGCCCGTAAACACCAATCCGCCAATATGCGCAATATCCCGGAAACGCCGGCGGGCCATTTCATTAGCATTAAGACTGTTTTGGATATCATCCAACAGGTTCTCTATGGAGAAGAAATCGGCGTCTTCCAATATTTCCTCAATAGGCACATCCTCATCTGTTAGCAGCTCAAAACCGTAATCATTCATAGCTATAGAAAAACTGGCCGGACGCATTTTGGATATACGGTAAGCTAATAATGAGGCCATACCCTCGTGCACCAAGCGCCCTTCGAAAGGATAAAACAGCAAATGATGCCCCTGCCGGGATTTGAACGATTCGATCAAAAACTCGTGGCTTTGCGGCAGGTGAGATAGTTTGCTTTGTAGATCGAACAGCGGCTTTAATGCTTTTACCTCTTCGTCCTGCTCAATGCCGTGGGCCACTTCGTCCAGTTTATCGCGGAATACAGCTGATAGTTGCGATGACAACGGCATCCGCCCCCCGTTCCAGCTGGGTATCAGTCCTTTTTTTGAGTTTGATTTTTTGACATAGGCGCTCATTTCTTTCATATGCACAAACTCCAGGCTCCGCCCTGCAAACCAAAAGGTATTGCCGGGTTTAAGTTTGGAAACAAATGATTCTTCCAGCGTACCTAAGCTTCCGCCGCTCAGCCATCGTACACGGATACTTTGCTCGCTGGTTATGGTACCGATGCTTAGGCGGTGCCGCATAGCCACGCGACGGCTGTTTACTTTATATAAGCCGTTCTCAACCTCTACCTTTAAAAACTCATCGTACTGCGCCAGGGTTTTGCCACCGTTGGTAATAAAATCCAGCAGTTGGTTAAACTCAGGCCTGGTGATATCCGCGAAAGCGTAAGTTGTTTTCACTTCGTGGAAAAGCTCATCGGCCCTAAAACCTTCCGAAACCGCGAGTGTGACCATATACTGTATCAGCACATCCATGGCCAGCAACATCGGGTCGCGGCTTTCAAAAATGCCTTGTTTGATGGCTTGTTTAAGGGCGGCGCCTTCCAGTAATTCTAACGAATGGGTAGGCACAAAATAGGCTTTGGATATAGCTCCCGGGTGGTGCCCGCTCCTGCCGGCACGCTGCATAAAACGCGCTACGCCTTTGGGACTGCCTACTTGTATCACGGTATCCACCGGCCTAAAATCCACCCCCAAATCTAAACTTGAGGTACATACCACTACTTTCAAAGCTTCGGCATGTAAAGCCGCCTCTACCCAGTTACGCAGCTCGTTATCCAACGAACCATGGTGCATGGCCATTACGCCGGCATACTCGGGGTAATTATCCAATATGGCATGGTACCATATCTCCGACTGCGACCGCGTGTTGGTAAATATCAATGTAGTGCGGCTTTTGGCCACCAGTTGCATCACCTGCGGCAACAGCTTCAACCCAATATGCCCCGACCACGAATAACTCTCAATATTCTCGGGAATAATGGATTTGATCACCAGTTTCTTATCCACATTGGCGCGTACCATTTTTATGCGCTCCACGGGAAAATCATTACCAAGCAGCACTTCGGCGGCTTGCTCCAGGTTACCGATGGTGGCACTTATACCCCAGATCTTCAATACTCCCTCCCCCTCAGGGAGGGCCGGGGTGGGGTCAGCCAGGGCTTTAAGCTTACTAACCCCCAACTCCACCTGCACTCCCCTCTTAGTCCCCAACAACTCATGCCATTCATCAACCACCAATACCTGCAGACTTTGAAAAACCTTGGGATATTCCTTTTGGGCCAGCATCAGGTGCAGGCTCTCGGGGGTGGTAAGCAGTACTTCGGGCAGCTTTTTTTTGAGGGCTGCTTTTTCGGCGGCGGAGGTATCGCCGGTGCGGGTGGCAATTTTCCAGGGTAGTTCAAGCTCGTCGCAGGCTTCCTGCATGGCTTTGCGTATATCGTTGGTTAGCGCGCGCAGCGGCGTTATCCACAGCATTTGCAGACCGTTATTTTTGCGGGTTTTATAGTCGGGATGCCGGTTAATAAAATCCGCCAGGAAAGGCAAAAACAGGGCAAAGGTTTTGCCGCTGCCCGTTGGGGCATTCAGCAAACCCGAATATCCCGCCAGGTAAACCTGCTCCATTTCGCGCTGAAACGGAAACTGGTGCCAGCTTTTTTGCTTGTACCATGCCTGTATTACTTTTTGCCCGGGTGTTATCATTATCAGCCTAACAAAATAAGCAATCTATTTGTTATGAATAAATGAAGCATTATCCCATACTAATTTTGTTGCTGTGCCTGGGCGCATGTCAACCAAAAAATAAAAATGAGGAATCGGCAGCGGCAGAAACACAACAGCCTGTGGTGGTTGATACCTTGCTAATCACCCCCGGTAAAAGCATAGGCCAAATGGCTTTGGGCGGTAATATGGACAGTGTTGAACAGCGCCTGGGCAAACCCTACCGCAGCGATGGCGCTATGGGTAGCGCCTTGCTTACCTGGTTTGCTAATGGCGATACCACGAGTTATCAAACCAATATATTAGGTACGCGCAACATGGGCGGCAGCGATGAAAATATTCTTCACATTAAAAAAATACTGGTCACATCGCCCTTGTATAAAACTGCCGACAGCGTGCATACGGGCCTTGACCTGGCTGCGCTGCAAAAGCACTATACGCTAACGCAGAAGGGACAGTACAAAACGCACGGGCAAACAGTGGATGTTTATGCTGATGCGGATATGGGAATTGGCTTTGAGATCAATCCGCTTAATCAGATGTGTGTAGGAATCACCGTGTTTAAAGCCGGTGATGAGGCTACGGCGCATATTAATATGCATTAGTTAGCGCTTTGTTGGCCATGGGATTTCGTTTTTATCGTCCACCACATTTGTTTCTTTTATAGCCGCCAACATCGGCCCGCTCAATCGCCGCGGGAAGGGCTAGTTACTTTTGTCTTAATCCAAAAGATTCTGTGTTGTAAAGCAAATAATATTTTACCTTTGTAATCATTAAGGCGGCTTAAGCTAGCCTGTTTAGGGC
>NZ_JCAWED010000004.1:0-127620 GCF_059690715.1 Mucilaginibacter sp. A3364
GCCAACTAGGCATTTTTGTTTCTTTTGTTGCTATGACAAAAGAAATGCGCCTCCGCGGCGAAGAGCGGGGCAAGGTATGTGCGTGAAGGGCCTAGTAAGGTGGCTTAGCTTACGTAGAGATTGCTTCGTACCTCGCAATGACGTGTTGGGAGAAGTGACTGGAGTTGATATAAAACAAAAAAGGTGTCGAGTAAAACTCAACACCTTTTTATAAATCCGAAATCGAAAATTCGATATCCGAAATTCAAATAAATTACTCAGCTACTACTGAAAAAGGAACTTGTACCTTAACCTCTTTGTGTAGGTTAACAATTGCGGTGTAATCACCAACAAATTTAGGCTCCTGGTCAAAAGTGATACGACGACGATCAACTTCAAAACCTTCTTTTTTCAATGCATCAGCAACTTGGATAGTGTTGATAGCACCGAAAATTTTACCGGTTTCGCCAGCTTTAGCGCCAATAGTAAGTTTTACACCTTCTAATTTAGCAGCAATAGCGTCAGCGTCTTTACGTATTTTCTCTTGTTTAAAAGCAGCTTGTTTAAGGTTTTCGGCCAAAACTTTGCGTGCGCTTTCGGTAGCTAAAATAGCGTAACCTTTAGGGAATAAAAAGTTACGACCGTAGCCCGGTTTTACCGTTACTACATCGTCTTTATCGCCCAGGTTTTTTATGTCTTGTTTTAAAATAACTTCCATTGTATTTACCTCCCCTTATTTTAATGAATCTGTAACGTAAGGTAATAAACCAATGTGGCGTGCGCGTTTAACAGCTTGAGCCACTTTGCGCTGAAACTTTAATGAAGTACCGGTTAAACGACGTGGTAATACTTTACCTTGATCGTTAATGAACTTTAATAAAAAGTTAGCGTCTTTGTAGTCGATATACTTAATACCGTTCTTTTTGAAACGGCAGTATTTTTTACGGTTGTCCTCTACTTTAGGGGCAGTTACGTATTTAATTTGGTCGTTTGCCATTAGTTTGCTTCCTCCACTTTAGCTGCAGGCTTTTTGTTGAAAGCACCGCTACGTTTTTTGTCGTTGTAAGCTACGGCATGTTTGTCTAACGCAATGGTTAGGAAACGCAATACACGCTCATCGCGTCTTAACTCGACTTCCAATTTGTTAATTAAATCACCTGGAGCCTTAAATTCAGTTAAGTGATAGTACCCTGTAGTTTTCTTTTGAATTGGGTACGCTAATTTTCTCAAACCCCAATTATCCTCCTGGACAATTTCGGCTCCGCCATCAGTAAGAGTTTTGCTGTATTTGGCTATTGCCTCTTTAGCAGTTTCTTCTGATAACAACGGGGTTAGAACGATCACGATTTCGTACTGTTGCATTGTTATTGCTTTGTTTTTAATTATTTAACCCGACAATTCGGGGCTGCAAATGTAGGTATAAGTTTGTATATATCAAACTGATTTTGAGAATAATTTGAGTTAAATTTTAGGTGGCAGGCCCGTTTTAAATATTACTTTTGAGAGAGGACTTTAACAAGCCCGTTTTTATGATGAAATATATAAAGATAACTTTACTGGTTTTACTGTTTGCGATGAACGCCGTGGCGCAGCATGCTGTTAAAATTAAACAGGATGCAGAGAAAATGATTAAAGCTACTATTGCCGGAGATTATGCAACACTAATTAAATACAGCCACCCCAAATTGGTTACGGCTATGGGCGGTGCCGAAAAAATGGCGGGTGTGATAAAAAATGGTCTTGAACAAATGAAAGCTTCGGGGGGCGGGATAGTTGGGGGCGAAATTGGCGAACCCGGCAAAATAATTACTGCCGGCAATAACCTGTATGCACTGGTTCCTCAAAAAGTGATAGTGACTGTTAACGGAACAAAGGTGCAAAACACATCCTCTTTATTGGCCGTAAGTTTTAACAAAGGTGCAAATTGGTATTTCCTGGATATGGGAAACATGGACGATGCCAAACTAAAGTATTTTGCACCCGATATTGTAGGGAAAATAACCATCCCCAAAAAAACTGCACCCCAGGTGCTGAACGATTGATATTGGCGTAACGGATAGCCCGTCTTCTTAACAAAAATAAAACGCGTTATTAACCTTTAGCATAAAACATATAGGTAGGTTTGATTGTCACTAATATTAACAAATAACCATTACCGCTATGCTTTTTATTGAGGACCGCCAAAACACCGAGCAAATTAGCTTTATGTATGACAACATCTACTTTCAGCACCCTGAGGATGATTTTGATGCCTTAGAGGAAGAGACCGAAGAGGATGAGGATGATTTTGAGTATGATGAAGAGGACGAAGATTTTGATGACGAAGCTGCCGATATGGACGACCTGAATGCCATACGCGTTGATGATGACGTGAACGAGCCGGGCGCCGATGATTTTAACGACGAGTACGATTTGACTAACCCTGACCCGGATGATGATCATCTGCCGGAAGAAGAGTTGCAATAGCATAAATCCCCGTTGCTTGTAGGCACGGACCGAGGGGAGGCCATAGGCTTACGAAGTTTTTAAAACTTCGTAAGTCTTCCTATCTTTCTGTAAGCCCGGGCCTAATCCCCCAATTTCTCCACAATCCCAAAACCCACTTTCCAGAAGTGTAAAATGTTGTTACCTTAGTAGCTGTGGATAATTTTATTGTTTCGGCACGTAAATATCGCCCGGTTACTTTTGAAAGCGTTGTTGGTCAGCAACATATAACCAACACCCTAAAAAACGCTATTAAAAATAATCAGCTGGCGCAGGCATTTTTATTCTGCGGACCGCGTGGAGTGGGCAAAACCACCTGCGCGCGTATTTTGGCCAAAACCATAAATTGTACCGATTTGCAGCCTAACGGCGAAGCTTGCGGTACTTGTCCATCATGCGTCGCTTTTCAAAACGGTAATTCGTTTAACGTGCATGAACTTGACGCGGCATCCAACAACTCGGTTGATGATATCCGCAGCCTGATAGAGCAGGTGCGTATACCGCCGCAAGGTGCCCAATATAAAGTGTATATTATTGATGAGGTGCACATGCTATCGCAGGCGGCGTTTAACGCCTTCCTGAAAACGCTGGAAGAACCGCCCCGTTACGCCATTTTTATACTGGCTACTACGGAGAAGCATAAAATACTACCAACCATACTTTCGCGCTGCCAGATATTTGATTTTAACCGCATTAAGGTTGAGGATATGGCTGCGCACCTGGCATCCATCGCCGGAAAGGAAAACATCACTTACGAGACCGACGGCCTGCACATCATCGCCCAAAAGGCGGATGGCGGTTTGCGCGATGCGCTGTCGATGTTTGACCAGATCGTAAGTTTTAGCGACGCTAACGTTACCTATCGCTCGGTAATAGATAACCTTAATATTTTAGATTACGATTACTACTTTAACATAACCGAGGCCCTGCTGCAGGAAGATACCGCCAAAACGCTGTTGCTTTTTGACGAGATACTGAGCAAGGGTTTTGACGGGGCCCATTTCACTTCGGGATTGTCTGAACACTTCCGCAACCTGTTGGTGGTGAAAGATCAGGCTACAGTGAAGTTGCTTGAAGTGAGCGAGGGGATAAGAAATAAGTATTTACAGCAGTCGGGCGCGGCCAGTGTGTCGTTCCTGTTATCGGCCATGAATATCAGCAACCAGTGCGATCTGAACTATAAGTTGAGCAAAAACCAGCGCTTACAGGTTGAGCTGGCGCTGCTAAAAATGTGTCATCTGCCCTCGGTGTTTAATATGGCGAGTTCGCCAATGGGAATGTCTGACGAGAGCGGGCAGCTAAAAAAAAAACCTGATACCTCAGCAATAGCGCCTCAAAAACCGGCTGCCATTAACAATGAGCCGTCTGTTTTAAGTGATACACCGGCTACTTATCAGGCCCCGCCAAAAACTGAAACACCTGCGCCTGCGCCACAAACTAAAGCTCCGGCTACGCCATCATTAAACGCTACTGCAGCTGCAGCGCCTGTAGCCGAAAAGCCTAAGGTTTTTATACCTAATGCCAGCACTACAAGTACGTTAATACCATCGCTAAAAAACCTGACCGATACAGACGCGGGCCCTCAAGAGGAAGTAGACCCCTACTTAAAAGGCGATGCTAACGAACCTTTTACCATGGACGATTTTTTGCGCGAATGGCATATTTATGCCGCACGTGTTAAGGCCGAAGGTAAAATGAACCTGCTCCCGGTTTTTAACGGCGATGCCCCCGTAATGCTGCGCCCGTATGATTTTGAGGTAGTTGTAGCTACCAAGGTGCAGGAAGACCTGTTTAGAGACGAAAAGCCACCGTTTTTAAACCATATGCGCACCGCGCTTAAAAACTTTAGTTTGCAGGTTGATACCCGTATTGATAAGCAGGTGGCTGCCAAACGCCCTTATACCAGTATTGAAAAGTTTCAGTACATGGCCAATAAAAACCCGCAACTGGCCGAGCTGCGTAAGCGTTTTAACCTTGATTTTGATTAATTAAGATTGGCGCTGGCAGGCAGGAACCTTCACCAAGTAAAAACTTTTTTGCGCTATATTTGTCATCCAAGTGCTTATTGTCCCTGCGTGAACAAATATAAATTGCCGATACTTTTTTGGGTTGTTATAGCTATGCTAAGCTCCTGCAAGCTGGACCCTGTTGTAGTACCGCCCGGCCTTGGGGTAGAGAATGGCCAAACCGTTCTAGGAACTATAATTAACGGCAGGCAAATAAACAACGCTTACTTAAATGGCCCATGGGTGGTTGCCTATACCGCCGAACAGTATTTTGATAAAAATGATATTGTAGTATCGGGTACGGCGGTGCCGGATAAGTTTTCGATAGTTACTTTAAATGAGAGGCAAAAAAATATATCAATAGCCGGCTTTCCCGCTGCTAACGGGACTTATGAGCTTAACCTTGATTATAACGTACTACTGATAAAACTACAAGCCGATCCATTTGGCCGCAGCGCTAATACCCCGGTTCGGATAACCGCGCTCAACGATAAATCAATGACCTGGGTGGCTATTGACCGCGACTCGGTGATGTACCAGGGCCAAAAAGCGGCTAAGGCCTACCAGGTAGTTTTCATTAAATAAAAAACGCCCCGTTTTCACAGGGCGCTCTTCTATATTAATGGTCTACACAATTGGGGGTGTATCGTTTTTAGGATAGCCTTCTTCGTCCAGGTCATCTCGGTCGTCTTCGGGTGTGTGTGCCAGGTCTTCGTCAATAGGGTCAACGCCCAGTATATCGTCTTCATCGCCTACATGCATGCCCAGGTTTCCGGCATCGGTTTCCAGGTTTTCGTTGGGGATATACTCGTCTGCCGCGTCGTAGGGGTTAGCCTCGTCGTAGGTTGAGTTCATATCGGCACCGTTGGGTTGCGCGGTATTATAGGGGTCGGGATGATCATAATCCGGGTCATCGCTTCGTACATCGTACTCAAAACTATTATCGTCCTTATTAAAGCGCAGCTGATCGTGGTTGGTAGTTTCGCCCAGGTCATCGCGCAAGGTGCGGTCCCTGTCGTTTTCTTCGTTTTTAAAAATATCGTTGTTCATGGTTTACTGTATTTGTGTTGGTATAATACAGTAAAAACCTTGCCAAAAAATTAAAAACGCATCCGGCAGATAAAAATTAGTATGAGATCTGTTTACGATACGAGGTAATACCGCCAATAGCGAATTTAAGGCCGAGGGTGATCTGGCTAAACGAGTCTTTTTGTTTGCCCACTTCATAGCCGTCAAGCGCGTCGCCCAGCATAAAGTTGTGTTGGTAAGCCAGGTCTATTTTAAAACTAGGCTGATCATACTTGTTAAAAAACTTAAGCTCGTAGCCAACGCGGGCGGGTATCAGTATTTCGGTAGAGTTATCACGCCCCGGGGTATAAAAACCGGCCACCTGTTGTGAATACCTTGAAGCATACTTCATTTTGTTTATAGAAAAACCCACGCCCGTTGAAAAGTACAGGTTTTTTAAAGCGTTTGATACGCCACCGTCGGCATAATCCAAAATTTCGCCCAGTTGTAACTGGCCTTTAAACATCACGGCAGTGTACTGGTTGTTAAACTGGCGGCCGGTGCTGGTTAGTACCGAGTCGCCACCTTGCAGGTTGCCGGTTTGCAGTTCAATAACATAGTTAACAAACGGCGTTGTATTGTAGGTGAAGGTTAAATGCGCGCTTTTAGTATTGGTAAAAGTTTGCGCATCGCTGTATACTTTATTAAAGCCAATACCTACGCCAAGATCATACTGGGCAAAGTCATAACCGCGTTGCGCTTTGGCAGAGAATGCCGCCAGGCACATAACTAATATTAAAGTACAGTTTTTTATAAAGCGGGTCATCATTTTATTTGCGGGAAAGTTTAAATGTAGGTGTGTTATTGCTCGTAACCGGTTGGCCAAACACTGTTGATAAGGTATTACGCATTACCAGGCTATCGATAGTTAGCTTGGTTACCAGGTAGGTATCAGCCCTGTCCGAATTGCTGATGACCACTTTATCGCCGCTGTAAGTGTAGCCCATATTGGCGGTTATGCCTTGTGCGGAGTTTGATATGTTCACCATATTATCAGTGCCAAAAACGTAAGTATCCTGGCTGGTAAAGTTGGTAAACGTACCCTGGTTGGGGCCGCCTGTATTTATTACAGTTTTAATATACCATTTACCCACTATGGTAACCTCGGCAGACTGCTGGGTAGCGCTTTTTTTGCAACCGGTTATCAGGGCGCAAAGCAACAGCATTAATAGTAAAGGTCTCCTCATCCGGTTAAATTAATAAGAAAATTGTTTACAAACTTTCAGGCATCTAAATTATTTAAAATTAACCACTATTTTACACTTCCGTTTAATTATTGATAAACACTATTTTATATCTTTGGAGCCATTGATAAAAAAATAACACATCTGGTATGTCAAAAATTAAAGTAAATAATCCGGTAGTTGAACTGGATGGCGATGAAATGACCCGCATTATCTGGAAATTCATTAAAGATAAACTGATCGTTCCGTATTTAGATCTTGATATTAAGTATTATGATCTGGGTTTGGAGTATCGTGACGAAACTAATGACCAGGTAACTATTGATGCCGCTAACGCGATAAAGCAATATGGTGTAGGCATTAAATGTGCCACCATTACGCCCGACGAAGCACGCGTTGAAGAGTTTGGCTTGAAACAAATGTGGAAATCGCCAAACGGAACTATCCGTAACATACTTGACGGTACCGTTTTCCGCGAACCTATTGTAATGAGCAATGTGCCGCGTTTGGTACCAAACTGGACAGCGCCTATCTGCATCGGCCGTCACGCTTTTGGCGACCAATACCGCGCTACCGACTTTTTAACCAAAGGCAAAGGTAAATTAACCGTAACCTTCACTCCGGAAGATGGCGGCGAAACCCAATCATACGAAGTATTTAACTTTAAAGGTGATGGTGTGGCTTTAACCATGTACAATACCGATGAGTCTATCCGTGGTTTTGCACATTCATGCTTTAACCAGGCTTTAATGAAAGGCTGGCCTTTATACTTATCAACCAAAAACACCATCTTGAAAAAATACGATGGCCGTTTTAAAGATATTTTTGAAGAGATCTTCCAAAGCGACTACAAAGCTAAGTTTGACGAAAAAGGAATTGTTTACGAACACCGTTTGATCGACGACATGGTTGCTTCGGCTCTTAAATGGAACGGTAACTTTGTTTGGGCTTGTAAAAACTATGATGGCGACGTACAATCAGACACCGTTGCGCAAGGTTTCGGTTCATTGGGTTTAATGACCTCAACGTTGGTTACACCTGATGGCACCGTAATGGAAGCTGAGGCTGCACACGGTACTGTAACCCGTCACTACCGCGAGCACCAGGCCGGTCGCCCAACTTCTACCAACCCTATCGCGTCTATCTTCGCATGGACACGTGGTTTAGAGTTTCGTGGTAAACTGGATGGTAACCAGGAGCTGATAGATTTTTGCCATACATTAGAGCAGGTTTGTATAGAAACTGTAGAAAGCGGTAAAATGACCAAGGATTTGGCTATTACCATAAAACCAAAAGTACAACACGGTGTGGATTTCCTATATACCGAAGAGTTTTTGGAAGCAATTGATGAGAACCTGAAAGCTAAATTGGGTAAGTAATTGCTTTTAACATAATTTAACAAAGCCCTTCGAAATTCGGGGGGCTTTTTGTTTTATTTTTATTGTTGATTGCTTGTAGCGCTTTTAATAGGCTGCCCGTATTATATAATAAAGGCGCAACGCCTAAAACTTAACCTTAAAACCTAACCTCATGAAAAAAACTATCATCTACACTTGTTTACTATGCCTCACACTTACTGTTGTACTGTTTTCGTGTAAAAAGAAAGAAAATGATGTAGACGATGAAGAGCGACGTTTATGTTATTTTCCGCCACAACCTATCATAGAAATTCGCGACAGCCAGGACCGCGATTTACTTGATCCCGCTACCCCAGGCCATTATGATACATTGAAAATAAAAACCCTAAATAATGGTCACGTTAGGGTTGTGCCTAAAAATGTGAATTGGAATTCGGTAGGGAATATTGACCGGATACGTTTGATACTTCAACCATCGGGTTCGTACCAGTTAAAGTTGGATAACAACCTTACTGCCGAAATACAGATGACAGGGAAGCCAAGTGGCTGTACTACTGAAATAACATCTTTTAGTTATAACTACGTCGTTTTTCCTCAATCGGCCCGTAACTACTTTATAGTTAAACTAAACTAATCAACATAAACCTATAGCATGGAAAAACTACAAAACGTCTTCCTTTTATTAGTCTTTGTGGCATTATCATTTAACGCCTGTAAAAACGAGAAAGCCGAATGTCCTAAAATGCCACTAACGGGCAAACCACCTTACACCTACTTCGAATTTGTTGACAGCCAGGGCCGCGATATGTTTAATAGCGCCACACCGGGCTTTTTTGATACAACCTATATTAAAACTGCTAATCAAAGAAGTATGAAAATTATTTCGGCTGGTACCAATACCCCGTATCCCGGTAACAATAATCACGTACGATTAGGTTTGTGGGACCAGGGCACCGGCACATTTAACTTTAAACTGTCGCCCACGGTAACGGATGAAATTATTACCAAGTTTACACAAGCCGACGCGTGTTCGCCGTTTACCTTAACTTCGCTAACCTACAATGGCGTTGCCAAACAGCAAACAAGTGCTGACTTTTATGTGATAGTGAAATAAGCCTGATACCACTTTGTGTTACCAAAGCCATTGAACTAACACCCCAGAAAAACTATCATCTTAAACTATCATAATTAAATCTTACCTATGAAAAAAAGTTACTTAGTATTGGCAGCGCTGATAAGTTTGCTATTTACGGCTTGTAAGGATAACGGCTGCGATATTAAAAGAATTGCTGGTATACCGCCCAACCCGGTAGTGTTGCAATTTAGAGATAACCAGGATCGCGATCTGTTAAACCCGGCTACCCCCGGCTACTATGATACCACGGTAATTAAAACTTTAAACCCGGCAAAAGTTACTGTTGTAAGGGCAGGTAAGTACTATGCCGGCAGCGATACAACGCGCATAAGGCTTGCCATGTATATTGATAACCATGCGCCTGATTATAAACTACGTCTTTCGGCAACAGAAACTGATGAGATCAGAACCACTTTTGATAATGTATCTGAATGTACATCTACGCAATGGTTTACAACGTTTACTTACAACGGGGTAAACTACCCGTTTGATAAGGTGCATTACTTCACCATCAAAAAAAATGTGAACTAAATACAGAATTCGGCTTTTAGATATTTTGGTTAACTTTGTTGTTACAAAACAAGTTAATTCTATCATGTCTACAGCACTCTATCCTTTAAAATTTAAAACCATCTATAAAGATAAAATCTGGGGCGGCCACAAAATAAAAACCTACCTGGGTAAAGATTTTGGTAACCTGCCTAATTGCGGCGAAACCTGGGAAATATCAGGCGTAAAAAGCGATGTTTCCATAGTTAACGGTGGCGCGCTGGATGGCGAATCGTTAGCCGATCTGCTGGAGCAATATGGTGCCGATCTGGTAGGCGAAAAGGTTTACAAACACTTTGGTAACATCTTCCCGTTGTTGGTTAAGTTTATTGATGCTAACGAGGATCTGTCGATACAGGTACACCCTGATGATGAGTTGGCAAAAAAACGCCATAATTCATTTGGTAAAACCGAAATGTGGTACATCATCGAGTCTGACCCGGGTTCAACCCTGATCAGCGGTTTTAATAAAGAATTGAATGAAGCCGAGTATTTGGAGAAATTCAATAGCGGCCACCTAACCGATATTTTGAATCGTGAAGAAGCTAAAGCGGGCGATGTGTTCTTTTTACCTGCCGGACGTGTGCATACCATTGGTGCCGGTTTATTACTGGCCGAAATTCAGCAAACCAGCGATATTACTTACCGTATTTACGATTTTGACCGCGTTGATGATAAAGGCCAAAAGCGTGAACTGCACGTTGAAGAAGCCCTGGCTGCTATCGACTACAAACACTACGACGAATATAAAACCAAATACACCCCACAACAAGACGAAACTGTAAAACTGGTTAGCTGCCCATACTTTACTACCAATGTACTGGATGCTACCCACGGCACCACGAAAGACTACAGCAACCTGGATTCGTTTGTAATACACGTTTGCCTGGCCGGTGCTTACACCATTAAATGCAACGGCGAAAGCTACCCGGTTAAAATGGGCGAATGTATGCTACTGCCAAAAACTATCAACAGTGTTGAACTGGAAACTGAAGGTGGTTTTAAAATATTGGAGAGTTTTATAGCATAGAACCGTTAGACTTACGAAGTTTTTAAAACTTCGTAAGTCTTCACAAGCATCAGGGGTGTCACCCTGAGCTCCGTCGAAGGGTGAGCGCAGAGGCCTTTGTCCGCATACTTCGACGGCGCTCAGTATGACACCCTTCGCTTTTTATCATGCTCATTAAAAGTCCGCCCCCTCGGAAGGAGGGTTGGGAGGGGTTATTTATACTTCCAATGCCTCGATTTTCCCTCGCTTAACCACTCAATCGCTGTAGCCATACGTTTCTCGCGGGTTGCATCGGTTTTAGCTTCGGTTATCCATTCCAGGTATCCGCGGCGGTGCGATGGGCTGAAAGCTTCGAAGGTGGCTTTAGCCTTCGGTTCGCTGTCAAGCACTTCAGCAAAATAATCAGGTACTTCAATCTCGGCTTTAGGCGTTTTGGCGGGGGCGGTTTTCATACCACCTTTGGTGCCGGTTTCGTTAAGCGCCATGGCCTGTTTTATCAGGTCAATCAGGATGTTGTCAGCAGGTAGGTCGGCCAGGCCGGTCAGGCGCCCAAAGCTGCCGGCCGAAGTTTCTTCGCCCCGGTTAATAACGCCATGTGGGTCGTTTAACGACGTGGCTTTCCAGAAACCGAAAGCACAATGCTGTTTAAATGAAGCTATCTGGCATAGCGGGCCTTTATATTCAAAAAAGGGCATGCCCCATTTAATGTTTTCGGTAATTTCGGGCGATACGCTATGTACAAGGTTTCGTACATAATTTAAAACAGGCTGTGCAAAGGGCGCGGCTTTAGCTATGTAAGCATCAACGCGAGGGTCGAATTGTTCCATAGTACTAATATAAAACTTTTTGTCATTGCGAGGAGGAACGACGAAGCAATCGCACGGAGAACAGTCTCAGAATTGCACAGTTCGCGTCCCGATAACTATCGGAGCCACGCTATGCTCGCAATAACAAATTTTGATTTACGCCGTTACCAAATCCCTAAACAACTGTATATGCCAGCTATCCTTAAAGGGCACTTCCCATTTGGTATTTAGTTCGGTAAGGTTTTGTACAAGGTTGTTGTAAACGATGGTTTCAACGCCAATGCTGCCTTCTTTTAGCTTCTCTTCAAAGCCCTGGCGGGGAAGGGATAATACTTCCGCACCTTCGCGATAGGCCAGGTTAAACCTGTCAAACAGGTTAATGCCAAACTCCTGCTCCAGGCGTTGCATAAAATGTACCGATTTATCGATAGAGCAACCACTGACACCGGCCTGGCTTTCGTCAACTATTAATATCAGGAAACGGTTATAGCGCACTTCGCCTTTAGCTTTAAGCTGGTTGTTGTGGGCGGTCCACTCGGCGGTAAAGGCGTTTAAACGCTCTTGTAGCTGCGCGGTAACGTCATCGCTTAACTTACGATCTGACTGGTAGATCCAAACTCTCGAATTTTCAGAAAATTGCATGCACAAAGTTATCAAATTATTACCTTCGGGATTAAGATTTGTTGTCATGCGAAGATCAGTTCTGACAGGGTATAAAAAAGCGTTTCTTTTTGCGGCGATAGTGACCTCGGCGTTAAGCTACAGTTTTGTGGCCGATACCGACTGGCTGCTGTGGAGCAATAAATGCCTCATGCAATCGTACAACCAATCGGCCGATGTAAAGCTCAAAAAACTCGACCTGCAGGTAACCGACGATGCTTTCCTGCGCCTGCGCAGAACCTATCAAAACGGCAAGCAGGAATATTTCTCGTTACAACTGCATTTATTGGATGATATGGCCTACCTGGGCAGCACCTACAATGGCACTCTGCAATTACGCACCAAAGAAGACGACGTGATTGTACAAACCTATAACGACCGTAAAGGCAATGTTGATTCTATGGCCAGCGTATTGAATATCCCCCTCAAAAACATAGAGCCCGAAAGATTGGACAGCCTGCAAAAAGCTTTTGATTATTTTAAGGCTAAGGGGTTATGAGGTATTTGTTATGCCTGACTATAACCGCCTTTTTATGCTTAAACGCGGTGGCACAAACACTGAATAAAAAGTATATAGATAATTGGCTTTATTCATGCGATACTGCGGTTCATGCTGATAAAGTAGGATTATATCTGATTAACGGCGTAACATATATGCCGGAAGATTCGGTTAAGTTGGATATTGCGTTACAGGCAATGCCTTTAAACCAGCTTGGTGGAATTGATTATTTTAAAACAGAAGAATTGTTGCCGACGACCGGTAGGCCCGGAAGGTATATAATACTCATAGCGCCGAGAGGAAAACAAAGTAATAAACAAAAAAATGCAGCTGTTAAGCTTGTATTAGCCAGGTATACCAAACCGCTTTTTAAAACTGCTCACATCGCCAGCGACCTAAAAGATCCAGTACTAATTGTTGATAATAAAGTGGTGTTTCACAACGAGTGCTACGAAATATTGTCAAAACTTAAAGCGAGTGACATCGATTTTATACACCATACCTACCATGCAGTCCCTACCATATATTATGGCGCGAATGCGAAAAATGGTTTGGTTCAAATTTGGACAAAAAAATTATAATCCATTCGCCCTCGCTGTTATCTCCGCAATATCCAACACTTTAATTTCCTGCTCTTTCTCACGGTTCTTCACCCCATCACTCAACATCGTCATGCAAAACGGGCATCCGGTGGCTACTATGTTGGCTTGGCTAGCTATCACCTCGTCAATTCGCTCCAGGTTAATGTCTTTGTTACCTTTCTCGGGCTCCTTAAACATTTGGGCGCCGCCTGCACCACAGCACAAGCCGTTACTTTTGCAGCGTTTAAGTTCAACCAGGTCGGCATCCAATATTTCTAAAGCACGGCGTGGGGCCATGTAAATATCGTTACCGCGGCCTAAATAGCAAGGGTCATGAAAAGTAATGCGTTTGCCGTGGAAACTTTCGCCGTCATCAGCCATCAGCTTACCGTCCTCAATCAACTGCTGTATGAGTTGGGTATGATGTATCACTTCATAATTACCACCCAGGCCCGGATACTCATTGCGTATGGTGTTAAAACAATGTGGGCAGGCGGTCACTATCTTCTTGATATTATATCCATCAAGCACCTGTATATTGGTCATGGCCTGCATCTGGAACAAAAACTCGTTACCGGCACGTTTGGCAGGGTCGCCGGTGCAGCTTTCTTCGGTACCCAATACAGCGTAGCTGATGCCTACGTAGTTCAGTATTTTGCAAATATCGCGGGTTATGCGCTGCGCGCGCTCATCATAGCTGCCTGCACAACCTACCCAAAACAATATGTCGGGCTGTTTGCCTTCGGCGGCCAGCTGGGCCATGGTGGGTATTTGAAGTTCCATTTGCTTTTATTTAGTCCTTAGTCTTAAGTTCAAAGTCTTTAGTCCTTAGTCCGGCATACTTAAGACTTCTGACTTCAGACTTTTGACTCAATTTTTATCCGCCCAATTAAACCTGTCCGCGCTGCTATATTTCCATGGCGCGCCGTTATTCTCCACGTTGCCAAACATATTGTTCAAGCTGGCCGGTGCCTGCGATTCTTCCATCACCACGTAGCGGCGCAGTTCGGTAATAATATTCAGCGGGTCGATGTTTACCGGGCAGGCTTCAACGCAGGCATTGCAGGTGGTGCAGGCCCATATCTCTTCTCGGGTTATGTAGTCGTCTAAAAGCGTTTTGCCGTCCTGGTGGTCCTTTCCGTGTTTGTCAAGGTTATTGCCAACTTCGGTAATCCGGTCACGGGTATCCATCATTATTTTGCGGGGCGATAGCAGCTTACCCGTAATATTAGCCGGGCAAACCGATGTGCAGCGCCCGCATTCGGTGCAGGTGTAAGCCTCCATCAGGTTTTTCCAGGTAAGGTCGGTAACATCCTTAGCGCCGAAACGTAAGGGAGCATCTGTGTTTTCGGGGATGTACGAAGGATCAAGCATAGCCTTCACCTCATTAGTAACCGACGCCATGTTGCTAAACTTACCCTTAGGCTCCAAATTACTGTAATAGGTATTTGGGAAAGCCAGCATAATATGAAAATGCTTGGAGTAGGGCAGGTAGTTTAAAAAAGCCAGTATGCCCACAATGTGCACCCACCAGCAAATACGCTCAATAGTGGCCAGGGCCGCAGCGCCGGATGGCAGTAGCGGGGCTATTAACTCGCCCACCGGGAAACTACCCGCCTTGATGTAATGATCGGCATGCAGCAGTTGTAACTTATGATCGGCCGCGTTCATGGTTAAAAAGGCGGTCATGAGAATGATCTCGGTGATGAGGATGTAGTTGGCGTCGCTTTTTGGCCAAGAGGTCATCTCGGCACCGCTAAAGCGCTTAAGGCGCACGATGTTTCTACGGGCCAGGAAAACCACGCAGGCCACTAAAACCAGTATGGCCAATAACTCAAAGCTGCCTATCAGCAAACCATACAAACTGCCCAGCGGTTCTGAAAATATGCGATGCGAGCCGAACAGCCCGTCGATCATGATCTCCAGCACCTCGATATTAATAATGATAAAACCTATGTAGATAAAAAAGTGCATAACGGCAGCCACCGGGCGCTTGGTCATTTTTGTTTGGCCCAGGGCTATTTTGACCATTACGCGCCAACGCTTTTCGGGTTGATCCGAGCGGTTGATCTCGCGGCCCAGCAGTATATTACGGCGCACTTTACCCACGTTTTTGGTAAACAGGTAAATAGCCGCAGCCAGTATGAGTAAAAAGATCAGTTGCGAAATCATTATGCGTGCATAGTATTTATATCAAATATAGAATTATTAACATAACAAAAAGCAAATTGTTATCAGGATGGAATTGGTATAAATAAGCCGTTTTTTAAGTGGTTTTGAGGAAGGGGTACTAATGCACAAAAATTAATAGCCTGTAAATAAATGCGATACCAAAAATTTGAAAAAAATATAGGTATAAATAAAAAAAAGCCTACATTTGCAGTCCTCAACAGGAGGTACCATAGCTCAGATGGTAGAGCAAAGGACTGAAAATCCTTGTGTCACTGGTTCGATCCCAGTTGGTACCACGGTAAAGAAAGCTTCTCAGCATATGCTGAGAAGCTTTCTTCGTTTAAAGCCCATGCTTAAGTAATAACCGCGATTTTCTGGCAGGTTTATCTTTACTTAACTCTTACTTCATAAATATCTGGTAGCGAAAAAAAATTAATTATAGTTTGGAAACAAAAAAATTATTTTTATCCTTGTAAAACCTAAGCCAAACCAATTTATCATGAAAAACCAATTCTTTCCAATTCCCCTAAAAACACGTCTAACTGAATTCTGTATTTAACTATGCATGGAAATTAATCAACTGTAAATTACAATAATTAATTCTAACCTAAACATTAACAAATTCGTAAACAGAATAGTAAGAAAAGCAGAAAAGAAAAATAAATAGTTTATTTCTCTTTTTGTGGGGTACGTAACCGCCTCAAAAACTAAGGTTATCCTAAACCAAATTTATCACTTTTACAAAAAAACTATGAATCAGAAACCAATCAGGTTTAAGATGCTTTTAGTTACGCTATTATTTGTAGGCGTTAGCAGCTTAACCTTATTAATTAACGCGTGTAAAAAAAGCCAATCAAGTACAGATGTTTTCACAAATGGTAATGTATTGACAGAAATGCCTGGCTACATGACCTTAAATTACTTACCAAAAGGCTATGAAGTTATCGGTCAGCTTCATAATGAAGCAATGGATACCGTTTTTAGCGCTATTAAAGTTGCAATGATAAAAAGCAATGATCAAAACGGCGGGTTAAGAACCAATGGTGTTGACAAAAAGGTGCCAATTGATTTTGATGGCATCATTTTAAATGCCGTTGACAAGTTTGGTAAAACCAACAAGGTAATACACGCCGGTTATGCCAAATTGCAAACAAATTTTCTGAGCAAAATGGGTTCTAAATTTAGCGTGAACTCCGGAAAAAATGGAAAAACATTACAAACATTAAATACAGAGCCACTTCCTATTAATCAAGCACAAAAAAGGCTGATGGACAAAATTGATAACGCGCTTAAAGGTAAATTTAAAACCAACTCGCTATTAGTTTTGAAAGCCGAATTGGAGGATATTAACAAAGAGGCGGCTGCTACTTTAAGCGAGGTAGATGCTAACCCAATTTACGCGGCAACTTCTACCGGATTTGCCTCTTACCAATATTGGTTTAAAAACTACAGAAAATGGTATTTTGCGATAAATGCACCATCGTTATTGAAAAAATTCAAAGACGACCAGTTAAATCACCTGTATGTTAAAGAACGTAATGGTTTAAAAACAAATGCATGGGGTTCTGATACCACCTACAATGGCGGTATGTTGGATGAAGTTGTAATACATGGTGAAATGAGCGGTGACAGTGGATTTATGGATGCGATAAGTGGCTGGTGGGATGAGCACGGTAAAGACATTGTGAAAGCTGATGTTGAAGGAGCTGTTGAAGGTGGCCTTACCGGCGCTGCTGCTGCCTGGAGCGCAAGCGAAGCATCTTTAGTTTTCGGGCCAGAAGGTGTAGTTGTGTCAGTTGGTGGGGCTGCAGTTGGCGGTGCCGCTATCGGCGGAACAATCGGCTCTGCAAAAAGCGCAGGTTGGGGAACTTTCTGGGATAATGTTTGGCCAGATTAATTAAATTATGACTAGTTGTATTTTATTATTATTAGGTTTTCAAATTGCGGTAATATTAACCATAGTTAATTTTAGCATAAAAGGTAAGTATCCATCTATCAATCCAAGAGTGAAGCTTATAGGGTGGTTTTTACCAACCGCGATCTTAGTTTTGACGATAGCATTGTTTCTAGATTATTGGAAACTAACTTTTATAAACAGGTTGGCTATTGGCACAGGTATAGTTGTTTTATATGCATGTACAATTTACCTGCTCTTGAAATTTAGAAAATAGTAACATACATCAACTTTTAAATAAGCAAAGCCGTTTACGGCTTTGCTTATTCGAATTTTATTAGGATGAGAATTTTTTTAATATCGTTATCAGTTGTTTTTTGCTTGCTTAGCCACGCGGCTAAAGCGCAAATAATATTTCCTTACGATAAGATTGGTAAAGAGATGCTTTTTGTAGATACGCTAAACCTTAGCGGCCAAACAGAAAATAAGATAAAACAGCTAAACGATATTGTTAATAATAAAGATATTGCCGAAGATAAAAAGACCCTGCCGTACTACAACCTGGCTATTTGTTACGCGGCAAAAAAAGATCCGGCATTAACACGCGTTAACATACAACGTTGTTTAAGATCCGGTTACCGGTTCATGAATTTTATTTTGACTGATACCGATTTTGAACTATTCAGACAAGAAAACTGGTGGAAAGATATAGTTCATACTGTCGATTCCACCTATTTAACCTTCTATCCCAATATCCCCGAAAAACAGCTTGCCGTTGAGTTATTCCATATCTTTTTGGATGACCAACAGGGGCGCGGAATGGGCCTGAAAAAAAAAGATAAACGTTTTTTTCACGACCCCGAAAACCTGATAAAGGTAGAAGCAATTATAAAAAAACACGGTTGGCCCACTTACACAATGGTTGGTCAGCAATCAGCTAATGCTGCTTTTTTAGTTATTCAGCATGCCGACCTTGCCGTACAAGAGAAGTATTTTGAAACCCTGTCACAAGCTGTAAATAATAACGAGGCCAGTAAAGAATCCTTTGTTTTGTTGGCCGATAGAATTAGTGTTGATAAATACGGCTACCAGATATACGGAACACAAGTATTTAAAGAACGCGACAAGGTTACCGGCGCATTTGGTAAGTATAGTTATTTCCCGATAAAGGATGAGGCTCATGTTGATGCTTTACGGGCTAAGATGGGGCTGGTGCCATTAAAGCAATACCTCGCAATTTTCAAGATCGACTATCATCAACCGTGACCATGGAAAAGGCACGAATCTATGTAATAGTTTTTGCTATCGCTTTGATATGCAATTCGTTTTTGGTTGATGTACCATCATTTTCTCAAAATATTGTTATAAAATCTTTTGGTTTAGAAATATTCATCTTAGCCATCGGGCTTATTTCGGTTACCTGTCTCCTCATTAATAAACCATATCCGGTTATCCGGTTCTCCATTTTAGATGTTCTCATAGTAGCGCTATTTTCATTATATCTTGTTTTTTTGGTTAGCGGTGGCCGATACGATGTAGAGAGAATTCGTCCGGTTTATTATTTCGCTTTTTATACAGCCTGCCGGATAGTATTAGCATACTTCGATATCCGCCAGCTTGAAAAACATCTGCCTGTTATTTCAACAATTGTTTCGATAGGTATTATTCTACACTGCGTTATAGTTATTGCACAGCTATTTTTGCTCATCCCGTCATTTAATGATACGTTTCACAATGGCAGCACATTTGGCAATCCGGATATGTTGGGCGCCTATGTAAGTGTTTTGCTGCCCTTTTGCTTTTATCGGCAGGACAAATGGAAGTTTATAGGCTATTTCACAGTCGTGATATGCGTGGCCCTTTTAATCTGTATCCAGGCACGCACATCATTAGTTGCTTTATCGGTTGTAGGCATATTATACCTGTTCAGAAAACAAAGGCTTACAACCTTTAAAACAGTAGCTATAGGCGTAGTTTTTATAATCCTATTAAGCTGCTTAGTGTTATGGTTGCCGGCTCCTGTTAAAGGGCGAGTGTTTATTTGGTATGTATCTATATTAATGATGGTACAAAAACCATTAGGGTGGGGCTTTGATGCTTTTAGTAAAAATTACCCCCTGGTGCAGGGCAAGTACTTTTTAAAAAATCCGGAAATTCTTGATCGTATCACCCCTGATATTACAGGCTCGGCATTTAATGAGTACTTAAATGTAGGGGTAACTTTGGGTGTAATTGGTTTGGTGCTATTTGCTGCCATTTGCATTTATGTTTATGTATTACATGTTCGGCAGTCAAGCGTATGGTTTTACCCGATATTGGTTTTCCTGGTAATTTCTGTTTCGTATTTCCCGTTCAGTGTAGCCCCCGTAGTGGCAATTTTAATTGTTTGTGTAAGTATCGTTTCCGGTTTATATGCCTACCGTATCAATCTTACGTTTACAGTTAATAGTTATTCTACAATAGCAATGACTGTTTTGTTGCTTGTATTAGGATTCACTTCAATTAAAAGTTTTTACTGCTACAAGCAATGGATGTATGCCAATGCCTTGGTTGAAAAAAGAAAGTTTACAGAAGCGCAAGATCTGTTCGCACGGTTATATCCGCAGATGGATAGCAATGCCCAGTTTTTAATGTGTTACGGGGTTTTACAATCAGCCAAAGGCAAAAACTCAGAAGCCGCAAAAACCTTTGAAAGCGCAAAGACAATTTTTGTAAACGAAGCCCTGCTGAATAAGTTAGGGCATGTTTACCAAAGCCTGGGTAATTATAATAAAGCAATATCAATGTATGATCTGTCGGCCCAGATACTTCCTCATCGTTTTTACGCGCCGTATTATAAATTTTTATTGTTAAAAAATATTGGAGACAGACAGGGCGCATATAACCTGGCCAGGATGATCGCTAAGAAAGAAGTCAAATCTGAACTGTATGCAGATCCCTACCTTATCCAGATAGAGGTAGAGGATTTTATCAGGAAATATAACGCCGGCAACACAGATGTTAAAAAAGTACAGTAACAGCATAATTGTAATTGCATTTGCGGTTTACATTATCAGCGCCATATTTAATGACGGGTATTATTATTACGATGAACATTATCAGCTTATAGAATTTGCCGAACTTAAATCCGGCCGAAACACGCCTTCGGACCTGGCCTGGGAGTATGACGCGAAGATCCGTTCAGGCATTCAACCTGCAATGGTATACGCAATTTTTGCTTTATCAAGGCCGCTTGGAGTGTCAAGTCCTTACACCTTAGCGCTCATATTGAGGCTTTTTACTGCCGTATTTGCGGTTATTATTATAGCTTATTTTATTAAAAAGACAGAGCCTCTGTTGCAACCGGGTATGCGGCCAATGTTCAGGCTACTGTCCTGGTTTTTATGGTTTTTACCATTTGTAAATGTTAGATTTTCTTCAGAATCCTATTCGGGATTAACGTTTTTACTGGCTATAGCTTTATTATATACCGAAAAAAAACAAAGACATTTCCTTATCGGGTGTTTATTGGGCCTAAGCTTTTTGTTCAGATTTCAAACCGTGTTTATGTCCGTCGGATTGATGGCCTGGTTGGTAGTTATGGAGAAGGCAAAATTTAAAACCTTGTTATCTATATTTTCAGGCGGGCTATCAGCATTAGCGCTGGGTGTACTTATAGATTATTGGTTTTATGGCAGCCTTACGATCTCTTTTTATAATTATTATGTAGCCAATGTTGTCCATGACGTGGCATCCGGGTATGGTGTATCCCCATGGTATTATTACTTTATTGAAAGCATTAATGCAGCAATATTGCCAATTGGTGTTTTTATTTGGATAGCCATAGTGGTGCTTGCTTTTTTTTGGAGAAAAAATATCCTTCCCTGGATCTTACTACCCTTTCTTTTAGCCCATATAATAACCCCGCATAAAGAGTTAAGGTTTTTATTCCCGATAGTCAACCTTATACCCCTGGCTATAGCTTTTGCCATGCAGCAGCTAAAAGACAGATCGGTATCGGGCCTGCATTTAAAGTTTGCGTTTGTCCCTTTAGCTATGCTTTTTGCGGTAAATGTTTTTGTAATGCTTATTACCATTTTTTCGCCGGCTGATAGTATAGGGAGGAATGCTATTACCAAACATATCTACAAAAACTACCGGGACAAAAAAGTGAAGTTATTGATCGCGCCCGAAAGTGACCCATACCGCCCTATTCCGGTCACCACAAATTTTTACCATAACCATAATGTGTTATCGCAACCTTTAAATTTATTTCAGCCAATTAAATTTGATAACAAGTTTACTACGCTGTTAGTTATCAGTGCTGATAAAATGCCGGTATACCAATTATTACTTCAGCCCTATAAATTAAACAGCGTTAATTCTGGCATACCTGCATGGATAACTGCCGTTAAAACGTTTTTTGGGTATGATGATCGATCGTTATTATTGTTTGAAATTAGTTCTGGTTCTGCCAAATAAAGAAATATTACCACCATACTTGTTTGCCGTTTTCAAAAGTGAAGATCCTGGTATCTCTTATTTCCGAATCAGAGGTAAGCAGGAATAAAGCGTTTGACGGAACGTTCTTAAATTGTAAAGAGGTGGTTTTTGCCGTTTGGGTACCGATAGACTTCCACTCGTAATCCGACCAATATTTAAGCTCATAGGTTTTTCCCGGCACGATAAGATGATTTTTTGGAATATCAATTTTCGACATAAACTGAATGCTGTCAATGCTTACCGCATGCCCAAGGTCTAACCCAACCCAGGATGAAGCCTTGCCGGCGCTGTATGCTGTAAGGGTATTTCCGTCATTGATGGTTTTATAAAGAGCGTATTCATCCTTCTGGGGGCCTAAAGTATTTGCTGTAACTTTTTGTCCGTTAGCATATACCTGTAGTTCGGCGATATTACACTTGTTTTGCGTACCGGATATAAATCTGATATATCTAAATTTTTTATCGATTTTGAACGTGTTCCACTTTGGCAACGAACGTACTGTGAAAGTATGAAGATCCTCCGCGTCAGAAAAATCTGCTTTGCTGGCGCCTTGAATTTTGCCGCCCTTTGCCATATCGGTTTGATAGCTTTCGGCAACAATGGGATAAACGCGGTCACAAATAACGTCGTTTATTTTCTTTTCAAAATTTGCCGCAAGGTATTTTAAACTTCCGTTTTTGTCCATAATAAACGGAGCCCCCGAAGCTAATACGCCATATTTGGTGAAATAAACAGGAAGGAATACCGCGCCGCCCTCTACTTTTTCAAATTTAACATTTTGGGTAGTTGTTTTACACCACGCTATGGGCACCCAGTTAACGTTATCAAATACAGCTAAATAAACAAAGTTGTCCTGTTTGTCTTTTAGCCGGATGTTAACATCATGAACCGTTGCATATTCGTCGGTTACGTCGGTTAAATAGGGGTCTCTAAGAAAATAAGGTATGGTTTGATTTTTTGGAGCAATGGCGGCCAGGCTTTTGGGGTTTTTAACAAAATTATTCCTGTAAACTTTTCCCCTAACCGTTTCTGGGCGATGTGGTGTGCCGGGACTATCTTCGGCCCCTAGAAAAGGTATCGCTTTCCCATTTTTATCTATTACCACGTTCCAGGTATGTCCCTGTCTTCTGTAAGGCCATTGCGGCAAAAAATCAAAAGAAACGGGTATGCCTACTGATCGCATGGCATATATTCCCAGATCGACCATTTCCCTGCATGATCCAACCCTGTATTTGATCAAGGTTGACGAGTTATAATTGGGCAGAAAAGCCGCGCGACTTGATAAAACCCAGCCATCTTTAATTAACTCATCATTGATGATCTTACAGGCATCAACAGCAGTTAAGCTTCCGGACTTCTTTCCGACAAGTAGCTGGTCAAATTTTTGAGATATAGCTGTTCTATCGCTGGCAGGTATCTCGTCAGCAATTCTATAAGGTAATATGTAGTGGCAAAATTGATCAAAAGAATAATCTTTACCCCATGGCTGCGATCGCCAAACGCGAAACGCCTCATCTATATTATTAATCAGTTGATCTGATTGCACATTTTCAAGATCAAATTTTTTGGCAGGTACGTGTTGCGCGTAAGGACCATAGATTTCGTTGAAAGATTTTAATATATATTCGCCATGATTCACATCCCGCAGTACCAATTTGGGGTAATCCAAATAGTTTTTTAAAAACTCATCCTCCAGGTAATATTTTGTATCGAGGTTTTTAATTAAAAATTTAGCTGCTTTAAGTTTAAGGCTATCTTCCGGATGTTCGGCGTAGTGAGATAAAACTTTAAGTATCTCTGACTGATTAGTTCCGGCATGCTGTAGCGCGGGTTGTAAATCATCCGGTACGGTGAAGGACTTGCAGGCAGTCAAAAGCCAAATGCCTGGCAGAATAAATTTACTAATCTTCATAAGGAAATAGGTCTAGATTTTTTAATTTAGAACAAATTAGCTAATAATTAAATCCTAAACCAATAATGAAGTCTTTTTTTGCATTGATTTGTATTTTTGCGTGTATAGCAAGCTGCCGATCGACAAACAATAATGTTTTGTTGTTTGACGAAAAATGGAAATATAAATTAGACGACTCCTCAAAATTTTCCAACCCCGGATATGATGTAAATCACTGGACATCATTGGATAGCACGTCGGTTTTTAGCCCGGAAGATATGGGTAAGCAAGGCGATGTGGTTTGGTATAGAAACAAAATATTAATACCGGTCGCCGTAAAAGATCTTCCCGGCGTAAAGAAACTGGAGTTTTTTTTAGGGCTACTTGACGATTATGACCAATTGTATTTAAACGGGCATTTAATAGGTAGTAATGGATTTACGGGTGATACAAGCTTTAAAAACCCTAATTGCCTGCCAGCAGGCGCAAAAAAATATGAAGTATCCATAAATGATAAGGCCATTAAATGGGGCGAAGAAAACGTTATTGCCTTAAGGCTTGGTAATACACATGGCCAGGTTGGGCTAAGTGCTGACCTAAGCGTCCGGACATCGAAGCTAGGGCTCTCAGCGCGCAAGAAGATTAACGCCGGTTGGCAGTTTTTAAACCAGGATGTTGATATGGCCACGATAAAAACAAGGAACGATTTAAAATGGAAGCCGATCAATCCCGGTATACTATGGGAAAACCAGGGTTATGATAGTTATGACGGTATTGCCTGGTATAAAACCACTTTAACGCTTCCGAACCAGATAAAAACCTCGGAAAACAAAGCGGTAAGGTTTTATTTAGGAAAGATAGATGATGTAGATCAGGTGTTTCTTAACGGTGTGATTATCGGGCAAAACAGTAAAACACTCAAACCAAATGAAGCCGGTACAGAGCGTTTTAAAGATCATCCCACTTTAGCAGGAAAAGACAGAACGTACGATCTGGATGTAAACGATCACCGCATTTTATGGGGTAAGGAAAATGTGTTATATGTAAGGGTTTTTGATAGTGGCGGCGGCGGCGGCATAGTAGGCGAACCTTATTTTAACACGCTTAAATCGGGGGATAATATCAGGGTGGATATTACCAAACTGTACCAGGTAAATAGTACTAACGGTATGGATACAATAGCAGTGATCCATAACAATAACATCAATGCCAAATTTAACGGAGTTGTTCGATACAGTATTAAAAAACAAGGAAGTAAGTTGTTAACTGAAAAGCAAATACCCATTGTGATTAATCCTAAAGATTCTATCACAGTTCCCGTATCCATATCCGTTTCAAAAGAAATTATCGAATTAAGTTTCCTGGTTGATAACAAGGACGGATCAAATATCTTTTATGATAAAATTAAACTACCATTTGTACTATCTAAATGACCAATCTATTTTCTAAGCTATTATCTGAAATAAAAAAGACAGATAAAACAATACTGGCATTTGCCATCCATCTCGTTATAGCGTTGCTTGCTTACTCGGCATTAAATATTATAGGCTACAAAAAATACATCATTCCTACTGATGCTAATTTAATAAGGTTTGATGCCTATTGGTATTACTCTATTAAGGAATATGGCTATATATACATACCAAAAACCGGGTGCAATCTGGCCTTCTTCCCGTTATTTCCATTTCTTTGGCGGCTAACTGATCTAACCCCCATGGGTATCAGCATTTTTAATGTGGTGCTATTTGGTGCGGCCTTTACGTTTCTTTTAAAAGGCCAAAAGCTTCATCACAACTTCATACTTTTTATTTGCGCTATACCTTCATTCATTTTTTTTGCGGTGCCTTATTCAGAGTCGTGTTTCTTTGTTTTTTGTACGCTTATTTTAACAGGATACAAAAGAAAATCCGACACGTTATTATATATCGGGTTGTTTGGAGCATCGTTGGTCAGGTCTGTAAGTATCCTGTTTATACCGGCTATAATAATCTGCGACCTGGTAGTATTCAGTTCGCAAAAACAGAAAAAAGCAGCAGCTTTAAAAACAGTTTATAAACTAATAGCCACCTTGTCCGGATTGTTGATAGCAGCCTATTGCATGAGTATAGGCAACGACAAATGGTTTTATTTTTTCGAAATACAAAAGTATTGGAACAGGCATTGGCTTGTACCACAATTCCCGTTAACCACTTATTCGCCTGAGCGGGTTTTAGGTGTAGATGGTATTGCATTTACATTTGGATTGCTGGCGCTATATTTTTGTTGCAAATGGTGCTGGAGTTTCCTTCACAAAACCCGGACTGAGGAAATTAAGTTGTATATCAGTTCTGATGTGTTATTTTCTATGCTATATGTGTTAGGAATTATGATCATCGATACCTGTTTTACGTTTAATACAAGCACTGGTGCATCAAGCATATGGAGCTCAAACCGTCACGTTTTATCTACTCCTTTTTTCATCATAATTTTGATCTATTTTTATAAAGAGTATTTCCCCCGGGTAAAGGAACTGGTGTTGATTGCTTTCTTAATAGTTTGTTGTCTGTTTTTGACAGGCGTTTACGCGTATCCCGTTTTACCAACTTTTGGCTTATTCTTTACTTTTTTTGTGTGCCTGTTTTTACTGAAATATGTACCGGCGTTTAACCGGTATTTCATTTTTTATTACGCGTTGGCGGTGTTTTTGCAAATAGCATTCTATACCGATTTTTTACATGATAAGTGGATTGGGTAAAAATTTATATTGAGGGCTAAGCTAGCACTCAATTCTGTAAGAAACCGGTGTTGCGGCAGGCGTATTAAAAATTTATGCTGAAGGTATGATAGGGTGCCTGGTAATTATAATTTAAGTTAAACCCATTGTTATCGCATATCTGTTTTGCCAGTGTAAGCCCCAGGCCGCTACCCTCGGATTGTGCCGATTTATGGAAACGCTGAAATATAACCTGCGGATCAAGTTCTTCGGCCAGGCTTGTATTTTGAACCTCCAGTTTATCGGCCTTAAGTATCACAATAATATAGCCGCCGGGTATGTTGTGCCTTACCGCGTTGCTCAACAGGTTGTTTAATAAAATATCCGCCAGTACCTTGCTCATGCTTTGGTTGGTGTCGCCAAGGCGGATGTGTAAGTTAAGCTTGCGCGAAGTAAATATTTCCTGGAACTCGCTCAATGCTTCTTCTAAAGCCGTTTTAAGGTTTACCTGTTCGTGCTCGTTTAGCAGTTTGTTCTCAATTTTGGTGAGCAGCAGCATGGCCTTGTTAAGGCGCGTAAGCTTGCCTATGGTGGTATAAACGTCGGTTATCAGGCCGGCCTGTTTCTCGCTCAGGTCGCCGGTTTGTATCAGGGTATCCAGTTTGGAGTTGATCACAGCTACCGGGGTCATCAGCTCGTGCGCGGCATTTTCAATAAAGCGTTTCAACTCTAAATAATCATGCTGCACCCGGGCGGCCATGGCCGATATTTCTACGTTCATGTCCTTAAACTCGTCAACCGGGGTTTGCAGGGCGGTAATGCTGGTTTGGTCTGTCAGGTTAAAGCGTTTTATCTGCCTCAGCATATCATAAAAAGGCAGCCAAAGGTTACCAATTACCCAGCGGTTAATGATGATGATCACCAGGATCAAAATAACGATGATACCCAGGGTGATTAAAAATATAACCTGTATCAGGTCCTCCGTTTCAACGGTTGATTTGATGATGGTGATACGGTGATTAACACTTTTTACCTTTACCGAACTAATGAGGCTACGACCAATCTCGAGGTCGGCATCCTGCGGGTTTTTACGATAATTAACATCAATAAATTGACGAT
The DNA here is from genome assembly GCF_059690715.1 of Mucilaginibacter sp. A3364. NCBI lineage: Bacteria > Pseudomonadati > Bacteroidota > Sphingobacteriia > Sphingobacteriales > Sphingobacteriaceae > Mucilaginibacter > Mucilaginibacter sp. A3364. The sequence goes on from NZ_JCAWED010000004.1 coordinate 27,569, forward strand.
TTACAGCAGCATTGCCCACCGGTTTGAAAGTGATATTAAGGTGCTCCGACCGAAAAACCTGCGGCAGTTTGTTGTTGACTTTTACATAGTCAAATATCTCATGCTCCTCCACCACCAGTTCCTTGTCAACCTGTGCGGTTAAAATATAGCTAATGGTGAAATAATAAACCACGCCGGTTATTAGCATCACTACAATGGTTGCCAAAAAACTCAGTTGGTTGTATCGCGCAAGCAGTTTCATTTAGCCGGTAAATTTATAACCCATGCCGTAGGCAGATTGTATGTAATCTTTAGCTCCCGCGTCCATCAGTTTTTTACGCAGGTTTTTTATGTGCGAATAGATGAAATCAAAATTATCGGCCATATCAATACCATCGCCCCAAAGATGTTCGGCGAGCGCGTTTTTTGATATCACCTTGCCCTTATTGGCTATAAAATATACCAGCAAACCATATTCGCGTTTGGTTAGTTTAATGGCCTTGTTGTTTACGGTTACGCTTTTAGCCAACACATCAACCTTTATCTCGTTAAAAACAATAACCTGCTCGCCATTGAACGATTTGCGGCGTACAATAGCCATTACCCGCGCGCGCAGTTCGGACAGGTGAAAAGGCTTGATGAGGTAATCGTCGGCCCCCAGGTCAAGCCCTTCCAGGCGATCATCTAAGGAGTTTTTGGCGGATATGATGAGTACGCCATCCGCGTAGCGCTCTTTCTTTAGGGCTTTAAGTAATTCCAGGCCGTTGCCATGGGGCAGGGTTATATCCAGTACAAGGCAATCATACCGGTACATATTAATTTTTTGCCGGGCGCTTAGGTAGTCGGCCGCGGTTTCGCAAACGCTGCCCGCGTCGGTAAAGTAATCGTGAATACTTTCCCGCAAACCGGCTTCATCTTCAACAACTAATAATTTCACAATTTTTTAATTCAGTATTAACAGGCAAATCTGTAGGAAATCTGTGATGAAGATACATTATCGGCACATTTCTCCATAATTTCTACAGAATCTACTTGCATTTTGCCGGGATGAACGTGCCATTTTTTATATGCGGGGCAACCATTGGCTCCTTGCGCCAGTATTCAAGGGTACGCTATGATAAAAAACGTCAACACCGAAACCATGTCATCCTATAAGCAAATTGAAGAGCTATTGGCGCTTTGCAAGCGAAGGGGTATTTTGGTGCCGCCCACCTGCAAAACCATACTTAACTATTTTTATAAGGTTGATGATTTTATAGATGCCGAAGAATTGTGGTTTAAAATAAAAAGCGAAGGAGAGGTTATCAGCCTCGCTTCGGTTTACAACGGTTTGCGCTGGCTGTGCGATAAAGGCTATGCCCGGCAACAAACCGATGAAGCCAAACGTTGCAAAGTTTATAAGCTTACCCTGCCTGCTTATGAATTATAGGGGCTACGAAAAAGCCTTCAGTATTAAGCTGAAGGCTTTTTTATGATGGCAGGTTCGCCCTAAAACACCCCAAACGAATACAGATCAGCATCGCGAAGCACAAATTTTAGCTTCACGGTTTTGCCGGCCAGGTCGCTTAGTTTTTTGCCACTTTTCCAGGTGATGTTGTAATCAATTTTATCGCCGGTTGTGCGTGGGGCGTCGGCATCGCCAAAGCTGGGGATTTCTTTACCGGCGGCATCAAGCACAACAACTTTTATGTAGCCAATTGATGAGGTGGAATAGTTGATCTGTAGGTTATCGCCTTGTAATATCAACGGCTTGGTTATCGCCGTGCCTTCCTGAAACTTGGCGTGCAGTGATGCGAAACCGTCTTTGCGTAATATCATGCGCTCCATGTAGCAATCCTTGGTGCCATAAGCGCGGGTAAGGAAGAACGACATTTCGCTATCACCTGTCGGGATAACGCCTAGTGCGGGTATAGAACTACGCGCTGCCCAGTTACGCTGATCAAGCCCCGGTCGGGCGAATGATTCTAGGAACTTACGATCATACTTATTGCCGCCTCTTGAAGTTAGCAGTACCGCGTCTGAAACGCCTTGCCACATACTGCTTGATATGCCATAGGTTTTCATTTCCTCGTCGCTTAATATCCGGCTATCGGGCGAGAATCTAAACGGCATGCTTATCATTATCTGCGGCGCGCGGAAGTAGGCTTGCGTGGCATTAGTGTACAGGTTTTCCATCGGCGTATCGCCAAAGGTCATCTGCACGGGTTCGGTCCAATGCACAAAATCTTTAGATGTTGAGCGGGCAATGGTGCGGATGCCTTTCAACAGCTTGGCGTCGCCGGGTTTATCGTCGGTCCATTTGCGCAGGTATACGGCGTAGCATTGTTCGGCAGGCACCCAAGCCGGTACGTTTTGCGAATCCATGCCGTAGCCATCGCCAAACAGGGCCGTTGTATCTTTAAACCGCGTCCAATGCAAACCATCGGGCGATACAAAGCGGTACAAGCCGCGCTTTACTTTAGGGCTTGAATACACGCCGCCCACAGCCTTATATTTTTCCGCCGCCGGCACACCGGGATTAGCATCATAAAACACCGCGAAATTATGACTGGTTTGCTTGGTAGCATCGCTGGTGTGTACCATGTTATTATTGGTATTACCGTTTAAGGTGATGATACCCAGATTGGGTTTGGTCCAGGTTTTACCGTCGGTGCTTTCGGCGTAACAGGTGGCCTGGTCGGTAGGTTTCGTGCCTGCCCCAATGCCTCGGTAATACATCCTGAACTTTTTGCCATCGTTCACTATCGATACATAGGCGCAAAAACTGCCTTCCCATGGTTTATCAAACTTCACGGCTACGCCTCCCGAAACCGGGGTAGCCAGGCGGTTTTCTACTTTGTTTAGTGATTCGATCACCACATCATCCACAAACAGTTCGCGGCGATTTTGCATCAGCAAGGGTGTTTGCGCGAAGCTGGATATCGCGTTTAACGAAATTAAGGCGGCGGTATATAAAACTGATCTGATCTTCATAAAATATTAAGGTTATAGTAAATACACAAGGCAGGTTGCCCCGCCCTGTGTGTTGTGTTTTAGTTTATGGTTTATCCCAACCCGGGTTTTGCTCCAGGTTTTCGTTCACCACCAAATCGTTAAACGGAATTGGTTTGAGGTATTTATAATCCGGGAAAGCTTTTACGGTATTGGCGCGCCAAATTAACCTGCCACTGGTGCCGTTGCTTAACTTGGTAATGGTGTTGTTAATTACCACGTAAACCACGCCGGCCACTTTACTGGCAGGCACGGCAGATACAAAGCTTACATCGGGCGCGCCGTCTTCGTTCAAATCGTATAGAACGTTCATGGCCGGTACGTAAATGCCGTCGTACTCCTTTTCTATCAGCTTGGCTTGTTTCCACCGCATCAGGTCATCATACCTAAAGTTTTCTACACTAAGTTCAATGGCGCGTTCGCGGCGTATCTCCATCAAAGCAGGCGAGGTTATATCAGCATAAAAATTGGCTGTCATGTAAGGGTCGACAGTTAAAGGCATGGCCAGGTTGGTTATGCCGGCGCGTTTGCGTAAAACGGCAATAGTGTTGGTCCAATCGGCAGCGGTAAAGGTGCCCAGTTCGGCTTTGGCTTCGGCAAGGTTTAATAATACTTCCGCGTAGCGGATAACGGGCATGGAGTTGATATTGGCGGCTTTGGTATCAATCGACTTATCGTCCGTAGTAAACTTCATGATCTGGTAACCGGTAAAGGCCTGCCCAAAATCGGGCGGAGCAAATGAGCCATCGCTGCGTTTTAATGCCCCGCTACGAATGGTTTGGTTCAAACGTTTATCACGATTTTTTACCTCGTCTTTAAATTCGGTTGTTGCATAGGCCGGGTTGTCGGTAAAGCGCGTGCCATCGATATTTAAATAAGTGTTTACAAAGCGTTTGGTTAACGATACGTTACCACCGTAAGTAGGCGACGTGAAAGTCCAGTTAGCATCGTGGTAACGTTTTAAGGTTTCGCTAAAGGTATTGGCCAATATGATCTCGGCAGCTACCGGTGCCTGCGATACAAACAGGTTGCGGTAATCCTTATCAGGTGCATTGGTGTTGTATATCGAATATTGTCCGCTTGTAACCACTGCCTGGGCAGCATCGGCAGCTTGTTGCAGCCATGCATCGGCGCTTGCTGTAAGGCCTATTTCGGTATGATACTTACGGTAAGTGCCTTCAAACAAACATATTCTTGATTTTAAGGCCAGCGCCACAGATCGTGTAACAGTTGATGACGTTGGATCTTTTACATTGTTAATGTACGTGCTTGCAAACGTTATATCCGCCAAAACCGAATCCATTACCAGTGTACGCGGATCCTGCTTTTTGTACAGATCAGCATCAGTAGGTGACAGGGTTTTGTTGTAGAAAGGTACATTACCAAAGTTTTTCACCTTCTCAAAATAAAACCATGCACGGAAGAATTTCGCCAGACCTGCAAAATGGTTCTTTTTATCCAGGGCAATCGGCGCTTCTTTATAGTGCTCTAAAAAGTAGTTGATGTTGCGCAAGGTGCCCCAATCGCTCCAGCCGGTACCGTTTTGGCTGGTGAACACGCCGCTTACATAGGCCGGCACAATATTTTGCGATTCCAGGTCGCCATTGGCATCGCCCGCGTAAATAACTGCCGCGCCCGGTATGGCCGAATTATAAAATGAATTAGCATAAAGCTGCAGGTTCTGCTCGCTCGAGAATGCCTGCTCTGGTGTAAGGCTATCCAGCGGGTGTATGTCCAGCGCTTTTTTGCATGATGTGGTTACCGCTATGGCGGCTATCATTAATATTAATATCTTTTTCATGACCTTCATCAATTAAAATATGACGTTTAAACCAAGTGTATAAGTCTTCAGCATGGGGTAGGCTGCACCCTGTCCCATATCCGGGCGTATCTCCGGATCCGAGTTTTCTATCACCTCCGGATCTATGTCCTTAGTGAGCTTATACATTGGCGAATAGGTGAATAAATTTTGACCGGTAAAGTATAACCTGGCGTTGCTTAAACCAATTTTACTTACCAGCTTTTTAGGCAGCGTATAGCTTAGGGTTATCTCTTTTAAGCGGATGTAGCTTACGTTTTGTACGTAACGGTCAACCGGTGTACCCAACTCCCTGCCGCCGGCTATAACCGGGCCGCGGTAACGCGGAAAATAGGAATCGGGATTAGGATTATCTATCGTCCAGGTGCCTTTTAAAGTATGCTCGGGTATTTGGCCGTACCAGCGGGTGTATTGCCCCCAGAAAGCGCCACTTTCGTTACCAAAATACCAATCGCGTTTAGCAACACCCTGGAAGAACATGGTCAGGCCAAAGTTTTTCCACTCGGTATTGGTGGTTATGCCGTAAGTATAGCGTGGGGTAGTGTTACCGACAATGGTCAGATCGCCGTGATCAGCAAGAGTGTTTTTGCCTGAGTTGATCTTACCGTCGGGCACACCATTCGGGCCGCTAATATCCTGGAACTTGATATCGCCCGGGTATATTTTATTGCCCGATGATACCACGATAGCTGTTTGATCAATGCTGGCAATATCGGCAGCATCTTTAAACAGGCCCGCGAATTTGTAGCCCCATATTTCGCCAATGGTTTGGCCAACATAATAGGTTGACAGCAGCCCGTTAGGGTTATAAAACTTGTCGATTTTTGATACATAATCAGACAAAGTAGCGCGGATGCCATACCGGATAGGATCGCTGCCGGTATTGATGCGGCTGTTCCAGTTTACGATCAGCTCGAAACCACGGGTGGTTAAGTCGGCAAAATTGCCTCTGGGTACCGATGCACCGAAAACACCCGGTAATGGCTGTCCCGCGGTTATCATGTCAGTAGTTTTACGTTTGTACATATCTAAACTGACGTTAAGCTGGCCCTTAAAGAAAGCCATATCTAAACCTAAGTTGGTGGTAGTAGCTTTTTCCCAGGTAAAGTTTTCGGCTAAAACAGGAGGTTGGATCAGGTAGGTAGGGAAGTTGCCATTGATGATCAGGCCCGATTGTGCTGCCCTGATCACACGCTCATACTGATAAGGCGCTATCTGGCTGTTGCCCAGGGTACCGTATGATACGCGGAGTTTTAACAGGTCAAGCCATTTTTCGGTGCCCTTCATAAAGTTTTCGTTAGTGATATTCCAACCAACAATTGCCGAAGGGAAGAAACCGTATTGCGTATTTGACGGGAATTTAGAGGTGCCATCATAACGACCGTTCAATTCCAATAAATACTTGCCTGCGTAATCATAATTTACACGATAGTAGCTACCCAGCGTGGCCCACTGACTGGTAGTTGAAGCTAATTTATAGGTTTGGCCTACGGCGAGGTTAAAGTTTGGCAGGTCGTCAATGATCAAACCATCACGCTGTACTTCCAATCCGTTAAGGTTATAACGCTCGTAGTTACCACCCACTAACACTTTAAAGTTGTGTTTGCCAAACGACTTGGCGTAGGTTGAATACAAGTTGGCCGCGTAGTATTCGGTTTTGGTGGTGTTATTATTTAACCAGTTATTACCCGCGGTAGTTATAACACCCGGTTTGGTACTGTAGGATATGGGTGCAAGGCGCCTTTGATCGCTGATGTTGGTTAGCTGGTAAGTGAAATCGCCTTTTATTACCCACTCCGTTGCTGCTTTAGCTTCAAAACCTACAGTATTTTGCGTTTGGGTTTGATTTAAGATAGAACGGCTTTTGCCGGTGTACAGATCGCCCAAACCATTGTTAGCTGCCGATTGGGTTAGCGTACCATCCGGGTTTAACAGTATGGCCATAGGGATGCCATACAATTTAAGGTTGGTCCAAACGTCATACTGGTTGATAGACTGTAACGGGTAATTGTATTTAAAGGTGGAGAAAGCTGAATTGCCGGTGATTTTTAACCATTTGTTGGCCTGCACACTACCTTTAAAACGTAGGTTGTATTTGTTGAATTTATCGGGGTTATAACGGAAGATACCATCCTGCTGATAAAAGCGACCCGATACCAGATAGTCGGCTTTTTCATTACCGCCCGATACGCTTAGCGATTGATCAAGGGCAGGCATATTATCGGCATATAATTCTTTCAGCCAATCAGTATTGCCATAGTACACATAGTTGCCGTTTGATGGGTTGATAGCCACTTCCGGCTGTCCCGGGTTTTCAGAACGTTTTTTTAACTCATCCAAATAAGCAGGCGAGAACGGGAAAAAGGTATTCACCGTAGTTGGCAGCTGCGCGTAATCATACCAGGCCGACCATGATTCGTTAAACATTTTGGCCCACAGGTAACCATCGTTTACCCATTTGGGCTTGGTGGTACGATCGTTTATCGAGTAGCTTGACGATAGCAAAATATTAGTTTTTTTAGCGCTTGGATTTTTAGTAGTGATCAATATCACCCCAAACACACCACGCGAACCATAAATAGCCGCCGAACCGGCATCTTTCAATACCGTTACACTTTCAATATCATTAGGATTAAGGTAAAGCGGGTCGCCCTGCACGCCGTCTATCAGCACCAAAGCCTCGCCGCCGGCACCTATGGATGTAGCACCACGCACGTTGTATGATGGGTTACGGGTTGGTTTACCATCCGTCATCCGCAGGTTTACGTTGGGTAGCGCACCTTGTAAAGCGCGGGTTACGTTGGGTACGGGCCTGTCTTCAAAGTATTCTTTGCCTACCTGGTCAACCGCGCCAATGGCGTTAATTTTCTTTTGCGTGCCGTAGCCTACAATCAGTACTTCGTTCAGTTTTGAGGTGTCTTCAATCAGCACAATATTAAGCGGGGCATTGCCCGATGTAGCAACTTCCTGGGTGGCAAAACCTATAAAACTTACTACCAGCACGGCGTTATCGTCGGCCACGTTAAGCGTAAACTTGCCGTTAATATCGGTAGATACCCCATTGGTGGTATTTTTTACGCGGATGTTCACACCTGGTAGCGGGGCACCTTTTTCGTCTTTAACAGTACCCGTAATAGTTTTGGCCGGTACTTCGGCCATTACAATTTTGGGTGAAATGCTTACTTGTTTTTGCTGTAGCAACACTGTTTTATCCACTATTTTGTAGGATAAGGGCAGGTTGGTTAATACAGCGGTCAGCGCATCATCAATAGATGCATCGGTAACATGTACAGATACCTTTTTGGTAGCGTCCTCGGTATCGTAAAAAAATACATAGCCTGATTGTGCCTTAATGCTTTGCAGCAGTTTTTCCAGTGGCACGTTTTTTTCGTTCAGCGTAATTTTCTGGCCGAACCCTTTGGCACTTACTTGTACCAAGGTTATCATCAACAGCAATATTGATAGTTTCATAACCAGTAAATATTTATACAGCAGCCGTTTGCCGTTGGGGCATGGGTCCGCATTCACGTTAAAATTCATTACTTTTGTAGCGTTTGGGTTTTTATAAAATAGTTCACCAATTGTTTTATCCCGATACTTGTCGGGAAGGGTAACCCAGATATTTTCCGCAGATGTGTTTCGACCCACGTCTGCGGTTTTTTATTTGGTACCCGCTAAGCACTCAGCTTGGTCGTCGTAGTTGTTTTTGCATGATTCAATTTGAGGGTTAAGGGTTAATAAATAGCTTTTATCTTTTAAGGTAATACGATGATTTTTTTGCCTTCTATGCGGAAGTGTATGTTTTTGTAAGCTAGTATCTCGGCAATTTTTGAAGCATTAACATTGCGGTAGATCTCGCCCGAGAAACGGCGACTGGTAATTTTGCCTTCATAACTAATATCCACATCATACCAGCGCGATAGCTGCTTCATCACGGTTTGTATGTTAGCATCCTTAAACTTGAACAGGCCCTTATGCCAGGCTACGGCTTCGTCAACATCAACTGTATTTACATCCATATTGATATCGTCAATTACCGATTGCTGTCCAGGCTTCAACATCGCTATGCGGCCGTTGCGGCTTACACGCACGCTGCCTTCAAGTAAAGTGGTTTTTATAGCTGCTTCATCCGTGTAAGCGTTAATATTAAAATGGGTACCCAGTACTTCAACAGTTTGCCCGTCAGCCGTAACACGGAAAGGTTTGGCCGCGTTATGGGCTACCTCAAAATAAGCCTGCCCGGTAATGCTCACCGCGCGCTCATTACCAATAAACTCAACCGGGAAAGTTATAGATGAAGCGGCATCCAGCCAAACCTTAGTACCGTCTGACAGAGTAAGTGGGTACTGTCCGCCCCGCGGGGTAGTCAAAGTATTATATACCAATTTGCTGTCGTTTGCTTCAAGCTCTCCATTGTAGATCAGCTGGCCGTCGTCAGTTTTGTTAATGACAATGCTGCCCTGGGTAGCAACCCGGCCTCTATCGGCACCGGTTATATCAATTTGCTTACCGCCCGCAATGGTTAGTATAGCTTTGTCGCGGCCCGGTAACAGGTCTGGTTTTGCTAGCGCGATGTTTTGTTGAGGTTCAGGTTTATTGCTTAGGTAGTAGCCACCCGCTAATACACATAAAACAACGGATGCCGCAGCGATCCATTTAGGCCATGAGGCTCTGCGTGTTGTTGGTTCAGCTTCGCTATAAATATGGCTTTGGATATTTTGATAAACCTCGTCCAGGTCATCCTGTAGGGAAGCATCATGCTGCGCTTGCTGCGCGAGCGCTTCGTCAATATGCGCCTTTAGCTCATCGGCGTTGCGGGTATCTTTAAAATAGGCCAGCAGTTCCTCAATTTCTTCAGGACTGCATTGGTTGTTTTTATACTTTTCAAAAAGGCGGTTGATGTTATCCATGCCATGTGTATTTATAGTAAATACGCTTGGCAAAAAATTAACAACTACTTAATTTGAAATAAATATTAAAAAATCAGGAGGGAGAAACTGATGAGTATAGTAACCGCCTTATAATTTACCAGCATGCTCCTTATTTTGCGGTTGGCTTTTACAATGTGATTGTTTACTGTAGATAGCGAAACATCCAACTGGGCACTTATTTCCTGGTGGCTTTTACCTTCCAGTTTGTTCAGGGTATAAACTTCGCGGCATTGGTGGGGCAGGGTGTTAACCGCGGCCTGCAGTAGCTGGCTGCTTTCTTTGTAGCTCAGCATTTCTTCAATGTGGGTGTAAAATTCGAAGGCGCTGGTCAAAAGTTTGTGCTTTGCTTTTCTATCTAACGAAACCTTGCGGAAATAATCATAAACCATATTACGGGCCATGATGAACAGGAAGGATTTGAACGAGCGGTTAACATCTATCTCTTCGCGGCGTTCCCAAACTTTTAAATAAAGGTCTTGTAATAGTTCTTTGGCTACCTCGTTATCTTTTACCAGTTGCCTGATATTGCTCAACAGCATTTTACTGTGCAGCTTATACAGGGTGTTGAAGGCTTCTTCATTCCCTTTTTTAAGCTGCTGCAGAAATAAAACGATATTAGCGTCGGCGCCGGTTTCCATTTAAATTAATTAGTAAAAAAGTATTGTATTTAAAGCAGCCTGCGAAGCTGTGTTGGTTGTATGATAAGTGCAATTGCCTGGTAAACAATTGCTGCCTTACACGTATTGCCTGGTTGGTCGAAGCGTATCAGCAAAACGCATAATCCAAATATAAACCATTGAAAAAGTGAAGCGCTGCTACATTATTTTACATTGCTGATACTATTTTACCGAACTGCTGGCAGCCTGCCCCGAACGAAAAATATAACCAACAAAAAAGCCTTCAGTGATATCACTGAAGGCTTTCTGTATTTAGGAAGATGACTAATTAATCATCCGCATATTTATTAGGGTGGTTGGCCACATTGTCTTTAAACTTTGGTCCTTTAGGGAACACCTGGTGGCTATCGGCCCATTCCAGCCATTTTTTACCCAAACTGGCAACAATATCCGCATGCTGCGCGGCAACGTTATGTTTCTCGCTGCGGTCGTGTTCCAGCTCATACAACTCCCAATCGCGACCTATGGCCGGTTTGGTCAACTTCCAGTTTTTGTAAGTGATAGCGCAGTGGCCTTCGTGTTCCCAATACAGATACTCGTGGGTTTTGCCTTTACCGGTGGTAAGGGCAGGTATCATGCTTATGCCCTCGGTTGGCGTAATTTGTCTGCCTTTATAAGTTGTGGGATATTTGGCACCACCTGCATCGGCAACAGTCGCCATCAAATCAATAATATGATAAGGCGTGGTGTTAAATTTGCCCACATCTTTTTTAATCATAGCCGGCCAGTAAGCCACCAGCGGTGCAGATATACCGCCCTCGTAAGTTTGGTTCTTGTACTTTTTAAACGGCGTGTTTGATACGTTGGCCCAGCCTAAACCGTAGGATATGGCGCCATATTTCTCACCATCATTAATAGCAGCCATTTGTCCGCCGCCCAGTTCCTGGTAAGGTTCGGCACAAGCGCCATTGTCAGACATGAACATGATCAGCGTATTGTCCAGCTTTTTTTGTTGTTTAAGCTTGGTTATCACTTTGCCTATGTTTAAATCCATGCGGTAAACCATGGCGGCGTACACGGCCATACGGTAGGCTACGTTTTTTTGCTGCTCTTCGGTAAGCTGTGCCCATGGGCGCATTTCGCGTTCAGCAGGAGCCCAGTCAGGTTTCGTTAGGCCCATGGCTACCTGGCGCTTAACACGCTCATAGCGTATAGAGTCCCAACCTTTTTTTAAGTATTTATCGCCCATTAATTTAATGTCCGCTTCGCGGGCCTGTAGCGGCCAGTGCGGCGCGTTAAAGGCCAGGTACATAAAAAATGGCTTGCTGTCTTTTTGCTCGGCAATATATTTAACGGCATTGTCGCCAAAGGCATCAGTAGTATAATATCCTGCCGGGAAATCAAATTGCATCGGCTGGTTATCGGTAGTTATGCCACGTGGCGCAAATGGGTGAAAGTAACTTGAAGCGCCGCAAAGTATACCATAATAACGCTCAAAGCCACGTTGCAGCGGCCATTTCTCTTGCCCGTGCATGCCCACGTGCCATTTGCCCGACATGTAAGTGTGGTAGCCGGCGGTTTGCATTACTTCGGCAATGGTTACAGTGTTTGGCGTTAAAAAGCCACGATAGCCGGGTACACCTTCGTCGTGCGCGTCAACGCGTTCCGGGTCTTCGGCCATGTCGCCAATACCGGCCTGGTGCGGGAAAAGGCCCGTTAGTAACGAAGCACGCGTAGGGCAACAGCGACTGTTATTATAAAACTGCGTAAGCCTAACGCCGCCTTTGGCCAGCATATCAATATTTGGTGTCGGTATTTCGCCGCCGTAGCAGCCAATGTCCGAAAAGCCCATATCATCCGCCAGTATTATAATAACGTTTGGCTTTTTAGCTGCCGTTTTTTGGGCAAATGTGGTTAAAGTTGGTATGGTTAACGTGCAAAGGGTAAGCGCGCCTAAAATGGTTTTTCTCATAACAATACTAAGGTAGTAAACAGTATGCTAATTGTAACCCGCTTTATAATGCCGCGCAGCGGATTGAGACATTTCGTCTACGCCCTCATCAAAAATTTGAGACAATTTGACTAATGCCCTGCCGTGCTTTTTTTAGGCGCAAACAGTTTTTTAACTACAGCCATAACCGCAACAGCCACAAGCCCCACAATAAAGCCCGCCGCTATCTCGCGCAGCATAGATGGTACATCAGGCAATACGTGGTGCAGGTATTCAATATTATGCACAAATATCCCACCCGAAACCAATACCAGCGCGGCCGTGCCTACAACGCTTAATACCCGGATCACTATCGGCAGCATTTTTACCAACAAGCCACCTAATGCTGCTATTATACCTTTGTTTTTAGCCAACGTCATTAGTTTAAAGCCCGCATCATCCATGCGTACTATCAACGCTACTATGCCATAAACACCTATGGTGGCTAACAGCGCCACGGCGGCAACGGTTGCTATTTGTACGGTAAGGGTTTCATCGGCTACGCTGCCTAAGGCTATAATTACAATTTCTATAGATAGGATAAAGTCGGTAGCTATGGCGCCTTTAACTTTGGTTTTTTCGGCGTCCTGGTCGTTCTTGGTGTTTTCCTTAATTACCTCATGGGCCTTTTTATCGCGGTGAAAAAGGAACTCGATGATCTTTTCAACTCCTTCATAGGCCAGGTAACATCCGCCTAAAACCAAAATAATTTTAATGGCCGCGGGTAAAAAGGCGCTTAGCAGCAGCGCAACAGGCACAATAATCAACTTGTTAATAAGCGAACCCTTGGTAATGGCCCACAGCACCGGCAACTCGCGCGAGGATAGGAAGCCCGTAGCTTTTTCGGCGTTAACGGCCAGGTCGTCGCCCAGTATGCCGGCTGTTTTTTGCGATGCTATTTTGGTGGTTACGGCCACATCGTCCATTAACGAGGCGATGTCATCTAAAACTGCGAAAATACCTGATGCCATTTTAATGTAGATCGTATGGTGGAAAGATACCAACTAAACAGCAATATTGCCCGGCTGTTTTGGTTTTTTACGCTTCCGCGCGATAGGGCACTAGTTTGCGAAACCATAAAAATCTCGTCACAAAAGCACATTTCGGCTTTTTAGTTTTATATTCAGGCCGTTGTAAACCAAATACTAAGCCATGATGAATATCCACAAGCTAAAGGTGGCACTGTTGCCGGTGCTTGGCGCACTTTTTCTTACCAGCGCCCTGCACGCTCAAAACCCGGTATCAAGCATTGAACGTTATAGTCCTGCGCTGGATGCTGTAATTAAAAAGGATGCCAAAGTTGAAGTGATCATGGATGGCTTTAGCTGGGTAGAAGGCCCGGTTTGGGTGGAGAGCCAGAAAATGCTTTTGGTATCAGACGTATTTGGCAATACCATTTACAAATGGACCCCGGCCGGAGGCAAACAAAAGTACCTAACACCATCAGGCTATACGCAAGCCGTGAAACGCGGCGGCGAAATAGGCTCTAACGGTTTAACGCTGAACGAAAAAGGCCAGCTGCTACTTTGCCAGCATGGCGACAGGCGCGTGGCTTTAATGGATGCCCCGGTTGGCAAGCCTGAGCCTAAGTTTATCACCCTGACCAATAATTACAATGGCAAAAAGTTTAACAGCCCTAATGATATTGTAATAAGCCCCAAAGGCGACATTTACTTTACCGACCCACCTTACGGCCTCGAAAAAAACATGGACGACCCGGCCAAACAGCTGCCTTACCAGGGCGTGTACCGCATAGCCAAAAACGGCAAGGTTACTTTATTGGTTGATACCATTCCGCGCCCTAATGGCCTTGCTTTTTTCCCCGGTGGGAAGCAATTACTGGTAGCTAATTCTGACGGGAATAAACCTTACTGGTATATTTATGATGTGAAACCGGATGGCACCTTAAGCAATGGCCGTAAGTTTTTAGATATTATGGAGGCTTATAAAAAAGAGCCCCGTGGTCCGGATGGTTTTAAGATCGATAATAAAGGCAATATATTTGCGGCAGGCCCGGGTGGTTTGTGGATATTTAATAGCAAAGGCAAAGCCATTGGCAGGATAAAGGTGAACACCAACACCTCCAACTGCGCTTTCACACCCGATTATAAAACACTGTTCATTACAGCCAATCACCATGTATTAAAGGTGAATTTGCGCTAAACTGATATATAAAAGCATGTCTACACTACAACAAATATTACAACACCAGATCGTAGCAATCGTGCGCGGTGCCGACCCGGCCGCTGTAGTGCACATAGCCAAAGCATTGAACGAAGGCGGCATAAAAATACTGGAAATTACCATGAATTCCGACGAGCCGCTGCGCGTGATCCGCGAGGTAGCCGATGCCCTTGGCGACCGCATGATCATAGGCGCGGGCACCGTGCTTGATGCCAAAGGCGCACGTGATGCCGTAGAAGCCGGTGCCAAATTTGTGCTATCGCCCATAGTAAGCGAGGAAGTTATTAAAGCGGCTAAGGAACTGGGTGTGATAAGCATTCCCGGCGCTTACACGGCTACCGAAGTATACAACGCGCACCGCATGGGCGGCGATATTATAAAAGTATTTCCTGCCAGCGGGCCGGGATATATTAAAGATCTGCGGGCACCTTTGCAACATATCCCATTGCTGCCTACCGGCGGCATTACCCCGCAAAACATTGGCGAATTTAAAAAGGCCGGCGCCGTAGGTTTTGGCATTGGCAGCGCGCTGGTAAATACCCGCGAGGCCATTACACCTGAATACCTGGCCCAATTGACAGAAAAAGGCCGGGCATTTGTTGCAGCCCTTCAGCAATAAGCATGGACAAGTTTTTAAGCTGCGACTGGGGCACCACATCATTTCGCCTGCGGCTGATTAAAGCCGGTACGCTGCAAGTTATTGCCGAAGATAAACACGACCAGGGCATAGCCGCCACTTACCGCCAATGGCAGGAGCAAGGCAGCGTAGCTGATGAACGGACAGGTTTATATACGGCCGTGATCAAACAAAGCATTGCAAGGTTAAGTGCTAAAACCAGTGAGTCTTTAAAAGGTATCCCGGTAATGTTATCCGGCATGGCATCGTCAACCATTGGTTTGATGGAACTTCCTTATAAGCAACTGCCTTTTAATATAGACGGCAGCGATCTGGAGGTGAACACAATTAAGGATGGAGATAACCCGCTTATCATTATATCAGGCGCATGTACTGAAGATGATGTTATGCGCGGCGAAGAAACCAAGATAGTAGGATGCGCGGCTTCATTGCCGGCAACTACTCAGGAACGTTTGCTATTGTTACCCGGCACGCATCCCAAGCATATTTATATTAAAGGCGACCAGGTTACCGGTTTTCAAACTTACATGACCGGCGAGTTTTTCGACCTGCTGAGTACACGTAGTATACTGGCTGCATCGGTAACGGCAGGAGGCGACCTATCGGCCCCGCCAAACCGTGAAAGCTTTATAAACGGCCTTAAAGCAGGGCAAACTACCAACCTGTTGCACGCCGGTTTTATGGTGCGCACTAACCAGGTGCTTCAGCAAATGCCTCCACAACAAAACTATTTTTATTTAAGCGGTTTGCTAATAGGTGCGGAATTGAAAGACATTAACTCGCAAACAGAAATTGTTTTAGTTGGCGGAGCAATACATACACCGCTGTATGCTTTGGCTTGTGAGGCTTTGGGTTTAAGTGTTTCGCAGGAGATTGATGCGGATGAGGCTTTGGTGAAAGGGCAGGGGGTGATGTTGGGGAGGGTGTGATATTTAACCCTAATCTACCACCACGTCATTGCTTCGTTCCCGCAATGACGCGGGAGGGGCGTTTTACTTCCGCTTCGCTTTCTCCACCGCCCGCTCATATTCCTCCAAACTTTTATCCAAATCTTGCCCGTTGTTATGCACCTTCTCGCAGAAAACTTTGCAGGCTTCGGGGTTTTCGGCGTCGAGGCATTGGGGTTCGCAGTCTTTTAGGGTGTTGCGGGGGATAAGGTTGTACAAGTGTGTTACGGTGAAACCTACGCCAACAAATGTGGTAAACACCAGGGCGAAAAACCAGATTGGGAATTTGTTGCTTTTGGCAACTGCGGGCATTGCAGGTGGATGGTTAAACGGAAATAGGTATTTGATCTTTTCATAATTCCAACACAGCAGATACACGCAGGCAATAACCATCAGCGGAGAGGTAAGCGCCGAACCTTCGAACCGTACCGCCCACGATAGCATAAAAATGTTAAAGATGATGGGCAGGTAAATAAATACGCCCAACACTACCGTGCGCGGTATCAACAATAAAACAGCCGCCAGCACCTGTGCATAGCCAATAAACGGATAATAAAAGCCGGTGTGATGCAGCGCCTCCAGGTAATGCCCCATGGGTTGGTTATTATGCAGATCGGTAAAACGTTCGCCTATAATTTTTACGTAGCCTGCACCAAAGAAACCTGCTGCCAGCGCCAGGCGTGTAAAGGTGGTAAAGTAACGCATCCATTTGTTGCTTCTTACTTCGGCGTGCAGCTGATCTAGTTTTGTAGAGATATTCATTTGTAAAAAGTACTTTGAAGTGCAAAGTTAAATAAGTTTAAGTTTCATCCAAATATTTCTTGCATCAAATTTAAAAGCATAAAAAAAGCGGACTGATCAGGTCCGCTTTTTCATTCATTTAACTAAGCATTTAGAAGCCCGGATTGTTAGGTAACAGTTTCGGGTTTACGTCAATTTCCTGTTTAGGTACAGGGAATAGCAGGTTCTTTTCAGCAAAGGTGGCGTTGAATACGGTTTTATGGCCAACAAAGTCCTCAAACAAACCTGTTGCATCATTACGCACTTTGCGGGTACGGATCATGTCAAACCACATTTTATTTTCAAAGCATAGTTCCAGGTAACGCTGGGTCCATACTTCCTGCTCAAAGGCGGTTTGGCTTAAAGCCGGTAGTGGTACAGCAAGGCTGGCGCGGGCGCGTATTTGCTCTACATAACCCCTGGCAGTAGCATTCGGCGCGCCGTCTGCCCGGTTTTGTGCTTCGGCATACATCAGCATTACGTCAGCCAAACGATACAGGGTAAAGTTCAGATCAGAACGTGTAGTTACCTTTATCGCGTTAGCATCATAAAACTTATAAATGTAAGGATGGGTAAACGTCACTGTACTGTTATCAGTTGGGTTGGTATCGCTGCTGTAAAAAAACTGTTTTTCAGCGCGACGTTTATCACCCGCAGGGAACGATGCCAGGAACTGTGCTGTTGGCCATACTGATCCATACTCATCGGCATACTTTGATGTTTTGGAGAAGTTAGGAACCATTAGCGGGGTAAGCGGGTTGGTAGATGGGATAGCTGCCGCGTACTGTACCTGGAAGATAAATTCGCCGCGATTTTTGTTGGCGACGTTTATCATGTCGGTGTACTGAGGAAATAAGGTGTAACCACCGTTGGTAACCACATCTAACGAACGTTTTGCCGATTCGGCATAGGCAGGCGCTCCGCCGTTTATGGCTGCACCGGCATAAGTTAAATAAACGTCTGCCAGTATTGATTTTACCGCCGCCATGTTAACCAGGCCGGTAGCATCTTTCCATGGCAGGGTTGATTTTTCAGCCTCTAACAGATCCGGAATAATTACTTCATCATAGATCTGTTTAGCCGGGCTACGCGCCACCTGTAACGACGGAATATCGGTAGCTACCTTAGTTACTTTCGGCACCGCGCCATACATACGCACCAGGTAAAAATAGTACAGGGCACGCAGGGTACGCGCTTCGGCTATCATGTTTGCTTTTTGCGCGTCGGTAAAACCAGGCGCCACAATGGTCGGCAATTTTTCGATAGCCAGGTTAGCGCCACCAATACCCTGGTAAAGCTGTTGCCACCAGGTATCAAAGTAAAACGATGTTGCGTTGTAACTTAAATTCTGGAAGTTTACAAAGCCGGTTTGGCCCAGATCGGTATTGGCTTTACCGGTCATAAACTCCATTAAGTTATAGGTGTTACCGCCGTATGATGCCGGCTGACCGGTAATTAAACCCTGTAAATTTTGATAGGCGCCGTTGGTAAGCGCGCGTGCCACCTTGGCGCTGTTAAGGTCAGATCCCGGGCCTAAAAAGGTTGTTGGCTTTTCTTCCAAAAACTTCTTGCACGAGCTTGAAACCAGTACGCAGGCTATAATTAATATACTTTTTAATGTTTTCATGTTAATACAATTAATGTTTTAAAACTTCTTTTTGGGTTGATGTTTAAATGAATTAAAAACCAACCTGTACACCCAGGTTCCATACGCGTGGGCGAGGTACCGAGTAGAAGTCTAAGCCTTGTGATAAATTGTCGTTACTACCAAAACCGCTGTTGTAGGTATCAACCTCCGGATCGTAACCGGTGTATTTGGTTATGATGAAAAGGTTTTGTACACCGGCGTAAACACGCAGGCGGGTCATGTTTAGTTTTTTAACAAATTTGTCTTCAAAGGTGTAACCCAAAATAAAGTTCTGGCCACGTACAAACGATCCATCCTCAACCCACCAGGTATCAAATTTCGAGTCCTGCGCGTATTTGTAGTTACGCACCTGTGATATCATGGTGTTTTGATTGCTTGGAGTCCATGCTTGTAAAACGGTTGCCAAACTGTTGGCGATGGTTTGCCTGTCTTCGGCCGCGTGTTTAAAGTTAGCCGCGGTGTTTACACCTTGTACAAAACGGATATCGAAGGCAAAATCCCAGTTTTTAAACTTCATGGTACTGTTAAAGTTACCGGTCCATTTTGGGTAAGCCTGGCCAATAATGCTCAGGTCAGGAGCTCCGTTAGTGTACAAATATTTACGGTCACCTGGTTTAAAGCCACGTGATGCTGCCAGGGCCGTTTCTGAAGGGCTATCGCCATAGGTACCCAAACGGGTTTGGCCGTAGAACGAGCCGATAGGGTAGCCAACACGCAATATGTAGTTTTGACCTAAGAAGTTAGGGCCCGGGAAAATATCGGCATTGCCATTATTCAATTTTAAAACTTTGTTTTGATTGGCCGTAACAAGGAAGGTGGTATTCCACTGGAAGTTATCCGACTTGATATTGGTGGTATTCAACGTTAACTCCACACCCTGGTTGCGCACCGAACCCACGTTTTGGTAAACGTTGGCGGTTACTAAACCGGCCGACCATGGGATTGGTGTTTGTAACAACAGGTCGTTGGTGGTACGGTTGTAATAATCCAGGTCCATGTTGATCCTGTCGCCAAATAAACCTAACTCAATACCCGCGTCATACTGGGTGGTTTTCTCCCATTTCAGATCGGGGTTACCCAGATAGCCCGGGCGAAGGCTTATTACTGCCGCGCCGTTTTGCGGGGTTTGCCCGGTTACGTATTGTGCCAGCGAACGGTAGTTGGCAAACTCCTGGTTACCGGTAACACCCGCGCTCACTCTTAATTTTAAGTTGGAGATGGTGGCGTTATCTTTCAGGAATTCCTCTTGTGATATTCTCCAACCGAAGCCTGCAGACGGGAAGAACGCGAATTTATTTTTGACACCGAAGCGCGATGAACCATCATAACGACCGGTAGCGGTGAACAAATATTTCTCCGCCAGGGTATACGAGAAACGACCGAAAACAGAATTTAGCTGGTTTGACTGATTGTCAGATTCTGAAGCGCTACGCAGCGAGCCCGCGTTGAGGTTGGTATAGTTAAAAAAGTCTGAAATAAAGTTTTGCGTTTCGGCCCGTACACGCTCGTTAAGCTGTTTGCTCAATGAGAAACCTAATAAAGCCGTAAACCTGTTGTTTTTGTCGATGGTTTTATTCCAGGTCAGGTAGTTTTCAGATTGCCAGTAAGTATCCGCGTAAGCGTTAATATTGGCAATACCACCCTGGTCGGCAGATAAGTGCTGCAGTGTTTGGCCCGCGTAAAAGTTATTTTTACGGTTGTTTAATGATGCACTGAAATCTGTTTTAAACTCTAACTCATCGGTAATTTTAAAGTTTAGGTAGATGTTACCCAAAGCCTGCGCCGTGTTGTTGATGGTATAACGATCATTAGCGATGTGGATAGGGTTAGGGATACCTTCCTGGCCGGCAATATCAAAGCTACCTGCATAGGTGCCATTAGCGTAGCGGATAGGAATGATAGGCACCGATTCAATAACCGAACGCGGAACGTTCAAACCTCCGTTACCATCAGTAACCATACGCTGACGGCTTGATACCACGTTGATGTTACCACCTACACGTAGCCATTTTTTAAGGTTGTTATCCATGGTCATTTTAACCGAATAGCGTTTAAAGGCCGATGTTGGCGCCAAACCTTTTTGGTTAAGATAACCCAGCGATAAGCTGTATTGCGATTTTTCGTTACCGCCCTGTATGTTTAACTGGTGGTTTTGCGAGAAGGCCGGTTTCCAGGTTTCTTTCTCCCAGTTGGTATCATACAGCGGCTGGTTATTGGTATCAAACAATTGCGGGTAGTTGGCATAGTTTAAAGCCTTAGGTGGTACTTGTACCTGGTTGGTAGGGTCAAACTTAGCGCCGTTGGCAAATGCCTGGTTGTACACGTCAATAAACTGGCGGGCGTTTAAGGTAGGCATGTGGCGATAGTTTTCGCTAACGTTAAAGTTGGCTTCGTAGCCGATGGCGGTTGTACCGTCGCTGCGACCGCGTTTGGTGGTAACAATGATAACACCGTTGGCGCCACGCACACCGTAAATAGCGGTAGAGGTCGCGTCTTTCTGTACTTCTATAGAGGCAATATCATTAGGATTAATGGTATTGATATCCACACCAATTACACCGTCAACTACATAAGTAGGATCGGTACGCGAGGAGATGGAACCAATACCCCTGATACGTACCTTGGCAGGTGCACCCGGCGCGTTACTGTTAACGCTAACGTCAACACCGGCGGCTTTACCTTGCAGGGCCTGCGATACGTTTGGCACGGGGCGGTCGTTCAAGCGGTCAGACTTTACGCTGCTTATAGCTCCCGTTAAGTCTGACTTTCGGGCCGTACCGTAACCGATAACTACGACCTCGTCAAGGGCTTTAATATCGGCGCCCAGTTTAACATCCAGCGTAGTTTTACCGGCGGCGCTAACTTCTTGTGTGGCGTAGCCGACAAATGTAAATACCAGTATAGCATTGGCATCAGGCGCCTGTATGCTGAAACCGCCGTTAACATCGGTTTGTGTTGCGGTTTGGGTGCCTTTGATCATTACACTTACACCGGGCAGGCCCGAGCCGTCCTTGGCATCAGTAACCTTACCGGTAATTGTACTCTGCGCCATCGATTGCAGGGACAGCAGCAGGAGTAACATCATCGAATAAATAAAATGTTTCTTCATAATTCTTTAGTTTCATGTTTTGTGTTGTAGAATTTCTTCTTCAGAATTGTTTGTGATTGTGATTGGAGCGAGTGGCTGCTAAGGCGGTTCGGCCCCGAAAAGTATGGGCAATACAAGGCCCGGTACCTTTACGATATTATTTTTTTTCATGGTGATGGATGGGTTACTTAGTCCTTTTTAAATAATTGGTTCTCGTGTTTTTCGTGAATAATAAAATCGGTTAATGGTTTTTATATAATTAATAGTGCAAAAAATTGGCGTGTTGGTTAATCAAAAAATTTGATCAATAGCTGTTGCCTTCCATGGAAAACAGAAGTGCAGTATAGGCTTATTAGGATACCTATTTTTAAATTGATGTTAATGAAGATTGGTAGAGCGTGTCAGCGAAAGGCGACCGTCGGCTTCATTATACTGGTTCGGCTTAATAACAAATAAGTTACGAAATGTTTTGCGTAACGGAATTTTTTTTGCGCAAAACTTATGAACAATATTGCGCAATAGTTTAATTTTTTCGTGATAAATTATTGATTATCAGGATTTAGGTCGTTGTGGAGATGGGTGTTGGAACAAGAAAAAAATTACAATACTTTCTTAAACATGTCATTTCGACCAACGGGAGAACTTACATATTTAATGTCATTGCGAGGAACGAAGCAATCGCACGCTGCTAAGTGAGCGACCTTTCTCCGTGCGATTGCTTCGCTACGCTCGCAATGACATATTTTTTATTCCTCCTCTGCGCTATTCTTCAACTTCATCAACAAAGCATAAGCATTTTTAAGCACCAGCTTTGTATCTGCGCTAACACCTGCGCCATCAATTTGCTGCATACCGCCGTTAGCAATGCCTGTTGTAACCGGCAGCATTTTAAAAGTATTATTCCCCGCGCTTGCAAAAACGTAATACTTGTCCTGCCAGCGCACTACGGCATCTTCGGCAACGGTTAGGCCTGTAGCGTTGTCAACTTCCACTTCGGCATTCATAAACATCCCCGGCAGTAAGTTGGGTTCCAATTTTTCAAAGTGGCAATGCACATCGGCAATGCGGTCCTCATTCAGGTTTTTGCTGATGAGGATGATTTCGGCTTCGTATTTTTTATCAGGCTGATCGTTCGTAAAAGCGATCACTTTCTGGCCGATCTTCAGCTTCGCTACATCTTTCTCAAACACATTCAAGCCCAGGTGAATATCCTTCGGGTTCACCAGCTCAAACAATACATCTGTTGGAGAGGTATACTTGCCAATATTCACATTCACCTTAGACACAAAGCCATCAAGAGGCGAATAAATGTTTACGCTTTTAGAAATACTGTTAGCATCTAAGCGTAGCGGATTGATGCCTATCAGTTCCAGCTTTTGGGCCAGAGCACGCATGGCTATGCGCTGAGTCTCCATTTCGGTGCGGGCCTGTTGCAACACTTTATCGCTGCTGGCTTTGCTGGCGTTTAATTCCTGCTGGCGTTTGTATTCAGTCTCTAAAAAGCTGAACCGTTCTTTGGCCGATAGGTAATCCTGCTGGATCTGGATAAACTGGATATCTTCTAAAACCCCTAATACCTGTCCGCGGTTAATGTGCATGCCGGGCAGCAGGTCGGTGCGTTTTAGGTAACCACCTAATGGGAAGCTTACACTGATGGTGCTTTGCGGCGGTACATCAATAGTGCCTTGCAGTTTTAGTACGCCGTTTAATTTCCCAGTAGTTGGGTTGCCAATTTCAATACCCGCGTTTTTAAGTTGTGTAGGGGTTAAACTGACGGTGGTGGTATCGGCAGGGGCTTCTTCTTTTACCTCTTCTGCCTGTTTTTTGCCGGTACAGGCAGCCAGCAATGCCGCTGCCAAGAGTACGATGCTATATTTTTTCATATGCTGTGATATGTTATTGGTTGTTTAATTTTTGTAATTGGATGATGGCGTGGTTGTAATTGCCTAGCGCTTCCAGGTATTCGTTACGGATGCTGATGGCCTGGTCGACCACGATCACCCATTGCAGGTAATTGATCTCGCCACCAACGAATTGTTTATCTGCGGTGGTGACGATCTGGCTGGCATTGGGCAGGCCCTGCGTTCTGTAATAATTCAGGCCGGTTTGATATTTAACCACCTGCTGCTGCTGATTTTGCAGCTCGGTACGTGTTTGGCTAAGCAGATACTGCGTACGCTGCTGCGCCTGCTGCCACTGCACCTTAGCCGCCGATGCCCTGGCCGATTGCGCCCCAAAAAACAAGGGAATCCCCACGCCCACATTCACATAATTAAACCTGCGACTGGTATTAAAGTAAGTATCCTGGCCGTTAATATTCTGATTACCGGCTATACTCTGGTTATTGTAACCCACTAGTAGGTCGGGCAGTAAACGGGCCTTTTCGGTTTGCCAGTTGTAGCGGGCGGCTTCGGCCTGGTGTTGCAGGGCTTTAACCTGGGGCAGGCCCTCGGTGCTGGCTGGCCCGCTTATCAGGTTACCCGCAGGCAATTGCACAGTATCAGTAACAGGCAGATGCTGCACGCTATCCTGCAATAAAAAATTAAACTGTTTAAGGCTCATAGCAATATCGCTGTTCAACATGTTTAGCTGGTTGGCTATTTGCTGGCGATGGAGTTGCGCGGTTGTCTTTTCGAGGATATTGCTCTCGCCAACCTTAAAGCGTAGCTCTGCCCGCTGGCCGAACAAGCTGTAAATACTATCGGCGTATTGCAATAACTTTTTCTTCTCGTTAAGTAATACTACCTCATAAAACAGGCGGCGCACTTCGGTTTTTATATCCAGACTGGTGGCCGCGCTTTGGGCTTGCGCGCCCAGGTAATTCTCGCGCAGGCTCTTTTTCTGATTACTGTAAACCGTAGGGAAGTTTATGGACTGGCTAATGCCTATCCGCGTATCATTCAAAACACTGTTCACCTGCCCGTATTCGGCAGTTAGCTGTGTTTTTGCAACATCAAAACCGGTTTTTTGTAAAAGTTTTCCGGCTTCCTCAGTCAGTTGGGCCTCGCGGACCTGCAGGTTTTTGCTTAACGCGATGCTGATGGCGTGGTTTAAACTCACGGGCTGCGGCTCCTGTGCTTTAGCCGCGCGGATTCCGGGCAGGCAAAGTACCAAAAGTGTCACCGCCACTTTGGGTGTTTTAATGCGCTTACCTTCAAATAGTAAATACAGGGCCGGTAGTACAAACAGGGTTAATAAAGTAGCCGTTATTAACCCGCCTATCACTACGGTGGCCAGGGGGCGCTGTACTTCGGCGCCCGCGCCATTGCTCAGGGCCATGGGTAAAAAGCCTAATGATGCTACCGCAGCCGTCATCAGTACCGGGCGCAGGCGGTTGCGTGTGCCTTGCATTACCAGTTGCAGGGTATCGGTTATGATGCCTTCTTTTTTAATACGGTTAAATTCGGATATCAATACAATGCCATTGAGCACCGCTACACCAAACAGGGCTATGAAACCCACCCCGGCCGAAATACTAAAAGGCATCCCCCTTAACATTAACGCAAACACCCCCCCAATGGCCGAGAGCGGAATAGCTGTATAGATCAACGCCCCTTCTTTAACCGAATTGAACGCAAAATACAGCATCACAAAAATCAGCAACAAAGCTACAGGCACCGCAATGGTTAAACGTTTTTTTGCCTGCTGTAAGTTCTCAAAAGCGCCGCCATAAGTAATAGAATAACCCGCAGCCATTTTTACCTTAGCATCCACCTTTCGCTGCAGCTCTTCCACTATGGACTGTACATCCCTACCGCGCACGTTAAAGCCAACGGTAATACGGCGCTTGGCGTCCTCACGCTGGATCTGGTTAGGGCCTTCCACCTCGTCAACCGAGGCAATTTGCGAAAGGGGGATCTGGTTGCCGGTTAGGGTTGATATCATCAGGTTTTGTACGTCCGACAGATTTTTGCGACCCTCATTACCCACACGTACCACCAGGTCAAAGCGTTTTTCGCCTTCGTAGATCTGGCCCGCGGCGGCACCGGCAAAAGCGGCATTTACGGTGCGGTTTATCTCGTCAATGTTCAGTCCGAATTTGGCTACCTCGGCGCGGTTATATTTGATCACTATTTGCGGCATACCGGTAACTTTTTCTACGTACCAGTCGGCCGTACCATCCACCGTTTTGCTGATGCTGCCAATTTGTTCCGCGTAACGCGACAGGGTATTCAGGTCCTCGCCATAAATTTTGCAAACCACATCCTGCTTGGCGCCGGTCATCAGCTCATTAAAGCGCATCTGCACCGGAAACTGGAAGCTCATACTCACTCCCGGCAGGGCATCATTAACCGTTGCCGACATTTTGGAGGCCAGCTCCTGGAAACTTTCGGCGCTGGTCCATTGTTTTTTGTCTTTCAATACAATGATCATATCGCCGCCCTCAATGGGCATCGGGTCGGTAGGGATCTCGGCACTGCCTATACGCGATACTATTTTTTCTACTTCGGGATACTTGTCCTTCAAAACTTTGGATAACTGTTGTATAGTATGGATGGTAGTGCTAAGATTGGTGCCTACCAGCAAACGGGTTTCTACAGCAAAGTCGCCTTCTTCCAATTGGGGGATAAACTCGCCGCCCATGGTGCCAAACAAAACTATCGCGACAGCGAATAAACCTATTGCGGCGCCAACTACCATTTTACGGAAGTGCAGCGCCCGGGTTAACCAGCGGTGGTACCAGTTTTCTAACTTCATCATTACCCTGTCGGCCAGGTTTGGCGTATGGCTAATTTTTTTGCTGATAAACATGGAGCTCACCATAGGCACATAGGTAAGCGACAGGATAAACGCGCCCAAAATGGCGAAGGCCACCGTTTGTGCCATAGGTTTAAACATTTTACCCTCGATACCCTGCAGCGACAGAATAGGCAGGTAAACGATCAGAATAATAATCTGCCCGAAAACAGCCGCGTTCATCATTCGCGAGGCGGAACCCGATACCTCGGCATTCATCTCATCCTGCGAAATGCTGTTAACATTAGCGTATTTTTTAGAGAAGTGAATGTGATGCAAAATAGCTTCCACAATTATAACGGCCCCATCCACTATCAAACCAAAATCCAAAGCGCCCAAACTCATCAGGTTGCCGCTTACGCCAAAGGTGTTCATCATAATAATGGCAAACAGCATAGATAGCGGGATAACCGAAGCCACTATCAGCCCCGCGCGCAAATTGCCCAGGAAAAGCACCAGCACCAGTACCACAATGAGGGCACCCTCCAGCAAATTGCTTTCCACCGTGCTGATGGCGTTATTCACCATTTTGGTACGATCCAGGAAAGGTTCGATGATGAGACCCTTGGGGAGGATCTTTTGTATTTCCGCCACGCGGCTTTTAACATTTTTAATCACCTCTGATGAGTTCTCACCCTTTAGCATCATTACAATGCCGCCGGTAACCTCGCCGGTATGGTTATAAGTTAAAGCGCCGTAACGGGTAGCCGAACCAATGCCTACGTTGGCAATATGGCGCACCAGCACCGGTGTGCCGGCAGCCGTGGTTTTCACCACTATGTTCTCAATATCATCAACGGTGCCGGCCAAACCCTCGCTGCGGATGTACAGCACCGTTGGGCCTTTTTCAATATAAGCCCCGCCGGTGTTTTGGTTGTTACTGTGCAGGGCGTTAAAAACATCGGTAATGGTAATATTCATGGCCTTAAGCTGGGTGGGGTTAACGGCCACCTCATATTGCTTTAGTTCGCCACCGAAGGTCGATACATCGGCCACACCTTTTGTACCTAAAAGCTCGCGGCGCACTATCCAGTCCTGCGTGGTACGCAGATCGGCCAGCGAGTATTTGTTTTCGTAGCCGGGTTGAGTGCGTAAGACGTATTGATATATATCGCCAAGGCCGGTGGTAACGGGTGCCAGTTCGGGCCGGTTGGCATTGTCTGGGATATCTACCTGTTGCAGGCGCTCGGTAACCTGCTGACGGGCCCAGTAAACATCGGCATCATCATCAAATACCACACTAATGGTTGACAGGCCGAAGCGCGATAAGCTGCGGCTGGTTATCAGGCCGGGTATGTTACTCATAGCCTGTTCAATGGGGAAAGTTATCAGCCGCTCAACATCCTGCGCGCCAAGGGCAGGGGCGGTGGTTATAATTTGTACCTGGTTATTGGTTATATCAGGCACGGCATCAATGGGCAGGCGGCTTACTTCAAAAATGCCGTACACAACCCATATTGCCATCAATAGGCCAATTACCAGTTTGTTTTTAACTGAAAATTGAATGATCTTATTCAACATGATTATTGCTGTAAAAAATTGCGGAATTATACCGGGCAGCTTTAAAGCGAAAACTCCAAAAAAGCAAACAAACACCGCGACTTATCAGCGTGGGGCTTACCGGTAATTAATAGAAATAAAATGCAATTTTAAGCGCATGGCGGCCTGAAGGGCGCAGCCAAAGCCGGATTGATATGGGCTTTGTAAGAATAGTTTGACGAAGGTTTAACAAATAACCGTGCAGTGGGTTTACAGGCAACAATTTTTACCAAAGGGTAAAATAACAGGTGCGATGGATGCGCGTCAAACTTTTTAAAGGGCAGTTCGGCGTCGCGATCGTTGTCCTTGTCATTATCGTCATCGCCCCAGTAGTGCATGGCTATGAATTTCATCAGGCTTACGCTGCTGTTTTGCTCCTTGTGTTCCGTATAATGCTGAAACAGTACAGGCAGCTTAAGCAACTGGTCCAACACGGTGTTGTCAGTCACTATCAGCATAAACATAATATAGATGAATGCCTTTTTCACTAACGCAAAAATAGTTTATCTGCCGGGCTTTGCAAGTAATACATACACAATGTGGTTATTATGTTTGAATTGTTACCGCATTAGTATTTAACTTAGCTTGTATGATACCCAAACTGGAAGGCTATTACGCCTCAAAGCCCGAACCTTACCAAAGCTGCCTGCTGGCCCTGCGCGATATTATTTTGGCGGCCGATGCGGACATCGTGCATGAGCGTAAATTCCAGATCCCATTCTTCAGCTACAAAAACAAAAAACTGGGCTACCTGTGGCTCAACGGCAAAAAACTAATGCTAGGCTTTTGCATTGATAAAAGTTTGCTGCCGCAGATAGAAGGCGTAAAGCCGAAAGACCAATATGAATCCTTCCGTATAGACCCCAATGCCGACCTGCCCATCGATCTGATCATGGAAAAACTAGACTGTTACCTGGGGCGTATTAACGGCATTTATAGGTAAATGACACGCGTGCCGTAAATATGCCGTAAACATGTCGTAAGCATAAAATTGTAGCCTGCTATACATTTGCCGGCAACAAAATCAACAAAAATGAAGAATACAGACCTAGCCAAAAAAATTAAAGAATTACGTACCCGTAAAGGCTTTAGCCAGGAGCAACTGGCGGATGCAGCGCAAATAAACCTGCGCACCGTACAACGAATTGAAAGCGGAGAAACCGAACCCCGCGGCGATACCTTACAACGCCTGGCCAACGCCCTAAATGTTACGCCCGATGAATTGATAGACTGGACCGAACAGGAAGATACTAACTTTTTAGCGCTGTTTAACTTATCGGCGCTGGCGTTTTTTGTTTTCCCGATATTGGGCATTATTGTGCCACTTGCGCTGTGGTTTTTAAAGAAGGATAAGATCAAATATTTGAACCAGATGGGTAAACGATTGATCAGTTTCCAAATAACCTGGTGCATCCTATTTTACCTGCCGCAGGCGATCTTCTCGGCGGCATTGTTGTATGACCTGCGTTTAGGTTTATCATTAGGCTTTCGCGAAATTATGATGATCAGCTACGCGTCTATCGGCTTTCATGTGATCATGTTTTTATTTATCGTTATAAACAGCTACCGGGCTTATAAAGGTAAAAAGGTAATTTATCAACCGGCCATCCCGTTTTTGAGATAACCTGCGATAGGGTGTCATGCTGATCTCCGTCGAAGCATGAGGGTAAAGGCCTTCGCCCGCATGCTTCGGCGGAGTTCAGCATAACAGGCTTGGCATTTTTGAGATAAAAAAGCTAACGATCGATCTGTTATGAGCCATTTAAGATCACTATCTTAGGTTAAAATATGCCCGCGTGGCATCCATCAATTATACAACCTTATGAAAGTATCTTTCCTTAAAATGCTAACTACTCTGGTGGTAGTTTGCTTAGCCGGCGAACAGGTTTTCGCGCAAGCAAAAAAGCCTAATATCATCATTATTTTGGCTGATGACCTGGGCTGGGGCGACGTGGGTTTCCATGGCAGCGAGATCAAAACACCCCACCTTGATGGCTTTGCCCGCGATGGTGTAGTTTTAAACCGCTTTTACACCGCGCCTATTTGCTCGCCAACGCGCTCGGGCCTGATAACCGGCAGATACCCTAACCGTTTTGGCTTGAGGGCGACGGTAGTACCACCCTGGAGCAGTTTTGGTGTTGACCTGGGCGAAAAGTTTTTACCCGAATATTTAAAAGAAGCCGGCTATCAAAATCGTGCTATGCTGGGTAAATGGCATCTGGGCCATAATAAAAAAGCTTATTTGCCGCTAAACCGTGGCTTTACCCATTTTTATGGCCATTATAACGGAGCGATCAATTACTTCAACCATAAACGCGAAGGCGAGTTGGACTGGCATAACGACTGGGAAACATCGTTTGACAAAGGCTACAGTACCGATTTGATTGGCGATGAAGCCGTAAAATGTATCAGCAACTACAGTAAAGGTGGCTCGCCGTTTTTTATGTATGTAGCCTTCAATGCTCCGCACGGGCCACTACAGGCTAAAGAGGAAGAC
Source organism: Mucilaginibacter sp. A3364 (assembly GCF_059690715.1). Lineage (NCBI taxonomy): Bacteria > Pseudomonadati > Bacteroidota > Sphingobacteriia > Sphingobacteriales > Sphingobacteriaceae > Mucilaginibacter > Mucilaginibacter sp. A3364. The sequence goes on from NZ_JCAWED010000004.1 coordinate 57,953, forward strand.
CTGTTGGCTTATGGCTATGATAAAAACAAGCCCAAGTTTGCCAAAGGCGAAGCTATTGACGGCGATGTTGGCAGCGAAGACGGCAAAGGCAATACCCCAAGGCAAACTTATTCGGCAATGGTTACCTGTTTAGATAGAAACGTGGGCCGTATACTGGCTCAATTAAAGCAACTGCATATTGAGGATAACACGATTGTGTTGTTTTTGAGCGATAACGGTGCGGCCCCCAAAGGTGGCAGCAGCAGCGGCGAATTGCGTGGCAATAAATTCCTGGAGTGGGAGGGCGGTGTACGCTCGACCGCCGTGGTTAGATGGCCGGCCGTATTAAAAGGCGGCAGCCAAAGCAACCAGTTAATGGGTTATGTTGATATTGTGCCAACCCTGTTAGGCATTACCGGTGTAAAAAACGTGCAGCATAAACCCTTTGACGGTGTAGACCTGTCGCCTTTATTTAAACAGGAAACAGAGGAGATAGACCGCCAGCTGTACCTTGGCTACGGCAGCCTTATCAACGGCAAATGGAAGCTGGTAAAAGCCAACTCGGGCAATAACGGGATGAAGGCTACCGAAGACCAGCTGTTTGATATTGTTAATGATCCGACAGAAAAGAACAACGTAAAAGCAGGTAATGATGCCGTATATCAGCAAATGCTGAAAGCCGTAGCACCATTTGATGCCATAAAGCCCGAAAACTCGGTAAAGCCATTTGGCGAAGGCCGTGAAGGATTTAAAGCGCCTAAGGATTGGGTGATAACGGAATAGAACCAAGTTTCACCATCGCGTCATGGCGAGCGTAGCGTGGCCATCCCCGATTTGCAGGTCTGCGTGCTGAGCATGGCGGGGATGGCCACACTCGTACCTCGTTCGCCATGACGTGGTGGTTTTATAAAACATAAACAAAAAAAGCCCTTCAGCATTACGCGAAGGGCTTTTTACATTATGGCTGGTTGGAATTATTTCAACTCTTTGATCTTGATGTTTTTGTAGCTAACCTCGTTGCCATGATCCTGCAACAGGATATGACCTTGTTTAGCTTCGCCGAAGTTTGGCCATTTGGCATATTTACTACCCGCAACCAAAGTACGGAAAGCTGCCGAACCACGCTCATACTCCAACACTTTAACACCATTTAAATAATGCTCAACGTGGTTGTTAGGATAAACGATCACGCGGCCGGTATTCCACTGACCGATAGGTCTGATAGCCGATGCCGGTTTTTGTCCTTTGATCAGGTCATACAATGATGACAAGGTACGGTTACCGTCTTTACCTAATTTAGCATCAGGGTGAAGCTCATCATCTAACACCTGGAACTCTAAGCCAATGGCCGATCCGGTAGTTTTCTCATCAAGCGTTACAAAATATTTAACACCGCTGTTAGCACCGGGAGTTAATCTGAAATCGAATACCAAATCAAACGCGCTGTATTCTTTGTCAGTTACAATATCACCAAACGCGGCAGACTCTTTACCTTCAGACGCCTGGATGGTTAGCAAACCGTCTTTAACTACCCAGCCTTTGTTTGGGAAAGGTTTGCCATTGGCCAAATGCCAGCCCTGGCCGTTTTTGCCGTTAAACAGCGAAACATAATCATTCTTTTTTTGCGCGTTAATTGTTAAAGCGCATACCAATATGCCCACTAAGGCTATTGCTTTAATAAAGGGTGCTTTCATAATAAAATATTTTCCAAATGGAGGTTTTAATTGTAGCCGTGCATTACAGCTAAGACTATGACAATAATAAAAAGATTAAAACCATATTAAAAATAAAATATTGCCGACAAAACCGCCTTTAAACCACTTTTAAGCCACATTATGGCCTTGGCGATGCTGTTAGCGCCGCTATTTCGATTTCGTAAATAGTTTGATAAAAGCTAATATTAACCGCCCGGATTGTACCGGTAAAACATCCGGATGCGGTTTATTAAAATAACGCCTATCAGCCTTGATCTGCAATTGACCATAAAAAGACAAGTGGCTTTTGATGCTGACAGGCTGCAGAAGAAGGCAGACAGCTATTTGCAGAAAAATTACTACCGCGTTAAAAGCCGCGGTGCGGGATACGTGGTTTTTGAAGATGACGAATTTAGCGAAAAAAAAAGATCCCGGTCCGACTATCATACCAGGATAGGGGAAGGCAGGTTTGAATTGGAGGCAAAAGGAGAAGAGACAACCATAAGACTGGTTTATTTAACACCTATTGGTACGCCCGTTTTCGTAATATTATTGGCTTTGGTGATTGGTTTTTTTGCAAAAGATTTTACGCCGGTATTGATGATGTCTGTTGCTGCTTTGCCGGTTATTTTAAAAATATATTATATGAAGGCTTATGTGTTTGATGAAGTGCTGAAATCCTGATCATCATCACCTCCCATGTTTTGATTAAAAAGAACTACCCAAAGCGGCCCGGGAACTATTACTGACAAAACACCGCCACCAAAAAAGCCAAACACCTGATAATAAGTGCTGTAGCTGCGCTACACCTGGTGTAGCAGTGTAGCGTGCTACGCATACAGCGCTACACTGCGCCTCAATTGGTCGCATAAAAAAGTCCCCTGCAATTGCCTGCCGGGGACTTGATATTTTGTTACGTTTAACCGCCCACATTCTGGCGTCCGCGTGGCTTAGGTTTAGGCAGTACGTTGTGGGTGTTTGCCCAGTTGCGCCATAGGCCGGCCAGTGTTTTTACCTTGTCAGGATTTTCGGCGGCAATGTCATTGGTTTCGCTGCGGTCAACGGCCAGGTTGTACAGCTTCCAGGTGGTATCCGCCTGTCCCGGTTCCGAAACAATTTTCCAATCGCCCTGGCGTGCATAACGCGCGCCAAAGTGTTCGTTAAACAATTCCTGATGACCAAAAACAACCTTGCCCTTAAACGATGGTACCAAACTTACCCCCGTAGTAGGGCTGATGGTGCGGCCTTTGTAAGTGGTAGGGTATTTACCGCCTGCCAGTTCTGTAAAAGTAGCCATAAAGTCCATCACGTGGCCAACCTGGTTGCTAAAGCCGCCCTTTTTAACTGTAATGCCCTTAGGCCAAAACGCTATCATCGGCGTATGTAAACCACCCTCATGCGAATCAGATTTTGAGTGCACATAAGGCGTATTGGCCACGTTAGCCCAACGCGGGCCTATTGATGAGTAAACGGTTTCGGGTCCCGGGTCCACGTCCTTGTTTTTTGAGTAGCTAATCGGGCGGCCATCACGGGTTTCGTTAGGGCGGTCAAAGCCCGGGCCGTAGTTAACAGCGATTTCGGGACTGGCGCCATTGTCTGATAGTACCAGGATCAGCGTATTGTCCAGTTGATTGGTGGCTTTCAGCGCGGCAATAATGCGGCCTATACCCTGGTCCATGCAGTCGATCATAGCAGCATGGACAGCCATTGCTTTGGCATCCCAATCTTTATCCGGGTTGTTTTCCCATTTCAGGTCATCATTAAGGCGTTTTGATAGTTTGGTGGTTTTAGGGTCTATCAATCCCATTTTAACCATGCGTGCATAACGCGCTTCGCGGATGGCATCCCAGCCGCCTTTGTAGGTGTCCTTATATTTGGCTATGTCCTTTGGTTTGGCGTGTAAAGGCCAGTGCGGGGCATTTTCGGCCACATATAAAAAGAATGGTTTTGATGATTTGGCATAGCCTTTAATATAAGCCACCGCGGTATCATTGATAGCATCAGTGTGATAGTAATCTTTAGGCACTTTGGTAATAGGCGTAGTGCCGCTTACCAAACTGAATGGGTCAAAAAAGTCAACCACACCCCAAATAGTACCAAAGTATTTATCAAAACCGCGCGCGGTAGGATACTGGTTCAATGGCGAAAATTCAGGAAACTCGGTATGGTGATTTAACCAATCCAATTGTTCTTTTGGCGTACCCCGGCCTTGGGTATTTGAAACGTGCCATTTACCACTCATGGCGGTGTTGTAGCCCGCGGTTTTCAGCACTTCGGCAATAGTTACGGTGTTATCGCCCAGGTGGCCATAGTAGCCCGGGGTATCTTCAGCGTCGGTCATTTTACCTATACCGGCCTGGTGATTGTATAAGCCGGTAAGTAGCGCCGCGCGGGTAGGGCAGCAGCGCGAGGTGTTATAAAATTGTTTATAGCGTATGCCGTTGTTAGCAAGATAATCAATATTAGGCGTTTGTACCTCGCCGCCATAGCAGCCAAGGTCTGAAAAGCCCATGTCATCGGCCATTATTACAATAATGTTTGGCTTTTTGGCAGGAGCTTGTGGAGCCGATTTCTTAGGCTGACCTTTAAAACCAACAATAGCTGCTGCTGATGCCAAAGCCAGTACAGGTAGGAATAACTTTTTGTAATTCATTTGTTTGTATATTAATTAGTTAACCGCGGCAGGGTTTTCCACCAGGCGGCCAGTTTATCTTTTAGTTCGGTGGTTATTTTAGGCTGTTCGGCAGCCACGTTGGTGGCTTCGGCTTTATCCTTAATAATATTGTATAGCTGCACATCGCTGCCATCATGGTTCATCAATAGTTTCCAGTCGCCGGAGCGTACGGCCAGGTTAGGGCTTTTATCAACCGGCCTTGGGTAGGCATAGGCAATAGTATTGCGGCCGTATTCCCAGAATATATCTTTTGCGCGGGCGGCAGGTTTACCTAACAGCACCGAACTGCGGTCGGTACCATCGCCTTTGTAGTTGGCAGGTAGGCTTATACCGGCAATTTTGGTTAAGCTTGGCATTAGGTCTAAGGCGCTGATAACCGATGTTTCGTCTTTGGTATCCGCAGCTATGTGGCCCGGCCAACTGATAATAAATGGCATGCGGGTCCCACCATCATATAATGATAGTTTTGAACCACGCATCCCCAAAGCCCTTGTACCGCGAAAACTTGGCAACGGCCCGTTATCGCTGGTGAAAATAACGATGGTGTTTTTATCAAGGCCCAGTTTTTTTAGTCCGTCCATTAAATGGCCTATTTGCTTGTCATACTCTTTCAGCACTAAAGTAAAGGCTGCTTCCTCCTGTGGGTTCATCGGGTATTGGCCAGTGTATTCGGCTTCTTTACGAGGTACCCATGGGGTGTGCACATCATCTGGCCAAAGGTTGATAAAGCATGGCTGGCCCTTGTGTTTTTCAAGGAAACCAAGTGTACGGTCGACAAAATATTTACTGCGATCCCAGCGTTTAATGCTGTCTTTATCGCTCCATATCCAGTCGGTAGCCGTCAGCAGCGGATCAGGATCAGGGCTTTCGTAGGTGCTGGCATGTTCGTCAAAACCGTATTTTTCAAAGCCGGGTGCATCTTTAACATCGCGGCCGCCACCCATATGCCACTTACCAAAGTGACCGGTAGCATAGCCTGCATTTTTGAAGAACCGGCCTATTGATGGTGCCGATGGGTCCAGGAAATCAGCCTGCTCTGCATTTTTGTTATGCTTTTTATTGTCAAGATAAGTGGCAAAATTCCACCTGCCCGGGTTCATCCCCGTCAGGAAACCGCAACGCGATGGCGAGCAAATTGGTGCCGCGCTGTAATACTGCGTAAACATGCGGCCGCTTTTTGCAAGGCGGTCAATATTAGGTGTAGGCGTAAATTTTCCGCCGAAACAGCCAATATCGCTAAAGCCCATATCATCAGTCAAAATAAAAATAATGTTTGGGCGACTGTTTGCAGCTGTGGTTTTTTGTGCCGAAGCGGCCAGTGTTGCTACTAAGCAAAGGCTTAGTGCCAGGGTAAATTTTCTCATAAGTGGTTAACCTTGTTTGGTTGGTTTATTAATAACCAAATTGTAGTACAAAACTAAGTTATCTAATTTAAGCACTACTCAGCATCTGTAAAATACAGATATTTTTTTCAGGATCGTGGCCTGCGCCACAATGCCGGGTTATGTATAATTGGTAATCAGCACCAAATTAACAAAATGAGCGACTAAAAAATTACTCAAATTTTAGTCGATTTTTCTCAATCTCCTGTATAGGTAATGTTGTATCATATTGATTATCTATGTTTAACGGTTTATGTTAGCCTGCAGGCATTCGGGCACATAAATGTTACACGTATATGCTATAGCCTATGTGCTATATTTGAGTAACCAAATATGAACCTCGTTAGTAAAGTTTATTTGATAGGGGCAGTTTTACTGCTAATGGCGCAGCTATGCTTTGCGCAGGACTATTACTTTAAACGGTACCAGGCTGATGATGGTTTGGCACACAACTCAGTAGTAACCATAATGCAGGATAGCAAGGGGCTGATGTGGATAGGCACCCGCGGCGGCCTTAACCGCTTTGATGGTTATACCTTTAAATCTTTTAAAAACCCGCGCAACACTTTTGGTACGCTTGGCGACAATATTATTTTAAGTATAGCCGAAGACCATAAAGGTATGATATGGGTAGGTACCGGCCGCGGCCTTTTTAAATACAACCCTTATCGCGAGCAGTTTGTTGAGATAAGCAGGCCCCATAACCTGGCCGTTAGTCAAATTAATGTCGATAGGAACAACAACCTTTGGTTTATCAGCCGGACGCGGGTACACATCCTTGATCAGGCACACAACAAATTAATTAATACCAATATCAGGGCCACCTGCATTGATTTTGACAAGGAGGGTAATTTTTGGGTTGCCGATGGTACAGGTTTAATCAGGCAGTTTAATAAAAATTATCACCAGCTAAAAAGCATACAACTAATTGTTGCCCGCGGATTGGTGAATGGACGCAACATTAGTAAGTTGTTTGTTACCGGCGGGGATGAATTGCTGGTAGGTACGGCCAAGCATGGCTTAAAAAGCTACAACATAAAAACAGGGGCAATTACCTCTTTACTTGAAAGAAATGCCGACAACACCGAAATATACGTACGCGACATTTTACATAATGGTAACGATGAATATTGGATAGCCACCGAATCGGGTGTTTACATTTACAACCTGCGCAACCACACCAGTAAAAATTTAAGAAAACGTACCGGCGATAACTATTCTATTGCCGATAATTCGGCCTACACAATATGTAAAGACAGGCAAGGAGGGTTATGGGTAGGTACCTATTTTGGGGGGATAAACTATTACTCAACCACAAACGCCCGGTTTGAAAAGTATTTCCCATTACAGGGTGTTAATTCACTATCAGGTACTGCAGTACGCGAAATAAGTGGCGACGATAAAGGCAATATATGGATAGGTACCGAAGATGCCGGCATTAATAAGCTTGATCCGCAAACGGGGCAGTTTACCAACTACACTACAGATGGCAAGCCGTCAAGCATATCCTATCCAAATATTCATGGCATGAAGGCCATCGGCAACCGGTTATTTATCGGGCCTTTTCAACACGGTTTGGAAATAATGGATACCCGGACAGGGCGTATCACCGACAGGTTTAAACGAATAGGCGACAAGGATACAGCCATAAACGATTTTGTAATGAGCGTGTACCAAACCCGTGATAAAACTATACTGGTGGGTACAACAGGTGCCGGTGCAGGCCTTTTTAAGTTTGATACGGGTACAAAATCATTCATCAAGGTTAACCAAATGCCGCTAAGCTCGTTTGTTTATGCCATACTGGAAGATCATGAAGGCACCATATGGACCGGGAGTTTTGAACGCGGCGCGTTTTACTATAATCCTAAAACAGGGCTGCAGGGCAATCTGCGCTTTAATCAAACCAGTAAAGCGAAGCCGATGTTTGAGTATATGATACAAGGGATACACGAGGATAGTAACCACAACCTATGGTTTGCTACCGAAGGGGGAGGGCTTGTAAGGCTTGGTGCCGACCGTAAAACCATCGAAAAATTTACTACCCGTAATGGCCTGCCCAGTAATTACCTGTTCCGCATTTTAGAGGACAATAAACAACAATTGTGGATAAGCTCGTTAAAGGGGCTGATCTGCTTTGATCTGAAAACCGGAAGAAGCAAGGTTTACACCCGATCGAACGGGTTGATAACCGACCAGTTTAACTATAACTCGGCCTTTAAGGATAAGAACGGCAAAATGTACTTTGGCTCGGTTAGAGGCTTGATAGCATTTGATCCTTCGCGGTTTGGCAAAAAGGTGATACCACCACCAACCTATTTTACGGGCTTCCAGGTTGATAATAAGGAAATTGTTCCAGGCGGTAAAAAATCCCCCCTAAAAAAATCAATACTATATACAGATACTATAACGTTGCGCTATGATCAGTCCAACTTCAGCATTGAGTTTGCCGCGTTGGGTTATTCATCGCCCAATGTAACACGTTACAGGTATTTCATGAGGGGATTGGATAAGGACTGGACTTATTTAAACACGAATAGAAAAGCATATTTTACTGACCTGTCTGCCGGTAATTATACGTTTGTAGTAAAGGCCGAAAGCAACGTTGGCGATTGGGCGGGACACGAGCGTAAATTATTTATACAAGTGTTGCCGCCGTTTTGGAAAACAAAAGTAGCTTACTTTATTTATTTTTTGCTGGCCATGCTGGTGGTTTACTTATTGGTAAGGGCATACAACCAACATCTTGAACAAAAGAACCGCGAAAAATTAAGGCGTTTTGAGCAGGAAAAGCAAAAGGAGATATACGAGGCTAAAATTGAGTTTTTTACCAACATAGCGCATGAAATACAAACCCCGTTAACCTTAATTATAGGCCCGGTAGAGCAGGTAATGAAAAAGGTCGATGAAGTACCGGCTGTTAAAAAAAGCCTGCAAATGATAGATAAACATGCTAATCGTTTGTTGAAGTTAACTACGCAACTGCTTGATTTCAGGAAGACAGAGATGGATCAGTTTGGACTTAATTTTGTAAAGGTTAATATTAACGGCCTACTTAAAGAACAGGTGGAGCTTTTTATTCCCGAAGCACAGAAAGCGGGCATCAGCTTAACGTTACAGTTGCCCAAAAACCAGGTAACAGCTTATGTGGATAGAGAAGCTTTTAATAAAATATGCACTAATCTAATATCAAACGCCATTAAATATGGCGAAAGTAAAGTGTTGGTAAGTGTTGCAAGTTTTAATGCAGGCGATGGCACTTTCAGTATAAAATTTAGTAACGATGGCCGTGCAATACCCGAGGAATACCGCGACCAGATATTTGAACCGTTTTTCAGGCTGCGATCTAACGAGAAACAGGGCACGGGCATCGGCCTTTCGCTGGCCAAGTCATTATCCGAATTACACAATGGGGCGTTGGTATTAAGCCAGGTAAACGATGACGCAATTGTATTTGAGCTAACTTTACCTGTGCATCAAAAATTTGAATTTAAACTTGGGGGGTGGAAAAATTTAAAATAGCATGAGCGACAGTATTTTAATTATCGACGATAACGAAGATATCCTGGAGTTTTTATCAGAGGTGTTAAGCGATAGCTATACACTTCACCTGGCGCTAAGTGCCGGTAAGGCCCTTGAGATTTTAGATAACAATATGGTAAACATCATAATAAGCGATATTATGATGCCTGGTATGGATGGTTATGAACTTTGTAACCTGATCAAATCAAAAGTAGAATATTGCCATATACCGGTAATACTGCTTACAGCTAAAAACACTTTTATGGCTCAGATAGAAGGCCTGGAAGCAGGCGCCGATGCCTATATTCAAAAACCTTTTTCGCCTGAGTTTTTACAACTGCAAATAGCAAACCTGCTTAAAAATCGTCGCAAAATAAAAGACCACTTTGCCAATTCGCCGTTTGAGGATGTGCGTATTATGGCTCCGTCAAAAACAGACGAGACTTTTCTTAAAAAGCTGGATGAGTATATCAATAAAAATTTGAAAGACCCGGGGTTGGATATTGATAAACTGGCCAGCCATGTGCACATGAGCAGGCCCACCTTCTATCGCAAAATAAAATCGCTATCATCGTTAACGCCTAAAGAATTGATAGATATTACCCGCCTTAAAAAAGCGGCAGAGTTAATCGCCCAGAACGAATTTACCTTGTTTGAAATAGCGCGTATGGTAGGCTACAGTTCGCAAAGCGTATTTGGCCGAAACTTTCAAAGGCACTTTGGCTTGTCTCCTTCGGGGTACGCCGCTTCGCTGGAAAAGCAAAAATAAAAACCAACATGCCTACTACCATGGGCATAGTAAACCTACTTAAGCAAACGAGTTATACCTATTACTAATGAAAAAAATTGCCGGCATTACATTGTGTTTAATTGTAACTGTTTACGCTTTTATGGGCAACAGTAAGCCGGTACAACAAGCCCCGGCTCAGCCGAACATAATTTATATAATGGCCGATCAGTTGCGGTACAACGCCCTGGGTTATACGGGTAACACCAAAGCCATCACCCCAAACATCGATCGCTTTGCTGCAACGGCCATGAATTTTAGCCAGGCCGTATCGGCAACGCCGGTTTGCGCGCCTTACCGGGCTGCGTTAATAACAGGTAAGTATTCGTCGAGCACGGGTATGGTTACTAACGAGATCAGGCTAAACCCTAACCAAACAACTATAGCAAATGTGTTGACGGCACACAACTACAATACCGGCTATATTGGCAAATGGCATTTATGGAGCAACCAGGCAGGCAAACATAACGGTGCCGAAACCGAGTATACGCCCCCGGGCCCGTACCGAATGGGCTTTAACGGCGAATGGAACGCCTACAATTTTCATCATAACAACTTTAACAGTGTTTATTATGCCGATACCCCTACGCCATTAAAATATAAAAAAGATTACGAGCCCGAGGCCCAGTTTGATATGGCTATTGATTATGTAAAGCGCCATAAAAATGATAAAAAGCCTTTTGCCCTGTTTTTATCTGTAGGTGTTCCGCATGACCCATGGGTGAAAGAGAACGTGCCTGCAAAGTATTACGACAAGTTTAAAAATGTTGATTTTAAGCTACCTGCAACCTGGCAGGATGTGCCAGACCAGTACATGGACAGGAATACCGATAAACAGCAATGGCTGGCTAACTGGAAGGTAAACCTGCCCGAAATGATGCGCGTTTATTACGCCATGATAGCTAGCTTAGATGATAACATGGGCAACCTGCTAAAAGCGCTTGACGATGAACAGCTGGCCAACAACACCATCATCGTATTTACTACCGACCATGGGGAGATGTTTGGCGAGAACGGGCGCGTTTTTAAACTGACGTTTTATGAAAGCGCCGCACGTGTTCCGTTTTTAATACGATGGCCGCAACATATCCCGGCAGGCTCAAAAACCGACGCGCTGTTAAACACGCCCGATATTATGCCAACCTTACTCGGGCTTACGAAATTGCCTGTCCCCAAAACGGTAGAAGGCAGCGATCTAAGCAATCTTTGTTTAGGCAAGCCCGGCGCACAGCAACCGGATTACGCCTTTTTGCAGGGCATGGGCCATACTTATTTATGGCAGGACGGTTTTGAATGGCGCGCCGTGCGCGATAAGCGTTATACCTACGCCCGCTACCTGCGCGATGGCAGCGAACTGCTGTTTGATAATCAGAAAGACCCGCTGCAAACAAAAAATGTAATTAACGATGCCGCGTACCAGCACGTTTATAAAAGCTTAAAACAAAAAATGCAGGCCAGGATGCGGTCTTTGAATGACGAGTTTAAGCCGCTAAGCTGGTATCGTGATAACTGGACGGATGGAAACAGGAATATAATCGCATCTGCCAAAGGAAAATTTTAAATTGATAAACTAAACAATATGATGAATAAGTATTTAAGTAGAATAATTGTACTGGCCGCTTGCTGCTATGCGCCGGCAACTTTAGCGCAGGTAAAAAAAGCCAGCGGTAAACCTAATGTCATCGTTATTTATTCGGATGATCAGGGAGCTATGGACCTGAACATTTACGGCGCTAAAGACCTGGTAACGCCTAACCTTGATAGGCTGGCCCGTCGTGGTGTGCGCTTTACGCAGTTTTATTCGGCGTCGCCGATATGTTCGCCGTCAAGAGCATCGGTGCTAACCGGCAGGTATCCGCAGCGCGCGGGTTTGCCTAACATGGCCTCATCAAAAGAAGGGGTAGACGGCATGTCTGGCGATCAGTTTACGATGGGCGAATTATTTAAATCTGGCGGATATAAAACCGCGCACGTGGGCAAATGGCACGTAGGCTATACGCCCGAAACTATGCCTAATGCGCAGGGTTTTGATTATTCATTTGGTTTTATGGGCGGATGTATTGATAACTATTCGCACTTCTTTTATTGGGAAGGCCCTAACCGTCATGACCTTTGGCAAAACGGTAAAGAGATATATCGCCCAGGCAAATTCTTCCCGGATATGATGGTGAGCGAAGCGGGTAACTTCTTCAAGCAAAACAAAAACAACCCTTTCTTTATGTATTGGGCCATTAACATACCACACTACCCGCTGCAAGGCGCCGAAAAATGGTTAAAGTATTATAAAAACCTGCCTGCGCCGCGTAATATGTACGCCGCGTTTATTTCAACCATGGATGAGAAGATAGGTGAACTGTTTAAACAACTGGACGCAAACGGACTGACAGAAAATACCATCATTGTTTTCCAATCAGATCAGGGTTTTTCGGAAGAGGACCGCACGTTTGGTGGCGGTGGTTCTGCAGGTAAATTGCGCGGCTCAAAGTTTAGTTTGTTTGAAGGCGGTGTACGTGTACCTGCAATTATCAGCTGGCCTAAACGTATACCACAAAATCAGGTGCGCACGCAGGTGGCCGCCAATATTGACTGGTACCCAACCCTGGCCGAGTACTGCGGCATTAAATTACCCGAGCGTAAGTTAGATGGTAAGAGCCTGGTGCCGGTAATCAATTCGGCTATTGCGCCAACTCCGCACCCGGTATTTTACTGGCAAAGCGGCGGGCAAAAAGCCAACCCGCAATGGGCTGTACGAGATGGCGACTGGAAGCTATTGCACAATCCACTGCAATCAAAACCTGCCGACCTGGACGCCGATGGCTTATTACTGGTTAACATGAAGAGCGACAGCACCGAGCACACCAACGAAGCCGCCAAACACCCGGACATTGTACAAAAATTAAAACAACAATACCAGGCCTGGATAAGCGAAGTGTCTGACCAGAAATAAGTGGGTTGAGACAAATCGGCTAAATATTGATTTGACTAATTGGGCCCGCCTTTGTTTATTTGTAATTGCAACCAATTGTAGATAAGCGGCATTACCTGTATGATATTATTGACGATGAAAAGAAACTTATATATAAGTGCTTTTATAGGTGCTGTGTTATTGGGCATTGCCCCGGCAGCCGTGTGCCGGGCGCAGGCTCAAAAAAAGCAGCCCAATATTGTTTTTATACTGGCGGATGATCTTGGTTACGGCGACTTGAAAAAGTTTAATCCCAACGCCCAGATAGAAACCCCCAACATTACTAAACTGGCCGATGGCGGGACGATATTTACCGGCGCGCATTCGGCGTCGGCGGTATGTACGCCATCGCGTTATGGTATCATGACCGGCCGCTATGCTTTCCGTACCACGTTGCAAAAAGGGACGCTGAACGGTTATTCGCCGGCGTTAATGGAGCCTGACCGTTTCACTATCCAACAGATGCTGAAAAACGCGGGTTACCAAACCGCGGTGATAGGCAAATGGCATTTGGGGATAGACTGGAAACCTATCGACCCCTCAAAGCCAGCCATTAAACCAAATCCCGCGGGAGCGGATATCAGCAATATTGATTTTAAATTACCATTACTTAATGGGCCAAATACCCATGCTTTTGATTACAGCTATGTACTGCCTGCATCGTTGGATATGTCGCCCTATATTTATCTGGAGAATGGCAGACCGACCGATCTGTCCTGGGATACTATAGCGGACGTAAGAACCAGCAGGGGGGTATTTTGGCGGAAAGGCCACATGGCTAAAGATTTTAAAATAGAGCAAACGCTGGACAATTTTACCACCCATGCCCGCGATTATATTATCAGCGCCAGCAAAAAACCTGCGCAACCTTTTTACTTGTACCTGGCACTAACTGCTCCGCATACACCGTGGATCCCTGCGGGTAAATTTAAAAATAAGTCGGGTGTTGGCTTATATGGCGATTTTGTGATGCATACTGATGATGCCGTTGGCCGCGTACTGCACTGTTTAGATAGCTTGAAACTGGCGGATAATACCATCATCATATTCGCATCAGACAATGGTGCTACCTGGAAGAAAGCGGATAAGGAAGAGTTCCCGAAACATAGCTCCAACTATATTTTTAAAGGCGAAAAATCAGATATATGGGATGGGGGACACCACATACCGCTTATTATGCGCTGGCCTAAAAATATCCCGGCGGGCAAACGCAGCAACGAGGTTATTTCATTGGTTGATATGATGGCTACTTTATCGGCCATTACCAATCAACCATTACCCGCAGGTGCCGGGCCCGATAGCTACAACTTTTGGCCGCTGGTAAGTGGTAAAGGCAATGTGGTTAGGCCAAGCATCATCCACCACTCAAACGACGGCATGTTTGCCATACGCCGGGGCAAATGGAAGTTTATTGACGGCGAGGGCAGCGGCGGCTGGAGCGCCAAAGACCCCAACGATAATGCCCCCGGCCAGTTATATGATATGGAGAAAGACGAACGCGAAACCACTAACCTGTACACCAAATACCCTGAAGTGGTTAAAGAGTTAAAGAACCTGCTTGAGCAACAAAAAAGCCAGGGCTATAGTGTAAATGTGCCTCGTAAGTAATAACTTTACAACAAGGGCGTTAAATAAAACAACGTTATGAAAAAAAATACTATCATAAAATTTACAGCTTTACTACTAGCCATTGGCGCGGTAGCATTTACCATAGATGATAAAAAGGCCGCTAGTAAAACTGACAAAAAAGCTCCGGCTGCTAAAAAAGTAGTTGTAGCTAAGTCGAAAAAATCATCAATGTGCTGTGAATCGGGCATACCGGATAGGTTTGCCGCTGCCGGTGCCAAGGTGTTAAAAAAGGAAAAAGCGCCTGCTACCCATTAATGTAATTTAATTTTTACCTAATAAAGCATTGGCCCGCTGCAAATTATTTGCAGCGGGCTTTTTTATGGCTTTAATGGCATTGTACTTGTTAGGTTTTAACAAACAAAAAACTATACCATGAGCTTAATTAAAGGATTTTTATTGGGGATGGGCGTTGCCTACGGCATTTATTACCTGAACAAAAAAAACGAGAACGGCGTATCGTTACTGGACGAGTTACTGGATGACCCGTCGGACTTTGTAGAGCGCGCCAAGAACTATGCCTTGCAGGAGGCCGTACAGGTGGTTAAGGACAAGATATCGTAGTACGTTTTACTACATCCCACCTGCCTAAAATGAACAAAACGAACAAGTCACTGTAAATGCACCTGTAATTATATTAGTTACCCGATATAATTACAATGGCACCAAGGCAACACGCCATTTACAGTGGCTTGCGCGTATGAAAAGAAGTTTAGCTGGTACTACCCGTGTGGTTTTGGGCACTGCCGTTACTATTTTTATGGCGCTGCTGTTTGTGCTTACCCAAAAAACCTACGAAACGCTTTGCCAATCAAACCAGGCAGTGATAAGTACGGGCAATATCATCAGCGGGTATGAAAAGGTATCAGCCGATTTTAAGGACGCCATTATCTATATATCCACCTATAAAAATAGCCCTTCACTAACTTATCTCAACACCTATGGCAAGGGCCTTTGGGAGATACGCATGGATATGTACAAGCTCAAAAAGCTGGTGAGTAAAACCGAGCGTGCCCAACTCAACCACCTGGCCAGCCAGATATACCAGGAAGAAGAGTGGCTAAGCAACCCCGGCACCGATGACCCCGAACTGTATGAAGAGCGCGAACGGCATATCCAGAATATTATCACCATTCAAAATTTTTTAAATGGCAAGATAGCCCGGCTCTCCCGGCAATCCATCAGCAACGTACAGGCTGCCGACCGTATGCTGGTGCGTTTACATTATTGGCTTATGGTGCTTATTATTTCCACATCGGGGGTAATTATTCTGGCCATTTATGTAATACGCAATCAAATTGACAAGGTAACGCGGCAAAACAAAACCCTTGTTGAAATAGCCTGGATGCAATCGCACAAAGTGCGGGCACAGATAGCGGTGCTGCTGGGCCTGGCGCAACTGTTTGATCGTGAAAATACTTGCGACGAGGAGAATATAAAAGTGATAGACTACATGACCGCCACCACACACAAGCTTGATGGCATAGTGCGCGAGATAAATGAAAAGGTGAGTTGTAAGTAGCGGGTTGATTGTTTAGATTGATAAGTAGCAACTCCTAACTCAAAAATCCTATATTAGCCCGTCAATACCCAATTGCACCCTTTGTTATGAATGTTGTTAAAAACAGCCTGACCTCATTGTTAGGTTTTACCCTGGCGGGGATATTTTTATTTGCGCCGGCATTGGCCCAAACAGCCAAAAGTACTTACCCGACAGATAAGCCCACTATTGCCAAAGGCGAAGCCTTGTTTCAGCAAAACTGTATGGCTTGTCATGGTTTTGCGCAGCGTGGCATAGGCCCTAATCTGGCGGGCGTTACAGGTGAAGTTTCGGCTACGTATTTAAAGCAGTTCATCAGCAATTCGCAACAGCTTATTAAAAGCGGCAATAAGCGCGCTGTAGCTTTATTTGCCGAGTATAAGGTGCCTATGCCGGCTCATCCGCATCTTACGCAGGCTGATATTGGGGCTATACTGGCTTTTATCAATACCCACAAAAAACAAGTTGTGGCCGAAAACACGGCCGGTCTTGGCCCGATAATTAACGACCCGCTGCCGGCCAAAATTGTTAAAGGCGGTCTTACTATTAAACTGGTAGAATTTGCCACCGCGCCGCCAACCGGTGCCAAAAATCCGGTAGCCCGCATAAACCAAATGACGGTTTTAAAAGGCCCCAACGGTACCCGCACTTTTATTAATGACATGCGCGGCAAACTGTACGAGTTAAAAGGCAAAACTTTTAATGAAGTATTTAACCTCATAGCGCATCGCCCTAACTTTTTGAACGAACCGGGGCATGCAAGCGGCTTGGGTAGCTACGCCTTCCATCCCGATTTTAATAAGAACGGCTTATTCTACACCACCCATACCGAAAAGAAAGGTTCGGCACCGGCAGATTTTTTATATGCCGACTCGTTACCCGTAGCCCTGCAATGGGTAGTAACCGAATGGAAGTTTAACCCGGCCGATGAAAAATTTGAAGGTACCGGCAGGGAGATGCTGCGCATTAATATGCCAACGCCTATGCATGGCATGCAGCAGCTCACGTTTAACCCACTATCAAAACCCGGCAGTGCCGATTATGGTATGCTATACCTGGGGATTGGCGACGGTGGCAGCGCCGAGTATAACTTCGCGTTTTTATGCAACACCAATACGCAAATACGCAGCAGCGTGCTACGTATTGATCCGGCCGGAAGAAACAGCGCCAACGGGAAATACGGCATACCTCCCTCAAACCCCTGGGCCAAAGATGCCGACGCTAAAACCCTGGGCGAGGTTTACTGCCGCGGTTTTAGAAACCCTAACCGGATAGAGTGGGCGGCAGATGGCCGTATGCTGATATCGGAGATAGGCTTGAACAATATTGAAGAACTCAACATAGGCAAACCCGGCCTTGACTATGGCTGGCCTGCCCGCGAAGGTACTTTCCTGCTCAACTATAAAGGCAAAATGAACAAGGTTTATGCCCTGCCCGCTAATGATACACGCTACACCCAACCCGTTGCCGAGTATGACCATGATGAAGGTAACGCCATTTCGGCCGGCTTTTTTTATGTAGGTAGCATCCCCGCGCTTAAAGGCAAATACATTTTTGGAGATATTGTAAAGGGGCGGGTGTTTTATGTGGAAGCTGCGGATCTGCAATTAGGTAGACAGGCAGTTATTAAAGAATTTGATGTGCAGCTAAACGGCATACCATCAACTTTCAATGCACAAGTGAAAAATGCTAAAGCCGATATGCGTTTTGGTAAGGGCGAAGATAACGAACTGTATATTTATACTAAAGTTGATGGTAAGATGTGGGTATTAGTAGGGTGTGAGTAAAGCATACAGACATTTCAATGGGTAGGGTGCGCCACTTTTAAAGTGGCGCAGATGGCGCACCTGTTTTTTATAAATAGCTGATATTTAAATATTTGCTTAAAAAAGCGGCGCAATGCGGCGCACTTTCTTGTTTTTTTAAGTAATTGATAATGAGGTGTTTGTTTTTGTGGTGAATTGACAGGGTTTAAAAGTGGCGCACCCTATTTGCCCGTGTTATGAACTTTGACTAAGGCGTCTGGTAGCATTTTTCCCGCTGTCATTTCGAGCGATAGCGAGAAATCTATACACATGCTGACGTCAGATTAGCTTGTGTATAGATCTCTCCCGTTGGTCGAGATGACAAATCAATAAAATGCTATGCACTCTTGACTCAAGACTTAGCACTCACTCCCCTCACCCTCATATACACCACCGTATTCAACAATATCAACCCCATCCCATAAAATACATCTTCAACAGGTATAGTTAATATGCGGATATCCAAGTTGTGATTATTGTTATACCAAACTACAGGTTCATCCAGCCCGGTGCCGGTGAGCAGGCCGTTTACTACGAGGAAAGGGATAAGCAATATGCCGTAGATGATGTAGAAATTAAGCATCCATTTAACCTTCAGCATAAATTGCGCTACGCAGAGTATGATGGTTAAAAACGCGAAAGCGAAGGAGGTGTATAGCCTGTCGTGAAAAAATACTGCCATCACCACCGAAATTCCTATCAGCGCCAGCGTAATATTCTTTACTTTATTTTCCGCCAGTTTAACTTTAATAAGCGGGTTAAGGCAGGCAAATGTAAATACGCAACAGTAGGGGATGCAGATAAAAAACAATACCTCTTCAACAGGCAGGTTGCCCAGGTTATAGCCCATCAGGTAGCGTGGGTTAAATCCCCATACTTTAAGATGGGTAAAATACATGTCCCATGGTAAAAATACAGCGCACGATACCAGCATCGCGACAGCAAGCGCCCCCCAACCCTTATAAAACTTAATACCCGGATGAAACGATGCCAGGATGGGCACCAGCACGGCCAGCAGGTTAATAAGCAAGTAGGTGTGATGCATTTGTTTAAGATTTGCTTTCCCGGAAATATTTAAACGGAACCCAAAGCATACCAAAACACTCGCCGTGCTCTTTGCCCAGGTGTTTGTGGTGTACCTTATGTGCCCTTCGGATGCCTTTAAGATAAGCCGAATTGGTATTACGCAAGGCCTTAAAGCGCTGGTGAATAAAAATATCGTGCACAAAAAAGTAACAGGCACCGTACAGCGTAATGCCCACGCCAATACTGGTATAAACCGGCTGATGATAAAAGGTGCCGAACATTAAGCAAATAATGCCGGGTATGGCGAAGATGAGGAAGAAGAAATCATTCCGCTCAAAAAAGCCCTCGTGCTCCTTATGGTGATGATCGCGGTGCAAAGTCCAAAACAGGCCGTGCATAATGTATTTGTGGGTAAACCACGCCACGCCCTCCATGCTTAAAAAAGCACCCAAAGTAATGGCTATGTAGGTTATCCATTGGCTCATATTAATTTAATGGGCGTGCTGGTAATAATGTTCTTTTACTTTATCAAAGCATATTTTAAGCCATGCGGTATACTTTTTGGGGTTGGCTATCAGGTCCTCGCTCAGCTTTTCAATATCCATATAACGGGTAGCGGCAACCTCGGCGGGGTTGGGTACCGGGGCTTCATCGCTTATGCCAATAAACACATGATCATACTCGTGCTCCGTAAGGCCGTTATCAAACTTATGTTCGTAGGTGAAATGAAACAGTTCTGTCAGGTCGCCACTCATACCCATTTCTTCTTGTAAACGGCGGTTAGCGGCATCTAAAACAGGTTCGCCCAGCCGTGGGTGACTGCAGCAGGTATTGGTCCACTCGCCGCCCGAGTGGTACTTATCCAAAGCGCGTTGTTGTAGTAACAACTGCCCTTTACTATTAAATATAAACACAGAAAATGCACGATGCAGCCTGCCCGCTACATGGGCTGCCATTTTATCCATTGTCCCAATACCTTTTCCACCGGCATCAACCAGCATTACGCTCTCTCTCAATTTTCGTTTTCTATTTATGGCGATGTTATATCGCGTTCATTTTATATTTTACCAATGAATCTACCATCAGCCAGCATTTATGGCTGTTGGATACCCTTATACGTTGGGTTAACACTTTTTGTGCGCTTACCCGGGTTATTTTGCGGAAGAGTTCCTGGTAATACACGTAGGCCAGGTAAACCCCTTTGCGCGAGGAGGCCGGCAATTGCCTGATACCTATTAACGCTTCTTTAAACTCGCGGCGTATATCATTCTCAATTTCCAGCTTATCCTGCAAAGAAAATGACGCCATGTTAACACCCGGGAAATAGGTACGCTCAAGGTCCTCGTAATCGGCCTTAACATCGCGCAGAAAATTCACCTTTTGAAATGCTGAGCCCAGTTTCATGGCCGAGTCTTTCAAACGCTCATATTCCGCATTATCGCCCCCGGTAAAAACCTGTAAGCACATTAGGCCCACCACCTGCGCCGAACCCAGTATGTAAGTATCGTAAGTTTCGGGCGTATAGGTTTGCTGGTGCAGATCCATTTCCATGCTTTGCAGAAACTGGTCTATCAGCTCGTGCTTAATGCCGTAATAGTTAACGGCCGATTGGAAAGAATTAAGCACCGGGTTCAGGCTTATACCACGATCAATAGCTTCAAAGCAATCCTGGCGGAATTCGGCCAGCAGCTGGGCTTTTTGATAATCGTGAAAGCTGTCTACTATCTCATCGGCCAAACGTACAAAGCCGTAAATGGCATAAATAGGCGCGCGCAATTCCTTCCCCAAAAACCTGATGCCCAGCGAAAAACTGGTACTGTAAAGCCTTGTGGTGGCCTTGCTGCACGCTGCCGATAGCAGATCAAATTTTTGTTTCATGCGTTTGGTTGATATATTTTATCATTTGCTGCGCTGCTACCTTGCCCGATATGATGGATGGTGGCACCCCTGGCCCGGGCACCGTAAGCTGCCCGGCGTAAAATAGGTTGTTAATTTGTTTGTTACGTATACTGGGTTTTAAGTTGGCGGTTTGCATCAGCGTGTTGGCAAGGCCATAGGCATTACCCTTGTACGAGTTGTAGTCGCTTTTAAAATCCTTAATACAATAACTTTTTTTGTAATTAATATGTTTGCTTATGGGCCTACCTGTGTACTCCTCCAGTCTCTTAATTATCTTTTTATAATATTCCTCGCGCAATTCATCGCTATCTGTAATGCCCGGCGCAAGTGGCATCAATATAAACAAATTTTCGTGACCGGGCGGCGCTACATAGCTATCGGTTTTAGATGGGCAGCATACGTAAAACAAAGGATCAGTCGGCCATTGTGGCTGCTTGTAGATCTCCTGAGCATGCAGCTTAAGATCTGCATCAAAAAACAAGGTATGATGCTTCAATCTGTCCATTTTAACATCTACCCCTAAATAAAATATCAAACTTGATGGTGCCATAACGCGCTTATCCCAGTACTGCTCTGTATAATTACGATTTTTAGCATCAAGCAGTTTACTTTCTATATGGTGATAATCGGCGGCGCCGATTACGCCGTCGTATGAATGGGTGCGTTTGGTAGTTTTTACCTGGCTGATAACCTGGTTTGAAACGGGGAGTTCCGTAACCGCCTCATCGGTATGAAATAGCACGCCTTGTTCTTTGGCCACGGCTTTCATGCCATTTATTACCTGGCCAAAACCACCTTCGGGATACCAGGTGCCCAGCTTTAGGCCGGCGTAGTTCATCAGGCTGTAAAGCGCGGGAGTATCCTCGGGCATCGCCCCCAAAAACAACACCGGGAACTCCATCAAGGTGACGAGCTTTGGGTGCTTGAAAAACTTTTTTACATGCTTGCTGAAGGAGGTAAACACCTGCAGTTTAAACATGCCTTTGATCAGGTCCATGTCCGCAAACTCCAGCAGCGAAAGACCGGGTTTGTACACCAGTCGGTCCATGCCGGTTTTGTATTTAAATTCGGCTTCGCTTAAAAATTTTTTAAGTTGTGCGGCGCTGCCGGGTTCTATAGATTCAAACAGCCTGCAAAGCGCTTCAAAATCTGCAGGGATATCCACCACATCATCCTGATCAAACACCATGGTAAAGCCCGGGTCAAGCTGCTGCAGTTGGTAAAAATCGGTGGTTTGGTGGCCGAAGTCGTTAAAGAATTTCTCGAACACCTCGGGCATCCAATACCAGCTTGGGCCCATATCAAAAATGTAACCTTCGGGCGTGGCCAGTTGCCTTGCACGACCACCGATATCGGCATTCTTTTCATACACATCAACCCTGTACCCGGCCTTAGCCAGGTAAGCAGCAGCGCTTAAACCGGCAAAGCCCGAACCTATAATTGCTATATGGGTAGATGTCGTCATTTTTTTATGGTAGCGCCAAATATAGCTTAATTAAGCGCCATATAGGGGTTTATACAGGCTAATGTTGCTTTTGTGTTGCAATGTTTGCTTGTGTAATACAAGTATAAGCGGGCCCTGTTTTGGATAAAATATTTGAGTTAAAACCTTCAGGAATAACCACGAGATATATACGGTAAGTACGCTAAATAAAATTTAAGGTATTTGGTTAGTAATTAAATAGTTAGATTTGCGTTTAATTGCAAACCCCTGTTAATGCGTAATAAATTATTAATATCGATCACCGCTCTGGTTATTACAATGTATGGTTGTATGAAGAACCCGGTGATTAATAACCCCGAACCGCCACCCCCCGTTACAGGGGAAGATGTTGCAGCGCTAACCGCTGTTAAAATAGAAGCCTCGAAGAACACGGGTAAGATAAGCGCTGATATTACCTGTGGCTTTGTTAATGATACCATTACCGCTATACTTCCTGATTTAAAGGCCGTTAAAAAGCTGGCTTTAACTTTTACACCAAAAACCGCAGGCAGTACCATAAAAGTGAGCGATACCTTGCAAACCAGCGGCAGTACCATTGCTGATTATAGTAAAGCGGTTACGCTTACCGTAACATCGCCGAAGGGGAGCGTAAAAAACTACGTTATTAAACTTAAATCGTTTACAGGCATACCTATAATGTATTTAACAACCAGCGGCCCGGTGGTATCAAAAGATGTATATGTAACGGGTAGCGTAGTGGTTGATCCAAACCTGGAGGTTGAGCAGGCGGTAAACAATATCCCGTTGCAGATTAAGGGACGCGGTAATTCTACCTGGTCAAATTATCCTAAAAAACCTTACCGGTTAAAGTTTAATAACAAAGCCGCCATGCTGGGTATGCCGAGCGCCAAAAACTGGGTGCTGTTGGCTAATTATAACGATAAAACCCTGATGCGTACCAAGATCGCTTTTGAGCTGGCCCGCAGGGTAGGATCGGATTTTGCACCACAGAGCCGTTTTGTTGAGGTGGTGATGAACGGCGAATATATTGGCAACTACCTGCTTACAAGCCAGGTTGAAATACACGAAAACCGGGTAAACATAACCGAGATGAAAGCCACCGACGAATCTGCAAGCACCATTACAGGCGGCTACCTGGTTGAACTTGATTTTAGATTGGATGGTACCTATAACTGGCGCACAACAAGCAAAAATATTCCCTTCATTATTAAAGAGCCCGAAGAAATAACCCCGGCGCAGTTTGCCTACATTAAAGACTATATACAAAAAACCGAAGACGCACTTTACGCCGCTAACTGGAACGACCCCGACAACGGCTACGCCAAATACATCGACCCCGACTCGTTTATGCGTTGGTATCTGGTACAGGAAACCGTAAAGAACCAGGACTCGTGGGATTTTAGCAGTATATTTTATTATAAAGACAGGAATGGCAAACTTGGCATGGGCCCTGTATGGGATTTTGACATCAGCCTGGGTAATTGCGATTACTCGGTATCCGGCAGCCCCGATCAATGGTACAGCCGCAACGGTTTGTGGATGATTCGCCTGGCGCAGGATAATGCCTGGAACCTTAAATGGCGTAATAAATGGGCTGCTGTGCGCACCAAAGAAGTACAACAAATGTTTACAGATATTGATAACCTGCAGGCATACTTAAAACTATCGGCGGCCGCAAACTTTAAACGCTGGCCTATACTTGATCAATACGTGTTCCCTAACAAAGTGGTGTTGGGTACCTACGATAAAGAGGTGGAATACATGAAAAACTTTCTGCAACAGCGCGTAGCGTGGATGGATGCTAACATTGGCGGCTATTAATTTTTAATGTTTAAAAAGGTCTACCAGCGTATCTTGCGTAAGGCCGGCCAGTAAGAATATTAGCCCTGTTGCGATAATAGATTTAACGATGATGGTAGCCTTCGGCTGGTCGTTAAAAAAGTTGACGTTGGTTATAACGCAGTATAAAACAATGACCGGGACTTCTATATACCGGGTTTCAAACTCAGGATCAACAAATTTAGCCAGGTGCGAAAGCATCATAATTAACACCAGGAAAGCGAGCGAATACAATTGCAGTATGCCGATTTCTGCATAATTGTAACGCGTGTTCTTAAAAAACAGGTAGAGTATTAAAGTATAAACCGGCACCAAGCCAATTTGTAGCAGTACCCAGTATTGGTGAAAAAAGTCGGTTTCGGCGGCCTGCGAAACATGGTAATATTTTACGATGATGATGTTTGTCCAGTACACATCTAACGCCGCAAGCGACGCGCAGATAAAAAACATGGAGAAGGGCTTTTGATGCCTGGCCCTGAAGCCTGCAATATACAGGCGCTGCATGTGCCCGGGGCGCAGCAGCAACTCTTTAAGCGTAAACAAAAAGCCTTTGTCCAGGTGCGAAAAAAAGTGAAACACCTCGTGCAATAAACTATGCAGGGTTATGCGTTTTACCGCGTAAGCCTGCCCGCAGTTTTGACAATATTTTCCGTCGCCATCCTCGGCGCAATGCATACAGGTTGTGGTAGTTACGCTTGCCATACGCTAAAAATAATAAACTGGTATTGATATAGTGTAAAACATCATGATAAATTAGATGGATTATTATTCACATTTGTTGTAGGCGCGCGTCTATAAAGCAAAACCTGTTTATGAAAAGAATACTACCTGTAATTGTCATCTCCCAGTTTTTTTGCACCTCGCTGTGGTTTGCAGGCAATGCGGTAATTGCCGATGTTATTAAACAGTTTGGCTTAAGTATATCTGTAGCCGGGCTTACCAGCGCGGTGCAGGCCGGGTTTATAAGCGGTACGTTGGTATTTGCCTTGTTAAGCATGGCTGATAGGTTTTCGCCCGTGCGGGTTTTCTTTACCTGCGCGCTGGTGGCTGCGGTTATCAACCTAGGTATATTGTTACCTGGAAGCGGGGGTGCTACGCTATTGCTCTGCAGGTTTTTAACGGGTTTTTTCCTGGCGGGAATTTATCCCGTAGGCATGAAAATAGCCGCCGATCATTACGAAAAGGGCCTGGGCCGGTCGTTAGGATTTTTGGTAGGGGCGCTGGTATTGGGTACTGCCTTTCCGCATTTTTTAAAAAGTATGATGAGCGGCCTGCCATGGCGCTATATTTTGTACGCAACTTCGGCCCTGGCAGCGATGGGTGGTATAGCAATGTTAACGCTGGTGCCCGATGGTCCGCATCGTAAGGCCGGGCAACAACTTAAACTGAACAGTTTTTTAAGCAATTTCAAGAACCCGGATTTCCGCGCGGCCGCGTTTGGCTATTTTGGCCATATGTGGGAACTGTATGCATTTTGGGCCTTTGTACCTTTAATGCTTACAGCTTACCACGAACATTATCCGGCAACGGCTATCAATGTTCCTTTTTTATCTTTCGTTATTATAGTAGCCGGTAGTGTGGCTTGCGTTTTTAGCGGTATAGTTTCGCAACGTATGGGTGCCAAACTTACGGCTATTATTGCGTTGGCCATATCATGTGCATGTTGTTTGCTGTCGCCATTACTGTTGTTTAATGGTAGCCTTGCAAAGGTTTTAATTTTTATGTTGATATGGAGCACAAGCGTTATTGCCGATTCGCCTTTGTTTTCTACCCTGGTAGCGCAAAACGCGGTGCCGCAGCTAAAGGGTTCTGCATTAACTATTGTGAATTGTATCGGCTTTGCTATTACCATTGTGAGTATCCAGTTTATTAATGGCTTGCGCGCGAGCATTGGCAATCAATATGTTTATATGCTATTGGCTATAGGTCCCGCGTTAGGTTTATTGGCGCTAGCGCGGGGTAGACAGAAAGAGTTAAACTAAAACCCTTGGTCTGCTTATTGCGTTTCTTTTTTTCGATAGCTATTTTATAAATTAGATTAATGGAGAAAGCAGCCACAAAAATACGAGCTATAGTAACAGGTGCCACCGGCATGGTGGGCGAAGGTGTTTTGCACGAATGCCTGATAGACCCGCAGGTAGAGGCGGTGCTGGTCATCAACCGCAAACCCGGCGGTTATGTGCATCCAAAACTGACGGAGGTGATCCACAAAGATTTTTTCGACCTAACAGCTATTGAAGTGCAGTTAACCGGCTATAATGCCTGCTATTTTTGCCTTGGTGTCACATCAGTAGGTAAAAACGAGGAGGAGTATTTTAAGCTTACATACACGCTTACGCTAAATTTTGCCGAAGTGGTAAGTCGCGTAAATAAGGATATGACTTTTTGCTACGTATCCGGCAAAAGTACGGATAGCACAGAACAAGGTAAATTGATGTGGGCGCGTGTAAAAGGTAAAACCGAGAATGACCTTACCAGGCTGCCTTTTAAACAAGTCTATAATTTTCGCCCGGGGCTAATGCAACCAACCGAAGGATTGAAGAATGCGCCGAAGGCATACAAATATTTGGGATGGCTATACCCAATCGTTAAATGGATGTTCCCGAACGCCGCCTGCAAGCTAAGCGAAGTAGGGCGCGCCATGATCAATATAACTCAGTATGGATATCACACTAATACCATTGAAGTGCCGGATATCATCGCGTTAGCAAAAAATAAATAAAAACCTATTTAAGGTGCTTTTTTACCATGGCGGTTAAAGCCGTTAAATCAAACGGTTTACGCAGGTAATCATCGGCAAGGCCTGCTTCGGCAATTTCCTGTATATTACTTACCGCCGAAATAATGACTATTGGTATGTGGCTTGTAGCCGGGTTGCTTTTTAACTCTTTACTTAATTGCTGGCCATTGGCATCGCTTTTCCATTCGGTAAGCCAGTTATCCAACAATATCATATCAGGTTTAAGCGTGTCTAATGTTTTTAAAATTTTGGAGTCTTCGGATGCTACTACTTCGTATTGCTCTTCCTCCAACACATAAACAATGGTGTCCCTGATGTCTTTATCATCTTCAATTACCAGTATTTTTTTAGCCATGTTTTTAGATGTAGATTATAGGGTAAACAACGGCAAAAGGGCTTTTGTTTTGAGGATAATGAGTGAGTTTTGAATAAGTGAATGCTTTTTAAATATTTACTCATTCACACATCCCATCATTCAATCCTTAAGGTTATAGCACACTCTGCACCGTGGTTCGTAGCTTTCTTTTTCGCCAAGCAGTACTTTGTCTTTACTGGGTACCAGGCGGTAGGAGTATAGCGCGGTGTTGCCACATTTAACGCAAACAGCGTGTACTTTGGTTACCGATTCGGCAATTGCCATGAGTGTGGGCATGGGGCCAAAGGGGCGGCCTTTAAAATCCATATCCAGGCCGGCAATAATTACGCGTACACCTTTATTAGCTAAAGCTGTACAAACTTCGGGCAGTTTATTGTCAAAAAACTGCGCCTCATCGATACCCACTACCTGCGCGTGGCCGGCAAGCGCCAGTATGGCCGATGATTTATCAACCGGGGTGGCCACTACCTTAGTTGAGTTGTGTGATACTACATCTTCTTCCGCATAGCGGATATCAAGCTTAGGTTTAAAGATTTTTACGCTGAGTTTGGCATAACGGGCACGGTTTATACGACGGATCAACTCCTCGGTTTTGCCCGAGAACATGGAGCCGCAAACAACTTCAATGCCTCCGCCACGCTCATTCTTCCTACTAAAAACCTCCTCGCTTAGCTGCATGCCTAATTTTGTGAAACGCCTAATATCAGAATTTAATGCTTAATTTTGATAAGCATTTTCTAACAACTATGAAGCAGAAGGAAGTATTTAATAAAATTGGCGTCATTATAAAAGAAATTACAGATCAATATAAATACCTGGAAACCAACCCTGATGATCTGAATGCCCTTGAACTGGAACTTTTTGTGGCTAACGCGCATTTTTTAGCAGACCACGCCGAGATATTAAATAAATTAAACACCCAGGCCAATGCCGAACGCATAGTTGCCAAAAATGAAGAAGCTGTACGCAAGGAAAAATATTTTGAACCCGTAGTGCGCCAACCTGAGCCTGAAAAGCCCGAACGGGTAATTGATACTACTGCGACCGAAGCAAAAGATAGTTTTCAATTTATTATGGATGAGCCCGAGGTGATCCGCCATGAATTGACTGCCGACGATATACCGGGTTTTGACGAAGAAACTGAATACCCGGAAGAGGATGAAGAGTTACTACAGGATGAGATAACAGAAGACGAACAGGAAGCAGAAGCCGCTTTGCCACCTGTGCCCGAAAAGCATGAGCCGGTAGCTATTGAATTGCCAGTAACGCCTGTTAAGCCTATACCCGAGCCCGAGCCACCGGTGCAGGAAGCATCAAAACCTAAGTCGAAGCCCGCCGAAGCGCCGGCTAAGGAAGATATGTTGACCATTAACCAGCGTATTTCGGCCCAACTAAGCGCGGCCAAAGGAGGCGAGCAACCGGCCCAGCAACCCATAACCGACCTGAAGCAGGCCATAAACCTTAACGATAAAATGCTGTATGTAAAAGAGCTGTTTAATGGTTATAGTCTGGCTTATAGCGAAGCCATCGAGATATTGAACCGCTTTCAATCATTTGAGGAGGCCGACCGTTTCCTGAATAAAAACTATGTAACCAAAAATAATTGGGAGAGTAAAAAAGACACTACGGAGAAATTTTACGCTATTTTAAAGAGAAGGTATTTGTAGGTTCTCTTATTTGTCATTTCGAGCGTATGCGAGAACTATTCTCTTAAGCGTAGCGAAAAAACCTTATACGGGCGGTGACTAGCTCAATGTATATTATATCTCATTGATCCTGGTCGGGATGCATATTTATTTAATAATCATATAACCCACTTCGTAAAATAATACTGTATTAAAACAGTTATTATTGCCGGTTGGTTATTTACCTTTGCAGCAACCTGTTTATTTAATGAAGAATAAAATTCCGTTTTTATTGTTGTTGGCGTTTGTGTTGGTTGGCACATTGTATAATTCGTGCAAAAAGGACGAGCAAAGCTCCATTGAAGCCGCATTTACCAGGGGCCGTTGGCAGCTTTCAAGTATTACAGTTACCACAGCTATTGGCGACAGTACGCATATAGACACTTTAAATACCACCTGCGATAGTACCCAGTATTTTACTTTTAACGCCGATAAAACCTGTAGCTATACGAATTTTCATTGCAAGGCTCAACCAATAGCGCGCGGTAAATGGGCACTGTCTGAAGATCAGCTTTATTTAGTATCAGATATGGTTTGCCAGGATACAACCAAGGTCGGAAGTTCAAAACCGTTTGCAAATGCACAGATTTTTAACGTTGGGCAATATTCGTTGGTACTGCGTACCGGTGATCTGCAAAACTATTCAACCACAAAAAAACGTGTGGTTGTACGTTATGGCTTTATCCGTGAAAGGCCGGTTACCAACTAGCAAATACCAAGTAATATTATATATTTGATCGAACAATAAAATATATCTGCCATTTTGAAAAAACGAATCGCCATTTTTGCTTCAGGCTCGGGTTCAAATGCTCAAAAAATAATGGAGCATTTTAAACGCCATGCCGATGCCGAAGTTGTACTGATACTAACCAATAACCCGCAGGCTTATGTATTGCAGCGGGCAGATAATTTTGAAATACCATCGCACATATTTACCCGTAACGAGTTTTACCAAACCGACGAAGTAATACGCATGCTTAAAACCCTGCAGGTAGACTTGATCGTACTGGCCGGTTTTTTATGGTTGGTACCGCAATCATTACTACAAGCTTTCCCCAATAAAATTATTAACCTGCATCCGGCGCTGTTACCTAAATACGGCGGTAAGGGTATGTATGGCGATAATGTTCACAACGCGGTGTTGGCCGCGGGCGAAGAAGAATCGGGCATTACCATACACTTTGTTAATGAGCAGTTTGACGAGGGCGAGGTGATTCACCAGTCGCGTTTTAAAATAGATGCCGGCGACAATCTGGAAATGGTAAAATTTAAAGGTCAGCAGTTGGAGCATTTGCACTTCCCGAAGGTTATTGAGTCTCTCCTGAAAAAAATGAAAAGCTGATTTTTAAGATTAGCTATTGAAGATTAAAGATTAGTTTTATTTTTATCGCGTTGATTATAAACCGGTAACAATTTAATCTTTAGCACCCCCATGACCGATAAACCTGCCAGCAGCAGCATTTTCCAGCTTGCCGTTATTGTTAGTGCCCTAGGCTTTTTTGTCGATACCTACGATCTTCTCTTATTTGCTATTATTCGCAAACCTAGTTTAACCGCATTAGGCTTATCTCCTGCCGAGGTTTTAACGCAGGGCGAACTGCTCATCAGCATACAAATGATCGGTATGGTGATAGGCGGCATAATCTTCGGTGTTTTGGGTGATAAAAAGGGCAGGCTCAAGGTTTTATTTGGATCGATTTTGTTGTATTCGATAGCCAACCTAGCCAATGGCATGGTTACTACCCTTAATCAATACATTGCTTTACGATTTATAGCAGGCGTTGGTCTGGCCGGTGAACTAGGCGCGGGTATTACCCTGGTAAGCGAGTTGCTGCCGAAGGAAAAACGCAGCACCGCGGCTGGCTTTATTGCAGGCTTCGGTTTGTTTGGCGTGGTAGCTGCATCCATCATCAGCAAAATGGTGGACTGGCGCGTGTGCTATTATATTGGCGGCGTGTTAGGTTTAGTATTGCTGCTGATGCGCATACAGGTGCAGGAGAGTAACATCTTTAAAAACGTGCAGGAAACTAACATAAGCAAAGGCAATTTCCTGATGTTTTTTAATGATCGTAAGCGTTTTGCCAAATATATGCAGTGCATTTTAATAGGTGTACCTGTTTGGTATACCATAGGCATACTGGTTACTTTCTCCGACCAATTTGCCAAAGCCATGGGTATAGAAAGCGTAGAACCCGGCACGGCCATTATGTACCTGTACATGGCCATAGCCGCCGGCGATTTTAGTGTAGGCTGGCTTAGCCAACGGTTACGTAGCCGCAAGAAAACCCTGTTTATTTTTTATACTATATCGGTATTATTTACGGTGTTGTACTTTTTGCAGCATGGCGCTACCGCGGGCTGGTTTTACTTTATATGCGCAGGCCTGGGTTACGGTGCCGGCCTTAACGTAGTTTATATAACCAGTAGTGTAGAGCAGTTCGGTACTAACTTACGTGCCTCGGCAGGTATCAGTATACCCAATATGGTGCGTGGTACATTGCCGCTAATGATCTTACTTTTTAAGTTTACCCGCGAGGTTTTTGATAACTACCTTATAGGTGGTTGGGTAACGGGTTTGATCATTTATGCTATAGGACTGAGTGCGGCTTGGTATCTGAAAGAAACTTACGGTAAGGATCTGGATTTTGTGGAGGGTGGGGTTAGTTAGACCTTCGCGCAACTGCAAATAAATCAGTTAGTTTTGCTTAGTGTTTGCTATACACGCAACAGAAATGCTGTGCTATTAAATTTTCTTCAAAAAAACTAATCACTAATCACCAATCTCTAATCTCTAATACGTACCTTTGCGGCTCAAAATTTTAGCGTAAATGAGTCAGTCTGTTGCAATTAAAAATGCCCTTATTTCAGTTTATTACAAAGATAACCTGGAGCCTATTATTCATGAGTTAAAACGCCTTGGTGTGAACATTTACAGCACCGGCGGTACCGAAACTTTTATCCGCAGCCTTGGTGCTGATGTGATCGCAGTGGAGGACCTAACTTCATACCCATCAATTTTAGGCGGACGTGTAAAAACCCTGCACCCAAAGGTGTTTGGTGGTATTTTAAACCGCAGAAGCAATACCAGCGACCAGGAGCAAATTGCACAATACGAGATCCCGGAAATTGACCTGGTAATTGTTGACCTTTACCCGTTCGAAGAAACTGTATCATCTGGCGCAGGCCATGACGATGTTATCGAGAAGATCGATATCGGCGGTATATCATTGATCCGTGCCGCGGCAAAAAACTTTAAAGATGTAGTTATCCTGGCGTCAAAAGATGATTACCTGGAGCTTGACGAGATGCTGAAATCGCAAAACGGCACCACTACTATTGATCAGCGTAAGCGTTTCGCTCAAAAAGCGTTCAACATCACTTCAAACTACGATACGGCCATCTTTCAGTACTTTAACCAAGACGAGCCGATGCCGGTATTTAAAAACAGTATTCAAACCAGCAAAACCCTGCGTTACGGCGAGAATCCGCACCAACAAGGTACTTTCTATGGCAACCTGGATGCCATGTTCGCCAGCCTGAGCGAAAAAGGAAAAGAGCTATCATACAATAACCTTGTTGACGTTGATGCAGCTGTTGAATTGATCAACGAATTTACCGAGCCAACCGTAGCCATATTAAAGCATACCAATGCTTGCGGTGTAGCTACCCGCCAGTCAATTAAGCATGCCTGGATAGATGCTTTAGCCTGCGACCCGGTTTCGGCTTTTGGTGGGGTTATCATTACCAATACCGAGATAGATGCTGAAACAGCTACCGAAATAGATAAATTATTTTACGAAGTATTAATCGCGCCGGCTTACACTGACGAAGCTGTTGCCATACTTACCGCGCGTAAAGGCCGTATAGTTTTGGTGCGCCAACCTGTGGAATTACCGGTTAAACAATTTAAAACTTTGTTAAACGGTGTTATTGAGCAGGACAAGGACCTGGTAATTGAAGGCCCGGCAGCTATGAAAACTGTTACCGAACGCCAGCCGACCGAGCAGGAGTTGAAAGATCTTTTCATTGCCAATAAAATCACCAAGAACACCAAATCAAATGCCATCGTGTTGGTTAAAAATAACCAGATGCTGGCCAGCGGTGTAGGACAAACATCGCGTGTTGACGCTTTAAGACAAGCGTTGGCAAAAGCCGAATCATTCGGGTTTGACGTTAAAGGTGCTGTTATGGCGTCTGAAGCGTTCTTCCCGTTCCCGGATTGTGTGGAGATAGCTGCTGATGCCGGCATTACTGCGGTGTTGCAGCCGGGCGGCTCTATTAAAGACCAATTGTCTATTGACATGGCTAACCAGAAAGGTATAGCGATGGTGACAACCGGTATCCGCCACTTTAAACACTAATTAATAGTGATTAGTTGATTAGGTGAATAGTTAAAATATTAAACATTTAAACTATTTCATGCCAGTTTAACGTTAATGAAATGTTAGTCGGGGTTTATTAAGATATTTTCAAAAATAACTGTTCACTTAATCAACTTATCCCAACTTAATCAACTAAATTTATCAACTTTGCAAAATATTTGAAGCAAACGAAAAATGGGTTTATTTAACTTTTTTACGCAAGAGATAGCCATAGATCTGGGTACGGCAAATACCTTGATCATACATAATGACAAAGTTGTAGTTGACGAACCGTCGATAGTGGCTTTTGATCGCACAACCAACAAAGTAATTGCTATTGGGCGCCAGGCCATGCAAATGGAGGGCAAAACCCACGACAATATACGTACCGTACGCCCGCTTAAAGACGGTGTAATTGCCGACTTTAACGCTGCCGAGCACATGATACGCGGTATGATCAAAATGATCAATCAAGGTAAAGGATGGTTCTTCCCATCGTTACGTATGGTTATCTGTATCCCATCGGGTATCACCGAGGTGGAGAAACGCGCGGTGCGCGACTCTGCCGAGATTGCCGGTGCTAAAGAGGTTTACCTGATACACGAACCAATGGCTGCTGCCGTAGGTATCGGTATCGACGTGGAAGAGCCTATGGGTAACATGATCATTGATATTGGTGGTGGTACTACCGAGATCGCGGTTATCGCGCTTTCGGGTATCGTTTGCGATCAGTCTATCCGCGTAGCGGGAGATAACTTCGACTCTGATATCGTTCAGTACATCCGTCGCCAGCATAACATCATGATCGGTGACCGTACTGCCGAGAAAATCAAGATCGAAGTTGGTGCAGCATTGCCAGAGTTGAGCGACCCTCCGGGCGATTTCGCGGTTCAAGGTCGTGACCTGATGACCGGCGTACCAAAACAGATCATGGTATCATACACGGAGATAGCGCACTGCTTAGATAAATCGATCTCGAAAATAGAAGAAGCGATATTGAAAGCCCTGGAGATCACTCCGCCCGAGCTTTCTGCAGATATTTACCAAACCGGTATTTACTTAACCGGTGGCGGCGCGTTATTGCGTGGGTTAGACAGACGTATATCTGCCAAAACCAAACTACCTGTACACGTAGCCGAAGACCCGCTACGCGCCGTAGTACGCGGCACCGGTACCGCATTGAAAAATATTGGTAATTTTAAATTCTTAATGCAGTAATTTTAGATGTGAGACGTGAGATATGAGTATTGAGACACTTTAGTCCGGCTGATATCTCACATCTCAAATCTCATATCTCAAATCTCACAAAATGCGCAACCTGTTAATCTTCATCAGCAAGTACAACGCATTTTTTCTGTTTATTATATTCGAGGTTTGCGCGCTCATCATTTACGTTAAGTATAACTCTTTTCAAAAAGCAAACTTTATTAATACCACCAACCAGCTAACCGGCAATTTGTACGCGCAGGTTGATGAGTTTAAAAGCTACTTGTCTTTAAAAGACGAAAACAACCGCCTGGCTCGCGAGAATGCCCAGCTGCGCAATCAGCTTAAAACCTCATTTTATGTGGATAGCGCTGGTAAGCATAAGGTTGTTGACACCATTTACAAGCAACAATATGAGTATGTTGAAGCTAAGGTTATCAATAATTCGGTGAACCGCCGCAATAACTATATCACCATAAATAAGGGCAGCAATGCCGGCATTACTAAAGGTACCGGTGTTATTTGCAGCCAGGGTGTGGTGGGTAAAGTTGTTTTTGTAGGGCCGCACTACTCGATAATCCAATCGCTTTTGCATAAAGAAACCATTATTAGTGCCATGCTGGCCAACAGTAAGGATAAAGGCTCGTTTAAATGGGGCGATAATCTTGATCCGCATAAAGGCTTGTTGTATGATGTATCGAACAACGTACAGCCAAAGCTGGGCGAGCAGGTGGTAACTTCAGATGTATCATTATTCCCTGCCGGGATATTAATAGGTAAAATAAGCAACCTGCATGCCACCAGTACCGGCGGCTTCCTGTTAAATATGGATGTTGCTCTGGCCGTTAATTTTAGTAGCCTGGAGTATGTGTATGTAGTAAATAACAAACTGGCGCAAGAACAATTGGGATTGGAGGCTCAGCAAAAGCAAGATGAGTAGGGCAATAATTATAAACATCATCAGGTTTGTGGCACTGGTGTTTATCCAGGTGTTTTTGCTGAAGAACATTACGTTGTATGATTTGTCGACACCGTACCTGTACATCCTCTTCATTTTGTTGCTGCCATTTGAAACGCCTAACCTGTTACTTTTTCCATTGGCATTTATATTAGGTTTGGTGATAGATGCTTTTTATGATACCCCCGGACTGCACACCGCTGCCTGTACCTTACTAGCCTTTACGCGGGTGTTGTTCATCAGTATAACCGTACAAAAAGAAGGTTTTGATAACGAGCCCGAACCTACCCTAAGTATCATGGGTTTTCGCTGGTTTTTTACTTATGCGCTCATTCTTACTTTCATCCATCACTTATTCCTTTTCAACCTGGAAGTTTCTCGCCTTACCGAATTCAATTACACCATAAGCCGCGTTGTATTGAGTACAATATTTACAGTATTTTTGATGCTGGTTTCGGGCCTTTTATTTTTCAGGAGGAAAGAGCGTAAGTAGATGAATAATTTTTTTGAGCGACGTTACATTATTGCAGGAATTTTCATTACGCTGGTGGTGGTTCTACTGGCGCGATTATACTATATCCAGATAGTTGATGATCGGTATACGCTTTTCGCCAAATCAAACGTAGTACGCCGCATTATTCAGTACCCGGCCCGCGGGCCTATTTTAGATCGTAACAATCACCTCCTGGTGCAGAACGAATTGGTTTACGACATTACCGTTATCCCCAAAAATATCAAACCTTTTGATACGCTTGAGTTTTGTAAGCTGATAGGGATCACCAAAGAAGAGTTTCATAAAAAACTCAGAAAGGCTATAGCTTATTCGCCTAACCTCGAGTCGCCGTTTGATAAGCAGTTATCGCCCGAGTTGTTTGCATCATTGCAGGAACGGATGTCCGAATTTCAGGGTTTCAGCATACAGCCGCACCCGGTACGTACTTATCCCGACTCAACAGCAGCCGTGTTCCTGGGCTATATAGGCGAAGCCAGCGAAAAGGTTATTGCCGATTCGGGCGGCTATTACCGCAGGGGAGATTATATTGGTATAAGCGGTGTAGAAAGAAAATACGAAAACCTTTTGCGTGGTACCCGCGGAGAAACGAATATGATGGTTGATTCGCGCGGCGTGCCCAAAGGGCGATATGCTAACGGCGAGTTTGATATATTGGCTGTAGCCGGCGAACGTTTAAAGTCATCATTGGATGTACGCATACAGAAGCTGGGCGAAACGCTGATGCGTAACAAAGTAGGCAGCATTGTAGCTATTGAGCCATCAACCGGCGAAATATTGTGCTTTGTAAGCAGCCCAACTTATGATCCTAACTTGATGGTAGTGGGGCCCGACCGTGGCGAAAATTATAAGCAATTAACCACAAATCCTTACAAACCTACACTTGTAAGGCCTATTATGGGTACTTATCCGCCCGGCTCATCCTTCAAGCCGTTAAGCGCCTTAATAGCTTTGCAGGAAGGTATCATTACCCCCCAAACAACCTATTTATGTCCCGGGGCTTATTTGGCCAACCGCGGCAAACCAAAATGTACACACGTGCACGGTTTGGTTAACCTGAGCAGTGCCATTGCCGAATCATGCAATGGTTATTTTGCAATGGTTTTTGAGCGGTTAATAAATTACCGTAGCCCAAAACTTACTGACCAGAATTTTGATAAATGGAGCCAGAATGTAAATAAGTTTGGCCTGGGCGTAAAAGTAGATATCGACCTTCCCAGCGAACAGCGGGGCTTTATACCTAAGTCGGCATTTTACGATAAATATTACAAAAAAGGCCGCTGGCGTTCAAGTACCGTATTGTCATTAGCCATAGGGCAGGGCGAGGTTTCGGCTACGCCGCTGCAGCTAGCTAATATTGAATGTGCTATTGCCAACCATGGCTTTTACTATAAGCCGCACCTGATAAAAGGCATAGGAGAAAAGCAGATAATTAAACCCGAATACCTGGTAAAAAACAGCGTAGGTATTGATGCCAAATATTTTGAACCGGTAATTGATGGTATGCAAAGTGTGGTTGACTATGGTACGGCGCAGGGCTCAAAAATACCTGGTATAACTATGGTAGGCAAAACGGGTACGGCACAAAACCCGCATGGAAAAAACCACTCGGTGTTTGTAGCCTTCGCCCCGCGCGAGAATCCGAAAATTGCCATCGCGGTTATTGTAGAGAACTCAGGAGATGGCGGTACTTTTGCCGCGCCGATAGCGAGTTTTATAGTAGAGAAATATTTGAGAGATAGCATTACCCGCCGTCCTTCGGGTATTTTCCCGGAATACTATATTGAGAAGAACCTGCTGCCCGAACTAAGGACAGCGGTTAAAAAGCCGGTAACGCCGGATAGCCTGAAGAAAGCCAAAGCAGATTCGGCTAAAAAATCAAAAACAATAACAGCATCTGCCAATAAGAAAAACGCGGCTGCTACAGCAACGGCCATGCTGCCAAAAAGGAGGGACGATGAGTAATCAGCAACGCAGTTTCTTTTTTAATGTTGATTGGTTAACCGTGCTGGTTTACCTGGCATTGTGCACCGTTGGCTTGTTAAGCATCCATTCCGCGGTATTTGATCCGCGCCATTCGGGCCTGCTTGATCTGGATACCAATTATGGGAAGCAGTTTATTTTTATCATTGTATCGGTAGTATTGGGCATAGTTATTTTGCTGTTGGAGAGCAGGTTTATTACCGCCCTGGCACCCGTTATTTATGCGGTTACTACGTTGTTGCTCATATTGGTACTGGTGGTAGGCCGTAATGTAGGCGGTAACCAGGCATGGATAGATATGGGTGGCGGTTTTAGGCTGCAACCGTCCGAGTTTGCTAAGGTGGCTACTTGTTTGTTGCTGGCGCGATACCTGAGCGGGGCCAATATAAAATTAACCGAGATCAGGTCGCTGGCTATAGCAGCCGGCATTATCATATTCCCGATGATGCTTATTTTGCTGCAGCCAGATGCGGGTTCAACACTTGTCTTCAGTTCGTTGATATTTGTTTTGTACCGGGAGGGGCTATCACCTTATTTCCTCATTTTGGAAGGATTATTTATTGCGCTGTTTGTGTTCACTATAAAGTTTGGTAACCTGTTTTACGTCATAGGTGGCATTGTTGTGGTAACACTTGTACTGATATGGCTGTTTAAGCGCAGCAGACAAATGATGCTTACGCTACTGGCCGGTGCTGCTATTTGTATAGTCTTTGTTTTGAGCATACAATTCCTGTACACCAAAGTATTAAAGCCACATCAAAAAACGCGTATTGATATTGTCCTGGGGATTACCAAAGACTTGCGCGGAAAGGGTTATAACGTTAATCAATCAAAAATAGCCATAGGCTCGGGCAAGCTTTGGGGTAAGGGCTATATGCAGGGCACCCAAACCAAATACTCTTTCGTACCCGAGCAAAGTACCGACTTTATTTTTTGTACCGTAGGCGAGGAATTCGGCTTCGCCGGATCTGTAGTGGTGTTGGGCCTTTACCTGTTACTTGTACTCCGCATCATCCACATCGCCGAAAGGCAGCGATCGCCCTTTACGCGTATTTATGCTTACGGCGTTGGTTCGGTTATCTTCTTTCACGTATTGATTAATATTGGTATGACCATTGGTATTGTACCGTCCATAGGTATACCCTTACCATTTATCAGCTATGGCGGCTCATCGTTGTTAAGTTTTACAATAATGCTGTTTGTGCTGTTAAAACTGGATTCGAACAGGATGGGGATGATCTATGCTTAAATAAACCACCATGTCATCTCGACCAACGGGAGAGAACTATACATATTCAGGATGAAGTATACTTGTAGGTGTATAGTTTTCTAGCTATAGCTCGAAATGACATCTTAGTAAAGGGGTGTCGATTCAAATTCCAGACTATACACTTACTACACCATCATTCCTTCAAACTTCTCCCAAAAACCATCTTTAGGTACAGCGGCAGTTATCAGTATCGATTCTTTTTTTATAGGATGAATAAACTGCAAACGGCGCGCGTGCAGGCAAATGCTTTTGCGTAAACTGCCGCGAGGATACCCATATTTATTATCGCCCACTATAGGGCAGCCCAAGGTAGATAGTTGCACACGGATCTGGTGCGGGCGACCGGTTATGGGGTCAACTTCTATTAAGTAATAGCCATCCAGTTCACCAACCAGTTTATAGTTCAGTTCAGAGCGTTGGCTACCCTGCACTTCCTTATCATGCGCTTTGGTAACGTTTTTCTGCGGATTTTTGATGAGCCAATGCACCAGGTTTCCGGCCTCGGGGTAGGGGCGTTTACGCACCACGGCATAATAGGTTTTATGCATTTCGCGGTTTTTAAACATGTTGTTTATACGCTCTAAAGCCTTGCTTGTTTTGGCGAAAAGTATCACGCCGCTCACCGGTCTGTCTAATCGATGCACCACGCCCAAAAACGCGCCGTTAGGCTTGCTGTATTTATGGGCGATGTATTTCTTCACCTTTTCATCCAACGATTCATCGCAGGTATCATCCACCTGCACAATATCGCCCGCGCGCTTGTTAACGGCAATAAGGTGGTTATCCTCATAAAGTACATCCTTATCAGTTATAGGTTGCGGCGCGTATTTAAATTCAGGTCGTGACATGTGTTATATAGTCCGGGAGTCGGAAAGACCGAAAGTCCGGAAGTTTTTATTTTTTTGAACCCTCTCTTTTGGAGAGGGCAGGGTGAGGTCTAATATTGCTCTTTATCGCTCGGGAAACTTCTGCCTTTTACATCGCTTACATATCCTTGTATGGCATCGTTCATAATATCATATAAACTGGCATACTGGCGTAAAAAGCGGGGTTTAAACCCTTTGTTTATGCCTAGCATATCATGTATTACCAAAACCTGTCCGTCGCAATCCTGGCCCGCGCCAATACCTATGGTTGGTACCGCTAAGCTTTCAGAAACTTCTTTAGCCAGTTTCGCCGGTATTTTCTCTAATACCATTCCAAAGCAGCCTAGTTCCTGTAGCTTTAGGGCATCTTCACGTAGTTTTTGTGCTTCGGCTTCTTCTTTGGCGCGTACGGTGTAGGTGCCAAATTTATAAATGGATTGCGGTGTTAAACCCAAATGCCCCATAACAGGTATACCCGCAGTAAGTATCCGACTTACAGATTCGGCTATTTCAATACCACCCTCTATCTTCACCCCATGCGCTCCCGATTCCTTCATAATACGAATAGCCGAAGCCAAAGCCTCTTTAGAGTTACCCTGGTACGAACCGAAAGGAAGATCTACAATAACCAAAGCGCGTTTAGCGGCGCGCACTACCGATGAAGCGTGATAGATCATTTGATCCAGCGTAATAGGCAGCGTGGTTTCATGGCCGGCCATCACGTTTGATGCCGAATCGCCCACCAGGATCACATCCGTGCCGGCAGCATCAACAATTGTAGCCATCGAAAAATCATAAGCGGTAAGCATGCTTATCTTCTCGCCCTTGTTCTTCATTTCTTGAAGCGTGTGGGTGGTAATGCGTTTTATTTCTTTATTTACAGACATGGCCGGGTTATTAAGATTGGGCAAAGTTAGAATATTTTATTTCGGAATTCGGATATCGGATTTCGGAATTGCTAGTCATGGTCAATACGTATTCTAATCTGACAAAACAATTATCAAAAAATCCGAAATTGAACATCCGAAATTCGAAATCTTTTCCTACTTTTGCGGCGTGAACAAGGAAGTTTTTTACTTCATATTTCCATCCTACTTTTACGGCGCATCGCACCAGACCAGCCGCTTTTTTAACCATTCAACATATTTAAATAAATGACTTATTTCACTAAGCTACCTGCTATTTTGTTATTGGAAGACGGTACCGTATTTTACGGTAAAGCCGCCGGAAAAATAGGAACCACTACAGGCGAAATATGTTTTAATACCGGCATGACCGGCTACCAGGAAATTTTTACCGACCCTTCATACTTCGGCCAAATCATGGTAGCAACCAACGCGCACATTGGTAACTACGGTATTGCCGATGCAGAAGTTGAATCGGGCGAGATCCAGATAGCGGGTTTGGTTTGTAAAAACTACAACATCGCTTACAGCCGTAAACAGGCTAACGAAAGTATCCAGGATTATTTCCAGCAGCATAACTTGGTTGGTATATCTGATGTGGATACCCGCCAACTGGTGCGCCACATCCGCGATAAAGGTGCGATGAACGCTATCATTTCTTCAGAGATATTAGACCTGGAAGAACTGAAAGCTAAACTGGCGGAAGTGCCTTCAATGGATGGCCTGGAGCTTTCATCAAAAGTATCAACCAAAGAAACTTACACTATTGGCGATGAGAAAGCACCTTACCGTGTAGCGGTTTTAGACTTAGGTGTAAAGAAAAACATCCTGCGTAATTTTGACGATCGTGATGTTTATGCCAAAGTATACCCGGCCAAAACTACCTTCGCCGAAATGGAGCAAGATTTTGCGCCAAATGGCTACTTTATCTCAAACGGCCCCGGTGATCCGTCGGCAATGCCTTACGCGGTTGAAACCGTGAAAAGCATCCTGGCTGCTGATAAACCGATGTTCGGTATATGTTTAGGTCACCAGTTGCTGGCTTTGGCTAACGATATCCCGACCAAGAAAATGTTTAACGGTCACCGTGGTTTAAATCACCCGGTAAAAAATATCATCATCAACCACTGCGAAGTAACTTCACAAAACCACGGATTTGGTGTAGTACCTGATGCGGTTCGTGCATCGGATAAAGTAGAGATCACCCACGTTAACCTGAACGACGATTCGATTGAAGGCATACGTGTAAAAGGTAAAAAAGCCTTTTCGGTACAATATCACCCTGAATCATCTCCGGGCCCGCATGATAGCCGCTACTTGTTTGATGACTTTGTTAATTTGATGAAGTAATCAGACACTATAAGATAAATGTAGAGACGCAATATTTTGCGTCTCTTTTTGTTTGTGGCTACCCATGCCGCGGGCGGGTATCATCCTGAGCTCCGTCGAACGGTGAGCGCAGAGGCCTCTGCCCACATGC
This sequence comes from Mucilaginibacter sp. A3364, assembly GCF_059690715.1. Lineage (NCBI taxonomy): Bacteria > Pseudomonadati > Bacteroidota > Sphingobacteriia > Sphingobacteriales > Sphingobacteriaceae > Mucilaginibacter > Mucilaginibacter sp. A3364. The sequence goes on from NZ_JCAWED010000004.1 coordinate 100,497, forward strand.
TTCGAGAGCCTCAGCATGACAGCCCGCGCTTTTGCAATAACTTTGGCAATCCTTTTGCATTACGCTTCACCACAAATCATCAACCATGAAAAAAGGAGACACCGTACACTGGAACTGGGCATCCGGCGAAGCCGAAGGCAAAATAGAAAAGAAACACACCGAAACCGTTACCAAAACCATTAAAGGCGCCAAAATAAAACGTAAAGCCACAAAGGACGAACCGGCTTATGAAATTAAGCAGGAGAGCGGCGCCAAGGTGCTGAAATCAGAAAGCGAATTGAAAAGCGGAGGAAAGTAATAATTACATTCACCGATTAAGCCTCCCGTTTGGGTAGGGTTGGGAGGGGTCTTACCGACATTTTTCCTCCGTTTACCTAATAACCCTGTGTGAAAATTGACATCGTACGCACATTTGTATCGTCAAAAACAACATCACACAATGGAAAAACTATTCACTATCCCGCTAATGTTTGTAGTAGTAAAGTTTATTGCACACGCGGTGGCAGCGGCACAGTTAATTGGTCATTTGGTAAAATAGCGCACGGTATTTAGCTTTCGGCGTGTAAAAAAACGATTATCGCGCCGAAAGTTCATTGATAATCCAAATTTCTGTACCATTTTTACGCTATGGCAAAACAACCCATTATTACGGTAAATAACCTGGTGAAAAACTATGGCGATTTTAATGCCGTAAAAGATATTAGCTTTGAGGTTTACGAAGGGGAGATATTCGGCCTGCTTGGCCCTAACGGCGCCGGCAAAACCACCACACTGGAGATCATTGAAACCCTGCGCGACAAAACATCGGGCAATATAACCGTTGATGGGTTTAATATTGATACCGACGCGCTGAACATTAAACGCCGCATAGGCGTGCAGTTACAGGCTGCCGGCTACTATCCAAACCTTAACCTTACCGAACTGATTGAACTGTTTTGCGGCCTGTACGGCGTTAATAAAACCCCGCAGGAAATGCTGGAGAAAGTTGCCCTGACAGATAAAGCAAAAGCCAAATACAAAGAACTATCTGGCGGACAAAAGCAACGTTTCTCTATAGCCACCACGCTGATCAACGACCCGCGCATTGTTTTCCTGGACGAGCCCACTACCGGCCTCGACCCGCAGGCCCGCCGTAACCTGTGGGACCTGATCAAACAGATCCGTGACAACGGCACTACCGTAGTAATAACCACCCACTACATGGACGAAGCCGAAGTGCTTTGCGACCGCGTAGCATTTATAGACGGCGGCAAGGTAGTAGGTATTGATACCCCCGATAACTTTATTGATAAACTGGTAGAATCTGGCTTTGAACGACCAAAACAAGTTAAATTGGCCAACCTAGAGGACGTGTTTATTAATCTTACAGGGAAAGAGTGGCGGGGTTAGTTTTGAGTCCATAGTATATGGACCATAGACCATAGTTAAATGTTACCCAATATAAATTTCCATGGACTATCGACCATGGACCATGGACAAAAAATACAATGATCAACAATAACAAATACAGTAACACCCAGGCTACGCTGGCTATAGCGAAGGCGGCCTTTCGTTCCATAGTGCGCAGCCCGTCGTCGGTGGTGTTTACTTTAGCATTTCCCTTGATATTTATTTTGGTGTTTGGTTTTATTGGTGGGGGCGGTGTGGCTATTGATGTGGGTGTAGCTAAGGGCACCGATACGCTAAACCCGGTTTACCAATCGTTGGCGCATACCAGCGTGGTGCGCTTAATTACCAGTCAAACTAAAGAGGAAATGGATATGAACCTTGAAAAGGGTAACATCGATGCCATCCTCAATATTAAAAAAAATAGCGGCACGCCCCCATTTACGGTTGATGTACTTTATACCGGCGCTTCTTTCGAAAAAGGAAACATCCTGAAATCTATTCTCAACAACACTTTATATAACGTAAATAGCAAAGCAGCTAACGGCCCGCCTCCTGTTGCCGAGTTAAAGCAAGCCACCATCAAAGGTCGCGCTTACAAAACTATCGACTTTATATTACCCGGCCAGCTAGGTTTTTCGTTGCTGAGTACCGGTGTTTTCGGTACCGCCTTCGTGTTTTTAAGCCTGCGGATAACTTTAGTTATTAAACGTTTTTTTGCTACACCTGTGCAACGTTACAGCATTGTATTGGGCGAGGCTATAGCGCGTATCAGCTTTGCTTTAATAGGTGCCTTGTTCATTATTTTAGTAGGGCACTTTGCATTTGGTTTTACGCTGGTGCATGGGGCGGTCACGGTAATTAATATGATGATACTCTCTTTATTGGGCGTAATTGTGTTTATGGGTTTTGGTTTCGTGGTATCGGGTATTGCTAAAAACGAGAGTTCGGTGCCACCAATAGCTAATATTATTACGCTTCCGCAGTTTTTGCTGTCGGGCACATTTTTCTCTATCAGTGTGTTTCCGGCCTGGTTGCAGCCTATCAGCAAGGCCTTGCCTTTAACTTATTTGAATGATGCCATGCGTAAGGTAGCTTTTGAAGGCGCAGGGTTGTTGGATGTTACTCATCAGATATTGATCATTGCCGTATGGGGTATAGGTGTTTATGCCTTGGCGGTAAAGTTGTTTAAATGGGAGGCTTAAATGACCTCTTTTGAATTTGAAAATAACTTAGAAGCGGGAAGGGAAATATTCGAAAATGTGCCGAATGATCTTGTTCCAAGTTGGGCTGCATTGATATTATCTTCTTTCGACAATTACATAAAAGATATTCCACAAGAGATAATAGAGCTTTATCTAATAATTGGTGAAAAGGATAGATGGGCGGAAGCTCATGAACAGTTTACTAAAATTAGAAGAGTTTTGTTAGCTCAAAATTTTTCTGTACCTGAATGTTACATATTCTTGGCAGAAATGGTTGCTAAGGTAACTTATAATTCGTCTAAAAGCGCTGCTCCGTTTGATGCAGACAGTGGTTGGTTTATATCTCAATTTGCCATGGCTACTGCTCAAAGCATAGATCTTCATTTTATTGAAGATGAAGTGAAATCGGCATTATTAATGTTTGAAAGAAATGAGAGTTTTAGGACAGATTTGTATGCAGCTAAAGCCTTTATGTTGTATATGAAAATTGATGACATTCTCTGGTTTGATTGGGATCCACTTGGGATTAGTGAATTTGCACCGCGAGATGAGTATCGATTTTATACTCCAAAAATTTTCGAATTAAAAAAGCTTGGAGTGCAGAATGAAGAAATTGCGGCACAGCTCCTCGGTTTTGAAACCCAGCGTATGGCTATGCCAGGGGCTTTTGAGAAGTGTTTAGCAATAGCGAGAAAAATAGATGCCTTATCCAGAATTTACAACTTAACATAAGCTTAACATTAACAACCCGTGAATTAATATTAAGCTAATATTAAGAAAATACTTTTGCGCTTATAATTTACATTGATTTAACAATGACGAAGCATAAGGCGGTAATTTTAGCAGTAATATTTTTAGTTTTAAGTGCAACCAGGTTAGCGCACGCACAAAATGATAAAACCGGGGTTTTCGGTATAGGCTCGGTCGTATTGCCGGGCGATAGCACCCACCGCTGGGGGGGCTACATCGAACTACAGGCTCGTTCAAACCAGTTTTTCAATGAGTTTTATTATTTTGAGACCAAGGGCGGTATCAGCTTTGATATTGCTAAAAATTATACGGCATTGATCGGTGGCGGTCGTTACATTACTGAGGATAATGATAACATAGGCCAGGCTCATGTATCCGAATTCAGGATGTGGGAGCAGTTAACGGTAAACAACTTTTTAAACAGGGTTAAAATTGAGCACCGCTACCGTGCCGAGCAACGTTGGTTAAATGGTATCTATCGTAACCGTTTCAGGTACAGGGTTAACTTTGTGGTGCCCTTAAATCACCCTAAAATTGAGCCGGGCACCTACTTCATATCTGTTTTCGACGAAATATTCCTTAATAACAGGGCGCCGCACTTTGAGCGTAATCGCTTTTCTGCCAGTTTAGGTTATCAGTTTGATAAATCGTTAAGTGTACAAGCCGGTTGGTTAAACCAGTATAACTACAATCTTACTACGGCGGGGGCCAAAAATAACCTGGCCATAACGGTAATGTACCGTATTAACCGTAAAAATGCCAAGCCAAAAGAACACATTCCTACTACTGTCGATTAGTGTTTTTTTAAGCTAACCGTAGTTTTTTTAAGAAAAATAAAATTTATTTGATACCTTTTTTCGTTTATACACGTATAAAGACTTTCCCCTTCGGAAACTTAAACTTGATAAATGAGAACAGGAGCGTTTAAAATTGCTGCTATGTACACCATAGTGGGTTTGCTTTGGATAGCCTTAAGCGACCGTGCCCTGGATTGGGTATCCGAAACTATGGACATACCTTTCGTTCTGTTTATCAGTAGTATAAAAGGTTTTTTGTATGTAATTATAACAGGTATCATCCTGTATCGGCTAATCACTTCTTATAACAGTAAGCTTGAAGTAAGCGAAAAGCAATACCGAACCTATTTTGAAGAGAATCCAAACCCCATGTGGATATACAATCGTCGCACCCTCAACTATACAGCAGCCAACAATGCTGCTACGGCTAAATATGGGTACACCCGCGATGAATTTATGAACATGACCATCCTGGATATTCGTCCTAAAAGTGATATGGCCAAGGTACACGCCACTGTGAAAGCGTTAACAGGCACTTACAACGACTCGGGCATATGGACGCATAGAAAAAAAGACGGTACCTTAATGCAGGTACACGTAACATCGCACATTATTACCGGTGGCAAAGAAGAACACATTATGGTAATGGCCGCCGAAGTGCCGGCTGCGCAGTAGGTGCCTGTATCACACTTAATTAACCTTTGTTTATATTAAGTTAATGTTAATATTAAACTATTTTGCCGGTTTTTTCTCGGAAATTGTATCTTTGAAAAACTATTAGTTTTTAGTGTATTTGCTACACTATGTTATAAAACCGAAAAATCAATAAAAAAATGAGTTTAATAATTGACGTTCGCGCCCGCCAAATCCTTGATTCGCGTGGTAATCCTACTGTTGAGGTAGATGTATTAACTGAAAACGGCTTTTTAGGTCGTGCCGCTGTACCATCAGGTGCTTCAACCGGTGCTTATGAAGCTGTTGAGCTTCGTGATAACGATAAAGCTGTTTACATGGGTAAAGGTGTTTTAAAGGCCGTAGCTAACGTTAACGACATCATCGCTAAAGAATTAGTAGGTGTTGACGTATTTGATCAAAACTCTATCGACCAAATCATGATCGATTTGGACGGTACTGATAACAAAGCTAACTTAGGTGCTAACGCCATCCTTGGTGTATCATTAGCTGCCGCTAAAGCTGCTGCGCAAGAAAGCCGTCAGCCATTATACCGCTACATTGGTGGTGTAAACGCTAACACTTTGCCAATCCCGATGATGAACATCGTTAACGGTGGTTCACACTCTGACGCGCCTATCGCGTTCCAGGAGTTTATGATCATGCCGGTTGGTGCCGCTTCATTCTCTGAAGCTTTACGTTGGGGTGCAGAAGTGTTCCACAACCTGAAAAAGATTTTACATGACCGTGGTTTATCAACTGCCGTAGGTGACGAAGGTGGTTTTGCGCCAACTTTTGAAGGTACCGAAGATGGTGTTGAAACCATATTGAAAGCTATTGAGAAAGCCGGTTACAAACCGGGTGTTGATATTTGCCTGGCGTTTGATTGCGCTGCTTCTGAGTTTTACAAAGACGGCAAATACGACTATACTAAATTTGAAGGCGATAAAGGTGCTATCCGCAGCAGCGAAGAGCAGGCTGAGTACCTTGCCGAATTAACCCGCAAATATCCTGTTATCTCTATCGAGGACGGTATGGCTGAGGACGATTGGGCTGGTTGGAAGATATTGACCGAGAAAATTGGCGATAAAGTACAACTAGTAGGCGACGATTTGTTTGTTACTAACGTTGTACGTTTGCAACAAGGTATTGATAACGATACTGCAAACTCAATCCTGGTTAAAGTAAACCAAATTGGATCATTAACCGAAACCATTAACGCAGTTAGCCTGGCACAAACCAGCAGCTACACTTCGGTAATGAGCCACCGCTCTGGCGAAACTGAAGATTCAACCATTGCTGACTTAGCGGTAGCATTAAACTGCGGTCAGATCAAAACCGGTTCGGCTTCACGTTCAGACAGGATCGCTAAATACAACCAGTTATTACGTATTGAAGAAGAATTAGGCGAGAACGCTAAATTCATCGGCAAAAACTTTAAGTATTTTAAAAACAGATAATATTTGAGGCTAATTTTCACGAATTAGATCGAATTATACGAATTGAAAAGGCTCCGGGAGATCGGGGCCTTTTTTTGTTGAACTGTATACGTCATCACGAGCGAGGTACGAGCGTAGTAATCCCCGCCGTGCTCAGCAGGCGGACCTTCAGGTAGGGGATAGCCACGCTGCGCTCGCTATGACGGGTGGGGGGGGACTAAGGTGTGCCACTTTTATAGTGGAACACTTTGGTACACCTGATTTTATTAATGATTTGATTTTCAATAAGTTGATTTGAAAAGCGAAACACCCTGGCACACACTTATTCGTCAGGATTTTTTTTGTGTAATTTGAGGTATATAACTGATAATCAGAGATAAATTTTTTAACAAAAAAGTGTTCCACTTTGGCACACCCTGCTAAAAAAAACGCCCGTTCAAGTGTCCACACTTGAACGAAACAACCAAAGTAAGCGTCCTCGCTTGCGATGCGAGTTTGAAATATATCGTAAGTGTGGACGCTTACATTAATATAAATACAAGCGTAGGCGCTTGTATTGGCGAAGTATTAATAACTACCCAAATACACCCTCGCCAATCTTACAACCACAAAAACTGCCGTACTAATTATCGAACCATAAAATATGATCTTGGCGTGTTGCCTGTCTTCTTCGTTATATTCATAAATGCGTTCGCCGTTGGGCAGGGTTTTCTTTTGGCTGAAGAGGTGCCAGCCTATAAAAATACCCAGTACGCCACCTAACAGGGCTGAGAAATAACCAATAATTATCCATACGCGTTGCGATGCTTCTGGCTTGCGTAACGCGTCTATACTGTTGCGGGTAAGTATGGCTATGTCTTTATCGGTAATGTTAAAGCCTCGGTCGTTTAGTATTTTTCGCGCCAGCAAAAAATCATCGGTGTTCCACTCGTTGCGCTTGGTCAATACGTCTATCAGCTCCTCGTCTGTAAACTCGAAAAGGTAATGTTCAGGATCTACTTGTAAAGCGGTAAGCTCGGTATTCATTACTAAATAAACGAAATAAAGTTGTAATCGGATTTTGTCATTTGAGGAAGATGCGTTAAGGATAGGAGCGGATACCGGCCCGTGGCTAAGGCCTCGAGTAGTATGAGCGTATAGCCTGACCCGACGAAGGAGGGGAACGCCCTTGTTTTAGTGACTGGTGATTAGAGAATAGAATTGGTGTTCGATATTAGCCTTTGCGTTGCCCAGCTAACTCATTTGCTTTCGTTTACTGCTACATAACTATATATTACACATCATCAATTAAAACCGTATCTTTGCGGCAAATAATTTAATACCCGTTAGCTATTACGGTTTTGATGACCGCCCACTCTTCATATCCGCTATGCGATCGCGTTAGCACTATATATTAATAATACGACACATGTCATTTGAAAATTTAAAATTAATTGAGCCCATCCTTAAGGCTTTAAAAAACGAGGGATATACTACGCCTACCCCAATACAACAGCAAGCCATACCTATTGTACTACAACGCCGCGACCTGCTGGGCTGCGCGCAAACCGGTACCGGTAAAACGGCTGCTTTCTCAATACCCATGCTACAGTTGTTGTACCAGGACAAGCTTCAGCATAAAGAGCAAAAAACAATAAAAGCGCTTATACTAACCCCAACGCGCGAACTGGCCATACAAATTAACGAGAGCATTGCCGCTTATGGCAAGCATACCGGTTTAAAGCATTTGGTGATCTTCGGCGGGGTATCGCAAAACCCGCAGGTCGACGCTTTGCGCCGTGGTGTTGATATTTTGGTAGCCACCCCGGGCCGTTTGCTGGATTTGATGAACCAGCGCTTTGTACACCTTGACCAGGTTAAAATGCTGGTGTTGGACGAAGCTGACCGTATGCTGGACATGGGTTTTGTAAACGACGTTAAAAAGATCATAGCCAAAGTGCCGCAAAAAAGGCAAACGCTGTTCTTTTCGGCAACTATGCCTAAAGAGATCCAGCAACTGGCGGATTCTATGCTGACCAATCCTGAAAAGGTGGAGGTTACCCCGGTATCATCGACCGCGGATACCATACAGCAAGAGCTTTACTACGTAGAAAAGAACGATAAAAAAGCATTACTGGCGCACGTACTTAAAGATAAGGAAATTAAAACCGCGCTGGTATTTACCCGCACCAAGCATGGTGCCGATAAAGTGGTGAAAGACCTGCATAAAATAAACGTTACTGCCGAAGCTATACACGGCAATAAATCGCAAAATGCGCGTCAGCGTGCTTTGGCCAACTTTAAAAACCGCACCACACGCGTGCTTATAGCTACCGATATTGCCGCCCGCGGTATTGATATTGACGAGCTTACCCACGTAATAAACTACGAGATACCTAACATTCCTGAAACATACGTACACCGTATTGGCCGTACAGGCAGGGCAGGGGCAAGTGGTATTGCGTTTACTTTTTGCGACGCCGAAGAGGTTGACTTTTTAAAAGATATACAAAAGCTGATAGGTAAAGATTTGCCTGTTAATGATGCGCATCCCTATGTGATGAGTCCGCAAAGTATTGTAGCCGGGCAGGCTGCTGCTAAGGATAAGCCTAAAGGCAAAGGCGGCGGCCAGAAACGTGGCCGTGGTTTTGGCCGGGCCGACAGGCCTAAAGGCGGCGGTGGCGGCAGCAAACGCCAGGGCGGCGGTGGTGGTAATCGCTCGGAAGGCAGCATGAGCGGCGGCGGTCCAAGAAAAGGCGGTAACCGCAGATAAGAAATGTAGAGACGCAATATTTTGCGTCTCTTTTTTTTGTTAATAAGTTAATAAAGTCTCTTGCGGCATTTGAAAATTATAAATAATTTTAACTCGTAATTTATTATCCACAACCATGCAACGATTATTAGATCTGTTTAAGAACAAGTTTTTCCTGGTTACGTTAGCTTTTGCCGTGTGGATGATATTTTTTGATAAGAACGATCTGCTGGCTCAATACCAGTACCACGAACAACTGGTAAAGCTAGAGCAGGAGCGCGATTTTTATCAAACCCAAACAGATAAGGTTAACAAAGACCTTGACGAGCTTACCTCAAACCCCCAAAAGCTCGAAAAATTCGCCCGCGAAAAATACCTCATGAAAAAAGATAATGAGGATGTTTTTGTAGTGGAGAAGAAGAAAGAAGAGTGACCCCACCCAACCCTCCCCAGAAGGGAGGGCTAAAAATATTTTTGAAGTCTCCCCCTTCGGCGGAAATTTAGAGGGGGTAAATCCCTACTTTTACCCCATGAGTATCCGTGTTGAAAATTTAACGAAAATTTATGGCGAACAAAAGGCGGTTGATGGCATAAGCTTTACTGCCGAACCTGGAGTACTGGGATTTTTGGGCCCTAACGGCGCCGGCAAATCAACCACCATGAAAATGTTGACGGGCTTTATACCGCAAAGTAGCGGCACAGCTGCGGTTTGCGGTTTTGATGTGCGCACACAATCGTTGGAGGTGAGGCGCTGCATTGGCTACCTGCCCGAAAATAACCCGCTTTACCCGGATATGTTTGTGAAGGAATCATTAGCCTTTGTGGCCGGTGTTCATGGCATGAAAGATCCAGCCCCGCGGATAGCCGAAGTGATTGAACAAACCGGCCTCGGACCCGAGCAACACAAAAAAATTTCACAATTATCAAAGGGCTACCGGCAGCGTGTCGGGCTGGCCCAGGCTATCCTGCATAACCCGCAGGTATTGATATTGGATGAACCTACTTCGGGCCTGGACCCCAATCAGTTAGTAGGTATCAGGCAACTGATTGCAGAGCTGGGGAAAAGCAAAACCATCATTTTATCAACACACATTATGCAGGAGGTTGAGGCCGTTTGCAACCGTGTTATCATCATAAATAAAGGGAAAATTGTAACAGATAGCACGTTATTGCGTCTTAAGGAGGATAATAAAATTAATACATTAGAAGAGGTGTTTATAAAATTAACTGGCCATTAATATGATTTATACAATATTTTTATCTTTGTTTTAACACATCAACAATTCACAATTTTTATTTAACCTTAAAAAACAATTCAATGAAAAAAGTTCTATTAGCAACCTTATTATTTGTAGGTGTAGCAGCAACAAGTTTCGCACAAGATGGTGGTAAATTTAGCATTGGCGTTGAAGCAGGTTTGCCTGTTGGCGACATTTCTGACACGCACAGCTTTGCTATCGGCGGTTCATTAAAGTATGACCTTCCTATCGCTGACGCTCTTGCTTTTACTGCATCAGCCGGTTACACTTCATTTATGGGTAAAACTGTAACTGTTACAGCAGGTGGTTTTACTGCAACTGGTAAAGCGGCTTCTTTTGGCTACGCACCTGTTAAAGTGGGTATCAAATACAACCTGGCCGAAGCATTGTATGCCGAAGCTCAAGTTGGTGCTGCTATAGCTACAGAAAGTGGTAATAAAACTGCTTTTGCGTACGCTCCTGGTATTGGTTACAAATTTACCGAAAATGTTGACCTGGGCGTTCGTTACGAAGGTTGGTCTGCTAACGGTGGTACCATCAGCCAAATTGCTGCCCGTTTAGCGTTCAGCTTCTAATTAGAAAATTACGCGTAGCGATACGCATCTTAAAAAAAAGCCCGGTTTACTCCGGGCTTTTTTTATTTTTGCCCAATAAATTTTTAACCTATTAACCTTATGAAAAAATTTCTATCAGCATTTATTTTCTTTGGCGGCTTCGCATTAAGTGGGTTCGCTCAAACTACCGACAAGGGAAAATTCAGCTTAGGCTTTGAGGCGGGCGTGCCTGTAGGCAATATCTCAAACACACACAATATCGCTTTAGGTGGTTCACTTAAATATGAACTTCCGGTGGCCAATGCCATTGCGTTTACCTTGTCTGCAGGCTACACATCGTTCCTGGGTAAAATGCTAACCTTCCTGGTAGGCGGCGACTCGTACCAAACATCACCGGCGCCCTCTGTTAATTATATACCGGTTAAAGGTGGTATCCAGTTTGCATTGCCAAATGCCTTTTATGCCGAAGCCCAGGTGGGCGCGGCCTTTGGCACCAACAGCGGCAGTAAAACGGCCTTTGCCTATGCGCCGGGTGTAGGCTACAAGTTTAATAACAAACTAGATATTGGCGTTAGATACGAAGGCTGGTATCATTACGGTGATGGCACCATCGGCCAGGTTGCCGCCCGTTTAGCTTATCGCTTCTAATCAAATTATGGTGTAACAATACGTGTTATTAAAAAAGTCCCGGTATACGCCGGGCTTTTTTTGTTGCCCTAATGTTTTTACTTTTACAAAAAACCAACCTTGTCTTTTATGAAAAAAATCCTTTTAACTATTATGCTTTCAGCCGTTTTTTTAACGGGTATCGCGCAAGATAAAAGCAACAGAAAATTTAGTATAGGCCTTGAAACGGGTATCCCTATAGGTGATGCAACCCGGGCGCGCGATTTTGTTATTGGCGGCTCTTTAAAGTATGATATCCCTGTAGTGGCAGATAAGCTTGCGGTAACCTTATCAGCAGGTTATAGTAAGTTTTTAGGTAAAACTGTTGCGGGAAACCAAGTGCCTTCTTTTAATGCCGTACCTTTAAAAGCCGGTGTCAAATATTTTTTATGTCCCCAATTTTATGTCGAAGCGCAAGCCGGTACGGTATTTAGTACCAAAATAAGGAGCATAGGCGGAAAGAATGATAATTTCTGTTTTGCATACGCGCCGGGTGTTGGTTACAATATAGGCAACCGTGTTGATATTGGTTTACGCTTTGAAGCCTGGAACTTTGCAGAAACGGGCGTGTACGGTGGCGGTGCACCTGTTGCCGGGCAACTTAACCAGGTAGGCTTTCGTGTCGCTTATAAATTATAAAAACACGATGTGATTTTGAGGCCCGGTTTAAACACGGGCCTTTTTGTTTGCGCAAATATTGTTGTAATTTCGGCGTTCAAGCATTGCCGTGTATAGTATCCTCAAAAAAGAAATTACTTCTTACTTAAGTTCATTGGTTGCCTATGTTACCATTGGCGTGTTTTTATTGGTGTTGGGTTTGCTGCTTTGGGTATTCCCTGATTCAAGCATATTGGAGTATGGCTATGCCAGCTTAGAAAACCTTTTCGGCACCGCCCCATACTTATTCATGTTTTTGGTGCCTGCCATTACCATGCGCGCCCTGGCCGAAGAACGCCGCGAAGGTACTTTTGAGCTGCTGGTTACCCGTCCGCTTACCGATTTTCAGATCGTATTAGGCAAGTTCCTGGCGGCTGTTGTTATCGTGCTATTCGCGTTGGTGCCTACCTTAGTTTATTACTACTCTGTTTATACATTGGGCACGCCGCAGGGTAATATTGATACCGGCGCGGTTATCGGCTCATACATTGGTTTGTTTTTGCTGGGTTCGGCTTTTGCAGCTATTGGCTTATTCGCCTCGTCACTGAGCAAAAACCAGATCATCGCTTTTACCATCGCTGTTTTTCTTTGTTTCTTTTTTTATAGTGGTTTTGATTCGCTAAGCGGATTGTTATCGTTGCAAAACCTGGGTGTGCAGGATCTGGGGATCAATGAGCATTACCAGTCTATTAGTCGCGGTGTGTTAGATACGCGCGATGCAGCTTATTTCATTATCCTAACGGGATTGTTTATTTGCCTTACCCTGTTTGTATTGCTAAAGCAAAGGCAGAAAAGCTTGAAGGATGCCACGTTGTTTAAGTTCCTGGGTGGGATAGCGGCTATAGCCATCTTATCAGCCATTACCTTCACCCGTTTTGATTTTACTGCCGAAAAACGCTTCACCCTGTCGTCCGTAAGCCGCGGTATTGTAAGCAACCTATCGCAACCTATAAAAGTAACCGTTTATTTAGATGGCGAACTTACCGGCGGCATGAAACGCCTGCAGCGCGCTACTAAGGATATGCTGGCCGATTTGCAGGTTTACAGTAATCACCGCTTACAATTTGAGTTTGTTGATCCCTTGAAAGGTAAATCGCCGGAAGAGCAGGAGCAGATCATTACCGATTTGCAAGCCCGCGATATTGAGCCAACCGCGCTGAGTGTTAAAACCGATGATGGCATAACTCAAAAAACTATTATCCCCGCCGCATTGGTTAATGCAGGGGGCAGGCAGGTAGCGGTAAAACTACTCTATCAGCAATCGCAATTAGGGCTATCGCCCGATGAGGTACTTAATAACTCCATCCAGAATTTAGAGTACGCCTTTACATCCGCCATAAAAAAAGCGAGTACTAATGGTAAGCCGTTAATAGGCTTCACTACCGGGCACGACGAATTAAACGACGTGCAGCTAAACGATGCCATGAAAAGCCTTTCAGACGGCTTTACGATTGGTCGGGTTGATGTGCAAAGCATCCCTTTTGATACCCTGATGCGCATTAGCCTTGTAGTAGTGCCGAAGCCTGAAAAGTCATTCACCGAAGCCGAGAAGTATAAACTTGACCAATACCTGATGCGTGGCGGAAAAATACTATGGGCTATTGACCAGGTAAGCGCCGAATTGGATAGCCTGCGTGGCCATGGTGGCGAGCAGTTGGCTTTTGCGAAGCAATTAAACCTGGACGACCAGTTATTTGTTTACGGCGCGCGTATCAACTATGATATCATAGCCGATATGAATTGCGCGCAAATCCCTATTACCACCGGCAATGTAGGCGGCCAACCGCAAATACAAATGGTGCCGTGGTTGTTTTACCCGGTGTTTATTCCGCTGGCCAAACATCCTATCGTAAAAAACCTGGACGGTATTTATAGCGAGTTTCCGGCTACTATCGACGTATTGGGCATAAAGGGTATACAGGCGACTACGCTGCTCACCTCATCGCCCTATAATAAAAAACTGACGGCCCCACATACGCTGTCGTTACAGGCTATTGAGCAGGAACCTAACCCTAAAGAATTTCAAAGCCAGCCTAAAACCACGGCTGTATTACTGGAAGGAAGCTTCACGTCAAATTATAACAACCGCCCTGTACCATCCGGCGTAGCCGAAAATATAACTACGCAGCCACAAAGCAAGCCCACTAAAATGGTGGTGATAAGCGATGGCGATGTGTTTAAAAACCAGGTAGGGGCAGATGGTTCGCCATACCCGTTGGGTTATGACCGTTATACCCGCCAAACCTTTGGCAACAAAAACCTACTGCTCAACATTGCCGACTATATGACCGACGACTCGGGCCTGATATCGCTACGCAATAAGGAAATTAAACTGCGCCTGCTGGAACGTGCTCGGGTACGTGCCGAAAAACTGAACTGGCAAATAATTAATACCATAGGGCCTTTGCTTTTGGTGTTAATATTTGCTATTTTTCAACATTATATCCGCAAGCGGCAGTATACTCGCTAATTTTTATACTTTTGAACAATTAACCATTAATTATATATGAGATTTATTGTTTCCACATCAACATTACTTAAGCAATTACAGTCGGTAAGTGGCGCGCTAAGTAGCAGCACCGTATTGCCAATACTGGAAAACTTTTTGTTCGAGATAAAGGATGGAAACTTAACCATTTCGGCTACCGACTTGCAAACCAGCATGACCACTTCCTTAGCCGTTGAAGCTAAAGAGAACGGCCGCATTGCCATCCCGTCGCGCATCCTGTTAGATACTCTGAAATCATTACCCGAGCAGCCTATCGCTTTTTCGGTTGATGATGCAACCTTCGCTATCGAGATAAACGCGGGCGACGGTAAATACAAACTAAGCGGCGAGAACGGTGAGGATTTCCCGAAAATACCTGTGGTTGAAAACGCATCGTCGGTAAACCTGCCGGCATCTGTTTTGGCCGAAGCGATAAACAAAACCATCTTCGCGGTAAGTAACGATGAGTTGCGCCCTGCCATGACCGGCGTTTACTGCCAGCTATCAAGCCAGTACTTAACTTTTGTTGCTACCGATGCGCACAAATTGGTACGCTACCGCAGGCTGGATGCTAAAGCCGAAAGCACTACATCATTCATATTGCCTAAAAAAGCTTTAACGCTTTTAAAATCGGCTTTGCCAAGTGATGATGTAAATGTATCTGTCGAATACAACAGCACCAGCGCGTTTTTTAAATTTAATAACATAAACCTGGTTTGCCGTTTAATTGACGAGCGTTACCCGGATTACGAAGCGGTTATCCCTTTAAATAACCCTAATAAATTAAGTATTGATCGTTTGGCCTTCTTAGGTTCGTTAAGCCGTGTAGCTATCTATGCTAACAAAACTACGCACCAGGTAAGGTTGAAAATTAATGGCAGCGAACTGCATATTTCGTCAGAGGATATCGACTTTTCGAACGAAGCGCACGAGCGTTTAAGCTGTCAGTACGAAGGTGAGGATATGGAAATAGGCTTTAACGCCAGGTTTTTAATAGAAATGTTAAAAAACCTGAGCGGAGAAGAAGTATCTTTGGAAATGTCGTCGCCAAACCGCGCGGGCTTATTGTTGCCACAAGGTGGTGATGAGAACGAAGATGTGCTGATGCTGGTTATGCCGGTGATGCTTAATAGTTATGCTTAAGTGTAAACTTAAATTATAGATCCAAAACTATAGTCCGGCTTAAACAACCGGACTTTTTTGTTAAAAGCTGATAACAAATTTTTCAATTTGCAGTTATATAGCAGCCACTTATTTATGAAGTACAGATCATTATTACTACTACTTGTTGCTGTTTTCGCGTTAGCCATAACATCCTGCAAAAAAGATGGCGATTTGGCGCCGGTAGCCCCCTTAAAGGCCGGCTTTAACATTATCAATGCCGGTACTGATACCATTAATATTTTTCAGAACGGTACCCGGCTTAATAATACTTCGGCCTACTTTCCGGGTGGTAACTTAGGCTACCTGATTGTAAACGCCGGCGAGCAAAGCTACCAGGTGAAAAAAGCAAACACCACAACAGTTTTGCTGGATACTAAATATACCTTGCAGGATAGTACCTTCAACTCCCTATTCATAGCCGGCTCAACGGCTGATAAGGTGTTTTTTAGCCGAGATACAATTTATAATGATACCACTTCGCTTAAATCGGTACAGATACGGTTTGTTAACGCATCGCCTTCGGTAAGCTACGATGTTAAGATAGGCAGCACTTTTACCTATACCAACCGCGTGTTTAAATCAATAACCCCCGTTAATTTTATACCCGAAGGCACTAAAGTACTATTAACAGTAACCGAAGCAGGCGGCGCCACTCCGCTGGTAAGCCGCAACTTAAGCCTTACCAAAGGGCGTGCTTACACCGTTTACACCAGGGGCACACCAACGGGGACGGGTACCAATGCCTTTGCGGCTGTTTTAATAACTAATTACTAATTTTGTGTTGTGATGATACGTAACACCAAACGCTACATAACCACCTATTTGTTTTTAGGCCTTGCAGGCATATTGTTTGTAACTTCGGTAGCATCGTGCGGCAAAAACGCGGCAACATCAGCCATTGGCTCAAACATACAGTTGCAGGTATTAAACCTGAGTCCTGATCTGCAGCCTATCAACGTAAACATCGCTTACATTAAACGTAATACGTATCCGTATTCGTACCCATCACCGTCGGGCTATTTTTCTATCGCTGCCGATACCCCTATACAAATCAAATCATCGCAGCCATCCATATCAACCCGGGCCTGGGTTACAGTTGACAGTGTATTAAAGCCCAATGTAAAATACAGCTTGTTTATAACAGGTTTCAGGGCCGATGCCAGCATCACTTCTATATTTACTTCGGATACCGCTGCGCCGGCAACAGCGGGCAGAGGAAAAATACGTTTTATAAACGCTTCGCCACGCTCAAACGCGCTGGATGTAAGCGCTAACGGTACGCCTGCTTTTACGGGCGCTGCTTACAAAAGCATATCAAAATATCGTGAAGTTCCCCCCGGCAATTACGAATTTGTGATTACACAAACAGGATCGCCCAATACGGTGCTGAAGCGCATAAGCAGCTACCAGGTGCAGGATGGTAAGTTATATACCATATATAGCTTCGGCATAGCCGGTCGTACGGATAGCGCTGCTTTTGGCGGCGATGTGCTGATCAATAAATAAACATTACAGTTTATATTTATATTTTTGCCACCAAAACCACGCATACTTTGGAACTGATAAAAAGCATCATAGATTTTATACTGCATGTTGACGTGCACCTGGCGGCGATAAGCAGCCAATACCAGGGCTGGACATACCTGATATTATTCCTCATCATCTTCGCCGAAACCGGTTTTGTGGTAACGCCATTCCTGCCGGGAGATTCACTGCTGTTTGCGGCAGGTGCACTGGTAGCAGGTGGCAAAACAGGGTTGGAAATTTGGCTGTTGGGTGTTTTATTGCTGATAGCCGCTTTCACCGGCAACACGCTAAACTACACGCTGGGTAACTACTTCGGTGCCAAGGTATTCAAACCCGAAAACAAGATATTAAAACTGGAATACTACGAAAAAACCCGCGACTTTTTTGATCAATACGGCGGTAAGGCGGTAGTATTCAGCCGGTTTTTACCGATTATACGCACGGTTGCCCCTTTTGTAGCCGGGGTAGGTAAAATGCCTTTTGGGCGATATAGCTGGTATAACTTTTTAGGAGGCTTTGCCTGGATAATAAGCTTTTTAATGCTGGGCTACTTTTTTGGAAATATCGAAGTAGTGAAACGCAACTTTACACTGGTTGTACTGGCCATCATCGTGTTATCCATCATCCCGCCAATTTACGCCGGCTTTGTAAACAGAAAAGGTAAGAAACGGACGGAGGTGTAAGTTCTTCATAACATACACTGTAGAGACGCAATATATTGCGTCTCTTTTGTTTTACACCCCACCGATCCCGCACGTCATTACGAGCGAGGAACGAGCGTAGTAATTCCCTATGGAAAGGTTACCCAGCGCTCGGGGATAGCTACGCTGACGCTCGCTATGACGTGATAGTTTATATTGCGTCTCTACGGCGCTACTGTAAATGGCGCAATCTTCCCGGCACGGAAAACCGCTTCTTCCTTTTGTAAAACCCGCACCTGATCCGCTGTCAACGGCACCTCAATCAATTTATTCAGATCAGGCTGCCCGGCATCCACCCATGCAGAATACCAAAAACTGCCCACCTGTAAAACCGAGGCCCGCATGCGCCTGGTCACCATGCCGACTAAGGCTTTATGATAGGCCCGGCTATAAGCTACGGAGTAATCTTTAACCTTTCGTTTGCCCCGCTGCACCATCTCGTATTTTTTGGTGGGAGGGAAGGTGCTATTCAATACCCGCTCCAACCGCAAAACTGAATCTACCTCAGCAAATGACGTGCGACAAATTTTAAAAGCCTCTTTTAGCGGATCATTGATATAGCGTGCCTTGCCCGGGTTGCAGTTGTAGTTGGCAGCGAATAGCTCGGGCAGACGGCTCTCCCAAAAGGCATGTAAACCGGTTTGACCCGTAAGTTGACCATTATGGTTTTGCGTGAGATGCAGGGGCACATGCGCATCTGCAATGTAATGTCCCAAATAAGCGGAAGCGCTCAGAATAGCCGAAGTATCATGCGCCTTAAACGCCCGCACCAGGCGATAGTAGTTGGATTGTATGGCCCATGGAACGGTGCCGTATTTGTTTAAAGTGTCTTCAGAATATTTAACAACAGCCTCCTTCCAACGCTGTGGTATGCGGTCGAACGGTTTTTTGCCGTAATGGTCGGCATCCAAAAAATGCTTGGGAATCTCAGATGAATCCACATAGCGCTTTTTGTCGGCGCTGACGGCGTGTTCGGTAATATAATTGATGTTGGCCTGGTAAAAACCGCTCATGGCTTTAGGCAAAATAAAAACAGCCAGCCGGTTAATGCGGTAATGCGCAAAGAACCCCCAGGAGGAGCAAAGCAGAACAATAAATAATCCGCAGAATATCCTGAAGGCAGCACCCATTATTATTGTCCCTGCTCGTATTTATAATGCAAATGCTGCAAAGTCTCGGTCGACTCCTCATCCGCAGACGCGCCGTAACCTGCCACCAAAATACCTTTTACACCGGCCTTATTAGCCAAAGCATAAACCGTAGCCTCATCACCGGGATCTGACGCGCCTTCGTAGCGGTAAAGATCTACTATTTCAAATTCTTCGGCAGTATATTCGGCTTCGCCAACTTTGAAGCGATTTTTTTCGAGGTTAAAGTCTAAATTAAAGCCTTGTTCGCGTAGTTTATTAATAGCTTCGGTAACGGTGGCGTAGTGAAATTTTTGTTTCATAGGTTAGCTTGTAGAATAATGATAAGTAAATTTATAAAAATGCGAATTGTTTTGGCATTAAAAACATTTTTAAAAAAGACGTTTGTTTTTATAAATATTCGTCTTATATTTGCAGTCCTTAAATAAGAACAGAATAACAAGCTAAAATGGCAAATCATAAATCATCAATAAAAAGGATCAGAGCTAACGCTGCGAAGCGTTTACGCAACCGTTATCAGGCTAAAACCACCAGAAACGCTATCAAAAAATTAAGAGGCACCACTACTAAAGCTGATGCACAACCTCTTTTATCAAAAGTGATCTCGATGCTTGACCGTTTGGCTAAGAAAAACGTTATTCACAAAAACAAAGCTTCAAACAATAAATCGAAGCTTACTAAATTCGTTAACGCGTTAAGCTAATCATACTTAAAACTTCTGTTTTAGGAAGGCGATAGGTTTGTACCTGTCGCCTTTTTTATTATACCCGCGATTTCACAGATTGATTTTGATTTCACAGATCGATAGTCGTATTTTAACCCTGTGGAAAACTACGACAACAAGATCAGCATTAAATCATGGGCCGAGGAGGACCGTCCGCGCGAAAAGCTTAGCGGTCAGGGCCGCCGAGCTTTAACTGATGCGGAATTGATCGCGATTCTGATAGGCTCCGGTAGCCGTACCGAAACCGCGGTTGAACTGAGCAAACGCATCCTCCACCACTACGGTAACGATTTAAACAACCTCGGCAAAGCCTCCATTGCCGAACTATGCCGCTTTAAAGGCATCGGCGAAGCCAAAGCTATATCAATTGTAGCCGCGCTTGAAGTTGGTCGCCGACGCAATGAGACTGAGACCAAAGTTTCAGATACCATCACCGGCAGTAAAGACGCTTACAACATTATGCGCCCCATACTTCGGGATTTAAGTCATGAAGAGTTTTGGATATTGTTACTTAACCGCTCGGGCAAAGTAATTTCGAAAGAACTCATCAGCAAAGGTGGCTTAACAGGCACGGTTGCCGACCCCAAGATCATCTTCAGCATTGCTTTGCAAAAAAGTGCCGCCAGTATGGTACTCATGCATAATCACCCCTCGGGTAATTTAAAGCCCAGTCAGCTGGATATTGAGCTCACCAAAAAAATAACCACCGCAGGTCGCATGCTGGATATCAATGTACTTGACCATGTTATTGTTACCGATAACGGGTTTTACAGTTTCGCGGATGAAGGGATTCTTTAATTTCGAATGTCGAATGTTCAATTTCGAATTTATTTATCAAAACATCCTTTACCTTGATGGTGTTCTACAAATAAAAACAAACACCATGATAACTCCAGACAACCGCATACCGCAAGACGACCAACAAGGCGAAGAAAAAGACGACCAACGCAGCCAGCAGGATGTACATTCCAACGGTTTTGATCAACCCGATGCTGGCGATTTAGATGACGCTGCCGAAACAGACGAATCCGACGCGCTATCTCAAGCCTACGAAGCCGCCGAATCATCGTACGAACTGAACCTCGACGACGAACCTAAAGAGGAAGATTAAAACCTTGCTCCACATCTTCCCGACTTTCGGACTTCTGACTTTCGGACTTCCCGACTAAATCCTATCTTTGCCCATTATCGATTCCTTGTAATGAAGATATCTTATAACTGGCTCAAAGAATTTATTAACGTTGACAAAACTCCCGAGGAGATCTCCAAAATATTAACCGGTACCGGTTTAGAGGTGGAGAGCCTGGATAAAGTGCAGGCCGTTCCCGGTGGTTTAGAGGGTTTGGTGATAGGTTTTGTAAAAGAAACCGCACAGCACCCTAATGCCGACCGATTAAAAGTTACCAAAGTTGACGTTGGCGGTGCCGAAGACCTGCAGATTGTTTGCGGCGCAAGCAACGTTGCTGCCGGTCAGAAGGTGGTTGTGGCTACCGTGGGCACTACCGTGCACCCAACAGCCGGCGATTCCTTCCTGATCAAAGAATCAAAAATACGTGGCGAAGTATCGCTGGGTATGATATGTGCCGAAGACGAGATTGGCCTGGGCCAGAGTCACGAAGGTATTATGGTACTGGATGCCGACGCCCCTGTAGGTACCCCTGCCAAAGAATATTTTAAACTAAACGACGATTATTTATACGAAATAGGCTTAACGCCAAACCGTGCCGATGCTACATCGCACCTGGGCACTGCCCGTGATGTGGCCGCTTTCCTGAAAGTGGGTGTCACCAAGCCCGATGTTTCGGCGTTTAAGGTTGATAATACCAATAGCAAGCTGGATGTAGTGGTAGAGAGTGATGCCGCGCCGCGTTACTCGGGTGTGAGCATTTCGGGTATCGAGGTTAAGGATTCGCCGCAATGGCTAAAGGAACGTTTGGCCGTTATTGGCGTGCGTTCTATCAATAACGTGGTGGATGTGACCAACTATGTGCTGCATGAGTTAGGTCAGCCGTTGCATGCTTTTGATGCTGCCGCTATTACCGGCAACAAGGTGATTGTAAAAACTGTAGCAGAAGGCACCGTATTTAAAACATTAGACGACGTGGAGCGCAAGCTTGACGCCGCCGACCTGATGATATGCAACACCGAAGCGCCTATGTGCATTGCCGGTGTATTTGGCGGTGCCGATTCGGGCGTTAAGGCTACTACTACGGATATTTTCCTGGAGAGTGCCTACTTCAACCCTGTATCTGTACGTAAAACGGCTAAGCGCCATGGCTTAAAAACCGATTCATCTTTCCGCTTTGAGCGTGGTACCGATCCGGATATGACCGTGTTCGCGCTTAAACGTGCCGCGCTGTTAATTCAGGAAGTTGCTGGCGGAACTATTTCATCAGAAATAGTAGATATTTACCCCGCACCTGTAGCGCCGTTTAAAGTAGAACTAACCTACGAGCATGTTGATCGTTTGATCGGTCAGCAAATACCGCATGATGAGATCAAAGGCATCATCAAAGGTCTGGACATCACTATCACCGAAGAAACCGCCGAAAGCCTGTCGCTGCAAGTGCCGCCATACCGCGTGGATGTAACCCGCGATGTGGACGTGATCGAGGATATCCTGCGCATTTTCGGCTACAATAATATTTATATTCCAACACAGGTGCGCGCCTCGTTAAACACCTCGCAGCGCCCGGACAGGGATACTATACAAAACACCCTGAGCGACTTGTTAACCGCCAATGGCTTTAACGAGATCATGTCAAACTCGCTCACCAAATCGGCCTATTCAAGCAATTTGGATGCTGCGGTTAAGATATTGAATCCGTTAAGTTCTGATCTGGATGTAATGCGCCAAACCATGCTCTTCTCGGGTCTGGAAGCCATCGCTTACAATCAGAAGCGCCAGAACGCCGATATCAAGTTTTACGAATTTGGTAAAGTGTACAGCGTAAAAGAGGATGGCAAATACAACGAGAGCCAACGCTTCGCTATATTCCTGAGTGGTGCTACAGCCACCGCGCAATGGAACCAAAAAGCTACCGCGGCTACCTTCTATAACCTGAAAGCCATTGTTGACGGTATCCTGCAAAAATTAAACATTAGCGACTTAGGTATTGAAGATACCACCTGCAGCAAAATGGCCTTTGGTATAAACTATACCCGCAACGGCAAAACGCTGGTTAAATTTGGTAAAGTTGCCCCATCGGCACAAAAACTGGCGGATGCGGACGGCGAGATTTTCTATGCCGATTTCAACTTCGACCAACTTATTGCGATAGCAAAAAAGAACAAAATTGTTTACAGCGAGATCTCAAAATTCCCGGCCGTAAGGCGCGACTTGTCGATGCTGATTGATACCAATATCAATTTCGCGCAGCTAAAGCAAATTGCGCAACGTACCGAGCGTAAGTTGCTAAAGGATGTTAATGTATTTGACGTTTACCAGGGCGATAAATTGCCTGCCGGTAAAAAGTCTTATGCGTTAAGTTTCGTGCTACAGGATATTGAAAAAACGCTTACCGATAAAGCGATAGATAGCGTAATGCAAAAACTTATCTATAACTTAGGTAAGGAAGCCGGTGCCGAAATTCGTAAATAATTTAGCATCGCATAACAATAAATTAATAACAGAAATTCGATAATATAAATGAGTACAACTGCTACACAACTGGATAAAGTTTTAGACAAGACACAGCGCTTGATAGAACTTTGTGCCGTTTTGCAGGAAGAAAACGACCTTCTGAAACTCGAGAACGAAACCCTTTCGTCAGCCTTCAACGCCAGCAAAAGCAAGATCAAGGAAATGGACGAGAAGCTTCGGGCGGTTAAATTAGCCAAGTCATTTTCAGACACAAATGAAAAAAGTGTTGACATTAAACAAAAAATTAACGAATTTGTGCAGGAAATAGATAAGTGCATTGTATTGCTGAAGAAGTAATACAGAAAGTGAACAAGCTCAAATGGGAGAAATCTCAATAAAAATAAATATTGCTGACAGAGTTTACCCTTTAAAGGTGAACATGGAAGAGGAAGAAATAATACGCAGGGCGGCAAAGCTAATTAACGATCGCATAAAAGAATACCAGGAAAATTATGCGGTTAGGGATAAACAGGATCTGCTGGCAATGAGTGTGCTGCATTACGCAACATCATCATTAAAAGCAGAGAAAAAGGTTACTGTCGAAGATTCGGAAGTAGCCGACAAAGTTTACCAGTTAGACCACATGCTGAACGATTTTTTTTCAAAACAATAACGTTCTTTACATATTAACAGAGCAAATAAGATCTAACCGCGGTTAAATTTTATGTTTCACTATTAAAAACTTAACACTTCAATATCTACGGATCGAGGAGGCATGCGTTACTCATTACGTTTAACGGTAACCCATCATCCTGAATATCTGTATGAAGTTTTTCAATACATGACACTTAAAAATTTCATCGCGGTTTTTTTATTTTATATAACCTAACAACAAAGAATGAACATATTATACGTTATTATCGGGCTCCTTGCCGGCGTCCCTACGGGGATAGTTATAGGCAGGTTCCTGCTGCGCAAGCTGTTTAAAGACCAGGAAGCGCACGCGCAAAACAAAGTAAAAAAGATACTTAAGGATGCCGAGAACGATGCTGAAATAGCACGTAAAAATAAAATGCTGGAAGCTAAAGAACGTTTCCTGCAAATGAAAGCCGAACACGAAAAGGAGGTAAACCAACGTAATAACGAGGTGGCCCAGCGTGAAAACGGCATTAAACAAAAAGAGCAATCGTTAAACTCGAAACTGGAAAACCTTACCCGTAAAGAGAACGAGCTGGATAACACCCGCAAAAAACTAGAGGCACAAACCGAGGTGCTTGTTAAAAAGCAGGAAGAAGTTGAAGCGCTGAAAAACCAGCACGTTGAACAGCTGGAAACCATAGCAGGCCTAAGCGCCGAGGAAGCCAAGAATCAACTGATCGACAACCTGCGCGAGGATGCCCGTTCACAGGCTATGGCGCAAATAAAAGATATTGTTGACGAGGCTAAACTAACCGCTACCAAAGAGGCTAAAAAGATCGTTATCCAAACCATCCAGCGTACCGCTACCGAAAGCGCTATCGAAAACACGGTATCTATCTTCAATATCGAGAACGACGAGATCAAAGGTCGTATCATCGGGAGGGAAGGTCGTAACATCCGCGCGCTGGAAGCAGCTACGGGTATCGAGATCATTGTTGACGATACGCCTGAGGCTATTATCCTTTCAGGCTTTGACCCGGTTCGCCGCGAGATAGCCCGTTTGGCTATGCACCGTTTGGTAACTGATGGCAGGATTCACCCGGCACGTATTGAAGAGGTGGTTGCCAAAACCAAAAAGCAAATAGAAGAAGAGATAGTAGAGATAGGTGAGCGTACCGTGATAGACTTAGGTATTACCGGTTTGCACCCTGAGCTGATACGTATGGTTGGCCGTATGCGCTACCGTTCGTCATACGGACAAAACCTGCTGCAGCACTCGCGCGAGGTCGCTAACTTCTGCGCCACCATGGCTGCCGAGTTGGGCCTGAACGTAAAACTGGCCAAACGTGCCGGCTTACTGCATGACATTGGTAAAGTGCCTGATGATAATCCCGAACTGCCTCACGCTATTTTGGGTATGCAACTGGCGGAGAAATATAAAGAACATCCGGAAGTGTGTAACGCCATAGGCGCTCACCACGACGAGGTGGAGATGACCTCAATGTTGTCGCCGATAATCCAGGTTTGCGATGCCATTTCAGGCGCGCGCCCGGGTGCACGTCGTGAGGTGGTAGAAAGCTATATCAAGCGCTTAAAAGAACTTGAAGAGTTAGCCTTGTCATACCCTGGCGTAGAGAAAACATTCGCTATACAGGCCGGCAGAGAGCTGCGCGTGGTAGTGGAGAGCGAGAAGATAAGCGATGCTGAAAGCGAAGTGCTGGCGGCCGACATATCAAACCGCATCCAAACCGAAATGACCTACCCCGGCCAGATCAAAGTTACCGTGATCAGGGAAACCCGCTCGGTAGCTTACGCTAAGTAAAAAAAGTTAACCCCGCCATGTCATTGCGAGCGAAGCGTGGCAATCGCACGGATAAAAGTCGACGACTTTGCACGTGTGCGATTGCTTCGTACCTCGCAATGACATTTTTGTTTTAGTAATACCATGAAAAAACAACCCACTCCACCCACACCCACCAAACGCTCTATTGACCAACTGATAGAAGAGTATGACAGCTTCCATCAAAAGCCGGCTAATCGGGTTATCAACTACATCTGCATCCCCGCGCTGGTGTTTGCCATATTGGGTTTTGTGTGGAGCATACCGTTCCCCAAGCTGGCTTTTTTAGGCCAGTATAATGGGTTCATCAATTGGGCATCGTTCATTATTGCGTTCACTATTTACTATTACCTTAAAAAGTCGCCGATACTTTCATACCTCATGCTGTTCACCTTCTTCGGTTTCACCTACATCATCATCCAGTTCGAGAATGATCCAGTGTTGCCCAGATTCTGCGTATTCCTGTTCATTATAGGCTCTGTAGCCCAGTTCGTAGGCTACAGCATAGAAAGCCGCAGACCAACCTTTAATCAGGAATTTAAATTCATAGTAACCGCGCCACTGTGGTTTTTCAGTAAGTTGTTAAAAGCCATAAACGTTAAATACTAGGGCGTTCCCCTTCGGGTCGGGCTGTACGCTCATACTGCGCGAGCCTTATTTCTCTCTAACCCGTCATTGCCAGGAACGAAGCACTATCTACGCTCGCTAAACGTGTCGCATAAGCCCTTCACGCACATACCTCGCCCCGCTCATTCGGCGCGGAGCCTTTCTACTTTTTGGCTTGATCCAAAAAGTAGCAAAAAGATCAAGCAGGAAAAAACCTTCCCCGCTCGCGCCCCACGCGTGGCCCGGTTTTCCTGCGTGCCCACCGCTCGTTTTTGATTCTCATTATTTCCCCAAATCTAGGGTAGCAACGGAACCGTCGGCCCTAAGCTTCGGGCGAAAGCGGGCAGAAAGCGGTGGGCTGTGCGGTGGGAAGGGCATAGCGTTGTTGGCGTGTGCGCCGGGCTTGTGCGTGCGAAGCGGCAGCCAATAATGCAGCCCGTGCTTCTGCCCGATTTGCAGCGCAGAGGCCTTGTGCGCAAAGAAGCCTAGGGGCTGACTAGGCCTTTTTGGTTACTCCTATGTTTGTAAAAGATAACAAGCGACAAGGAACGGGAGCAGGTTTGGTTACAAGTAGTCGTCATGACATAC
>NZ_JCAWED010000005.1:0-46037 GCF_059690715.1 Mucilaginibacter sp. A3364
GTCAAGCCCGCCAGAGCCGATGGTACTGCGGTAAAACGTGGGAGAGTAGGTCGGTGCCAAATTTTACAAGAAACCCTGTAAGCAATTGCTTATGGGGTTTTTGCGTTTAGGGGAGGTTTCTGATAACCTACATTATCGTCTTTTTGTTACAGAGTAATGTACCTGGCTTTATTGCAACTTAACAGTAGTTAATTATCTTTAGCTGTTAACCTTAATTTTATTACATGAAAAAATTCTACTTCCTGGTTATTCTAACTATTTGCTGTTTCACATCAGCCACATGGGCACAAACAGATAGCCTTGCTAAGCAAATGCTGGCTTTTGAAGCATCCCTTAAATACCAACACGGAACAATTAAAATTGGCAACGGTATAGGTGTTATTACTGTTCCTTTGGGTTTCAAGTATCTTGATTCAACACAAGCGCAAAAAGTACTTACCGATCTATGGGGTAATCCTAAAGAGTCCAGTTCATCTATGGGTTTTATTTTGCCCGAGAGCCAGAGTATTCTTGGTCAGTCGGGTTATGTTTTTAACATACAGTATGATGCTATTGGCTACGTAAAGGATGATGATGCGGATGACATAAACTATGACGACCTGTTAGCTGATATAAAGAAAGAGGTGAAAGAAGGAAGCGCCGAACGCGTAAAAAACGGTTATCCTTCTATTGATATGGTAGGCTGGGCCTCAAAACCGTATTATGAGGCTGATCAACATATATTGCATTGGGCTAAAGAGATCCGTTTTGGTACCGATAGTGTAAACACGCTTAACTATAATGTACGCGTGTTGGGCCGTAAAGGCGTATTGATTTTAAATGCCATTGCTACCATGAACGATTTGCCGGCGGTTAAAGCCAGCATACCGCAGGTTTTAGGTAGCGTGCGTTTTGAAGATGGCTATAAATATACCGAATTTGATTCAAGCGTAGACAACGTTGCCGCCTGGACCATCGGTGGTTTAGTGGCGGGTAAAGTATTGGCTAAAGTGGGTTTCTTTGCCCTGTTACTAAAATTCTGGAAACTGCTGGCAGTAGCCGTTGTAGGTGCCTGGACCGCAGTACGCAGGTTTTTCACTGGCAAGAAAAATAAACAAGAGCCGGCTGGCGAAGAAACATTTTCCGAAGAAACTGAACCTGTTGCCGAGCTTCAGGAAGCCGGGCCTGTAGCCTTACCGGAAGATCAAGCTGAAACTACAAACGAAAAGAAAGAAGAGCCACCAGTGCTTTAATTATACAAGAGTTTTAAAAGCCTATGCCGTATACAAACCGGCATAGGCTTTTTTTATGCTTACAAGTAAATCAATTTAAAAAATAACAACATCCTATAACCTTGCACCAGATCAAAAAAGGTATAGGCGATCAGGCAGCTGGCCAAGACACTCCACCAAATATTTGAGCGGTAAAAACGACGCGCGGCGAAAAAGAAATATATACCTACCAATATCACCATCAGTATTCCTATCAATTGTTCAACATCATTTTGGTGCGTACCTTTAAAGTAAATCTGAAGCGGGAAGGTAACCAGGTATATCTCTAAAAAGAATAAACACAAAACAAAAGCTACAAAATGCAGGGCAAATATCAGGTGTTCAACAAACATTCGTTTATAGGCAATAAACAGCAAACTGCATATCAACCCGTAAACGGGTATGAAAGTGAATATATAAGCCTTTGATTCACTTTTTATTCGGGCATCAAATACATGCATGTAATCTTCCTTGCTGGTATGTAGGTGGGCTATCTTCTCGGCCACAATACGCTGGGTATCATAATTAATAAAGGGTTTATAGGTAATATAGTTTACCAGGGATAAACTATAAGGATTAAAAACCATTAACAAAAAAAACAACAAGTTGATCACCAGGAAAAAGGCAATGGGCTTCATGTACCTGGTTTGACGGCCCTCGACAAAATCAAGCGCCAGTTGACCGGGCCGGGTAAACAATGTTTTAAGCGTGCGCAAAAACTTAGTGTCAAAATGCGCCATGCCTTCAAAGGTTTCTTCGGCGAAGTGTTTTATGGTGAGTTGTTTTTTGTCGAACCGTTTCTCGCCGCAGTTAGGGCAATAGGTTAGCGACAGATCTGCTTCGCAGTTTTTGCAAATTGTGGGGGTCATCAGTTAAGGTGTTATAAACCAAATATAAAAAATTTACCTAAAACGCAATAGGCCTTGGCTTTTAGACGATAAATTCCTACAAAAAAAGAGACGCAATATATTGCGTCTCTACAAGATCATTCGATAGTTCGTTGTTATAAAAACCTGTACAGGGCCCAATTCTCGGTTTCGTAAACCTTTTGCAGGTTGGAGAAGGTATTAGCCGACTGGTAAACAATAGGCGGATATTTCGGGCTTAAAATACTGTAGGAGTTTAACGGGTTTTTTGTAGTTGCTATGAGTATATAGTTGGCATAATCGCCCGGGCGCTCAATAGCTCCTAAAAAAGTATCCTGGTATGGCAATATTAGTCCTTTAATGTTGTTGGTGTAGGCAACCACGCGGTAGGCCACCGCATCGTCCATCAGTATACGCGAATCGTCCGGCAGGCCATTTATGTAATCGGCCATGTCTCTGTCTTCGTCCAAGGCATCGCTGGCGGTACGCTCGGTCAGGAAGGTGATAAAGCTTTTCTCTTCTTCTACCTGCGATGTTTTAAAGAAATAAAACCCGGTACCAATCTGCACAACCAGTAGCACGCCCAGCACAATTTTAAAGGCAAGTTGGTTACGTATGGTGTCTGCCTTAAATATCAAACATAGCAGCGCCAGTATCACAAATATAATGTAGTACTGCTGCACCAAAAATACACGCTCATATTTAAGGTGTAAAAACTCAACGAAGGCAAACGGCGTCACCAGTGTTAATATCTGGTAATTGCTGTCGCGGAAAAGATACATCGCCAGCAACATCATCGGGCAATACAATAGCATTTTGCCTGATATCAGCAACGATATTTCCTGCACTTTAAGCGTCGGGTTTTGCGCCATCAGGTCGTAGTTTACGCGTTCGGCTAAAACTGTCCACGTGGCATAGGGGCTTTGTAAAAAGTAGTCAACGTCGTTAGCGTTGGTTAGGTTTAACAGCTTATAGCAGGTCATTGCCGCTATAGGCAGCACAAACAGGATCACATACAACGCGAATGTTTTATTGATCAGCTTACGGCGCAGCGATGGGTTATTAAAGCTCAATGTCATCCTGAATATGGATTCCTTTTCCGCCAGGTTAAGTGTTTGCACGGCGATGGAGAACACCAGCGGTATAAAGAATATGGTAAGCCAGATAAACTTATAATCGCAAAACAGCAGCATTACCAGGCATATACTGGCAATAGATATGTGGAACGTGGTATTAGATGTATAAAACTTGAACAGGTTTAAAAAAAACATGAAGAAGAATATACAGGCCATGTAAATGGATTTGCCCGAACAGGCCATATACAAAATGCCCGGATGGAACAGGAATACCGCTATTAGCAAAAACAAATAAAAATCATCGTTTATTTTGTTGTTAAGCGTGCTGGCCATAATGTAAAAAAAGGCGGCAGTACCCAGGGCCGAGGCTATAACCGGCGCCATCAACGGACTTATAGAAGCAAATGCAAACGTGGCGAAAAACGGTATGATGGGCGCCGTAAGACCAATAATTTTTAGCTTATAACCAAGGCCCTCAAATATAATGCGCACTTTCTCTACATAAAAAAGCGACTCCTGCGTGTTATAACCTAAGCCGTGCAGGTAATAAGCACAAAAAAGGTAATATATCGCCAGTAAAATGGTGATAATCAGTATCGATCGGCTTTTGGTTATTTTAACCTTACTCAACCACATTTGTAGAATTGTTTACTTTACTTAGCCCATGGTTGGTTTTTTCCCAATAAAAAGGCTTAACAACTAATTGATATAACCCTTTATAAGCCGCCCACGAGTGTAACAGCCAATAAATAGGGTTGGCAATGGCAAATAATATTAACTCGTAATAACGGCGCTTAAATACGGCCATCATATTCACGTAGATCATCAATATATTACCCACCATCAGGTTAATTATCGACATGAACAACACCCAATCCGGGAACAGCGTACGAATGGTCTCCAAATCAAATATCAGGTAGCACACAAATATGCTGAGTAACAGCGGGTACACCAGGAAGGTAATAGGTGTGGCCCCGATAAAGAAGTTAAAGCCTAGGAAACCTTTCCAGCCAATTTTCTTCCATAAGGCAACCGGGTCGCGCATGTGTACCAGGTGGGTTTGCATGTAGCCCTTTATCCAGCGCGAACGTTGGCGCACCCAGTTAAACATCTCGTTGTTGGCTTCCTCGTAGGTGGTGGAGTTGATAATGGCCACTTTATAACCTTTATCATAAGCGCGCACACCTAAGTCGGCATCCTCGGTAACGTTAAACGGATCCCAGCCGGCCAGCTCCATCAGGTACTCAAACTTAAAGTGGTTGCTGGTGCCGCCCAGCGGGATAGGGATATCGAAGGTATCCAAACCCGGCAGCATATAATCAAACCAGTACGAATACTCCAGGGTAAACATACGGGTCAAAAAGTTCTCGTTACGATTGAAATAATTTAGCGCGCACTGTATACAAATGTAGTTCTCGGGCAGTTTGGTAAACAACGCTACTACTTTTTTAAGCTGATCGGTATCGGGCACGTCCTCCGCATCGTAAATAGTTAAAAACTTACCGCGCGAAAAGTGCAGACCGTAGTTACAAGCTTTAGGCTTGGTTTTAGGCATGTGGAAAGGCACCACAATAACCTCAAATACGGCCGGGAAATCCAGGTTACGTACGGCATTTAAAGTTTTGTCGTCATCCTCTTCTATCAGCAGTTTAATATCCAGTTTTTCGCGTGGGTAATCAATACTCTGCAGGTTCCAAATCAGTTTCTTGATCAGTTTATCTTCTTTGTAAACCGGTAAGTGAATGGTGTATATCGGCAGGTCATCGTCAACAACATCGCGTACTTCCTGCTTGGTAACGGCCTGGTGCAGCTCAAACCTCGATCCCACCAAAGCCAAAAACAGCTTAAATACAATAGATACCAGAAAAAACGAACTCAGTATTACGTTAATAATAATTGAGGTGTTTTTAAAGCTCAATATCAAACCACCGGCAACAAGCGCCAATAGTGAAAAAGTAAATATAAGCTGAGGCGTGGTGAAAGTTACCAGGGCCGAACTGGTAGGGTCGCGGTTAAGCAACTCAAACACGGCCGATTTTACATACTTTTCGCCCAACAAAACGTGGCTGTACCAGGTAATGTCCAAATCGGAAGCCACGATGATCTCGGGCTCCATATCATAGGTAAACTTTATGTAGTCTATAAACAGTTCGTCGCTGGGGTTAGCCATCAACGTCACTATTTTACCGTCCTGAACACGCAAAGGCAAAGCCAGGTGCTCATCGGCAAACTTTAATTCAATTTTATCCAGTACTTCCTGGTCAAAAGCTTCCTCGCGTATCTGTTTGAACTCGTAGCCTGCGTTTAACAGCGAGCGCTCATAGTTTTTGCGGGATATATAACCAAAGTTGAGTACTATTTTTATGTAAGATAAGCCCGACCGGCGCGAAAAATCATCGATCTTTTCCTGATCGGCCTGGGTTATAAACCCATCTTGTATCAATAACTCAGGGATCGATAGCTTCATAAATGGCAATAATTGTTAAACAGTTTTATATATAAATTTTTTGATAAAGCATTGTATGGGGTAAACCATACAATGCCTTAATACTGTTGTTACAAATTACTCTGTAAATATATCCTGCGATTTTTGAACCTTGGCGCGGATGTAAAGGAACGCTAACAATATCAATACCAGTAAGCCTAACAAGATGTACAGGTTATAGCTTTCCCAGAAACGGGTAAGCACGCTCTTGGTATCAATATATTGTAAGTTTTCGCTTGATTTGCTGATGTTGAACAGGTATTTATTGTTGTTAACATCTGATATAGCTACGTTGCTTGACAGGGTCGACAGCTGCTCGGTAATAGAGCGCGATGCCGATAGGAAGGCATCGGCCAGGTGTTTACCCGTACCGGTAATTACCAGCACCGCGTTATTGCTTCGGCCATAAAATATCTGGGCCAGGCCGTTTGATACCGAGTCGGACAGCGAGTAAACTATCTTATTATTCTCGTTATTATACAGGCGGAATTTTTTGTTGAATTTGATCGGCGCGTCCGGGAAATCATCCATCAACGGATCATCATGCGATAGCAGCGCAATGATGTTGTTCTTTTTCAACTCGTTCGGATCCATGCCATCAGCATAAATAAACTCAGGGAAGTTATTAGCGTTGATGTTATTGTTCAACTCGTAAATGATCTCGCCCATAGCTGCAGCAGCAAATGGCGCGTATTTTTTACTTACTACAATTTTGGTAGTACCACTGTTAAACGCTTCCGGGTATTGGTAAAAGCTCAAGTCAGACGTAATGAACGGATTTTTTGATTCCAGGTATGATTTATCAACGTCAACCTCGGCAAAGAAACCGCTAAAGCTGTTTAAACAGTTACCACCGCTTGAGTAAAAACGGAACTCGGTTTCAAGCGTATTGTATTTATGGTGCTGGTAACGGTTAATGGTAACGGCTGTATTTAGCTTGCCGGTATTATCCAATTTTTCTGATTGGATCAACATACCGTTCAGGTAGATGTTCAGGTAACCACGGTCGCCTTGCGCTAAGCTGCTATAGTTAGCAATAACGCGTATCTCCACCTCTTTAGGGGTAAAGCTAAAGTCGGAGTTTTTAAAGTTGTAAACGCTTTTTAAGTTACCAATACCCGACATGAAGTTGGTAGTACCACCAATTTGGCGGAAGGTTAATTTCGAGCGGTTTTCGTCAATAGTTTTAAAGAAAGTGTTTTCAGCTTTGCTGATCAACAGGTAATCGCCGAAGGTTGAATTTAAAATGTTGATGTTGCCTAAAGCGGTTATACTTTTTTCGTAACCCACATCGTCGCCACCGGTAACATATAAAATTTCTGAAGGAACAACGCTTGATGCCAATGATTTTACAGTAACCACCTTGCCTTTAACATTAACCAAACGCATTACGGTATCAACCGTTTCAACCACCGCTTTATTCAGGTAAAACAAACCTTCGCCGCTTTGTGGTTTAACTTTTAGTAATGATTTACGCGCAGCGGATAAACGCGACATGTTACCAACAACAATGTAGTTTTTAACGGTATCAGGCAATTGGCCTTCGGCATAAACACGGATGTTTCTAACGTCAGCTTTTTTTAAACGAGAGTAAGCCCATGCTACCGCTTTCAAATCATGCAGGTTAGGGTTAGCCGGGTGAACAATGGCACGCATAGTTTCAAAGCAATTGCCAATGTTTACATTATTAAAAA
Organism: Mucilaginibacter sp. A3364; assembly: GCF_059690715.1. Lineage (NCBI taxonomy): Bacteria > Pseudomonadati > Bacteroidota > Sphingobacteriia > Sphingobacteriales > Sphingobacteriaceae > Mucilaginibacter > Mucilaginibacter sp. A3364. Next base: position 7,372 of record NZ_JCAWED010000005.1, read on the forward strand.
AGTTTGAATTGCTTTTAACTAACGATAGGTATGAGAATGATTTAACCTTTAACCACATAGCCGGGTTATCAAGGTCTTTACATTTTTGATCAGTTACCGTAAGCAACGTTTTAACCTGTATTTTTAGGAATTTATCGCTTGATACGTCGTTACGGCTTAAGTTAAGCGTAACCTGTATTATCGAATCCTGGGTAAGGCGGGCGCTGTAAGCAGGCTTATCATTAATAATAACGTTTACGTATGATAAGTTGCGGATAAGCGCTTGCGATGGCTCCAAAAATAATACCAGCTTACTTCCGTTCATTTCAATAAGCGGGTCAACCTTAAGGTAATAAGCGCTGCTGCCGCTCATACCTTGTATAGCGTCATCCTCGTGGCCCATTGCCCTAAAAGTTAATATCTTTTGTGCAAAGCTTGCCGTGCTTAATAAAAAAGTAAGGGCTAATAAACTTAAAAATTTGTTCATCGGTTTGTTGGTATATTAGTTAATTACGTTGAATTCTACTCTAAAATAGTTGCCATTATCATCGCTGCGGTAAAACAGCTCGCCGCCCATTTCCTGGGTTATTAATTTGGCGATGGATAAGCCTAAGCCCAGGCGGCTTTCTTTACTGGTTGATGCCTCGTTTAAGGTTTTAAGCTTGTTAAACATCATATCCAGTTCTTCCTGGCCAATAGCTATGCCCTCGTCAATGATCTCGAACACAAATTTTTGGCGTTGCAGATTGGTTGATATTTTAATGGTGTTATTGGTTTGCGAAAACTTGATGGCGTTTGATATCAAATTCTGGAATATCTGCCCCGCGAAAACTTTATCCAGTTTTACGTTTAAGGGCAGTTTAAGGATATTATCCGTCAGGTGGATATTCTTCATCTGCGCGGTCTCAATCAAACCACGGAAGATGCGGCGCACTTCCACGTTTATATCGAATATCTCGTTATTAAACTTCATCTCCGGCGATTCGATCTCCTTCACATCCATCAGTTTGTTCAGCATGTACTGCATTTTTTCGGCAGCCTCGCTTATATAGTCAACAAACTCTTTCTGATCGGTGCTAAGTCGGTAATCTTCCTCCTTGATCATGTTATTACTCATCACGATAGAGCCGATCAGGTTTTTCAAATCGTGACCGGCAATGTTGATGAATGAATTTTTCTGCTCGTCCATTTTAAGCAAACGCTCATACTGCATATCAATAATTGCGTTCTTTTCAACAATATCGGTGTTTTGCGTTTTAAGTTGCTCGTTTGATTTTTCTATCAGCAAGTTCGATTTCACTTCACGCTCCATCACCTTGTAGCGCGCGCTTGGTATAAGGCATGAAATGGATGCGATAATAAAGAAGAACTGCCCGCCGTTAGTAACGAAAGTATCGGCAGTATTCTCGTTCAGTGTTTGAAAAAATACGGCCAACAGTACCAGCGCCAGTAACGATTGGATGATAGAGTGTACCGGCTCCCAAAATACCTGCAGGTTAAAAAACAGGATAATGGCAGAGTAAACCAGGAAATAAACCTGGTACTCCGACTGGCTAACAATGTTACACAGTATGGCCGAAGTACAGGATATTAAAAAGAATGTAGCGTGCAGTAATATGCGATAGTTATATTTACTGTTGCGGAAGAAGGTGTACAGGCCCAAAATAACCAGCACGGTTATAATGCGCACAATTAAAAACTGCACCCATATCTCGTTACCGTAAATAAAATCGATAATACTGATAAGGGGGTAAAGAAAGATAATTGTCCAGATGATGTTGTTGGTCTGGTACCAGGCCTTTTTTAGAATTTCTTTTGCAAATTCTTCTTTCGTAATTTGAACAAACATTTAGTTAGTTTTTACTGGCAAAAACGTTAAACTTTGGTTAATTAAACTTATAATTAAATAAGTGAAAATAAAAGCGATAAAAAAATCTTTTCCGGCGCTAATATGCATGCTTTTTACACTATTGCCTGCCACAATGCAGGCAAGTATAGCAAAAAGTACTCCAAGTGAAGTAACCGAGCGACAGTTAGCGTTTAAACGAGCCAAAAGTTTAGATAATGGCATAAGTGTTTCATGGTTAGAGCAAACGTGGAGTAAAGATATATTAAAAGACGATATTATCACCAAAAACGACTTTGAACTGCTGAAAACTTTAGGTTTTAAAAGCATACGGCTCCCGGTAGCTTTTAACTTTTTAGAAACACAACAGATACCGCAGGAAGATGTTCTGAAACGCATAGACAAAATCGTACAACTATGCCGTGTACACGGAATGAAGCTGGTAATTGATTACCATTATGGTAATATAAATGATAATAATTTTGCTACAGAAACGGGTCGTATCATCAATACGTGGCTTATTTTAACCAAACGTTATCAAAAAATAAGTGCCGACGATCTGCTATTCGAGCTATACAACGAACCGCCACACATGAATACCAATACATGGAAAGACGCGGCTTATAACATCGTTACTGCCATACGTAAACTGGATAAAAAGCGTACGCTGATAGTAGGCGCATCAAATTTTAACAGCATATACGAATTGAGCCGTATGGTGCGCCTGGCGGATGAGAATATTATCTACACTTTCCACTTTTACGAACCTTTTTTATTTACCCACCAGGGTGCCGAATGGGTAGGCGCGCAGGTAGCTACAACCGGGGTGCCTTTTCCTTATAGTGCGGAAAAATTTCCCGCTATTAACGCTAAAGCAAAAGGCACCTGGGGCGAAACCAATTACTACCAGTACCGCAACGATGGTAACATACCTTCATTAACTCATAAGATAATGATCGTTAAAAAATGGGCCGATAAATACGGTATCCCCATAATTTGCGGCGAGTATGGGGTGTATAATAAGTATGCCGACATTAACAGCCGATGCTTATACATAAAATCAATGCGCCAAACTTTAAAAACATTAGGTATACCTGGTATGTTATGGGATTATAACGGTACGTTTTCCTTATTTGACGGCGCGCCTTCGTTACAAAATTTACCGGCCTGTATGCGTGATGCTATTGGCTACACCGGCAAAAATTGATAGGTGTATTAAAATTATAAAAATCATTACCTTTGCCACATAACTATTCTGTATGAGATTTTTTTTTGAAAAAAGACGCGAAGTGATGGGCCATATTGAACAGGCCATGCTCGACAAAATGTTCGAGTACCTGAAGCCTGTTGATACGATCTGGCAGCCATCTGATTATTTACCTGACTCGACCAGGGATACTTTTTTCGAAGAAATTAAAGAACTGCAGGAAAGTGCCGCCGGCTTGTCGTACGACCTGGTGGCTGTTTTGGTAGGCGATACCATTACCGAAGAGGCCCTGCCTACCTATGAGTCATGGTTAACCATGGTAGAAGGTGTTAGCGATAACGAAGAAGGTGGCTGGATGAAATGGACCCGCCACTGGACCGCCGAAGAAAACCGCCACGGCGATCTGCTGAACAAATACCTGTACCTATCTAAACGCGTAAATATGCGCGCCATGGAGGTATCAACTCAATATTTAATTGCCGATGGTTTTGATATAGGTACCGGTCATGATCCGTATCGTAACTTTATCTATACTTCTTTCCAGGAGCTGGCAACCAATATATCGCACCGCAGGGTAGCATCGCAAGCTAAAAAAGATGGTGATATATTATTATCTAAAATGTGTGGCGTAATTGCTGCCGACGAAATGCGCCATGCCAAAGCCTACAAATTTTTCATCGAAAAAATATTTGAAGTAGACCCTAACGAAGCCATGTTAGCGTTTGATGACATGATGCGCAAAAAAATCGTAATGCCCGCCCACTTCCTGCGCGAAATGGGCTTAAAGATCGGCCAAACCTTCGGCCACTTTACCGATGCGGCACAACGCCTGGGTATTTACACCGCGGTTGACTACGTAGATATACTAAAAGACCTGATACAAGACTGGAAGATAGAAAGCGTAGGCGGCCTTAACGAACAAGGCGAAAAAGCCCGCGATTACATCCTTGCCCTCCCTGCCCGTTTATTACGTGTAGCGGAACGCATGAAAAACCCCGAAATGGAATACAAATTCAGCTGGATACACGGATAATTAAATCCAATCAAAATATGAAGCATCGCTATAACAGCGGTGCTTTTTTGTTTCAAATGCTAGCCCTCCTGCACCAGGTCGGTACCGCGGGCATCGTCCGTAACATCTTCAAACAAGCTGTTCAGAATGGATTCGATGGTGAGGGAGTTTACATCATCTACGTAATGCTCGTTGCGGGTGATGTGCAGCTGTTCGCCGTTCACTTCAATTTTAAACAGCACGCCTTCATACATTTCAGGCTGCGAAATTTCGATGGCGGTGCCCACCTTTTCAATTTTGAAAATGATCTCTTCTTGCCTTTGCTGTTTAAAGTAAGGGTTTAGTTTATCCTGTAGGCGCTCCAACAATTGGTCGGCGTTGATGGGGGTGTGTAGGGTGATGATTTTCATATAGAGATAACTGTTGGGGATGGGATTTGTTTAATATAAAGCAGATATAAACCCCGTCCCAGCAGGGTCTCTCAAAGAGGACCCTGCGTTGTGAAGCCATGAAAAATTACCTAATTTAGCTTCAAACAGCATCAACCATGAAATACAAATTACTGGGTCGCTCGGGCCTTAAAGTTTCTGAATTATGTTTAGGCACCATGGGCTTTGGCACCGAGGCCGGCTGGGGCGCCGATAAAGATACCAGCTTCGCCATCATGGATGCCTTTGCCAATGCCGGCGGCAATTTCCTTGACACGGCCAACGTATACAAACTAGGCACCAGCGAAAAGATCATCGGCGACTACGTGCAAAATCACGACCGCGATTATTTCGTCCTCGCTACCAAATACTCGCTAAAAGATAACCTGACCAACCCCAACGCATCAGGCAATAGCCGCAAAAACATGATGCGCAGTGTAGAAGAAAGTCTGAAGCGCCTGAGAACTGATTTCATCGACGTGCTATACCTCCACATCTGGGACGATATAACCCCAATGGATGAAGTGCTCCGCGGACTGGACGACCTCATCCGCCAGGGTAAAATAACTTACGCTGCCATAAGCGACACCCCGGCCTGGCAGGTAGCCAAAGGCAATACCATGGCCGAACTGATGGGCTGGAGCCAGTTTATTGTCCTGCAGGTAGAATACAGCCTCATCCAACGCACTCCCGAGCGGGAGCTTATCCCCATGGCCAAACATTACGGTATGACCGTTACCCCATGGGCGCCCCTCGGCGGCGGCGTGCTCAGCGGCAAATACCTGCGCGGCGAACAAGGCCGAATCAAACCCGAAAGCCGCCGACTTGACGACCGCAGCGTGGCCATCACTAAAGTGGTTGTTGAAATTGCGGAAGAACTGGGCGTATCACCAAGCCACATAGCCTTGCAGTGGACGATGAGCCAGGGCTTTTCGTCTATCCCCATTGTGGGTGCTACCAAAGTGAGCCAGGTTGAAGAAAACTTGAAGACCATCAACGTAACCCTAAGCCCGGAGCACCTCCAAAAACTGGACGAAGCATCAGCAATAGACCTCGGTTTCCCGGGTGAATTTTTTAAAGAAGATGCGGTGCGGATGAACTCGTTTGGTGGTTTTTATGACAGGGTGGAGAAGAGAAGTTAACCATTATGTCATTGCGAGCGTAGCGTGGCAATCGCACGGAGAAAAGTCGCCGGCTTAGCAGCGTGCGATTGCTTCGTCGTTCCTCCTCGCAATGACAAGTTTTGAGCTTACCCTCTCGCCATTCCCTCCAACGCATCAATAAACAACGGATTATCGTTCAAACTTTCCACCAGTTGCACGTGCTCGCCGCCCAGGGTCTTGAATTCGGCGCCGTATTCTTCGGTAACTTCGTAAACCGTTTCCAGGCAGTCGGCCACAAATGCCGGGCAGAATACCAACAGGCGTTTTTTGCCCTGGTGGGCCAGTTCCTCAATTACTTTGCTGGTGTAAGGCTGCACCCAAGGGTCGTTACCCAGGCGCGATTGGAAACAAACGGTATAATTTTCTTTTGCAACACCCAGCTTTTCAGCTATCAGGCGCGCGGTATCGTAAGATTGTGCCGAATAGCAAAACTTGTTCGTATCGTTCAAGGTATCGCAGCAGCCGTCAACCTTCAGGCAGTAGCTACCGGTATGGTCGCATTTAACGATCTGGCGCTGCGGCAAGCCGTGAAAGCTGAACAGGATATGATCATAACTCGCGATATCGTGCTTGCGGGCGTTCTGCGCAAAGGTTTCGATCATCAGCTCATTATCATGAAACGAGTTAACGAACGTGATATTCGGGATAGTTTGCCATTTGCTCACCAGCTCCATCACCTTTTCCTGCACAGAACCTGTACTGGCCGATGCATATTGCGGAAACAAAGGGATAACCTTAATATCGCTCACCAAATTAGCCTTTAAACGCTCCAATGCCGACTCGATAGAAGGGCTTTGATAACGCATGGCCAGCTCTACCTGGTATTCATCACCCAGGCGTTCGCTTAACAGTTGATGTTGTAATTTGCTGTAATGTAACAGGGGCGAACCGGTTTCATCACTCCAGATCTCTTGATATAATTTGGCCGATTTAGGTGCACGAAACGGAACGATAATGCCCTGCACCAAAATGGCGCGCCAGGTAGGGTTAACGTCAATAACGCGCCCATCCATTAAAAATTCGTTCAAATATTTACGTACATCTGCAGTGCTTGGGCTATCCGGAGTGCCCAGGTTTACCAGTAAAATTCCCTTTTTCGCCATCATAATTACGGTCGCAAAAATAAAATAAAGTTTGGGCTTTTTGGTGGATATTCCCTTTGGGGAGAATTTATTACGATAAGATTAAAAAGGTTAAACTTGTCGCTATCCACCAACAGAGCCAAGCCCGTACGATTCCCTCCATTGAGAGGGGCAGGGAGGGGTTTATTCATGCGACAAGACACGTTAGGCCCGTCGCTTCGTTAGGTCCTTCACACACCTACCTTGCCCCGCTCTTCGCCGCGGAGGCGCATTTCTTTTGTCATAGCAACAAAAGAAACAAAAATGCCTAGTTGGCCGAAAGGCTTCTGCGCACATTGGCCACATCGCACAGCGGGCAGAAGCACGGGCTGCATTATTGGCCCGCCTGCACGCTTGGCTATTACGCACTTGGGCCAAAAACGCTATGCCCTTCCCATCGCACCGCCCGACGCCTTCTGCCCGCTTTACCCGAAGCTCACTCGGCCAACGGTTCGGGACAGCCCCTTGCATTTGGGACACTTACAAGATTTTTTTTAACTCTCATTATTTTCCGGGATTTCGGGAAGCAACGGAACGTCGGCCCCAAGCTTCAGGCGAAAGCGGGCAGAAGGCGTCGGGCGGTGCGATGGGAAGGGCATAGCGTTGTTGGCGTGTGCGACGGCCAAGAGCGTGCGAAGCGGCAGCCAATAATGCAGCCCGTGCTTCTGCCCGCTTTGCAGCGCAGTGGCCCTGTGCGCAAAGAAGCCTAGGGGATGACTAGGCCTTTTGGGTTACTTTTGTGGCTATGACAAACGGCGAGGCCCTCTTGAGTACCGTAAAAACAAATTAAACACACGAAAAACTAACGGCCACCGCGGCCTAGAGCGGGGCAAGGTACGTGCGTGAAGGGCCTGAACGAGCGATAAGCAAGTCGAGGGATAGTGATTAGTGATTAGTTGAATAATCAATATAGAACATGCCATCTCAAAACAACTAATCACCAGTCACTGTTCTCTAATCACTAATCACTAATCACTAATCACTAATCACTAATTTACTACATTTGCCATAATGGGCTTTTTACACATCCCCCAACTGGGTAAGGTACATTTTCATGAGTATGGTGCGGGCAATAAACCCTTGTTGGCCTTTCATGGGTATGGCATGACGGGCAGGCAGTTTCATGTACTGGGGCAGTCGTTGCTCAAAAAGTTTCATGTTTACGGCTTCGATCATTTTTTTCATGATGAGAGCGCTTTGGAGGGTTGGACGGAGCAACAGATACTGGCCGGGATGCCTAAAGAATTGATGCGTTTATATGTAGAACATTGGTTTGAGCAGTTTGGCAGGCAGCGGTTTTCGGTTTTGGGGTATTCTATCGGGGCCAATTTGGCTTTGATATTGGTGGAGGAATTTGCCGATATGATTGACGAGGTGATATTGATGGCTCCGGATGGGCTGTCGGTTTTTAAAGGCTTTGATATTATACAGAACAAAACGCTGGGCAGGCTGCTTTTTAAACGGGTTACTAAAAGCAACTGGCTGGCTACCTCGCTATTAAACAATTTAAAACGCGTACGTTTTATTGACGATAGCCTGCACCAGATAGCTTACAGCGAAATGGATACACCTAAAAAGCGACTGGACGTTTATTACACGCTTAACCTGATACGTTTGCTAAGGCCCGATACGGATAAAATTGCGGCGCTGATCAATCAACATAACATTCCCTGCACCTTGATTTTCGGGCAGCATGATGGCTTGTTCCCTAAAAAGGGAGCCATGCCATTTATACAAAAATTAAACAATGCGCAGGTGCATGAGTTACCTTTGGGGCATTGGCTGGTTATACCGGCGCTCGACGAATATTTAGCTAAATTAGACGCATGATCCCTTCGCGCAAAAAAACTTTCGCCAGTAAACTCTACATCAGCTACGTGCGGTGGTGGATAAGCCGCAATTTTAAGGAAGTTAATGTGCAGCCTTTTGAACCGCGACCGGGGCATTCTGTGCTATTGCTAAGCAACCACTTTAGCTGGTGGGATGGCTTTATTGCCAACTGGACGGCAGTTTACAACCTGAAAAAAAAGTATTACGTAATGATGCAGCACGACCAGTTTTTAAAACGCTGGTACCTGAAATTCATAGGCGCGTACTCTATAAAAAAAGGTTCGCGCGAGATGCTGGAATCGCTCACCTACTCGGCCGGCATTTTGGATAACCCCGATAACCTGATCGTTATTTTCCCGCAGGGCGAATTATACTCTAACCACGAAACGCATATCCATGTGGAGAAAGGCGTTTACAAGCTGATGCAGCAGGTTAAGGGCCCCTGCCAGATAGTTTACCACTGCATATTGATAGATTATTTTGAGGCGCTGAAACCCCGCGCCTACGTGCACCTGTTTGATTTGGGTGTAGCCGGCGAGCTTACTTTTGAGGAGTTGAAAGCCAACATTAACAAGGCCCACCAACAGGCTTTGAAAGACCAGATAAAAATGGAGCATTAAAATGATACGCCCGAAGCGAAATTTCCTCATCGGTTGGGTATTAAAAACCTATTTGCGCTTTACTACGCGTAGCCATTTTAGGGCTATAAATTTTAACGAAATTGCTATCGCCCCCGGCAAATCGGTACTGTTAATTGCCAATCATTTTGGTTGGTGGGATGGTGTTGTGCTGCATCATGTTAACCGCGAGTTGTTTAATAAAGCTTTTTACGGCATGTTGTTGGAAGAAACTGCCCGGCGGGTGCCTATATTGAAATATGGCGGGGCTTTTTCTGTTGATAAAAATTCCAGAAGTATTATGGAGTCCTTAGATTATGCGGCGCAATTATTAAGCGAGCCGGATAACCTGGTGCTGATGTTTCCGCAAGGAAAACTGTATTCTAATTTTGTTGATGAGGTAGTGTTTGAAAAGGGTGTGATGCGCATAATAGAACAGGCGGCAGGTAAGCATCAATTGATATTTTGTGCTACTTTTATAGAGTATTTTGAGTACAAAAAACCAACTGCTTACGTTTATATAAAAAGTGCCGAAAGCAATTACACCACTATCGACCAATTGCAAGCGGCCTACCAGCAACATTACCATGCGGCCCGGCTGCAGCAAACCCAAATAGTAAAATAGTGATCATAGCCATTGCCGTTATTTTTTTCTTTATAATACTGCGCTTTACGGTAACGCTGTTCAATTTTCTGTCGGACCCAAAGCTGCGGCGCGTGGCGCATCATTACCAGGACAGGGTCTCTATCCTGATTCCGGCCCGCAATGAGGAAGATAATATTTTAAGCCTGCTGCAATCAATCTCCGCGCAGGATTATAGTAATTATGAGGTTACTATTTTGGATGATGACTCTACCGATAACACCTACCGGCTATGCGCTGATTATGCCGCAAAGCATGCCGGTTTTAGCGTAATTAAAGGCGAGCCATTACCTAAAGGCTGGATAGGTAAAAACTGGGCCTGTCACCAGTTGGCCAAACAGGCACATGGCGATTTTTTGTTATTTGTTGATGCGGACGAGCAGCTTGAAAACGGACTGATCAACAGCGCGGTGCATCGTATGTATTTTCGTAAGCTTGGCTTGCTAAGCCTGTTTACCAACCAACAAATGCTTACCCAGGGCGAGCACCTGGTAGTACCGCTAATGCATTTAATATTGCTTACTTTATTGCCCCTGCGCCTTGTATACCTGGTAAAAAACTATACGGTGGCGGCGGCCAGCGGTCAGTTTATGTTGTTTGATGCCGGGCTATACCGTAAGCACCGGTGGCATGAGCAGGTTAAAGAAAAAGTGGTGGAGGATGTGGAAATTATGCGCCTGGTTAAAGCCGGTAAGCATAATGGCGAAGCCTTGCTGGCCAATGGCATGATCAGCTGCCGCATGTATAATAACTACCGGGAAGCTGTGAATGGCTTCAGTAAAAATTTTTTGGCGGCATTTAATTATAATATCATCTGGTTTTTGGTGTATATCGTATTGATCATTGGCGGCCCCATGATCGTTATCATGACGATGGATTACCAGCTGATATTTTTTATGCTGGCCTTAATTATTTTAAGCCGGGTTATGGTTTCGCTTTCGGCCGAACAAAATGCCCTTTATAATGTATTTTTGCACCCGCTGCAAATGTTTAGCCTGGCGCTTATCGCATTTACCGCTATACAAAAACACCTCACCAAAACCAACGTATGGAAAGGCCGAAAGATATAGAGATACCCACCTACAAACGCCGCATGCCTGTAACGGCATTGCTGGTAATGGTATTTCATTTGGTGGGATTGATCGGTTTTTCGGTACCGGCGTTAAAACCCTGGTTTTTACAGATAGTGCCCTATCATTTATTGCTGATGCTGGTATTATTAGGGGTTGAGCATAAACCCTTCGATAAAAAATTCATCCTGTTTTTTGCATTAGTATTTGTTGCCGGTTATGGCGTAGAATGGATAGGCATTAACAAGGAATGGCTTTTTGGCAAATACCATTATGGCGCAACACTAGGTATAAAAACAGGCGGTGTGCCGCTTATTATAGGCGTAAACTGGTTTCTGTTGGTATACGCAACAGGTAGTGCCTTGGCTTTATTGGAGTTTGATAGTATTTGGTGGCGCGTATTGGGTGGTGCCCTTATTATGGTTACGCTGGATATTTTAATTGAGGCGGTGGCCGGAAAGTTTGATTACTGGCACTGGGTGGGTGGCGAAGTACCTTCAAAAAACTATGGCAGCTGGTTTTTCATCAGCACCGCGATGCTGTTTGCCTTTGAAAAATTTGGCTTTAAAAAACAAAGTATAACAGGTGCGGTGTTATTAGCTTGTCAGTTTATATTTTTTGCGGCCCTGCAGCAGTAATAGCAATTAAATAAATCTGTATTTTTGTAAACGATATGAGCGAACGCAATTTACAAGTTACCATTGATAAGGATTCGGGCTTTTGCTTCGGGGTGATTTACGCTATTGATATGGCCGAAGATATCCTGACCGAAGATGGCTACCTGTATTGCCTGGGCGATATTGTACATAATGACGAAGAGGTACAACGGTTGAAAGACCGCGGTTTGCGCATTATTGACCATAGCCAGCTCAAAGACCTACATAACGAAAAGGTCCTCATCCGCGCCCATGGCGAAGCTCCGGATACCTATCGCACCGCTTTAGAAAACAACATCACCCTTATTGATGCCTCATGCCCGGTAGTGCTTAAACTGCAAAACCGCATCAAAACGTCGTATGACGATAACCAGAAGATATTGATATTTGGTAAGCATGGGCATGCCGAGGTTATTGGCCTGCAGGGCCAAACCAATAACGAGGCCCTGGTTTTCCAGGATATTGCCGAGCTGGATAACGTGGAGCTTCCGCATAACATCACCCTATACAGCCAAACCACCAAAAGTATGGACAAGTTTTACCAGGTGAAGGATGAACTCATCGCTCGCGGGTATGAACTGAATGCTAATGACACCATTTGTCGCCAGGTATCTAACCGCGACAAGGATCTGCCGGTATTTGCCAAAAGTGTAGATAAGGTGGTATTCGTTTCCGGCGTAAAATCATCAAACGGTAAAGTGCTTTACGAAGTTTGCCGCAAACATAATCCTAATACTTATTTCATTTCTTCTGTGGATGAGTTGGACCCGATGTTATTCGGCGCCAATGAAACTGTTGGCATTGCCGGTGCTACTTCCACGCCGATGTGGTTGATGGAAATGGTGAAAGCACGGTTGGAGACGTTTTAATTCTCACTCATATCCGCTCGTCATTATGAACGAGGCACGAGTGTAGGAAACCGACCGTAGGGAGCTCATTAATAACTTAAAAAATAAAACATTAATAATCCCCTTTAGACATGTAGCCTATTCGCATATTGCTTTTACAGGCCCTTCATGCACGTGGCTTGCCCGACTGTCGCACTATATCGTTTTTATCGTTCATCACATTTGTTCCTTATCCAGCCGCTAACATCGGCCGCTCAATCGCCGCGGATGGCTGTTACTTTTGTGGCTATGACAAAAGAAATGCGCCTCCGCGGCGAAGAGCGGGGCAAGACGTGCGTGAAGGGCCTATACAAGCGACAAGAACCCCAATTTCAGAAGTCGGGACAGGAACAAAGGTGTTGTGAATAAATAACGATTCCGGGTGTAGCAACAATTACTGACAAAACATCGCCACCAAAAAATTCAACCACCTGATAACAAGTGCTGTAGCGCTGCTACACCTGGTGTAGCAGTGTAGCGTGCTACGCATACAGCGCTACACTGCGCCACGTTAGTCGCCCAGCAGGGCCTTTAAATTATCAAGCGTATCAGCCTCCTCTTTCGGCTTATCCTGCCGCCACCGCAGTATCCTCGGAAACCGCAGCGCGATGCCCGATTTATGCCGCGTTGACCGGTTGATCCCCTCAAAACCGATCTCAAAAACCAGCTCAGGCTTAACCGTACGTACCGGCCCGAATTTTTCAAGCGTATTGCGCTTAATAAAATAGTCAACCTTGTTGATCTCGGCATCCGTAAGTCCCGAGTAAGCCTTAGCAAAAGGGACCAGCTTATCGCCATCCCAAACGGCGAAGGTGTAATCGGTATATAGGTCCGCCCGCCTGCCATGACCCTTCTGCGCGTAGATCATTACGGCATCCACGGATAGTGGGTCAATTTTCCATTTCCACCAATCGCCACGCTTGCGGCCCACCTGGTAAGTTGCGCTTTTGCGTTTCAGCATAATGCCCTCGGCTATCATGGCTCGTGATTGTTCGCGCACTGTGGCCAACTCATCCCAGCTCCCAAACCCGATCAGCGCCGAAATGCGGAATATGTCCGGATAGCTGGTAGCCGACTGCAGGTGTTCCAAAACCACCCGCCGTTCACTCTGCGTTTTGGTGCGAATGTCGTTGCCGGCGTATTCCAGGCAATCGTAGGCAATGAGTACCACGGGACTGTCCTGCAAAATTTTCTTACTTAAATTCTTCCGCCCTATGCGGGTTTGCAGAACATTGAACGGCATCGGCAAGCCATTCTGAAAGCTGAGAATCTCGCCATCCAGCACGGTGCCGTCGGGCAGTTCGTTCAAAAACGGGTGTAGCTCCGGGAATTTATCCGTAGCCAGGTCCTCGCCCCGGGTCCAGATGAAGATCTGCCCATCCCGCTTAATGAGCTGCGCGCGTATGCCGTCCCATTTCCATTCGGCCTGCCAATCTGCGGCATCGCCTAAAGCGGATTTAAGGTCATCCGCAGATTTTTGTTTCTCAGAAGTTTCCTGAATCGGGTAAGCCAGGAAAAAAGGATATGGCCGCGAGATATCATCCGACGCGCCTTGTTCCTGTACCAGTTGTTCGTAGGTATAGGTCTCCGGCATCCAGTTGCCCATAATGCGGTGGGTTAGGGTGGCGGCATCCAGTTTGGTGATATCCGCCAAAGCTTTAATTACCAAATTCTGAGAAACTCCCACCCGGAAACTGCCGGTAAGCAATTTGTTAAAAACAAAGCGTTCCTGGGTATCCAACACGGCCCAGCTTTCCATGAGCCATAGCTTGCGTTCTTCCTCGGTTTTGGTGCTGAGGTTGTTGAGCTCGGCTATCCACTCCGTCAGGTTTTTGCTGCTGGTGCCGGTGGTGTTTTGGGGCATGAGCAGGGCCATGGTTTCGGCAAGGTCGCCTACCACGTGATAACTTTCTTCAAACAGCCAGATGGGGATGTTACTCACCTCGGTTGCCCAGGTACGTATTTGAGTAGCATTGATGCCCCGTTTGGGTTTGCGACCGGTGAATAAAGCCAGCATATGCATTTTATCGGTATCGGGTACGCAGTTAAAATAGTCCTTTAAAACCTTAACTTTTTCATTGGTTTTGTTGGTTTCGTCAAGCGAGAGGAAGAGTTGGGCGAAGGCTTTCATACCGTAACTCCTTCCGCGTTTTCAGTTTCCGGTTCTTCGGTTGGTGCTAATTCTATGGCTTCATCATTACCATACAGCGTATGCACTTCATGCGCATCAAAACCTATCTCACTTAAATAACGCGCAAAGGTTGCTGTATAACCATGTGTCAAATAAACGCTCTCGCAGCCGGTGGCGTCAATAGCACTGATGAGGCCATCCCAATCGGCATGGTCAGACATGACGAAACCGCGATCGGCGGCACGCCTGCGTTTTGCACCACGGATAGCCATCCATCCCGAGCAGTAGCCAAAACTGTATGGCCCAAACTTACGCATCCACGGCGTACCTACCGATGATGGCGGGGCAATGATGATGCCTCTGCGTACTTCTTCTTTAACAGAGTCTTGTGTAATTCGATACGTTGGATTTAATATGATTCCATTGCGACGCAGCGCCTCATTGGTGTTTTCAATTACGCCGTGTGTATAAACTTTGCCGATAGATAGATCAAGGTTTTGCAAAATGCGCTGCGCCTTGCCAAGCGAGTAGCCCACAATAACCGTGGCCACACCGTTGTTTACATTTTGCCGCCACCAGTTGTTTACTTCATCAAATATCTGCACTTGGGGTTTCCATTGGTACACGGGCATTCCGAAGGTACACTCGGATATAAAGTGATGGCACCGTACCGGCTCAAAAGGCGTACATACGCCGTCGTCCTCTGTTTTGTAGTCGCCGGATACTACCCATACCTCGCCTTTATATTCCACCCTGATCTGTGCAGAGCCGATTACATGTCCGGCAGGAAATAAGGAAATACTTACACCGTTTTTAACTACCGTTTCGTTGTATTCAATAGTTCGCAGGTTAATATCGCCCAGGCGGTAAAGTAATACTTCTTTGGACAGGTGATGCGCCAGGTAATTTTTATGCCCCCAGTACGCATGGTCGGCGTGGGCGTGGGTGATCACGGCGTCGTTTACCGGTTTCCATGGGTCGATGTAAAACTTGCCTTGTGCGCAATAGATGCCTTTGTCGGTGAATGTTAACAGTGGTTTTCGTGCCATACTTAACTAACAACCAGTCGAGGGCGTAATTAGTTTTAAAAGCAAAGATCCCGCGTCTTTTGCAAGCGCGGGATCTTCAAATATTTGATTATAAGGCCGGTTTAATTAACGCGGCTTACTTTATTTTCTAAAGTGATATAGTCGGTTAATATCTGGCCGGCTTCTACCTTAAAAATGTCCAGATCTTCTTTTTTAGGTTTAGTTTGGCCTTTGGTTAGGGCCGGTCTGCCTAATGATGTACGGATTGCGTTATCACGATCTAAAGTTTTTTGCTCGTCGTCCGAACGTTGTTTTTTCAGTTTGGCCTCGTTTAGCGTTACCGATTTTTCTTTGTCGTTCTTTTTGTAATCGGCGATAGATTGAGTGATACTTTTAAAGCCCGGGTTGGTTAACATACGCTGATCGTGTAGTTTGGTCAACTCAGGTATTACGGTAGCAAAACTACCTACGGCGGCATATTCGCTTTTTGGTATCATGTCATAAGGCAGTGCCGATGGTTCGGTGTCTTCGCCATATTTATCCAGCGGGATGTACGATGGGAAATTAATATCCGGTAATACGCCTTTATGCTGGGTTGAGCTACCACTAATACGGTAAAACTTAGCTATAGTTAAATTTAGCTGACCGTAATTGGTTACACTACCGGTATTGGTAGTTTTTGGAGCCGGTTTCAAAGCTGATGATATGCGGTTGGCAATAGACGAGTTGATATACTTATCCATATCTATCTGGCTTTGTACGGTACCTTTACCGTATGATTGGGTACCGATCACGATACCACGACCATAATCCTGTATCGCGCCCGAAAATATCTCAGAAGCCGAAGCGCTAAATCTATCGATCAATACTGCCAGCGGACCAGAATAAGCAACCGACGGATCATTGTCTTTATCTACATCAATTTCGCCATTGGTATCTTTAACCTGTACTACCGGGCCCATTTTAACAAACAAACCGGTAAGTGAAATAGCCTCGTTTAACGAGCCACCGCCGTTTTGGCGCAAATCCACCACGATACCGTCAACATTCTCGCGTTTCAGGCTGTCTATGATCAGTTTCATAT
Organism: Mucilaginibacter sp. A3364; assembly: GCF_059690715.1. Classification (NCBI taxonomy): domain Bacteria; kingdom Pseudomonadati; phylum Bacteroidota; class Sphingobacteriia; order Sphingobacteriales; family Sphingobacteriaceae; genus Mucilaginibacter; species Mucilaginibacter sp. A3364. The sequence goes on from NZ_JCAWED010000005.1 coordinate 24,074, forward strand.
CGCGGGTGGTGCTTTGGTAGTTAGGGTCGCCGGCTTTGTAGGCGTCAAAATCTGCGTAGAAAGCAGGTACATTGATAATACCTATTTTAATATTTTTGCCATTGCTGTTGTAGTTGCGTACTTCGCGTTTCACTAACTGATCTTTCAACACAATTTTTTCGCGGATGATCTCAACCACTTTAGGCTGATCAGACACTGCTTTACCTTGCGGAAGAATTTTAAGTTTAACCAAAGTACCTTTGGTGCCACGTATCAGTTTAATGGCGTTGTCAATTCTCCAGCCAATAATATCCTGAAACTCGCCGTCTTTACCTTGAGCTACGGCTACTATACGGTCGCCATTGTTTATCTGGTGGCTTTTATCGGCAGGGCCGCCGGCTACCAGGCTGTTAATGCAAATGTATTCGTTCTTGCTTTCCAACGTAGCGCCTATACCTTCTAACGATCGTTTCATTTCCATACCAAACTGCGCCGCGTTAAACGGGTTAAAGTAATTGGTATGTGGATCAATAGCCTGTGTAAAATCATCCATAAACATCTGGAAAACGTCATCGCTAACCAGCTTGTCATTTTGAGTTAACAGGTTCTCGTAACGTTTTTTCAGCGTCTCTTTATTTTTTGCCATATCCGGCGTAGCCATCTTCAGGTTAAGCAAATCGTATTTAACACGTTTGCTCCAATCGCGGTCAAGGTCGGCGGTTGAGTTTGCCCATGGCAATTCGGCACGGTCATAAGTAAACGCGTCGTTCTGGGTAAAATCATAAGTTTTGTTTAGCTGGGCCAACGAGTATTTTATGCGTTCGGCATAGCGTTTTTGAAACACGTTGAACATGTAAAACACGTTAGCCAGGTTACCGGCTTTAATGTCATCATCCAACACAGTTTTAAATTTTTCAAACTCCTTAACGTCTGATGCTAACAGGTAGTTATGGTTTTCGTCAAGGCTTTTTAAATAGCGTTTATAGATCTCGGCCGAAAGCGAATCATTAAGCGGTACTTTTTTATAGTTATAATTTGATATAAGACCGGCCACTGTTTTACAAACCAAAGTTTGCTGATCTGTAGGTTGCAAGTTTGATGAGCCATCAACCGGTAGCGGTTTTGACGGAGCCGCGTTGCAAGCCAAAGCAGCACCCAGGGCTAGTACAAAATAAAATCTCTTAAACATATCTTTTACTGTCTTTAAATCAGGTGTTAAACAAAACATCAATACTTGTGCCTTTTATTAAAATGCTAATGTAAAAAAAGAGACAGAATATCCCTCTGCCTCATTAGACTAATAACAAGTAACAATATTACAATAATGTTTTACTCTTTTATATAAACCCGATGTATTTTACTTTATTGTTATAAAACAGCAAAATAATGTTTAGTTAACAGGTGGTTTTGCGTTAGCAATTTCTACAGCTTCAGCGTAACGAGTTTCTGTTTTAACAGCAGCCGGTTTGGTGTTGGCTAGCAGGTTTAATTTTTTGTTGATATCCAGAACATCGGTATTTAAACCAATGGCAAGTGCAATTTCATGTGCTTCCTGCAAATCGGCTTTAGCTAAAGCAAATTCGCCCAGCTCGGTTTTAATTTTGGCCAGGGAAAGCAGGTTTGACAGGGTAAGTTTATTATTGTTTTGCTTGCGCGATATGGTAGTGCTTTGTAACAGGTACCATTTAGCTTCAGAAAAACGGTTTTGCTGAATGTATAAAGCGGCCAGATCGGCAAAGTTATAGCTGGCTACATCATATATCCTGAAACGCATATTGTGTTTAGCTTCTTTAAGTAAAGCCGCTTCAACAATATTCATTACGTTCAGATGTTTTTTTGGTAATTCGACGGTTGTTAAAACGGCCGGGGTAAAAGTGAGTGTAATATTATCGTTATAAACGTGTGATGCTATGGGCGCAAGGTCAACACGAACAGGTTTTGGTGAGCTTTGCCAGAACTGGGCTGATGCAGTAAAATTAAGCGCGCACAAGAAAACAAGTATAAAATATCTCATCAATCTTTTTTTCTTAGTTTAAATTAATTAATTTATATGCAAAAGTAAATATATAATTTAAGTAATCAGCATCCAAATAAATATCTGACAATGTGCAGAATAACTGTAGAGTTTACTGTGCACCCGGCAAGCTCAGGTAAAACGTGGTGCCTTCGTTAGTGAAAGTTTTGAACCATACCTTACCGCCCGCGTTTTCTATCGAATTTTTCACGAAGGCAAGGCCCAGCCCGGTGCCCGAGCTTTTTGTGGTAAAGTTAGGCTCGAATATTTTTTCGCGCATGCCTTCGGGTATGCCGTTACCATTGTCTTTAATCACCAGCAGGATATTGGTGCTGTTCATTTCAAAGGTGATATCAATCTGGCCGTATCTTTCGGGCGGAGTGGCTTCAATAGCGTTTTTAAGCAGGTTATTAAAACAGCGTAAAAGCTGGTCGCGGTCGGCATTGATGATAAAGCCCTCTTCTGGCGGATGATAGGATATCACGAAGTTGTCCATCTGTTTAAAAATGGTAACGGCCTGGTTCAAAGCATCAAAAATGTTGAATTTCTCCATCCTTGTGTCCGGCATCTTGGCAAAGGCCGAAAACTCCGACGCGATAGATGAAAGGCTTTCTATCTGCTCAACAAATGATTTGCTGAAACGCTCAAATTTCTGATCAAATTTAGGGTCTTTTTCCCGCCAGGATTTTTCTAACAGCTGCAAGCCCAGTTTAAGCGGGGTAAGCGGGTTCTTGATCTCGTGCGCCACCTGCTTGGCCATTTCGCGCCAGGCGCTTTCACGTTCGCTTTGGGCCAGCCGTTGCGCGCTGTCCTCCAGGGCGGCAATCATGTTATTGTATTCCTTCACCATGGCGCCAATTTCATCATCCCTGTCCCAGTTTATCGGCTCGTTCTTTTTACCATACATGGTTTTACTTAAACTTTGCTGTATAAAGTTTAGGGGATTGGTGATTTGCCTTGCGATGATAACCGCCAGCAAACCAATGGCAATAAATATGATAGTGTAAATATTGATCATTACATTAAGTAATGAACCAATACGCTCGCTGTAGTCTAACTGGTTAGAGAAGTAAGGTAACTGCAAATAAGCTACCGTTTCGCCGTTAACATTACGTAAAGGCGCATAAACGGCTTTGTAAGTAAGCAAGCCAATGATCTCTGAACTGATATATTCTGACCGTTGTAGCCGACGCATGTTAATAAAGGCACGCGCGTTCATACGCTTTACAATCAGTCCGTCCTCATAAATGCGCGGCTGGGTGGTGTATAGCAAGCGGCCATTACGGTCAAACATCACAAGGTCGGTTGAAAACGAACTGGCCAGGGCATCAAAGCTAATGCGGTTCTCTTCGGTTTCGTTCAGGTATTTATCCAGCAGACTGTTTTCAATAAGCGATGTAATGTGTAATATTTTATCGCGGATCATTTTATCCTGCTGGCTTTGATATTGCGTGCTGATGGACACCGTAGTTACTATACCTACCAGTATCAACGTAATTACCACCGCCGATACCATCGAAAACTGGATGCGGGTTTTGTAAAGCAGCTTATCAAAATTTAGCCTTAAGCCCCATTTAATACGGTTGTTGGTTATAGTTAAAATTTTAATACGCATCCACGCCCACATCACCAAAATAACCAGGCCGCTAAAGGCCAGCAGTATTACAAAAAAGAAGGTAAGTGCCGCTATACTGTAAAACACCGGGTTTTGCTCCTTGCTTACCACAATAAGATTACGCTGGTTAGTTTTATGTATTAAATGGCTGTAGGTATCAAAAGGATTATACCATGCCGCGTTAATGGTGCGGGTAGTTTTAACGGTATACTTTTTAACATCGCCTTTAAAAATGGTATTTACCAGACTGTAAACATAGCTGCCGCTTTGGGTAAGTAATTTATCATCGCTGTAAAAGGCAAACGAGTAGTTTTTAAAGTCGTTATCTATTTTAACGTTCTCGTCAATTAATAGCTCCGGGAAAGATGTGGCCGTTTGCAGCGCTTTTGAGCGAAGCCTGATCACGATGGAGCCAATATTCTCGCTATCGTTAAAAATAGGTAAAATGGCAAAATAACTCTGGAAACCGAACGATTCGTTTTCGCGATAGAAGTATTTTGATACTTTAAACGCGCTGTAAAGTACCATGTCCTTAAACACATCCAACGAGTAGCTTTTATCGGCCGATAGCGCTTCGCCACGCGTATTAAACTCATGTATCTCAAAATCGTATTTTGACAGGTAGCCGTCAAAGTACAGTTTCTGAAAATGATTTTTAAGATAGTTGCTGGTGTATAGCGTATCATGAAAATAACGCAGTACCACTTTATCTTTTACAATATCGTCCTCAATTTTCCGGAAAAGGTAATCGGCCGTAACGTCATCCGGTGTTTCCAGTTTTTGGATAAGCGCTTTACGGGTGTCCTGTTCTTTGGCGGCTTCAAAATTGGTTAAGGATACGGCTGAAATGAGTGCGCAAACAAATACAATACCGGCGAATGAGGTTGAGGTAAGCCTTGCATCATCATATTGGTAGGCCCGTGCGCGGATGTATACAATAATGGCCCAGAAGATATAGAATAGTGTAAATCCATCAGTAACCGCGCGTGCTACAGTAACGGCAATTATGATGGTGATGAAAATGATAAGCTTGGCTTTGGCGCTGATATTTAGCTTGCTGCAAATAGTTAGCAGTACCTCGTTAAGCAAATGAAATATGTAAAAAGCGAAGCAGAGCATTAACAGCCCCCAAATACTAAATCCCGACAGGCTAAGCACATTGGTTACGTCAAAGTTTATTTTTGAGTTTACCACCAGGCCATAAAACAGGGTAAGCAATGAGGTTGATATGGCTATAAGCGCACCTATGCTTGCAATAAATATAAGGTAGCCCCAAAAGGCTTTAGGGGTAAATTTTAATAGCCTGCTACGTTGCTGGTACAAAAAGGTAACGAACCAACTTAACAACAGGATATTGATACACAGATCGCCCAGCGAAGGATAAATTGCGCTTGATGCAAAATGCGCGGGGCTAAAAATGCTGAGTCGGGATGAAAGATCGGGCCAGTTGTAATTAAGGTTAATAAAACGCACACCGACGATAAATGCCGCCAATATCAACAACGAAACGTATACATAGCCACGGTACGCAAAGTAGTTGCAAATACTTTGCGCCAGTATAGCCAGCACCAAAAACGTAAGCAGCCAAATGGTTAGTTCGAAATAAAAAAAGCCGTAGTCAATTTCGTTACTGTTTGTTTTTACCGAGAACAGGTAACTGTTATTTACCGTATGGATGTTATGAACATTTTTATCAGTAATATCAGCTATCGCGATGTTATTGGTTTGTAGCAGGTCCTTATCAAAAGTGTTTTGCAGGTATTTGTTTTGAAAGGAATATTCTGTTTTTATGGGGATGAAAAATATAAGCGAAAAATCGCCCTCATTTTTGCGGATGGCTTCATAATAACCATTAGGCTGTTTGATAAAGGATGATCCTTCTTTAATAGAAATCAAGCGGTTGGTTTCGGGCAACACCCTTATACCGCTCCAAAAAGTTACCTGGTTGTTTCTGAGGGTGATAAACCATATGCGCTTATCGGTAGTAATTTCCTGGACAAATTTGAGGCCGGCCATTTCAAAAATGGCCATGTTTTTAAAGCGGTCAAACTTGGGCTTGGTATCAAAAAGGCTGTAAGCCAGTTCTTCCTTTTCATGCAGGTTATCTTCAAGTAAGCGGGCAGCCTGGCGCAGGCTATTTTGCGGGGTGTAGGTTTTACGTACAATTACTGCCGTTAACAGTAAACTGGCAGCCAGCAGCGCCAGCATTAAACGTATTTTACCCGAGTAGCTCAAATGTTTTAGATATGGTATTTGTCGATCACGTAAAGCTACAATAAAAAAAAGCCGCTTTAGTTTGCGGCTTTTAAAATTTTATTGCTGGATGGCGGCACTTGCCGTTGGCATGGCGCGGTCAACTTTTTTGACCAGACCCTGCAGCACATTGCCCGGGCCAACCTCGGTAAATGAGGTGGCACCGTCTTCAATCATGTGCATTACGGTTTGTGTCCACCTAACGGCGCCGGTAAGCTGGGATATCAGGTTATGCTTAATTTTCTCCGGATCGGTATATGGTTTGGCATCTATGTTTTGGTAAACAGGGCATATAGGCGCATTGATAACGGTATTAACAATAGCATGCTCCAATTCCACACGTGCCGATTCCATCAAAGGTGAGTGGAATGCGCCGCCCACGTTTAATTTTAAAGCGCGTTTGGCACCGGCTTCGGTCATCAGCTCGCAAGCCTTGTCAATACCGGCAATAGTGCCCGATATAACCAACTGGCCCGGGCAATTGTAATTAGCCGGAACTACCACATCGCTTACGCGCTGGCAAACGTCCTCAACCGTAAAATCATCCAAGCCTAAAATAGCCGCCATAGTTGATGGCTGCAATTCGCAGGCTTTTTGCATGGCGTTGGCACGTGCGGCAACCAAGCGTAAACCATCCTCAAATGATAAAGCGTTGGCTGATACCAAAGCAGAGAACTCGCCCAATGAGTGACCGGCGGTCATGTCCGGTGCAAAGTCAGGCAGTACTTTGGCTAAAATAACCGAGTGTAAAAATATGGCAGGTTGGGTAACCCTGGTTTGTTTCAGGTCCTCGTCGGTACCGTTAAACATAATATCAGTAATGCGGAAGCCCAGTATTTCGTTGGCTTGCTCAAATAACTCGCGCGCTTTGTCTGATTGTTCGTAAAGGTCTTTACCCATACCAACAAATTGCGCGCCTTGTCCCGGAAAAATGTATGCTTTCACTGTGTTAGAGATTAGTGATTGGTTAATTAGTGAATAGTTAATTGCGATTAGAGAATAACAAGTTAACCAAAGATTTGTGTTTGCCGATAGCCAACTAATCTCTGATCAACTAATCTCTAATCACTAGCTTAACTTCGATGAAATTAAATGTAAAAACTCCGCCCTGGTTTTCTCCTGGAAGAAACCGCCCGAGAATGCCGAGGTAGTAGTAACCGAGTTCTGTTTTTGTACACCACGCATGCACATACATAAGTGACGGCACTCCATAACTACACCCACGCCAATAGGCTGTAGGGCTTCCTGGATACAGTCGCGAATTTCGTTGGTTAAACGTTCCTGAACTTGCAGGCGGCGGGCGTAAGCGTCAACTACACGTGGTATTTTGCTCAATCCCACTACGTGGCCGTTTGGTATATAGGCAATATGCGCCTTACCGAAGAAAGGCAGCATATGGTGCTCGCACATAGAATACACTTCAATGTCTTTCACCACTACCATCTGGCTGTATTCTTCTTTAAATAAAGCCGAATTTAGGATCTCTTTCGGGTTAAGATCATAGCCATGTGTTAAATACAACATGGCTTTGGCAACACGCTCGGGGGTTTTTAGCAGGCCCTCGCGTTCGGGGTTTTCGCCCAGTTGCTTTAATACTTGTTTATAGTGGCCCGATAGGCTTTCAATAAGCTCGGGATTGTAGCGGTCTATTTTTTCGTAGCCGTTAATGTCGTCGTTCCTGTCGGGGATGTTATCGTCGTCGTCGTAGATCATGGTAAGGAGTTAGTCGCCAAAATACTCGGCCGAGTTATTTTCGGTTTCATGCAGGCGCACCGAGTGTAAAAACACGCCTTTGTAAGCCTCAATAGGGGCTTTTAGCTGGTTAAATATCTCAATGCAAAGCAATTCGGTTGATGCCATTTTGCCTTTCATAAATTCAACATCAAGGTTGATGTTTTTATGATCAAGCTTTTCAATAACATATTCGTGGATGATTGTTTTTAGCTCTTTCAGATCAATGAGGTAGCCGGTTGCATGAGTTACTTCGCCTTTAACGGTTACAAACAGGTTATAGTTATGGCCGTGCCAGTTTGGGTTGGCACATTTGCCAAACATTTCGAAGTTTTTTTCGGCGCTCCACTCATCGCGGTACATTTTATGCGCTGCGTTAAAATGCTCCTTGCGTGTTATGTGTATCATCATAATATTTAGTGGGGCAAATATACAAACTAGTTTTGAGTTGGGAGTTTTGAGTTTAAGTCGCAACTTGATGATTGCCCTGTACTGGGTAAACTGCCAACCTTAAACTTTATTTAATTATCTTAGTTTATAAAATAAAATGACGACATGCGGATATTAATTGTAGTAGCTACTCAAGGCGAAGTGCAGCCCCTGATGGATGCGCTGGGTATGCAGCCTAGCGACGAGGCCGAAAACCTGTTTGTGCCCCGCCATATTTCGGTGGCTAATTGCTCGGTGCTGGTAACAGGCGCGGGTATGGTGCCTACGGCTTTCGCGCTGGGTAAGCACCTGCCGCATAATGTGTACAACCTGGTAATTAATCTGGGTATCGCGGGCAGTTTTGACCGGGATATTAAACTGGGTGATGTTTTGGAAATTACCCAGGACACCTTCTCCGAACTGGGTGCTGAAGACGATGCCCGCTTCATCAGCATTGAACAACTGGGCCTGGGCGCCGGGATATTTGCACCTACTACTACTTTAAGCCATTTCGCCCCGCAAACAAAACTGGCTAAGGCTACCGCGATCACTGTAAACACGGTGCACGGCAACGAAGCAACCATAGCCACTATCAGCGAGCGCTTTAAAAAACCTCAACTGGAAAGCATGGAAGGCGCGGCTTTCTTTTACGCCTGCCGCGAACTGAAGGTGCCGGGCATACAGATCAGGGCAGTGTCAAATTACGTTGAAAAACGTAACCGCGACAACTGGGAGATAGGGCTTGCTGTAAAAAATCTGAATACATTTGCGCTGGATCTGGTGAGGACTTTATAGGTGGTGAGGTTTTACGTTATACGTTTTACGTTGCACGTTATTCTCTTCACGTAAAACGTCCAACGTAAAACGTACAACATGAAATTGACTCTCGGCTTTTCGCCCTGCCCTAACGACACTTTTATTTTCGACGCCCTTATTCACCATAAAATTGATACCGAAGGTCTGAACTTTGAGGTGTTTTATGATGACGTAGAAACCCTCAACCAAAAAGCCTTCCGCGGCGAACTGGATATTACCAAGCTAAGCTACCATGCTTACGCCTATATGGTTGATCAATATGTGCTGCTGGATGCCGGTAGCGCGCTGGGTTTCGGTGTTGGCCCGATGCTGATATGCAAAGGCGATCCTGATGCCCTTCGTTTACAACTTACAACCCACAACTCACAACTCAAAATCGGCATCCCCGGTAAATATACCACCGCCAATTTTTTACTCGGCTTAGCTTTCCCGCAGGCAACCAATAAAATTGAGCTGGTATTTTCAGATATTGAAAATGCCGTACTGGAAGGCCGTGTTGACGCCGGACTTATTATTCACGAAAACCGTTTCACCTACCAAGATAAAGGTTTAAAAAAAATAATTGACCTTGGTGACTACTGGGAGAAAGAAACCGGCTGTGCTATACCGCTTGGTGGTATTGTAGCCAACCGTAGTTTACCTGTTGATGTTCAGCATAAAATAAGCCGGGTGTTGCGTAAATCAGTAGAGTATGCTTTTGCCAACCCAAAATCGGGATTGGACTTCATCCGCAGCCACGCGCAGGAAATGAGCGAGGAGGTGATGTACAAGCACATTGAGCTTTACGTAAATAAATACTCGATTGATCTGGGCGAAGAAGGACGTAAAGCGGTACAGTTGTTATTTGATACGGCTTTGGAGAAGGGAATAATTCCGGAGATAAAGGATAGTATATTTTTGACGTAAGTAAAAAGGGTGTCATGCTGAGGCACTCGAACCATGCGGGCAAAGGCCTCTGCGCTCACCCTTCGAGTGCCTCAGGGTGACACCCTGTTTTGTATGTATTTAATGATTAGCTTTAATACAACAAATTATCATAAGGATACCTATCCACATGTAATTCCATTACATATTTATAGATCAGCGCCCTAAACTCGTCTATGTTTTCTTTTTGAGTGGCCGATATAAATATGGCCGGACTGTTGTTTTTTGCCATCCAGCTGTTTTTAAAATCTTCCAGCGTTACAGGTTCAACTTCTTCATCGGGGTTCATTTGCATTGGCTTAAAGGCATCAATTTTGTTGAACACGGTGATGGTTTGCTTATCACTTGCGCCAATATCTTTCAGCGTATCGTTCACCGCGCGTATGTGGTCCTCAAAGCTGGGGTGCGATACGTCAACCACGTGTATCAACAGATCTGCCTCACGCACTTCATCCAATGTCGATTTAAAACACTCCACCAAATCGTGCGGTAACTTGCGGATAAATCCTACCGTATCCGATAGCAAAAACGGTACATTCTCAATCACCACTTTACGCACCGTTGTATCCAGCGTAGCAAATAACTTGTTCTCCGCAAACACTTCTGATTTAGAGATCATGTTCATGATGGTTGATTTACCCACGTTGGTATAACCCACCAGCGCGGCGCGCACCATGGCTGTACGGTTTTTGCGTTGTGTAGCGTTTTGCTTATCTATCGTTTTAAGTCGGTCCCTTAGCAAGTCAATTTTATTCAGGATCAACCGACGGTCAGTCTCTATCTGGCTCTCACCCGGGCCGCGCATACCAATACCACCTTTCTGGCGCTCCAAGTGGGTCCAAAGGCGGGTTAGGCGGGGCAGCAGGTATTGTAGTTGTGCCAGCTCCACCTGGGTTTTAGCCTGCGCCGTTTGCGCGCGGTTAGCAAAAATATCCAGTATCAGGTTATTGCGGTCCAATATTTTAACCTGTAATTCATTCTCAATGTTGCGTAGTTGCGATGGCGTAAGCTCATCATCAAACACCACAATATCAATTTCTTCCTGCTTAACAAACGCGCGTATATCCTCCAAACGACCCGAACCCACAAATGTGGCTCTATCCGGTTTGGCTAGTTTTTGGGTGAAAATTTTAACGGTTTCGGCACCGGCGGTATCCACCAAAAATTGTAATTCTTCTAAGTATTCTTTGGCGCGTTCTTCCGTTTCGTTAGCGGTAATAACGCCAACCAACACGGCACGCTCCTGCTTCACAGCAGTATCATAAAATTTTTGCTTCATTAAAATTGATTTAACAATCAGAGTGCCAAGTTACGAAAAGTCGCCGTTTTGTCATTGCGAGGAGGAACGACGAAGCAATCGCACGGAGAACAGTCTGCGATATGCGAAGTTCGCGATTGCCACGCTACGCTCGCAATGACAAGGAAGTGAAACCTACCTCAACCCCTTCACAAACTCCCTGATCGAAGCGCCCGGATCTTGATCCTTCATAAAATTCTCGCCAATTAAAAAGCCGCTGAAGCCGGCTTGCTTAAGCTCGTTAATAACGGTAGTGTTACTGATGGCGCTTTCAGAGATCTTTAAAAACTCGTCGGGGATATGTTTAGCCAGTTCAAATGAGGTTTGTACCGAAACGGTAAAATCAGCCAGGTTGCGGTTGTTTACGCCTATGGCATCCACGTTTGGGTTTATGCTGCGTTGCAGTTCTTCCAGGTTGTGCACTTCTAACAAAACATTTAGTCCTAAACTTTTGGCAAACGAGGCCAGGTTCTGTATTTCGGCAGGGGTAAGGATGGCTGCTATTAGCAAAATAATATCGGCACCTAATGATTTTGCTTCCAGTACCTGGAATTCGTCTATCATAAAATCCTTACGCAAAACCGGGATCTGGTTAGCCTTGCGGGCCTTGATCAGATCAACTTTGCTTCCGCCAAAAAATACGGTGTCTGTCAATACCGATAAGGCCGACGCGCCTGCCGCAGCATAGGCCGTAGTTACATCTTCTACGCTTACCTTATCGTTGATGATGCCTTTTGAGGGCGATTTGCGCTTAAACTCGGCAATGATACTGGTACGATCCGGCGCCAGCAGGAAATCTTTAAATGAATAACAATCGCTGGCAAAAAGCTCGGTTTTTTCCAGTTCGCGGCGCGATGTACGTTTTTTGGCTTCGGCTACCTCAGCTTTTTTGTTGAGGACAATTTTATCAAGTATATTCATAACCCCTCAGTCTCCGCTAAAGGCGAAGAAACGCATGGTTTAATGTGTAAAATAAATTAGTGGGCTAAAGTAGCTAATTTTTCAATAGCTGCGCCTTCTGCCGGCTGCGATGCTAACCAGTTTCTCATCATTTCTTTGCCAAATTCGGTCAGGATTGATTCCGGGTGAAACTGTACGCCACGCACATCATACTCCTTGTGCCTTAAAGCCATGGCCGAATTATCGGTTTCGTCAATAGCCGTAATTTTTAAGGTATCTGGAATACTTTTTTCGTCAACCACCCATGAGTGGTAGCGGCCAACGTTAAAGGTTTCGGGCAGGCCGGCAAATAATATTTCTTCGCTATCAGTAACTTTTATAGGCGTAGCAATGCCGTGCATAGGTTGTTTCAGGTTATACAGCGTGCCGCCAAATACTTCGGCAATAGCTTGCTGACCAAGGCATACACCAAACATACTTTTAGTGGGGGCATATTTCCTGATCACGTCTAACAACAAACCGGCTTCTGATGGTATGCCCGGGCCAGGTGACAGGATGATCTTATCAAAAGCGTCTACATCTTCCAGTTTAAACTGGTCATTGCGCCATACTTCGCACTGCATGCCAATTTCGTTAACCAGGTGTACAAGGTTGTACGTAAACGAGTCGTAGTTGTCAATAATCAATACTTTATTTTCCATATTTCACCTCCCAACCTCTTTTTAAATTAATAGGGGATAATTGCTTATTACGTTATTTTGATTTGTTTGTTTCTGTTTTGTTACGATTTTACTCCAATTAGCTCTTTTGCTACAATTCTTCAGCTAATTCCAATGCCCTGCGTAACGCGGCAATTTTATTATTTACTTCATTTAACTCACTTTCGGCTACCGAACCTGCCACAATACCGGCACCGGCCTGGTAGTGCAACGTGTTGTTTTTGCTCAGGAAAGAACGGATCATGATAGCATGATTAAAGTCGCCGTTAAAACCCAGGAAGCCTATCGCTCCACTATAAAAACTGCGTTTAATATTCTCGTTCTCGTCAATAATTTCCATAGCGCGGTATTTTGGCGCGCCGCTCAGGGTGCCTGCCGGGAAAGTATCGGCCACTACTTTAAAACTTGGTACGCCGGGCAGCAGTTTGCCGCTCACCATAGATACCAGGTGGATGAGGTGCGAGTAGTATTGTACCTCTTTGAAAGCCTTAACTTCCACATGCTCACAATGACGACTCAGGTCGTTACGAGCCAGGTCAACCAGCATCACGTGTTCGGCCGATTCTTTGGGGTCGTTTTTTAAGTTGTGTGCTATCTCGGCATCCTTCTCATCATCGCCGCTGCGTTTAAACGTGCCCGCGATAGGGAAGATGGTCGCCTTACGGTCTTTAATAGTGATCTGTGCCTCGGGCGATGAACCGAAGATGCGGAAGTTGCCGTAGTCAAAATAAAACAAATACGGCGATGGGTTAATAGAACGCAGCGCACGATAAACGTTAAATTCATCACCCGTAAATTCTTTTGAAAAAGCACGCGAAGGCACGATCTGGAAAACATCGCCACGGTAAATATGCTGCTTCATTTTCTCAACAATGGCAATAAAGCCTTCGTCAGTAAGGTTTGATTTTTCGGCTGCAGAACTTTTAAAGCTGTACTCAGGGAAATTCTTGTTTTTGATGAGGTCTTCTATTTTAGAGATACCTCTGCCTTCGTCCTGTCCCTCCGGCTGGTTTTGAAATATGTACAGTTCGTTTTTAAAGTGGTCGATAGCGATAATGAAGCGATAAAGGTTGTACTGCATTACCGGGATCTTGCGGGTGGTATCGTCGCTCTTTTTTAAACGGATTGTTTCAAAATGTTCCACCGCCTCATGCGTAAAGTAACCGAATAAACCGTTCGAGGTTATTTTAGGCTCAACTTTATTGGTCTCAAAGTTGTTCAAAAAGTCGTTGATATAGCTAATGAGTTCAAACTCGCCTTCGGCAAAGTTTTCCTGCTTGCCATCGGGGTAGCGTACGTTTAAGGCACCGTTATCCAGCGTAAGGCCGCCAATCGGGTCGCAGCAAACGTAGCTCACACTGTTTTCGCGACTGTGGTAGTCTGAGCTTTCCAGCAATAACGAATTAGGGAAAACATCGCGTAAGCGTAAATAAATGCTAACCGGTGTAGTGGTATCGGCAAGTAGCTTTTTATAAGTGGTAGTAATTTTATAAGTGTTCATTTTTATATTTTCAAAATAGCCGTAAAACAAAAAACCCAGCGAATGAGGGTCGCCGGGTTTTTGTATTAGGTTTACAATTGTTTAGTCTTGCTGATCAAAAATAACTCCGGCTGCCAAATTTAATTGGTGCCACCAGTAGTTTTTATGGTTGTTTTTGATCATTGTGGTCACAAATTTAGAAAGAAATTTGGATTTACAAATTTTTTCTGAAACTTTTTCGCATTAGCCTACCAGGCCACGGCCGCTTTGCATAATCGCCACTACGATAATGAGTAAGGCTAACGAATACGTTATCGCTATTACGCGGTGTTTGTCGGTATGTACAATGATCTTTTTCGAGCGTGAATGACCTACAGTTAATAAAGCGATGGCAAAAAGCATCATTACCGCATGCTCCATGGTCCAGTAACGGGTTTCGGCCACCTTCATGGTTTGGCTGCTAAACTGCACAAACGGACTAACGAAATACAGCACTATACCAAACAAAAACTGCGTATGTGCCGATATCATGGCAAACATGTTTAGTTTACGGTTGCCCTCGGTGTAGGCGCGTTTACCAAACCAGCCGGCAAAAGCCACCAGTATAGCCACCACAACCAGCACCATTACTATATACCTGAACCCCGAGTGCAGGTGTAAAAAAATGTTATATAAGCTCATTGGTTTAAAATTTTGTGCAATATACGATTAGATGATTTTTGTTGTACGCTATGCCCCAAACGTTTTGCGTTATTTAGAAATGGTATAAATACGCTAGCCCGCGAAACAAAATTTCCCCATCAACACCGCCGGGCTATTGCCAATGGTAAGGGCGTTACCGGCAATGGCTTCATTGCCCAGCAGGGCGAATAGAATGGCCTCTTTAGCATCCGGGTTAATACCTAACTCCGCCGTATCGGCAATAGTGGTTTGCGGGAGTTTGTCTTTTAAGTATTTAATAACGAAAGGGTTTTTAGCGCCGCCGCCGCTTACAAATAATTTGGCACCTGCCGGGAGGTATGCTTCAATAAAATCGGCAATGGCTTTGCCTGTAAAGGCACTCAGCGTAGCGATGATATCATTAGGCGCTATATGGCTGGTCCCCGAGCGCTCTTGCGCCGCGCGGACATATTCTTCGTTAAACAGTTCAGGTCCGGTGGTTTTTGGAGCGGTTTCACCGAAGAAGGGATGCTTTAATAATGAGTTTAACAGCGCCTCATTAACTTCCCCAGAAAACGCGATAGCCGAATCCTCATCAAAAGCCTTATCAAAATACTTGCGCGCGAAGGCGTCTATCAGCGTGTTGCCAGGTCCAATATCGCTGCACAATACTTTATTGTTATCGCCATCAGCAGGTAAATAGGTAAGGTTTGATATGCCACCCATGTTAACGAGTATGCGTTCCTCGCCGGGTTTGCTGCCGAATAACACATCACCATATAAAGCTAAGGGCGCACCCTCTCCACCGGCTGCTATGTTTTTCTGGCGGAAATCACTAATAGTGAATATGCCGCTTTTTACGGCCAGGTGGTCACCGTCTCCAATTTGCAGGGTGGCGTTGAGGTAGCCCTCCTGTTTGTGCAGGCGTTTGGGGGCATGGTATATGGTTTGGCCATGGCTAGCTATAAAATCGACTTCAGAAGGGCTGATGTTCCAATCGTTCAGGGCTTGCAGCACCAGTTCGGCGTGGTAGATGCCTATCAGTTCGTTCAGCAGGCAAACCTTTTCCAGGTCAACCTGGCGACGGGAGAATATCGAGCGTACATCCGTTTTAAAATTATCCTGGTAGGGAATGGTAACGAAGTTGAGCAACTTAAACCGCGTTTGCAGGCCGGTGCCGGTAAATTCGCACAGGGCAATATCCAAACCATCCAACGATGTGCCCGACATTAAGCCTATGCCCACACGTGTTGTTTTTTGAGCAATGTTGAATAATTTCTGGAGATTTTGGTTGAACTGTGCCATGGTTTCAAGGTAACAATTTACATCGCCATGAACAAAACTTAAAGCAATAAATCCTCATATTTGTTCAAGCCAATACATCGCCCATCATAAACATACTACTATGGCCAGATTAAATTTATTAGAAGAAACCCGCTACGAAAAACTTCCCGTTACTGTATACGAAACCCCGGCCGCAGGCTCCATCGCGGTAGCAAAACGCATAGCCAAACTCATTCGCGATAAACAAGCCGCGGGCGAAAAAGCGGTGCTTGGCCTGGCCACGGGCGTTACCCCCATAGCGGTTTATGCCGAATTGGTGCGTATGCACAAAGAAGAAGGCCTAAGCTTTAAAAACGTAATAACTTTTAACCTGGACGAGTACTACCCCATGCAGCCCAACGCGGTGCAAAGCTATGTTACGTTCATGAATCAAAACCTGTTTGATCATATTGATATTGAGCGCCAGAATATCCACATACCTGATGGTACGTTGCCGATAGAAGATATTGCCGCTTTTTGTTTGAATTATGAAAAGCAGATTGAAATGCTCGGCGGACTCGACTTACAAATACTAGGCATTGGCCGTACCGGTCACATTGGTTTTAATGAGCCGGGCTCGGCGCCAAACTCGGGTACGCGTTTGGTTACTTTGGATGACCTGACCCGCAACGATGCATCGCGCGATTTTGGGGGTAAGAAAAATGTGCCCACCAAAGCCATCACCATGGGCATTGGTACCATATTCAAAGCCCGCGAAATTGTGTTGATGGCCTGGAGCAGTAAAAAAGCACCCATCATTAAAAAAGCGGTAGAGGGTGAACTATCCGGCGAAGTACCCGCCACCTTTTTGCAATTGAGCGACAATGTGGAGTTTATCCTGGATGCTCCCGCCGCTTCAGAACTTACCCGCTTTGATACCCCGTGGCTGGTGAAGGATTGTGTGTGGGATAACGATTTAAAAAAGAAAGCTGTTATATGGCTATCCCGCGCCGTAAATAAACCTATACTAAAACTGGTTGAAGAAGATTATAACAACAATGGTATGGCGCAACTAGCCACCGAGCAAGGACCAGTTTACCAGATCAATATTGACATATTTAACCAAATACAACATACCATAACCGGCTGGCCGGGCGGCAAGCCGGATGCGGATGACAGCCAGCGACCTGAGCGGGCCTTGCCGGCTAAAAAGCGGTCGATCATATTTTCGCCGCACCCGGATGATGATGTGATATCAATGGGGGGTACGTTCATTCGTTTGGTTGACCAGGGGCATGATGTGCATGTGGCCTACCAAACATCGGGCAATACGGCGGTGTGGGATGACGATGTGCTGCGCTACATGGAGTTTGCTATCGACTTTGAACAAAAAATGGGCGGCGATGCCGGCAGACTGAAAACCATCTACCACGATGCCCGCACTTTTATCGAACAAAAGAAACCTAACGAAATTGATACCCAGGCCATACGCGATGTAAAAGGTTTTATCCGCAAAACCGAAGCTATTGCCGGCGCCCGCTACGCCGGACTACACGATGATCACATCCACTTTATGGCCTTGCCATTTTATGAAACCGGTAAGGTGAAAAAGAACTCGGTAAGTGATGAGGACATTGAACTTACCATGCAACTACTGCAAAAAGTAAAACCCCAACAGGTTTTCGCCGCAGGCGATTTTGCCGATCCGCATGGTACGCACATTGTTTGCTTTAATATTATAGTAGCCGCGCTAAGCCGCCTAAAAGCTACGGAAGAATGGGTGAAAGATTGCTGGCTGTGGATGTACCGCGGCGCCTGGTTTGAGTTTGCCACCCACGAAATTGAAATGGCCGTACCGCTATCGCCGCAGGAAGTACTGCGTAAGCGTATGGCAATATTCAAACACCAATCGCAAAAAGACCCGGCTGTTTTCCCGGGAGAAGATGCAAGGGAGTTTTGGGTTAGAGCCGAGGATCGTAACAGGGAAACTGCCGAGAGTTATGATCAGCTAGGATTTGCGGAATACGCGGCAATGGAAGCTTTTAAACGTTACCATTTCTAGGAAATAGTTGCTTCCTTGTTTTGAACCATGATTAATAGGATTTAAGGATTACAGGATTTTTAATGTGATGTATTATTAAAGCAGCATCAAGAAAATCTTTAAATCCTACAAATCATGGTTTAACTATGCGTTAGGGATGGGAGCGGATACCGGCCCGTGCGTAATGCCTGTAGGCGTATGAGCGTACAGCCCGGCCCGACAGGGAAACGCCCTCATTATAAATAAATACAACCTAAAACCTTAATTAAAATAATTTTTAACTAGCCTTTTCGTTTTGCATCTTAGCATAATTATTTTAAACCCAAACATGAATTTTAAACATACTATTTCTTTAGCTACGGCAGCGCTGTTGATTGGTAGTGGTGCGGCAATGGCCCAGGTAAAGAAAAAACCTGCTACTACGGCTAAACCTAAACCGGCCGCGGCAGCCACCCGGCAGGTAAAAACACCAAGCCTTTCTATTGAGCGCCTGCCTGTTGACCCTGACCTGCTTACCGGTAAATTGCCCAACGGCTTAACTTATTATATACGCAGTACCCCCGCGGCGCCTAAAGCGGCGCAGCTTATTTTGGTTAACAAAGCCGGGTCGACCGTTGAAACCGACGCGCAACGCGGTTACGCGCATTTGATAACCCACCTTGCTTTTGCCGGTACGCGCGATTTTAGCCAGGGTGATATTGGTACTTTACTGAAGCAAACAGGCGCATCGTTAAATGCTGATAGCAATGCCTATACTAATTATGACGAAGCCGCCTACCAACTGCTGGTGCGTACCGATACCCTAAGCCAGTTTGAGCGTGGCATTAAACTGCTTGCCAACTTTGCCGGCGGCGTTACGTTTGACGCAGCTGCCTTTACCAAAGAGCAGAATACTATTTTGAAGGAAATTGCCGAAGGCGGCAAAACACCTAAGGAACGCATGCAGGCGCAAACTTTGCCGGTGTTGTTAAACAATTCGCGCTATGCGCAGCGCTTGCCTATTGGTACCGAAGCGGCTATTAAAGCAGCCACCGCGGCCAACGTAAAAAGTTTTTATACCGATTGGTACCGCCCCGACCTGCAGGCTATTATTGTAGTGGGCGATGTTGACGTGGCCAATGTATTAAAACAGATAACAGAGGCATTTGGCGGGATAAAAGGTCCGGCTGTGCCAAAGCCAGTTGGCAGCTACACTGTTGCAGCTACACCGGGTACGGTTTTTAAATCGGCTAGTGATGCGCAATTGCCGTATAATTTGGTTGAGGTGGTGATAAAGCGTCCCGAAATGATCGTTAAAAGCCCGTCGGATATATTGCAAACCATACGTATACGTTTATTTAACCAAATGGTAGGTAACCGTATCGATGAAGTTTCGCAAACGTCAAACGCGCCTATCCTGTTCGGGCAAGCCAGCTACGCTAATTACATTGGTAAGCAGGATGTGTTTTCGGCAATGGCAGTGGCCAACAACAACGGACTGGAAGTTGCCGTGAAAACATTGTTTACCGAGTTGGAGCGTTTGCGCAAACTGGGTTTCCTGTCGGAAGAGTTGGAGACGGCAAAGCAAAATGCCCTGAACCAAATATCAAACGAATATAGCCGCAAGCAATATGTGTCGCCTTTCAAAGCTTCGGCCGAGTATAAGCGCAACTTTTTAACCGGTTACGCTATACCGGGTATTGATTACGAGTATAACTATTATATTAACGAGATAAGCAAAATTAGCCTGGCGGATATGAACGCCTTCGCGGCCCGTTTAATAACCGACCAAAACCGGGTAATACTGGTTGAAGGCCCTGAAGCCGATAAAACCAGGCTACCAAACGAAACTACTTTATTGCAATGGATAGCCGAAGCCGGTAAAAATGTAACGGCTTATGAAAACCTATCGGCAGTGCCTTTAATGACAAAGGGTCCTGTTGCGGGTAAGGTAGTTGATACCAAGGTTGACAGCACTTTGCTGGTTACCAACGTAACCCTGTCAAACGGTGTAAAGGTTATTTTAAAGCCTACCAAATTTCAAAGCAACCAGATTTTGATCAATGCTTACGCCTTCGGCGGAACTTCATTAGCAAGCGATGCTGACTTCCCTTCGGCAAACATGGCCACAGGTGTAGTTACCAGCAGCGGCGTTGCCGGGTTTAGCCAAACGCAGTTAGAGAAAATGCTGCGCGGCCGTTCATTAAGCATTTCGCCTTACATTGGCGATGTAACGCAGGGCCTGTCGGGCTATGCCTCGGCAACCGATTTTGAGGTAGCTATGCAACTGCTGCATTTGTATTTTACCCAGCCACGTAAGGATGTTGAGGTTTGGAACAAAACCGTAGCACAAACCAAAGGCGTACTGGTAACCCGTGCTACCGAACCTTATAATTTATACCAGGACACCGTTGCCGCTGTGCTAAGCGGTAATAACCCGCGCGGCATGACCACCACGCTGGCACAGGTAAACGCTGCCAATTTTGATAAAGCCTACGCTTTTTATAAAGAACGTTTTGCCGATGCAAGCAACTTCACTTTCACCTTCACCGGTGCTTTCGCGGTGGAGGATATCATTCCTTTCCTTGAAGTTTACTTAGGCTCATTGCCATCAACTAATAAAAAAGAGACTTTCAAAAACCTGGGCATACGTCCGTTGGCGGGTCAGGTTACAAAAGTGATACAAAAAGGTACCGGTACCGAAAGTGCCGTACAACTGGTGTACAGCGGTGCTTATACCTACAACGAGGCCAACAACCTGCAAATGGACGCCCTGGAAGAGGTGCTTAACCTGCGTTTAGGAATTAAGTTTGACGAGAAGAGCGGCATGGTTAATCCCGGTGCCCGCGTTAGCTATTTAAAATTTCCAGAAGGGCAATACAAAGTAACATTGAGCTTTACCTGTGCGCCGGCTGATGTTGATAAACTGACAACAGCGTTGCTTGAAGAGATCAACAAAATGAAGCAAGCCGGTCCGGAGCAAAAAGAAGTGAACACCTTTGTGCTTAATGAAGCCAAAGCCACACAATCGCAACTGCGCCAAAATACTTACTGGAGCATATTGCTAAGCGCCGCCGCCCAAAACGGCGAGGATCCCGACAGGATATTAAGTCGCGTATCTATGTTAGAGAAAGTAACCATAGCTACGGTTAAAGATGCTGCCAACAAATATTTAGGAAACAACCTGATCAAGCTGATATTTACGCCTGAAAAGAAATAAAAGGTTTAATTAATAGAAGAAGGCCGTGCATTTTGCATGGCCTTCTTCTTTATGTCATTGCGAGGAACGAAGACAACCGAGCGGTAGCGAGCTCATTGATTCCTTTGAAAATAATTAATACATCAATAATCTCTACGAAGGACAGGTCGCACGTTGACTTGTCGCTTTTACAGGCCTTTCACGCACGTACCTTGCCCCGCTCAGTAGCCGCGGCGGCTGTTACTTTTGTCATAGCCACAAAAGTAACCAAAAAGGCCTAGTCAGCCCAAATGCTTCTTTGCCGCACAGGGCCATTACGCTGCAAATCGGTCAGAAGCACGGGCTGCATTATTGGCTGCCGCTTCGCACGCACCAGGCTCTCGCACACGCCAAAAACGCAATGCCCTTCCCACCGCACAGGGCCAGCTTCTTCTGCCCGCTTTCGCCCGAAGCTATGGGCTGACGGTTCCGTTGCTACCCGAGATTCAGGAGAATAATGAGAGTCAAAAAAAGAGCGTAGTGGCCCCGCAGCAAAACCGTTGCCAACGCGCAGGCCTTGTGGGCGGAAGTGATTTTTGCTGCTTGATCTTTTGGTTACTCCTATGTTTGTAAAAGATAACAAGCGACAAGGAACGGGAGCAGGTTTGGTTACAAGTAGTCGTCAT
>NZ_JCAWED010000006.1:0-5240 GCF_059690715.1 Mucilaginibacter sp. A3364
GATAAGTTAGACCAACGCAAGAAGGTTGTAGCATATAAAGGGGTACACTGCGACAGTGTTACCAAGAAAGTTCTTTTAGGAAATAGAAAATCATGTAGTAAATCGGGCTTTAAGTTCTTACCCAAGGCTTAAAGATTGCGAGAGAAAAAAGAGGAATTGAGTGTAAGGTATTGTATAAAGATATATAATACAGATAAACAGATTCTATTATTAATAATAGGGTCAGTGCATCAAACAAAACATTTTACAATGGAGAGTTTGATCCTGGCTCAGGATGAACGCTAGCGGCAGGCCTAATACATGCAAGTCGGACGGGATTGAGGAGCTTGCTTCTCATGAGAGTGGCGCACGGGTGCGTAACACGTATGTAACCTACCTTATTCAGGGGGATAGCCTCTCGAAAGAGAGATTAACACCGCATAACATTATTGAATGGCATCATTTAATAATCAAATATTTATAGGAATAAGATGGGCATGCGGAACATTAGCTAGTTGGTAAGGTAACGGCTTACCAAGGCTACGATGTTTAGGGGATCTGAGAGGATGACCCCCCACACTGGTACTGAGACACGGACCAGACTCCTACGGGAGGCAGCAGTAAGGAATATTGGTCAATGGACGGAAGTCTGAACCAGCCATGCCGCGTGCAGGAAGACGGCCCTATGGGTTGTAAACTGCTTTTGCAGGGGAATAAACCTTGATACGTGTATCAAGCTGAATGTACTCTGAGAATAAGGATCGGCTAACTCCGTGCCAGCAGCCGCGGTAATACGGAGGATCCAAGCGTTATCCGGATTTATTGGGTTTAAAGGGTGCGTAGGTGGCTTTTTAAGTCAGGGGTGAAAGACGGTAGCTTAACTATCGCAGTGCCCTTGATACTGAAGAGCTTGAATGAACTAGAGGTAGGCGGAATGTGACAAGTAGCGGTGAAATGCATAGATATGTCACAGAACACCAATTGCGAAGGCAGCTTACTATGGTTTTATTGACACTGAGGCACGAAAGCGTGGGGATCAAACAGGATTAGATACCCTGGTAGTCCACGCCCTAAACGATGAATACTCGATGTTGGCGATATACGGTCAGCGTCTAAGCGAAAGCGTTAAGTATTCCACCTGGGGAGTACGCCCGCAAGGGTGAAACTCAAAGGAATTGACGGGGGCCCGCACAAGCGGAGGAGCATGTGGTTTAATTCGATGATACGCGAGGAACCTTACCCGGGCTTGAAAGTTAGTGAATAGAGCAGAGACGCTCTAGTCCTTCGGGACACGAAACTAGGTGCTGCATGGCTGTCGTCAGCTCGTGCCGTGAGGTGTTGGGTTAAGTCCCGCAACGAGCGCAACCCCTATGTTTAGTTGCCAGCATGTAATGATGGGGACTCTAAACAGACTGCCTATGCAAATAGAGAGGAAGGAGGGGACGACGTCAAGTCATCATGGCCCTTACGTCCGGGGCTACACACGTGCTACAATGGTCAGTACAGAGGGCAGCTACCTGGCAACAGGATGCCAATCTCACAAAGCTGATCACAGTTCGGATCGGGGTCTGCAACTCGACCCCGTGAAGTTGGATTCGCTAGTAATCGCGTATCAGCAATGACGCGGTGAATACGTTCCCGGGCCTTGTACACACCGCCCGTCAAGCCATGGAAGCTGGAAGTGCCTGAAGTGCGTAACCGCAAGGAGCGTCCTAGGGTAAAGTCGGTAACTGGGGCTAAGTCGTAACAAGGTAGCCGTACCGGAAGGTGTGGCTGGAATACCTCCTTTCTGGAGCAATACCTTACCTCCTTTTTTTGACAGAGCAAAACTGTTTTGCTACATGATTATTTTCTAAAGTTAGTGATATACTAACTAAACGTAACCCAAAGATGAAGCCATCAGTGGTTGTAACCGTAAGGAAGCAAGGACAAATGGCAGTGGCAGTGGTAACTGATCTACTGCGATAATCACAAAAAGTCCTGTAGCTCAGCTTGGTTAGAGCACTACACTGATAATGTAGGGGTCAGCAGTTCAAATCTGCTCGGGACTACATCAAATCATTTTTCGGGGGATTAGCTCAGCTGGCTAGAGCACCTGCCTTGCACGCAGGGGGTCAACGGTTCGAATCCGTTATTCTCCACGATGCCTCATAAGATATGAGATATTAGACGTGAGATATGAGATGCAAATCTCAATACTCAAATCTCAATACTCAAATCTGCGAAGCAAAACGTTCTTTGACATATTGGAAGAAGTAATAACAAGAGAAAACAACAGATAGAGACAGTTGTAGGCTTTTGGAAGAGTAGTAATACTTGGAAGAAACGACAACTTATCTAAAATAAAAGCATACCATACGAGCAAAAGGCGTATGAGTAGAAGAAAGTAAGAAAGGGTACACGGGGGATGCCTTGGCTCTCAGAGGCGATGAAAGACGTGATAAGCTGCGATAAGTTACGGGGATTTGCAAATAAGATTTGATCCGTAAATTTCTGAATGGGGAAACCTGACTATCTGAAGGATAGTCGCATATAGCGCAAACCTGCTGAACTGAAACATCTAAGTAAGCAGAGGAAGAGAAAATAATAATGATTTCCTGAGTAGTGGCGAGCGAAAGGGAAGAAGCCCAAACCGGCTATGTTACGGCATAACCGGGGTTGTAGGACCACAACATGACTATCAAAATGAACCGGAACGGGGTGGGAAACCCGGCCATAGAGCATGAGAGCTGCGTACGGGTAAGTAATGATAAGATAGTGGTATCCTGAGTACCGCGAGGTCGGAGACGCCTTGTGGGAATCTGCCGGCACCATCCGGTAAGGCTAAATACTCCTGAGAGACCGATAGTGAACCAGTACCGTGAGGGAAAGGTGAAAAGAACCCCGAACAGGGGAGTGAAATAGAACCTGAAACCGTGTACTTACAAGCGGTCGGAGCCCCTATGGGGTGACGGCGTGCCTTTTGCATAATGAGCCTACGAGTTACTCTTCTCTGGCAAGGTTAAGTGTTTAAGACACGGATCCGAAGCGAAAGCGAGTCTGAATAGGGCGTATAGTCAGAGGAGGTAGACGCGAAACCTTGTGATCTACCCATGAGCAGGTTGAAGGTGCCGTAACAGGTACTGGAGGACCGAACCGATAAACGTTGAAAAGTTTCCGGATGACTTGTGGGTAGGGGTGAAAGGCTAATCAAACTGGGAAATAGCTCGTACTCCCCGAAATGTTTTTAGGAACAGCGTGGTGGTTAAGTTATAAAGAGGTAGAGCTACTGATTGGGTGCGGGGGAGTCAAATCCTACCAAATCCAGACAAACTCCGAATGCTTTATAATATACACTGCAGTGAGGCTATGGGTGCTAAGGTCCATGGCCGAGAGGGAAAGAACCCAGACCATCAGCTAAGGTCCCCAAATTACCGCTAAGTTGAACTAACGAGGTCCGATTGCACAGACAGCTAGGATGTTGGCTTGGAAGCAGCCATTCATTTAAAGAGTGCGTAACAGCTCACTAGTCGAGCGATCGGGCATGGATAATAAACGGGCATTAAGCGGTATACCGAAGCTATGGATTACATGTAAATGTACTGGTAGGGGAGCATTCTAATTGCCGGCGAAGCAGGAAGGTAACTGACTGTGGAGGTTTTAGAAAAGCAAATGTAGGCATAAGTAACGATAAGGCGGGAGAGAAACCCGCCCACCGAAAGACTAAGGTTTCCTGATCAACGCTAATCGGATCAGGGTTAGTCGGGGCCTAAGGTGAAGCCGAAGGGCGTAGCCGATGGACAACTGGTTAATATTCCAGTACTTTTTATAACTGCGATGCGGTGACGGAGTAGTGAAACTGACGCGAACTGACGGAATAGTTCGTTAAAGGCCGTAGGTATATAGACTGTAGTTAAGTACGCAGACTATGCTGAAAGCTGATAGTACTCGGAACCTTCGGGGGATGGGATAGTTCAGGTAATCAGACTTCCAAGAAAACCCGCTAAGCTTCAGGTTATAAAAACCCGTACCGTAAACCGACACAGGTAGTCGAGGAGAGAATCCTAAGGTGCTCGAGTGAATCATGGCTAAGGAACTCGGCAAAATGGCCCTGTAACTTCGGGAGAAGGGGCGCTGGCAGCAATGTCAGCCGCAGTGAAAAGGCCCAGGCGACTGTTTAACAAAAACACATGGCTATGCAAAATCGAAAGATGAAGTATATGGCCTGACACCTGCCCGGTGCCGGAAGGTTAAGAGGGGATGTTAGTCGCAAGGCGAAGCATTGAATCGAAGCCCCGGTAAACGGCGGCCGTAACTATAACGGTCCTAAGGTAGCGAAATTCCTTGTCGGGTAAGTTCCGACCTGCACGAATGGTGTAACGATCTGGGCGCTGTCTCAGCCATGAGCTCGGTGAAATTGTGGTATCGGTGAAGACGCCGGTTACCCGCAACGGGACGGAAAGACCCCATGCACCTTCACTACAACTTAACATTGATATCGGATACAGGATGTGTAGGATAGGTGGGAGACTGTGATCCGGCTTCGCTAGGAGTCGGTTAGTCAACGTTGAAATACCACCCTTTCTGTATTTGGTGTCTAACTCGATATGATCGAGGACATTGTTTGGCGGGTAGTTTGACTGGGGTGGTCGCCTCCAAAAAGGTAACGGAGGCTTTCAAAGGTAAGCTCAGTACGCTTGGTAACCGTACGCGGAGTGCAATAGCATAAGCTTGCTTGACAGTGAGACAGACAAGTCGAGCTGGGTCGAAAGACGGATATAGTGATCCGGTGGTTCTGCATGGAAGGGCCATCGCTCAAAGGATAAAAGGTACGCTGGGGATAACAGGCTGATCTCCCCCAAGAGCTCATATCGACGGGGAGGTTTGGCACCTCGATGTCGGCTCGTCACATCCTGGGGCTGGAG
Organism: Mucilaginibacter sp. A3364; assembly: GCF_059690715.1. Taxonomy (NCBI): domain Bacteria; kingdom Pseudomonadati; phylum Bacteroidota; class Sphingobacteriia; order Sphingobacteriales; family Sphingobacteriaceae; genus Mucilaginibacter; species Mucilaginibacter sp. A3364. Next base: position 4,884 of record NZ_JCAWED010000006.1, read on the forward strand.
AAGGTCCCAAGGGTTGAGCTGTTCGCTCATTAAAGTGGCACGCGAGCTGGGTTCAGAACGTCGCGAGACAGTTCGGTCCCTATCTGTTGTGGGCGTTGGAAGTTTGAGTGGGGCTGACCTTAGTACGAGAGGACCGGGTTGGACTAACCTCTGGTGAATCTGTTATGCCGCCAGGTGTACTGCAGAGTAGCTACGTTGGGAATAGATAAGCGCTGAAAGCATCTAAGTGCGAAACTAGCCACGAGATGAGACTTCCATTGAGGGTCGTAGCAGACTACTACGTTGATAGGTTACAGGTATAAAGGTGGTGACATCATAGCCGAGTAATACTAATCGCCCGAAGCTTTCTTCGTGTTG
>NZ_JCAWED010000007.1:0-2408 GCF_059690715.1 Mucilaginibacter sp. A3364
CCCGAAGGGCGCGTTCTTTCAAATAGCGGAACCTTACAAAACCAATACATCATTACCGACCAGCAAGGCAATGCCCGCGTTACTTTTGTTAACGATGGCGGCAGCGCTAAGGTTATTCAGGAGAATAGTTATTATGCTTTTGGGTTGATAATGACGGGTGGGATTACACCCGGTACTAACCCTAACAAAAACCTGTACAACGGAGGCAGTGAATTGCAGGATGATTTTGGTGACTTGCCTGCTTTGATGCAGACTTTCTATCGAAATTATGACCAGGCGCTGGGTAGATGGACGGGCGTTGACCCGGATGCTGAAGGGGCGGAATCGATGAGCGTTTATCATTACTCGGGGAATAATCCGGTGATGTTTAATGATCCGTTGGGGAATTTGATGGAGCAATTGCAAGGTGATCGGTCGATGAAGTTCTGGCAAAGGATGGGCACGATTGGCATATTCGAAATGGATCAACTTGATGAAGCTAGCGGAGGAGGGGCCACAACAGATGACGGAGGAGATTATGGTGGCTTTTGGTGGGATTTTATAAGAAGAGCACCTCAAGGGCATTTTGATAGCAGCACGATAATTAATTACTATAATTCATACAACAATGACACAGGTTATTCAATAATTAATGACGGCCCTGTAACGGATGATGGTTCATCGTTTATCAAGGGTAACCTGTTAAGAACTGTTCCAATCCACGGCAGTAAAAATACATCGGTTGGACAACCGGGTTTTGGAGAAAGCTTAATTCCAATTTGGGGCGATGGGAGAGCTGGCCTAGATGATATACAAAATGGTCATTATTGGTCGGGAGCATTTCATATAGCATTAGCAGTTAGTGATGTGTTTTTAATAAACTCAATAGCAAAGGGAATTGGCAAAGGAGCTTGGAAATTAGGTTCTCATTCTTGGAGTGCAACTCGAAAATGGATGAACAAAGCTGGCTATGAGGGCATCAAACACCATTGGGCTATCTCGCAAAAATTTGCAAAAAAACATGGATTAGAAGCTGTGGCTAATCAACCTTGGAATATTAAATTATTTGCTGACCAAGCTACGCATATGACATTGGCGCATGGGCAAATTTACAAAGGTGTTGAAGGAGCAAATGCAATGGGTCAATTAATTTATGGCACTCCTACTTGGTTTAAAGCATTGATAATAGGAACAGGTGGCGATTTATTTTAATAAGATAAATATATGAAATATCCAATAATTCATTTTTTTACAAACGATAAGAATATTTATGCTCAAGTAAACGGGCCCGAACTTGCATCTGTCTCTCAATTTGAGAAATTTAAAAATTCCATTATTTTGGATTCAGATGGTTGGTGTTACAAGGTCGGCTCTATACAAATCGTTGGATGGAAGTATTTTTGGGGTTATCATCCTCTAAAAAAAGGTAGAACTGCAAAGATTAATTATAGTTTTTCAGAACAGGAAAATTTAGGGTTGCACGACTTTAAATCATTGGTTATTCAAAAAATCTCAAGTGGCGTTGAACCTAATTTTTGGTATAAAAAAGAAGATATTCCAAAAATCATTAAAAAAATCAACGACTCAACAGACTATCGATCTGTTATTAATTGCTTTGCAATCGATCTTGATCGGTCTTCTAGCTACTATAGTTTGTAAATGAAAATTAGAAAATATTTAGAAGGCCTTAATGTTAGGTATCCGTCAGAAGTTATTCTATATCCTCAAGATGCATCGAAACTTGTTAAACTCCCCGGAAATATTCCGGGCGAATTTGATGGGCAATTAATGAACTTTTTAAAAACAACTAACGGCGCATCTATTTTAGACTATTGTTTTTACGGTTTTAAAAATCCTGGGCTAAACGGTAACTTCACCAAGGACTTGATGGGTGCGTGGTTAAAGTATCCGCACATAGCAAACTCTGTAATTCCTTTTATGAATAGCAGTAACGGATTGCATTTTGGTTATTTGTATAAAGTTAAAATTGGTCAAAATCATCCGATAATAAGTTTTTCCTCATTTCCCGAGGATTCGATTTTAGTTGCTTCTAGTTTTAATTCTTTTTTATCGTCTTTTTTACAAGAAGTTGAAAATTCATTAAAAATTGGCAATAATATAGAAATAGAAGTAGAAGATTGGCCGTTAAATTTCGAGTATTGGCTGTCAAAAGAGCCTCGACTACTAGAGATGCTAGAAACGAGTAATATTCAGAAAGAACTTGAGAAAATAGGCCACTAACTCTGTTGCGTGATAATTATTGAGAGTTCTAAAAAAAGAAAGCCCAACCAAACGGTTGGGCTTTTTCATTTCCCAAACCCCACCTTTGTTTACGAAAACACTAACTTAGTATACTTCGGTACCCCCGAAGGGCGCGTTCTTTCAAATAGCGGAACCTTACAAAACCAATACATCATTACCGACCAGCA
>NZ_JCAWED010000008.1:0-1357 GCF_059690715.1 Mucilaginibacter sp. A3364
TACTCCTATGTTTGTAAAAGATAACAAGCGACAAGGAACGGGAGCAGGTTTGGTTACAAGTAGTCGTCATGACATACACGCACAAAGATACTGCCCCTTCTTTGCTCGTCCTTTAGAGGTAGTACAGAATGTAAGACGTATCGCAGGTGCGCTATAGTCAGAATATCCGACCAGGAGTAAAGCCGCAGAAGGATGATTGTTTGTTAGCTAATAACAAGAACAACATGAATACTTTACTTAGACAAGCAGTTGGCATTGACGTTGCCAAAAAGGAATTAGTAGTAACTATTGGACGTATAGATGCCGATGCTACAGTTGAGCTTTATGCCCACAAAACCTTCAGCAATGACCATAAAGGCTTTGTCCGTTTACGGGAATGGGTAGGTAAACAGACTGTATCTACGATTTCTGTACAATATGCAATGGAAGCCACCGGAGTGTATCATGAGCCGTTAGTTTACTATCTGTCAGACGAGAAAGAACGAATCAGCGTTCTATTACCCAATAAGATCAGTAACTATGTGCGTACACTGGATGTAAGAACGGTAACAGATAAAAGTGCTTCACAGGCTATTTGCCGTTTTGCTTTAGAACGAAGACTCGATGAATGGAAACGTCCGGCCAAAGTATTCAGAGATCTGCGACAATTGACCAGAGAGCGGGATCAATTGATACAAGAACGTACTATGCTTAAGAACCAGTTGCATGCCGAACGAGCGGAAGCTTTTCCAAGCGACCGTGCTATTGCCAGACTTAATGAACGTATTGACGTACTTGTTCGACAGGAAAAAGAGATAAGAACTGAGATCGCTGAATGCATGAAGAATGATCAGGATATACGCTCAGGTATCCAATTATTGAGCTCGATTCCCGGTATAGGAAAATTAACCGCTATAATCATCCTGGCCGAAACGAATGGCTTTGAACTTATCAGAAACAAGAAGCAACTGATAAGTTATGCCGGCTTGGATGTAAAAGAGAAACAATCAGGAACATCCGTCAAAGGCAAGCCTAAAATATCTAAACAAGGTAACCGGCATTTGCGAAAGTCATTATACTTGCCTGCTTTAGCTGCTATTCGGTCAGATCAAAGGTTCAAAACATTCTTTACGCGTTTAGTTAGCAGGCACGGAATAAAACTGAAGGCTGCCGTAGCGGTGCAACGTAAATTATTAGAGCTGGCTTTCATCGTGTGTAAAAACAAGGTAAGCTATGATAAAGAATATCTGACACGCGAGATTCTTGAAAATAAATTAGGGCAGTAACATATAAAATGTACCGCCCTAAACAGGCTAGCTTAAGCCGCCTTAATGATTACAAAGGTAAAATATTATTTGCTTTACAACACAGAATCTTT